>CAVPJC010000007.1:0-116446 GCA_963705155.1 uncultured Chloroflexia bacterium | reverse complement strand
CTGGAGAAAGGAATTCTTCTGAAGAAAACCTGCCGCATAGCAGCAAAAACAGAAAAAAATTCAGGTATTCCCTTATTTTACCTGGGCACCAGATGCAGAATGTTGATAGACTATCACTTACAAACCTAGCGCTGATTCACATGAAAGGGATGATACCGGAACTCCTCCTCCGTCCGGATGTATTCTTTGGCAATCGGATGAAAGTACCCGAGAATCTTAACTCTCCTGGAATAATCGTGGTTATGGGGCAATCATTGCAGCAGCAGGGGCTTATATCATATCAGGCATTTACGCGGATATGTTCGCACAGGTTCCTGAAATGGGGGACAATGACCGCATTCATGGGAATATTTGGTGCGGTATCGGCATTTTTCATGTTCATTATCGTCTGGTGGCTGTTATTCTCAGGGCGTTTTTTCCTTATCTCGATGGCTTTTTCAGGTAGTGGCACGTTCAGATGGACGCTGGAATTTACCGGATACGGCCTCCTCCCGGTTATTATCGGCTCCGTAATCTCTGCCCTCATTTCATTGTACTACATTCCCATGATTGAGGTGCCTGTTCTGGCCGGCATATCAGATCCGGCAGCTCTCCAGGAAGTGATGGGCCAGGTCCTGTCAGATCCGGCATTCAGGGAATTTACCCAGATCTCATCCATTATCTCGGTGATTTTTCTTATCTGGAGCGCCAACCTCTGGATATTCGGAATGAAGCATGCCCGTTCCGTCACCCTGAAGCATGCGGCTATCACCGTTCTCGTCCCGGTTGTCATCTACATCACCTATGTAATCTACATGACATTTGCGGGTATTGCAGCCCTTGGAGGACTATAAATGAGACGAAGGCTGACCCCGATTATCGGTATCATAGGGATCGCGCTGCTTCTCGTCTCCTTTCCGGGCATGGCAATTGAGCCTGATACTGCAGCCGCTTCGCAGATTACGGTCACCAGGGTTACCTTGGATCCTGCAGTTTTTTTCGAAGATGATACGGGGATTATCACCATCGAAATTACCAACAACGGTCCCGAGAGTGTTGCCATACGGCGAGCTACGATGTATGATGAGGATATCCTCGTCATTTCCAGCTCCTATGACACGACCACAACGGTCGGGGCGGGAAATAAAATGCAGTTCAGCTTCACGGTGAAAGCCGATGTCCCCCCGGGTATCTACTACCCGATATTCTCCCTTGATTTCAGGGATGCAGGCTATCTCCGCTATCCCGTTCAGCTCCGGGTTGATAATAACCCTCTTGAAGTTTCTATTCTCAATAAACCGGACACCTTCGGACCGGGACGGAAGGAACAGATCGATATTTTGATCGGAAATCCGCGGGATAACCCGGTGACCGGAACGATCGTTCATTTCCTGGGAAAAGACCTTGATCCCATCCCATCGAGTCTATTTGTCGGTGTCCTCAACCCTGACCAGGCACGAAAGGTATCATTCAATATCACCCCGCAGGAACCCACCAAGCTTGATATCGTGGTTGACTACAGAAACGGTGTCAATTCCCACTCAACAATGATTGTAGTGCCGGTACAATTCGGAGACTCAAAGATACGGGCAGAACCTATCCTCTCCAATATTGTAGTTGAATACAAAGAAGGCCACTATACCCTGACCGGGGATGTGTTCAATGCCGGTCTGGAAGTGGCCAATTCGGTCGTGATTACGACCGGGGGAGGGGGTCAACCGGTTAATCCATACCGTGAATACGTTGTCGGGTCACTCCAGTCCGATGATTTCTCCAGTTTCGAGCTCGACCTTTACAGCAGAGAATACCTCCATTGTCGACATAGTGGTGAACTACCGTGACGTGGACGGGAATCCCTTTGTCAGGACAACACCGGTCACTATCCCTGCAAAAACCACAGCAAAGGAAAAACAGCCCGGTGTTGCTCTCCCCATCATTACCGTTATCGCGATATCTGCAGTGGTCATTGGAGGAGCCATCTGGTATTCATGGAAGAAGAGATAAACTCGATTTGTGAAGGGGAGAAAACCATCAGGTTCCGGGAGGTCACCAAGATCTACCCCCTTCCTGCCGGTGATGTGGTAGCCCTTGACCGGGTCAGCCTCGATGTTGAAGCCGGCGACTTCATCGCTATTATGGGACCCTCGGGATCAGGCAAATCCACGCTGTTGAACCTGATGGGATGCCTGGATACCCCCAGTTCCGGAGATCTCTGTATCAAGGGCCGGAATATCAGAGGCATGAATGATGAGGAACTTACCACGCTCAGGCGGGATCATCTCGGCTTTATCTTCCAGCAGTTCAATCTTCTCCCTCTCCTGACCGCGCTTGAAAACGTGCAGTACCCGCTCATCCTGAAGACAGGCAATCGGGAATGCCGGGACCGGTGCCTCGATGTGCTTCTCGCCATGGACCTTGATGCAACGCTCTACAGTCACAAACCGAGTGAGCTTTCAGGAGGCCAGCAGCAACGGGTGGCCATTGCACGGGCACTGGTAAATGACCCGGAAATCCTGCTGGCTGATGAACCGACCGGAAACCTCGATACAAAGACCGGTACAGCAATCATGAACCTGCTGCAGGATCTCAACCAGAACCGGGGGAAGACCATTATCATGGTCACCCATGATCCGGCAATCGCGAAATATGCACAACGTATAATCAGGATCGTTGATGGAAAAATCACCTGAAGGAGCAGAGATGGCCATGACAGCAATCAGGGGAGAGCATGCATGAAATCAGGCATGTTCTTTGATTTTGCACGGCGGAATATCAGGCTTCACTGGCTCCGCTCGCTCCTTGCGGTGCTGGGGATTATCATCGGCGTCGTGACCATTGTCTCGATGGGTATCCTTGGAAACGGCCTGGTGCTGGCCATTTCTGATTCGCTCTCATCGGTTGGTGACAGCATCATCGTATCTCCCCATGCCGGGGGTATGGGCTTTGGCGGCGGAAGCGCCCCGGACCTCATTTCAGAGCGGGACCTGGAACAGATCCGGCGTGCCGTCGCACCGCACATCACCATTCCCGTCTATTCGGGTAGTTCCCGGATGAAAATCGGGTCTGAGGATGTCGTTGGGGTGGTATATGGTCTGAAACCTGATGACATCCCCATCCTCCTTGAGATTGAGGAAGGAACCTACCTCAGGGGTTCATCTGCGGCCATGGTCGGGGCACAGTTTGCTGAACAGAACGACATCAGGGTAGGGTCGCGAATCAGTGTAGGGGATAAAGGATCACTCCGGGTTGTCGGGATCCTCAAGGAACGGGGGATGGGATTTGATATCAACCCGGATTTTGGTATCGTAGTGGAGGACCGCTGGTTTGAGAATGCCTACAGTAAGGCCGGGTATGACCTGGTCATCGTCAAAGTCAAGGATTTAAACCAGATTGAGGAGGTGAAAAATGAAATCGACCGGCAACTCAACCGGAGGGAGACTGTCGTTGATGTCATCGATACGAAGGCCATCCTTGAGACCATACTCACCGCATTCAATCAGATATCAACCTTTACCACGGTAATAGGAGGAATATCACTGATTGTTGCCGGGGTCAGCATTCTCAATATCATGCTCATGTCGGTGACCGAGCGGATTAAGGAGATAGGGGTGTTGCGGAGTATCGGCACCCAGCGGGGGGAAGTCAGGAGGATGTTTCTGTATGAAGCGCTTATCCTCGGTATCATCGGCAGTGGAATCGGCGGAGTGCTCTCTCTCATTGGAGGATATGCCGTGAGCCTGGTAATGCTCCAGACCACAGAGTATCTCTTTGTGCCGTCAAGCCTCATCTACATCGTCTACGGCGTAGCTTTCGTGTCGGGACAGCCTTGTTTCGGGGCTTATCGGCCTGGAAAGCATCAAACCTAAATCCGATCGAGGTGCTCAGGCATGAATAAACGGTTGGAAAGAGCGAAAACAGCCGATAAAAAGGATGAAGAAGAGAAAACCAGGAGTTCACAATTTCATGGCATCGGCGCTGATCTTATCCTTCTTGAATTCTTCATGATCCTTTTCCTTGTCCTGGGATACCTTATCCGGTTCCGGGGCAGGGTGGATTTTATTGCCGGATTCCGGGAAGGCAGGATACAGGACGAGTCCGGTCTCACACGGTTCCTTGGTACGATCCTCCCGTTCTCGGAATAATTGCTGCGGGAGTATTCGGACTGGTTCTGGCGTTCCCTGCTCACGAAGTCCTCCTCTTTCTCATCTTTGCAGCAATCATTGTTCCGGTCATCAGTATCATTTCCGGTATCGGGAGCAGAAAATATCTGAAAAAACAGGGGGGATAGTTATTCCCGATCATTTTTCATTCCCCCATCACGTCTTCCGGGACGATTCAGCTGGCAGGATAACCGGGATATCGTCCTCTTACCGGATGTGAAAATCCCTGAGCAGGGGTCCGAAAATCCCTGACCAGATCACCGGTTTTCCATTGAAAGATGTTCCCGGCAATAAGTGTAGCGGGGCCGGGGAGGAACGAGGGGATCAGGAAAACAGCCATATATCGATTACCTCTGCTACCCGCAGACCACGCGATGCGAATTTCCCGGTATCTCCGTATGCCAGGGGATGAAGCGAATGGGTGAAGGGAGAATTACCAGGTCAGGAAGAGGGATTTTGTCCTGGTATAACTCTGCCAGGCCTGGAGCCCGTTCTCCCGTCCAAGGCCGCTCTCTTTGACTCCGCCGAATGGAATCTCTGGAAGGACCGTGAGGTGCCGGTTTACCCAGATGATTCCTGCCTGAACCCTGGAAAATACTTCCCTGACGATGGAAAGGTCTCTCGTCCAGACCGAGGCTCCGAGACCGTACCGGGTGGAGTTTGCCATGGTGATTGCGGTTTCCAGGTCAGGAACCTGCACTATCGGCAGGACAGGACCAAAGACCTCGGTGTGCAGGAGCTGGCAGTCGGGCGTGGGGTCGGTAACCAGGGTCGGCGAATAGAAGAATCCCTTCTCATATCCCGGTCCTAAAAGACGCGTTCCTCCTGTAAGGAGAGTGCCCCGGCCTCTCCCGATGACATTTTGGACGGTAGCGGCAATCCGTTCCAGTCTGGATTTTGCCTGCGAGCGGTCCCATATCCACCTGATCACTGCTTCCATTACCGACCCTGAGTGCTTCCACCTTGTGCAGGAGACGGGAGGTGAAGTCCTGCGCGATCTGCTCGTGGAGGTAGAGCCGTTTTACCGCGGTGCAGGTCTGCCCGGCATTGTAGAACCTTCCCCGGACGGCACCGTCCACAGCCTTTCCAATATCGGCATCCTTCCAGACAATCATGGGATCAGAACTACCGAGTTCAAGGTGAATCTCCTTGAGGTGGGATCCCGCCAGTCCGTGTACCCGGCCCCCCGTTCTCGAGATCACCGGTGAATGAGATCTTGCTGATTCCTCTGTGCCTGACCATACCTTCTCCCACCACCTCACCTCTCCCGGTAATGGTATTCAGGACCCCGGGGGGGAGTCCGGCCTGTTCTGCCAGGGAAGCGATGGCAAGATTGGTCAGGGGAGCGGAGGATGCCGGTTTGAAAACCATGGTGTTCCCGGCGAGCAGTGCCGGACCGATCTTCCACCCCATGAGGATAACCGGCATGTTCCAGGGGATGATTGCCCCACAGACACCCAGGGGTTCCCGTTTCACCATGAACAGCGCGTTGACCTTGAGCCGGTTGCTGTCATCGATATCGCCGGGTGGGATGGGCAGGTTGATGTGGTAGATGGCTTCCATGAGACCTCCGGACGATGCGCCACGCCGGATCAACCGGCGGGCAGTTTGCCCCCTGCGGCCTGCAGCGCCTCCCCGATGCGCTCCGCATCCATCGGCACAGACAGGAAAAAGCCCTGCACATACGGGCAGTGCATGGCTTTGAGCCGGTTGAGCTGGTCGGCGGTTTCCACGCCTTCGGCGATGGCATTGATACCCATATCCCGCGCCAGCGCCAGGATGGAGGGAATGATCTCGTTTTGTCCCGTTCCGAGACGCTGGATAAAGGTGCGGTCAATCTTGATCGAGCTGACCGGCAGGCTCTGCAGGTAGCTGAGCGCCGAATAACCCGAGCCAAAATTATCCACATGGATCTGCACGCCCTTCTCACGCAGGCGGGTGAGAACCCCCAGCGCAAATTCCGGCTGCTCCAGCAAAGCCGATTTGGTGATTTCCAGCCTCAGGCTGAATGGCGGCAGCTTTATTTCCTGCATGATGTCCTCGATCTCGCTCACGAGTGCGTCCGTCTCGAACTGGCGGACAGACAGGTTGACGCTGATGCTCAATGGAGGCTCCGAGGGGGAACTTTCCTGCCAGCGGCGAATCTGCCAGCAGGCCTGGCGCACCACCCAGCGTCCAATTGTAACGATCAAACCGGCCTCCTCGGCAACGGAGAGAAAATCTACCGGCTGCAACAGCCCGCGCGTCGGGTGCTGCCAGCGGATCAGGGCTTCGAAGCCGGTGACGCGCTCTTCCGGCAGGGAAAGGATGGGCTGGTAATGCAGCAAAAACTCTTCGTGCTCCATCGCCCGGCGCAGATCGCGTTCGGTCTCCAGCCGGGTGAGCACCTGCGTGCGCATGTTCGGGCTGAAAATCACGTAGCGCGCTTTACCCAGCGCCTTGGCGCGGTACATGGCGATATCGGCGTCGCGCAGCAGGTCTTCGGGGCTGGTGTAACGCGTCCCGCCCATCACGATGCCGATGCTGCCGCTGGTGGTTATATTGTAGCCATTGATGATTACCGGCTGGCTCAACCCCTCCAGAATGCGCTCGGCTACCAGGAGCACCTCGGTTGAGTTTTGCAGATCATCCAGCAAGAGCACAAATTCGTCGCCGCCCAGGCGCGCCACGGTGTCGGCGCTGCGCACTTTGCTGCTGAGCATGTTCCCGACGCTGACCAGCAGCTTATCGCCAATCCCGTGCCCAAAGCTGTCATTAACCAGCTTGAAGGAATTGAGATCGATGAAGCAAACCGCAAACAGGTAGCTGCTGCGCCGGCTGGCGTGCGAAATGGCCCGGCCCAGGCGGTCGATGAGCAGCGTGCGGTTGGGCAGCCCGGTCAGGGCATCGTGCAAGGCATCGTGAACCAGCTGGGCTTCGACCTGTTTTCGGGGGGAAATATCGCTCAACGAACCGGCCATGCGCGTTGCCACCCCACTCGCATCCCGCACGGCCAGTCCGCGGCACAACACCCAGGCCAGGCCGCCGTCCTTGCGCAGCATGCGGTGTTCCATTTCCAGGTGGGCGCCCTCCCCTGCCAGGTGGCGGGCCAGCTGCATGCGCAGCGGGCCGATATCCTCGGGATGCACCAGCTGGAACCAGTCTTCAGGCCGCGAGCCGACTTCGGCCTCCGCATAACCCAGGATGGCCTTCCAGCGCGTTGAGAAGTAGATGTGGTTGGTGCGCAAATCCCAATCCCACAGCCCATCGTTGGCGCCCTCCACCGCCAGGCTGTAGCGCTCCTGGCTTTCGCGCAGGGCAGCCTCGGCCTGCAGGCGGTCGGTAACATCCCGGGCGCTCACCACCATCCCGGCAATCGCCGGGTCGTCCAGGTGCGAGTGGGAATGGCTCTCGAAAAAGCGCCAGGAGCCATCGGCGTGCCGCACCCGGAACAATCCCGAGACCATTTCCTGTGCGCCGCCCAGCAGGCGGGATAATTCCTGCACCATTTCAGCCTGATCATCCGGGTGCAGGTAGTCGCCCAAAAATTCGCCCACCAGCCGGGCCGGATCATAGCCCAGCAGGCGCTGGCAAGACGGGCTGGCATACTGCACAACCGCATCCTGGTTCACAATAACGACGATATCGCTGGAGTTCTCGATCAGAGCGCGATAGAAGGCTTCCCTTTGCGCCAGAGCGCGCTGCATGCGCTGCGTCTGCAGCGCAATCTCCACCGATCCAACCAGCTCGCGCTCATCAAAGGGTTTTAGTAAGATGCCATAAGCCCCCGCCTGTTGAATGCGCCCCCGTGTTTCCATATCGGAAGAATCGCACACAAAAATCACAGCGACATCCAGCCTTGAGCGGATTGCCGCGGCGGCCTGGATGCCATCCATGCCATCCCCCAGTTTGAAATCCATCAACACCAGGTCGGGCTGTTCTTGCTGCGCCAGGCTGACAGAATCATCTGCGTTGGCGGTGACGCCGGCTACTTCGAAACCGATTTTTTCCAGCCCGAGGCGCAAATCCAGCGCCTGGATGTTATCGCCTTCCACTAGCAGTATCCGACTCTTTTCCATGACCTCCGCCGTCTGGAAATTTTCGCAACCTGGCGACACGCCTGGCTCCCGGAATTAACCAACCAGCTCATTCCAAACTGCCAAGAAGAAACACCTGCCAGCTTGAGCCTCTGCCAAACGTCCGGGTTAACAATTCGTTTAACAATTTTACCAGCATCAGACCCACCTAAGAGCTATAGTCTGTTACTGCTTACCGAATTGTCAGATATCCAGTACTGCAGAGCAATCGGTGAAACAGGTGAAATGTGGTTGTGGGATACGCCACCGCCGTCTACGGGCGAGGTTCGGACCAGCCCAGGCGACGGTGGCCACAGCCCATGCCATTGCCTGGGTGAGCGTGAACGAATATCAGAGGCAGTACGAAGAACAGCAGATCAGACATATGAAAAAGCAGCGGCCAAACTTGGCTACCAGCTCGTGCCCACACCGGCTTGAAAAAGCGGGCAGAACATGCCCGTTCTTCGAAGGTGAACCGCCTGCCGGTAGGCCCTTCCCCTGGCTTCAATTAGCGTTCCGGACATCCGGTTTTTGAGAACGGTGTGTTGGGCGGCTTTTACTACGGTGAAAATGTCTCATTCAGATTTTGCTTGACTTGATTAGCATTGGGTTCCAAGCAGACGTGTATGTTTGGCTCGGTATTTGGTACAACTATGGTCTGTCCTAATGTAGGACCATTATCCGTGATGACATCAAGATGAAGTGGCTGAAAGTTACACAATTCAGATTGAACCATGAGGACAGCCGCTGTTAGGTCGAAAATCTCAGCTTGCTTAAGACCCCAAGTATTGAACATGATGTCAAAGAGATCTACAACCATATTGGCTTTATCATCACCTTGGCGCCACAGAAGGATATCTTCCTGACTTAATAGCACTTGATTTGTTGCGTCAAGCGGCACCATATAAAATTCCAAGCCAGACTCGAATACTTCTTTTGCGGCTTGCGGGTCGGCTATGAAATTCCAGTCTGCAACTCGGTTGTTGGAGTCGCGAATCAGACCTGTTATGTTGCCGGGGACGTACACGGCGCCACCCATGAAGTATACAGCCGAAATATTACCCTTAATAGTCGGGTCGAGCTGCAGAGCCTGAGCAAGATTCGTAAAAGGTCCGCTCAGAAAAATAGTTAGGGGTTCTGGAGCTTGATTAATAATTGAGACCATCAAGTCGGGAGCATTCTGGAACGGATAAGTCTTGTCAGCATGCGGTAATGGATAATCCCAGAAATTGTCGCTTAGTTGACGTAACCAATCGGGGAAAGGAGTGCCTCCTGCCAAAGGCATATCCTGTCCTGCGCCAAGTGGAATATCACGAATACCAAAGATATCCAGCACACACCCCATGTGCTGGATGTACAATTTGGGGTGCGCTTCACCATAGGAAATGGTTATAGCCTGAATGGATATTTCTGGATAACTTAACAAATAAAGAAGCGCTGCCATCCCATCGCGACTGCCATCATCGTCATAAAGCAAGTGCATTTTCTTAGGCTGCGCCATGGGCTCAACGGTCTCGGTAGAAGGTGCGGTAGCAATTAGCGTTGATATTGGTGGAACAGATGTGCATGTATCTCCTACAGATGGAGTGGTTGCAGGTACACCGCACCCAACGACAAATAGCATGAGAAATGCTAGACCAATTCCTGGAAACGATTTTTTACTGCCCATCTTGGTCTCGGTTCTTTTTTTGGCGAAATCCAGCCGCCCAACGGCTACGAGCCGAGCGGCATGAGCTTGGCGAGAGTGCCCGCCCGTGTGCCGTTTGACATGACGCTTGCGCCGGTGCCAGGTTCAGGTCTGCTTGTGTTCACCATCGATCCACCGACGACTGCCAGCCAAGTATAGCGGCAAGAGCAAAGGAAGGATGAGAAAGATGGACCATATATTGAATCCGAGCTCGGCAGCCCCTCCCGAAATCCAGATCGCCCAGGCAATCGAGAGGAATAACAGCACATAAAGAGGTAACATCAATCTCCAGTAAAGCTGCGTGGGGTATCGCCAGGGGGTAAACCTCAGTATGAAGGTGGCGGCTGTGACCAACAGGGCGATTCCCACCAGTGCGGACAGGAGATTGCCCTTCGCTAGATGCACAATGACCTGGCTGAAGATCCAAAGGAATCCACCGGACCAACCTAGAATCCAGCCGCTCTTCTCGCCCTTCCTCGCTTCTTCACTCATGGCCACACACCCTCACTTCCTTGCCGCCTGACGACATAAGGATTGATATGGCGGTCAGAGCCAATGCCTGAGCCCGGTTCAACTTGTTGCCCGGCAGTACCCTGCCGCCACATCAATCCGAGTTGAACTGAGCCGCCTTAGGAACGTACCAAACCATTTGAGATCTAGGGCACTTAGCCTGGTCAAATCCTCATCAAATGGGTGGCTTTGAATTTATTGTACAACAAAAAAACCTCCCAACACAAGCTGGAGATCCAGATTTCGGGTGAGTATTTTCTGGCATCAGCCAAGTGGAAACACGGGTGCGAGTGTGAGATCCGGCATCCAGTAGAAAAGCAGGGGCGGGAAAGCCAGACAGTCCATGGTGGGCAGCGCTGCGTGGTTTGGATGATGCGCTTAAAAAGCAGGAGCTGATCGCAGCTAGGTCAGCACAACTTTGACTCTGGGATTGCAGCGGATGGCTCTGGTTTGGCTTCTGACTCTTCCAAGTTCTCCGGGCATTTCTGTTCGAGCTGTAGGCCCAACGCAAGCAAGCTTTTGCGGCAGCCGGGTGCGAGGAGGATAGTCATGGCTACACCTCCTGTGAATGCGGATAAGGAACTCGTGGAATTTGAACCTCTCACAGCAAAAATAGCCTGGATCACAGCAATTTGAGATTGTGATCGAGCCTGGGGAGATAAAATAGCGCTGGCTTTACCTGCGCACAGCGCATAGTTCAACAAAACTACTTTAATGAAGGTCCAGGTTATATCCGCGTACGAATTTATTTCTCCATATAACCCTGAGGGTGCTTCAGGTGCCAGGCCCAGGCGCTGCCCAGGATATCCTTGAGACCCGGGTAGCGCGGCTGCCAGCCCAGCTCCTGCTTGATTTTCAGGCTATCCGCAATCAAGACCGCCGGATCGCCCGGGCGGCGCGCCCCGATCACCGCCGGAATGGCGTGCCCGGTGATGAGCCGCGCCGTGTCCACCACCTCTTTCACGCTGAAACCCTGCCCGTTGCCCAGGTTGTAAGCCCGGCTGCCTTTATCCAGGCTGCGCAGCGCCAGGATGTGCGCCTGCGCCAGATCGAGCACATGGATGTAATCGCGCACGCACGTCCCATCCGGCGTGGGGTAGTCGTCGCCGAAGATGGTGATCTTCTCGCGGATGCCCAGCGCCACCTGCAGCACCAGCGGGATAATGTGATACTCCGGCAGATGGTCTTCCCCCAGGTCGGGCGAGGCCGCCCCGGCAGCGTTGAAGTAGCGCAGGGCGGCATAACGCATCCCGTACAGGCGATCCATCCAGTACAGTAGGCGCTCCAGCAGGTACTTGGATTCACCGTACGGGCTGCCGGGCACAATGCGCTCCTCGGCTTTGATGGGGATCTCGGCCGGGTCGTCGAACAGGTTGGCGGTGGAAGAAAGGATGAAGCGCCGCACGCCGTGCTCCACGGCGCTGTGCAGCAGGTTCAGCCCGTTGGTCAGGTTATCACCCAGGTAGAGGAAGGGCTTTTCCACCGATTCACCCACCAGGGTGTTGGAGGCAAAGTGCATGATCGCCTCCGGGCGGTGTTCAGCCATCACCTGGTCAAGCAGCGCCCGGTCGGCCAGGTCGCCGTGGATGAAAATGGCCTCCTCCGGCACTGCCCGGCGGTGGCCCTGTGATAAATTATCGAAGACGATGACCTCATCGCCAGATTTGACCAGCTCGTGAGAAACGACGCTGCCGATATACCCCGCGCCGCCTGTGACCAAAACCTTCATGCTTACACTCCTTTTCGATCGGATCTGTTATTGCAGGACTGCGCAGGGAAGCAATCTCCCGGCAGTTGGATGATTCGAGCCGTTCGAAGGTTGCTTCGCTCGCTGGAGAACGCTCGCTCGCAACGACATGACCAATGCCTCACCCATCACGGCCTGCCCCGAGCTTGCGAAGGGCATTTATCTCCCATCAGGGGGCGCCCATTGAATTGTACTATGAGACCTGACGCAGATAGTAAGTCTGGCTGGCTCCCGGTAAGCTGCGCCTTTCACCCGGGATGCCCAGCGTCATCAGCTCGAAGCCGCTCAACCGCTGCACTTCCCGGTCGTCCAGGTCGTGCAGCGAATAGATCCCGCCGGCGTTCAGCCCCACCAGCGGCACCGCCGGGCGGTGACCGGTGCCCACAGCGCTCACCACTGCCCGCGAATACACCGCTTCGCCTCCGCCCTCCAGCACATAGGCGATCACCGAAGCCCCGCACTCCTCCAGGCGCTGCAGGCGGTAGAGCTGCCCGCCCTGCACCACATGCCGGATGCGTTTATAGAAGGCGATATAGCGGGCATACGCCTCCAGCTCGTCCTGCTCCAGCTCGTTCAGGTTGGTGCCAATGCCCAGCACGCCGCGCATGGCGACATCGAAGCGCACGCCCAGGGGCAGGATGCGCCCGGTGGTGGGATTGGGCACGTGCGTGACCCAGGCTTCCATGGTGCGGGCGGGGTAAGCCAGGCTGAAACCTTCCTGGATGCAGATGCGATCGAGAGCGTCGGTGTTATCACTCACCCAGGCCTGGTCGGTGCGCCCGAAAATGCCCAGGTCGACGCGCCCGCCGCCGCCCGAGCAGGTCTGGATATCCAGCCGGGGGAATTTGCCTCGCAGACGGTCTATCAGACCGTACACCGCCTGCACATGCCGCCGCCAGATAGCCCTGCCGGCAGCCGATCCGGGCTCACTGGCGCTGCGGTTCATATCCCACTTGAAAAAATCGACCTGATAGCGCTGCGCCAGGTTTTCCAGCACGCCAGCCAGGTGCTCCACCACTTCAGGACGGCCAAAATCCAGGATGAGCTGGTTGCGCGCCTCGCTGCGCGGCCGGCCCGGGAAGTGCAGCACCCAGTCCGGATGCAGGCGGTACAGGTCGGAATCGGCGTTGACCATCTCCGGCTCCACCCACAGGCCGAACTTCATCCCCAGACCGTGCACCACTTCCACCAGCGGCTCCAGCCCGTGCGGGAAAACCTGCTCGCTCACCGTCCAATCGCCCAGCCCGGCGTTGTCGGAGCGGCGCGCCCCAAACCAGCCGTCGTCCACGCAGAACAGCTCCACCCCGATGGCAGCCGCCTTGCGCGCCAGCTCGGCCTGGTTTTCAAAACTCAGGTTGAAGTAAGTCGCTTCCCAGCTGTTGTAGAGCACCGGGCGGGGTTCCTGCGGGCGCGGCAGCAGGCGCTGGCATGCAAACGCGTGCAGCCGGCGGCTGGCCCCACCCCAGCCCTCGGCGCAAACCCCGCACACCAAGGCCGGGGTGACATGCCGCTCGCCGGGCGCCAGGACCAGCTCGTCATCGAAGTTGTTGTAACCGGCGTGCAGGCGCACATCGCGGGTGGGGAGCTGCTCTACGGCCATCCGCCAGGCCCCCGAATAGGCCAGCGCACCGAAATAAACTGTGCCAATCTCTTCCCAGGCCTGACCCGGGCGGTTGAGCATGAAGAAGGGATTGGCGGCGTGCCCGGTCTGCAGGCTGCGGCTTTCATAAACAAATGCGCCCACTGGCAGGCAGGTCCGGTTCGGATGGAACTCAGCCGCCCACGCGCCGCTGACATGGGTCAGCTCGTTCGTACCGTTGGGCAGGTGCAGCGTGGCAAAGTTGCACACCTCCACGCTCACCGGCTGATCCCCACGGTTTTCCAGCTCCAGCCAGCGCTCGAGGATGTCGTGCTCGGGCGTCAGGCGGTAGCACAGGGTGACATCGAAAGGCTGGACGGGGTCCACCAGGCGCAGGCGCAGCGTCTGGCGCGGCGCAGACACACCCACCGGCAGCCCGTGCGCCGGAGCCAGTCCGGGTTGGGCATCTGGGACGATTTCGTGCCCGGCGTAGCGCAGGCGCACATCCCGCACGGGCAGGTGAGCGGCCTCCAGGCGCGCTTCCACTCCGGGCGTCAGGCCAGGCGCAGTGGGAAAGCTGACCTTGAGGGTCGGCTCGTGCCCGGTGACATCTCCATAGGTGATGATCTCATCCGGTTGGAGCTGGGTCAGAAAGCTGTTGGTTTGCGTGGTTTTTTCGTAGGCGTGATACCCCGTGATCCGGTCAGCCTCCCCGCTGCCGGGCGGGCGCGGCCCCCAGCCCAGATGCACCACCCGTCCGGCGGCGTCCACCTGGAAAGCGTAATAGCTGCTGCGCAGGATCAGGTTGAAAGTCCTGGTTTCAGGGTTGAAGTGGATCATGGCAGCAATGATATCACGCTGCCATCTACCCCGCAATTCTCAGCACCTTCATCCAGAAGCCAATATATTCCGGAAAGTAACCCTCCGGCATCTGCACCCAGCCGTCTTTCAGGTGCAGGTAATAACTGCCTCCGCTCTCGTAAGCGCCGTGATAAAGGTCGCTCCCATCCGCCCGGCTGTCGGCGTACACGCTCCAGACCACATACCAGACATGCGGGCTGCTGCCGTCGAAGGCGTTCGGACCTGCCCGCTCGATCAGCACCCGGCTCACCCCCGAATAATACTGGTGGGCGCGAATGGAGATCGCTTCTTCGGGAGAAGGGTACAAACCCCGGCCCCGCGCCAGGTTCAACTGCACCAGCGTGTACCCCATCGAACAAGCTGCGCACACCAGGGGTATGACCACAATCGCCAGGATGATCCGCCTCGGATTTTTCTTGACAGCCATGCAGCGCCTCCCTTTCTTTTTTACATCTCATTTGTAGCACAATTTCAGCCCGATTCAATCTATCTTTGCAAGACTCCACGGCCTACCCATCTCATTTGCGACCTGATCGCGAATTACTGTATAATGGGGCGACTAAAAAAATCATCTCCGCATCGTTCTAATTGGAACGATATTTTTCTGCCTTTTCTTGCATTCTTTGCGGCCTTTGCGCCTTTACGGTTATTTTTTCTTATAATCTGGACTAAATATCAACGCATTCGTGGACGGCGCGTCCACGCCTCCGGAGCCGCTATGGATATCCTCGACCGTTTACTCGCCCACGACACCTGGACCACACGCCAGCTACTCCTGGCCTGCCAGCCGCTGCCTGATGAGCTGCTGGACAAAACCTACGATATCGACCAGGGCACCCTGCGCAATACCTTCACCCACATCATCGCAAACATGGAAACCTGGACCGATCTGCTCTGCCAGCGCCCGGTTGAGGCCAGGTCCGGAACCACCATCCCCCGGCTGCTGGAGCGCCTGGCACTGGTCAGCCGGGATTTTGCCAACCTGGCCCGCAAGGTTGGCCGGGAGGGTCGCTACGACGACTGCTTTCTGGATGTTCTGGATAATCCGCCACGGTTGAAGACTTTTGGCGGCGCCATCGGCCACGTCATCACCCACAGCATGCACCACCGCGCCCAGGTGATGTACCTGATGGAGAAGGTCGGGCTCAAGGAACACATCGAAGGCGACCTGTTGAGCTGGGAATCGAGCGCCTTTGGATGGGGTTAGCCTGTGATCCAATACCGCCCCCTGCGCCGCGCTGAAGTCAAGCTCGTCTGGAGCATCGACCGCCGCGGAGTGATTGACAACATTTATACCTGCGAAAACGGCGCTCCTGGCGCTCAAGCCGGAGCATTATGATATGTCAGGCTGGCCTCCGGGCGAGGCAGGCAAGTACACCCCCATCCTGCTGGAGAGCTACGACCGCGGCGGTTGGTTCCACGCCGCCTTCGACGATGGGCGGCTGGTCGGGGTCGCCATCCTCGATAACCGGTTCATCGGCCCGAACCGGGATCAGCTGCAGCTCAAGTTCCTGCACGTCAGCCGATATCACCGCAGCAGGGGGCTGGGGAAACAGCTTTTTGACCTGTCTGCGGCTGAGGCGCTGCCGGCGCGGCGCCCGCCAGTTGTACATCTCGGCGACGCCTTCCGAAAACACGATCAATTTCTACCTGCGCCTGGGCTGCCGGGTGACCGCCGAGCCAGACCCGGAGCTGTTTGCGCTTGAGCCGGAAGACATCCACCTGGAGGTTGACCTGTGAACACCCGACTCGACCTGGCCGGCAAACAGCTGGCCGCCCTGCCCGATTCGTTGGGTACCCTCATCTCGCTCGAGCATCTCGACCTCGACCGCAACCGCCTGAGCACGCTCCCCGGCTGGATCGGCGATTTGATGAATTTGAAATTCCTGAGCCTGTACCACAACCGTCTGGCCTCCCTGCCGGAGTCGCTCTGGCAGTTGACCGGCTTGCAAATATTGAACCTCAGCCAGAATTACCTGGAACACCTTTCTGCTGGCATTGGCAACCTGGCGGAACTCCACATGCTCGATCTGGGTCACAACAAACTCGAATCCCTGCCTGCTCAGCTTGGAAACCTGCAAAACCTGGCCTTTCTGTATCTGAGCGACAACCGGCTGTCGGCCCTGCCAGATACCTTCGACAACCTGAGCGGCCTGGTTTACCTGAACATCAGCGACAACCACCTGCCCGCGCTGCCCGATGAGGTTGGACGGCTCACCGGGCTGGTGGAGCTGCGCCTCTACAACAACCAGATCGCCTCCCTGCCTGAAAGCCTCGGGCACCTGGCACAGCTGCGCGAGCTGCATGGGATGAACAACCGGCTCGTATCCCTGCCGGTCACGTTGGGTGAGCTTGCCGGTCTGAAGAAGCTGGATTTGCAGGATAACCGCCTGGAAGCGCTGCCCGAAACGCTCGGCGGCCTGACCGGCCTGACCGATCTCAACCTGAGGAACAACCACCTGGCGGACATCCCGGCCTCGATCGGCGCGCTGGAAAACCTGCGCCATCTGGATTTGAGGGCCAACCGGTTGACCCGCCTGCCGGATGCCCTGGGCGAGCTGCCCCGCCTGGAGAAATTGGATTTGAGATGGAATAAGCGGCTCGAGCTGCCAGGTTGGCTTGAACGCCTGGAGCAGCGCGGCTGCCTGGTGTTTGTCTGACACTGTCAGTTGCGATGCAAGGAGATTGTTAACTCACATGACTAAAGGACGCCTGGAAGCCTTTAGCGATGGCGTGATCGCCATCCTGATCACCATCATGGTATTGGAACTACGTGTGCCGCCGGAAGCCAGTCTTGCAGCCCTCCGCCCTCTGATTCCTGTGCTGGTCAGCTATATTCTGAGTTTTGTGCTCCTGGGGATTTACTGGAACAACCACCACCATCTTTTCCAGGCTGTCCGCCAGGTCAACGGGCCCGTTCTGTGGGCAAACTCTCACCTGTTGTTCTGGTTGTCGCTTGTTCCTTTCGTCACTGCCTGGATGGGAAAAACCAGCTTTGCTGTTTGGCCGGTGGCGCTGTATGGCATCGTGCTCTGGTGTTCAGCGCTGGCTTACTTCCTGCTCGTTCGTGTCTTGATCGGTCACCACGGGGATGATTCTTATCCTGGCGGCGGCTCTCGGAAAGGATTTAAAAGGCAAGCTGTCGCTGCTGTTTTATACTGCGGCAGTTCCCCTTTCGTTCCTGAACCGCTGGTGGGCCTTCGGTATCTATATTCTGGTGGCAGTCATGTGGTTCCTCCCCGACCGCCGGATTGAGGAGAGGCTGGTAGTCATCCGGGAGACAGACCGGCGCCCAAAATAATCGGAGTGGAGGAGTAATATGGGACCGGTGGATTTTTTACAAGTTCTGGTTGACTTCCTCGGCAGGATGGAGTGGCTGCCAGTCAAGATCACCGGCGCTGCCCTGGTTGGTTTTATGGCGCACTCGTTGTATCAGAACACCAAAGAGCCCAGCGACTCGTGGGACGCGTTTCTCAAAACAGCAGGCATCGTGGGGATGGCAGGCGCTGCTGTTTATGTCCTCATTGCCTTGGTACAATTACTGCTTTCGTATTGACCAAAATTCGACGGGTTGGAACCTTGAATGGAATCTCCCCGGGAACCTTTTCCACCGGCGTTTCGTCTTGTATCCATTCAAGAACCCATATCTTTGGAGGAACAAAATGAGTTATCGAATTACCCTGATTGCCATTCTGGCGCTCTTGCTGGCAGCCTGCGGAAGCGCCCCGGCGGCGCCCACCGCGCTGGTGGAATCCACCCTGCCGGCGCTTCCAACCGAAACTACCGCCGCCCCCAGCCCAACCGCCACCATCGAGCCGACCCTGCCCACGGCAACCCTGCCCGCCTCAACCATTACGCCCGCCGTGGACCTCAAAACCCACACCGATATGGAAAGCGGTTTCTCCTTCGATTATCCCGCCGCCTGGATGCTCGACGCGGTCAGCCTGGGCAGCCGCGCCCCCACCGGCTACCAGCTCACCTCGTGGCCGCACGAACCCGGCATGGTTTCGGATGTACCCGCCGGTGGGACGATCATGAATATCATCATCCAGCTCTGGGACCCCAAAGCCGATCTGGCCGCCTACGTGGATATGCGGAAAATGGCGCTGGAAGGCTCCGGCATCACCATCCTCAGCGAAACCGACCTGACCCTGGCCAATGGCGCCTCCGCCAAAGAAATCATCACCGAGTCGGCCGATGGACAGGGCTATTTCCTGTTCAGCACGCTGGGAGAAAATTACCTGGTGGCCAGTGGCAACGGCGATCTGGAACTGATCGGACTGGTTGCCCGCTCGCTGCGTTAATTTCCCGCTCCCCCTCCATCCCTTTCGTGAAGCCGGGGCATCCCTTCACCCTCTCCATTTCCACCTTCTCAACCCTGGAGCCGGGGCATCCCCATGCCCCGGTGGCCATCACCCCAACCCCCTCCCTGCGTACATAAACCTCAATCTGTGTGCATCTGTGGTTCGATGGTTTTGCTGATCCTTTTCCCTGCCAATCTTCCCTCTGCGGTTGTTTCTACATTACAATGACCGGGAGAGCAAACCAACACACGCTTCAATAAACAGGAGATATTCTGAATGAGCAGGATTCTGGTAATCAACTCGAACAGTAACCCGGCGGTAACCAACATCGTGGAGAAAGGCCTTCCCGGCTATTTTGGCACAAATGATATCGAGATCGTTTGCGTCAATCCCGAGGCAGGCCCACCGGGTGTTGACACGCAGTTAGATATCGTAATTTCTGCACTTGAAACTGCCAGGATCGTCGCCATGCATCCAGACGGCTTCGACGCCTATATCATCGCTTGCGGGTCCGACCCCGGCCTGGATGCCTGCCGGTCGATTGTTGCAGCTCCGGTTGTCGGAATTTCCGAGGCGGGAATGTTGATGGCATGCACCCTGGGTTACAAGTTTTCGATCATCGTCAATTCCGAGGTGGATATCCCGGTTACCGAAGAGCGCGTCAGACAGTACGGTCTGCGCGAGCGCTTTGCATCTGCACGGGCGATCGATATGACCACCCATGAGCTAAAAGACCGCCGCAAGATGATGGAGCGTTTGGTGGAGGTGGGACGCCTCGCAATCGATATGGACCGGGCTGAAGTGATCCTGCTTCCTGGATCGGTCCAGATTGGAATGGAAACCGAGCTGGCAGAGAGGATTGGAGCGCCAGTTCTGTCTGGTATGGCCTGTGCGCTTAAAGATGGCGGAAAGCCTCATCGCCATGGGTCAAAAAACCAGCCAGGTGCGCAAATACCGCCGGCGCAACAAGCTGGATCACCTCGCCGGTTACGACGACTTCCAGGTAGTCTATTCCTTCCCCGATTAAATATCCTGCCGCCTGTTCGCCCCGTTATCCAGGCGCCAGGCAGACCTCCATGTTCTGCCTCCCCACCCTGAAGCCGGGCATCCCCATGCCCCGGCGGCCCTCAGATCTACCAGTCATCCATTCGCGCAGGGGCGACCCTTTTCAGTTTAATCAGTGCGGTGATTGGTTGAGGCGGGTCGCCCCTACAGAATAACGCTCTACCTGTGTGCATCCGTGTTCATCTGTGGTTGGATGGTTCTGGCTGCAGCTGCCGTTTGTGTTTTTGTGGGTTTTATCGTTGATCGCCCTCTGACCGTTTTGTGATGTATACTTAAATTACAATCGGCACGCCAACCATGAAGGTATAACAAAAACAGGGAGGTGCGGGCATGAGCGGCAAACCCATTCACATCACCGAGTTCGATCTTGTGCGCCTGAAGAAACTGATTCAAGAAGCGCAGTACACCAATTACCGCAAAAGCGATTACCTGGAAAAGCTGCAATCCGAGCTCGACCGGGCTGTGATTGTGCCGCCGAAGGAAATCCCCCCGCAGGTGGTCACCATGAACTCCACCGTGCGCCTGGTGGACCTGGACAGCGGCGAGGAGGAAACCTATACCCTGGTCTTTCCCGAAGACGCCGACCTGGCCCGGGGCAGGCTCTCCATCCTGGCCCCCATCGGAACCGCCATGCTGGGCTACGAAGTTGGGGACCTGTTCGAGTGGGCCGTTCCCGCCGGGAAGCGGCGTATGCGCGTCGAAAAGATTCTATACCAGCCCGAAGCCTCCGGCGATTTTCACCTGTAAAGGAGCAGCAGCATGCCTGACGAGCCATCTTCCGTGTTGAAACCGACCGGCTCGGCGAGGCGCTTGTGGCGTGCGGCGGCCCTCGTTCTGCTGGTGGTTGCCCTCAGCGGCCCCTGGGCCTTCGACCTCACCAACGTGCCGGCGCAGTACCCGTGCGGCCCTCCCTCCATCCGCCTGGAAGGCGATTTCTGCGGTTACCCGCTTGCGGGGTTGTGGATCCTGGGTACGGCGGGCAGCAGTCTGATTCATATCGTCAGGGAGCTGGTCGCCACTGGCTCGCCTTCGGGCAGCCTTACTGGTGTAGCCCTGTACATTCTTTTTGCGCTTTTTCTGGTCTTGCCCTTTTTCACCACCCTGGCCTTGCTCCGGGTGGGAGAGCGCCCAGGCCTGCGAAGAATCCACCTGCTGGCATGGGGAATCGCAGGCGTCCTGGGTTTGCTGGTGGGTTTCGCCGGCACCTGGAGGTATTCCTGGTCGCAGTGGGGCGCCTGGCTGTACTCGGCTCTGGCCGTTGGTGTGCTGGTGCTGGAATTAGCTGCTTCCCGTTTGAACACGAAAACCTCAACCCGCCTGAGCCATTTTCCCCTGGAGACGACCCATGCCCCTCAGTCCCTTCAAGCTGGAACGTTATTTTGCGCAGTATGAATTCAAAGTCAAATATCTGCTCTCCGCCTCCGACTGCGAAAGCCTGCCGATGGCCGAGCTGCTGGACATGGCCAGCCCCGAGAGCCTGGAGCTGTGGCAGTCGCTCAAACTCGGCTACACCGAATTGGCCGGGCACCCGCTGCTGCTGGCCGAAATCGCCCGCCTCTACCGCGACATCCGGCCCGAAAACATCATCACCGCCGCCCCAGAGGAAGCGATTTTCATCGCCATGCACACCCTGCTCGCCCCGGGCGATGAAGTCGTTGCCGTGTCGCCTGCGTACCAGTCTTTACACGAGATTGCCCGCGCCACCGGCTGCCGCCTGATCTCCTGGCAGTTCCGCCCCGGCGCGGACGGCTGGCAGCTCGATCTGAACGACCTGCAGCGCAGCCTGACCCCGCGCACGCGCCTGCTCATCCTCAACTTTCCCCACAACCCGACCGGCTTCCTGCCCGACCGCGCAGATTTTGACGCCATCCTCGAGCTGGCGCGGGCGCACGGCGTGGTGGTTTTCTCGGATGAGATGTACCGCCTGCTGGAGAGCGATCCGGCTGAGCGCCTGCCCTCGATCTGCGATGTGTACGAAAAAGGCATCGCCCTCTCGGGCTTATCCAAGTCTTTTGCCCTGCCGGGGCTGCGCCTGGGCTGGCTGGCGAGCCAGATGCCCGGTCTGGGTGGAGCGCTGGCTGGCCTTCAAAGACTACACCACCATCTGCTCCTCCGCCCCCTCCGAAATCCTGGGCATCATCGCCCTGCAAAACAAGGAGCGCATCACTACAGCGCAATAACGCCATCATCGCCGCCAACACGGCCGTCGCCGGGAAGTTTTTCGATGCCCACCCGGAGCGTTTCACCTGGATACCCCCCAGGGGCGGCTCGATCGCCTTCCCGCAGTGGCTGGGCCCCGGCTCTGTGGAGCAGTTTTGCCAGGACGTCCTGGATGCCCGCGGCGTGATGATCGTGCCCGGCAGCCTGTTCGATTACCCCGGGGAGCACTTCCGCATCGGCCTGGGCCGGGCGAACTTTCCCGCAGCCCTCAAGCAGGTGGGAGAATACCTGCCATGAACACGGACCCTGTGGTCTGGCATTATGGTCTGGTGGCGCGCTGGTGGGCCGAGTTCAACACCGGCGGCCCGGAGATCGAGTATTTCAAAGCGCTGATCGAGCGCTTCGGCCAGCCCGCCCTCGACGTGGCTTGCGGCACCGGACGCCTGCTGATCCCGTTCCTGCAGGCCGGCCTGGAGGTTGACGGCGCCGATATCTCGCCCGATATGCTGCGTCTCTGCGCCGAAAAAGCCCACAAATACAGCCTCGCCCCGCGCCTCTTCAACCAACCCATCCATGCCCTCGACCTGCCGCGCACATACCGGTCGGTGGTGATGTGCGGCGTGTTTGGCCTGGGCGGCTCCCGCCAACACGATCAAGGCGCCCTCAAGCGCATCTACGACCTGCTCGAACCCGGCGGCGCTCTCCTGCTGGACAATTACACTCCCTACAAAGATCCCGATGAGTGGCTGTACTGGGGGAAAGCAGAACGCCAGAACCTGCCTGAACCCTGGCCCACCGGCGGCGAGCGCCGGCGCGCCGAGAACGGCGACGAGCTCCAGCTTCAAGGCAGGCTGGCAGCCCTCGACCCCCTCGATCAGACTGCCACCCGGGAGATGCGCGCCATGCTCTGGCAGGGCGGTCAGTTGGTGAGGCAGGAACAGTACACGCTGATCGAGCGCCTCTATTTCCGCAATGAGATCCTGGACATGCTCGCCCGCGCCGGTTTCCAGGATGTCGAGGTGCAGGGCGACTACACCCCAGAACCCGCCGCCCCCGACACCGGCATCCTCGTCTTCATCGCCAGGAAGTAAGCCCCAAATAAATACCTCATCTGCCTGATTGACTCTGTCAGCAATCTTCTATACAATAAAGCTACCACTTAACGCTGCCTTAACAATGGCCCTGTTCCGCGGGGGGACCATCTCATTTCAAGGCGCCGTCCCCTTCAGACAATTTTAATATTTACTGGCAGATAGCATGAGCGTTGGACGTTCCGTCC
Source organism: uncultured Chloroflexia bacterium (assembly GCA_963705155.1). Classification (GTDB taxonomy): domain Bacteria; phylum Chloroflexota; class Anaerolineae; order Anaerolineales; family UBA4823; genus CAVPJC01. Next base: position 93,060 of record CAVPJC010000007.1, on the reverse strand, counting down.
TTTGCAATCATGATTATCCAGGCTGGCAGGTCTATCGGGAGGTCTGCTGAAGCTTTTGTCGCGCCTGTTTTTCAATCTATCAGAATCGGGGTGGAAGGAGCTTGATCATGTCCAGGAGATTATTTCTTTCCAACGCTTTGCTGATCATCATGCTCAGCATCAGCCTGGTCGGTGGGCAAATCCAGCCGGCAACGGCTGCGGTTGTCCGTTCGGACGCAGTAGTTCTGGTGAATTCCGCCAGCGCCGGGTATCCGGGCTTCGCCCAGTATATCCAGCCCTACCTGGATCACTTTGGCATCCCCTACTCGCTGGTCGATATTGCCACCACACCTGTACCGGCGAATATCGGGGAATATGCCCTGATCATCACCGGGCACCGCCAGCTGGATAGCGGCCCCACCCGTTATCTGACCGCCGCAGAAGAGGCCATCATCTCGGCCGCGGTCAACGACGGCGCCGGGCTGGTCAACTTTGACAACGACCTTTCGCCAGATGGCCTCAACCCGCGCTACCAGTGGGTCGCCGATGTCTTCGGCTTCGGCTACGGTGGAGCGCTCAGCGGCTCAGGGGTCAGCTTTCCGGCCGCCCCGCTCCACTACATCGCCGGGCTGCACACGCCAGGTGAAAGCCTGGGCACCGGCGGCATGAGCCTGGCGGGCGTCAGCCTGCCCGCCGATGTGACCGCCGTCGCCAGCTCGGGCGCGCAGCCCTTCCTGGCAGTCACCACCTACGGCGCCGGGCGCGCCGTGCAGTGGGGCAGCTACGACTGGATGTCCACCAACGTTCAGAGGCCCGGTCTACGGCCTGGACGACCTGGTGTGGCGCAGCCTGGTGTGGGCTGCCCGCAAACCGTTTGTGATGCAGGGCATGCCGCCTTTCCTGACCATGCGCGTCGATGACGAATCGGGCAACTTCGAATGGATCCACATTGCCAACGAGTTCGGCATCAAACCCTGGGCTGGCCTGTTCATCGACAGTATCGACAATGCCGAATCTGCCGACCTCTCCGCCCTGACCAACGCCGGGCTTGCCACCGCTTCCATTCACGCTTATGGCGGGAGCTTTTTCTACTTCGATCACAACATTGGCGGCAATTACTCAGACGCCACGATTGCGGCCAATTACGTCGCTGGCACCGCCTGGCACGCTGCCCGCAACATCCCCATCGCAGATTACGTCCTGCCGCACTATTACGAGTTCGGCTCCAACGTTTTTCAGGGGTTGAGCGATTGGGGCGTCGAATTTGTCGGCACCCAGATGAACCCCGGGCTGCCGTACGGCGCGCCCTGGATCATGAACGGCCCGTTCCGCAATTTTGAGGCGGGCGGCAGCAGCTCCGGCCTGCCCATGTACTACGCTGACTTTATGACCATCCCCGACCACCCGGAGTTCGACGGCCAGTTCTTCAACTGCGTCACCGAAATTCGCGACGATGCCGGCTACGAATGGTACCCCAACCTGACCGACGTGGCCGGCACGATCGGGCACGGCACCCGCCAGACCAAACGCGCCCTGGACGGCATGCAGCTCGCCACCCTATTTACCCACGGCTACTACGTCAGCGGCAGCTGGAACGCCTCCGCCCCGGCCAACTGGCGGGCGATCCTGCAGGGCATTATGACCAACCTGGCGCCCTACGAGCCCATCCCGGTCACCATGGATTACGCCTGCCGCTATATCCGTGCGACCACCACCTCCAATATCACCTCCGCCAGTTTTGACACGGCCACCAACGTGGTCACGACCAACTTCGGCGGAACCGCCGATATCCCCACCCGCTTCTTCGTATTTATGGATGGCGAAGGGTTTGTGATGGCCGACGTGCCCGCTTTTAGCGGCACGGCTTCAGTCGATTACACCATCCCCGGCCCGCTCCACCACATTACGGTCAGCCCCAATCCCGCCACCATGGTGGCAGGCACCACCCTGCAGTTCAACGCCACCGGTTACGATGTGGATAACCATCCCATCCCCAACCTGACCTTTGCCTGGAGCGTCACACCGGATGGCGGCGGCACGATCGACGCCAGCGGGCGCTTCACCGCGGGCTGATCCCTGGCGCCTACACCGGCAAGGTGATTGCCACGCGCAACGCCATCAGCGCCGCGGCGGATGTCACCGTCACCGAGCCGGTGCTGCACCACTTTGAATTTGAACCCATCTCCAGCCCCAAATATCTGAATGCGCCCTTCTCGGTCACGATCCGCGCCCGTGACGACGCAGGCAACCTGGTGCTCGGCTACGCCGGAACAGCCGCCCTGGCCGACTCCACCGGCACAGTTGCGCCGGCGGTCACCGGAGCCTTTACCGGCGGAGTTTGGACCGGGCAGGTGACGATCGGCGCTGCCGCCGGCAGTGTCATCCTCACAGCCACAGGCAGCGGGGTGAGCGGTTCGAGCAACGCCTTCGAGGTGCTGACTGCCCCCACTTGCCCGTGCAGCCTGTGGAACACCGGCACGCTGCCCGCCAAGATCTTTAATGCCGACGCCACACCGGTGGAGGTGGGCGTGAAGTTCCGCGCCGCCACCGATGGCTATATCACCGCCCTGCGCTTCTACCGTGGCGCTACCAATCCCGGAACGGTCTTCACCGGCCACCTGTGGTCGGCCGGCGGCGCTCTTCTGGCTGAAGCGCCCTTCGCCGGTGGCACCCCGGCCGGCTGGCAGCAGATCAGCCTGCCCGCCCCGGTGGCAGTCACAGCCGATACGACCTACGTCGTCTCCTACCACACCTCCACCGGCTACGCCGTTGACCGGCCGTATTTCACCGAAGGCAACCGGCCCCTGTACGAACACCCACCCCTGCGTGCCCTGGTCGATGGCGAGGAGGGCGGCAACGGCGTCTACATGTACGGGCCATCCGGCAGTTTCCCCACCAACACCTACCAGTCCAGCAACTACTGGGCCGACGTGGTCTTTGTCACCGACGTGAACCCGCCGGAAGTGTGCGTGGACGGAGACTGCTCGCTGTGGGACGACTCCTTCCTTCCCACCGATGCATCGGTCATCGACCCACAGACCCAGGCGGAGGGCGTCGAGCTGGGTGTGCGCTTCCGCCCCAGCCTGGATGGCTACATCACCGGGCTGCGCTTCTACAAAGGCCTGGCCAACACCGGTGAGCACACAGGCCACCTGTGGGCCTCGGACGGCACGCTCCTGGCAACGCTCACCTTCACCGGCGAGACGGCCCAGGGCTGGCAGAACGCCCGGTTTGACACACCTGTGCCGGTTCTCGCCAACCAGATTTACGTGGCCTCGTACCATACCCACACCAGCTGGGCGTGCACGATGCCCTACTTCACCACCGGGCGCGATAACCCGCCGCTGTACGCCTTTTCCACCAGCGAGGTGGGCGGCCCCAACGGCATGTACCGCTACGGCACGCCCGGCGGTTTCCCCACCGGCAGCTACAACGCCAGCAACTACTGGGTGGATGTGCTCTTCAGAACCCGGATCCAGACCGACGTCACCGCTCCCAGCGTTGCCTCCACTGTGCCGCTGCCCGATGCGGTGAACGTCGCGCCGGAGGCCGACCTGACAGCCACCTTCAGCGAAGCCGTTCAGCCCGCCAGCGTCAGCAGCCTGACCTTCGAGCTCCGCGATCCCGCCAGCGCCCTCGTCCCGGCCAGCATCAGCTACGACCAGGCGACCCACACCGCCCGGCTGGATCCCACCGGCCCCATGGCTTTCTCCACCGTGTACACAGCCGTGGTTAAGGGCGGGCCTTACGGGGTCATGGACCTGGCTGGCAACCCGATGTACGGCGATTACACCTGGTCGTTCACCACCGCCGCCGCGCCGCCCGTGCTGGATCGACTTCACCATCGCCGCCATCCCCGGTCCACAGACCGCCGGGCTGGCCTTCCCCGTCACCGTCACGGCAGTGGGTTCGAACGGCAGCCCATTCACCGCTTACACCGGCCCGGCCTCTCTGAGCGTTTCGGCTGGCGTGCTCTCGCCCGTCCAGACCGGCGCTTTCGTCAACGGGGTGTGGAACGGCTCGCTCACCATCGTTTCTGCTGAAGCCCTGTCCGGCGTGATCGTCAGCGCCGCCGATGGAGCTGTGACCGGGCAGAGCAATGCCTTCGACTTGCAGCTCCCGCCGCCCGCGCCGCCCTTCTACACCGTCACTTCGGCGTCTTACGATCAACTGGAAGACGCACCCTTCCAGGTCACCGTGACGGCCTACCCGGGTCTCACCATCAACCTGTGGGAAGACGCCCACCAGGACCCCGTCCGCACCACCTTCACCGACCCAACCCTGCTCAACGACCACGACGGGCAGTGGGACGAGTTCTATAACGTGGGTGGGCGGCCCTTCCCGGCCCTTTTCGCCGGTCACAACGAGTGGGAAAACAACGCCCTGCAGCCGATGCACTTCTTCGCCACCGGCATCCCCAACGGCGCCTACCAGGTGTACGCCAACCTGTACACGCCGTACCCGACGCGCTACTATTTCGGCTATACGCTGGCCGAAGCCCTCGCCAGCGCCCACTATGTCGATAACGTCGTCGGTGCAGGCGGAGCGATCCAGTTTGCCGAGTTGCTCCTGGGCACGGTCACGGTCACCGACGGCCGCTTCGACCTGTGGGCCGGCGACGGCGACAGCAGCGGCGCCAACTACTTCTACGGCTGGGCCTGGATCCGCCTGGCGCCGGTTGCTCAGGCTGATTTGATCATCAACCTGGCGGAAGATGCCCATCAGGAGCCCATCCTGGTCACCACGAGCGACCCTGGACAGCTGATTGAAACCGACGGCGCCTGGACAGAGTTCTCTTATCCCACCAGCCGGCCTTTCCCGGCAGTCTTTGCCGGCGTGAACGAGGAGAATTACGGCCTGCCGGTGATGCGCTTCTACGCCGGCGGCCTGCCGAACGGCACATACGAGATCTTCGCCAACCTGTATGACAACGCCCCGCTCACCTATAAATACGGCTTCACCGCCGCCGATCCCAAGGCGCTCTCGGTGGAGCTGCCCGGCTGCTTCACCGGCACGCAGTTCCGCGAGTACAGCCTGGGCACGGTCACCATCACCGACGGCAACTTCAACCTTTACGTGCTGGATGCCGATATCCACGCCAGCGCCACTTGCGGCATCACCTACCAGCACTTTGGCTGGGCCTGGGTGCGCCTGGTTTCCACCGGATTGACGATGAGCTCCACCTCGCCCACGCTGCTCTTCGATGCAGATGGGGACGGCATCTACGGCGAGCCGGGCGATGAGATCAAGCCCCTGGTCGGCGGCACGTTCGACATCATGGCTGTGGACAGCCTCCCCGGCGCAGGTGTGATCATCCGCGCCAGCGATACAAACGGCCGGTCCGGTGAAAACACCTACAATATCCTGCCCGTCAATGACCCGCCGGTGCTCGACCCGATCGGCAACCAGAGCGTCGACGAGGAGAAAGCCCTCACTTTCACTGCCACCGCCACCGATCCCGACCTTCCGGATGACACGTTGACCTTCGGCCTGGCCGGCGCTCCAACCGACGCGAGCATCGACCCGCTCAGCGGCGCCTTCGCCTGGACGCCTGCCGAAGACCAGGGAGCCGGAAGCTACACCTTCGATGTTTGCGTCAATGACGCCAGCGCTCTCTCCGACTGCGAGACCATCACCGTCAGCGTGGCCGAAGTCAACGTCGCCCCGGTGCTGGCAGAGATCGAGCCCCAGTCAGTTGACGAAGAGACCCTGCTTACCTTCACCGCCACGGCGACCGATCACGACATCCCGGCCCAGACCCTGACCTTCAGCCTGGTTGGTGCGCCTGCCGGCGCTGACATCACCCTGCCGGCGTCTTCACCTGGACGCCCACCGAGGCCCAGGGCCCTGGCAGCTACACCTTCGATGTCCGCGTCAGCGACGGCGCTCTCTACCGACTACGAGACCATCACCGTCACCGTGGCCGAAGTCAACGTCGCCCCGGTGCTCGGCGCGATCGGCACCAGACTGTTAACGAGAGACGGCCCTGCACCTTCACCGCCACCGCCACCGATCACGACCTCCCGGCCCAGACCCTGACCTTCAGCCTGGATCGGCGCCCGCAGCGGCCGGCTGGCATCACCTCCGGCGGCGTCTTCTCCTGGACGCCCACCGAGGCCCAGGGCGCCGGCAGCTACACCTTCGACCGTCCGCGTCTCCGACGGCGCCCTGACTGACTTCGAGACCATCACCGTCACCGTCAACGAAGTCAACGTCGCCCCGGTGCTCGGCGCCGATCGGCGACCAGACGATCAACGAAGAGACGACGCTCTACCTTCACCGCCACCGCCACCGACGCCGACCTGCCCGGCCCAGACCCTGACCTTCAGCCTGGTCGGCGCTCCTGCCGGCGCCTGCATCACCGCCGGCGGCGTCTTCACCTGGACGCCCACCGAGGCCCAGGGCCTGGCAGCTACACCTTCGATGTCCGCGTCTCCGACGGCGCTCTCACCGACCTCCGAGACCATCACCGTCACCGTCAGCCGAAGTCAACGTCGCCCCGGTGCTGGCTGCGATCGGGCAACAAGTCGGTTGACGAACTGGCCACGCTCTACCTTCACCGCCACTGCCACCGATCACGACATCCCGGCCCAGACCCTGACCTTCAGCCTGGTCGGTGAGCCTGCCGGCGCCTGCCATCACCGCCGCCGGCGTCTTCACCTGGACGCCCACCGAGGCCCAGGGCGCCTGGCAGCCTACACCTTCACCGTCTGCGTCTCCGACGACTGTCGACCTACCCCGATCTCCGAGACCATCACCGTCACCGTCAGCGAAGTCAACGTCGCCCCGGTGCTCGGCGCCATCGGCGACAAGCGATCGACGAAGAGACCACGCTCACCTTCACTGCCACCGCCACCGACCACGACCTCCCGGCCCAAACCCTGACCTTCAGCCTGATCGGCGCCCCCGCCGGCGCGGCCATCACGCTCCGGCGGTGATCTTCACCTGGACGCCCACCGAGGCCCAGGGGCCTGGAAGCTACACCTTCGATGTCTGCGTCTCCGACGCTGTCGCCCTCCCCGTCTGCGAGGCCATCACCGTCAGCGTGGCCGAAGTCAACGTCGCCCCGGTGCTCGGCGCGTCGGGAACAAGTCGGTCAACGAAGAGACCACGCTCTCCTTCACCGCCACTGCCACCGACCACGACATCCCGGCTCAACTGCTGACCTTCAGCCTGACCGGCGCTCCTGCCGGCGCTGCCATCACACCTGCCGGCGCCTTCTCCTGGACGCCCACCGAGGCCCAGGGGCCTGGCAGCTACACCTTCGATGTCTGCGTCTCTGACGCTGTCGCCCTCCCCGTCTGCGAGGCCATCACCGTCACCGTGGCCGAAGTCAACGTCGCCCCGGTGCTCGGCCCGGTCGGGAACAAGCCGTGTCAACGAAGAGACCACGCTCTCCTTCACCGCCACAGCGACAGACCACGATATCCCGGCTCAACTGCTGACCTTCAGCCTGACCGGCGCTCCCGCCGGCGCTTCGATCACACCTGCCGGCGCCTTCACCTGGACGCCCACCGAGGCCCAGGGGCCTGGCAGCTACACCTTCGCATGTCTGCGTCAGCGACGGCGCTCTCTCCACCTGCGAGACCATCACCGTCACCGTCAATGAAGTCAACGTCGCCCCCGTCCTGACCCCCATCGGCAGCAAGACAACCCTGTGGGGCAACCTGCTCACCTTCACCGCCGCCGCCACGGATCATGACCTGCCCGCCAATACCCTCACCTTCAGCCTGATCGGCGCTCCCGCAGGCGCGGCGATCACTTCCGGCGGCGTCTTCACCTGGACGCCCACCTCCGCCCAGATCGGTTCGGCAACCTTCACCGTGCGTGTCACCGATAACGGCGCACCGAACCTTTACGATGAGGAACAGATCACCGTCACTGTTGGCAGGCGGCCCACAAAACTGGTCTACAGCGGGGACGCTTCCGGCCAGTACAGCGATGCCGTCAGCCTCATCGCCACGCTGACCGACAATGGCGGCGGTTCGCTCCAGGGTGCGCCCCTGGCAGTGAAGACGATTTCGTTCGTGCTCGGGGCTCAGTCCACATCCGCGGCGACCAACACATCCGGCCTGGCTCAAAATACCCTGTTCCTGACCCAGTCAGCCGCTGCTACAACGGTTGCCTCCAATTTCGCAGGCGACACTCTCTACATCGGCAGCAGCGACAGCGATCCATTCCAAATCCTGCGTGAAGACGCAACCATTGAGTACAGCGGCGACAGCATCGGACGCACCGGCACCAACCTGAGCCTGGTTGCAACCGTCTGGGACAGCGCCGCAGCCGGGTATGCTGGCGACCGTCCAGAGACCGCCCCCGGCGCCACGCTGGGTGACATCACCAAAATGTGGATTGCCTTCGACATCTACCCGGCGGGCAGCTGCGGAACCGGCACTCCCACCACACGCTATGCCCGGGTGTACGATACCGGCGTATTTGGTGACGGCATCGGGTCCGCCACCACCATCTTCAGCTCATCCAGCGAGGCAAGCTACTGCGTCATCGCCAGGCTGGCAGCCTCAGCCACAGGCGGCGTCAATGCATGGTACCAGGCCGATTTCGCTCAACCCGGCAGCATCGCCTTTTACAATAACGTCGGACAGTTTGCCACCGGCGGCGGCTGGATCATCGACCCGAACGGCAAAAAAGCCAACTTTGGCTTCAATGCCCGCTTCAACAATAAAGGCGTGCCCAAAGGGCAGCTGGTTTACGTCTACCGCGGCATGTACAACGGCGTCCTGGCTGACTTCATCATCAAGAGCAACGTCATCGATGCTCTCTCCTTCAGCGGAAACACCTACCCGATGGCGGCTACCCTGCAGGGCAAGTGCACCATCCAGATCAACCGTGCCAGTGATGGCGTTCAGCTCTTCAGCCAGGGCAACGCCACCTTCTGGGCCAGGGCGGTGGACACGAATTTGAGTTCCGGCGCCGGCTACGATTCAATTGAGCTGAGTGTCTGGGACAAAAACGCGCTGCTCTACAAGAGCGTTCCGGTCACGAGGCTGGGCGACGGTAACATGGTGATCCACTACAGATAGAACCGGCCAGAGATTTTTTACTGGTTCGAATCCCCGGCAGGTGTGCAGTACACCGCTGCCTGCCGGGGATTGTTGGGAAACCGCGCCTGATTCTCCGTCAGCCGCGGCTCCGCCCGTCTGCTTATCAATCGTGGTTTCTCCTCCTGTTCGCAGTTGAGCCCGCCCATTCGTGCTTTTGTGTCCTGTTCGTAGATAGCCCTTCCTTCCCTCACCTTGGCGCCCTGGTGCCTTGGTGGTTTTGTAGTTCACCCGGGATAAGCCGATACACTTTCTTCACCCAGTCCCACATTAATTTGAGATGGTGTTATTCCAATAAAACAGGCGGTTTTACCCCCTCCAGGAATTCTACCGGTCCGACCGGTTCAAGATCTACCAGGTCGTTGCCTTTTACCAGCTCGCGCGCTTCCTCAATCGCGTCCAGGATGGCTGTTCTTCTCATCGCATGAGAGAGGTCCATGGGTTGCGCATTGATAAAGTGAATGTTTGTGATCCCTGCAAAATTGAAGATGGCGCGTAAATACGGTTCCACGAAATCAAGGGCGTGCAGGTAAGAGGCCGCAGACTAATCGCCGCCGTGTGAAGTGACGCAGATCATCTTTTTCCATGGAGCATTTGTCCAAACGTCACAGCCCGAACCGGTATTGACCGATTTACAAGGGTATGCTATGCTCACCAGGTCAATCGAACAGACACAACGGGGCGCGCCCACGGCCCGAGAAATCGTTTTATGAGGTTCTCAGCCATGAAAAAGGCCATCCTGATTACACTATCCGCCATGCTCCTGTTGATTCCCGCCTGGCTGCTGATCCGTTTCCTGGGTGTCGGGAGTTCTTCCTGGAACGTTGTCGCCATTGCTCTTTCCGTCTGGCTGCTGGCTCTCGTCCTGATGTGGGCCTCCAGGCGGATGAGCATCGCCGCCCGGATCGCCGCCGGGCTGCTCGTGCTCGCAGGACTGCTCCCACCCACCGCCATGCTGGTGGAAAACTTCCCCAACCACACCTGGCTGGATGATATCCAGGGCCTCCTGATCTTTTGCATGCCTTCTTTGGCCATCATTGCGGCGGCCCTGCTGCTCGACAGCGGCCTGCACCAGCTTGGAGAACAACGCAAAACTGAAATCGGGCGGCCTGGCCCGCGCACGCAGGGCTATTGGCTCGGCTGGTTGGCCTTGATGCTGGGGGGGCTGTTGATCGCCAAGGTGCTGATCAACATCTACTGGCTCATCGTGTGGGACGATACCACCAATTCGCTCGACTTTTTATGGTTGATCGTCCCCTTTTTGGCCGTGCTGACCGCCGTCGACGTCCTGCTCTTCAGCCAGCACCGGCAGGTCATTGCGACCATCGTTTACGCCCTGGTCATCCCGGCCATGCTGCTCACCGTCTATGCCGGCGCCCAGCGGGCCAGCTTCCGCCAGGTGACCGAAACCCACGCAGCCCGGGTGATCCATGCCCTGGAAACCTACCACGCCCGCACAGGCCGGTACCCTCAAGACTTGCGCCAGCTCAATTCCTGGTACCAGACACCGCTGCCTCACCCGGTGGTCATCTACGGCCAGGATTGGTGTTATGACAGCAACGGTGATGCGTATCGCCTGGGCTATGTGGATCGTGAGCATTGGAGCAGCCCGGATTTCACCGGCCCAATCATTAAAGCACAAGGCCAGCTGCCCGACCTGCCCCCCATCTGCGCCGCCCAGATCGAGAGCCTTCGCAACCTGAAAAACCGGCTGAACGGCGGTGGGGCGGGTAGCGCGACCCAATAAACTCGGATGCACATCACGATTCTTGCGTTGGGGTCACGAGGCGATGTTCAGCCTTACGCCAACCTGGGTGAAGGGCTGATAGCCGGCGGACACCAGGTGCGGCTGGTTACCTTCGAGAACTTTGATTCGCTGGCTGCCGAATGCGGTCTCGATTTTCATCCCATCCGCGGCAACGCCCAAAACCTGGTCGTCAATGCCGGCGCCAGCACGCTCGCCCTGGTGCGCAGCTTCAGCTCGCTGGCGGCAGGGTACGGGCGCGATCTGTCGGCGCCGCAGCTCCTTGAAACCGATCTGATCATCAACCAGCTCCCGGCAGGGTTGTACGGATACGACCTGGCGCAAAAAGCGGGTATTCCCATGCTGCTGGCGGCGGTGATCCCGCTGCACCGGACAGGTGCATTTCCTTTGATGGGTTTCCCCGACCTCAGGCTGGCGGCTTACAACCGGGCTACCTATGCTCTTGGCGAGCAAATCGTCTGGCAAATGTTCCGCCCGGTGATCAACCGCTGGCGCAAAACCAGCCTGCAGCTGCCGCCTTTGCCGCTCCACGACTATTTCGACCGGTTGGGCACGCCTCAGATGCCCATCTTAAATGGGTTCAGCCCTTCCGTTGTCCAGCGGCCCTCCGACTGGGGCGAGCATATCCACATCACCGGCTACTGGTTTCCCGGAGAGCGCACCTGGCAGCCACCCGCAGATCTGCAGGCCTTCCTGGAAGCCGGCAGCCCGCCGGTATTTATTGGCTTCGGCAGCATGCCGGTGCGTGATCCACGTAAAACGACGCACATCGTCCTGGAAGCTCTGCGGCAAAGCGGCAGGCGCGGCATCCTGCACACAGGATGGGGCGGGATTGGAAATCTGGATCTGCCGGACACGGTATTCGCCATCCATTCGGCCCCCTACGGCTGGTTGTTCCCGCGGATGGCGATGGTGATCCATCACGGCGGCTCCGGCACCACGGCGCACGCCCTGCGCGCCGGGGTTCCATCCATGGCAGTCCCGTTCGTTTTTGACCAGTTCTACTGGGGCGACTGCATCGCCCGCACCGGCGCTGGCCCCAGACCCATCCCGTTACGCGGCGCTTACCGTCGAACGCCTGAGGGACGCCATCCTGCTCGGCGCCAGCGATGCTGACATGAATCGCCGCGAGCTGCCCTGGGGCGCAAAATCCAGGCCGAAGACGGCATCGGAAACGCCATCCGATCATCGAACGGATGCAGGATAACATCCGCCGGGTCTAATCACTTGCCGCGCCGCAAGACCCGTGAACCTGCTCGGCCCACAAAGCCGGCCTCTCCCCAGCCGCTAATGCAAGCAATCGGGTATCGTAATACTGCCCCAATCCGGCAGTGTTGTTCTGAATTTTTTATCTGTGTTCATCCGTGCCCATCTGTGGTTTATCTTTTCATCTGTGCTCATCTGTGGTTTTCTTTTCATCTTTGCGCCGGCGCAAAGACAAATCTCCAGCCTCTGGTATCCTCATCCCAATCGGCTCCGCCTTCGCCAGAAAAAGGGTCTTTTAATTGAGGAGAAACCATGAAATTCATTAAATTGGGTTTATTATTTTTAGTGCTGGCTGCCCTGCTGGCGGCCTGCGTGCTGCCCGGCAAAAAGGAAGAAAGCCGGACCCGGCGCCGGACCCGGCGCCGGACCCGGCCCCGGCCTGTACGACGCTGAGATCGCCGCCCAGGCCTTTCAGAAGGGCGGCTGCGGCGCCTGCCACACCATCCCCGGTATTGCCGGGGCGGTGGGCACGATCGGCCCCGATCTATCCAAAATCCCTGCCGTGATCGCTGCCCGCCTGGAAAGCGGCGAATACACCGGCAAAGCCAAAGACGTAACCGCTTACCTGCGTGAGATCCATCGAAAAGCCGAAGCCTACACCTCGCCCGACTGCGCCGGGGCGCCTTGCGCCAAAAACCTGATGCCCGCCACCCTGGCGGACGCCCTCAGCGACGCCGAGCTGGACGCCGTCATCGGCTATATGGCCAGGCTGCCCGAGAGCGCCGCCGAAATGCCCGCCGCCGGGGCAGTTGTGGCGGGAACCCGCCCCGGCCTGAACAAGACAGACTTCACCTGGGCCAAGCAAACCTATTTTGAGCGCTGCGCGGGCTGCCACGGCACGCTGCGCAAGGGCGCCACCGGCCCGGCCCTGACCCCCGACTAACCACGCCCAAAGGCACGCTCGGCCTGGCAGCCATCATCTTCAACGGCACCACCGCGCGGCATGCCCGATTGGGGCAAGCAGGGCTTTATGACCCAGGCCCAGACCGAGACGATGGCCGAAGTTCCTGCAGATTGAACCGCCCACCCCGCCCGAGATTCACTGGAGCAAATGAAGGCCACCTGGAAGCTGATCATCCCGCCCGACCAGCGCCCCACCGCAGCCGCAGACCAAGCGCGACTGGCAGAACTACTTCATCGTCACCCTGCGCGATGCCGGGCAGGTGGCCATCATCGACGGCGACACCCACGAGATCGTCACCACTGTAGACAGCGGCTATGCCGTGCACATCACGCGCATGTCGGCCACCGGGCGCTATGCCTACGTCATCGGCCGGGACGGCAAGCTGGCGATGATCGACCTGTGGATGGAAATACCCGACCAAAGTGGCCGAAGTCCAGACCTGCTACGACGCCCGCTCGGTGGAAGTGAGCAAATACGAGGGCGAGCTGGGCGATTTCACCGATAAGTACGCCATCGTTGGCTGCTACTGGCCGCCGCATTTTGCCATCCTCGACGGGCAGACCCTCGAGCCGTTCAAAGTCGTCAGCACGCCGCAGCTACACCTTCGATACCGAAGAATACCACCCCGAGCCGCGCGTGGCCAGCATCCTGGCCTCGCACTTCAAGCCGGAGTGGATCGTCAACGTCAAGGAAACCGGGCTGATCTGGATTGTGAATTACACCGACCCCAACAACCCCATCCATCAAGATGATCGAAGCCGCGCGCTTCCTGCACGACGGCGGCCTGGATTCCACCAAGCGCTACTTCCTGGTGGCGGCCAACCAGTCCAACAAGATCGCGGTGGTCGATGCGCAGGAAGGCAAGCTGGAGGCCCTGGTGGATACGCCCGCCGTGCCGCACCCCGGGCGCGGCGCCAACTGGATCGACCCGCAGTTCGGCCCGGTCTGGAGCACCTCCCACCTGGGCGAGGCCTGCGATGGTTTCGATCGGCACCGACCCGGAAGGGCACCCCGGACAAGGCCTGGAAAGCGGTGCGCATCACACCGCTGCCCGGCTCAGGCAGCCTGTTCATCAAGACCCACCCCAACAGCCAGTGGATCTGGGTGGATATGACGCTCAACCCCGACCCGGTGCTGTCGCGCACGATCTGCGTGGTCGCCAAAGCCGACCCGAGCAAGTTCACAAGTGCTGGGAGGCCGCCAGTTACGGGCGGGCCGTGCACTTTGAGTACAACAAGCAGGGCACCGAGGTGTGGGTCAGCATCTGGGGCGACGCCGATAAACCCGGCGAGATCGGCGAAATCGTCATCTACGATGACGCCACGCTGGAAGAAATTGCCCGCATCAAAGACCTGGTCACCCCCACCGGCAAGTTCAACGTGTACAATACCGTCAATGATGTGTACTAAATCTCCCATCCACCTAACTGCAGCCGGGGCATCCCCATGCCCCGGCCGCAGAACATATAAGATAATTATCGACCAGATCAAGACAACCACATAATAAATAATTTACTCCGCCCAATTTTCAAAGTATTTCTCCCAAAAATTCATAACCAGAGCTGCAAAATCTATGGCTTTTATCATTTCACCAAATCGGTTTTGAGCATCTCCTTTGAGACGAATATGTAACGTTGGCAAGGGAAAAAACCCCTGGGATAATATTGATATTCAATACTTCGTTCAGGGAAATAGCCTCCGATTCTCTCTACATCATCTACAGAGTCATGACTTTTGTTAGTCAAGATAAAATGTTTACCGTTATTAGCTAAATGAGAACAAATCCTAAGTTCAATCGATTTATCTCGAAGAGTTTTTGCCTTTTTACTATCACCTGAAAAACACCATTCCGGGAGATGCTCAGCTGTAATAAAAAAATTAAATGCATAATAAGGATTGGCAGGCTCATTCTTAAAAATGATCAAATTCCCATTGCAATTTCCGATATAAAATATAGTGCGTCATTAAACTGGAGGGAAGCCTATCATAATTATTTTCCGTCATCAGCTTTCAAGGTAGACGCCATCCCAATCTTTGTCAAAGTTGTAGGGCTGGCGGTAAAAATTTCGGGCTAAGCGAGTGCCCTCAATCTTTCCCTTCATCCACCGCCCTTTTCGATGACAATGATTTCAAAATGGAATTTCTTCTTCCAGTTTTAGTAAATCAATCAAGTATGTTATGTATGATGCCACTAAACTCAAGACTAATTCCGCATCAACCAGGTCGACCTTGTTGCCATGTGTTGATGCATGTGCAACACCTTGCGCGCTTCCACGATAACCGTGGAGCTTTATCATACTTTGAGCTACTGGAGGTGGAATTTGGTTTTTCCCAGAACCTTGATGCTGGATAATTACTTTATCAAAATCTTTTGATGCCTTTTCGGAGGTTAGAATTTCGACACACGCCCTCTAAAGCACAAAAGGCATCCTTAACACAGTTTTCCAAGTCAGGGGTTGGACGCTTATTGAAGGAAGATTGAGCTTTTACATAATGAATTCTAACCGGTTCAAATTGCGGATTATTCAACACATTTCCTATTCTCTCAAAAGCCTTTTGTGTTTGTGCTCTCCCTCGCCTTACGAATACCCCATTAACAAATTGAAATGCTAAATTCTCCTCATCAATGAGTAAGTTTAATTCATTGGAATAATAATCTCGCGCTATCTTCAGGCTCACAAAGTTATTATCAAATTCGTTACCATTTTCGCGTAATAATTTTTCATAAATTCTTTCACATAAGGAAAATACTTGTAACCAATTTAGTTTAAATACCCGGGTGGACACTTGGTCAACGAATTGACTGCTAACGCTTTCTATATCGTTTTTTGATAATCGCCCCAAACGATTAATTTCAAATAAGATATCATCCTTTATCAAAAAGTATTTATTAGTCAGATCCTGAATTTAAGTAGACCAATGCCTTTCTGGCACTGGATGGAAAATCATTATCAATCGGTTTACCAATATTCTTGTTAAATCTATTTTGGAACGTTATAGGGCTCATAGGCTCTCCGATTTTTAATTTCAATCCTGAAAAAATTTCATGATGGCGCTAGTTTTGACCCGCACCTCCGCATATCGTTAACAACATCTAACCAATACAAATCAGATGGCAACATCCGACCGATTGTATTCCAAGCGAATAGTAAGAATGTCACTATAAAACAGTTCACTCTTGATGATGAATGATGGGTAGTGGTTGATGGGTGCTGCCATACTTTACTCTTGTCTATTGCCATATAAGGATTATACAAGGTCAAATCAGAATTAGACGAAACAGTTACATGTCTAGGCTCTTAGATACAGTTGGGTTCACCTACTTTTTTCTTTGCATCACAATCGAATATTTAATAGAAGTGCGTAAGGTTGAGAGAAATTGCCCAATAGTTTTCAAGTTGATTTTCATCCCAGCCAAATAATTGTGTCATATATTTCATTGGGATAGAGTAACTATGGAAGAATACAACAGCCGTCATGTATGCAATCACCGATAAATCAATATACTTTTCTGCATATCTCACAAAAGATCGTTTATCCAATCCTGGTTCATCTGGAATTTGTCGATAACTGGCCTGGGATAATGCCCATATATGTCCATGAAGGATTGCAGAAGATAACCTATATGCAGCTCTTGATTTAACATGCTTTTTACCACGTTAGTATATGATGGCATCCGTATGCCAATACCATCCACTTTTCCATTTCTATTTCGTATAGGATCATAACCAAGAGATATTGCCGCATTCTCAACTACATTGAGACGGGCATTAACATTATCCCACGCGAGGCGATCTCCATATGATGTTCCGAATTTTGCCATTTCAATCAGGCCTTCATATCTAAGCGCAAAACCTTCCGTTGCACTCTCGTTCTTGACGTTATTGATGGATCAAATAGCCATGCAGATAAAGCACTGGCTTCAACGACTGTCCGAACATTCGTCCAAGGTGCAATTGTGCAAATTGGCTCAGTTAGCGATTTGATAAATGCAAAAACATGATCGCCTATTGCATCCATTAGCAAAGACCCTTGACTGATTGCAGTAAATAAGGTCTCTTGTTTTCTAAATGCTATTATTTCTTGGGCAATTTTGATTCCGTAAGAACTGATTATCATAACTATCCTCAAATGCTCCAAGCTTAATGAAACACGATCCAAAGAATGAACCATCTGCAATACGAATTCTTTAGTTATTTCAGATTTCATCGAATTAGCCTTCATTTTAACCTCAAAGAAAAGTTATCAGCTCTTCAGATACCCATCTTCCTCACATTTTATCCTGTTTTCTAATTACTGATCGTGTCGGTCCCACTTTTTCACGGACTGGACTGCCGGTATGGGAGAAACCCACCTTATTGTTGTCATTCACCTCAAAGCGAACGCATTATGTCTGGCGCACCCCGTTGCCAAACAATCAAGAGACTATATTGCTTGATCAAGTACCTTTTGGGACGATCTTCCAATTTTTGATTATGTATGAAAATTACTCCCAGGGAATACAAAGCCCACACTCCGCGTCCGAAATGTGGGCCAGTCCGATCACCTCACCAAACGATCATGTTTTCACGATCATATAGCGGGCTTTGTTTCTGGCCCGGTATCCACCCGAGGCTGTCTTGAATGGCGCGAAGGCTTTCAGGATCGGCCTCACTGACCACAGCCTCCCCCACAAGTTGAATAGCCCGGATGCTGGGGGCGGGAGCGAGCAATCCGCGGCAGGATCGTCCTTTCGTCGGCATACACCCACAGGCAATCAACCTGCTCAATTTTCTCCGGGTTCATCCTGCCTGTGTGACCAGTGTTACCAAAGCTCCATCAGACGATAGTTCAAAGGGGCCGGGTGTGCCTGGAGCAGGCGGAGGTAAAAATGAAGCCACCACGGCAAAATACGCGCCGGCTTCGGTGTCTTCTGGCTTCCCAAGAACAGCGATGACCAGCGACCCGCCCTTGCGTGCCACGCGGCGCCGCCCCTTAAAGGGCATTCACGGGGTTCGCTGCGAACTGAAATGAATTAACCCCGGTTACAACATCGAAAGTCTGGTCTGCGTAAGGTAATTCTTCCATCTCGCCTGTCCGGAAATCACCCTGCGGCGCCCGCTCGCGGGCGATGGCTAAGAAAGACTCGGACGGCGTCCAACCCACTCACCTGCGCCTCAAGCTGCATAGCCATCTGGCAAAAAATACCAGACCCGCAGCCTATATCCAACACCGCCGTACCTGGGCCTACCACGGTTTTCTGTAAGACGGCTTCAAAAAGCGGCACGAACAGGCCTTCCTGCACATCTGCAAAATCCCTCGCTCGAGCTCCCCATAACTGGCCTTGAACAGGGGCGGCATCCATCTCTCCTCTTCCTGCCTCCCGGCATGGGGAAGCCGTGGCGTAGAGCTTATTGAAAATTGCCCCACAAATATTACAAATCCCACATTCTATAAAAGGGGATCATAGGAGCTATTGAGAGACGCCAGTTGGCAAGGCAATTATCTCTTTATCCACCGGCCAATCGTCGCCCCCATTATTCAGGATCAAGGCCATAGCCCGAAATGTGGCCTTTCCAATTCGATCATCTTCTTTCGTAAAGGCGTAACTGAAATTGAAGGCTGAGGGACGGTTGGCTGAACGTGGAGGAACATCCTAAATCAGCATACCAATCCAAACAAAATCACTTTTATACATTCCAACCTGAACTCTCTCCCGGTAACGCGTGTTGCACACGTACACGGTTATCTGCCCGGTTTGGCCTTCCGTGGCGCTCTGGGTACGCCAAATCTGGTGATCGCCACAACCACATAAGTCGGATTTTCTTCCCGCACCGTTTTCTGCTCAATGCGGTATTCAGCATGGCTCCATCTCCTCGGTAATATGGTTTGGCGATCTATTCCTACCACAGGCCGATGGAGTTACTGTCTTATTGGTGGGTAATCACCGCAGGATCTTGACTTTAAAAAGTACGGATATACAATCAAGTTGTAGAAAATTTCACAAGGCAAATGGCATTTATGGCGGAGCACGGGCCGTGATAGTGCCCGATGATCACTCTGGATGGCAACAAAACCGCTCTTCTACTGAGAGTGGTTTTGTTTTTAATACATACGTATTTGGTGGGAGATTGGGGAGGAGGTGAAGATGCCATAAAAACCAGAAATTATCCAAAGCCTTCTTTTTTGAGAGGCTACCCTGATTGCATAAAATGAACCAATGTCCACCTGCATGTATGGAGGGAAATATGAAAACGTTAGTTCGCTTTACCCTGTATTGCCTGACACTCCTCACGCGCTGGTTGTCAGCGCAACGGGGACAGCAGCCACTCCGAGGGAGCATGTGCTCCAATCCGGGAAGATATTCACAGTTTATCCCACAGGTGATGATGACACCGTCAACCTTCAGCAGGCTTTTGACCTGGCGTTAGCAGCCGGGCCAGGCAGCACAGTCAGGCTGGCGCCAGGGAATTTCCGCATTGGCTTTATCGAGGTGTGGGACTTCGAAGGATACTTCAAGGGCGCCGGACAGGATGTCTCGATCATCAATTCACTCGAAAATATGGACTGCCAGCCGCTTCTCGACAAGAACCAGTACCCTGCGCTGGTCTACTTCGTCCGCGGCTACCCGCGCATATCCGATCTGAGCTTCCACATCACGCCCTATGCCCCCTGCCTGCCTTATAACATGGGAGTTCACGGGCCAGATTGGTTGGGTACCAATATATTCCCCCTGGTGGTGGCCGCCTCGCCCTGGAACATGGATACCGACTGCAGCGAAATCCAGATAGAGCAGGTCAGTGCGTCGATTGAGACGCGTCACGATCAAAGGCGCGGAAGGCGCTCGCCCGAACGGTGAAACTGATCCCATCTTTCCGAATATTTATGAGGGTTTGTATTTGGGGGGGACGAATACTTTGGAGAACATCTGGGGCAGCGGGTGCTACCAGGCCAAATATGCACAGGGGGAATTCCGGGTGGTTCAATCGACGTTTCGCCATAACCTCGTAGGTTTGATGGTGACCTTCCTGTACAATTCGCCGGCTCTGTTAGGCGGCAGCCCCAAAAACGGCAACACCTTCGACTATAATGTCTGGGGATCCGTTCACAATACAGTCGTCGGGAAGCAGTTTTGAGTTTTCTCATAACCGGATGAACCACATCTACGGTAACGCCGTCTTCCTATGGCAGGGCTACTCGTCTGAAATACCGTTCCTCCAGACCGCATCCAACTATGTCTACCGCAATAACGACCTGACGGTCGAAGGCTATGGCAATGGCTTCTTACTGTTTGACAACGACAACATGGGGAGCCCGGATTATCCATCGACCGGCAGTCGTGCTAATTTGGTCATTAAAACAACCGCCTGAATCTCCTTCCAGACCTGGTTTGGGGGATCTAGATCGAGGGCTGAGTGACCCACTGATCATAAACAATAAGATCAAGGGCGACAGCGATATGGCAATCGCGGCAGGTGCGTGGGGACCGACACGCGGCGGACTGATCAAAGGTAACAACTTGAAGGAATTCACTTCTTACTACGGTTACCCATTCAAGATACTCCTCGATTGGGGTACGGAGAACTATGTGGTGGTCGGCGCATCCATCGAAGAGGTCCTGGATCTCGGTACGAACAATGTGATCATCGGGAAGGATCGGCACAGCCAGGACAAGTCTGACCAGGAGATCCAGGAGGCGATGGAACAGAAAATGGAGATCATCAAGAACCTGCCTCGCAGGTTATACTCGCCAATCCACTAACACGCCGGGCTCGCAGTGACCGGCTCGATTGGAATTGGATACAGGATCAACCCGGATTCAGGCAAAAGAAACAGCCTTCACGGGTGAGCATCGATTGGACAGGGCAGGTCTGCCCTCAGGTTCTCTGGAGGGCGACCTGCCCTTGTCTCTTTTCTAAAGATTCGGCGAAAGATTGGGAGTGAGAGACCGCGTGCCGGGCAGGAAACCGGACTGGCGTACTGGATCTGACTAGCGGTTTTTTTCATTTTGGCAGCAGCCCAGTTTGTGTTCCACCTCATGACGCTTTCGCCAAAAAGTGACCTGTGGGAAATCACCACCCATTCCGAGGTAAGCTTGGCCCAAAACTGGTGGGCGATAAAAAAATTCCAAACAGCACCCACCAGCCACCATCAACACCTGCCGCTGAGCAACGAATAAAATGAATGAAGGTATTGCCCCCTCGCAGCCCCGGCATCCCCATGCCGGGGCGTTCTCTTTCGTGTATTTCGTGTATTTTGTGGTTAAAATTATCCCCAACGCAACAACCCATCGAAGCTAGGCGCCACAAGGATGACAGGATGGAAAACGAACTAGAATTGAACAAAGCCAACCGGCTCAAACTCGCCCGGGCCTTCCGATTCAACAAACGCGTGGATTTTTCAATCGAATGTGCCATCGAAGGGCAGTTGGGCAAGGTGTTTGTTGACGATCTCGCCCGACCGGCTGCCTTCTGCATCCGGGTCGGACCATTTGGGTATTTCGCCGGAGACGCCCGCAGCGCAGGGGGACGCCAGCTCATGCAGAATTTTCCGGCCTACCATATCCTCATGCCGTCGCCGGAGCCGTGGCTGGAAATTGCCCGGGAAATCTATGCAGAGCATCTGAAGCCCTTCCCCCGTTACAGCTTTTCTTCGACCCAGCTCTCACCCGGGCATCTCACCCAACTGCTCGAAGGTTCGCCGTTTCAGGAGCGCATCGTTCCAATCAGCCTTGATCTGGCCATGCAGGCGTACCGACAACCGGATAATTTCCTGGACCTGTCGGATTTCAACTCCCCATCCGACTTTATCGAGCGGGGGATGGGCTACACCATTCTGAATGAAGGAAAAATGATGGGCGTTGCCTACTCGTCGCTGGTTTGCAGCCAGGGTATCGAGGTCAGCGTGTATGTGGAAGAAGCCTATCACCGGCAGGGCGTGGCAACTGCGCTGTGCAGCAGGCTCCTGTTGGAGTGTTTGAGTTACAACCTGAGACCCAATTGGGATGCAGCCAACCCCGAGTCGGTCAAACTGGCAAGAAAATTGGGATTTCTCTACCTTAAGTCGTATGACGCCTGGTATCACACAAAAACCTAACAAAGGCGCCATGCAGATAACCACCACGTATAAACCGGAAACGCGCCGCGAATGGCGCCTACTGGCTCCAGCAGCACCATTCGACAGCCCGTGAAATCTGGCTGTTGTTCGATGACCGCCCGGATGTTCCGGCAGTGTCGTATCTGGACGCGGTTGAGGAGGCCATCTGCTTCGGTTGGATCGACAGCCTGCAGAAGCGATTCTCCGCCTTCGAGCGCGCCCAGCGGTTTTCCCCCGCAAGCCGGGGGGCAACTGGACGGAGCTTAACAAGGAGCGCGCCCGCCGCTTGATCCGGCTCGGGTTGATGACCGATGCAGGGCGGGCAACGCTTCCCGACCTGACCCAACCTTTTGCAATTGCTGGGGATATTGTGGAAGCGCTCAAGGCAGAACCCCAGGCATGGGAAAGCTTTTTGCGCTTTCCTGACCTGTACCGGCGGGTGCGCATCGGGAATATCGAAGATGTGCGCAAGAACCGGGACGAGTTCGAGCGCCGGCTGGCCAACTTTTTGAAGAAGACTGCCTCCAACCAGATGTACGGCAACTGGAACGATGGCGGCCGGCTTGAGTGAGCGCCTGCCGGGTTTTTTTCGGAGAAATTGCACTAATCGGACAATAAAGATATAATTATTTCGATCCACCATGATCGATGAAATTATCACCAGCATTGACCAGATCACACCCGATTGGCTGACATCTGCTCTGGCCCGGAGCGGGGCATTAACCCGGGGAGCGGTGAGCGCTATTGAGATCGGCACAGACAACGGGAACTGGTCTTCCAACGCCCGGCTGTCTGTGCGCTATACCCCCAATTCGAGCGGCCGGCTGCCCCGGCGTTTGTTCCTCAAGATGGTCGATACTGACCTGGGTGACGGCGAATTTTTTGGCGATTCAGAAGTGACCTATTACACCCGGGATTACGTGAACCTGAAAAATACTCCCCTGCTGAGATGTTACGATGCAGGCTATTCCCCGGAACTCAACCGGTATCACATCCTGCTGGATGACGTCACCGAAACCCACATTAATGCCGATGAGGTGGAGCCAACGCTGGATTACGGCCTGGCGTTGGCCGAGGGGTTGGCGGTTCTGCATGCCCACTGGTGGGGTGAGCAGCGCCTCGCTGAAGCCGGCGCACCCCTGCACAGCGCAAACCACATCCAGAATTTTGTCGATATCGCCGCAGCCGGAGTCGAACCCATCCTGGGACGGTACGCGGATGAACTGAAACCGCATTGGCCCGGCGCCATACACGAGCTTTTTACCCACCATCCCCAGGCTATGATCCAACGATCTCACGATTTGAACGGCTTTACCCTGATTCACGGCGACGTTGGCTGCCAGAATGTTTTGGTATCGCGCCAGGGGGTCAGGCCGGTTTACATCATCGACCGGCAGCCTTTCAACTGGAGCCTGACCACCTGGCTGGGCGTGTACGACCTGGCCTATGCCATCGTGCTGGATTGGGACGTGGAAATGCGCCGGCGGTGTGAAATCCCCATGCTCAAGCGCTACCACGAAAGCCTGATCCAGAACGGTGTGCTCGATTACTCGTGGCAGCAGCTCTACGACGATTACCGGTTATCCGCGGCGATGGGGGTCTATATCGCCACCGAGTACTGCCGCGGCGGGGTGAATAGCCGCTGGGTCTCTGTCTGGCTGCTCATGCTCCAGCGAGCGTTGACCGCCTGCGACGACCTTGAATGCAGCCTGCTGTGGCGGGAATATTCGTCCGGCTGAAGGCTCAACCAATCGCAGCCCTGCGGCGGCGAATAAAGAAGATTTTTCAAAGCATGATCTCTCGTGAATGACCGGGTGTTGGATGGAAGAGTATCTGCGGGCCAATCAGAAACGCTGGGACGAATTAACCATCGAGCACGAAAACTCGGAATTTTATGATCTGGCGGGGTTCAAGACCGGGAAAGACCGGCTGCGCTCGATTGAGCTATCCGAGCTGGGCAGTGTGGCAGGGAAATCGCTCCTGCATCTGCAGTGTCACTTTGGCCTGGACACGCTGGCCTGGGCCAGCGGCGCGGCGCAGTGGTCACAGGGGTCGATTTCTCGCAGGAAGCGATCGCCCTGGCGCGCTCGATCAGCCAGGAGCTCGAACTTCCCGCCCGGTTCTACTGCACAGATATCTACGAGCTGCCCAAAATTCTGACCGGGGAGTTCGACATTGTCTTTACATCCTACGGGGTTTTACACGGGCTGCCCGATTTAGGCCGATGGGGTGAGGTGATTGCCTCCTATCTCGGCCCAGGCGGGATTTTCTATATGGTTGAGGATCACCCTTTTTTTCGAGTCTTCCGGGAGGCGCCGCAGGGAGAATTGCGGGCAGAGCGCGCATATTTTTTCTCCCCGGAGCCACAGCAGATTGAATGGAAAGGATCGTACGCCACCGCCGGGGATGGGACGGCAGGCGTGTCTTACGTGTGGGATCACAGCCTGGGTGAGGTGGTCAACGCCCTGATTGGCGCGGGTCTGAGCCTGGAGTACCTGCATGAATTCCCTTTTGCGGCAAGAGCGAAATTTTCGTTTATGGAGAAAGGCGAAGATGGGTGGTGGCGTTTGCCTGCTCCGCTGCATGGCACGATCCCATTCCTGTTTTCGCTGCGTGCGCGCAAGCCAATTTGAAGCGATGTGGCACGCGATGTTGTCGGATGCGCCAGCTTACAGGGTGATGGCTTATGCCAACAACCCACGCTGACCGGACGCAAGGGGCTGCCTTCGACGCTTATATGGGGCGCTAAAGACAGGCGCCGGCCGGGCGGCCTGGCGGCGGGCTGCGTGGGGGATCAGGCAGGCAGCGGAAAAATCGAGCTGATCGCACACGCCCGGGCGGTGGGTGGAGAGCCTGCAAGAACTCAGGCTCGTCCTGCCCACCACCCGCGGCGCACTGGGAGAAAGGTGATGAGAAAGATATTTCTGTTTATGAATGTCAGCCTGGACGGCTACTTCGAAGCTCCGGGGCACGATATTTCGTGGGCCACCCACGATTACGAAGCCTTCTCACCCGACGAGAGCGGAGAGGTGGATGCGCTGCTCTTCGGGCGCAGAACCTACGAAATGATGGAAAGCTTCTGGCCAACGCCGCAGGCTGCTGAGTTTGCGCCTGAAGTCGCCAGGTTTATGAACGAGAAGCAAAAACTCGTCGCCAGCCATACGGCTTTCGAGCCGGGCTGGAGCAACGTCAGGGTCATCCACGGTGATGTCCCCGGGGAAGTGCGGCGCATCAAAGCGGGGCCGGGCAAGACCATCGCCATGTTCGGCAGCAACACCTTGTGCGTCAGCCTGATGCAGGCCGGCCTGGTTGACGAATTCCAAATCCAGGTAAACCCGGTGGCGCTAGGGGCAGGCACGCCCCTGTTTACCGGCTTATCGAGCAAGGTTGCGCTTACCCTGACGGGGACGCAAAAGTTCAACTCTGGAGCGGTTTTGCTAAGCTACGCCCCCACTCCGCCGCCCGCTCCAACTCGCCATCCTTGAGCGGCCCCTGCTCGCCCATCACCAGGAACCCTTCCGGCGCCGCCGCCAGTTTTCCGCCCTTTTTCACAAGGACTTTCGCGATCGTGCTGGCAGCATAGCCTCCCTTGTCAACGAACAGGCGAAACAGGGAGGAATCGAGCGTCTCCAACCACAAGCGGGTATCGAACGCCGCCGCCTGCATGCCATCCAGATGGCTGCCCGGCAGCGATTTCAACAATTTCGCCACCGCTTCGGTGGGGCGAAAACCGCGGCGTGGGAGAACCCACAACCAGGAGATCCAGGCCGCGCAGCATTTCATTGCTCGCCTGCCCGACCGGCAGGGTTTCGACCTGCCCCTGCGGGCCGAGCGCGGCTGTCATGGCCTGGCCGATGGCCCGGGCTGCCATTTCTGTATTGCCGAACACCGAGTCGTAAACGATCAAAACCTTCATCGAGCCGCCTTTCAAGGAGTTCTGCCAAGCAGGTAAAGGGAGAGGATCATCGAAGCCGCCAGCCCAATCGGAGCGATCCGGTGGATG
Organism: uncultured Chloroflexia bacterium; assembly: GCA_963705155.1. Lineage (GTDB taxonomy): Bacteria > Chloroflexota > Anaerolineae > Anaerolineales > UBA4823 > CAVPJC01. The sequence continues at coordinate 67,010 of CAVPJC010000007.1, read as the reverse complement.
GCGCGCATCAGCGCATAATCCAGCCTGCCGGTGCTCATCAACGCTCCGCTGGCAAACAGCGCCACAACGCAGACGGCTGCCACGATCAGCAACACAACCGCCAGCGCTGCGGGATCGGCGGCTTTCAGCGTTTTGGAACACTGGACAGCCGTGACAACAACCGCCCCCAGGGCGAGCAGCTTGTGGACGTTGAACAACAGACCGTTGTAGGGCTTGCCCAATTTGCTCAACCAGAAACCGAACGGAAAAGTCAAAAGGAATATGACCCCGGGAACGGTGAATGTCGAGAACAAGTTCATAGGCCCCTCCCTATCAATTCGAACGGTCTGGCGATGTCCTCCCGCGCCCCGGCGCTCTACTCTCCAGAGAAAACTGTCATTGCGAGTGCGCCAGGGGCGCTTTCCCGAAGCTCGAAGCAATCTCACGGAGCACAAACAGATTGCTTCGGCTTACAAGATCGCCTCGCAATGACAGGCTGTTTCTTTGGATGGCAGGCGATTTTCCGGCCCGAAGCAATCTCACGGTTTACTCGCGGAATGCTTCTCTTTACTCCACGCTGGCAGCCGGGGCATCCGCATGCCCCGGCTCATGCCCGTCAGCGATCAGCGGATGGAGGCATAAAAAGCATCCACGGCAGCCTGATCCCATGCTTTCAGGCATATTGATCGACACCAGCACCTGCCCGCCCTTACCCTGGAAGATCGCCATTTCGCTGTGGAATACTTCGCCGCTCTCGCCGCTCACAGCTTCGCTGATCTTCACAGTCACATCCTGCCCGCGGATCGTCACCTGGCGTGTGCCCAGGTCAGTGATCGGCAGCTTTTCTCCGCCGGGCAGATCGAGGTCTCTGAACTGGCGCTCCATGATCTCAGGATCGACGTGCATGCTGTCTGGAAACTGCATCAGGATCAGGTGGCTGTCGGTCTGCGGGCCGTTGTAATACACCCAGTTCACCCCGCCAATATCCATCGAAAATTCCGGCGAAAAACCTTCCGGCGTCTCGTAATCGGCGATTTTCGCCGCGGCTTCATCCACCTGCGCCGGCTCCCGATTGGTGTTTTCCTGTACGGTGTTGACGATCCCCCGGGCGGTAATAACCCCCACCAGGGTGACCACGCCAACCACGCACACGCACAGAAGCAGGACGCCTACGAGGATCCCCAGGACAATTTTGGTATTGCAACTCATTTGGATTCTCCTTTCATTTCTCCACGACGAACAGATAACGCGCCAGCAGGCAGGCAGCGGGATCGTAAGGCTCCTGCCCCGGCAGCGATTCGGCCAGGATGTAATCATAAAGCATTTTTGCGCTTTCTGCATCAAAATCGGGGCGCATCGCCTCGGCCACCTGGCGCTTGCGCTGCAGCAGATAATAGGCCGCTTCTGAGAAATCCCAGGTGCGGTAGGCTGCGCCGAGCTGCTGCAAGGCTCGGCCGAGAGGCGTGTTCCCGGGGTGGAGGGCCTCCACCGCGTGACTGCCGTTGGCAAATTGGGTGAAAAACGCCCCCAGCCGCCCGCCCGGGCGCAGCATACTCAGCAGCCGCCCCAGCGTAGCCGCCAGGTTGGCAGGCATGTACAGGCTGTCGATGGCGGCGATCACATCGAAGCTGGCAGCCGGGAAGTGGAGCGCATCCATCTCGCCCAGGCTGAAAGTCAGCCGTCTGCGCTTCGTTTTCGTGCGCAGCCGCGCCAGCTCAAGCGCTTCGGGACAGTAATCCACACCGTGAAAGCGCGCCCCGCTGCGCTCCGACAGGTATTCGGTGATTCTGCCCGGCCCACAGCCCACATCCAGGCCGGCCTCACCGGCCTGCGGGTGCAGCGCCTGCAGCAGCGCCTCCAGCTCGGCGGTGTCTGAAAAACCGGTCTGGGTCAGATCGACCCCATAGACACGCCGGCAGAATTCGCTGTACGCCTGGCTGCTGGCGGCAGCCGGATAAAACTGGCGGTACCAGTAATAGATGGGCGGGCGCCGCCCGCGCAGCCCTGCCGCCACATCCCGCCCGTGCGGGCTGAGCTGCCAGCCATCCCCCGCCGGCTGCACCAGCTTTCTGGCTGCCAGCGCCAGAGGCGCTTCGCTCCAATCGAGGCGCAGGCCCAGGAAGTAACGCCCGGCCTCGTCTTCACTGCGCGGGTAAAACAGGTAGTGGTTGTTGTTGGGTGTTTCACGCGGGGCTTGCAGCTCCGCCAGCACAATCAGGTATTGAATCTCAGCTTCTGAAAGCGGTGCAGTCATGGTTGATTTCCATTCACAGACCCTAAGAGTTTCGAAAACCCTCAGGGTCTTTTAAAAATCCAAGCGCCAGCGGCGCCAGCGCCAGCAGGTAGAACCCGCCTCCTACCAGCGAGCCGTTGGCGAGCAGGCTGACCTTCGCCAGCACGCCCAGCATGCCCAGCAGGCAGGCTGCCCCATTCAACGCAAGCAGCACGCCGCCCCAGCGCAGCAATCCCGGTCGCCGGGCCAGCTGCAGGCCGAAGATGATGGAAGGTATCCCCAACACGGCATAGCCCAGGTTGTTGAAGAACGCCGCCGCCGAACCGGGCCAGGCCTGCAAGGCCAGCGCCAGCAGCACTCCAGAAGAGGCGCCGTAAGCCGCCTGCCCCTGGAAGGAGATCAGGAGCGGCACAACGCTGAGTTGTGAGAGGTAAACCACCAGGTTGAGCACAGCATAGACCGGCACGAAAAGCACGCCCACGGCAGCCAGCTCGGGATGGCGGCCGCGCACGCAAACATACAGCCCCGCAAACAGAGCGGTTGTGGTAAGCACGGTCAATGCTGCATTCAGGTAAGTGACGGTGTAGAGGGCATCCATGCGCATGGCAGCCGCCAGGGCTGCGTCCAGGCTGCCGGCGGGGCCAGCGAGCGCCTGACCGGTGATGAGCAGCCCCAGCCAGGCCAGGGTGGTGAGCAGGGCTGCCAGTGAGAGCATGCCGGTGGTGCGCGTGGTCATAACAACATCTCCTCGGGATTCATCATACCACCGGGCGTCAGAAATCACACCGGCTGCAGGGAGGGATTTCACCTGTCCGGGCGGACAGGTGCATGGACGGGGAAACGCAAAACCTGAAGAATCTCCACATCATTTCCTAACAATTTCTAAATACCCGCCTGATATCCTTTATTTCATAAGATCACTGGAGGAACTTTATGACAGCAATCCGCAAGCGTTATGACAAGATAAAAACCGACCTGCTGGTGGATGCCAGCATCTTCCTGGCATTTCTGATCGCCATGGACCCGCGCAGCACCGGCATCGCCATCCACGAATGGCTGAGCATTGCCTTTGGCGCGGCAATCATCCTGCACCTGCTGCTGCACTGGAGCTGGATCGCCGCCACCACCCGGCGCTTTCTGACGAATGTGGCGCGTGGGGCGCGGGTCAATTACATTCTGAACAGCCTGCTGTTTATCGACTTCACCATCATCATCTTCACCGGGGTGATGATCTCCGAGGCCGCCCTGCCCGCCCTGGGCATCCGGCTGGAGGCGGGCTTTTTCTGGCGCCGGCTGCATTCCATCTCCGCCGATTTCTCGCTGTGGCTGCTGGGGATGCACGTGGCCCTGCACGGACGCTGGATCGTGGCAGCGCTCAAACGCTACCTGTTCGGGTTCAGGCTGCCCCGCCGGAGCGTCCCGGCTGCCGTACCTGTGGTTGAGGAGGCGCGCTCATGAAGACGATCCTGCGAATTCTCATTTTGCTGGCGGCTGCGATGGTGGTGGTTGGCGCAACCCTGCTCATCTCGCGCACCACCTGGGGCGCAAACCTGCTGGGCGGCGATGGCCGCGGCTTTGAGCGCCGCTTCGAGAGCGGTGGACTCCCTTCACCACAGGGCGCGTTTGGCGAGGGAAACTTTGATAACCGGCCCGGTCTGCAGGGACGCATGGATCGTGAAGGCCGCGGCGGGCTGAGCGCCTTCACCTGGACCTCCCTGCTGAAAAACCTGGGCATCGTGGCTGCCATCGCCGTCATCTACGCCCTGCTGGATAAAATTTTCTTCCGGCGCAAATCAAAAACCGCCGCGAACCTGTAAATGTTCCACGCCGCCTCTCCAAACGAGCGGTGTGTTATTGGGCGAGGCCCCGGACGTACCGGAAGCCTCGCCCGTACGCGCATGGACATTCTTCACGCCAATCACGGTCATTGGTCACTATCCTTACCTGCCAGGGTTTGCTAAGATTGAGCTAGCGGGGGTATCGCGACCCAATCATCCGACCAGGAGGTAAGACATGAAAGGCAACCCGAAAATCATTGCCATATTGAACGACTTTCTTTCCGATGAGCTGACCGCCATCAGCCAGTATATTGTGCACTCCGAGATGTGCGCCAACTGGGGCTACTCAAAACTCCACGAAGTCTCCGAAAAGCGCGCCATTGATGAAATGAAGCACGCCGAGAAGCTCATCGCCCGCATCCTGTTTCTGGAAGGGATGCCGGTGGTCAGCGAGCTGAAGAAGATGGGCATCGGCGCCAATGTCGAAGCCCAGTTGAAAAACGACCTGGAAGCCGAGGCCGGGGCGATCAAGGGCTACAACGATGGCATCCGCCTGTGCCTTGAGCTGGGCGACAGCGGCTCGCGCGAGCTGATCGAGCACAACCTGGTGGACGAAGAAGACCACCTCGATTGGCTGGAAGCCCAGCTCGACCAGATCGGCCAGATGGGTCTGCAAAATTACCTTTTAGGGCAGCTGTAAATCATAAACCCGCTGGGGTTTAGAAGATAAAAGGTAGGTGCGCAGCAGGTACGTTACCGGCGCATGTGCCGTTATTACCTGCTGCACTCCTGCTTTTCGGAAGATCCTCGTTAACCCGAATGCAACTAAAACAACCGCTTTTGGTTATCCTTCTCTATCTGGTGCTGCTGACTGGCTGCAACCCGGTCAGCAACCCCCCGGAGCAGGCCGCGCCATCCGCTGCTGTCGCACAACCAACGCTTCAGATTTCACCGCTGCCCGCCATTTCCAGCTCGCCAACCGGCACGGCCGAACTGGTCGTACCGTCTCCGACCGCACCCTTGCTGCCTTCAGCAACCGATACTGCCGCTCCCACACAAACCGCCACACCTGGGCCTCTTACAGCGCAAACTTTGCGTTGGGTTGACGTGTACGCCGGCCCTGGAGAGACCTATCCTGTGATGGTTTCAATTGCCGGAGATATCCGTTTTGATGCGGCTGCACGCAGCTCAGACAGCACGTGGATTCAAATCCATATCTCGGAATTTCAGGTGGGCTGGGTGACGGCTGAAAATGTGAATTTATCTGCAGATTTGAGCGCTTTGCTGGCTTTAGATTGCCCTCCGAGCCAGAATACACCGACACCCCTCAGCCCTTGCAAAAAGCCAGGATTTCCGCAAAACAGGTCGACGGGCGCATCATGACCCTGTATGCCAGTGGATTGCAGCCCACCACATTCTACACCGTCCAAATCTGGACGGATAAAGGCAAGCTGAAGCAAAAACTCGGTGAGAATTCCTCTAAAGAGGGCGATTTTGCGATCTATGGTTTTGATATCGCTGAATGGCCAAACGGCGTTTACACCTTGCAGTTGTATCTCAATGATGCCCTGCTCGCGCAGACGACCATGACCATAAAACACGAAAAGTGAGTGCAAATTGGCCAAACAATCCCACGCTCCCTTTTTGAAAATCATTGTTCTGCTCAGCTTGATGCTGACCGGGCTGCTTCTCACCGGTTATGGGATCAGCCGCGGCGCCGAATTGGTGCAAAGCCCATCCATTTATCTGCAGACACAGGAAAAGGCACGTGCTTACTCTGGGCCGGGCGAACAATACCCACTTCTGGCGATCTACAGCCAGGGTATCACGCTGACGGTTACCGGGCGGACTGACGACACGACCTGGCTGCAAGTGAACCTGTCGCCATACCAAAAGGCCTGGATGAAAACAGGTGATTTGGCGGTAGGATAATGGCTCCCCGATAGATCTGGCGGTAGCGCCCACACCCGAGGGGTTAGTAACCTCCACACCTGAAGTCTTGCCACCTGTTTCGATCGTTTTGGGCCCTGCAATTGGAAATGTGGCGGGTTCAAAATCAGCGCCCGGCATCCTCATCCATGTGGTGACTGCCCTCCCACACACAAAGGTTTCCATCGTCATTCTTAACCCCGCCGGCAAACCTCTCAGGAACATGCCTTGTTCAACAGACGATCAGGGTATATGCGAGGTACGATACAGTACACAGATCATGACGCGGGGTACTTACACTGTCCAGGTTACCGATCCGGCTGGCCACCAGGCAGAAGCTCAAATCACATTGGAATGGGGCAAAGAGCCAACTCCCACCCCCAGTAAGGACAAATAGCGGGCGAGAGCCAGGTCAACTTCCTGTTCTGGATTCTCCACACTGCCTGCCAGGCGCCTCCATATTTTCTCCACACTCTTTTGGGACAATCAGCGTACCAAAACTGTTTGAGAAAATATGGAGGTTAACATGTACCGCTTTGTCCCGTTTGTAATTCGTACCACCCTGGCCCTGCTGCTCATCGCCGGATTGTTCGTAGGCGCGAACGCCCTGTACCGGGCCGGGCTTTCTAATGGCTATGCGCAAGGCCTGGCAGCCAGCGCACAAACTGCCCCCGGCGAGCAGATCGCCCCCCAGGGCGCCGCCCTCGGGGCGCCGCACCCCAGGGGGCGGCGCCTCTCGACCCGTACGGTCGAAATTTCTACCCCCCGTATTACCGCCCGTTCTACGGCCCGCATTTTGGCTTTTTCGCCTTCCCGTTTTTCGGGTTCACCTGCCTGGCGCTGCTGCTGCCGCTGTTTTTCTTCGGCATGTTCCGACCGTGGCGTCGCCATGCCTGGGGCCAGCACGGACCGCACGGCTGGGATGGCCCGCCCTGGATGAGGCATGCAGAGCCTGAGAAGCCCGGCGATGGCCCCGGCCAACCGCCGGCCGCTCCCGCCGCCGAATAGCCGCCGCCACGACCGGCATGGGGATGCCGGTCTTCAGGTGAAGTGCAGGTCTGGCATGGGGGTGCCAGGCCTGCCTGCGCCAAAATGGAAAACATCCCCCAACCTGGGTTAAAATCCAACCATGAACGAGATCATCCTCATCGTCGACGACGAAGCCAAAATTGTCAGGCTGGCCCGCGATTACCTGGAGCGGGACGGCTTCCGCGTGATCAGCGCCTCGGATGGCGCCGGGGCGCTGGCGGCTTTCCGCAGCGAGCAGCCCGACCTGGTGGTGCTCGACATCATGCTGCCCGGCATGGACGGCTGGGATGTCTGCCGGGCGCTGCGCCGCGAGAGCGATGTGCCCATCATCATGCTGACGGCCCGCAGCGAAGAGAGCGACCAGGTGCTCGGTCTGGAGCTGGGCGCCGATGACTACGTCAGCAAGCCGTTCTCGCCGCGGGCGCTGACGGCGCGTGCCCGCGCCCTGCTGCGCCGCTCGCGCGGGCAGTTGAAACCGCCCGCCGCCCTGCGCCTGGGCGCCCTGGAGATCGATTTCGGCGGGCGGCGCGCCCGCCTGCCCGGGGTAGATGTGCGCCTGACGCCCCATGAATTCGAGCTGCTGGCGCTGCTGGCGGGTTCCCCCGGGCAAACCCTTACCCGCGAACAACTGATGGATGCCCTGCACGGGGCCGCCATCGGCAGCTTCGACCGCAGCATCGATTCCCACATCAAAAACCTGCGCCGCAAGCTGGAAAGCGACCCGGCCCACCCGCAGTACATCGAAACCATCTACGGGGTGGGCTACCGTTTCCGCCCTCAGGAATGAAGATGCCTCACGGTCCCCCGCCCTGGATGCACGGCCCACCGCAAAACTGGCACGGTTGATCTTGCCAGCCGCCGGCGTTTTCTGTTCGCCCGCTTCGCCATGATCCTGCTGTCCTTTTTCCTGCTGTTCGTCCTGGGGCTGGGGGTGGTTCTGGGCCTGCTCCTGGGGCCGTGGGGCAGCCAGCACCCCCGCCCGGGGTTCTTCTGGCCGGTGCTGTGCCTGGCGCCGTTTTTCTTTGGCCTGCTGCTGGTCTTCCTGGGCGGCTGGACGTTCCGGCGCTACGGCCGGCCGATGGCTGAGATCATGAGCGCCGCCGATGCCGTGGCGGAAGGCGATTTTAACGTGCGGGTCGGCGAAACCGGCCCGGTTGAGATGCGCCGCCTGGCGCGCAGCTTCAACCGTATGACCGGTGAGCTGAGGCGCGCCGAACAGCAGCGCCGTAATTTGAGCGCCGACGTGGCCCACGAGCTGCGCAACCCCCTGCACATCATCCAGGGCAACCTGGAGGGCATGCTGGACGGCGTCTACACCCCCACCCCCGAGAACCTGAACGCTGTTCTGGATGAAACCCACCACCTGGGGCGCCTGGTTGAAGACCTGCAGACCCTGTCGCTGGCCGAATCGGGCCAGCTGCCGCTGCACCGCAGCGAGACAGACGCCGCCGCCCTGCTCAAAGATGTCGCTGCCAGTTTTGCCGCCCCGGCCGCGGCCGCCGGCGTGAGCCTGGAGGTGGACCTGCCCGCCGGTGGACAACCCCTGAACATTCCCATCGATGAAGGCCGCATGACCCAGGTGCTCTCCAACCTGGTGGGCAACGCCCTGCGCTACACACCCTCCGGCGGATCCATCCATCTGGGCGCGGATCCCATCGAAGGCGGGCTGCGCTTGAGCGTATCCGACAGCGGGGCGGGCATCCCGGCGGAAGACCTGCCCTTCATTTTTGACCGTTTCTGGCGCGGCGACCGCGCCCGCCAGCGGCAGAGCGGCGCAGGCAGCGGCCTGGGCCTGGCGATCGCCCGCCAGCTGGTGGAGGCCCACGGCGGCAGGATCAGCGCCAGCAGCCAGGAAGGGCAGGGCACGCGCTTCGAGATTGAGCTCCCCGACCAACCGGGTTAGCCTTCACGCCTCCGGCGGCATCACAGTTTGCTCAACCACCGGCGGCAGGCCCAGCCGGCGGCGGGTTTCCTGTTCTTCAGCCAGGCAGGCCGGACACAGCTGCAGGTCCACCGTGTAGCTGGCCTTGCGGGAGCCGACGCGAACCTGCACCAGCGCCACCGCCGCCTGTCCGCAGTCGCACAGCGGAGCGGCTGCCGCCGCGGCTGAAACCTCACGGCGGTCTCGGCGAGGGCGGCGCGCCGGGCGAGGCGGCGGGCGGGACGGGATTTCCCTGAAGAAGCTCATCTTCCCAATCGATTGCCAGCATCATGCGGCGCAGCTCGGAGCGTGTGCCGACCTGCATTTTAAGGGCGGCGCGCCGGGCCAGCGTTTTGGCGGTGCTCAGGCTGACGGTCAGGCGCCGGGCCGCCTCGCGGTTCGTGCAGCCATCCCGCACCAGCAGGGCCACCTCACGCTCCCGCGGGCTTAACAACAGCCAGCAGCGCAGCACCTCCAGGCGCAGCAGGGTCTGGGAGAGCGCCAGGTCGGCGGCGCGGCTGGCAAGGGCCAGCTCCACACCGTCCAGCGGGCCGTTTTCGCCAGCAGGCGCGGATCTGCCGCCGGGGTGGGCGCCGTCAGCAGGCTGCATCCCGGCCTTAAGCCTGCGCAGGGCGGCGGCGACATACTCTTCCAGCTTATTCATCAAAGCGGTACTTTGCCCGCTGGCAGGCGTCGCAGGTGCAGTTCGAGAGGTGCCCGGAGGCGTTCAGCTCGGGGGCCGGGTCGCCGCAGCGGATGCGGTGCACCAGCAGCCCGGATGGCGACCCCTCCTGGCGGGCCTTCAACCCGTGGGCGCGGATAAACTCGGGGGTCACATGCCGCAGCGCCGCCACCCGGCTGGCGGTCGGCTCGCCGATGCCGCACTCGCGCAGCGCCTGGCGCGCTTTGAAAAAACGCCCGGTTTCCGCCTCTTCTTCTGCTGCTGCCATAACTTGATTTGATTCCTGAATCTCTTCAGCAGTAGTAGTAGGGTCGAATTCCGCGTTTTCGCCGTTGAGCAGCCCGCCTCCCAGCGTGCTCAAGCGCCAGCCGGCATGCACACTGCCGCGCAGCAGCAGGCCGATGGCAGCCAGCGAGTTGAGGTGGATGCGCGCCGTTTCCGGGTCCATCTCCAGGATGCGGGCCAGCTCCACCTCGCCGGCGGGACGCGCCAGGCGCACCAGGAGCAGGTAGATGGCGGCGGTTTTTTTGATGGCGCGGAAGACGCGGATTTCATCGGGTGTCAGAGATGCTTCGCTCATGGTTCAGCCTCCGGGATTGAAAATTTTGCCAGCGTGGTCTGTCAGGCTGATTATAGATCGAACATTTGTTCTATGTAAGGGTGATTTTTAAGGTTAACCCGGTGGGGGATGCCCCATTTTTAACGGGTTAACCTGCTGGGGGATGCCGGATTAAGGGCGCTCTTGCGGCGCAGGGATTTCGCGGGCGGCGCGGTTGAGCAGGATGTAACCCTGCTCCACCAGCCCCGGCAGGCGCTGCAGGGCGTCCGGGTCGCCGGCTTCGGCCTGCTCCAGGCAGCGCAGCAGGTTGCCACGCGTCCCGGAAGGCGCGCCGCGCCCAGATCGAATCGACCGACAGGCGTTCCAACCGGGCGGTAAGCTGGCGGGCAAGATCGAGACTGTTCTGCATCATGATTTTGTCATCCGGGGGCGGCCGCCAGGCGCGGCCGGCGAAAGAGCAGCAGCAGTGCGACCAGGTTGAGCGCCAGGAAGGGCAGGTTGATCAGGTTGAGCGTATCCCAGTTGGTGGCAAAGAGCACGCTGCCCGCCGAAAGCGAAGTGAAAGCCTGGATCGCCATGATGGAAAAATCGTTGGCGGCCTGGGCTTTGAAACGCTCGGCGGGCTGGTAGCTCTCGGTGAGCAGCACGGTGCCGCCCACAAAGAGAAAGTTCCAGCCCAGCCCCAGCAGCACCAGCGCCCCCCAGAAGTGCAGCAGCTCGCGGCTGGCAACGCCGATCATCACCGTGGCAAAAAGACAGGCCAGACCCCCCAGCATGATGCGCCGGCTGCCAAAACGCTCCAGCAGAAAGCCGGTGAAGAGCGACGGCACGAACATCGCCATGATGTGCGATTGGATCACAAACGAGGTCTGCGCCAGGTCAAAATGCTCCACGTGGTTCATGTAAACCGGGGTGGCGGTCATGATAAAGCTCATCACCCCGTAAGCCACCGCCCCGGAGAAAACCGCCGTGAGGAAGACCGGCTGCGCGGCAATGCGCCGCAGCGGGCGCTCCTCGCCGCTGGCGTGCTCTACCTGGGGGACGATGTCTTTAAGGAAGATAAACAGCGCCACCACCAGGGCGTAGAGCACCGCCATGACCACAAACGAGCCGCTGAATTCGCCGTAGGGCAGCAGGTCTTTGCTGCGGCGGGCCAGCTCGGGGCCGATGTAACCGGCAAAGATGCCGCCCACCAGCACAAACGAAACCGCCCGCCCGGCCAGCGCCGGGGCGACGCTTTCAGTCGCCGCAAAGCGCACCTGCTGGATGAAGGCGCTGTTGGCGCCGATCAGCAGCCCCGCCAGGCAAAACAGGGCGAAGCTGGCCTGCTGGATGGCAAAGGCCGCCAGCAGCGACGCCAGCAATGCCCCCGCCGAACCCAGGAGAAACCCCAGCCGCCGGCCGAAGCGCCGCATCAGCAGCGCCGCCGGGATGATCGAGAGCGCCGTGCCCACCACCATCAGGCGAAATGGGCAGCGTGGTCAGGCTTTCGGAGGGCGCCAGCCGGGCGCCGATAATGCCGCCCACCAGAGCCACCGCGGCCAGCCCGGACATGCTCAGCGCCTGCCCGAGGGTCAACAGAATCAAGTTACGGGAGAACATAGGGGTGTATTATACGCCAGGATGGGGAAAGAGATTCGAGATTAGAGAATGGAGATTGGGTTTCAGGTTGCGTTTTGTTTTTTCAGGCCGATAAAAAGCGGCCATAATAATAAATCCAGAAGGAAGGATACAAAAGAAAAATGAGAAGATAATAGGTATCTGGCTCCAACCTCAGTGCCAGAATAAAGATAATAAATCCATAAATAGATCAGGTTTAACTGCCAGATTGTCTTGTAAATCGCCCCGCCTGGCAGCGGTTTGCCGGCTTGTTTTTCGGCCTGCCTGGTCTGGTGCACTTTCTTCCAGATATGAAATTCCATGATAAGAAATACGCCTATAATAAATTCATTCCCATATAACCAGGCGCAGTCTATCCAGGCAGAACGTGAAAAGCCTGTAAAACACAGGAACAAATGAGCTGATACTGGCTGGAAATTGAAGGAGAAAGGCGACGGGCCAGACGGCGAAATTAATATCTGCAAGGGGAATGCTCAAATTGGCAGGTGCACTCCCTCGCACCGGGTCTGCCTGAGCGATATCAAACACATCGGACAGGTAGTTGTCATATATTGACGGTGACGAGTCTGAGAAGAAGGGTAGAATTTTCCGGTATACTCGCTCGACCCCTGGAGAAATGATAAACCGTGGTCTGGCGCACTTCGGTGAGGCTATCGGAAAGTGAAGTTACGTTCAAACGCACCTTGCACCAACTCCCGAAATTCTGATATTTGATTTCCACCCAATTCTCTTCCTTTGTTTCCGGGTGATCTCCGCGATGTGCGCACACTCTTCATACTATTGAAGATCAGTGTACCAAACACATTCCCGCTCAATTCCATAGCTATCTGAAGAACTTTCTCGACAGAAACCTGGACAACCCGGCTGGCTTCATACACCGTCAGATCAATCTGGTTAAGTTCAGACTGGCTTAAGGTCCGGCGCTGCCGCAGGGTATCCCGAAATCCTGAAAATACAGCCGCCAGCTCGGCCAGACCCAGGTGCATCGTGGTAAGCCAACCGGATTTCAGGCGGCGCGCCTCCGCCACCTGTAGCGCGGCGGTGTAGCGGCCTTTCAGGGCGGCGATTCTTTTCAGGTAAGCCGGCGTTGTTGCCAGGCTGACGACCCGCCGGGTCAGGCCGTCCAGCTTTTCCGGTGCGACATCTGCCACGCTGCAGGCCGCCAACAGGTGGTTGAAGGTGTGCTGCAGGGCGTACTCATCCTGGCTTTGCGCCCATTTTCCCCGGTGCCGGTCGGAAAAATATTCGCCGATGCGGGCATGCGCTGCCCCCGGGTAAACCGGATACTCGGCATCTTCCAGCAGGAATTCCCGGAAGGACTGGTGGTAGATCTGAAAAGGCCCTTCCAGGCGGGGTCCCGCCAGGAACTGGTAGACGTCATGGATACAGCCGTCCAATCTTTCCCATTTCCAGGTGGTGATGCCTTCCAATTGGCCGCGGGTTAGCCCTGGCTGGCGCGAAGCCGCCAGGAGACCCAGAAGCTCTTGAAAATCGCTCTCTTCCCATTTCAATTGACGCCGCTCAAGCTCGCGCTGGATGAAGCTGCGATAGACCCCCTCCAGACCGTCCGGCAGGCTCATGTCTGTAAGATCAAAGTTTTCACCCGACAGCAAGTCGTCGGTGACATACTGGGCGTATAAAAAATTCCCCAGGCTGGCTTCCGCCACCGCATGTGCAGCTGCTTCAGCCTGATCCGGGAACTGCTCAGTAAGCCGCTGCCTGGCAAAGACCACCACATCCTCAACGCCAGCCGGGGCGTCTCTCCCCAGATCCAGATCGGCGGGCCGGAAGGTGCGCTGCAGGTCGGGGTCGGCAAAACGCCCGGTGAGCACCAGCCGCACCTGGGCTGGCAGGGCCTGGGGGTGATTGACGAGGTTTTTCAAGAGCAGGGCGATGTTTTCAGTGGGTGAGAAGGTGCGCGCTTCGTCCATCGAGTTCGGCCAGGATGACGATTTGCTGCTGAAAATCGGGCGTGCACAGCTGAAACAATGGCGCCAGCACGTACTCGCTGAAGGCCGAGCGCGGGCTCATCTCTTGCAAATGCAAATCCTGGATCACCACCCCCTGAACCTGGCCTCCGGCGGCAACCTCACCGACTGTCTGGACAATGTGAAACCGGATGCGCGGATCGCTCCTTTCGATCAAGATGGAGGCAAAAGCGGGGTAGCGCCGGGCCAGGGCAAGCGACAGGCTGCGGACAAACTCACGCGGAGCCAGGCTGAGCTCGTGATTGGCCTGGCAGAAATGGGCATACGCCAGCCAGCCCGGCCGCAGGTTCCTCCGGCCTGCGGAAAATTGGGGAGAGCGGCTGGTCTGGTACAGGCGCGCCGCAACGGCCGATTTGCCCGTCCCCGGTGGGCCGCCGATCAGGAACGCCCGCCCGGCGGTTGGGTCGCCCAGCCAGGCATCCACGGCGTCCAACACCCACTCACGCCCGGCAAAAGCATGCGTGCGCTCTTCAATGAAGGCTGCAAAATCGAGCAGCGGTGTACTGTCTCCCGGCGGCAACACCGGGGCGCTGCATACCGGGCAGATCGCATCGGCTGGTGAAAGAACTGTGTCACAGTAAAGACAGTTCATCGGTGTCCCAATTTGGCTTAATAAACGTTATATTACCATTAATGGCCTATTTATTGGGGCAAATCCTGACCATATGGCCGGGTATCTTGATATGCGAGGCCATTCACGAATGAAAATATCACGAATTCACGCATGAAGGCCGAAGACATGCGATCATTCGTGGACGGCAGGGGCGGGCATTGGGATGCCCGCATCACACGGGGGAGCGCCTGGGGGATGCCCGTATATCAGGTGATTGAGGGGTGTTGTGCGGGGAAGTGTGACAGCTCGGCAGGCTGTTTCACGCCCAACAATAGGCTATAATCCATATGGTTCATTGTGAAAGGCCATCTTGTGAATAAAAATTTACCAACCACCGAAAAAAACGATACCGAATTTGAGCTGCCGCACCAGGTCGCCATCATCTACAGCGATGTGCAAAGAGATTATTTTCCCACCGAAGCGCAGTACATCACCGAAAAAGACGCCTTCGATGACGCCCGGTTGATCGGCGCTTACCTGAGCTCGCTGGGGGTGCAGGTCTGCCTGTATCCCGGGGACGCCGCCCTGGCGGAAAACTCTGCGCAGGGATAAACCGCAGATGGTGATCAACCTGGTCGATTCGATCAAGGGCGACGAAAGCCTGTCATCGGCCATACCAGGTGTGCTCGAGCTGCTGGATATCCCCTACACCGGCGCCGACATCCTGGGGTTGTCGCTGGATACCAATAAATACCTGGTCAGGAAGCTGCTCCAGCAGAACGGCGTGCCGGTGCCCAACCACCAGTTGTTCAACACACCCAAGGATTACCTGGACCCTTCCCTGCGTTTTCCGCTGATCTCCAAGTTCAACGCCATCCACGGCGCAGTGGAAATCACCGGGGATGCCGTATCGGACAACGAGAAACACCTGCGCAAACGCCTCAAGTTCCTCATCCACACCTACAAACAGCCGGTTCTGGTGGAGGAATTTATCGGCACCCGTGAAATTACCGCCATCCTGTTGGAAGGCAAGAACAAAAAAGTGTACATGGCCGAAAAGATCTTCACCCATCCGGACCAGAAATATGTTTACCTCACCTTCGATGACGAATGGCTCACCACGGGGGAAATGTCTTACAGCTACAAAAAGTATCACGATCCGATCTTGAAGGAATACGTAAAAAAAGCCTTCGATGTCAGCAGAATGTACGACTACGGCAAGTTCGATATCCGCCTGGACCAGTCGGGGCGCTATTTTTTCATCGATACCAACTGCAACCCCGCCTTTGGCCCCAAAGAGCTGGATGTGGCTCTTTCGGTGATTCTGGACCTGTACGGCATACCGTTTTCGGCCATTCTCAAACGGCTGATGTTGAACACCGTGCGCGACTCGGTCGGAAAGCGCCGCCTGCCCCTGCCCGAGTAACGACCAGGTCGCCCCAACAGATTCCGGCAGACGTTCGACCCTGCGATATAATGAACATGGCAGGTATTGATCGATGAAATCCGCGACTAAAAAACAGCCCCGCCGTACCATCCGCTTACCCGGGTATGATTATTCCCAGGCCAGGGCGTATTTCATCACCATCGTCACGCACAACCGGGCATGCATCTTCGGGGAAATTGCTAACGGTAAAATGCGCTTGAACCGCGCCGGGAGAATTGCCCACCAGGAGTGGCAGCGCGTGAGCCAGCGCTTTTCCAACGTGCAATCCGACGTTTTTGTGGTCATGCCCAACCATATCCACGCCATCCTGATCATCGAGCCTGAGGCGGCGGCCGGTGCAGCCCAACCAGCCCCTGCAGAGGGCGCCTCCGTCATCGATCCAATGCAGACCAGGCTTCGACGGAGGCGGAAACGCTGCCCCCGCCGGGTGAATCGCCGCACCCCCACGGCCCCGGTCACGGCTCCCTGGGCGCCATCATCGGCCAATTCAAATCGGTGCTCACCAGACACCTGTGGACCCTGCCCGAATTATCCAAAACCCCCATCTGGCAGCGCAATTATTACCAGCACATCATCCGCTCCGATTACGACCACAACCGCATCGCGATTTACATCAAGGGCAACCCGGCGACCTGGGCGAATGATGAGGAAAACCCCGACAGACCCGGATAACCTGCGTGCATACCCGTCACCGCCGGGGAGGTGATTGCCCAACCGGATGGCGCCGGCTCCAATCCCCGCCATGATGTCATTCGAAGGCAATCAGGCATCGCCCCGCCCGGGCTATTTCCGTTTAATCCATCCAGGTATGTAGAACCCCAGGATGCTTGCCAGGATGGCGATCAGGAAGAACGGACTTCCCACTTCGATGCGATGAAAGATTAACCCCACCAGCAGAGGCAGGTAGGCGCTGATCAGCGCACCGGCTGACCTGACCAAAATTTCCGGTTGGATATGAAGCCAGCCCAGCCTGAGCGCCAGCCATCCCCCCAGGCATACACCGGTTGCAAATGAGAACCCGGCGATAACGACAAAAAGCCCGGCACGTGTCTCAGGGAAATTTTCGACGCCGGGGAAGAACATGGAGAACACAAAGGTGACCAATTGCGTCAGGATCAACTGCAGCAAGATGGTCACCGGCCAGCCAATGAAACGGAGCTTTCTTTGTGAACCTATGGACAACCAGCCTGTTTGGGATTAAGATAAATTTCACAAGGAGACGCATATGCCCATCACCCTCGACGGAACTTCCCTGACGATTGAAAAACTGGTTGCCATCGCCCGCTATAACGAACCCGTGGCGCTAGCCCCGGCTGCCCTGGAACGCATCCGCATCTGCCGCCTGATGCTGGAAGAGAAGCTGGCCGCCCGTGAAACCATGTACGGCACCAATACCGGCATCGGCGAATTCTCTGAAGTGCTGCTCAGCGATGACCAGGTCAAAGACTTTCAGCGCTACCTGGTCTACAACCACTCGGCCGGCATCGGCGCCGCGGCGCCCATCGAGCATGTGCGCGCCGCCCTGGCCGGGCGCATCAACGTGCATGCCCACGGCAACTCGGGCTGCCGCCCGGAGATCACCCTGACCATGGTGGAGATGCTCAACAAGGGCGTCACCCCGGTTGTGTGCCAGAAGGGGTCGGTGGGCGCATCCGGCGACCTGGCCCCCATGGCCCAGGCTGCCCTGCTCTTGATGGGCGAGGGCGAAGCCTTTTACCAGGGCGAGCGCCTGCCCGGGGCGCAGGCCATGCAGCGCGCCGGCATCCCCATCCCCGGCCTGCAGGCGCGTGACGGCCTGGCAGCCATCAACGGCTCCAACCTGCTGACTGCCATGAGCGCCCTGCACATCTACGATATGGAGCGCTTTTTGAAACAGGCGGAAATCGCCGCCGCCATGAGCCTGGAAGCCCTGCTGGCCAACATGAAGCCTTACGACGCCCGGCTGCACGAGCTGCGCGGCTTCAAGGGCGCCATCGTCTCCTCCCGCAACATCCGCAAGGTGCTGGAAGGCTCCGACCTGACCACCGGCAAGGTGAAAACCAAGGTGCAGGATGCTTACTCGATGCGCTCCACCCCGCAGGTGATCGGCGCAGCCCGTGATGCCATCGCCTACGCCCGCAGCCAGGTGGAGATCGAGCTCAACGGCGTGGGCGATAACCCCATCTTTATCCCCGAAGCGCGCCTGACCCTGACCGGGGCCAACTTCCAGGGCAGCCCGGTGGCCCTGCCCATGGATATGGCCGGAGCAGCCATCACCATGGTGTGCGTGCTCTCCGAGCGCCGCCTGAACCGGCTGACCAACCCGGCCCTCTCGGTGGGCCTGCCAGACTTCCTGGCGCACAACCCCGGCTTTTATTCCGGCCTGATGCTCAGCCAGTACACCGCCGACCACCTGATTGTGGAGCAGCGCATTCTGTCGGCGCCTGCCAGCATCCAGTCCATCCCCGCCGCCGCCGACCAGGAAGATTTCGTCTCCATGGGGATGAACACCGCCCTCAAAAACGGCCAAATCCTGGAGAACGCCTGGGGCGTTCTGGGCATCGAATTTATGGCCGCCGCCCAGGCCCTGGATTTCCGCACTTTTACCCCCGGAAAAGGCGTCACCGCCGCCCGTGAGTGCATCCGCCGCCACGTGGCCCACCTGGAAATCGACCGCCCGCTCTACCCCGATCACAACACCATGCTGGCCCTGGTGCAGTCTGCTGAGATTCTGGCCGAAGTGGAAAAGGTCACCGGCAGCCTGGAATGATCCCAAAGATTACAATATTGTGAGAATCTACGCAAAACGCTTGCTTTTTGCGATTTTATTCGCGATAATAAAAGTAGCTCCACCGCCCGATCCTGGGCGCAACAAAATCCTATTGAACGACCCTTTGTTCAGTAACGGAAAGGAGGCTACCAGGTAAATCTTACAAATGAATAGTATCAACGATCCGTGGTGGTCTCAGCCACACGCTGAGCGGTTGGTAGTTCGAGTAGTTGTAAGTGGTTTGACGCTCAGCGGGGGCGAACCCCAAACTCCGAATGCAGGCGCTTTGCCTTAAAGGTATTCTCTGGCAGCCTGTGGAACCAGTGACGGCTCCTAAATAATGGGGTCCGGTGAGCCCGGCAAGTTTGTACGAGTGGCGTTGAGACCCGTTCTGACAACTGAATAGATGGATGCTGAAAGAGTAAGCTGCGCACGATCCATCAGTTCAAGCAAGACCCGAAAGACAAACACCCGGCATGCACGCGCCGGGTGTTTTTTTATTCCAGGGCTTCGTCAAACGCCTGCCTGAGCTCGGCTGCGCTGATCCCATCGAACCAGGCACCCAGGATTTGCCCACCGGCATCCACCAGGTAAAATTCGGGCGTGGTGTTGAAGCCGTACTGCTCCATCAGCGGTTCAAAATCGGGGTTGTGGATGTTGGCGCGCACAAATTCAATCCGGCTGCCGTATTCTTTTTCCAGCCCATGCACGATGGGCAGAACCTCGCGGCAGCTTGCTCAGAGCGGCGAATAAAACTCGATGAACTGCAAACCGCTCTGCCCGGCTTCCACGGTCTGCACCGGACCGGGAGCAGCGCAGGATGTGAGAAACAACAACCCCAGAAATAACAATACCCGTAAGCTGGCGGGTGCTCGCATACCCAACTCCTTAAATCGTTCCGGCGCTGCCGGAACTTCCCCGCCCTGGTTCGATACAAGGACACCGGGGTTGCCCCCGGCGCCATCCCCACGCTTAAACCATCTCGCCTAAAAACTTTTCAACACCCGCATAGACATCGCCGGTCAGGCGCGGGGCTTTATCGGCGGCGTGCTTCTTCAGCTTTTCCGGGCGCAGCACCGGCAGGGGTGCGCCTTCGGCCTCCACCACGGCGCGCGGGTGGGTAAAAACCACCACCGCCCGCACCGGGGCGCCTTCTCCCAGTTTGCCGCGCAGGTCATCCGCCGCTGAGAGAGCCGCCCGGGCCGGGTCGCCCAGGTGCTCTTCGACGATCCAGCGCAGCGAACGGCCCAGGTTCATGCGCTCGCGCCAGCGGCCTTCCCGGTACGTAAACGCCCCCTCCAGGTTGACGGTCTCGATCACCAGCACACCCGTCGGGGACAGCAGAACATGGTCGGCGGCGAGGCGTGGATAGTGGTACAACTGGTAGCTGTCGGTCAGGCCTTTCAGGGCCTGGTCGAGCACGTCTTCAGGGCGCGGGCGCTTGACCCAGCGGTTGGCGAAGTAAATGCCGGTCATTGAAGCCGCCAGGCCAACCACCATCAGCAGGGAGGCGGCCCACGCCAGGTTGGAGCGGAAGTAGGGCAGGGCCACCGAGGCCAGCAGCACCAGCAGCCCGCCAACACTGGCATAGTTGGAAAGCGCGGCGCGGCGCTTGATTTTGACGGCATCGATGTGGGATTTCACAGGCAGGTCTCCCGGGTTGCGATGAAAGCATTAGCACAAATGTGGCACAAGTATATCCCAGTTTTGGCCCGGGATGCCCGCCGCCTCTTATTCCGCCTGCCGCCGGTAAAAATAGCGACATTTTTCCGCCCCCGTGCTCAGGGTTTTCGGTACCAGCGCAGTGGTTTGGTCGCCCGGCGGATAACTTTGCCCTTGGCTTCCAGGTCAAGTTGGACGGTTTTGGACCACCAGCCGGCTTTTGCCCCGCCCGGGAAAAGGTCATCGGGCAGGTACACCTTCACCGCCTCGATCATCTCGGCCTGGGTCAACCCGGGGGGTTGGTCGGGCAGCGCCTGGAGCAGCGCATGGCGCATGGCGTGATATTTCACCGCATCGACCGTGGTGGTGTACCCGGTGACATTGACATTTTCAACCGTGATACGCTCCGCCTTTGCCGCCGGTGTAGGCTTTGGGTCATGCCCTTTTTTCGTCCCTTTTTTGGATGTCACGCCAATCTCCTTCCAAATATGAGCCCCGCTTGCTAAAACACCCCGGGGATGAACATTTTCGTCCGCAGCATATAATCCCGGTAGGCCTCGCCAAAGAAGGCCACATCCTCGCCCTCTTCCCGGCGCGCCGTCAGGTACAGCAGAACGGTCACACCCGCCGACAGCAGCCCGCCAACCCAGGAGGGCGCTTTGAAAAAGATGCCCCAACCCAGGAACAAGAGCGAGCTGTACATGGGGTGGCGGATGGAGCGGTAAACCCCGCTGGTAACCAACCGCGAGGTTTTCTCGAGGCCCAACAGATCGGCCTGCTGCCGCTCAACGCCGGGTTTGCCGGCGCGGCGCAGCAAGACCAGGGCGGGGATCACCAGCCCCAGCGAGACGGTCAAAAGCGCCCAGGAAAGCAGGTGTATCCCCGAGAACGGCTCCCGGAACCAGCCTCGCCAGTTCAACAAAAACAACGCCAGCAGCCCTTCCCAGGCAAAGAAGCGGTAGAAGCCGTGCGAGTTCCTCGCCGCCAGGGAGGCGCGTGAAACATAGATGAAATAACCGGAGCCAGCCAGGAAGACGACGATTTCGGGCATGGCGCACTTATGCTGCGGTCTGTTTTCCGGGCAGGCTGGCGTTCAGCTCCAGGCGGCTGGCTTCGACGATCACGGCGGTCAGGCCGTTTTCCGTCCGCGAAGCGTGCCACTCGCCCGCCTGCCAGAACGCCGCCTCCCCGCTCAGGATGGGCAGCCATTCGCCGGCGCTCCCCTGAACAAAACCATCCCCCTGGACGACCAGGTAAAGCTGGTCTCCGCTGGCAGGGTGGCTGCCAACCAGGCCGCCCGGGGCAAGAACCAGCCAGTGAACGTGCCCTTCACCCGGCGCCCGGGCAACCGCGGTAATCACCGCCTGCGTGCTGCCGAACTGCTCAATCGACCGGCCTTGCTCGGGGCCAAAACGGATGATCCTCATCTTTTCCAGCTTACCCGAGCACAGCTTTGAAGGCCTGGATGGTTTTGTCGATGCCGGAGTCGTCCACCCAGTAATGCGTCACCAGGCGGAAACGCCGCGCACCGGCAATATCCACCAGCACCCCGTGTTGGGCCATGCGGTCGTAGACTTCCTGGATGGAGCCGGGGTATTCAGTCGACAGACCCGCGTAGACCATATTGCTGGCGGGCGTCTCGCTCTCCAGAACCAGTCCGCGCAGCCCTACGAGCCCCCGGGCGAGCTGTTTTGCCCGGGTATGGTCTTCCCCCAGGCGGCCAGCCATCACCTCCAGCGCAATGATCCCGGCGGCTGCCAGGATGCCCGCCTGGCGCATCCCACCGCCCAGTTGTTTGCGGATGCGGTTGGCCGTGTGGATAAATTCTTTTGACCCGCACAGCACCGATCCCACCGGCGCACACAGACCCTTGCTCAGGCAGAAGGTGACAGAATCGGCCGGCGCGGCCAGCTCACGGGCCGGAACCCCCAGCGCTGCGGCGGCATTGAACAGGCGGGCGCCATCCAGATGCAGCGCCAGGCCGTTCTCATGGGCAATCTCACCCACCTGGCGGGTGTATTCCACCGTCAGCGGCACCCCGCCGCACACGTTCTGTGTGTTCTCCAAAACCACCAGGCGCGAAACCGGGTGATGTGGATCTTCCTCGCGGATGGCGGAGCGGATCTCGTCCAGATCCAGCGTGCCATCCGGCTGGTTGGGCAGCGTCATCGCCTGCACCCCGCCCAGGGCAGCCACCCCGCCGGCCTCGTTGAGAAAGGTGTGCGATTTGCTCCCCATGATGGCTTCATCGCCGCGCCGGCAGTGCACCAGCACCGCGGCAATGTTGCCCATCGTCCCGGATGGCACGAACAGCCCGGCTTCTTTGCCGAGGCGCTCCGCGGCCAGCTCCTGCAGCCGGTTGACGGTGGGGTCTTCGCCGTAAACATCATCACCCACCGGGGCTTCCGCCATGGCCCGGCGCATTTCATCGGTCGGCCAGGTCACCGTGTCTGAACGCAAATCAACAAAATCCATTTTCATGATGTCCTCTCCATCCCGTCAGGATTTTAACGCCCGGTTCCGCTCGACAATTTTACGGGCAGCGGTTTGTAAAAGAATCGTATCGGTGGCAGGGGTGATCAAACGGAAGCCCCAGTCAGATAACAACGCCGCCTCTTCCATATTTTTGGCGTGTACACCCGCCACCAGGCCGTATTTTGCGACGCCCGCCAAAATTTTCTTGACCGCATCTTTCAGGGCGGGGTCATTCAAATCCCCCAGGCCGGCCAGCCCCAGGCTGATGCTCAGGTCGATAGTGCCCACGTACACGCCATCCAGGCCGGGGGTAGCGAGGATTTCGTCCAGGTTTTCCAGGCCCCGGGCGGTTTCGATCATCGCCAGGGTGATGACGGTCTGGTTGGCCTGCCAGAAATAATCCTCGCCGGCGTAAACATTGGCGCGGGTCGGGCCGTAGCTGCGGTATCCCAGGGGCGGGTAGCGGCAGGCGCCCACAAAAGCCTCGGTTTCAGCCCGGTTATTGATCATCGGGCAGATCACCCCGTAGGCTCCGGCGTCCAGCAGCCGCATGGTCAGGGCGGGATCGTTCCAGGGCACGCGCGCCAGGGGGGTGGTTTCGCTGGTCGAAACCGCCTGCAGCATGGCAAGCATGGTCTCGTAACCGGCCAGACCGTGCTGCATATCCAGCGTGACGGCGTCAAAACCGGCGTGCGCCATGATTTCGGCCGTCCAGGGGCTGGGGATGGTCAGCCAGGCGTTGGTGGCGGTCTGGCCGTTTCGCCAGAGGGTTTTCAGCTTGTTTTCTCGCATGTCGGTGAGGTCTCCTTGTTGGTTCGATCAACCATTATAACTTGATGTCTGGCGTAACTGCGAGGGCCGGGGTTTTTCAACCACGAACCACACGAAATACACGAACGAAAAACCGCTGCTCCACTCCGGGCAGGCTGCTCGCTGGAGATCGCCCGCTCGCAACAACATGGCAAAATCTTCGCCCTCCCAGCACATATTGATTAACCCACAACCGGTCCCGAGGATGTCGCCCTGCGCTTTTCACGCAGCAGCAGCACATTCAGCAGCGCGGTGAAGGCCAGAGCGGCCAGGCTGGCGGTGTACACGGTTTCCGGCCGGAAATTGTACAGGACCCCGGCTGCCAGCGGCGCCACGATCATTGCTGCGGCGTTCCCCGTCTCCACCAGCCCATAGGCCAGCCCGATATCCCCGGCTTTGACCAGAGAGCTTGAAAAGGCAACCGCCATCGCACGGTAGAGGCGGTACCCGCCGAAGAAAAAGTTCCCGGTGATAAACACCGTCACGCTGTTTCCCCGCCACATCAAAAGGGCAAAAGCCGCGATCAGCAGCTGCCCGATCAACATTCCGGTCGGGGCGCGCAGACCTCCGAGGGAGAACATGACGACCGCCGTGCCGATGCTGGCAACCGTCCCCATCGTTCCAATATCCCGAATGGAAAGCTGGTGAACATCCTGCAAATATAAGGATGTCATTTGCTGCGGTACGCTGAGGGCAACGATGGTGAAGAAAACGACCGCCAGCAGGCCGAGGAAGCGCGGGTTCGCCAGCGGGCTGACCATTTTTATAGCGGTATCTTGCGGCGCCTGTCCCAACGGACGGGTTGCAAAGTAGATCATCAGCGTGGATGCCAGGAAAAGGCCGGCGGAATAGCGGAAGAGAGCGGAAATTCCGGCTGAATCGGCGATCCGGCCCCCGAGCGCCGGCCCGAGGATCGCGCCGACCTGCACCGAGGCAGAGACAAACGTCACGGCGCGCTGCACACTCCAACTGCCGCGCAGTCTGGTGATATAACTGTTCATGGGCGCAACGATGAATGAGGTGGATCCGTATGCCAATAACCCAAAAACAAATAACGGCAGGGTCCGGGCCACGGCCATCAACACCGCAGCGGTGATTCCCACAAGCATACCGGCCAGGATCACCGGGCGCGTTCCGAAACGGTCGGAAAGATACCCGGCCGGCGCCTGCACGAAGGCCATTGTGACCCCGATCATGCTGAGCACGGCGCCGATTTGAACCGCATCCGTGTCCCAGCGCTGGAAAGTCAGCGGCAAAAAGAAGATGAACAAACTTTCGCCCAGACCCCAGATCAACATGGCGATGGCAACGAAAGCCAGGTTAAGCGGAATACCGAATGGCAGCTGCTTTTCAGACCTGTTCATGGGCGTCCATTTGTAAGCGCAATCTGAGAAGGCTCCAGATCCAGACGCATCTCCAGGGCGACTGCCTCAACAGCGGCATGCGCCACGACGGCGCCATCCAGGCACGGGGCTGGTCACCACAGGCGGCCGCGACCGGCGCACTCGAGAGAAAGTCTTTACGGCTGGCCAAATTCAAAAGGTATGGAAGCCACCAATACATCTTTCATCGCCAGCTTGAATTCATATTTGCCTGGAGGAAATCGACAGGTGCCGCAAGCTGATTTATCTCCAGCAATGCCGCCGTAGATGGCCGTGTTCTTAAAGATATAGCGATTGGCTTGCAAATCATAGACCGCCGTCTCCCACATTGGGGTATCGAAGTTCCGCTCAAGCACCCAGGGTGCATTGGGTTTCTCCACAAAGTCCCAGGCAACAAAACCCGGACCGGGAAAGATCGCTAAAGGTTCCACTCCGCCACCACTTCTGTGCCCCCCAAGGGTTACTTCCTCAAAATATTGGTCGAATACCGATGGATCCAGCTGGTCTGGGAACGAGATTGGAGGCAGCGCCGGGAACGATTCTGGCAGGCGCATCTCAATCAGCCTGCCCAGGTTGGTCACCTCATCCAGTGTGAAGTTTAAGGCATAGATAGTGACCAGCGCGTTGCCTTTGATGAAAGCAAAACCTACCAGCGATTTATCATCCGCTTCGAAGGCTTGCGAGCTTTGACCAACAAGTGGAGAATCTCCTGCCATAGGGATTGCACCGTAACGCTCTGAACCTGGTAAATTCTCTTCAGGTACATTCCCCCAGGGCTGCTGCGCAATTGTGATGGTTTCGTACATATGCAGGCTGCGCAGCCCGGCCATCCACCAGTGGATCAGGTAAGAATGGTTACCGTCCAAATCCAGTTCTTCTACGTATTGCGGGTAATTATACATTTCCTGCCTGTCCGGGTCTGCCGATGAGAGCAAAAATTCTTTCGCAGCGGCGATCAACGCATCTTTTGGACCCGTTGTTGGGGTCGGGGTTGGCGTAAGCGTTGGCGGCGCTGCGGTTGGGGCCGGTGGAACGGGTGTGTTGGTGGAAGCTGTCAAAGGGGTTGGCGAAGGGAGAGGCACAGAAGCGGGTTTTGAACTGCAGGCAGCGCTGAACAACAGGATTAAAATGGCAACGGTGAGAATTTTATAAAAGCGCATGGTTGGCTTATCCATTCTGCTGAGAAGACGTACCTGCCGTTTGGGTTGTATGCCGCACGCCAGGCCAGACCAGGATCGAAACCGGGCAAACAAATGGATTGTACAACCAAACCGCCGCTGCGAACGAACCAATCACCCAGCCCCCTGAAAACCTTAAACCACGAACAACACGAAACACACGAACAAAAACCACCCCCGCCAGTTGCGGCGGCGCTGGCGAGCTTTGCATAAAGAAATCGGGGGACATTCGTGAGCGTACTGCAAAAAGGAGGAGATCAAAATTGTCCCATTTCGCCCCTCCTCAAAAAGGCAGATTTTTAATATAATCGGGCTATACCAACACCCGAAGGCTGACCCATGTACAAGAAAAACCGGCGCACCCAACAACCTTTGTTGCTCAGCGATGTCAATGACCTGCCAGAACGATCGCACAAGTATCTGAGAAACTCGTGGGCCGATAGCTTCCGGCGCGAAGTCTTCTTGCGCATCCCCGAAGACCGTTTTGCAGTGCTCTACGACCCAGGCCCATCGCGGCCAAATGTGCCGGTCAATGTCCTGGTTGGGCTGGATATCATCAAAGAAAGCCGCGGCTGGTCGGATGAAGAGTTGTACGAGCATTTTCTATTCGATCTGCAAGTGCGCTATGCCCTGGGCTGCGATAACTTTGGCGAAGGCGATTTCGATCTGCGCACGCTATACTACTTTCGCAAGCGGCTCAGCGAGCATGCCCTGAAAAGCGGGGAGAACTTGTTCCAGGTGGTTTTCAACCAGGTGACCGACGAGCAGGTTCAGAAACTAGACGTGAGAACCGATGTGCAGCGCATGGACAGCACGCAACTCTTGAGTAATATTGCCGATCTGAGCCGCCTGGAACTGTTGGTAGAAGTCCTCCAACGCTTGCATCGCATTCTCTGTGATGAAGACCAAGCCGCTTATGCCGAAATCTTTGCCCCTTACCTACACCAGAGCGCCGGGCAGTACACCTACCGGATCAAGGGCAAGGAAGCGGTGTGGGAACGCATTCAGCAGCTGGGGGAGGTTTTATGCGATCTGTTGGGCAGGTTGGCCAAGCCATATGAGGCGCATCCGGTTTATCAGGTGGCCAGGCGCTTTTTTCACGAAAACTTTCATCTGATCGAAGCCGAAGTGAAGGCTAAGGCGAACAAAGAGATCCAGGCAGGCTGCTTACAATCTCTGGATGATCTCGAAGCCAGCTATCGGATCAAGGGCAACCGGGTTTACAAGGGCTACGTTGGCAACCTGTCGGAAACCTGCCATCCTGAAAACCCGCTCCAATTGATCGTCCTGACACAGACGGATGAGAATCGCACCGCGGATACAACCTTGATGGAAACCGCACTGCCCGAATTGAAGGAACGCACCGACCTGGAGAAAATGGTCACCGATGGCGGTTACGTGGGTCCCGAAGTCGATCAAGCCATGCGCACACAGGAAGTCGAACACATCACCACTGCCTTGACCGGCAGGCTACCCGACCATCAGGACGGCAGGCTGGCCTTATCCGATTTCGCCATGGAACTGGATCAGGAAGGAGCTGTTACTCAAGCCGTCTGCCCGGCCGGACTTTCCGCCTCGATTAGCTTGTCGGCCAAGGGGAAATCCTTCCGGTTGACCTTTGAGTCACAAGAATGTCAAAGTTGCGCTTTTTTTCATTCTCGGCAGTGCCCTGTCCAGACCAATAAGCAAAAAACGCACTTCTTCCTATCCGTGCCCAAAGATAGAGCCTGTTCTTCGCAGAGACGCAGGCGCTTCGAGCTATGTAAAGAAGAAGCGCGAGGACTGCGACCGGCGGTTGAAGCCACGATATTCCAAGTCAAGCACACGCTGCGGGGTGGAAAGTTGCGCCTCCGAGGCTTGTTTCGGGTGGCATGTGCATTCACCTGTGCGGCCTTGGCGGTGAACTTACGCCGAATTAACCGTTACGAAAACAACAAGCAGCGCGGGAAGCTCACTTCGAAGAAGGCCAGAGCGGCTGCTTTTTCCGCAATTTTTCACTCAATCGAAGTCTGGTTTGCGCCGCTCTACTGGCTTCGGCCTGGCTTATGTACATGTTTCAGTTGTTAATGTGCTGTTCTTGCAGTACGCTCATTCGTTTATTCGTGGCCTTTCATTCGTGGATGGCCCCGCCCTCGGAACCAAGTTATAATCAGGTATCATCCCATCCCAATCAAGGAGAGCCATCCATGAGTTACCTGTTCGGCATGCTGGTTGGATTTGCAGCCTGGTTCATTGGCCGCTACCTGCTCACCGCCCTCTACACGGTGGACCAAAACGAGCGGGCGGTCAAAACCATTTTCGGGCGGGCGGAACGCGTGGGCAGCGCCATGACCGCCGATTCACCCCTGGGTGACACCCTCACCGACGAGCACAAACAGCGTTACAACTACCCGCAGGTGCGCGTCATCCCGCCCGGCGGCCCCTATCTCAAATGGCCGTGGGAGCGCATTTACAAAGTCTCCATCGCCACCCAGACGATCAACATGGCGCAGGACACAGAAGACCCGAGCGCCAACTCGGGCGGCACCATCCTGGAAGCCGTGACCAAAGACCAGCTCAACACCGGCCTCACCGGGCAGATCCGCTACCGGGTGGCCGAGAGCAACCTGTACGCCTACCTGTTCGGCGTCAAACGGCCCATTTCGCACGTCATGGGCTACTTCGTCTCTGTGCTGCGCGAGCGCATCGCCAGCTTCGAAGCTCCGCAGCCCGAAGCGGCGCGCGGCGGTGAGATGAGCATTGTGACCGGCGTTTCCATCAACGATCTGCGCAAGAACCTGCGCGACCTGAACGAGCACATGGAACGCGAGTGCGCCTCGTCCGCCGCCCGCTACGGCATCGTCCTGGACGCCTCGCTCATCACCGGCATTGACCCGCCGCCCGAAGTGGAATCGGCCCTGGCAGCCATCAACACCGCCCACAACCAGGTCTCGTCGGATATCAGCCTGGCCCAGGCCTCGGCCGACCAGAAGATCGTGCAGTCCAAACGGGCGGTGGAGATCGAGACCCTCAACGCCCAGGCCGAGGTGGAGCCGCTGACCGCCCTGGCCGACCAGCTGCGCACCCTGCGCCAGAACGGCCCCGAGGTGCTGCAGGCTTACCTGCGCAACGTGCGCCTCAGGCTCTACACGCATGCCGGACTGATCGTGCGGGAGGTGAAGTGATGGATACCGTTTTTCAATTCATCATCGGCGCCGCTGTGACCTTTGTGGCTATGTGGTTTATCATGCCCATCCTGCTCTTCATCCTGCGCATCATCGGCCTGTACACCATCGTGGAGGAAGGCACCTGCCAGGTGTTTGTGCTCTTCGGGCGGTGGCGGGCATCCTGCGTGAGCCCGGGCTGCACATCCTGCCCTGTGCGCATCGGCCCGAGCGCTTTTCTGGTCAACTGGCTGGGCAGCCGCCGGGTGCTGGATATGCGCCTCGACCAGCAGTACCTGCGCAGCAACCCGGTCAATTCAGAGGAAGGCGCCCCGATGGGCGTGGGCATCTGGTACGAGATGTACATCAGCGAGCCGGTGTCGTACCTGTTCAAAAACGCCGACCCGCGCGGCTCGCTGGCAGCCAATGTCACCAACGCGGTGGTGCGCTCGCTGAGCAATATGCCGCTGGAAACCATGCTGGTCAACCGCCACGGGATGAGCCGCATGGTGCGCGAAGAAGTCTCGCCGCGTTCGCATGAGTGGGGCTACAAGCTGGGCTCGGTCTATATCCGCAAGGTTCATTTCCGCGATACCGGCATGATCCAGCAGATCGAAGCCAAGGTGGTCAACCGCCTGCGCCAGGTGACCTCCGCCATCAAGCAGGACGGCGCCAACCAGGTCAACATCATCACCAGCACCGCCGAGCGCCAGGCGGCGATTGAGTTCGCCAAGGCCGGCGCCATCCGCCCGCGCATCGTCG
The DNA here is from genome assembly GCA_963705155.1 of uncultured Chloroflexia bacterium. Classification (GTDB taxonomy): domain Bacteria; phylum Chloroflexota; class Anaerolineae; order Anaerolineales; family UBA4823; genus CAVPJC01. The sequence continues at coordinate 37,131 of CAVPJC010000007.1, read as the reverse complement.
GGCAGGCGCTGCAGGCGATCACCGCCGACGACGAAGTGGCCAACGCCATGTTTGAAATTTTGGAGACGCAGAAAATACTGGAAGGCAAGGGCGGCCTGACCCTGGTGCCGCCGGGCAGCGACCTGCTCAACCAGCTCCTGGCAGCGCAGGAAGTAGGCTGCTGATTGCGCATCAGGCCCCGCTCGAACTTGGGGTTAGCCCGATCAGACGATTTTTGTCCTTTTCCCCGCCAATGGTTGAGGCGCAGCGAAATCAAGAGTACCCCAAGGTACTCATGATCCGCTGCGCCTCGTTTTGGAATTTATCCCGCGCAAGATCAATTCGCCGGGATGTTTGCATCGTCAGGGCAGGTGTTCCTGACGTTCACGCGCAATCACATCTCATCACGGCTCGTTGGGGAAGACAAAAGTCACCTTACCGCTTTTAAAATTCTCCAGAAAGTCATCCATCAGGGCTGCAAACCATTGTTCTGCCACATGAATGTCTGCAGCATATTTATCTCTTTGGAGAATGAAATATCCCGGGTTAAGTGAACCGTCATAAGTTTTTGCAACATGAAAGCACGAAACTTGCTCAGCCCGATTTTGCTCGATCTATCCTTGTTCAGCGCTACACATAACCAGCTCAATCGTATCCTGAAGTTTGTTGGCGCAGGCTCGATCCTTGAGATGACGCCAGAAACGTTAGATCGGGTTCAAATCCGAACAATAGGGCGGCAGCCAGACTACCATCACCCGATGCTCAAACAAGCTCAGTGCCGCTAAAGCAGAAGCGTTTTTATGATACGACGCATTATCCATAACCAACATAGTTTGTCGGCGCATCCGTCAGAGTTTTGTGCAACGCATTATAACTGTATAGGACCCAGCCAAACAACAGTACATGAAGTAGATCATTGGCGTTAAACCAGATCCCTTTTTCCCATAACACCTCAGCATAGCCGGAGACCAGTCCGATAAAATAGAAAACGATAACGGATATCAACAGAATTCCGACCTTCAATATTTTCTTAATCAGTGGATTCTTGTTCTGGCGGTACTGCCAGAGTGAATAGGCAGCAATGGCGAGAAATCCTGCCAGGACAAAGATGATCATCATCTCAAAAGATATCAGAAACCGGTTGGCAGAAATTGTCCCGAAAGAAGCCACCCCAATATAAATTAATGTACTTGTCAGGGCATAAGAGGTCCAAAAATATCTTGCCTTGTGTGATAAAACGGAATAGGCAACAGCAATAAAAGCAGCGCCCACTCCTGCCACGGTGCAAATCATGTAGCCAATTTCCCACCAGCTGGTCCAAAGGCAATAATCATAACCCCGACATTTAATCTCAAAGCTGAAAGCCTGGTAACTGACCCCGGCCTGGATTGCCCCCAGGCCAAAGAGAAGCATAAAAATGCCCCACCACAGGCGGGATTGCTGGGTATCATGCCCGCGAGAGAATAGATAAGCAACGCGAAGGTAGAGGACGGCCAGCAGAAAAATAAGCAGCGAAGAGCTTGGTTCACTGATTATCAAGTTTCCGATTTGCAAGTGAGGGTGACTCTCACGCCATGCATCAGGTGTAAGCAACGGTTCGTATAATAATGTGGATAGGCTTTCACTGAACACGAAGATTAAAATTATGCCGATGGCCACAATGCCCGTTAACAGATAAACGCCCCAGGGATTTTTGTTTCTGACCGATGACATTTTTTTACACCTCGTTCTTAATCTCAATTATTCTGGAAGCCAATCTTGTTATTTAATTTCCATATCTAAATGTCGATTCCTATCTGTAAAAAGGGACGGAGTAATTTGCCTCCTGCACCGGTCTACTGGAAAATAAACCTGTCCCCTTTTTCCCGAGCTAACCGGACGGCGGAACTCTCGCGTGGGAAAACTTCGGAGTACAGTACGGTCCTAGGGCCACGAGCCTTCCCGTAGGGCCGGTGCGAATTGCAGCGTGAGAGCCGTCTCTGGCGGAGTCTAGAGGTTGAGCATCGTTTACGAGAGGCCCAACGATTAAGGATTGATGTGCGGACAAAGCCGCCAGACGCCGAATCCGCAGTTTGGCGTCGCTTCCCTGAATGTGTAGGCGAAAGACCGCACTTGTCCAGTGCACCACATCAAAATGGCAGGCTATCATATTTCCCAAAAGGACACCTATCCATGTCCTGAGAACGCTGTGTTAGGCGGCGATTGTTGGAATAAGGCCATAGTTATCTGTTGTTAAATTCAATTTCAATTAATCTGGAGACTTTTCGGAGAGCGACTTGTCGAGCAGAAATTTCACTAGGAATTTTCTCTTTCTGTTTCACTAATGTTTCAAGAATGTTGTCGAGTAGATTTGTTATTTGAGAGTTTTCTTCAAATACAAACTTTAATGATCCTACGGAATAGTAGGCAACAAAACCGTCACGGTCATGTGCGGCATCCAATAATCGTTTCGCAGCAGCCTTTTGTTGCTTGGCGTAAAACATGAGGTAGTCGACGCACTTTAGACGACTATATTGACAGAAGACTGGTGTTCTATCGAAAGCCTGGATAGCAAGTATGACACCTTCGGGATATTCCATGATGCGAGAAAGTGATAATCCTATTTGTGCTCGCAAAAGAGGGCTAATCGTAAATCTAAGAAGGCGTTGAAGCGGTTTTACTGCCTCTTCGAGTTGAAGCCAGCCTACTGCTTCAATGACTCGATCTTCAACCATGATCCAACTTGAGAAACCAGCTAGTTTTCCCATCAACAGATCTTTCGCCATTTGTCGTTCTTCGCCTTCTAACCTTAACAGGGAATCGTACATTAACCCTTCCCTGGTAGCATGAAAATCTTTGGGAAAGCAACTCCAAATGAACAATTCGAAATCTTTAGATGGCATCTTAATTTATTAGCCGCCTACCGCCAGGCGTTACCTGCACTGGGGTGGGGACAGCGAAGCCGTCCAACTTGAAAAAGCTGAGGCGTAGAAAACTGCTTGGGATGAGCGCAGAATCCCCAGCGTCAGGTGCATGCTTTTCAGGCGCTTTTTATGAATTTGAATTCGACTTTACACCAAATTATTCCCGATGCAGAATTTTGAATTGCACAAAACCAATGAACAAAGATGCAAGATTTACAGAACCTTGCATGTCTTTGCTTACTTCGTAACCAGTCAGGAAATGAATAGCAGTGCCGATGAAAAATATCATCATCCACGCGCTAAAGGGAGTCAGATATAGTAATCTGGCAACTCTTTTTATTGTCTTTTCATCAAGTTCATTACTCAGCCATACGCTATATTGTAACAATTCTGCCATTCCACCTAGAGCGCCCCCTAGAAATCCAAATAGTGCAAAATCCCAAGCAAACTCGATTGGTTGGATAGTGTCTTTAGGTATGAGGAGATAAGGAACGAGCATGAACAGGATGCAAGCAAGAAAATAAAGCAGAAAAGTGCCTGTTCGGTAAGGAAATCGAACCGTCCTTTTATGGAGAATTTCATCAGGGATGCATACTTGAGGTGCAAAATTGCGTAAATCTTGAATAAACTCGCTATATTTCCAATTACTGATGTATGAGTTTAATTGTATTGTTTGCGAGAAGATATTAAGTACCGAATTTGAAGACGATTTTGGCTGTGCGATCAGAAAAACATTTCCAAATGGTCCAAGTTGGACACGAATTAGTTTGTCCCATGGAACCAAAACATGAAACGGGTAGAAAAAGTAATTTTCGATGCCAAATTGAGTTGTAATCAGTCGGTTTGTAAGACCATAGAATATTGCGAGCGATGCCAACCCAAAGATAAAACCAAATGAACATAACAACTCAGTGACTGTGCTTGACCCAATTCCGTAAATAGATAAAAGGAAAACAGGCAACAACGCCAAAAGCACTCCTGGAATTACCAAGAGAGACTGCCATGATGTTTGGAGATGATATGTTTTAGATTGATACATTTTCAACGAATTCAGTTTATTAAGGTGAGAAGGAAGTGCCTGACTATATAGACTTCTACTATACTGAAAAAAAACCTGGTCATTATCGCGGTTGTAGCCGGGATTTTCCTGTCCGTTCAAATATTATACACTGACGTTAAACGGTTGATCTCCCATGTCTGATCCATCTTCACCCAGGCCTGAAAAGCTTCTCGATCAACAGAGTGACGCAATCCGCATCAAACACTATTCCTATTCCACTGAAAAATCGGATAACTGATGGCCCGTTTATGGCATGGCTGCGGCCTGCGCCTGATGGAATTCCTACGTTTGTGGGTAAAAGATGTTGACTTGGAGCAATCTCAGGTGGTGGTGCGCGATGGCAGATGCGACATTGACAGCCTGACGATGCTGCCCGCCAGCCTGTTGGAGCTGGTGAAAGCTCAGATTGCTTTTGTCAAGCAGCAGCATAAGCGTGATCTGGCAATTGGGTACGGCTTGGTCGAATTTCCCTATGCTGTGGCACGCAAATATTCCAACGCTGATGAATTGGGTTTTATTACCGGAATATAATCTGGACGAGGAAGTTGGTGACGAATAGGACGATCATCCAGGTGAGGATGTGGGTCAGCAGCAGGCCGATCCGGCCGATCATTTTATTTTGCTGGGTAATCAGCTCGATGATCTTATCAGCTTTCTGGTCATCCATGGTTAACTCCTGTGTTATTGCTTAATCGTTTCTGCCGGGTACCTTCTTTTTCATCTCACATCATACCCAGCTCAACCGGCAGCTCCAGGTACACCCCGTAGCGGTGGGCTGCGCTTTCAACGGCACGCTGTCCGGCTGCGCTCAGCGCCTCAAAGGGTTCTATCTCGACCTGCACGGCTCGTTTTTGCAGCGAGCGTTTCCAGGTGCCGGCGACGCGCCCATCCAGAACCAGGACGTGGCTGAAAACCAGCCTGTCCAGGAAGGCCGGGTCGAACACGGCGCTGTGATCGCGGTAGCTGACGGTATATTCATCGTAATTGGGCAGCAAATACGCCGCCTGCTCCTGCTCGCCGGCGGGCAGCCCGGTGTTTGGAAACCAGTAGGTCTGCCTGTCGATGCGCTCCTGCTCCAGGTGAGCGTGGACCATCTCCAGGCCGCGCCGCGCATCGCTGGCGGTCAGACCCGACCACCAGGTGAAGTCTTTGATCAGGGCCGGGCCGTGGGTGGTGAAATAACGCCGCACCAGCTCCGCTAGGGCTTCGTCGCGCTCCAGCGTTTTGCCCTGCGGGACGCGCTCGTCCAGCAGCATATAGGTGAATTGCTTGCCGCGGCGCGGCCCGCTGCAGATCAGGCCTTCCAGCTCGGCCTGCATCACGATGTAGGCCAGGCGCTGCCCTTCCAGGGCAGGAATACCCCCCTGCTCCAGGATGAGGCGCAGCTCATTGCGGGTGAGCTGCCTGCCGCCCAGCAGCCCTTTTTCCAGCAGGCTCCGGCTGAGCTTGAGCTGGGTCTCATCCAGCTCCAGCTGGCGGTAGCGGTAAGCGTTTCCGGCGTGGACACGCGGACCGGTCAGCTCCAGCATCCAGCGGATATCTGCGGCGGCGACAAAATGCCAGGTCGGGCGCATCAGGTGGGTGCGCAGAATTTCCCCATGTGTAAATGCCTGCTCGATATCCGCATCCGTGGCGCCCGGCATGCGCAGCCCCAGCGCCCATTTGGCCCCGGCGTAATCCTGCGCCTGCACCGCCCCCAGCGCCTCCACCACCCCGGCAGCAGTCCTGAAAGCCGGGCGGGCCAGGCCCTGGTTGTGCAGCCTGTGACGGGGGATGTCGATGAGGTTCATGCGGGGCTCCAGCCGGTGGCTGCCGCCCAATCCTGGGCGGCGTCCCAGATCAGATCGTAGACCGGGTCTTTGATGTCGTAATAGGCTTCGACATCTTCGGGGTGGTATCTGGCAAGCTGGCGCTTGATCAGCTCGATGGTGCGGGCCGAGTTGGGATGTGCGCGCAGGTAATCGCGGAACAGCAGCGGGTAGCGCTGGTTGGGATTGCCGGCGATGCGCACGTGCACGTTGATCCGGCGCCGCCCTTCCGGCTCCTTGAAGAGCAGCTTCTCCCACAGGCGGGGATCAGGGTCTTCGCCCAGCGGCACATGGTCATGGTCGATGGTTTCGATGCAGACGTACCCGGCCTGCACAAACCGGCGCCTGATCTCCGGTCCCAGCCGGCGCACGCTGACCTGGATATCGATCACGTCTTTGGCGCCCAGCCCCGGCACCGAGGTGGAGCCGATGTGGTCGATGCGCAGGGCCAGCGGGCTTAGAATTTGCTCAAGCTCCGAGCGGATGGCTTCAAACTCCTGCGGCCAGGCGGGGTTGTAGGGGTGGATGGTGATCATGCCGGCGATTATACCAGCCGGATATGGCGCCCGCTGTATTACAATAACTGGTCAAGTAAGTCGATCATCTCCTGGTCGCCACCGGCCGGTGGGCTCCATTCGACATAGACTACCTGGATATTCTTGCGCTTCCAACGCGCTTCCGAAGTCTTGAATGCCCACGTTGATCGCCACGATAGCGCCGCCGAAAATAGGTCCATCATTTCATCCATCTTAGCGTCCTCCCGCCTTTGGAGCAGATCCCGGCACAACCCTGCGGCTATTGCACTGGCTGGGCAGTGAGAAATACCCCGGCCTCCTGCAGGCTCGCTTTCTGCTTCTCCAGATTCTGTGGGTCTTGATCTGTGCCGCACACAGAAGCCACCACAGTCAGGCGGCCCGCCGCGCCGGGCAGCCTCTGCCTTGCGCCAGCCGGATCGCCTCGATGAGATCTCCAACGGGATCGAGCGAAGACATCTCTCCCAGGACGAAAGTCGAGCAGCAAGATCGGCAACTTCGGGATCGTCTGCTTCCTTCAGGATACGCTTGCACCTTTCCCGCGCATCGATCATCGGATGAGGCTTACCCTGGGTAAAATATCGTCCCCTAAGTCGAGGATGCTGTGCTCCAGGCTTTCTTCTGGATTTTTCAGTTGATAACGAGAGTCCAGGGGGCTGTTGGAGTAGACCGGGATGCCAGCGCTTTGCAGCACCTGCTGCGCCTGGTAACAAAATGTGCCGCCGGAAAATAGTCCGCGCAAGTAGCGCTGCTCCGGCAGCCAGCTTTGGATTTCTCGTTCGATTATATCGGCGATCCATCTGGCTTTGACTGAAGGAATCCTGCTGCCTTCGCTCGCACCCACGAGACAGACGCCTCCTCCACAGCCTGGTCTATCGTGCTAACCTGGTAGAAATTGGGCCCGCAGTCCAGGCATCTGGTTCAACCCGAGCAAGCATCCGACTACTGGCTTTCGGCATTCTGCCGGATTCGTTCCTGTAGGATCGCCAGACGTCTCCGCCCCAGAAGGCTTTGATATCAGCGCGATTACCTGGGTTGAAGGGTCGGCTTCCAGGATGTCCAGCCCCATGAGGGTCGTTATCCCACCCACAGCATCCAGACAGATCGTGAGCCGCCAGTGCCGATTGCATGGGAAATCCCACCACCGGCCTGATGGATCAGGCTGGTGAACTCCTGGATTCCGGTGCCGGAAGCGCCGACCACGCCCACCGCCCCGCGACGGACGCGATTGGCGAAGCCAATCCCGATCCCGCCGATCAGGCTGGTGCCGCAGCCCTGGACCCATCACCAACCGGCGGCGAGCTTTTGCCAGTTGCTTGAGCTCCACTTCCTGCTCCAAGGGGACATTGTCGCTGAACAGGAATACATGCTTTCCCAGCTCCAAGGCTTTGCGCGCTTCCCGGGCAGCATACGCTCCCGGCACCGTGATCACCACCAGGTTGGATTGTGGGTAAGCTCCGCTGGCGTCTTCGATCGAGCGGTATAGGCAGACGGCTTGCGCTCCATGCTCCGTGGCCGGCTCGTCAAGCGTACATCCATCTCGCCCAGCAACTGCTCTATCAGGGAGGCGTCGTCTGCCAGGATGCCGATCACCAGGTCATTGGCCGTAGCGCCCATCACTTCCGGCGAGTTGAATCCCAATCTCCGCCAGGAGCTCTTTATTGGCGTCGGTCGCCATCAACACCGCGCACTCCTGCACCCCGGGCTCTTCCAACAATGTCTTGGCAACCCGCATGAGAAATACAGAATCATAGTACTGGTTCTTCCGGATCACATATCCTGCAGCCATACCACGTCACCTTTGATGTCGATTATCTTCCAGCATATTTCTGGCCGAAGCGGGCTAACGCCTTCTTGAAGCACTCCAAAGGCGCTCTGACCAACCCGCCGCCGATCTTCGGGTAGCCTGGGTCTTTGTGGGCAATGGCAGTATCGATGATCGGCGTGATGCCTGTCTGCACCACCTTGCGGATGTCGATGCCCAGCGCAGCGCCTTCGAAGTTCAAGTGCCGGCATCACATATTGTGGGTGGCGCGTAACGGTGATATTCCACATCTCACGGCTGTAAGCCAGCGCCTGTTCAGGCGTGCCGCCCACCAGGGTCAAAATCCCAGGCGCGCCGCCCAGGACAAAACCACCCCAGCCCACGGTTTCGGTGATGGCCGAGTCGCCCATATCCAGCCCGGCATCTTCATCCTTGTAGCCAGGGACATATAGGCCATCCACCCTGGGCGAAGGCGCCGTGAACCACTCATCGCCCAGCCCGCTTACCCGGATACCGAACTCGACGCCGTTGCGGCACATGGCAGTCACCACGGTCGAGTACTCGATATCCCGGGCCGGGTCGGCGATGGCTTTTCCACAGGCCATGGCCATACCCAGGAAATGCAGGTTGTGGCCGATCAAGTAACCCGAGCGTTTTCAGCAAATCAGGCTGGGGAACTCCGGCAAGGATCATCGGAATCGAGAGCGCATTAGCGATCAAGCTGGAAGCCGCAGTGTGGCGGTTATGCAGCTCGTCGCCCATCTGCAGCGCCTGGGTGATGATGGGCTTCAGGTTGATCCCGCCTGCCTGTTGAACGCCGCGGCGCATCGCCGGCGCGGCCGTGTCGCGCCAGAAACGCAAGCCATTCAGCGCATTCTCCGAATAGTCGCCAAACTGCTGCATGCCCTCTACGTTGCGGCAGTAAGCCCGGTTTCCAAAGGCCTTGTTTTCAACGACGAATACCGGCAAGGAAGGGGAGATCGTCCCGGCCATCGGACCGACTGCCTGGTGGTCGTGGTTGGGTTCCAGGCGGACCTCGCCGCGCGCCAGCATGGTTTCTGCTTCTTCGACGGTTTCCGCCCAGCCTTCGAAGAGCACCATGCCAATAATTGCCCCGCGCTGCGCGCCGCACATGCGCTGCCATTCGATTGGCGGACCGGCGTGGGTGATCATTTTGCCCTGCAATCCAGGGATCACCTCCCCGGCAGGGGCAATATCGACCAGCACAGGATCGCCCTGGATCAGCCGGTTGGCCGCTTCTGCGTTGGCGAGCTCGATCTTTTGTTTGATATCCATTGGTGATCCTTTCAATCGACTAGCGAACCCATGATCCCGGTGAAGTCTACTGCCTGGACTCCGGCAGGCGTCAAAATTACCAGCCTGCCGGAGTCGTATCAGTCTGATAACCAACCAGGGTTATTTGGGCGAACCGACCACGCCCTCGACAAACCAATCCAGGGAGCCCATCATATCGTCCGTCAGGGTTTCGCCTTCGGCCATTTTAACTTCTCCGGCCTGATCCTTGATGGGCCCTGCAAAGACCACGATCTTGCCTTCATCTGCGTCCTTCATCGCCTGGAGTACCTTGTCCTGCACTTCCTGGGGCACTTTCGGGCCAAACGGGGCAATGGCGATGCAGCCATCTGCTACGCCGCAGCGCAGGAAGATCGGTTTCCAGGTTCCATCGAGAACGGTCGATGTCAGCCAGGTCACCTTGTCACCCAGGGTGAAGCCGGTGCCGGTGAGCCAATATTCTGGGGCGAACTGCTGGGCGGCCAGGTCCTGGAAGCCGATCGAATAAGCGCCGCGCTCTTCAGCCGTGGAGATGACGGTCGAAGGGGAGTCGACGTGCATGGTGATCACATCGGCGCCCTGGTTGATCAGTGAGTTGGTCGCGTCTGCTTCCTTGGCGCGATCACCCCAATTGAAGGTGTAGGCGACAGTGGTCTGCGACATCCGGGTTCACCGATTGGGCGCCCAAGGTAAAGGCATTGATGAAGGTGGTTGTCCAGCCCAATGGGAAGGCAGCCACAAATCCCAGCTTGTTCGATTTGGTCATCAAGCCGGCCGCCACGCCCATCGCATACCAGCAGTTGGGCGGAGCGCCAAAGTAGTTGGCGAAGTTGTCGCTCATCATCCAGCCGCCGGCGTGCTCGAAGATCACATCCTTATGGGTCTTGGCCAGCTCGAAGGCTGGGTTCTGGTGGTTGAAGGCTGTCGCAAAAATCAACTTTGCACCCTGCTGGATCATGTTTTCCATGGTCGTCTTTGCGCCGGCTTCGTCGGGTACATTTTCGGCCTCGATGAGCTTCACGCAGGCGATATTCTTCTGCATCACAACCATGCTCTCGTGCATCGCCTGGTTGTAACCGGCATCGTTCATTGGGCCGCCGTACAGCGCCCCAACAATCAGGCAAGGCCCTTCGGCTGCGGGCGCAGCCGGCGCTTCCGTCGGCGGTACTGCTGTTGGCTCCGGCGCCTGCGTCGGTGGGACCTCAGTAGGCTGTTCGGCTGCCGTGCTTCGTCGGTGCGGGGGCCTGGGTGGGGGCTGCAGGCGCGGCGCAGGCAGTCAGCAGCAGCATTGCGACCAGGACGATCAAATGCTGAGATGCAATTTGTGTTTCATATTCTTCTCCTTGATTTTCTAGTCGTCTAGGATCGGTTCAGTGTTTATATTGGATTGGTCTTTTCGGATGGACTTCTTCTTGATCAGTTTTTCTCCTACTCAGTGCCTTGATAGACCCGCCCAAGGCTGGCCGGCGCAGATTGCTTGCGGTTGCCGCCCCAGGCGATCAGTACCGATAATGGTTAAGATATACGGGATCGTATTCAGCAGGAAAGGCGATACCTGCACGCCGCTCGCCTGCAGCAAAAGCTGAAAGGCGACCGCTCCGCTGAAGATGCAACACCCCGGCAATTGCCCGGAAGGGGTGCCATTTGGAGAAGATCACCAGCGCCACGGCGATAAAGCCCATGCCACCGGTCATATATTGGGTCCAGCTCATGGTGTAGGCGATCGCCAGGTGCGCCGCTCCCAGACCAGCCAGGAGCCCGCTCGAGAAACAGCGCCTGGTAGCGAATCCACAACGGATTGCGCCCGGAAGCGAAGGCAATATCCGGCATTCTCTCCCACTGCCCGCAAGCCCAGACCCCAGCGGGTGCGGAACAGCAGCCACCAGATCAGGAAGGCCATGGGGACGACCAGAATGATCAAGATAGTCAAACTTGAACAGGGAGGTGTATAACCTGGGCAAGCCCGAAAGGCCGGGCAGGAGCAGCCTGGGCAGCGCGGCGATCCTTACGCCGACAAAATCCTTGCCGATCAGGGCGCTCAAACCAAAGCCGAAGAACATCATGGCCAGCCCGCTGGCGAGCTGGTTGGCTTTGCGGGTAATGACCAGGTAGCCGAACATCAGGTTCATCAGCCCGCCGGCCAGCATCGCCGCCAGGATGCCCAGGTAGGGATTGCCCGTCAGGCTGGCGACGGCTACGCCGCTGGCTGCGCTGACCAGCAGCACCCCTTCCAAGCCCAGGTTGACGATCCCGGATCGTTCCCCCACGACTTCTCCCAGGTGGCGTATAACAGGGAAGTGCCGGAGTAGATGGCGCTGGAGATGACGCCAAGAATGGCTAACAGGGTCATGGATTTCTGCTTCCTTAAAGAATGTCGGACGGGCCAGGACGATATAGAGGGACAGCGCCAACAGGATGTTGATCACGGCATACGGCACCCCCTGGGTCAGCTGCAGGAGATTCCCGCCGGTGGTGATCACAGCTCACCAGGAAGGAGACCAGCAAGATCCCCAGCGGATCGCCGAAGGAAAGCCAGCTGATCAGAAAACCCATGTAGCCGTAGCCGGTGGAGAAATTTGCCAGCAGCAGGCCGTAGTAACCGGAAACGAGGGCCATGCCGGCCAAACCTGCAACCGCCCCGCCCAGACACATCAGATCAACCAGGTAGGCCTTGAGCAGGTATGCCGTTGCGCCGGGCTGCCTGCGGATTGCCGCCGATGGCGCGCATTTCCAACCCCCAGCGGGAATAGCTTCATCAGTACCAGAATAGCGCCAGCAGCGCCAGGGCAAAAACCAGGCTCAGATCGATGCGCGTTCCGAAGAAGGCAGGCAGGCGGGCTGCCGGAACAAAGCTAGCGGTCTTGTTGGTATCCATGGGTCCATGCCAGAACCCAAAGATGAAGAAGGCCACGATCTTCGCTGCCACCAAGTTCAACAGGAGCGACGTGATGGTTTCATTCACCAGCCCGATGGCCTTGAGATAGCCGGGGATGAAAGCCCAGAGCGCTCCCCCGAGCATCCCCAGCAGCATCATGCAGCGGCAGCAATACCCAGGCAGGTAATGTGCGTGAAGGTCAGCGCGCCCCAGGTAGCCAGGCAGGCGCCCATGTAGAGCTGCCCTTCCACACCCACGTTGATCAGGCCAACGCGCGAGGGAATGGCCACCGCCACTGCCGTGATCAGCATCGGCACCATGGCCACGATCACTTCGGAAAAGCCGTAGGCGCTGCCCAGGGTGGAGCGAAAAATATCGACGTAGGACTGGATTGGGTTCTTGCCGGACAGCAGCCAGAATGACGCCAAACAGCACCAGCGCCAGGAGCAGCATCAGCAGATAGCGCAGCATGGCAGTCGCGGTTTTCTGGCTCAACAAGGTCGTTCGTTTCGGAGTTTCAGTGGACTGCGCCATGTTCACCCTTCGATCCCGTCATCAGGTAACCCACCTGGTAGATATCCGTCTCTTCCGGCCGGAACGTTCCCACGATCCGTCCCTCGTACAGGACGATCAGCCGGTCGCTCAAGGTGAACAACTCCTCCAAATCTTCAGATATCAGCAGCACCCCGGCGCCTGCCTGGCGAGCATCCAGCAGGGCCTGGCGGGCGGCCAGTGTGCTCTGTACATCCAGGCCGCGGGTCATGTAGGAAGCCACGATCAAGCGGGGATCCAGCCCAAGCTCGCGGATGATCACCATCCGCTGCAGGTTTCCCCCGGAGAGGGAGCTGGCCAGGGCATACAGGGGCAGGTTGTACGCCATCTTCTTCAGGCCAGTCCTGGGCATCCTTCTTGACCGCAGCCCAATCCATCGCCCAGCCTGTCCGGCGATGCATAGCGCCAGGGACGGGTGAGAGCCATATTTTCAAGGACGGTCATCCAAGGGACAGAAGCCATGACCAGCGGGTTCTCAGGGATGAAGGCGACCCCCTGCCGGCGAGCTTCGCGGATGGAGAGGCTGGGTGGCCGGTTTCCCGAACAGGAGCTTTTCGCCCTTTGCGCAGGAGATCATCCCCAGCACCAGGTCGCCCAGCTCTTTCTGGCCGTTGCCGGAGACGCCCGCCACGCCCACGATCTCCCCGGGATAAATCTTCAGGTTGATGTCCTTCAGACTGGTTTCTGCGCCTTCGCCATGCGTGTTAACTCCGCGCAGCTCCAAAACTGGCGCTGCCTTGTCCTGTCGCTTGCTGCCTTGCTGCTGCCTGGTCAGGCCAGGCATCTCCTTGCCGAACATGCAGCTCAACCAGCTTTTTCTCGCTGGCCTCCGCCCTGAGCATGGAACCGGCGACGCGGCCGCCCCTCAAGGATCGTGATCCGGTCGGCGCAGTCCAGCACTTCTTTCATCTTGTGGGTGATGAGGATGATGGCATAGCCGTCGGCGCGCAGGCTATCCAGCACCTTGTAAGAGGCCGCGACCTCGTGCGGCGCCAGCACCCGGGTGGGTTCATCCAGGATCAGGATCCTGGCCCCGGACAGCAGCAGTTTCAGGATTTCCACCTTCTGCTGCTCGCCAATCGAAAGCTCGGCCACCTTTATGTTGGAGCGCACCTGCAAGTTGTAGCGGTCGGCCAGCTCCTGGATGCGCCGCTCCACCTGGCGGTTATCGATCACCATTTTCAAATCCTGCAGGAACAGGGCAATGTTTTCTGCAACGCTCATGGCGGGGATCAGGCTGAAATCCTGGAAGAGCATGCCGATTCCCAGCTTGCGTGCATCGGCCGGCGAATGGATCTCCACCGGCCTGGCCATTGCATTTATCAGGCTGCCAGAATCTGCCCGGTAAAAACCGTACAGGATCTTCATCAGCGTGCTCTTTCCGGCCCCGTTTTCTCCCAACAAGGCATGGATTTCCCCGCGATAAATATCCAGATCGATGTCGTCGTTGGCCAACACCAGGGGGAAACGCTTGGTGATGCCGCGCAGGCTTAACAGCGGCCCACGGCTGATTCGCATTCCAACTCGGTATGATGGTCTAATGAAAGAGAACCAAGGTCTGGCTCCATAAAAGCGATTTCGCCTCCTTTACAGGGTAAGAGCAATCGAACCCAAGCTCTGTTTCGAACTCTTCTGATTGTACAAAGAAAGACGAAGAGAAACTAGCGTAGTTATTCGGGGTTTTCAGTCCAGCGTCCTCCCGTAATGAATACGGCTACCGAATAACAAGAAGACCCCGTAGAAATCACGGGGTCTCTCGGACAGGCGTAACAGTGAAGCGCAGACAACTTATCCTGGTTCCTTGTCCAGCAATCCGTGCTCGCGGGCATAGCGGACCAGCTCTGCCCGGCTGTGCAACCCCAGTTTTTCAGTCATATTTGCCCGGTAGCCTTCCACTGTCCGGACGCTCAGCGATAACTCCTCGGCGATCTGGCGGTTTGTGTATCCCTGGACGATGCAGTTCAGCACATCCAGCTCTGCGCGGGGTGAGCAATTTCTTCCGGCCGAGGGCTGGGCGGAATTTGTTTTTGCGGCTCAACCAGGAGCGAACGGACCATCCTGGGCTGGATGTAAATATCTCCCATCTGGACCATATTGATCGCAGAGATCAACTCGTCTTCAGCGGCATGCTTCAGGATATAACCTGCTGCCCCGGCGCGGATCGCTTCCCGCAGCAAGCGCTTCGTCTTCATGAACTGTCAGGATCAGGATGCGGACATGCGGGCAGCCAGCATGGACGCGTTTGGTCACCTGGATGCCGTCCATGTCCGGCATGCTCAAATCCAGGACCAGTATGTCCGGATGCAGTGCTCTCGACCAGGCGCAGAGCTTCTTCCCCGCCAGACGCTTCGCCCACCAATTCCAGGCCAGCTTCGCCCTTCAGAAGAGCGCGCAGGCCGGCGCGCACGATGGCATGATCATCCGCGATCAGGACGCGTGTCGCCATACGGCACCTCCACTGAGATCACCGTCCCCTTTCCCGGGGCGCTCTCAACGATCAACTTGCCGGATAACATCTCCACCCGCTCGCGCATTCCGAACAAGCCCAACCTGGCTTCCGCTGACCGGCTTGGTTTGGGTTAAAGCCGATCCCGTTGTCCTCAACCGTCAGCACCACCACTCCGTTGCGGCGGTTCAGGAGCACATCCACCTGCGTCGCATGGGCATGCAGCGCTACGTTGGTCAGCGATTCCTGGACAATGCGGAACAGGGCTGTTTCCAGCTCACACCGGCAGCCGGGTGTCATCGATCCCGACTGTCTCAAACTGCACATCAAGATGATATTGGCGATTGAATTCCTGGATGTACTGCTCAAGGGCGGTGACCAGGCCCAGGTGATCCAGGCTGGCCGGGCGCAGCTTGACGGCCAGGGAATGCAGATTATCCAGGACTTCGGTGGTGATTCGCTTGAGGTCGGCGGCATGGGCGCGGACCAGATCGGGCGATTCGGCGTCCCGATCTAACAATCCCAGGTTCATCATCAGTCCGGCCAGGGCCTGGCCCGGATTCGTCGTGCAGCTCGCGGGAAAGGTGCATCCGTTCTGCTTCCTGCACTTCCATCAGACGGTGAGACAACGCATGCAGCTGCTCGTTGCCCAGGCGCACCTGGTCGAAGAGCCACGAATTCTGGATGGCGATGGCCGCCAGGTTGGCATAGGATTGGAGGAGGAGCATCTGCTCCTTGGAAAAGCTCTCCAGCCTCTCGCTGGCGACGATCAGAATGCCAGCCTGTTCTTTTCCATACAGCAGCGGGAAGAAGGCAAAAGAGCTTAGCGGTTTTCCTGCCAATAAACCTTCAGCATCCACTGGCTGGAAGGGTGATTGGTCGTGCATAACCCCGGATAACCCCGGTTCCGCTCCGCTTCCAGGAGCCGCTGGCGAAGTCCCGGGAGGCGCGTATGAAGCTCCGCAAGCTGACCATCGGATTCTAAACAGGCCGGGTATGCCGCTAAAGGGCTGGCAAGATTTTCATCAACAGGCATCGGATTGATCCACACGGCAGGCAAACCAAAACGAACCACCGCCAATCGGCAGATGGCGTCCGCAAGGGTTTGCTTTTCTGTGTTTTCCAGGAATAACCTGGATGCGTCATTTAGCGCTGCCAGCTCATCCACCTGGTTGCGGAGCGTTACCTTTGCCCGACGCTGCTCGGATGCGGAAGCTGCCAGTGTAAGAGACATCAACGCCAACACGCCGGTAAAAGTTTGGAGCAGGATCAGGCTGTCGTTAACAGGAATGTCCGCGAAAGGCCCCACCTCGTGGATCGTGCCCCAGATGGCGATGCCGGACACCATGAACACCGTGCTGGATGCGCCAACCTGTTCCAATCGCAACGCAGCCCATATGGCAAAGGGAAAGATGAGATAGATCAGCGCCTGATGTAAAGCTCCTGCGCCGGATGGATTCACGAACACATACAGAGAGACGATGACCAGCAGCGCCAGGAAAATAAGCGCTTCAACTTTGCGAGCCGATTGCCAGTGGCGTGGAAAATCATACGCCCAGGTCAGCAGCAGAGGGGTAACGACCAGGCATCCCAGAAGGTTGCCAATGAACCAGGTAATCCACAAAGTAGGGGAGGCTGCCAGGGGGATATCTGGAAAAAGAATCAAGGTAGCAACGCCGATCGTGGCGCTGAACGATGTTCCGCACGCTGCTGCGAAGACGAGACCGATGACATCCCTGACCCGGTTGATACCCCGGTCAAACCTGATCCATCTTGTGAGTATGGAAGCCCCGATCAAAGCCTCCAGAGTATTTGCAATGCCAAATCCCACTGCCAATCCTGGCGGAGCCCCTGTAAGCAGTGACCCAATGACGACACCCAGAGTAATCCCTGGCCAATCCCGGATTCCAAAGATCAACAGCGCAGCCAGCGCAATGCCGGAAGGCGGCCAGACCGGGGAAGTGTTCTGTTGGACATAGGCCATCTGCAGGCCAACCCGGGCAGCCAGGTGATAAAAAACCGCCAATAGAGCGATCTCTATAAAATAACGCAGGAGGGGACTGGATTTTTTTAAGTAATTCATCGAAACACTACCGAGGCGTCAGTTTGCTAAACGCTCCTGATCTATTATAGCTGATCTACATTTCATGTGATTAACTACTGGAATCTTGGAAGATTATCGGGGTTATTACCCCCCAGAATTTCATAGACATTTCACAGACGTCTCACAATTCCTCGAGAATTGCCGAGGAGTATATAAAATGATGGGTAAGCGATTAAAAAGTGAGATCGCCCGGCTGGTCCTGAGCGATCTCGGTCACAGATCCCTTGCACTTTGGCAGGCGTACCACCAGAGCAATTAAGTCCGGCAGTAAGTGCAGACTATGTCCATGGGGACGCCATCACATGTGACGCCGCTGCCTTGCAGGATCTAATAACCTGCGGTGAGGGTGGGCCGCCTACCCAGGGTGAGAAAGTGCCGCCGGGTTGATGAAGGTCGAAAAATAAATATCCATGGGCTCTCCTATGTAGGCTAAATCGCTAATCCTCAATTACCCGATATCATCAACCCGGGTCACGGAGATCAGGATCAGGTTAAGATCGCGTATCCTCGCAAGTAGACCATGGAGGGCGGCCTGATCCGCTACCGCGCCTCTAAAGGTCGTTCCGCCGTCCGGAGTCAAGATTATCTGCATTCCATCGAACGTCTCCGACCAGGAAGGCACGAGATGTTGTTTGACTCGAATCTCATAAAACTCCTTCTTGTGCAAATTTCTGTCCATATAATTCATCTCTAATTCGATATGTTGGCAAAGACGATTTAATTTTTCTCAACAAAACTTTCGGGACGTTGGCAGCAGATTACGGCTTGGCTCCTGTGAAGTAAAGCCATAAAGCAGTTAACTCTATGTCGTTCATCTCCCTGAAGGTATTGGATGACATCGTTGGCCCAAGTTTTCTTCCATCCGGTAAAACGCCGGTGTGGAATGCGCGGATAAAATCATCCTCGCTCCATTTCTCAAATTTTCTACCAACGGAATTGCCGTGGCACCCGGCGCAAATCGCAGAGAGGTATTTGCCGTATTCTTTCGTGGCACCCGCTATTGGGTCCGCTGGACGCGGAGTGTTGTGATCGATCAATTCTGCGGCTGGTGTAAACATTCCAATAGCGGGGAAAATGGGGATGATGGGTCCATAACGCATCGCGGGAGTAACGGAATCAACCGGCGGGATCTGTTTTAAATAGGCAATCAAGTCGCCCAGATCCTGTTCGCTCATGGCTGAGAAGTACTCGTACATATAGATTTCAACCTGACCGTCCGCCTTTACTCCATGTCGAATTGCGCGGATCCAATCTGCATCGGTGTAGGATTGGGCAATGCCTCCATTGCCGGAAGTCAGATTAATGGCTGGAATGGCTCCAAAGGTTGGAATGTCCCCCTCGACTGGATCGTTCGTCATGATTGTGCCGCTCAAGGTATCTCCGTGACATTTGGTGCATGACCAGATGATGGAGATGTGTTCGCCGCGCAGGATGGCATCCGCGTCGGTGGGGATGTTGACCGCTTCAACCACAATGTTTGGATACGTCTGGGTAAGTTTCTTCATGCCGATGGGATACAAGATCAGACCTGCCAATAAGGTCAATCCGATCAGTCCACCAAATACAATTCCGATCCATTTAAAGAATTTTTTCATTTTAAACTCCTTACTTGTCATTTCTTCTGATCGGATACGACCAGGAAAATCGGGAATTCCGAAGCGATCTTTTCGAATTCTGCGAGCGGAGCGTCCATGTCAATCGACACATGCGGACGCGCTCCCGGTGCTGCATGTAAGTACGCCTTCAACAACGGGGCGCGCTGGTCGGCGGGAATCTCTTCGAGTTGAACATTTTCGGATCCGCCGCTGCGAAGAACCGCTTTACCATTCGCAGCACGCACGTTGCGAACCCACTGTGCATCCTCTCCAAGCATTGACGCCAGATAACGCTGCTCATCCACAATGAACATCACCAGCGGAAACGAGACAACACGCCCCGACTTCCGTCCGATCACTTCCAATGCCACGAGGCCATTGGTCATGATTTTTTTGGAGGCGGCCTTCGCCCACATCCGATTAAAAGTCTTCGCAATCCAGCCTGGTCTCTGTCCGCGATACAACCATTGTTTGCCGCGGTAAAACAATTGTTTGGAGAATGTGTCCTTATTTTGATTGATAATTGACTTTTGCATTTTATTTCTCCTTGTATTTTCAGCTTTTTGTTCTCGTTTTGGTTACCACGCTTTTCGCGCAACCCAGACGCCCACCACTAAGCCCCACAAACCGGTTAAGAGTGAGAGAACCATAAAGATGAGCGTAAGTGTGGTCGTACGTGCCGTGAAGCTTTGAACGATGCCCAGGGCAATTACTGCACTGCCCAGGACCACCCCGGTCCAGCCTAGCGAACGGGGATAGACTGGGCTGACCAGCATTGCAATTCCCAGGAAGGCGAAAGGCGCCCAGTAAGCGATTATGGCCACAGGGTATAGCCCACGGCCAACGGCATTGACAGCAGCGACCACGCCATACACCGCTTCTTTGTCGACAGCCGGCGCTGCCAGCCAGTTCGCGACCGCACCGGCAATGGATGCATCCTGCGTGAGGGCGACAGTGTAGAGGACAGTCCCCACGAGCATGAAATAAAAGCCCAAACGTGCCCAGGCAGCGCCACTCGTGGCTCCGCCGCTTGCAATTATGCAGCGGTAAACTCCTGCTACTCCGATCATCGTGGCCCAGATACTGACAATCAGCAGCAGTACAGAGAATTGGGCCTTGAACAACTGTTCACCCAATGGTCTCAGCATCTCCTGCAGGTTACTGGTGGGAGTGGAAGCATGCGGCATCAACGAGCCACCGATCATCATCAGAATAGCCCCGATGATAAATCCGGCGCTGCTAATTCTTTGAAGGACATCACCTTTTACGATACCTTGTGGTTGTGTCATGGTTAACTCCATTCGTTTATTCCAAATCTATGGACAGCTGCCTATTTATCATCTGTCACTGGCTGATTTAAATCTGCGAGGTGAAGCCCACCTGACCGGGCAAACCGATATTGCGCCAGCGTCTTGGAACCCCAAAGGAATGTCACGATCACAACATAGGATATGGCGATGAAAGCAGCGATGCGCGGGTCGTACACAGGCGGGGCTTCTTGCAAATTGGCAACTGGCCACAAAATCCAAAACAAGCCAAATGTCGAATGGAACAAAGCCATGGAAAACAAGCTCTTCCCAGCGTTGTTATAGACCCAGACGAACAAAACCCGACCAGCTAATGTGTACAGGACATGCCAGAAAATCCACTCGGATGTGTAATATCCGCTAATGATGAACCCTGGGATATGATAACCAGCCTGTACTAGCCCAAGGAGTATGCCTGACTTGAGCGCACTATAGCGCTGTTGCAGCGGGTCAATGGCATATCCTGTCAGGCCCAGTTCTTCTCCAAAGGTCATAAAGAAAACTGTACTGTAACCGAGAAGTACAGCCAATGAGAAGTGCGGCGATGGAATGGAGGTTCCGGACATTCGTACTATCAAGTAATTAAGAAAACCAATACTCGGATATATGAGAAGGATGGGGAGATACCAGATTTTGGATTTGATGTTGCGAAAGTCGTAGGTTCTTTTCAAAAGTGCAACAACGCCATCCTTTTCCGCTTTCTCTGTAAAAAAGAATTAAGGCTGCCACAGCCGGCATGGCAAGACCCATTTGAAATAACTTTTAATCCTGGGAAAATTTGCACATCAACAATTGTGCCGATCACCCAGAACGGAATGGATAAACCGAACAGCAGCAGAATAAAGGTTAGTAAAGATCTGTTTTTTAAAACGTTTGCGTTCATAGAAAATATTCCTTTTGAAAATTGAATATGAAATGGGGTTTGAATGGATAGGTCGATACTGTTCATCAAGCAGGTTGTAACACCTCGCTGTGTTGTAACTGCGCGGGCAATGCGTATGCCCAGGCGCGGATGGCATCCCAGTTCCGGTAATCGCGAGCAGGTAAGAACCGTTCAAAGAAACTCAGTCCCGGCTTGGATGGGTCATACTTTCCAGCAAAGATCTCCACAGCAACCGGTTTCAGCCAGGGATATCTCGCAAGTTCCTTATCAAGCTGGCGGCGAGAATTCCGCTTCGCTGCTTCGCTGGCACTCAGCGGGCCGAGCGTGAAAATTGCCACTGGCCTTTGACTGAGGGCTTCCTGATGCCGTGACAAAAAATTGTGTACGTCAGGGTGCCAATGGGCATTGTAGATCGCTGCTCCCAGCACGATCGCATCATGAGCATCGAGCGTCTTGACATCCGCCATCGGCTGCATATCGACCTCAAACCCAGACTGGCGAAGTGAGGCGGCGATGGTCTCGGCGACATCTTGCGTCGAACCAAAACGTGTTGCGTAAGCTAAAAGAATCGATTTTGTATTCATAGTCTTGCTGCTCCTCATAGGTGATATCTTGGATAATTTGTTCATGGTGAGTGCTTTATTGTTAACGCAAAGTATAGGCCGGCGCAGAGCGCCTGCCATCTGGCGAAAGGTGTATTCGGGGTTTGTTTTAGGTTTAGGAGGGCGGGGGCAGGAAACTACAGGAGGCCGAGTTCTCTGGCGCGCCTCACCGCCTGAGTACGGCTGACCACATCCAGCTTGCGATACAGGCTGGCGGTGTGGGTCTTGGCTGTCCCTAAAGCAACGACGAGCTGTCTGGCAATCTCCTGGTTAGAGAGGCCATCAGCCAGGAGACGCAGAACTTCCAGTTCGCGGTCGGTCAGTGGTTCGATGAGAGGTTGCTGCAGGGCAGGAGTGGTGACCAATTCACGGTCGAATTGAGACAACAGTCCGGCGACGTACTTCGGAGACACTCCATGCGATCCGGCGTAGCGTAGAAGTTTAGCCATCGGCGTGCCTTCGTCCAGGAAAACCCGCGTGTATCCTTCTGGCTGGCCCAGCATCAATGCCCTGGCCAATATTGTTAATGCGCGCGACATGTCGCCCAAATCTGCAAGCGCAAGCGATTGGAGAATGAGCACCTCCAAAGCGCGCCCCATTTGCCCCAGGGCTTCGACCTGCGCCAGAAGACGCTCCAGCAAGGTAAGGGCTGTGTCTGCACGCTTCTGCGCCAGGAGTATGCGTGACAAAGCCAGGTAAATCACCTGATACTTATAGGAGATTTCGTCAAGGGGGTCGATCTGCATTTCGCGCATCCAGCGCGTTAAGGCCTCGAGATTGCCTTGCTCCAGCCACACCCGCACACGCACCACCTCTACCTGGCGCGCAATTGTGGTCGTAACACCCTGGTCCTGAATCAGGGCTTCGGCCTGTCGCAAGGATTCAATAACTGCTATTGAATCCCCTTCCACCATCTGCAATCGAGCCTGCATAAGATGGGCGCCGGCCAGGGTGTCCGGGTGCCCCCAGCGAGATCCTAATTCTATGGCTTGCCGGGCGTGGCGCCCAGCTAACTCAAGTTCGTTCCGTTCATACGCTAAGCTGGACAATCCAAGGTAAGCTTGCGTGGCAGCCGGCATCACCCGTCCATCAGATCGCGTTGCCATCTGCACGGCTCTATAATAAGTCTCCGCCGCGCGGTGAAGCTCTCCTTGCTCAGTCATCAGAGCAGCAAGGAACGAGAGCGCCATTACGCCGGCGAGAAAATTGCCCACTGTCTGGTTAATTTGACCTGCCTCAGAATACGCCTGCCTGGCCCCCGCCAGGTCACCGGTTTGCCACCTCACCTCCCCAAGCGTAAGGATAAGGACGCCTCGGATGAAGGTGTCACCCTCTCGGAGGAGATCAAGCGCCTGTTGCGCCTGGGTAGTAGCCTGTTGCGCCTCACCTCTCCGGGCTGTTGCGAGCGCCCGGATCACGGCAATGTGGCTCCGCATAGCCTCTGATTCTGCGTCCGTAATACCTAACGTGGAGGCTGTGTGTACTTCTTGGAGCACATGTTCAATCTGACCGAGTTTACCCGTGCATATGAACGCCCAGGCCTGGTAGATAGCCAGCCACGGGTGTTCATGAAGGAGAGGCGCGATAGCAGTAATCCAGGTGAGTACGGTGACTGCCTCACCACGCATCAACATAGCCATGGCGTTGCTCTCTATCAACCGGACGGCGAGCTGATAATCCTTAGCTGCCAGGACATGCTGGACTGCCTCGGGAACAAAGCCATTCCGTTCGTACCATTCAGCCGCGCACCGATGTAAATCGGCAAGCTGGTCCGGATATGCCTGCTGAAGCTGGGTGCGCAGCACGTCAGCAAAGAGATGATGATAGCGGTACCAGTGGCTTTCTTCATCCAAAGGGATGAGGAACAGGTTCGCTGTTTCCAGTTGTCTCAACATGGCCTGGCTATCACTGCGCCCTGTCAGCCGATCACAAAGCTCGCCTGACATCCGGCCTAGTATCGACGTTTGCAGAAGAAAGTTCCGCACCAGTTCGGGCTGGCGGTCGAGCACTTCTGTGGCCAGGTAATCCGCAACGTAATAGTGGCTGCCAGTAAAGGCAGCAATAAAACTAGCAATGTCTTCAGACCTCTGCATCAAGCGTGGTGAATGCATGGCCAGCGCGGCCAGCTGCAGACCTGCGATCCAGCCCTCTGTGCGTTGTTCCAATGCCGACACGTGCTCATTGGAAAGTGCCAGACCTAGCATCTGGTTGAAGAAGGCTGTAAATTCAATGGACGTGAAGCGTAAATCATCGGCGCGAATCTCGATCAATTGATCGCGAGCGCGCATACGGGCGAGGGGCAGGGGTGGGTCGGCGCGGGTAAGGAGTACCAGATGCATGTGCCTGGGCAGGTGGTCGAGGAGAAAACCGAGAGCTTCATGGACAGGCATGGCGTTGATGACATGGTAGTCATCAAGCACAAGGGCGAAAGGGTGGTCAAGTTTGTCCAGATCGTTGATCAGGCCGGTCAAGAAAGCCTGAATAGGCGGGGGTTGGGGAGATTGCAGCATGCCAAGCGCATCGTCGAGCAAGTCTGGTTTCAGCGTCCCAAGTGCAGCAGCGATGTAGCTGAGGAAGCGAGTCGGATCATTATCGTCGTTCTCGAGTGAGAGGCAGGCGAGGGGGTAATCGCGTCCGGCGACCGAGGCGCGCCACTCGCTGACAAGCGTGGTCTTCCCGAACCCGGCGGGGGCGGAGACCAGGGTGAGAGGAAGCATCAGCCCCTGGCTCAGACGCCTCATCAGCCGCGGGCGCTGGACGAGCGTCTGGCGTGGAGGCGGTATAAAGAGCTTTGTGGAGAGAAGTGGAATTGATGGTTCCACGCGCCTCATCACTTTCCTGGTCATTTGTGCAGCAGGCTGACGAAACGGTTAGCTGTGCTTGAGTGGCTCAACAGCTTATGAACCTCTGCGTCCTAATTCGATCAATGATAGTAGTTACGCGGTTCAAGGGAAAGGTGCAATCCTCACCAACCGTGTAAGTCCTAAATGATTTAAGCATCAGGCGGTAACAGGTCTGTATTGTATGAATATTTCACCGAGTATAGCATAAACTGAGAATAGTCAGCAGTCCAGAACAACCTGAAAATGGGTCCAGCCACACTGCGTGTCGCGTAGGCAGCAGGTATGGTGTCGAAGCAGATTCCGCACCCGCAGATATAGAACCAATCAGGTTGTGGTTTTTTTAGCTTACTGGCTCGTTTACAGGATTATACAGTCCGGTTTATAATCTCACCAGTTTTCTTGCAGGAGGATAGACATGATGCTTCCAGACTACTGGCTGTCTCGTCCCGGTATGGAGATTGACCCGCGGACACGTTCTAATTTCGACCGGTTGTTTGCCGGGGTCATAGCTGCCGGGACACATCCAGGTTTTTGAGCCGCGCCCGTCGATCAACATGACCGAGTTCGGGTCTGATGAGGTGAGCGTGCCGCAATTGGCCAGCCTTGCGCCGGGCAGACCATGCTAAGGGGAGCCCCTGGGCCCGAATAGACCGGTTGAGCCTGTCCGCTCGAGCGCCTGTGTTGTGACATGCTCTTACGAACCCCATGATCTCAAACCGGCAACAAGCTCAAGGCTCAACCAGGGAATGAGCTCCGTTTGAGAACCCCGGCAGTTCAGGTGGCCAGCACATGCTCGCTTCAGTTAGTCGATAACAATTATCCCCAGTATCATGCTGATCGTGAACAGCAAACCGGGATACGATAAGTCTTTCCAGGATAGGCTCACTTTCTCCATCCGTAAACCAGCCGGAAGTTTTTTGTAGATACATCGATAGAGCGTCATGTAGATCACTGATAGAAGTACTCCGACAAGACAAAAGAGCGGCCTGAATTTTGCAGAAACGAGGATTTCTTCTGCCAGGTGATATTGGACATCTGCAAGAGAACCGGGCACGAAAAGGTGAGCAATCGCTAACCCGACCATGGAATACAAAAGCATACTTACCGGAAGCACGAAGAGCGACTTATTATCCTCCGGCGCGAGTTCCCAACAGAGGTAAAAGCGAAAGGAAGAGGAAAATCCCCACAACGGCAAGTACGATATCGAATACAAGTAATATGTTTTCGGACATTCCAGTGATTATAACGAGGTTGTGAAAGTCGCCAGACTTATCCACAATCCCACCAATCCCATCATAGACTCCAATCCAAGGGAAGAGCATCAGGAATGGGAGTGTGTAGAAGGAACGATGTTTCCACAAAAGGGCAAAAATCATAAGGGAAACGATGAGCTCCACAATAATTCCCGAGACATGAACCCAAACGTTGTGATAATCGATCATGGGCCGGACAAAGCCCACAAAGGAAAATGGGTGAGCATAAAACAAAGACACCCTCGCCCCATAGATCAGATTTACCAGTGCGTGGCCTCCTTCATGCAGGAATAGTTGCATATATGCCAACGAGAACCATAAGAGGAACAGCAAAAGGGTGGGCTGGAGTACAGATACGAGAACAGGAGATAGGCCTTTGTTCAAATCTGCACGCGTAACAGAAAATGTCTTGGTATTCACTTTTACCTCCAGAATTCGGTAACATAATAGGGTTGAGGGAAGGTAAAAGCCTGTCCCTGGTTTGCAAGGAGCATTAACTTTGATTCTCCAAGAGTTAAGAGAACTTACTTTTCGTGTTGAACTTCAGATCCTTCGCTTCCATTAGGGTTCCAACAGGCTCAGGATTTCTCTTTACAAGGTCTTTCGGGCCGAAAATGATCACAATGAAAATAACCGCTAGCAGCTCGATCACGTAGTAGCGCCAATCCAGCAGGAATGCGAAGATTCCGGTATTGATCGTGCCGTGAAACAGGGCTGCTGCCAGAACGCTGCCTTTGGTGTTATTGAAGATCCAGGTCATGATAATGGTTAACAGGATCATTCCCAGACTCCACAACCAGAAATCACGCCCGTACAGGCTGGATCCGGGAACAAACCACTGGCCGGCATGCCAGGCAACCCATAGGACGCCCAAGATGAGGCTGGAAACCAGCGCACTCCAACGGGTCTGGAAACGCGGCAAGACATAACCTCGCCAGCCAAACTCCTCCAGCACGCCGTTGAATATAAATGCATAGAGGAAACTGGTCAGGATGATCCAGGCTGGATCGTATTTGAAGAAAAGGGGATAATCCTTTCCGTCGAGCACCCGAATGACCAGGTTGTCGACCAGCGCTAAGACAGGCAGGATCAGCAGGGTCACGAGCAGCCAATTGAAGCTCACGTTCTTGTTCCAGAAGCGTTTCCCCAATGCACGCACACCTGATTTTCCCTCGGTCAATGCCGTTACCACAAAAGCGGCAATGATGGGGCCCCAGGAGGCTAAAGTCTTAATTATGATGAGCGGATCCTTCAGAAGGACGGCTGGCCCCTCACCAGCAGGCATTTTCATAACGCCGGCGATGAGCAACCCGTATGCTAATGCCTGTAAACCAAAGACGATCAGGAAATAGTAAGCCAGGTTGCGGGCCTCGAAGACTTTCGCTTTGTATCCTACAGATTGAGTATCCATTGTCATTTTCCTCTTCAAAGTTTGAAATCAGTCATTCAGGTAATGATGAGAATACCCAGGATCACGCTGATGACCGCAAGCACGGCGGGGAGGCGCAGGTCCTTCCAGGTCAACGCGACCGTCTCCGTCCGCAGCCAGGCAGGCAGCCGGACAGCGATCTTGCGATACAGGGTGAGGTAGAGAACCGAAAGGATCAGCCCGATAACCGTTTGCGGGAAGAATGCGTTGGCTCCGGCTATGATCTCCTGCCCCAAGAAATACTCACGATCAATTGGAGAACCCGGCACGATCAGGTATGCCACCACGAAGGAGAGAGCACTTTGCAGGAACATTGCGGCAGGGAACACGAACAGGGATTTTTTATCCTTTGGATCCAGGCCGAGGAGGGGTAAGATGGCGAATAAGGAGACGATCCCGACCGCGATGATCAATCCGCCCAGCACATAAAACGGGACGGGGGATAAACCATTGGTCTGGACCAGATTCCGAAAGTCACCTTCCAGCCCCAATATATTGGCGCCGTCGAGCGGTGCAACGTATGGGAACAGCATGACCAGCGGGAGTAGGGCGAGCGAGCGGCGTTTCCAGAACGGTAGGGAGATCAGCATAGATAGCGGGAGGGCGGTCATAGAGCCCAGGATATCCTTCCAGATGCTGGAATCGATAGACGGGCGAGAGTATCCTGAGAATATGAAGGGGTGGACATACAGTGTAAAGGGGATGCCGCGTGCAACGAGATACAACGCGTGCCCGCCTTCATGCAGCACCAGGTGCACAAATCTGAACAGCAATAGCAGGCAGAACAATAGAAGCATGGAGCGAAGCGCGGGCAACCTCTCGGAAGGATGTTCGCGGAAGAGGAGCCAGAACACCATCAGCAGGATCAGGGCGATGGGGATTGCCACGCTGAGTCCTTTGACCAGGAAGGATTGGGTATCCACCACCGGGGGGGTCGTGCACGTCATGGTGAAGAGCACCGGTTCGCTCAAATTGCCAGCCGCGTCCCTTATGCGGCTCTCGAATACCAATTCCAATTTTTGCCAGCACCAGACAGTTACGGTGAAGAGCACTTCCGCCTTTTGTTCAGCAGGAGGGGCTTCAATGGGGTCATCTGTAAAATTTATGGGAAAGGGCAATGAGGATGTGACTTGTTGATAGGTCATCGCCGCGGCGTCCCCATCCGGATCTGTAAAATAGATGTCCTGGTAGAGCCATAAAAATCCGTCGATGATCTCCTCGCGTTCCACCACCTGCAGAATGACCGGCGGATGGCTTCCCGCCAGCGGTTCAACCACAGAAGCAGGCTCGGGCGGTTGGGATGCCGGGGGAACTGACGTACAAGCTGTTAACAGCAGGGTGAACAGGGTTCCCAAAACAAAGAGAGAGACAGTTCGCCATTTCATAAGAATTTTCCTTTCACACATAGGTTTGATCTCTGACCGGCTAGAACTCCTCCCGGCGAATGCGCCAGAAGGCCACGCCGGTGAACACACACACCACAGTGCTGTTGCGATGATGGGAGCCACTGTGGGCAGCGGCTGGCCGGATAACAAGTACCCATTAAGGACTGGCAGGGCACCATTACCGGTATCTATCACCAGCCTCCACGGCATGAATTCCGCCAGCCTGGCGCTGTCAGGAATCATCCACAAGAATAATATGAACAGGGGGATCCCCATCACCGGGCCGCGTCCATGGAACAGGGTCGCCAGCATCAGCGTCAGCGTCAGGTAGAAAAGCAGATTGAGGTAAACCAGCCCCAGGGAGGCTGCAAAACCAGGCCATAATGAGCTAGAACCACCACCACCGGCGATGATCTGCAAACAGGCAATGCCACCCGGGAGGAGGACCCCGGTGACCAGGAAGCCCAATCCGTAGGCAATTATTTTTGCCAGCAGGAAGGCCGGCCTGCGCAGGGGTTTCGAGAGCACCCAGGCGGCTGTACCGGAGTGACGTTCTCCCAAGATCGCATCCTGGCTCAAAACGATAGCCGATATAGGTAAAACGAGACCTGCTACGAACAGGAAATTGTCGGGCATCCCTATGCGCAGGTTGGTGGCCGCTCCGAAATTCAAGAGTACCAACCACAGTAAGCCCTGGATCCACCAGCGGCGAGTCCGCCACCAGCCATGATTTTCCTTGGCCAGCATGTTTGCCAGGCCCATCTTCCAGCCGCGCTCCCGGCATGAAACCAATGCCAATCCATTTGCATTCATGGGATTTCTCCTTCATTCAGTGGCTGAAAATACCTGCTTCCACTTCCTAGAATTCATTCCGGCGAATGCGCCAGAAGGCAACACCGGCGAACAGCACACACCACAGTGCGGTCATGATGATCGGGACCAGCGTGGGTAATGGTTCGCCCAAGATCAGATGTCCACCCTGAGATAGAATAATTCCGGTACCGGTATCCGTAATGTAACCCATGAGCAGTTTCCAGGGTAAGAGCGCCTCCAGCCAGGCGGATCGCCCCAGCATCCAACCCCAGGCAGCGCCCACTGCGATCCCGAAAACCGGGCCGCGTCCGCTGAACAGGGTGGCCAACATCGTGGCCAGGATCAGGTAGAAGAGCAGGTAGAGGTAGACCAACCCCATTGCCCCTACGAAGCCAGCGACCGGAAACTTCACCCCACCGACGAGATCGAAATAGCAATAGGCGATGACACCCGGGATGAACACCGCAGTAACCAGCAGGCCCAGCCCGTTGGCAGCCAGCTTCGCCAGCAGGAAGGCCGGCCGCCGCAGAGGCTTTGAGAGCACCCAGGCGGCTGTCCCGGATTGCATCTCCCCCAGGATGGAATCCTGCCCCAGGAGAATCGCAGCAATGGGCAGTACCCCCGCGAAAACCAACAAAGTATTAAAGCTGGCAATCCTTTCAATTGAGGCTCCGGTCAGTTGATGATTGGCGAGTATTGAACCATCTACAAAGAAGATGGCGACCAGGGAATGGATCCACCAGCGGCGAGTTCGCCACCAGGCGGCATTCTCCTTCGCCAGCATATTGGCAAAACCCATGCGCCAGCCATGTGTGCGGCACGCCACCAACCGGGTTGCATTAGCGTTCATGGTTGCTCTCCTCCACAATGTGCATAAAAATATCTTCCAGGTTCTGGGTTTGGCGCTCGAACCCGCAGACCGTGACGCCGCCGCTGTCCATCGCCAGAGGCACTAACTGGGCTTCTGCGGTCTCCGGATCGCTGACCTGGATGCGCCAGCTGACCTTTCCGTTCTTTGAGACTGTCTCGAGGCCAGTCACCCAGGGCTGGCTGCGCAGTCGAGCTTCCATCGCTGCACCTTCTCCCTTGACGGTCAGGGTGAAGGTAACATTCTGGCCGCGGGCCAGCAGCTCTTCGATAGGTCCCTGGGCTACCAGCGCACCCTTGTTCAGGATGACGACCGTGTCGCTGACGCGCTGGACATCTTCCAGGATATGGGTCGAGTAGAAGATGGTGGTGTGCTCACGCAGCCTGGACAGCACTTCCAGCACATCCTTGCGCCCGATGGGTCGAGTGAAGCGGCCGGCTCGTCGAGGATGATCAGGTCCGGGTAGTTGACCTGGGCCTGGGCGATGCCCAGGCGCTGCCGTTCCCCGCCCGAGAAGCCCTTGACCGGGCGGTCGGCTTTGTCCGTTAAACCCACCATCTCCAGGACCTCCGCCACCCGCTGTTCAATGGCTGCCTTAGGCCCTTCATAGAAGAAGCGGGCCACAAAGTGCAGCGTCTCGCGGGCGGTCATGTACTCGTAGAAGCGCGGGTCCTGGGCCAGGTAGCCGACCCTGCGCCGGATCTCGTCGTTTTCCTTCTCGATGTCCAGGCCGAACACCCGGCCGCTGCCAGCGGTTGGCCGCGCCAGCCCCAGCAGCAGCTTGATGGTGGTGGTCTTGCCGGCGCCATTGGGGCCCAGGAAGCCACAGATCGAGTTCCGGGCGACCTTCAGGTCGAGCGCTTTGAGGGCTTGAATCCCCTTATAAGTCTTGGTCAGGCCATGCGTCTCGATGACACAGGAATTGGAGTTGTTCATTTTGAATTTCCTTTCTATTCGTTAACCATGCTTTTACGGAACCCCACTTTGCTTCAGCGGATGATGATCAAACCCACGACCACGCAAACCGCGAACAGTGCGGCGGGGAGGCGCAAATCCTTCCACGCCAGGTTGACCGGTTCGGTGCGCAGCCAGGCCGGGAGTTTTGGAGAAATCCAGCGATACAGGCTGATATACAGCGCCGACAGGATCAATCCCATGACAGTTGAAAAAAACATTATCTGATAGGCGCTGGTCATGGTTTCTGCCACCAACCCTTCCGTTTTGTAGAAAGATGAACCCGGCACGAAGAGATAGGCAATGGCCAGCCCAAAAGCTGTGTACAGGAAATTACCGGCTGGGAAGACGAAAAGCGTTTTTATGTCTTGCGGCGAGAGGCCAAAGAGCGGGAAGAGCGAGAGGGTCAGGAAAATCCCAACCACGATCAGAATTAGCCCCGGGATTTGAAGCAGCAGGGCCGGTATTCCAATGATGTTCACCATCTGGTTATAATCATAGAGCATCAGGGCTGCCGCGAGTCCCTGGCTGATCGCACCCATGGAGAACATCAGGAGCAGTGGCAGCCGGCCGGGGGAACGGCGCTTCCAGAACAGGATGAAAAGCAGCAGGCCGGGTACAAGCCCTGCCAGGGGGCCAGCAGCGTGCATCCAGACATTACTGGAATCAACCATTGGGCGAACATAGCCAACGAAAGAGAAGGGGTGAATGATAAAACTGGTGATCCTGACCCCACTTGCCAGGATGACCAAGGCGTGACCGCCTTCATGGAGCAATGACCCCAGAAACTGCGACAGGGTAAACACAAAGGCGATCAACAGGATTGGCAGGATGAAAGTTGGGCGTGAGGTCGCCCATGTTTTCATTTTGGGTTCAACAATTTGTGCGTTCATTTTTTCTCCTTTGGATCGGATAACACTACCTATAATTTACGCGTGAAATCCCCCGGGCGCATCTGGCACCTGGGGGATTTCGGGGGTAGGTCTACTGGTTGGTTTTTTTAAACTGGTTTTTACCAGTCAAAGCCTGATCTAGAACATTTTATGCATATAAGGACACAACCTCGGGAACATCTGTCTCTGGATGGATTGGAGAACCGGATCGGGATCCCCCAGCCGCGCAGGGGAAAGTCCAGCGGGTCATGCGTCCCGGCTACCAGGGCGGTAAGCCGTGGATGGTCAACACGCATTCCGCTTTTGTCCTTTTCGTCACCGCAAGTATACCTTCTCTTCCCTCATACAGCCAGGAAGCCTCGTTCCAAAAGAATGCCATTCCATGCCGAGATTGCCGCATCCCAGCCAGAAATTTGCGATAAATTGGGTAAGCCGCGCTAATCAGTTGCAGCTCAATTTCGCCCTCCGAATTCATTGTCACTGAAATCCGGTCTGGCACCCGGTTTATCTTTTGATGTATTGAATGCGCTGCCAGGCGCTATTCCTGTCCTGATATTTTATCCAGGGCATAGCTGGCAATTTCACTCGCCAGGGGTGCGCCGTTTTGACCGTTGGTCAGGACGACAACGCCATTCATCTGCTCTTGATCAATGCCCATCCAGGCGTGAAAATCCGGATTATTTCCATCATGCCAGAGAAGATCCCCCTGCCAGGATTGCAGGATGGCCATTCCTAGCCCCCAGGATTGATCATTCTCGACTTGGACCTGAGGCGAGGTCATCTCCGCCATCAGCGCTGGATCCAGGTGCTGTGGGGAGGTCAGCTCAAGCAAGAATTTTGCCAGGTCAGGCGCGGTGGTGCGCAATGAAAATGCCGCAGTTGGAGGCCCAGCTGGCGACCTGGGGACAGGACCGCTCAGCACAAATGTGAGAAACAGCAAAGCCAGCGCGCTGATGACGGACCATAACACCAGGAGAGCCGCCCGAGGTTTCGGCTCTTGCCATCTGCCTGGCAGGCGCACGATCAGCTTCCTGCCCGCCAATAGCAGCAGAGCCAAGCCTCCACCGAACAAAATAAGCCAGATGGCGGTAAGCGGTACCCACTTGTTCACCCCATTACCAACATAGATCACGGCGGCGAGCGCGATGCTCGCCGCGATTAGATATGCGAGACCCACCATTTTGCCTGAGAGGGTAAACTTTCCCAATCGAATTCGCTGGATGATTAATAACACCAGGAGGGTCAAAGTGAACATCAGTGCCAGCACTGGCGCCAGAAGCAAGATAATTAAGCCGTAATTCATATGACCATTGGCGAGCCTGGGCATCATATTTTGGGGGACCACATAACTAGAGGAATCCATCTCAAGCGGTTCGAAAACCAGCTCCTGTGCAAGCTGCTCAAGCGACTTTCCCGTGGCCTGCTCCATCACTTCTTGCAGGTAGATAAAACCCACCCCTGAGTACTCAAAGCGCTCCCCTGGCGGATAGGCGATGGATTTATTGACAGGATTGACTTGATTGGTCAATCCGGAGGTGTGGGAAAGCAACTGGCGCAGTGTAATTTGCTCGGCATAGTCTGAGGGCGGCAACCAGGGTTGGGAGAGGTATTGGTGAACGGGTTCGTCCAGTGAAAGAACCCCGCGTTCGACCAGACCCAGTACGGCATAAGCTGTGATGGCTTTGCTGATTGATGCGACATCAAATATGGTATCCCCAGTCACCGGTTTCCTTGTGAATGAGTTGGCCTCACCAAAACCTTCAACCCAGGAAATCTCGCCATCCTGGATCAAGGCTATGGATAAACCTGGCACTTTGGCTGCCAACATTTGGGCTGGGATATAGGTCGATAGATCCTCAACCAGGTCCTGGTAAAGATCAATCTCCTGGATGGGCGAGGGACCACTTGGTATGCTCCTCGCCTGTGTAGCTTGCACTGGTCCGATCAATCCCAGGCAAGCCAGCAATGATATGGCGATCATTCGTACTTTCATTGGTATATTCTCCTCGTAACTGGTTCAGCGAAGAAAGCTCTGAAATGCATTGGGCATTCGGGCAACAATACTCACCGCACCAATTTATTCTGGATCGCCAGAGAGATGGCTTCACCGCGGCTGGCAACTCCCAGTTTGGAGAGGATACTGCTGATGTGCACTTTTACCGTGGACCGGCTGATCACCAGGCGCTCGGCGATTTCCGGATTGCTCATCCCTTTCACCAGCAAAGCCAGCACCTCCTGCTCCCGGCGGGTCAGGTCGGCTGCCATACTCTCAGCCTCAGAGGGGGGTTGGACCAGGGCCTGGACGGCCTCCGGAGCCAGAGTAGGCCGCCCGCCATGAGCTTGCCGGATGGCCTCGGCCAGTTCCTCGCCGGAGACGTTTTTCAACAAGTAACCCATTGCACCAGCCTGGAACGCATCTTGCACCAGCTCTTTCTCCTGAAAGCTGGTCAGGGCGATCACCTGCACGTTCGGCCAGCGCTGGTGGATTGTGCGGGTGGCTGCCACGCCGCCCAATTCCGGCATGATCAGGTCCATCAGGATCACATCCGGCTGGAGCCGTTCGCAAAATTCAATGGCTTCCCGCCCATCACAGGCCTCACCCACCAGTTCGAGCCCCGGCATATTTTTCAAGAAGGCCACCAGGCCTTTGCGCACCATGGCGTGGTCGTCCACAAGCATGACCCGGATCGGTTGAGCTGTATTCATTTTGCCACCTCTTTGCCAGCCTGTTCCCACAGGATGGTGATTGCGGTGCCGTGCCCGGGCTGACTCTCGATGACCAGGCTGGCACCGACCGCCTGGGCACGTTCCTGCATGATCCCCAACCCCAGCCGATTGTGCGGAATCTGGGCCGGTTCAAAACCGCGGCCGTCATCACTGATCGAAAGCAGCACGCTCAGACTTGCTCCTGCATCCTCAGCCTGCCTGGCCTTTTGGGAAGTTTCAGCCCGATCCTCCCTGGTGAAGCAAAGCCGAATGGTTGCCTGACGGGCGCGGGCGTGCTTGACCACATTGTTCAGCGCTTCCTGAGTGATGCGGTAGAAAGCGATGTGCACATCTGGCGGCAATTTGGCCTGCCCCTCCACCTGTACGCTGATGGGAATGCCTGCCCTGCCGCTGGCCGCTTCCCCCAGCTGGCGGACCAGGTCCGCCAAGCGATGTTTCCAGCAGGGCTGCCGGGCGTAACTCGAGAAGCAGCGCACGCATCTCGGCCAGCGCCCCCCGGCTCAAATTACGCAGCTCTTGCAATAGTCCGCGTCCTTCTTGATGATCTTTTTCCCAGGTAGTGGGCAGCGCTTCTGCCACCAGGCTGGCCGAGAACAGGGTCTGGGTAACCGCGTCATGCAATTCCCTGGCCAGTCGGCTGCGCTCCTCAAGGACGGCCACTTCTTGAGATTGTTCGTAGAGGCGTGCATTTTCAATATATAGGGCGGCGTGTTGGGTTAATGCCTGGAATAAGCGCTGCTCCCCTTCGCCAACCGCATGCGGCTTTTCGTAACTGACATTGAAGACTCCCAGAACCTCTTCCCCGATGGTGATCGGGAAGTGCACGAATGAACGTATGCCTTCGTGCATGGCAATTTCCACGATGTGCGGATTTTCTAGAAGGCGGCGGGGGTCATTGAGCGAATCTTCAACCAGTACAGGCTCACGGCGCGTGACTGCCCATCCAATAACCCCCTCACTGGGAGAAAACTGGAGCTGGCTGCTCGCCTCAGGGCTGAACCCACGCGCCACCCACATGATCAGCTTCTCCCGTTTTTCATCCCACCCGATCACCGCACTTTTATCGGCGTGCAAGATATCGACCGCCACATCGACCAGCGCTTGCAAGACTTCATCCTGGTGCAGGTAGCGCTTCATGCGATCATCGGCGCTTAGCAGGGCCTCCAGCTCCTGCCGCCTGCGCTCTTCGATACCGGCAAGCTCCCTGGATTGTTCGAAAAGAAACGCATTCTCAATCGCAATAGCCGCCTGATTGGCAAAGGATCGAGTAAATCCAGATCGACCTGAACAAATTTTTCTTTTCCTTCTTTCCGACCAATGACAACCAGGGTGCCCTTCACCTGGTCTCTGACGATCAAGGGAGCCGCTGCAACGCTCTGGATGTGCTCTTCTACCGCCCAAGAGCGAATGCTTCGGGCGACACGATCATCCTTCTGAACATCATTTGAAATTGTGGCCTGGTTATGCAGGGTGACCCAGCCGGAAAGGCTGTCCTCCAGAGAGATGCGCTCTCCGACCACAGGAGGGGCAATGCCAGCCACGGCGACAACTTCATCCACCCTCCTATCCCAGTCAACCAGATTGATGATGCCTCCATCCGCGTGCAGCAAGGTTGTAGCTTGGTGGATGATCAGGTTGAGCAGGCTTTTCAGTTCCAGCGTGCTGGCTACGGCTTTTGCAGTGT
This sequence comes from uncultured Chloroflexia bacterium, assembly GCA_963705155.1. Lineage (GTDB taxonomy): Bacteria > Chloroflexota > Anaerolineae > Anaerolineales > UBA4823 > CAVPJC01. The sequence goes on along the minus strand of CAVPJC010000007.1, from coordinate 577 downwards.
TTTGCAGCGCGGTGAGTGGGCAACCTGGTTTTTGGTATCTTCGTAGAGCCCGGCGTTTTCTATGGCAGCTCCAACCTGGTGACCGATGGATTCCAACAATTGAATATCCTGACCGGTGAATTCGCGATGCCCGCGGGTCAAAGCAAACAGCGTGCCCCGCACCTGCTCCCGCGATCTCAAGGGAACAACCGCCAGAGAATGGAATCCCTCCTCTTGTACCACTATCCGGGTAAGGCGTGGATCGGCAGAAACATCTTTCACAACCAGGGACTTGCCAGATTGGATCACCAGACCTGAGAACCCCTCTCCCACTTGCAGCCCATCGATCTGGCGGATGAATTGCGGGCTGAAACCCTGGTGAGCGGCGATCGTTAATATTTGCGTCTTTTCATCCAGGAGATAGATTCCCCCGGTTTCGATCCTCGTGACCTCCAGTGTCTTACCCAATGCATCTCTCAGAACCCGCTGCAAATCCAGGGGCAGGTTCAGGATTCCGGCAATTTCGTTGAGGGCCACCAACTCCCTGGTGCGGTTAGCTACCTGGGTTTCCAGTTCGCGGCTGCGCGCTTCTACACTC
>CAVPJC010000006.1:0-229470 GCA_963705155.1 uncultured Chloroflexia bacterium | reverse complement strand
AATGCAGGTGGCAAAATCATATGTATCTGGCTTAACGCCATAGTCGGCTCCCGGTCCTTCAATGATTTGCAGTCGATCTGAAGCCCACTCCGGGCGATCTTCTCACGGGCGCGGCTGACCACCTTTGAACGCAGCTCAATCCCGACACCCGAGATGCCAAAGCCTCTGCCCATAAGACCAGCGGTTCTGCATAGCCGCAGCCGAAATCGATCACAGTTTTGCCGGATGTCATCCCGCCGATCCGCCCGATCTCGATAAGTTTTTCCGGGCTGGTTGGATTGATCAACTCAATTTCAACTTCGGAAATGTCAAAAAGATCCAGGAAACTAAACCTCATTGGTGACTCCTCTTATTATCCAGGTTTTTTGAAAAATGACGGGTTGTTTGTCATCTTGGGATAGCCCAGACCCGTTTGCGTGCTCTTTCGAGTGGTTCTTAGTCAGGCACTCGGGGGCTGTTTCGATGCAGCGATTTTGGCCAGCCCAAGCGAGACTATCTATCAGATAAAAGGTCATTCGCTCAATTTTATCAAAGAAGTTATAAACAAAAGATGGCGGGCAGTAACCCGCCACCCCATATTCAGAACAACACCGACAGGGTGTTTTATTCCGCTCGCGTTTACCAATATGATGGTCGAGGTTCAAAAGTGAACCCTTCGATTTGCCTGCCATTTCCAGCTTGTCGACTATCAGGCTTGCGTTGTTTTCTTCTTCAACTTGCTCGTTGATGAACCACTGCAGCATCACCTGGGTGGCATAATCGTTCTCTTTCAACGCAATTTCATATAGATTGTTGATCAAGGCAGTGACTTTTTTCTCATGTGCCAGGACCTCTCTGAAGGTCTGAAGAGGGGTTCCAAATTCCTTGGGTGGTTTATCAATCGCCAGCAGTTCAACTCGCCCGTTGCGCTCATTAAATATAATCATACAGCTTGAGAGCATGCTCGCTCTCTTCACCAGCCTGTATGCGTGTCCAACGAGCCATGCCGACCAGACTGGCAGCCTCAAATTGAGCCGACATTGCCAAATAGAGATAGGCAGAATACAGTTCGTCCCTGATCTGCTGATTGATTGCCTTTACCATCGTTTCACTTATCATGTTTTATCCTCCGTCTATACGTATATAATAAATTCCCAAACCTATTGGATATTTTACCAGTGGTTTGTTAACCTTTTATCAAAATCCAAGCTCGCGGAGGATCTCGTCTGGACTTCGTTTCATTTCAGACCCTGCTTTCACCCCTAACAGCTCCTCCCAGAACTTGTCATCGTAGCGGCGCGAGCGCACCGGCATCGGCATGGGCACCCCCAACCGAGCAGCAGCACTTCCTCCTTTGGCTGCAAGCGGGCCAGCATCCGCGCAGCGCATCCCGGCCCGCCAGACCCGAGAGCACCGCATGGATATCGTCCTCGTCCCCCAGCCATCCTGAGATGCGCGTCCCAAGCTGGGACATCACCTCATCATAGATTTGGGAAGGCCGCTGGTCGATCACCAGCAGGGTGACATAATATTTCCGCATCTCGCGGGCGATCATGCTGAAGGTCGTCTGGGATGCCATTTCCCGGTTGAGCAGCTTGTGGGCTTCTTCCAGGACGATCACCAGCGGGCGCGGCTCCTGCTCCTGTCCCTTCTTGAGCGGAATTGGTTGGTGCGCTCTTCCCATGCCTGGCGGATGCGCCTGGTCAGCAAGTTGCAGACCAGCAGATAATCCAGGTCGCTCTCGTGGTCGCCAAACGACAGTACGACATGCTGCCCTGCTTCAAGGGATTGGATGATTTGACTGACCGTGTCAGCCGCCGGCTTTTCGACGATATAATTCGGTTAAACAGGCGGCCCAGCTTGCTGTGCAAGCCTTCGGCGGCCATCACATTTACGCCTGCGTGATTGCCCAGTATGCAACGCTGTCAGGGGCAGGTACTTTTTTTCCATTTTCGTTTTCATCATGCCCGTTTCTCATGGCTTTGAACTCATGAGAACCAGCTCCCTGACCGAAAGTCCTTACCAGCGCATCCAGTGTGGTTGGTGTGGTCTCTTTCAGGTTGAGCTCACGTGTCAGCATCTCGATATCCACCGGTTGGATGTCGCTCATCGCAATCTCCAGGTCGAAATCGGGCGGTTGCCGCGGACATGCCCCCTGCCCCAGCCCGACCACACGCACCTTCGGCCGAACTTGGTGTGCAGGCCAACGACTGAGATGCGGTATCGGAGGCGACATCGTCGTAGCCGTACTCGTTGTGCATGTCGAAAACGAGAAGCGAGGTCTTGTTGGCATGGATCAAGCCAGCCAGGATGATGCGTGTCAGGAATGATTTTCCGGTGCCTGTGGCTCCGAAGACGCCCGATGAGCGCTGCACGAATTTCTCCAGGTTAAGGCATACCGGGTGGCCCTGTTCACGGGTGTAGCCCGATCACGAAATTGCCTTTATCCCCCGGTTGCGCCAAAAATCTGTGCGATATCCCCCGGGCTTGCCAGTCGGACGGGTGCATGGTGGGGGGGGATGGTCTTGATCGGGACGGGGGCGGATCTGGTTCAAGCCCAGATCGAAATTCTCGCCACCGTGGATAGTCCGGCGAATCCAGATCCGGGCCGCCTCCAGCATCAAGCTGGCAGCACTTCCAGGTTGGTGAAAAGGGTCTGCCCGTGCAGCAGGCGCGCCAGCTCGGCGGGCAGGCGCTGCTCGCTCTGTTCGTCGGCAAAGCGCGGGTCAGTTGCGCCAAGCTGCAGATCGGTCACCAGGCCGTAGAACACCCAATCGCCGCTCTCGATCACGACAAAACCGCCTTCTTGCACCTGCTGAGCCGGGACGCTCAATCGTACCTTCAGGCTTTCTTTAAGTCCGCCGCCAACCAGATATCCGATAACCAGCTGATTCTCTGTCATAGTCTTTTGCCTCACCGGTAAAGTTCGCTCAGTGCGCCCAGCACGCTGCCTAGGGCTGCATAGTCATCCCTCAGCAAGGTGATCAATTCGTGTGTCGCTGCTCCCAGCCATTCATTATCCCCATGGGCAGCCTGGGTTTGCTGCAAGTGAGCCGCCAAAAGCTCGCCTGCCGGCAAATCGGCTGCTCGCAGCACATGCCTGAAATATCCGAACCGCCCAACTGATGAGAATTCGCACAGCTCAGCTGGGCTGCAAAGGTGGATCACGTCCAGGCTGAGCGGAGGGCGCGGCGGCAGCATGTGGGAGATCCTGTTTCCTTGGCGGTAGCCGACCGTTATCACGCTCATCTCCAGCGGGACGTTGCGGTTTAGGCGGTTGTCTGCGATGATGCTCTCATCAGTGGTCCCTGCGGTGACCAATTGGCGCACAAGTCCGTCGTCATCGATATGCATATCGTAGATCAAGCCGTAAATCTTCAGGTTTGTTTCAAGCGGCGCTTTCACCAGGCTGCCGAAAGCCGGGCTGTCGTTCTGGCTCACCCGGCAGCCGATTACGAAACCGGTTGTGCTGGCGCGTAGCAGCCGGCCGATCTCTATCTCTGGGTTCATCTGCTTCTTCCTTTCCCTAGACGAGTGCGCGGGGCTAAATCCTTGGCAAATTGCTTGGCGGAAATGTCATCCGCTGCCATCCCCAGGGTTGTAAGCTCGTTGATGATCATCTGCGTGACCTGGTCTTTTTCCTGCATGGAGACCAATGCTACTTCGTGCGCTCTGTGGATCAAGTATGGATAAGGCCGGCTGCCCATAATCTGGCACTGTTGATAGAGCACGCTGTGCAGGCTGTCAAGCATGAAAAGATCTTCTGCGACCCAGGCTGGAATTTCTACGTGTGCCAACCAGGGCTTTCCGCTTCTTCCGACGTTCAAATAGAAGAAATGGAGCGCAAGCTCTGCCTGGTACTGCTGTGCGGAGCGGGATTGGATTGCGAAGACCGCCGACCTTTCACCTGGCTGCAGCAGGCGTTGGAAGAGAGACCGATCACTCACTCTGCCGAGCGGACGCCAGTCTTTGACCTCTGCCAGTTCCCCTTCTTCCAGCATCCCAATTTCCAGCAGGCGGACCACGAGGTTAGCCGCTGGTTTATCCACATACCCGGCGGTGATAGTGCCGAGAGCATGCAGCTCACTCAGGGCTTTCTTGTAGCTGTCCAGGTTGTGCTCGAAAGCAGCCGAGCCTCCGCCGTCTTTGGCGCCCCAAAGCTCCATCGGCCCATCTGTGAAGGTGATCACGGGTGGTTCGGCCATCTTTGCCAGCTCGGCGAGCCGCTTTCGCTCGTATAGATCACGCATCAGCGCCACCTGAGCCTCGCTCAGCACACCTTCCGGCGTATAGAGGTCCTCGTCATACAGCAGCTTGCTGACAATAGTTACCTGTGGGGCGGCTGGCAGGTCAGACCGAAGCTGGATTGCGCCAACGTTGATCAATGAGAAGTTTACGGCGGCCTGGCGGTCGGGATTGATCTGCGAGCCGTCTGCAGCCAGCAGTGTGGCTTGGATCTTGAGATCAGGCAAAATACTCCGAAAATTCAGCGCCTCACCGGCCTGCTAAGTGCTGTCGCTGGTGCCGCGCAGCGCAGGTTAACATCGAAAGTTCGGCTGATCCGCTCGATGCGCTCCTGCAGCCTTAAGCTGTCTCCTGAATATTTGCGAGCAGTTCCCCAGCCAGATTTTGCAGGTTTTGAAGCTGCTCGGCCCGCACTTTTGCGATTTTCCCCAGCTGCTTGACCTGCTCGCGGACCTGCTGGAAATCGATGGTCATTCGGCCTCCTGAATTCTCAGAACAGGTGTTTTTATATTGTACAGCTTGAGTATGTGCTGCGCAAGGGACATGCGGTAAAATTCATAGAACATGGCAACTCTAACAAACTCTCTCGAGCAAACCTCAAAAAAGGCTGGCTTACGGCCTTTTGACAGCCGCAGAGACCTGGGTCAAGTCGCTGATTTGGTGGAGCTTTGTTTTGCTGACACACTGGACCGCAGCGGACGGGATTATCTGGCACGCTTGCGGGCTTCGGCTAATAGAGGTGTGCTCTTTTCAAATACGGGAAGCTTACCCGGTTCAACCATGACCGGATTTATCTGGGAAGAGAATAACCGCATTATCGGCAATGTCAGCCTGATACCATTTATTATGAAATCTCGGCGCTCTTACTTGATTGCTAATGTGGCTGTCCACCCCGATTGGCGCCGGCGCGGTATAGGACGACAGATGACCGAAGCGGCGGTAGATTTTGTTCGCCATCGCGGCCTCCCGTCTGTTTGGCTGCATGTGCGCATCGAAAATCAGGCGGCAGTGGAGCTTTATCGATCGCTTGGTTTCGTTCAAAAGACCGCCCGTACGACCTGGGTGGCAGAACCTGCTCCTCAATCGGGAGAAGATCCGCCCGGGCTGCGCTTCCATTCACCCACCCGGGTGAGTGGGATCTCCTCAAAAGCTGGTACAACCGCGCATACCCTGCCGAATTCAGTTGGCACCTGCCCTTTCACCTCACCAATCTGCGACCAGGGCTGCTGGGTGCAGTTTCTCGGATGTTATTTAATGCCTATGTCCTGCAGTGGGTAGTGGCACATGCGGGTGAGGTGTGCGCCGCTGCATCCTGGCAGGCAGTGGAAGCCAATAAGGTAGTATGGCATCACGCACTCGTTTGGTTCTAGGAATTATCGTCCTGGTGGGCATCGTTGGGGTTGTGCTGGGTTTGGATCAGCTTCAGCGCCTGGCAGCCTCCCGATCTGTTCGAGGAGTTGATATTACCCTGGTGCCAGGGAGTGTGCCGGTCTATGTCGATGGCAGCCTCGTGGCAGGGTTTGTCCCCACAGACCTGGAGCGCCTGGAAAAAGTGAGTTTCATTGAACCCGCCGAGGGCAAGACCGAGGAAGGCTGGCTGCTGCAGGATGTGCTCTTGCTGTATCTTCCCGGGGAGCAGCTCACTCCTGAGATGCTGGTAACGGTGAGCAGCACCAGCCGGGATAAATCGGTGCAGCTTACCTGGGCCGAAGTGAGGGAGCGCCAGAACATGGTCATGTTTGATCTTTCGAATCGCGGCACTTTGAAGCTGGTATCGCTCCTGGAGAAGCTGGACACACGCAACGAATGGGTGCAGGATGTCGATAAAATTGAGGTAACCAGGCCGTGAAACAGCACTATTTTTCCACCTTTCAGTTGATCCTGTTGACCCTGTTCGCAGCGCTGATTGTGGTCGCCAAGATTGCCTTGAAAACCCCCTTGCAGATGCCGGGACATTCCGGGATTTACTGGATGGCAATCATAATCGTCGCGGCACGTGTGGTGCCACGTCCGGGAGCCGCCAGCCTGGTAGGCCTGACATCGGGTCTTTTGGCTGGCTTTTTGGGTTTGGGTGATTTTGGTGTGCTGAACACGCTATTTTCTTACGCCGCGGTGGGGGTGGGCGCCGATCTTGCCATGCTGCTCTTGCCCCAGACCGAAAATCTGCTGGCCGCAGGCCTGGTGGGCGCGCTGGGACACATCTGCAAGTTTTTGGTCAAGTGGGGGTTGGGTGTCCTCACCGGCGCCCCGCTGGGCTTTGTTGCCCTGGGGCTGGTCTGGTCCCTGGCAGGTTATCTGGTATTTGGCGCCCTGGGCGGCGTTTTAGGCGGTCTGACCATCAAAGCCCTGCGCAAAGCGGGTTTCTTTTCCTATCTGGCTGAAAAAAAGTAACTCATTTGTTGGCGCGCTGGCGCAGCGCTATGACGACAGCCTGGGCAATCTCATCCGGCGATACGCTCATGCGCTGCTTGGCGGCTTCGGTGAGCATCCAGGCGATGACTACATCCCGTTCCACATCTCCGCCGGAGGCGCCCGGGCGCAGGGTGAGCTGACCGCTGGCCTTCAGGCTGGTCACAAAGGTGACCGCATCGCGGGCCAGGTCCATCAATTTATCGCCGGATGGCAGTTGTTTGAGCTGCAGGCGCTGCAAAATCTCGGCCCGCACCCATGGCAGGGCTTCTGCATGGGTGAGGATTGCGCCACGCGTTTGGGCCAGCTGGGCAATCACCCAGTCGGCGCCCAGCCCGGCCAGATAAGACATGCGGTCTGCATCAGCGGGCAGCTCGCTGAACTTGTTGCGTTCCAGGTTCTGCAGCAGGTCTACAGCCAGGCGGGCCAGTTCTGCCAGGGATGAATTGGGGATGATGGTGCCCACCCGCTTTTGGAATTCAGCAGAGATCCATTTCTCGGCCTGGGGCGTATCCATCTTGATGTCGTTGCGTTTGAGCTCCGATTCAAGCCATTCAGCCGCCAGCTTGAAGCTTAAACCGCCTTTTTTTACGTCTGGCGGCAGCTTCAGATCGCCGCGCTTATCCATGTTCTCCACATAATCGATAGCCGCATTGGAGAGGCGCACCACCGCGGCGAGCCGGCTTTCCGTTGCCGAATTTTTAATAAAGGTCCGGATGAACCAGGAAAGCACCACTGGCACTACAATGATGAGCATCTGGACCAGGACATCCAGCAGGTCTTTACTTTGTGAGATCTGGTTAGGCATATTTCACTCCGATCAAGTTGATCAAGCTGGATTTTCCCCGGGAGACTTGCTCCCCCGCCTCATCGCCATGCCGCGCATGCGGTGGGCTTCCTCAATCCATTGCTGGGCCATCTCGCGCGAGACGCCTTTAATCACGGTTATATCTTCCGGCCGGGCAGTGGCAAGCTTCTCGATGCTGTCGATGCCCAGCTCTGCCAGTTGGGCTGAACGTTTGGCACGCACGCCTTTGATCGCCTCCAGCGGCAGGCGTTCTACCTGAAGGATGGCTTCTGGTTCTGCTGCGACTGCAAGCACCTGGCGCACCTCGATGCGCGGCGCGGCGCGCACCATGCGTAATCCGGTGAATACCTGGGCCGCCGGCCGGGTCTGCGCAGTGGCGGTTGGCCGCGGCTGGATACTGGCAGCCGGAAGAGCACCCGGCTGCACCACCTGGCAGCCGCAGTTGGAGCACCTGCCCTTGTGGGCCGGTTTACCGGATGGGGTGTGCGCCTCTTCGGCATCCAACAACTCATGCTCGCCTTCACAACACGGGCAGTAACAACATTCGCCGGCTTCACCGGGTATGCCAGCCGGGCGGGTGGGTGTACACAGCCCGCTGGGCGGAATGGGCGGCGGCTGGGGTTCCACAATTTCATAAGCCACATGCCAGTCGGTGATGGTCAGCTCACCGGGAGCCTGCGCCACGAAAGTCACCGGTATGCGCACCACCTGGGCAGGCTGGAGCGAGACGCGCCGGATAGCCAGGGCTGCCCCGGCTGGCACGTTGATCTGCACCTGCGCCTGGGCAGTCTGCGCCGGAGAAGCGCCGGCCAGGCTGTGGCGGTCTGAGCTGCCGGCGGGAATTTCCAGCCTGCCAGGCGCCCCGGCAGGCTGGCCGCTGGCATTCAGCCACTTCAGCTCCACACTGGGGCTGCCACGTGCCCCGGATTTTGCCAGGGCAAAGCCCCCGAATTCAAGCAGGAAGTTGGTGGAAGGCTCGAATGAGGCGGTTTGCTGCAGGGTGACAGTCTGGGTGCCGGAGTTGTGTATCTGCACGGTTTCATCATCGGCCACCAAAGAAACCCCGCGTGGGTTTTCCGGCAGCACCTGCCAGCCGGAGAGCTGCTCACCCTGCACCTGGCGCAGGTCGCTGTTGGCGATCGTTTCTCCGGTTGCCTGCAGTGTGATGCGGTCAATGGCGGCAGCAATCCCCGGCGGGGTGGTGAAGCGCACCTCGGCCTGGGTGGCCCCGGTCGGGGCTGTCAGGACGGCATTGTGCTGCAGCTTCTCCGGCAGACGCCTGGCTGCGGCTTCCCAGAATTTCCGAAGAAACTTCAGGTTGTTTCGTTTGTTTGAAGCGCCGGTCTCAAATGATGCGCCGCTTAGCTTTGGTTGTTTCACGAATTGAATTGGGACCCTGTCGGTCTGCAGCAGCCCACACTCGGGGCTGATCCAGAGCACCTCGCCGAATGCATCCGAGTCGGTGGCAAATCCGGAGAAGCTGAACTCGTAACGGCAGCCGCCGGAGGCAGCCACCACCTGCGAAAGCCCGGCAGACATGCTGGGCTGGTCCAGATCCAGATCTCCGACGATGGCGGCGCGCTCGAAAGGCGCGGGGAAGCAGCAGGGCGTCACCCGCCCAGCGGTAAGGGTCCATTCCTCGGGCAGTAGGAGACCCACCGGAAGCACCGACATGCTTTCCTGCGGTTCGCTCATGAAGTCGGCAACATAGACGCGCTGGCCGTCGGGCGTGATGGCAATATCGTTGGGCATAGAACCCACGGCTATCTGCCCAGTCATCCGGCCGGTCTCCAGGTTCACCACTGCCAGCGCGGCAATTTCATTCAGGGCGACGAAGGCCATTTTGGCCTCCGGAGAGAGGGCCACGGCATAAGGGGCGCTTCCGGGAGCGAGTGGGATGCGCTCGATGTCCTGATTCAATAGATTCAAGATGGTAAGCTGGTCGGGTCCGCTGTGCGCCACAGCCAGGCGGGTGCCATCGCTGGTAAGGCAGGCGCGCTGTGGGTTGTCATCGACCTGCTGGGGGCTGCCGATCAGCACCTGGGCGTTGGCATCCATCTGGTAAATCTCACCAGAGCCATTTTGATCGTTGCGGTTGACGACGATATACAGGCTGCCTCCATCGGGTGAAATGGTCATGGCAACCGGCTCGCGGCTGCCTCCCAGATCCACCACCGTGCCCAGAACGGCGCTGCTGGCAGGCAAGCTGCTGTTGGCAATTTGGTTCAGCATAGCCTGCGTGCTGAGCGTATAGATCTTGCCGCCGTTCACCCCGCCAATATAAGTGTAAACGGCTACATACAGGCGCTGCCCATCCGGCGAAACGGCCATAGCCTGGATACCGCCATCCGATAGCGGGAAGACGCCCAGGCTTACTCGTTCGTTGGCATCCACGATAAAAATTCGACTGAAGGACGCCAGGTAGACCCGGCTGCCGTCGGCAGTGCAGGCCATGGCAGTTGGCTCGCCTTCGCTGAGATTAAGGCGGCCAGATATTTCGTCCCCGAAAACATCGATAAAGGCAATATTCAGGCTGCCACCCTCGCCGTCACCGCTGGCAGCAAAGGCGCGGCAGCCATCGGCGCTGACTGCCACGAGCCTGGCGCCGCCGCTCATATTCAAGTGAAAAGGCGCGCCGGGCTCGTCGCCGGTGCGACGCCAGTCGATAAATTCGTTGTTCTCCAGGTGGTTGCCGCGCGGGCAGGCAGCTGCTTCTGCGGCTGCGACCACCTGGTTAAAAGCTGCCGCCACTTCGGCGGTGTCCAGGGTGAAATCCACCCGGCCCAATGGCTCGTAGCGCGAGAGATCGACGCGCTGGGCGGCATCGCCTTCGCCAACCTGCAGCTCGATGGGCATGGTGAAACGCGCCGGCACGTTGCGCAGGCGCAGCAATCCATCCAGCAGCCCGGTGACACCGCTGACGCTGCTGGAACGCCAGGAAAGACCGCCGTCGTCGCTGTACTGCATGCCGGCTGAGCCCTGCCCGGCGGTGGAGGCGCTCCAGGCGGCTTCACCGCTCAGGCACTGCACCACCAGCCAGTAGCGTACACCGGCATGAAATTGGAACTCGGCAGGCAGGCTTGCGGTGATCCAGGTGGCCGATTGCGCCACGTCACGATCGAGGGTAATGACCACCGGCCTCGAGAGCAGCGCTTGGTTCCACACCTTGCCATCCACATCTTCCATGATATTGATATTCAAGGTAGCAGTACGTGTGGTAGATGCCAGGAGCAGGTCGAAGGATGTGACCGGCAAATCTGCATCCAACAAAATGGGCGCGGCCTGTGAAACAGCCGGTGTGACTGCCAGGCTGCCGGCGGGGGTCACGGCGCCGGAGGGACCGAAGACGATGCGTGACTCCTGAAAGGCGCCGCGCACGCGCACACGGGTTTGACCCGGGATGAGGCGCGCCCCGGCCGGCAGGTACACCTCAATCGATGCGCTGCCGGCTTTTGGTTGGCCGCTCTGGTCGTAATCCAGAGTTGTTTCCTGCAATCCGGCGGGAAGGACGGCCTGCTCCAGAGTGTATTCCACCTGCAGTTCGACATCCAGGCGGGCGATTGAATCGGAGTGCAGCACCAGGGGCACCTGATAGAAGCCGCCATCCGCTTCGTTTCCATCCAGAAATGCCTGCAGTGTCTGGGTGAAGTCGGGCGAATTTTCCGGGCGTGAGAGCTCACCGGGCCTGGCAAAGAAGGGCGGATCGCCGCCCAGGCGTGCGGTGAGGTTGGTGGGCGCGGACCGCACCGTCAGGCGGGTGACGAGCGGCGCGCTGCCAGCCTGGGTGAGTTTGAATTTGTTGGCAGACAGCCCAGGCACAAGGCCATTGGCCGGCACGAAGAACAAGTCGCCTTCGTCCGGCACCTTAACCGCCCCCTTGTCATTGATTTCGATATACACGCCGCCCAGGTCCATTTGCAGGCTGCACTGCGCGCCATAGCTGCCCTCAATGCGCGTCAAGGTTCGGCGGGTATGAAAATCCACCTCTACCCAGAACTGGCTGTTATTGCTGCCGCTGGTCTGGGTTGCGCCCCACTGCTGTGTTCCACCGGTGAACTGGATGATCTCTTCAAACGGGGCAGTGGCAGACCGCGACCGGGGGGTCAGCATGAGGGCAGCCTTACTGACCTGCGCCCCCTCCGGCAGACTTTTGAGCAGCAGGGTAGTATCTCCCTCAAAGGGCGTGCTGCTTCCATCGAAACGCTCAGTCAGGATCATATTTTTTAAACCTCAGAGCATTGGCTCAACGCCCGTGCTTGGTCAATCGTTCGCTTGCCACAACCTGGCATTGTACGCAGAGCACGAAGGCTGGTCGCCAGCCAGGAGCTGCCAACCCGCGTGCTCCGCGGACTTATCGGGTACAAGAGACCGGTAAAGATACCGGTGATCAGACCTTCATCAACACCAGCACCTTCAGGTGATCATTGGGGTGCCCGTCTGGCACAACCGGGTTACCCAGCAGACGCAGTCCGACCGTATCGAAGTCGAAGTGCACCACCTGGACCTTGGTCGGGGCAGGCAGGGTTGTGATTTGGTCATCACCGACACCCAGACCAGCGTAGTTGATGGTCTTGCGCGGGCGCACCTGGAACCAGAGATCGTTCCAGTCACGCCCCATACCGCCTACGGTGCGGTCTTCCCGGCAGCAGCGATCCCACCAGGGAGAATGAAAATACTGATCGTCATCGAAGCGGTCGTTGGGGGCGGAGAGGAATTTCTTCCAGAATTCGGTCTCGACATCGCTCAGGCTGGAGTTGTCGCCGTATTCCACGCCATACAGCTCGAGCATGTGCTGGAAGGGAATCCGGTATGGGTGGCCATCCGCCGGGTCAATTTCCACCGATTTCGCAGCCGCGTTGGAAGGATCCTCGGGGCGGTAGCGGATGCGGCTCTCGCTGGTGTGGTACAGGTAAAATGTGGTCAGAGTTTCAAAGATGTGCGAATCTTCAGAAGCGACCACATTAAAAGTAATCCAGCTGATAGACATCCACCAGCGGGAAGGCGCTGAGCTTATGCTCGATGACATATTCCTTATCCGGCTCCAGGTTTTTGAAGACGCTCAGGTAGCCTGTGCGCTTGGGAAGCTGGCGCATGACGTATTCCAGCACCTGCTGGGCAAGGTCATCCGGGGTCTTGCCGCCCAGCTTGTCAGAATCCTCGGAGTGAGCGACCACCTTAATGCCGTCGACCGCTGCCTGCACCTGACCGGCAATATCGGTTTTGACCATTTCCTGCATGCCATTCCAATCCTGGGCGGTGATGAGATCACCGGGCTTGCGGTTGATGTAAGGGAACACCTGTGCTGACATAACTTATCTCCTTTGTTTTCTAAAAATATACTTGCTGTGGATGATGACCTCACCGGCTCATTCAGGGCCGGCCTTCGGTGCGCTCGCGGGTGACGCTGGCGCGCACCCCGCCAGCCTTGGCCTGCAAAATGCCCACCGCGTTGGGCTGCAGGATATCCCGGGCCAGGGGGGGCAGCTCAGGGCCCAAAACGATCTGGCGCGCCACTTCGAAGCGCCCGCCTTCGAAAGTGATGGTGAAATCGTAGCGTGCCGGAGATACCTTGCGGGCTGCCACATGGATCTGGTTGCCGTGCGGGCCTGGTTCGTGGGCAAAGATCAGGATGTAGCCGTTGATACCCTCTTCAGTCAGGTAGATGCGGGCATGGTTGAACTCATCGCCGCCCTTCAGATACCGCGGCTTGCGGAACGGCATGGGCACGGCGCTGTGACCCAGCGGTAAGCTGGCGACCACATCGGCGCGCACCAGGGCAGAGGTGGCTTCCAGGCGGGCGACAATGTAATCAGGGTCGTCCACCGGTTCGGTCACGCCGCCGGCGAAAACCTCCGGTTCGCCGGATGGGCTGGCGAAGCGAGCCTGATCGAAGCGCCCGCCGAAGCGCGGCGGCAGGTCTGCCGGCAGGTTGACCTCAAAGACCCCTGGCTGGTGGCTGGTCCAATCCAGGGTCACCTCCACCCCGGGCGCCTCATCCGGCTGGCTGGAGGCGAATACCGTTCCGCCAGCCTCTGAATCCATGCTGAAGTGGCTGACATCGAAGACGCCGGCCTCAACGCAATCTCCCCCGGCAAAGGCCGACCGGTTGAACCAGGCATCGTCAAAGCGGCTGGCCTCGCAGTTCAAGAACATCCAGGTGCTGCGACCGCGCTCGAGCAGCAGGGCGTCGCCTTTGAAGAGCTGGCTGGCCCGCACCAGTTTGGAGGCCTGCGGGCCGAACTGTACCTGCCAGAGCAGTGACTCGGGACGGCTGCCGTCTTCACCGACCGTCACCGCAGTGTAGTCTTCGGTGATCGCCTGGCCGTCTGAGGCGCTTCCCTGCAGGGTGACATCGAAGCGCCGGCTGACATCCCAGGCCAGCATGTAGGCCGGTTCGCCAAAATGGAACGGCCCGCTCACCGTGACAACGGCCCCTTCGTGTTCCGCCAGGTTCCCCTGCGGGCCAGGGCGAACGTGGATGAGCAAGGCGCCCCGGGCGTTGACCAGCCGGTAACCCTCGGCACCGCCGCGCAGCCGGCCGGTCAGCTCTAGCATTTCGCCATCCTGCCTGCCGCCTTCCAGACTGCCGGCGGTGATCTGGGCTTCGCGGATTTGAACATCCACCCCATCCAGGCGGGGTAAGAGCAGCTCCAGGCGGGGTGAGAAGGGGTTGTTGAGCTGCAGACCGTTGTGGGGGATGGGCCAGCTCCCGGACAGGGGCACCAGCGTCTGGGCGCCCAGCGGGCCTGAACGGATTTGAGAGCCGGAAACTTGCCAGGTTGCACCGTCTGCACCGGTCACTTCGGCCTGCAAGCCGCCATCCTGGCTGCGCCAGAGGCGCACGTTTTCTGCCGGGCGCAGCGCGACCATGAGGCGGACGGCCCAGCCGCGGGTAAAGTTCACCAGCGCGGGGCCGGCGATACCCTGGGGAGCATGGATGCTGGCGCGGATGTGCTCGCTGCCCGCCCCGGGGTTTTCCACCGCCCAGCGCTCGCCGTGCTGCACGCTGCGGGCTGGCTGCGTGGCTGTCGCCGGCGGGTATTCCACCAGCTCCAGGTAGCGCAGCGGCAGGACTTCCAGTTTGCTGCGGCTGCCCGGGGTAGGTGAGGTCAGGCGCAGGCGCTTGTCTTCGCTGGCAGAAGCCAGCCCCGGGAAGGCGGTATTGATGGCAGCCAGGATCTCCACCAGGGCAGTCTTTTCAGCTGCTACGCCGGCGATGTCCACGTCCACCGGGGCGCCGCCATCCACCGCAATCCGAAGCAGAGCGCGCTGGCTCAGATCGGCGGTGGGCAGTAAATCAACCTCACCGGCAATGACTGCCGGGACAGGCGCCGTCCCGAAGGTTGCATCAGGCACACTGCCAAAGAGCAGGGGGCGGGCGTCGCCGCGCGATGGGCCTGCAACGGAAACACGCCCTGATAGACCCGTCTGGATCGAGTTGAGCAGCAGGTATTTGCCATCACTGGAGGCCACATTGGCCTGGAAGGCGGCATTGATGGCATCCACAATATCCGGCAGGGCGGTGTGAGCCGGGTCGGCGGCGCGGGCGGCGCAGTCCACTTCCAGTGCGGCGCCACCGTCGATGGCAATGCTCAGATAACGCCGCAGCTGCAGATCGACCGTGGCGCTCAGGTTCACGATCCCCCGGAGGCGGGCAGGTTGTGCATCTGCGCCATGATAGGAGCGCGGGGCCGGGAAACCAAAGATGGCAGTTGTAGCATCTGCGCCGGTAGGCGGCTCAAATACCAACTGGCTGGCCGTACCCGTGCGGGTGGAGGTGAGAGAGATGCGCTTGCCATCGTGGCGGGCGGCGTTGACGCCCAGGGCCAGGTTGATGGCGATGACCAGCTCGCTGAGGGATTTGTGCGCCGTTTCACCGCCAAGATCGGGACCGGTCAGGGCAATTTCCTGCACGGCAGCGCCATCCAACCCGATTCTTAAGCCTGCGCCGGCAGGCAGATCGACCCCGGTGCTCAGATCGGGCACACCCAACAGACTGACCCCGGAAGCATTTTGGCCGCGCGCCATGCCCGCAGGCTGGTTGAGCAGGACGGGGAGCGCATTTTCGCTTTGCGGTTGTTCAAATGCGATCTTGCTGGCGGCTCCGGCAGTGGGCGATGTGAGGGTCAGGCGCTTGCCATCGTGGGTGGCAACTGTCTGACCGGCGGCCTGGTTGATCTTTGCAGCCACCTCATCGATCAGGGTGGCGCGCGGGCGAGGTCCGCTGCAATCGATTTCGGCGGCGGGCTGGTCATCCAGCAGCAGGCGCAGGTAACGGGCGCTGCGCAGGTCCACACCCCGGCTCAAATCTGGCTGGCCGGTAACGCTGGCGCGGGTCGCATCCACCCCGCTGGCTGCAGCCGTATTGAAGCCAAGCACGGCCATGGAGGCCTCTCCGGCGATATAAGCGCGGGTGACAAAGCGGCGGCGGATTTCCTGGCGCAGCGGGCGGATTTGCAAGCGGCTGCCGCCGCCTGGTTGCAGCGAACGCACGATCAACCGCTCGCCATCGTCGGTGGCAACGGCGCACCCAGGGCCAGGTTGATGACCTGCACCAGCTCGGGCAGGCTGACGGCGCGGCGGTCTTCGGCGCCGAGGCGCAGATCGATGCGCACAAACGGCCCGCCATCCAGGGCCATTTCCAGCAGGTTGCGAGCCGACAGGTTGGCGCCGGCGGTCAGGTTGACACTGCCGGGCAGGCGCGCCACCGTGGCAGGTGCGCCCTCTGCCAGGCGGGGTGGGATGCCCAGCAGGAGCGGGGCGGCATCACCTGGCAGAGGGTCGATGGCGATCTCACTCAGCTCACCGGCGCTTGGAGAGGTCAGGCGCAGCTTGCGGCCATCGCGGCTGGCGATCTCGGCTGCCACGCCGCCGTTGATGGCGGCGATCACTTCGTCCAGGCTGGTGGAGGCGGGGATGGCTCCGGCGCAGTTGACGGTGACCGCCGGGGAGTCATCCACGCGGATACGCAACAGGGGCTGGTGGCTCAAATCCACGCCCGCCGAAAGATCCACGCTGCCTTTCACAATGGCAGGCTGGGCGTCTTGCCCAACATAGAGCGGGGCCAGCGTGCCGAATAGTTGGGCGGCGGCATCCTGGGCGGCAGGGCGCTGGAAGGCAATGGTGCTGTTGCCCCCCAGGGTCGGCGATGCCAGGCTCAGGAAGCGCCCATCGTGGCTGGCAACTTCCAGGCCCAGGGCGGTGTTGATGGCTCCCCGAATGTGATCCAGGAAGGTGTGGGCCGGGTCGCTGCCGGCGCAGTCAATTTCTGCCAGGGCAGCGCCATCCACCAGCAATCGCAGGTAGCGATATTCACTCAAATCCACCCCGGCGCTCAGATCCACGCTGCCCGTTATGGTTGCGCGGCGGGCGTCTGCGCCGTGATAACTGAGCGGCAGCAAGCCCATGGTGAGGGTGGCAGCATCGCCGGGACCTTCGCGCACCTCCAACCGGGAACCTGCCCCCAATGTGGGGGATGCCAGGTTCAATTTGTTGAGCGAAGCCCGCGCCAGGAAGGGACCGGCGGCGGCATTGATGCGATCAACGATGTGCTCCAGACTCACAGCATGGGCGTCCGGGGCGCCTTCGGCAAGGTCGACTGCGACAGGCGCGCCAAAATCGATCACCAGGTACAGCTTGCTCGAGCGGCTCAAATCCACCCCGTCCGACAGGTCGGGTGTGCCGTGAATTTCCGCCGGGCGGGCAGCGATACCGCGCGCATCCAGCGATTTCACACCAAACACCACCTCGGCAGCATCGGCGGCGTCGAAATCTACGCTCACCAGTTCTTCGCTGGAGCGTTTCCACCAGGTGTCCATATCGGCGTAATCATCGGCAATGATCAGGCCCAGGGCTTCAGCGGCGATGCGCAAAGCGCCCTGCACGGTGACGGTGCCTTCGAGAAAAGTGCGCACATAGCGCTTGAGGTGCAGGCGAAATTCCTCAACGCTTTCATCCTCGCGGGGCGCCAACCCGTAAAGCGCACCGATCAGCGCCAGGTCATGCACCCACTCTGCGCCGCGATCGGCAAAATCCACCCAGTGAGATTGCATCACCTCCGCTAGCTTATTCTCACCTTGCTGCAGCTCGCCTCCGAAGGCATTGACAAAAGCCCGCAGGGCAGAACGCTGCGAGGCGGCGCGGAAGGTGCCGGGTAGATAGCTCAAAATGCGGTCGGTCTTGGATGGCATGGTTTACTGCTCCCGCAAGACGAGATCTGCCGATTCCATATCCAGCACCACCCACCACTGCTCACCATCCACGGTGGCAGCAATTGTGAACTGGCCTTTTTCGATCTGTTCGTCGGTGGCGCGGCTGCCGTCTGGCCCCTGAACCAGGTTGCGGTCGGGGATGCGGCGTGCGGCAGGCATTAGAGCCGGGATCTCGGCGCTGATGGCAGCCTCCACGGCGAGGCGTTGGGCGGCTTCATCGCCGGGAGCGCCAGCCAGCGCCTGGAAGACCACCTCCACCAGCGACTGCGCCCCGGGACTGCCCAGATCGGAACGCCAGGCGATGACATCGGCAATCTTTATGTCCTGCACATCGGCCACTTTTTTGAATTCATTCAGGAGGATGGAGCCGTCAGCATTGTCGCCGCTGGAAAGGCCATCCACATAGGTTTGGATGGCGGCGATCACCTCGGCTGCCACTTTATCCTTGCCCTGCGGGGTCAGCCCGGGGCGGATGATGACCAGCATGCGCGGCTTGAAGAACACGTAGCGCGCCACCAGGGTGGCCTGAACGCCTGCCGCGCGCGTTTCCTGTACCGCAGCCTGCAGGGAAGGCATGCGTTCCGGTTCGCTTTCCACCAGGATGGTGACCGTGCCGGGGGGTGATTGTTTCAGCCCGGGTGTGTTCGCATCCCAGATCTCCACCGGGTTGCCGCGCCCTTCCATGATGACGCGAATCAGCGCTGCCAGGGTGCCTTTTCCCAGGGAGCGCAGCACAGCCCTGGCGCGGGCGCGCAGTTGTTCATCGGTTTCATCGTCTGCACCCAGGAAGGTGGGTTCAAAATTGGTTACCCGGCTGATGCCACCAATGGGTTGGAACAGCTCGGTTATCTTTCCAGGTTCCACCTTGCCGGCCTCGCCTTTGAAATCGGCGGAGGCGCGGATGGGCACATCGATGCGCGCCTGGCCGCGCTGCAGGGTGCGGACTTCACTGGTCTCAAAACGCACTTCGCCTTTGGTGGTGGTGACCACGGTCCCTTCGGGGATGGTGATATTGCCCTCAACAGCGGAATCCCGGAAGCAGGTGACCAGCCCAACGGCGAATTCTTTGGTTTTTCGCTCCACACCCAGGATGGACACCACCAGGTCGAGAGATTTTCCGGTGGCAGTCTCGATAAAGCCGGAACGGTAGGCCTGGTTGATTTGCTCGTAAACAACCGCGATCTCACGGGCTATGGCCTCGCTGATTGTGCGGGTGACGCTGCCGGTGTTGATGTCGGTGATGGGGGAGCGGCTGTTGGGAACGAAGTAATCCACATAGAACGTGGTTTCGTCGTCGGGCCACTTGCCGCCCTCCTGCCAGACCACGGCGCGGTCGCCTTCGCTGAACAGGAAATCCACCTCTTTCTGAAAGGTGTGGCGCTCGCCATCCAGGGTGCCGGTGATGCCGCGAATGTCCAGGGCTGGCTGGGACAGTTGGTAAAGATCTTCCTTGACATCAAAGATG
Organism: uncultured Chloroflexia bacterium; assembly: GCA_963705155.1. Taxonomy (GTDB): domain Bacteria; phylum Chloroflexota; class Anaerolineae; order Anaerolineales; family UBA4823; genus CAVPJC01. The sequence goes on along the minus strand of CAVPJC010000006.1, from coordinate 210,353 downwards.
ATCGGCTCATTCACCACACCGCCAACGATGGCTGTGAGCAGGTCGTCTACCACATCCTGGAAGGGACGATCCAGCAGATAAACGGTATCAGAATTCATGGGGTCACGCCTCCTTCAAGGAAGAACGGGAACACCAGGTTCAAAGGTGTGTCGCTGTCTACGGGGTTAAGGTGGATCTCGATATCCATGCGGGTGCGATCCAAACGGTTTTGCGTCACCGTCACGGAGATCACTTTCTTGACGCGCGGCTCGGCTTGCAGGGCCTGCAAAACATACATCTTGGCGCGGTTGCGGTTGGTCTCGGTGTTGAGCTCACCGATCAGCTCATACAGGCGCGAACCATAATCGGAGTGACCTAGAATCGTCATCTCGCCCATCTGGGTGAGGAAGCGCAGCAACAGCGCCTGGCGCAGGTTATCCACGCCGGCCAGCGCTTCCAGGTCATCCTTGCCGGTGGTGGTGCGCCGGATGGTGAACAGGTCGCTGCCGCGGGCGCGGTCACTCTGCTGTTCCAGATCTCCCAAGAGCCGCAGGTCGGTTCCCCAGCGTTGATCATTCAGTGCCATAAATCCATCCTCTTCATCAATAAAACAGCCATCCCAGGCTCTTCACCCGGTCAGGGCGGCCACTGGTCGATGATGTTCGGCGCCGCCGGTGGGCCGAGGATCAACAGAATGCCTGGCGGGGAAGGGATGCGGTCGCCCATGCGCACCAGACCGCGCCCGCTGATCTGCACCCCGCTGCTGGCTACCGGCCCGATCACCAGCGGGTAAGGAAACCCCCACACCGAATTGATCATCAGGCACAGCGATCCGGTGGTCGCCAGCGGCATTCCGCTCGCCAGGACAAAGGGCGGAAAGACGGTGACAATCGTGCCGGTATCGGGCGGGCCTGAAGCTCCAGGCGTGACCATGACAGCGCATCCGATGGTGACAGGCATTCCCGGCATTGCAGCTCCCTACGGCGAAAACGTGGTCGTGCCTTTTACATTCACCATGCTGCCCTGGAGCGTGGTAACCCCGGAGCTTTGCACGGTGGTCATGCCGCTGGCTTTTAGATCGGCCTTGCCCTGGGCCTCAATGCTGACATTGCCGCTGCCTTTGATGCTGACATTGACACCTTCCAGCGTGAGGTTGGTGTTGGCCTTGATCGACATTGCCTGCGCGGCCTCGATGGTGATATCGCCATCCTGGTTCATCACAATTTTGGTGCGCCCCGTCGTGACCGTGACGGTGCCTCCGCTGGAGGCGGGCTGGTCCAGCTTCATCTCGGTTTTCCCGGCTGTAGCGCGCACAGCGCCATCGGTAATGCGCACAGTGATCTTGGGCGGCATCTCAAAAATGATCTCGCGCGGTTCGGAACCCCCGGGGTGGTTGCGGATGGCGCCCTTGATGGTTTCATCGTCGGAGGCCTCCAGCGGCAGGCGGAAGATGACCTCATCCTCTTTATTCAGCGGCGGGCGGTCATCATCGTTGTACATGCGTCCGATCACGATGGGTTGGTTGATATCGCCATGATCGAAGGTGAGCAGAACCAGGTCGCCGATATTGGGGATGGCTGCCGTGCCAATGTGACCGGAGGCGATGGGAACGCGCTTGAGCAGCAGACCGCTGTTCTTCAGGCGCACATCGCAGCCGTAATTGTCGTTATCGTTTTCGGCGCTGTGCGGATAGATCTCTTCCACCAGACCTTGTTCAGCCACGCGGACATTGCGCAGCTCGGCTCGGATGATTTCTTGCAGTGTGTTGATCAGCGTTGTCATTTATTCGATCCCACGAAACTCGATGCGGGTGGTAAACCCACCCAGCTTGGTGATGCGATGAGTAACGGCGCGCACCTGGTAGGCCTGGTTCAAGGCCTCTTCAGGCACATCACGGATGCGCAGGGCATCCCCCAGTTTCACCTGGGGCAGCCCGGTGATCAGCAGGCTACCGCGCACAGCCCGGCGTTTGATGCGGGTGAAGGCGGCATCGGCGGCTTGGCGGGCAGCCTGCGCTGAGCGCAGCGCCGGGCGTTCCAAAAGATATTTCGGCTCGCCCGATCCGGCGCTGCCTTTGGAACCGGCGAAATCTTTGGTGAGCCATGCCCAGGCGTCGGCAGAACTGCTTCCGCCGGGGCTTTCTCCCCAGGCTTCAACACTGGCAGCCGAGGGCGGGGTTTGCAGAACTTCGAGCTCCAGGATGTGTTTGGCATAATCAAAGACGTGCACCGTTTTGCCGCCTGTGAATTTTTCAAAAACCAGCTTGCCCTCAGGGTCAATGTACACATCGAAACCGCACAGCTCGGCCAGGTTGCGCATGTGATGGTACACACTGCGCCGCCCATCCACCACATAGGCGGGGAATTGGATGCCATCCTCAATGCTGCCCGTTTCCAGCCCCGCGCCCTGAGCCAGGTCCTGGACGATCTCCCCGGCGGTGTGGGCCTCATAGGTTTGCTCCACAAAGGTGTGCAGCAGCACTTCTGCCGGGCTGTGTCCGGTGAGACGGCGGGTCACCAGGTTGGGCTCCACACGTACCACCGTTCCGGTCATTACCTGGACCAGCTCACTGTCGTCATCGTAACCCAGGGCAATATCCACCTGCTGGTCGCGGGCCGGTTTGAAGCTGCCCACCTGACCCATAATCAAGGTGAAGCGGTCTGCCAGCGAATCTATATCCAGCGCCACCGAAAGATCCACCACCGTGCTGGCCTGCGGCTCATCGGTGGTATCGATGACTTTGCCGCCGCTGCCCAACGTGGCAGATGCGGCGCTGCTGACTGCGCCCAGGGCGCCGCCGCCGGATGACTGGCGGAAAGTGAGCTTATAGGCAGGGGTTAGAAAGGCCATAAGTAATTCTGTTTCTTTCAGGCTTGTAATAACTGCTCGACCAATTCGTAGCTCTCAGTGGTTTCCCAACCCTGGCGGCTGGCCTGCTTGAGCCAGCGGGACAGGAAATCTTTCAGATCAGCCACGGCGTTGGCGCGCTGGATATAACGCGCCGCCTGGGCACGGATCTGGTCTTCCCGGTCTGAGAGCATGCCGTTGAACAGCAGGAACATGGCTTCCCGGTTCCGATCGGGAAAGTAGAGGGTTAGCAGGAACTCGTAGGCCTTTAACCGCACAAAAGAATCGGGGTGCATCAGGAATGGTTTGACCGCAGCGGCCTCACTCTCCTGGGCTTTGCTGCGCAAATGATCCAGGCAGTTGACAATCAGGCTGCTGTTCTCTGGTTCCCAGGCTCCTCATTCGCCAGCCATTCGAGAAGCACCGCGCGCGTTTGCTCGCCAGACAACGTCTCCTTCAGCTCGGGATGGCGCTGGAAGAGGGTAGCCCTGACCAGGGTGTCGTTTGTAGAGAGATATTCTTCTATTTCTGCAGGTAACAGGCTCATATTTACTTCCAAATTTCAAATGATCTAAAAAGGCCGGATATAACGCGAATTACGGATCGTATCAATCTGCCGCGGCAAGACCAGAGCCGGGGCATACAGGGCGTTGTTGAACTGGGTATCCCACAAGCGCTTGGGGTTGCGCACGCTGTTTGCGGTGGTCAGGAAGAAGCGGTTCATCAGGTTTTTGCCGTCAATCGGGCCCACCGCAGCGGCAGCCGGCGCTCCCAGATCGAAATGCCCGCCGGCAGCGTTGTTCAGGTTTGTCGTGATGTGCGTGACCTCATGGACATCGGCCAGTTCTGTGATTCCACTGGCTGTGCCGACAAAGCAAAAGCTGCGTGTGATGGATGCCGCGGGAACCCATGAATCCGGGAAGGCTTCACCACCGCCGGAGACCAGGCCGGGTCCCGGGGGAGCCGGCACCGGGGCAGAATAAATCCGGGCCACGCAGATCACATAAACATCGTTGGCAGAAAAGTTGGCCAACGCCCGCACAGCGTTGATGACATCCGTCTGGGAAGCTGAAGGGACGAGAACAGCTGCGGGCATGCTGAAGCCTTCCACCGCAGGATCGATTGCGATCGGATCGGTGGGGTAGTTTGTTGGCCAGCCGGTATTGGAGGCTGGCGGATCCAGCAAGATTTCGTCAACCTCAGCGAATATGCCGCACACCGCGTAAATGGATTGGAATGTGCTTTTCACCAGATTTCTTCTGGCGGCGGTCAGCGCGCCAGCCCCGCCGACACGGTTGCGCACATTGACCAGGTGCACGCGGATGCGCCGCCGCTCTTCAGGCGTGCGTTGGAACACTGGCAGATTGACGTTGAAAGGCCCTGTGCCGGCAGTGGGTGTGAACTCGATGCGCATACGATTATCAAGTTGGTGCGCATCGCTGACGGTGATCATGCGTTTGCGGTGGTTGCTTTGACCGCGTAATCGATCCCCGGCATCTGCATGTGCTGCCGGAAGTCCGCTGTTTACCCTTTCGTCTCGATCGGTGGTATCGGCGACCAGCATGACGGCTTTTGAGATGAATACTCCGCTGCCGGCGGCGGTTTCCAGGAGCGATAGGCTCTGGTTGGCCGGGGCATCGTCATTGCTCCCATCCTCGAAAACTGTCCGCCAATTCACGGTGACCTCTGCAGCTGCCGCCGGGTTTCGCACGCGGAAGTAGAAACGGCGGTTGTCCAGGCTGATAAAGTTCCTGGCATCGGCCGTGTCGTTGAGAAGATTCCCGGTAACAGCATCGAAGGCGTTATCCCATAAGCCCAGGCGGACAAAGTCGAGTGCAGCGGCAGCCGCGGTGGGTGCGGCGATGACTTCCAACTGGATGACCGTGGCTACGATGTGGTCGGCGTCATTTTCAACATTGCGCAGCCCCAACATGAAACCGGTATCGCGCGCCAGATTGCTGGCGGTCACCCCTTCAGCAAAAAACCTCAGACCGGCGGCAGGGATTGTAGCATTGGGGATGATCTGCGGGTTTGGCAGGGCAGCCTGCCCGGCGGCAGGAACCTCCTGGGTGAATGCCCGCACCTGGGCGTTTGTGGGCAGCAATACCAGATCACCACTGAAAGCGGCTGGTTGAGCCTGGCGAACGATGAGCATGGCGCGTTCGTGGGTATTGCCGGGTGTGGCTGCCTGGAGGAAGCGGCCGGGGTTAATTTTATCGGCGACGGATAAAGGCGCCGGGTCCAACCCGGCTGCGGTGCGGCTCTGGCAAATATCCAGGGTCAGCTCCACGGCGGTCATTTTGGCTGTGGCCGCAAAACCGGGTTGGCCGCCCACGGTGAGCTGCAGGCGAAGCTCAATATCTTCCACGGCGGCGCTGGCGCGGCTGCCTTCGGCAAACAGGGTCACACCTGCCACGAGCTGGGCATCGGTGAATACATTGTCGGTTCCGTTAAAAGTGATCTCATTGCCGGCCACAGCAGCATCGAAAAAGCGCACTGCATCGCTGGAGCGTGTGAAGGTTCCCGAGCCGGTGAAGGCCGGGCTGGCTCCCAGGGTCGCCGTCTGGCGCAGCGGGTTGGTGTAGGGCTTTTTCACCACAACCACCGGCGATGCCAGTGTGATGGTGGGGGTCACCGAGACGGCTGCCAGACCCGTGACGATAATATTCAGGGTGGACTGCGGTTCCTGTAAACGCTGGCAGACCACGTTGCCTTTGGCGTCTGTCAGCGGCTGGCCTTCAGCCCGCGCCACCACACGGGCGCGCACTTCCATGGTATAAATGCCGATTTTGCTGGGGGTGGTGTAGACAAATTCGCCGTTGGCGTCGGTGCGACCGGGGATAGGCCGGCCGCGGAGCGTCCCGCTGGGATTCTCGCCGTTCATAAAAAAGCCATCCGGGGCAATCAAAACATATTCCGTGTTTGCCAGCGGCGTACCGTCTTCGAACTTTATCGAGCCTTTCACCAGGATATCTCCCGGCTCGGCCGGTTCGTGGGTCCATTCCTGGTCGTCCGGCAGGCTGCAGGTCTCTTTGTGCTGGCGCTGCCCGCCGTTGGCCGGCTGCGGGTAGGGATTGAGAAAACAGGTGCGGGTGTTCGTCCCGCTGGGATTGAGGCACCAAGAGTCATTTACCGCCCTTGGCGCAGGCAGATTGAAGGTTTCGGGTTGTTTGACATCGGTTGGCAGGGCATCGGTCTTGATGAACAGGATTTCCGTGCGCCGGTTGGGCCGCCAGGCATCTTCTGTATCGATCACGGGGTCTTTTTCGCCACAGCTCAACCATTTGAGCTTGCCGCTGTCGCAGCTATTTTTAGCATTGGGCAGCAGCCGGTCTTCTGGCACTGCCAGCGGCTTCTGATCCAGGTAGGCGCGGATCAATGCGCCCCAGGTATCGTCGCCTACGATGCCATCTGGCGTCAGACCGTTATCGCTCTGGAACTTGCGGACGGCTTCATCGGTTAAGTCATTATCCTGACTGTTGGGAACTTCAGTTTCGATATTGCCCCGGTATCTGCCCAGGTCTTGCAGAATATACTGATATTCGCGCTTGCCCCAGGTGTCGTTCAGGCTGGGCAGCGTTCCCACCGGGCGGGTACGGCGCAGGGCATCCCAATCTGCCAGAGTGGCTGTGGGGTCGCGTCCGTAAGTCAAATAGGTGTAAACCGCCCGCGCCCGCCGCTCGCCCAGAGACTGGTTATAATCGTCGCCGCCCACCAGATCGGTGTGGCCCAGTACAAGCATTTTTTCGTCGGCATGCCCGGTGGCGTATTCGGCGACCTGCTCGAGCACCTTGCGCATGCAGGGCTCGATGAAGGCGCGATCGAACTGGAAGTGAACGATGAAGGTTTTTGCAATCAGGGTCGTTTGGCCGGGGCGCAGCACGATGGTGATGCGCGTGGTCTGCCCGCCGCGCACCACGCCGCTGCTTTCACCGCTCATTGCCTGCGGATTGGTGACCACAGCGCGGGCGGTGTAGTTTCCGGGTGGGAAATCATTTTCAGTCCAGATGTTGTCGCTGGTGCGGTTGGTAAGGGTGCGCTCGAGATCCGCTCCATCATCTTTTTTACCGCGTACCGTGACGGTCACGGTATCAAAATCAAAATCCGGGCGGCCCTCGACGATAACCTCCACCTCCAAAACGCCGTTTACGGGATCCACCGGATCGGGAGGATCGATGGGGGGCGGTTCTTCCTGCGGCGGAGGCGGGGGGATGTACTCTCGCAGGGTGAAGGCATATTCAAAACGCTGGGTCCTGCCAGCCAGCTCGCGCACGCCCATTTCCTCGATCAAAACCTGATCGATGCGCGTGGCGGTGGCAATATCGGCGGCAAATGGAACCGGCTCTGCCCCGCGAAATTTCTCCCGCAGGGCTTTCAACTGGTCGGCAACTTCTTCGCCGGCGAGCACACCGGTTAATGTAATGGTGGTCGCCCGGCGGCCTAATTCTTGCAAGAAGTCGCCTTCCAGAGCCGGAATGGCATGCTGGGCCAGGAGACGGTCCTGGTCGGACTCGATCTCCTGGACCATCTCCAGTTCCAAATCGCCGAGCATGGGTTTAACAGGCATAAAGGGCTTCCGCTCAGGATTTCAGGTTCCTCAAATGCGCCACAATGGCCTCGATCAGGCTCAAGATTTCGCCTTTGACCTCATCCAGGGATGGCAGACCGGTGACCACGTCGGCAATGCCCAGGACGGCGTCGATCTCGTCGGATTCATCGGGCAGGAGGTTCTTGGTGGCTGCCAGAAAAGATTTGATCTTTGCCGTAAATTCCGAGGCCTCTGCCAGGCCCGGGATACCGGAGACATCCAAGTTTGCAATCTCGGTGTTCAGTTTACCCATCAGCTCGATCAGCTTATCCAACAGCTCGGTGATCTGCGGGATGACAGCCGTCAGAGCACTGATGGCTGGCTTGATGGTGGGGACGTTGGTATCGAGGAATTCCTTGAAATCCTGTAAGACATCTTTTAGATCCTGGTAAATATTGGTACCGGCCATATTCAACCTCCTCTGGTTCTTTCCACAGCCTGTTTGAACTGTTGTAAGCGTTCCAGGATATCAGTAAGCGATGATGTAAATTGCTCCAAACCGCTGGCAAACGCCTGGGCTGCACCCAGGCCGTTGACCAGGTCATCCATTAACCCGGCGGCATCATCCAGTATGCTTTCATCCAGCAGGGCAGTGCTCTCGGGTTCCTTCGGTTCGATGAACTCGCGGAGCGTCAGCACATAAGCGTAACGGTCCGGTTTGCCTGCCAGGTCTTGCATCTGCAGGTCATCGATGAGCATCTTTTCAATCTCGGCGTCGGCGATGATGTCGGCAACAAAATCCACCGGTTCGCCGAGGCGGAACTTATCCTGCAGCTTCTCGATGAACTGCAGGGCTTCTGGCCCGGTAGCCACGCCCCACAGGGATAGGCGCACGGGACGGCGTCCCAGGTTCTGCAGCAGGCTGCCTTCCATGCCGGGAGGTTTGTGCTCCGCCAGTACGCGCCGGTTGTAGGTGCCAATTTCCTGCACCTGAGGCAGTTCGAGATCGTCCAACATGGGTCGCATAAGGGTTACACGTCAATCCCGTGGCGGCGGGCTTCTTCATCCAGGATGCGCTTGATCCTGGATGCCAGAGCTTCCAGGTCTTCGGGGGCGGTCTCCGCCACTTCGCGCCGGGTGCCGTACTGCAGGGTAGCGGCGGCAGCCGGCAGGGTCGGGTCGTAGGGTTTTTGCGGCGGGCTAAGAGCCGGGAACGAGACCGTTGCGCCCGGCGGCGCCAACGGGGTGAATTCCGAACCTGTGACCCTCGGCGGTGCAATGGATGCGGCGCCGGGCGTGCCCGGGGGGGCATATTTCCCGGCGGGCTGGCGAGATGACAGGGTGGGGCTGGCCCGGGTTACAGCAGGGGCGTGGGCTGTGGTTGGGCGGCGAGGCGCGGCCCCCGGGCGGGCGCCTTCAGCAATGGAAAGGGTATCCACCGCGTCCGCGCCGGCCAGGCGCGCCAGCAGCTCGCTGCTGGCCGTTGGCCCTGGAGATCCGCGCGCCACACAACCGGTTGGTCGGAATTGCTTGCCTCTCCACCGGGAGTGAATTTGGAAAGACCGCCCGGGTTGGAGCCCGATTGGCTGTGGAGGCCAAGGGCGTGCCTGAGGCGGGCGTCCAGCCGGTTGAACAACACTTCTGGGGAGTGGTTGTGGGGCGGCGGCTGCCGCCGGGATGCAGGGCGCGCCTGCAGCCTGTGAACTGCTGTACCGGACAGCAGGGCGTGTTGAGCAGCAGCTCCACCCAGGCGGGCCAGCAGGGCGCGGCTGGCCTGTTGGTGTAAGGTGGTCGGAAACGCCCGTGCCGCTGCCGGTTGGCTGCCCTGCCGGGGAGAGGTTGCAACGGCAGGGTGTTTTGCCGGCCGGGGCGTGGGGCAGCCGGTTGGTCGCCAGACGCCCCTTTCTGGCCCAGTGAGCCGCCCGGCTTCGTGTGGAGGCCCCAGCTCCAGCAAGGCGTGGTTCCCAGGGCCAGCGATCTCCGGCGCGATCCACGGCTGCAGTCTGGGTTTCGGTCTGGTCGCGGCGCCGGTCTTCACCGGTCAGATCGGCCAGGCAGCGGCCAAACAGAGGCTGTTCATCCAGACGCGGGTGGCTCCGGGCGGTTTTCTCTGCCCAGGCACAAAACTTGTGGAAACGTGCCATGCGCCCGGCGCTACGCTTCACCTGATTATTCCAACAAGCAGGCGTGCGTCCGGCTGTAAGCGTGCGCTTCATGCGCCGTGCGGCGCAGTGAACAGGGCTGGCTTCTTTCATCCCGCATTCCCGTCGCCGCGCGCCATCTCCAGATAAAGCAGGATCTGCCCGATGGTCATTCCGCTCACTTCTTCCGGCGTCCAACCAAACTCTTTCGCCAGCACAAAGCATGCTTTTGCCAGCGGAGCCTGGACCAGCTCGGCAAGCTCGTCGCGCGGTGTATCCACGCCGCTGATGACATTGATGCGCTCCACGAGAAAGCGAGCCAACCCGGCTGGAAGCTGGGCCACCTGATCCAGCTTGAGCTGCGGTTCGACCATAGACTGCTGGATCATGAGCGCAGCCGAAATCCCCTCGTCCTCCTGGGCCGCCTTGCCAATGCGCTGCAGATCGCGCACCGTCAACGGGCGCAGCGTCACGCGGCGCTCTTGCGGGCCGTGCCCGTTGGCGCGCAGCAGATCGGGTGGGATTTCTATCTCATGGGTCAGCGCTCCGCCGGCGAGTAACTCCTCAGCGGTTAAAGTCATAGATCACCCTCCATCCGCCGGACATCAGGCATTATCCGGAAAAGCCACGGTGATATCGTTGGTCTCTTCGGTGTCGATGATCCCCATGTGGGTGGCTTTAAAGGTCACCTGTTCCATCACAAAGGTCTCCTGGGGCAGGTGCAGACCCCAGTTTTCAAATTTGACGCCGAAGACATTGACGCGCAGCTTGTTATCGGGGATGTGCGGGTTTTGCAGAATCAAATTGAGCACAAAACGCGGCTGGATGGTGGTAGCGGCATTCTGTGTTGCGCCGCGGCCCAGCAGCAGAAAGAGCAGCGAGCCATTGATGTAGGCGCGGCCAATCTTGCCGCTGATATGGACATTGCCCGGGGCCAGGGTGATCACATCCCTGGCGCCGATGTTATAAAATTCTTGCAGCTCGGTCTGCACGCACACCTCAACATCGGTGACCCGGCCCAAAATTCCCGCGCCGTAGGCATCGTTGATGGCGTTGAAATCAGCCTGCTGCGTGGGTGTGCCTTCCACGGCCAGACCCAGAGTGCCGTGCGTGCCTGTGAATACGCTCACTAAAGCCATGCCAAACCTCCTTCAGTTGTTCAATAAATGACCATGCCGGTGACAACAGCGGTGTTGTCGACCCGGCAGGGCCAGGGGTTATTCCAGGAACATGGTGACTTTGATAAAGTCGATGCTGAACACCGGGCGCAGCACCATGGTCACATTGACAATGCCCTGGCGCTCTTCTTCGCGCGTGGCGGTGACACTTAAATCGTAGCTGATCAACATCTCATCCCGCACCATCTCGTTCAAAAAGCTGGCGATGGTGGTTTGGAGGGCGCCGCGCACGCGCTCGTTGTTGAGCAGGCCAATATAGGGATTGGCTGCCGAGCGGACACCGAACTTGGCATAATCCACGATGCGCCGGGTGGTGATCTGGTGCCAGGCGGTGTTGGTGGTGGTGGTGATGCCTTTGACGATGCGGAACCCCTGGCGCGCTTCCAGAGCCAGGATGCGGCTTTGCACAAGCTGCGTCAATTCGGTGGGGGTATAACGCACTTCCAGCCCGCCCACCGAGATTGTCTTGTTGGTAAGGCTGATATGCGCCGAGAAGCTGGAGAGCAAGACCGGCAATGGCTGCGGCGGCATAAGCTCCCGGTAGAACCACTTCTTTGCCGCTGGGGGCATCGATCGGCAGTTACCCCGGGGGCGACATAAATCAGCCGGTCGCTGTCCAGATTGTGGCCGCGGAGCGTATCCAGCGTGGCGCCCAGTGCGCTGCCAACCACGGCAATGCGCTCGCGCCGCAGGGCATCGGTGGAGGCCGACTGGCAGTGGGCGTTGAGCTCATCGCCAAAGCGATCGTCCTTCCCGGCTGCCAGGATAATATGGGCCGGCTCGTTCAAAGGCATTCAAGCCCGTCGGTGTAATCGCTGTCGCTGGCATCCTCGCCATTTGCGCCGGCGGTGTTGCTGCCAGTTCCAAAATTGGCGAAATCGGTGATGGAAGCCGAGGTGGTGAGCATCTCGCCAGAGTTCGCCAGCGCGGTGGCAGTGACCCAGGCAGATCCGCCGGGGGATTTGTTGATGTCATCCACCAGGTCGTCGCCGTTGACCACGGTATAGGTCTCCATGCTGGTGCCAAGACGCAGGGTCACCTTGGTGGCTGAAGCCGGGTCGACGGAGTACGATGCGGTGATCCGGTCAGCCGGGTCGAGGGCGACGCCAAAGGTGAGTGCACCTGAGGCGCGATCGATTTTGACCTGAGCTGCACCCGGGGCGGCGGCGTCATCATCGTAGAGGATGGCCAGTGAGCGGGTCAGGCCGTCTCCAGCGGTAAACAGACGGATGCGGTTCCGGGCGCTCTTTAACACGGGTGTGTGCTCCAGTGAGACCGACCCGCTCCCGGCGTGTTCTTCGCCATCGATCATGGCAGCCTGGTCGGCCGGAGATATGTTCACCTGCAGGCTGTTGCCCCAGGTGCCCTCAGATTTCGCCTCCAGGCCCACCGATGGCCCACTGGCAGAGCGCAAGATATAATCGGCAGCAGCTGCGCTGGAGGAGGCGACGCGCACGGCAATGACGGTGGTGGCGCCATGGGCATAAGCCAGCTCCAAAGCCCGCACCAGGGTCAACTCGCTGCTTTCGCCATCGATCCAGGCATCGTAATCGCCGAAACGCTGGCGCGCTTCGACATAGCTGCCCACAAACGCCGGTTCGCCCAGCGGGCCCTTGCTGGCGGTACCAACGATGCCGATATTGCCCACCGTCACACGTCCCGGGACGATCAGGCCTTCGGCGCGCACCTCAATGTAGGTGCCGGGTAAAATCATTTCAGCCATATTCTTTGTTCTCCTTTCGTACTGTTAACCACTGAATAAAACGATCCTGATCACCGTTGATATGCGGCGGTGAAATTACTGAGCTGCTGCCAGGTGGCTCAACCACGCAAGGCGCGGAGATATACCACGCCCACCTGGTTCATGGGTGAAACTCCGGGCGAAATTTCCAGGCGGTCGGTTGCAGCCGCCAGCTTTACAGGCGGGTTGAGGGCAGCTCCAGACTTTGATACACATCGGGGATATTGTTGCTGTCCCAATCGCCCAGTGGGAAGGGATCGCCTGCCGGCTCACAGGCGGACATGAAATCTGCCAACGTGGCGAAGGCAAACTGTCCGTGACGCTCCGGGTTGGTTGGACTGGCGAGCGCAGCAAGGAAATCGGTCAGGTTGACGTAAAGGGTTGGAGAACCCGAAGCGCCATCGTGCGTGCGCAGCAAGGTAAGACCGCCATCTGCCAGCGCTGCCTGGAAATACACCAGTGCTGAAAGCCGGGCGATGCGCGTGGCGCCGCGGATGGTAAGCACGGGCGCTGAAATCTCGTCCCAGCGCGCCATCTCATCGATAACCACGGTGGTCTCGCGGGCGGTTGAATTGCTCACTTCTTGATCTGCCTGGATGGGTATTCGGGCAATGAGGCTTTCCGCACCGGCGGTCGGGGCCAGGTGGTACTCATAGAGCACCTGGTAATCGGCGGTGCGTGTCCAGGGACCGTCGGTATCTACCTGATTGGCCAGGGTCCCGGCTACCCCGTTAAATTCCAGAAAGCCTGCATCCCACAAATCCGCCCGGGCAGCCATCAGGCGCCCCTGCAGCGCAAGCGCGGCGGCGTTTGCACCTTCGGGTGCAGCGCCCCATAATTGAAAACGTACCAGAGCTTCGGCATGCCCACCCTTGAGTTCCACGGCGGGGAAAATACCGCGGGTCTCGAGACCGCGAAAATTTCCCAGGCCCAGTGTCCGGTCGCTTACATTTAAGAGAATAACACCGGGCAGAGGCAGGTCAGATTGGGCCGCCGGCAGGAAGGTTTCCAATGCCGCGACAATTGCGGCTGGCACCTGTTCCACCGAGGTGAGATTGGCGATAGCCAGTGCAGTGGCTGACACCGGTGGTAGTGGCGCCGGTAATGCCGCGGTTCCGGCCACTACCGCGCTGGTAACTACCGCCGGTTCCGTGGGGCCGGCAGCAGGGGCGGCACCTTCTGTCTCAGGTGTGGGAGGCCGGATAAATGAAAAAACTGAACTCACGCCATCTCCATCTTGCTCACTCATCCTCAGGATTTGCAAGCATTGCCGGGTTGTGGGCCAGGCTGTAAACAAAATTGACCAGATCGTTCAGGGTTTCAAACTTCCACTGCTGTCCGCTCTGGATATGCTCGACCTCACTGTGCCAATCGCCGGGTGTAGCAGCTGCCTTTGAATCTTCCTCATGCCACATTCGAACCAGCAGTGATAAATAAGTAATATGGCCTAGAGAACCGGTGTTCATGCTTCGCTTTTTTGCGGTACGCCTGATATCCGTTAAAAACAAACTGCTGCCCAGATTCTGGCAGCAGTATAGCAAAAGGAAGTCTACAAAATGCCTACAAATCGGAGTTATTAAGTCTGGATATTATCTTGTTCGCCACGGTTTCATCATAAGTCCGGCCAACACTGCGCGCCAGGGCCCGGGCGCGGTGCGCATGTTGGAGCGCCTTGTGTGGTTCCCTGTTCAGCAAATCGGTTTCAGCGATGCCCGCCAAAAGCCAGCTTTGCTCAGCGACCGAGCCGATCGTCCGGGCCAGGTTCAGCGCCGCATTGAGATAGCTCTCGGCCTGTTGAGGCTGTTCTTCTTTTAAACATATCCAACCCAGATGTCCCAGGCAGAATATTTCCTGTGTGCGGTCATCAATCTGGCGGGAGATATCCAGGCTTTCCTGCAGGTTTCTGCGCGCACCCGGCAGGTCTGCGCTTCCCATCAACGCCGCGCCCATATCTCCCAGGGGAATACGGCGCTGAAGGCTCTGACCCGAAACCTGGCAGAAGTTCATTGCCTGGCTGGCATACTGACTGGCGCGGTCAAAATCATGCTGATACCAGTGCAGGCGGGATAAATTCCCCATGGCATGGATGGCAAAAATGACGTCATCGAGCTCGACAAAGGTTTTCAAGGCCTGTTCGAGAAGCGTGCCCGCCTGGGTATATTCGCCCAACTCCCGGGCAGCCAGGCCATCTTCTCGTAAACACCTGGCCCGCATGAGCGCCGAACCAGATGCCTGGCTGAGCAGCACGCCTTCCTGCGCGGCATGGCGGGCTTGTTGGTAACGGCAGAACCAGCGGTGTGAGACGGCCTCACGCCAGCGCAAATGGGCCACTGTAGTCTGGTCGCCAAGCAGATAGGCCAGGCGGGCAACTTCTCGCAGGTCGCTCTCATAAGCTGCCATATCTCCCAGCAGGCGTAAAATCCAGCCGCGCCCTTCCAGCACCTGGATGCGGCGGCTCCAGTTTTCTGTTATCGCCTGGGGGTTGTGCAGGTTGCGAGTTTCATCATCCAGCAGTTTGAGGGCATGGTTGAAATATGCGCTGGCTTCTGTGTGGGCAAAAATGTCTCGGGCTGCCATGCCAGCCTGCAAGGCATACCAGGCGGCCTGACCCGGCTGCTCGGCGCGCTCGAAATGATCTACCAGAGCCGCCATGTTATCCGGCTGGCTGGATTTAATAGCTTCTCCTGCCCGCCGGTGCAGCAGGCGTTTGCGCCAGTAGCTGAGGTCCTGGTACACCGTCTTGCGGATGATTTCATGCACAAAGCGAAAAGAGTTCCCCTCTTCCTGCAAGATGTGGCGGGAGACCAGCTCGTCCAGCCCGTCCAGGGTTTCAATCTCTTTGCGGCCGGCGGTTTGTTGGATGATTTCAAATTTAAATCCAGAGCCAATCACAGCAGCGGCATCCAGTATCTGGCGGGCGATGGCAGTGAGGCGTTGCAGCCGGTCTTTGACGGAATTGCGCACAAGCTCGGAAACCGGCCAATCAGCATTTTCGTTGAACCCGATCTCCGGTTGGCCAGCTTCGACCAGGGCGCGTATGGTTTCCAATACAAAGAAGGGATTTCCTCCAGTGGCCTAGGCGCAGCCGTTGAGCGGCGGCCTCGTCCGCGGGTGTGTTACCGATGAAGTGGCGCAGCAGGATCAGTACATCGCTGTCATTCAGACCCTGCAGCTCAATTTCTTGCAGATCGCCGGAGCGATGCAGGCTACTCTTAACTGCTCCAGGCTGGTGTTGGTTTCGTGGTTGTAGGAGCCTACGACCAGCACCGGGATGCCGCGCAACCTGCGGCCCAGAGACCCCAGCCATTCCAGGGTAACCGTATCAGCCCAGTGTAGATCATCCAGGCACAAGACCAGCGGATACGGAGGCGTGCGCAGCGCGATCACCAACCGGCAGAGGGCCTCCAGTAGACGCGTGCGCACCTGCTCTGGTTCCAGTGGAATGGGTTGGGGCAGATCGGGGTAGAGATTGTGCAGCTCAGGGAGTAGACGTGAGATCTCGGTGAGCCACGTCTTGTCGATTTCTACCAGGTTCCTCGCTGCTTCCAGGCCAGCCCGTGCCAGCTGCAGGATGGGCTGGTAGGGGATGGATTGTGTATCGGCATAACAGGAGCTGTGTACAATGGTCGTTCCGGCGGGCAGGTGAGCGGCGAAAAGCCTTAAGAGGTGTGATTTGCCAATACCAGCCTCACCCCAAATCAGCGCCAGATTGCCGTGGCCCGACAAAGCCCGCTGGAATGCCTGGTTCAAATAACGCAGCGCAGTTTCGTTTCCAACTGTTGGGATTGGATGAGCCTGGGGCTGGGGGTATGCGGGTTCTTCCCAGGCCGGTTGGGATGGAAGCCTGGCGCCGGTGAGCACAGAGCGAAAAACGGCCTGTGTTTCCGGTAGCGGGCTGACCCCCAGCTCACGCTCCAGTATTGCGGCGCAGCGTTCGTACTGGCGTAAGGCGCTGCTGCGATCTCCGGTGAGGGCAAACAACTCAATCAGGCGGCGGTGCACATCTTCGGCCAGATCGTCCACCGCCAGGTAGCGTTGGGCGTAGTCAATTGCATTGGCCAGATCGCCTTGCGCTGTGCAGGCATCTACCAGCGACAGCAGGTTGGCCAGATGCTGGCGTTCATGGATCTGGCGCTGCCGGTTTGCCCAGGTTTCAAAGTCTGAATTGTGCGGCAGGCTAAAGCCCTGCAGGAATGAGTCCCGATAAAGCTGGATGGCTTTGGTCAGAAGGGGGATGGCCGGGCGGGAGTGAGACGCGGCGCTCAGGCGCTCAAATTCGGCTACGTCACTCCAGACAAAGCGATGATCGAAGGCGATTTGCCCGTCATCTGTCAGCAAGATGTCGGCGTCGGGCAGGCAGCGGCGCATCAAGGTTACCAGGCGGGTCAAATTACGCCGGGCGACAGAATCGGGGCTGTCAGCCCAGAACAGCCCACACAGTTGTTCGCGGGTCAGGGGTTTCGAGCTGGCTGCGAGAATGTAAAAAAGGGCGCGCAACTGCTTGCGCGGGATTCGGAGTGGTTTTCCGTTCGAAATCACCTCCGGCGCGCCCAGTAGATTGATATTTACCACAGGAACATCTTCCCCCATTGATAAGAACACTCCATATGGGGTAGTATAGACAATTTATTTTGATATTATATCTCCGATTTAGGGGATATTCAATGAAGATCAGGTTAAGACCTGGGCAGCCGTGTGGCCTGGTTACAGATGGGTTTCGCCTTTCGGTCCGAAATATGCGCCGGGTCCTGGCAGCGAGTGACCGCCATCCACCACGATCACCTGCCCGCGAATCATGGCAGCCTCGGGTGTGCACAAAAAGGCAACAACATTCGCCACATCTTGAGGGGTGACCAGCCTGCCGGCAGGCACCTGGAGGCGGGCGCGCTCGAGCAGGCCGTCATCCCGGCGAATGGTGTCGAAATGCTCGAGGGCTTCGGTGCGCACGATGCCCGGAGAAACCGCGTTGACGACTATGTTTTGGGCAGCCAGCTCCACCGCCAGATAGCGCGTGATGGCTTCCATAGCAGCTTTGCTGGCGCCCACCACCACATAATCGGGCAGCACACGCTGGGCCCCGGGGCTGGTGATGCTGACGATGGCGCCCCCACCGCGCCGTGCCATGAGCGGAGCACTCAGTTGGGCGGCGAAGAGCAGCGAGCGGGCGTTAATGTTCATCGTCCAATCCCAACCGCGCGGTTTTTGCTGCATGGATGGGCGGTTATAACCCGATGCAGCGTTGCACACGAGAATATCCAGCCCGCCGAATCCGGTTTCCACCGCTGTGAAGAGGCGCCGCAGATCATCCATTTCGCCGATATTGGCCTTCACCAACAGCGCCCGGCGGCCCATGAGGCGCACCTGGGCTGCGGTTTCTTCGGCAGGGAGGCGGTTGCGAAAAAAGTTGACCACCACATCTGCGCCCAGCCGGGCGAAGTTTACGGCAATTGCCCGCCCAATGCCGCGCCCCGAACCGGTGACAAGAGCGATTTTTCCATCCAAAGGTGAATGTTCGTCCGGCAATCCGCACTCCTGGAGTTATCGAAAAGGCAGCTCACAGACCAGTGCACTGGCATCTCCCACCATCAGCGATGCGCCGGGCAGGTGATGCGGGCGGCGGATGACGGCCAGGGCGAGGCTGCCGAAGCGGGGCGAGTGCGCCGCGCTGGTGACTGTGCCAACCGCCCTACCACCGGCAAGCACTCGGCTGCCAGCCTCCACCGGCGCCGGCAGGCGTAACCCCACCAGCCGCTGGGTGACCTTATCGTAGGTGAGCTGGCGGGCGATGATTTCCTGCCCGGTGTAGCAGCCTTTGTTTTCAGCTACGGCGCTTTCCAGGCCGGCCTCCAGGGGGGTGTATTCTTCACTTAACTCTGCGCCGGCTGCAGGCAGGCCGGCCTCAATGCGAAGGACATCCGCTGCACGCGTGGTGAGGTGCTGGCAATTGAGAGACTGCAGAGCGGTCTGGATGGCGGGTAGATCCGCTGCGGGAAGCAGCAGGCGGTAACCCTGGCCAGCAAAGCCCGGCTGGCCAATGGCGCGCAATGTTATGGCGGGGATGTCGTCGCTGGCTAGCTGGCTGGCAGCGACTTCGTCCCTGCCGGGGGGGACGCTGAAGCCCAGTTTGAGCAGCGTCTCTCCGGCCTGCGGCCCTTCCAAATCCAGCTGGGCGATTTCTTGACTGGCATCGACGAGAGATACCTTGTCCATGAAGAAGATCCGGCTTTTCAGATAGCGGGCCGTTTCTGCGCCACGCCCGGGAAGGCAGATAACGCCCAGGGTATCACCTTCATCCACCAGGCGCAAAACATCCAGGATGCGCGCCGAAGGTGTCACCAGGGCGGTGAGAACTGTGCGCTGCGCCGATAGGCGGCGGACATCATTGGTTGTTTGGCGCTGCAAGAAGGCGGCGCGATCGTCCCCGGTCAAGCGCAGGTAACCCGGGCGCAGCGGGAGGTGGTAGGCCGAGCCAATCAGGGCCGCCTGGTATGCGGTTTGGTCTGTGGTGTCCAGCAAGATTCCTTCTACCTTATAAAAAAAGGCAACGCAAAACGCAGAAAGCACGTTTTACGTTGCACTCGTTAAACCAATTGGTACCAGAGGTTATTCATCAAGTCATTGCCGGGATCGCATTCGGCACGGGTGTGCCGCCGTTTTTAGGGTTGGGGGGCGGGAAGATGCTTTCGAACTCATCGCGGGTGATGGTTTCCACTTCCAGCAGACGCCCGGCAACTGCGTCCAGGCGGTCGCGATATTGCGCCAGGATGATGCGTGCCTTTTCGAAGGCTTCGCCCACCAACCGGCGCACTTCCTGATCGATCTGCTCGGCGACGGCTTCAGAGTAATCGCGTTGTTCGGAGATCTCGCGGCCCAGGAAGATCAACTCTTCTTTTTGCCCGTAAACCATCGGCCCCAGGGCTTCGCTCATCCCCAGGCGGGTGACCATGGCGCGTGCCATGCGTGTGACGCGCTCCAGGTCGTTGGATGCGCCTGAGGTGATGTCATCGAACACCAGGTGCTCGGCGGCGCGCCCACCCAGCAAGCCGACCATATCGGCCAGCATCTTCTTGCGCGGCATCAGCGTGCGGTCTTCTTCCGGCAGGGAGAGGGTGTAGCCCCCGGCCATACCGCGGGCGATGATGGATACCTTGTGAACCGGATCGGCCTCGGGCAAAGCGTTCATCACCACCGCATGCCCGGCTTCGTGATAAGCAACGATGCGTTTCTCTTCTTCGCTGATCAAGCGGCTCTTGCGCTCGGGACCGGCTATGACGCGTTCAATAGCCTCTTCCATTTCCGGCTGGCCAATGACCTTTTTGTTGCGGCGGGCGGCCAGGATGGCTGCTTCATTGACCAGGTTTTCCAGGTCGGCGCCGACAAAACCGGGTGTGGAGCGAGACAGGACGCCCAGGTCAACATCCGGGCCGAGGGGTTTGCCCTTGACGTGCACGCTCAAAATGGCTTCGCGCCCACGCATATCGGGGCGGTCCAGAACCACGCGGCGGTCAAAGCGGCCGGGGCGCAGTAAGGCGGGGTCTAGGATATCGGGGCGGTTGGTGGCGGCAACGATGATAACGTTGGTGTCGGTGTCGAAACCGTCCATTTCCACCAGCATCTGGTTGAGGGTCTGCTCACGCTCGTCGTGGCTGCCGCCCAGGCCGGCGCCGCGCTGGCGGCCGACTGCGTCGATTTCATCGACAAAGACGATGCAGGGTGAGTGGCGCTTGGCCTGGTCGAACAGATCGCGCACACGGCTGGCGCCCACACCGACGAACATTTCAACAAATTCAGAGCCGGAGATCGAGAAGAAGGGTACGCCGGCTTCGCCGGATACGGCTTTGGCCAGCAGGGTCTTGCCGGTGCCGGGAGGGCCGACCAGCAGGACACCCTTGGGGATGCGCGCTCCGAGTGAGATGAATTTCTCAGGCTCGCGCAGGAACTCCACCACCTCTTGAAGCTCTTCTTTGGCTTCTTCAACGCCGGCCACATCTTCAAATGTGACGGTGGGCTGGTCGCCGGTGAACATGCGCGCCCGAGACTTGCCAAACGACATGGCGGCATTGTTGGATCCCTGAGCCTGGCGGAAGACAAACCAGAACACGCCAGCCAGGATGATGAACGGCAGAAGATACCCCAGAGCTGTCAGCACACCCAGAACTGCACTGGGTGGTTTGATATCGACTTTAACCCGATCCGGGTTGAGTTGTTCGGTGGTCACGCCTAAAGCAATGAGCTGCTCAACCAGGGTCGCATCTGCTTCTTTGTGTGAAGTTCTCTCAGAACCATCGGCATAGACCACGCGCAGCCGGTTGTCGTCTTCAACAATGCGCTCAACAATCCCTTTCTGGATGTCGCCGGCCACAGTGTTGATTGGGAGTAATTCCTGGGCGCTTGCTGTCTGGTTAAAGTTGTAGACCACCATGACGATGATGGCGACGAAGAGCAGCAAGTAAATGATAGATGAACGGTTGCGGGTCGGATTCACTGATACCTCCAAAAATTTGAAATCCGCACGGATTCGGTAAGATTATACCAACTCAATGCCCCTCCCGGAGGACGCGAAATCATAGATTTTGGAATTTCTAACATCGCTCTAACAATGGCCTTGCCTCATCCACCGATCTGTTGTACCATTTATCCGATCTTGACAGAGAGCCAACGGAAAGGTTGTATTGGAGCATACAAAAACCGCCACATTTGCTTTGAACTGCCCCAACTGCGGGGCGCCGTTGCCGGCAGCAGCCGGCGATGCGCTGGCGATCTGCCTGTACTGCAACACCACCAGCAGGCTGCAAGCTGGCGCGCCTGGCGCCCCGGCAACGCAGCCAGTGGCCGAAGCAACTCTCTCTGACGAAGATATGGCTGAAGTGCGCCAGCACCTGATTGAGGCGCGCAAAGACGCCGCCCTGGAGCTATACCAGGAGAAAACAGGCGCCGACCAGGCAGACGCCCGCCAGGCTATGGAAGGGCTGAGCCGAGAGCTTTCACTGGATATCATCCGCAGCCAATTGCTGACGCCGTACGGTGTGCTGGTGGTAGCGCTTTCTGCTGTTATCGTATTGGCCGCTGTCATTGCCTTCGTACTGGGCCGCCTGCCATTCCTGTGGGCGCTGGGTCTGGCGATGTTTGGCAGCTGGCAGTTGTACTATTTTATGCTTTCCATCCGCACTACGCTGCAGTTTCGCGGGGCCAGATCTGCCCGCGCCCTGACGCTCAAACTCGCGCCGATCGGTGTGTATAAGTTGGGCGGGAAGGATATCCACACGCTCAAGGTGCTGCTTGAAGTCCAACCGGATGGAGAAGCACCATTCCAGGCAGAAATGCGTCTTCCGGTGCGGGCTGAAAACATGGGCAGCGCTCGTCCCGGGGCCATACTGCGGGTGAAGTACCTGCCCGGCAGCCCGCCGCGGGTGGTGTATGTGGGCCGGTAAGTCTGTAGTTATCTTGCCAATTTGAGCACTCGGACTGGTACCCTGATGATCGCAACCTGAGGAGCAACTTACGACATGAATGCCAATGCCTTCCGCCATTTCTACGAGTATCACTTCACCGAAAATCGCAAAATCTGGGATATGTATATCACGCCATTATCCTATGATCAGTTCACCCAAAATGTGGGCTACTCTCATGGGTCGGTCCGCAACCAAATCGTTCATCTCATGAGCGTTGATGAGGCGTGGTTTAGCGATTTGCGAGGCGTCGAAATCCCAGAATCGCTTGATCCCGTTGGCGTTGACGACCGGGAAATCATCCGCGCCCACTGGGATATCGTTGAGCAAAATATGCGCACGTATCTTGCTAAATTGCGGGATGAGATGTTATTCGAAAAGCCGTTCGCCGATGGAGAAGACAAAGATCTTATTCTGTGGCAGGTGTTACTGCATGTAGGCAATCATGGCACCGATCATCGCGCCCAACTTCTCCGATTACTAAACGATTTGGGAGTCAAAACCACATCCCAGGATTACATTTTCTACGTTTACGATAATCCGTAGATTTTTTTTTTCCGCGCCAAGTTATCTCACCCCGTTCTGAACTCGGGGCAATGGCGGTTGTCAGCGCGCCTGAGCCGCTCTGAATGCCAGGCGAATTGTGGAGTGTCCCTGCGCATCTATTCTCAGCGAATATCCCTTCCCCAGATAATGCCCTCAATATGGCGCACTAGCCGCTTGATGAATGAGCGCACCTTGGCCCAGGCACGGTAGCTCACCGGCCGCGGGCGGCGCTTGCGGGTGGTCACCGGGCCAGTCCAATGCGCAACGGCTGCGCCCCATGTGAGACCGGCGCCGAAACCCACCAGCACAACCTTATCGCCCGGTTGGATCAAACCGGCTTCGATGGCCTCACAGGCTGCAATGGGGATGGAGGCGGTGGAGGTATTGCCGTAGCGTTCTACGTTGACAAAGACGCGCTCCATGGGCAGGTTGAGACCCCGGGCAGCGGCCTCGATGATGCGGCGGTTAGCCTGGTGGGGGACGATCAGCTTGATATCGTCGAGCGTCAATTTCGCCAGACCAACGGCTTCTTGAGTCGCCTGCGCCATTACGCGAGTGGCAAAACGGAAGACCTCGCGTCCGTTCATGGTGATGTAATGCAGACCTTCAGCCACGGTTGCGGCGGTGGTGGGGTGTTTGCTGCCCCCGCCGGGCACCGCCAGCAGATCGCCGCCCGGAGCCATCCGAGCGCATTATGGCGGAGAGCACCCCGCCCGGCTCATCGCTGGCTTCGATAATGAAGGCGCCGGCGCCATCACCGAAGAGAATGCAGGTGTTGCGATCATGCCAATCCACCAGGCGGGAAAGCGTCTCGGAGCCGATGACCAGGGCATTTTTGACCGAGCCGGTGCGCACCGCCTGCGTGGCGAGATTTAGGGCATAGATAAAGCCGGTACAGGCCGCAGAAAGATCGAAGGCGCCGGCTTTGGTGGCGCCGATGCGGTCTTGCACCAGGCAGGCTGTGGCGGGGAAGATGTGCTCAGGGGAGGATGTGGCAACAATGATCATTTCCACATCGCCAGGGTTCAGGTTGGCTTTATCCAGCGCTTTCAGGGCGGCGTCGGTGGCCAGCGATGCGGTAGTTTGGTCATCGCTGGCAATGCGCCGCTCGCGGATGCCGGTGCGGGAGAGGATCCACTCATCGTCGGTCTCGACCATTTGCATCAGGTCCTGGTTGGTCAGCACTTTCTCAGGCACGGCCATACCCCAGCCGGTGATATGCGCGTAACGTGGCATATTGCTTACTCCAGTATCTTAACTGCCACAGAGATCACAGATAACACAGATCGTAAATCAGGGTGGGTGGTGTGTTATGCTGAAAATTCCATGGTTCGTGCTTAGATTCGGCTGAGGATGATGGAAGCGTTGTGACCGCCGAAACCAAAGGAATTGGACATGAGATGCTCTACCTGAGCAGGGCGCGCCCGGTTGGGGACGTAATCCAGGTCACAGGTAGGATCGGGCGTTTCGTAGTTGATGGTGGGTGGCAGGATCTGCTGCTGTAAGACACACACCCCGATGAGCGCCTCAAGAGCGCCTGTTGCGCCCAACAGGTGACCGGTCATGGATTTGGTGGATGAAACCGGGATGTTGTAGGCTTGCTCGCTGAAGACGGTCTTAATGGCAGCCGTCTCGCTCTTGTCGTTGAGCTGGGTGCTGGTGCCGTGGGCGTTGATGTAATGGATGTCATTGACATCCAGGGCGGCATCTTGCAGGGCAGCGCGCATGCACAGGGCGGCGCCGGCGCCGTTTTCGGCAGGGGCCGAGATGTGGTAGGCATCATTCGTGGAACCATAGCCGCGCATTTCGGCCAGTAATCGCGCTCCGCGAGCGCGGGCGTGTTCCTCTGATTCAAGCACCAGGACGGCTGCGCCTTCACCCATCACAAAGCCATCACGGTTCAGATCGAAAGGACGGGAGGCGCGGGTTGGCTCGTCATTATGGGTAGAGAGGGCGGTCATTACACCCAGCCCGGCCATGGCAATCGGCACGATGGAAGCCTCGCTGCCGCCCGCCAGGATGACATCTGCCTGGCCGCGGCGGATGATCTCGGCGGCTTCGCCAACGGCATTGGTGCCGGTGGCGCAGGCCGTGATCACGGCCATATTGGGGCCGCGCACACCCAGCTGGATGGCGATCATCCCGGCTGCGCTGTCGGGCAGCATCATGGGCACCAGGAAAGGGCTGACCCGCGCCGGCCCGCGCGCCACCATCACCTGCATTTGCTCGTAAAGCGTGCTGATACCGCCAATACCTGTGCCAATCACCACGCCGATGCGGTCGCGGTTGGAATCGGTGATCTGCAAACCGGCATCCTGGCAGGCCTGTTCGGCTGTCGCTACAGCGAACTGGGTGAAGCGATCCATGCGGCGGGCTTCACGGCTGCCGAAGATGCTGGCAGCATCGAAATCGCGCACTTCGGCGGCGATTTTGGTTTTGTATTCGCTGGTGTCGTAGTGTGTGATCAGGCCAACCCCAGAGCGACCCGCCAGCAGGTTCCCCCACACTGTCCGGGCGTCATTCCCAATGGGGCTGATGCACCCCAGGCCGGTAATGACTACCTTTTTACGCATAAGTTCCTCCTCTTGGACATCCGGCGGGACAGGCATGGTGATGCCTCCCACCTGGCAGGGTACCGCAGACTGGTTTGCTGTGTACAGGGTGGAGGCAGCGATGGATCGATCATCGCCGGGTCATAGCACATATAACACCGCTTTGTAAAATTCGAGGCGGTTGGATTTTACCAGAAATGAGAGTGAATTTCTCTTTATATTGCCCGGTAGAGCTGTCGCAGGTGCAGGCGGTCGTGGCCGGCGCTGATGGATACCATTTCCCGCAGGTGCGTGGGGCCAAAAATGGCATGCCGGGCCGGCAGTTCCCACCCTGCAGGCGGTAGATTTTCGAGCAGGCGCAGCGCTTGCAGGCGCGAGGTAGTAAAACGCTGCACAGCGCGCAGACCATCCTGGTGGATATATTGGCGTTCGTCGGCCCACCGGTCAGTGTCCATGCCGGGGATGAAAGGATTGCTTTCTTCCAGCACTTTACGCAGGCGCGGCAGGTTGACTTCCGCTTCCACATCCCGCAGGTGGCATAGGATCTCGGTCGGGCACCATTCGCCGCTGTGCGAGCGCCTGGTCCAGGCTGGCAGGGGAAGATCATCACACAGGCTGTGCAGGGCGGCAGGCGTGGCGCGCAGCACGCTGAGCAAAGCAGGCGTGGAGGAAAAATCTGGTTCCAGCTCTTGCGGCGTGTGACTGTCCAGCCAGGTCAGCAGATCTTCCAGGGAACCGCTGCCGCACAGGGGGCCTGCACTCCCGGGGTTCTCAGCATTTCCATCCAGCCAGTAGGTGGGCAGGCCCAGGCTGCGGGCAGGCTGGATATCGTTTTTGTAATCATCGCCCACCATCAATACGGGTCCTTCGGGCCAGCCCATACGCGCCAGCATCTCAGCCAGGAATGCCGGGTTGGGTTTGGAAAAATGGAAACTCTCGCAGGAGGCCACCAATTTGAAGGGGTATTTTTCCGCCGGCAGGCCGGCCCAATCCAGACGCTGTTGGATGGCAGTGAGCGGGAAGAGCGGGTTGGTGGCGATGGCCACAGTGTAACCGCGCTCGAAGGCTGTTTCCACCAGCGCCACACCGCCCGGAACAGGGTGGGTGAGCCGCCCCAATTCGGGGAATACGCTCAGGTAAAATTCATCGATAGCCGGGCGCAGGTCGGACGGCTGCTTGCCCAGAAGCGGGTAAAATACCGATTCGAAGACCTCAATCAGGCTGCATTCGGGCTGTTGGTTCTCCACCATCTGGCGTGTGCCGGCCATCAGCGCATTGACAATCTTTGCCGGTTCAGCGTAATCTGAAAGGTGACTGCCCAGGGTCTGCAGGTAAGACGGCAGGAAGCTGTCCATTGAGTTCGCCAGCAGCGTATTATCCAGGTCCAGCAGCAGGGTTAAGCTCAAGGCTTGTCTCCGT
Organism: uncultured Chloroflexia bacterium; assembly: GCA_963705155.1. Lineage (GTDB taxonomy): Bacteria > Chloroflexota > Anaerolineae > Anaerolineales > UBA4823 > CAVPJC01. Next base: position 183,973 of record CAVPJC010000006.1, on the reverse strand, counting down.
CGAAGAGGTTGCTTTCATCAAAGATGGGTGGCAGAGGGTGGCACTCACCGCAGCCGATATGGGGGTCAAAGCCAGAACGCTGGTTGCGGGCGCAGAAAGCAGTGACTTCAACCTGCTGCCGGGTAAATGGAAAAGGCCGGCTCAGGCGCGGTCGAAGACCTAAATTTTCACAGGCATTGGCCAGCAGAATACCGGGCACCGGGCAAGAACTGCACAGGCCCGGTTTCCAGGGCAGCGGCGGCAGGGCAGAGCCGAGCAGGCGGCACTCCTCATGATCCCGCCCCCGGTGGTAGTCTCCGAAAAAATAGCGACACTCTTTCCCGGCCGGAGTACGCATGGCGGTCAGACGCGGGTAACGTAGGTGCCGTTGAGCGTATTGACGCGAATGGTGTCGCCTTCCTTAACAAAATTGGGCACGGCAACCAGCATACCGGTTTCGGTGGTGACTTTCTTGGTCACACCCGTTGCAGTATCTCCACGCACAGCCACATCCGCCTTGGTTACGAGCATATCCACAGAGCTGGGCAGTTCGATATCCAGGGGTTCGTTGTCATAAAAAGTGAGCTTGACTTCCAGGCCTTCCCGGAGGTATTGAGTGGTGTCGCCGAGCACCTCGGCAGAGATAGCCGGCTGCTCGTAGGTGTCCAGGTCCATGAAGTGATAAAGCTCACCGTCGGCATAAAGATACTGCACATTGTGGTAATCCAGGCGCACGTCTTGCACACGGTCGCCGGAAGAAAAGGTCTTTTCCAAAATAGTGCCGGTGCGCAGATTGCGCGCCTTGATGCGGATGGTGGCATTGCCCCGCCCGGGTTTGTGGTGTTCGTAGTCCAGCACTTTAAACAGGGCGTCGTCGAGCTCAAAGGTAACGCCTTTCCGCAGATCATTCACGTCGATCATAAAACTTGCCTCACAAAAGTAGATTGATTTACCTGCCCCGAGGCAGCCGCACAGGCGGGGCCGCCCAAACCAGGTCAAGCAGGGATTATAGCCCAAGTTTCCGAATTCATGTGGTAAACTAATAAAAATCGCACAATTCATTGAAGAAATCGCCCGAGTCATTGCCGCCCGGGAGGGTCAGATGATTGAGCAGAGCAAACGGGTAGTGTATATTGAAGACGAACAGGAGATGATCGATCTGGTGCGCCTGATCCTCAGCCGTAAAGGTTATGAGGTACTGGGCGCCAACAGCGGTCGTGATGGGCTGGATCTTGTTCGTCGCGAACTGCCCGCGTTGATCTTGCTGGATCTGATGATGCCCGATATGGATGGCTGGGACGTGTACCAACATGTCAAAGCCGATGAGGCCACACGTGAAATACCGGTGATTGTGATCACCGCCAAAGCACAGAGTATTGATAAAGTCCTGGGACTGCATATTGCCAAGGTGGAAGATTACATCTCCAAGCCTTTTAGCCCGCAGGACCTGATTGACAGCATTGAAAAAGTTCTGCATCATTCATAACCTTACCCGCCCGCTTTCATCCCCTCCACTGGCGTATTACTGCGATACTTTTTTGTGCCGTTTGCGCGGTCTCACCTTTCGCCGCAGCCTGCCGGAAGGGCAGGCCCTGCTCCTGGTGCAGCCGCGTGAAAACCGCCTGGATGCGGGCATCCACATGCTGGCGGTGGGTATGGATCTGGCGGTGGCATGGATCAACAACGAGGGCGTGGTTGTAGATACCCGCCTGGCGCGTTCCTGGCATCTGGCCTACCTGCCGGCTTACCCGGCGCGCTATATTCTTGAAATGAACCCGCAGCGGTGGGCGGATTACCAGGTAGGAGATCGTGTTCGCTTCGAAGAAACCTTTTTGGATTAGCGTGCTGGCGCTGCTGGCGCTGCTTCTGCCGGGTGGAATGAGTTTTGCCCAGGAGACGCAGCCGGCAGAACCGGTGTATCTGGTGCAGGCAGGCGATACGCTGGGTGAGATTGCCCGGCGGTTTGGTGTCAGCCTGCAAGACCTGCTGGCAGCCAATAACCTGGAGAACCCCAACCTGGTCTCTGAGGGCGCCCGTCTGGTTATCCCCGGGCTGGAAGGCCTGGGTGGCGAGCTGACAACCATCTCGGTGCCTTTTGGCGAAAACCTGCGCAGCCTGAGCCGGCGTTACCAGATCCCCGAAAATTCACTGGTCAAATTAAACCACCTCAGCAGCCCGATGGAATTGTACGCTGGCGCCGACCTGGTGATCCCACAGATCGGCGACGAACCGCCGCCGGTGGGGCGCATGCTGTTAGCGCCGGGTAAATCGCTGCTGGAATTAGCGGCAGCCAACGGGGTGAACCCGTGGGCGCTGGTGGTCAGCAATGCCATCAGAAGCACCTGGAGCGCATTGCCGGGCGATGTGCTGTTGGTGCACGGTGGGGGCAGTGGTCCCGGGGCTTTACCCGCCGATGTGAGCGCCGTGCAGATCGTGCCGGAGGCTTTTGGACAGGGCCGCACAGGCGTCATCCGGTTGGCATCCGGGCCGGGGTTGGACTTGAGCGGAAGTTTTATGGAGCACGAGCTGCACTTTTTCTATGACGCCGCCGGATTTTACCTGGCTCTCCAGGGGGTGCATGCACTGGCCGAACCGGGTTTGTATCCGCTCAGCCTGCAGGGCAGTACGCCAGAAGGCGTGGAGTTTTCATTTACTCAGATGGTGCGCGTGCGCGCGGTAGATTACCCGTATGACCGGCCTCTAACGGTGGATCCCGCCACCATTGATCCGGCTGTCACCCGCCCCGAAGACGCCGAGTGGACTGCCCTGGCCCTGCCGGCTTCGCCCCAGCGTCTGTGGGACGGCCTTTTCCGCATGCCATCACCCCTGGATCAGGAATATTGCGTGGAAACCAACGAGTGCTGGACCTCGCGTTACGGCAACCGGCGCTCTTACAACGGCAGCGCGTATTCGTTTTTCCACACCGGGTTGGATTTCGCCGGCGGCACCGGTACCGAAATTTATGCTCCGGCAGCCGGTACAGTGGTGTTTGCCGGGCCGCTGACGGTGCGCGGCAATGCGGTGATGATCGACCACGGCTGGGGGATACATACCGGTTATATGCACATGTCAGAGATTCGCGTGCAGGTGGGCGATGTTCTGCAGCCCGGTCAGGTGATCGGCCTGGTAGGCGGCACCGGACGTGCGGATGGCCCGCATCTGCACTGGGAAGTTTGGGTGGGTGGTGTTCAGGTGGACCCGTTGGAGTGGCTGGCGCAGGCATTTCCCTAGGCGTCAGTCATCCGGCGTTTCGGCGGCTTCATCATCGCCGCCGGGAACAAATTCCTCTGTGTTTGCAAAGCCTCCGGCTTCATATTCATCCAGCACCTGCCTGGCCTGTTCTGCCAGCCCGGCTGGTACCAGGATTTCCACTTCGCCAAAAGGACCCACATTGATGCCCATGGCACGGGCAGCGCCTTCCTGTGAGAGCATGACGGGTATGCCTTGCGCCTCCAACAGCCCACGCAAAATCTCGGCTGGCAGATCGCCTGCGGTGGTTTCGATCACGACCCAGTTGTGTTCTTCCATGCTGATCCCTTCCCTGTTGGCAGGGTTCTCTCAAAATGCGGGAGGCCCCGAAAAATTCTGATCGTGCAGGTTGGTTGTATCGAGTATAATTATTAAAATTATACATAAAAAGCGCCCTGGAAACTGTACAGGTTTTCATATTGTGGCGCGGTTTGAGGCAAGATATATGGTAATGGCTCCAATTGCTTTACGTGAAGATTATTGGGAAGACTTCCAACTTCAACCGGACGATATTGAGTTTCTTTATAACCACCTGTTAGAGACCGAAACCCCGCTCACCACCCGCGAGCTGGTGGAGCTTTTGGTCGATGAGCGTATCCGCAGCGAAAAAGTTGCCATCCAACAGCAGCGCAGCGCCAGCGGAAGCGTGTACAAACCCCAGGAACACTATCAGGTAAGCCAACGCGTAGTTTTCCCCGCCCTCGCCTGGCGAAGCGGCGAGGTGGTGCAGGTGCGCCCCGGACGCAACCCGAGTATGGGCGCTTTTGAGGTGGTTAAGGTTGTTTTTGAGAATGGCGAGCAGCGTGAATACGCTTCCGGTTTGCAGGATCACGTCTTGAACGCACCCATCGAGATGGTGGATGATGAGATCAGCATGGACCCCACGCACGTGCTCGAAGAATACCGCGAGCAGCTGGAAGCAAACCTGGATGAAGATCTGGAGACGCATGCAGATTTTGTGAGTATTGCCGGGCGTTGGTTCCCGCGCGCTTTGCTGTTGGATATCAACATTGGGCACCTGAACCTGGCAGAGGCCGTGCTGGATATGGCCGGCGGCGGCCCGCTCTCTACAAAAGACTTGCTGGAGCAGATCGGCATGGCTTCCAGCGTAAACGCCAAGCTGCTGGAATTTTCCATGGATCTCGCCCTGCAGGAAGACGAGCGGTTCGATGAAGTGGGCGCCAGCGGGCAGGTGATCTGGTTCCTGCGCCGCCTGGAGCCGGAACCTGTGCTTGAGCCGCCGCTCTACCTGCGCTATCCCGGCGCTGATTACGAGCGGGGTCACCTGACCGGCGAAATGTTAGCCCTGGAACAGGAATTGGATGACGAGCTTTCACCGTTGGGCGGCAAATATTCTCAAGATGAGGTCTCGGTCCGGCTCATTTTCCCGCACTGGCGAGCCGGCACCCTGCCGCTCTCGTCTCGCTTGCGCCATCTATTTCCCACGGCTTACGAAGCGCCCCGCATTCGTTTTACGCTGGTGGATGGCGAAAGCGGGGATAAAATTCCCGCCTGGGTGGTGCGGCCCAAGCGTTATGTTTACGGGCTGGAAGAATGGTACCGCAAGAACAATCTGGTTCCTGGCAGCACAATCCGAGTTCAGCGCGGGCAGAGGCCAGGCGAGGTGATTATCCACAGCGGGGTGCGCCGTCCCAGTCGTGAGTGGATCCGCACTGTGCTTGTCGGCTCGGATGGCGGCGTAGTGTTTGCCATGCTTAAACAGTCGGTACAATCCAATTTTGACGAACGCATGGCGATCGCTGTACCGGATATTGAAGCAGTGGACCAGGTCTGGTCACATGCTAATAAAGAACGTACTTTGGAGCGGGTTGTCATCAACCTGGTGCGCGAACTGGCCAAGCTCAACCCTCAAGGGCATGTACACGCCATTGAGTTGTATGCGGCATTGAATGTGGTGCGCCGTTGCCCGCCCGGTCCCATGCTGGCGCTGTTGGCTTCGCGCCCCGGGTTTGTGCATGTTGGCGATCTGCACTACCGCTTCAGCGAATCGGAACATGCATAAATGGAAATTTGCATTTCTCGGAGGGCAAGTTGACCGAAGTTAAACGTCCCAGTCTTGTCAAGCCCACCCTGCAGACCCGTTTTCACATTGACTTCGACTGGTGGAGCAAGAACGATCGGGATTGGCGTGTGTATTTGCGCACCAACCTGTGCCCGCAGCATCAGAAATTATTTGAAAGCATGGAAGTCGAGGAGAAGGTTGATTGGGTGGACCCCCACACCGGTGAAGTACAGCCTGTGGATGGTATCCAGCACATCTTGATCACCCACTGTGCCAAACAGCCGGATTTTATCCACATGCATTCCGCTCTGGTGGATGCCACTTTCCGGGTATTCCTGGCAAATGGCAACACGGCAATGACCGCCGTCGAGCTGGGTGAACGACTGGGCAAAGACCCTGTGACCATTCTTAAGACACTCACCGGCGGGCGGGTGTACAAAGGTTTGCGTCCCTGCCTGAGTTGAGCGTTCTCGTACCTGCCCCCGTAGCTCAATGGACAGAGCACCTGCCTTCTAAGCAGATGGTTGTGGGTTCGAATCCCGCCGGGGGCGCCTTTGTAATCCGGTGTGTTTCGCCGCCGGTGTGCGTCACAAGAATCAGGCGCAAGAAGTGGGGGTAGGAAATCAGGCTTTGTGTTGGTGGAGCCCCCATAGGCCTCACATATTTTGATCAGGAGACAAGCAATGAGCGTTGTGCGTAATGGTGTTTTTCAATTTCGAGGCGTGGATGCGCCGGTGGTGGGTGATGAGGTGATCGTTGGGCAGCCGGCTCCTGAATTTGCTGCTCACAACAATGATTGGGCGATTGTGAAGGCCCTGGAAAGTACGCGCGGCAAAGTGCGCATCATCGGTTCACTTCCATCTTTGAATACCTCGGTGTGTGACCGCGAGACACGCCGTTTTAACCAGGAAGCGGCTGCCCTGGGTGACGGCATCGTCATTATCATGATGAGCATGGATCTGCCTTACACGCAAAAGAACTGGTGCGGGGCAGCCGGTATCGATAAGGTAATCACCCTTTCAGACCATATGACTGGCGAATTTGGGGAGAAATACGGCGTTTTGTTGAAGAACCAGCGTGTCCTCCGTCGCGCCATTTTTGTTGTCGATGCGATGGACAAGCTGGTGTATGCCGATTATATGCCAGTGATGGGGGATGAACCTAAATACGAGGAGGTGCTGGAAACCGCCCGAAAGGCAGCGAGCCGTTAACCCGTACAAGCCTGCCCGGTTATACGCGGTTGGTAAACAACCTGCAAACAATCTCTTGGTGCAGGCAGGAGGCGACTGATGGTACCGTTGGAATTACAACCCGAAGTGCAAAAGCCCGGATTTTACGTGCGAGAAGAGAACCGCTCGATAGTAGATGGTGTCCAGCCGCGCCCGGTTCTGCGCCCTCACGTCTGGCGCCCGCCCACGGATGTGTATGAAACCGAAGATGCCGTGGTGGTACGGGTGGAAGTTGCCGGCATGCAGGATGCAGATTTCTCCATTATATTGGATGGCCGCTACCTGTCCATTCGCGGCGTGCGCCCCGATGCCCCCGAACGGCGCGCCTACCACCAGATGGAAATTCCCTTCGGCGAATTTTCCAGCGAAGTGGAGCTGCCCGTGCCGGTGTTGGTAAATGAGATTACCGCGGTTTACACCAACGGGTTTTTACGCGTCGCCTTGCCCAAAGCCCGCCCACACAAGATTGAAATTGATATCTGAGCCCAGAGTAATTGACCTGACCCCGGAAAACGTCACATCATGCCTGCCTCTCGTTGGAACTCAAACATACTCGATCTGATGGATTACTTCGACCCGGCGGATATCACCCTGGAAGAATTGATCTTTAAGCCCATCGTTCCGCACGTCGTCCAAAGCGAAGCGGGGGAAAAAGAGGAAACTCCGGCAGGCGTGGATGAGACCGATATCCACATCCCTTCGGTGCTGCCCATCCTGCCGCTGCGTGGTCTGGTGGTCTACCCGCAGACGGCTGTGCCACTGACGATTGGTCAACCGCGCTCCATCCGCCTGGTGGATGATGTTGTTGCCGGAGATATGCGGCTCATCGGCCTGGTGGCCTCAAAAGATCCGGAGCTGGAGTTGCCAGAGCCCGGCGATCTGTACAGCATGGGCACCGTTGCGATGGTGCACCGGTTGTTTCGCGCTCCCGATGGCACCATCCGGCTGGTTGTTCAGGGTCTGGAGCGTTTCCGGGTAGGCGAGTTCATCCAATTGGAGCCGTACCTGAAGGCTCAAATTGAGCTGGCGCCTGAACATGTGGGTGAAGATGCTGAGATCGAAGCCCTGGCCCGCAATGCCCGCAGCCAGTTTGAACACATTGCCGAGATGATCCCATCGATCCCCCGCGAACTGGTTGGCTCGGTGCTGGCCCTGGATGATCCTCTCCAAACGGTGTACACGGTGGCGAACTTTCAGCGCATGGACCTGGCCGATGCCCAGAACCTGCTGGAGCTGAACTCGGCTGCCGAAAAACTGCACAAGCTGGTGGGAATTCTGGCGCGCGAAGTTGAAGTGCTGGAGATCGGTCAAAAAATCCAGAACGAAGCCCGCACTGAGATCGAAAAGGTGCAGCGCGAATACTTCCTGCGTGAGCAATTGAAGGCTATCCAAAAAGAGTTGGGCGAAGCCGACGAACAGGCCGCTGAAGTGGAGGAATTTCGTCAGAAGATCGAAGCTGCGAAAATGCCCGAAGAGGCTGATAAGCAGGCCCGGCGCGAGCTCGACCGCCTCTCCCGGCTGCCAACGGCGGCTGCCGAATACGGCGTCATCCGCACCTATCTGGACTGGCTGGTCACGCTGCCCTGGGCGGTGATCACCCCGGATGATCTGCAGATTGCCCATGCACGCCAGGTGCTCGACCAGGATCATTTCGGGTTGCAAGATGTCAAAGAGCGCATTTTGGAGTTTCTCTCGGTGCGCAAGCTGCGCCACGAGCGCGCTGAAGAGCTCGCCCTGATCCCTGAAGATGGCATTCGCAGGCTGCGCGAAGGGGTGATCCTGTGCTTTGTTGGGCCGCCGGGCGTGGGCAAGACATCGCTGGGGCGCTCGATTGCCCGGGCTATGGGTCGCAAGTTTATCCGCATTTCGTTGGGTGGGATGCGCGATGAAGCTGAAATCCGTGGGCACCGCCGCACGTACATCGGGGCGCTTCCCGGGCGTATTTTGCAAGCGCTGCGGCGGGTGGAAACCCGCAACCCCGTATTCATGCTCGATGAAGTTGACAAGCTGGTCTTCGATTTTCACGGCGATCCGGCCTCTGCCTTGCTCGAGGTGCTGGATCCTGAGCAAAACGCTGAGTTCCGCGACCATTACCTGGAAGTGGCCTTCGATCTCTCTCAGGTGATGTTCATTACCACAGCCAACGCTCTGGAACCTGTCCCTGGTCCGCTGCGAGACCGCATGGAGATCATCCAGCTTTCGGGATATACCGAGCGCGAAAAGATCGCCATCGCCAACGGTTATCTCATTCCACGCCAGCTGCGTGAGAACGGCCTGCGCTCAGAGGAAGTGCAATTTAATGAGCCGGCGCTGCAAAAAATCATCCGCGCCTACACGCGCGAAGCGGGTGTGCGCAGCCTGGAACGCGAGATCGGCTCGGTCTGCCGCAAAGTGGTCACTTTGATTGCTGAAGGCAAAGTGGAGCGGCTGGATATTGATCCCGAGAAAGTGCAGGAGTTTTTGGGGCGCCAGCAGTATTTTGGCACCGAGGAAATCGCCGAGCGCACTTCGCAGCCCGGGGTTGCCACCGGCCTGGCCTGGACACCTGTGGGCGGAGATGTGCTCTTTGTGGAAGCCACCAGCATGCCGGGCGGCAAGGGCTTCCAGATTACCGGTTCCCTCGGGAATGTTATGCAAGAATTTGCCCGTGCGGCGCTCTCGTATGTGCGTTCGCAAGCTGAACGCCTGGGTCTGGATTCGGATTTCTTCAATCGCTGCGATATTCACCTGCATGTGCCGGCTGGCTCACAGCCCAAAGATGGCCCCTCGGCGGGTGTCACCATGGCTACCGCCCTGGTCTCACTGGTTACCGGCATCCCGGTGCGCGCCGAAGTCAGCATGACGGGCGAGATCACCCTGCGGGGGCAGGTGCTGCCGGTGGGTGGGATCAAAGAAAAAGTGCTGGCGGCCCATCGCAGCGGGTTGAAGACGGTCATCTTACCTGCCCGTAATCAGGCCGACCTGGAAGATTTGCCGGACGAAGTGCGCCGCGAGATCCATTTTGAATTTGCCAATACCGTAGACGATGTGCTCAGAGGCGCGCTGGAAAACTTCCCCGGCCGCCCACGGCGCAAGAAGAAGCCACCCAAAACAATCCCCTCAGAGACTGAAAATGCACAAAGTATTGCTGATTGAAGACGACGCGACCATGCTCTCGCTGCTGCACACTCTGCTGGAAATCGAAGGCTACCAGGTCATCTTGCAGCGCAGTGAAATCAACCCGGCCTCGGTGTTGAAAACCGTGCGCCGCGAGCGTCCTGATCTGGTATTGATGGATGTGCATTTACAACATGCCAGCGGGTTCGATCTGCTTGATTCCATCCGCCGGGATCATGAGCTGGCTCGAAACGCGCTGTCATCATGTCGTCTGGTATGGAGTTAAGCGCCAGATGCCGGGAGGCAGGCGCAGACGATTTCATTTTAAAACCCTACATGCCCGACGAACTATTAGAAAAAATAAACGCCATTATCGGCGTTAAAGGATGAACATTTTGGCCAAGAAAAAGACACGTGCGCCTGCACAATGGAGCACGATTGATTTGCACCTGCACACCCCCGCCTCCTCAGATTACCAGCAGCCTGAAGTGAGCTACCTGGATTTTTTGCAGCGCGCCGAGGCGCGCGGGCTGGACATCATCGCCTTCACCGATCACAACACCGTGGCCGGTTACCGGCACATGAAAGAGGAAATCCAGCAGCTTGAATTGCTGGAAAAATTAAACCGGCTGCTGCCGGAAGAGCAGTCCCGCCTGCGAGAGTATCGCCGCCTGCTGGAAAAAATCCTGGTGCTGCCAGGGTTTGAATTCACCGCCACGTTTGGTTTTCATATTCTGGGTATTTTCCCCCCTGAAAAGCCCGTGCGCGAGATTGAGCACCTGCTGCTCGACCTGCGCATCCCCACCGACCAGCTCGATGATGGTTCGGCCACGGTGGGGGCCACTTCAGATGTGCTCACGGCTTACCGGGTGATCCACGAGGCCGGCGGGTCTGGTGATCGCGGCGCATGCCAATTCGAGCAATGGGGTGGCGATGCGCGGCTTTGATTTTGGCGGGCAAACCAAAATTGCCTACACCCAGGATGCGCGCCTGCACGCCCTGGAGGTGACCGACCTGGAATTGAAAGGCAAACGCGCCACGGCAGCCTTCTTTAACGGCACCAAGCCCGAATACCCGCGGCGCATGCACTGCCTGCAGGGCTCGGATGCGCACCGCCTGACACTGGACCCGCTGCGCAAGAAAAACCTGGGAGTTGGCGACCGCGCTACCGATGTGCTCCTGCCTGAGGTGAGCTTTGAGGCTTTGATGGAGTTGTTCAGCAGCAACGATTTTGCCCGCGCTCGGCCGCACCGCCACAAAGAAGAGCCGGCTTTTGATTTCATCCAGACTGCCCGCGAAGAAGGGCCCAACATTGTGCAGGATTTCCACGACAGCATCAGCGTGCGCGGCGGCAAGCGCTACGCCATTATCGCGGATGTGTGCGCATTTGCCAACGCCAACGGTGGAACGCTCTACCTGGGTCTGGCAGCCGATCCCCGCAAACCCGTGGAAGGTATTCCCGATCCGGAACAGGCGATCGGCCAGCTTGAAAAAGAAATCAGCGACCGCATCAGCCCGCCGCTGGCCTGCACGCTGGATATTCATGAAGCCGGCGGTAAAAAACTGCTGCGCGTGCTCATCCCGCGTGGCGATGACCCGCCCTACGCCGTTGACGACAACAAGATTTATGTGCGTTCGGAGGCTGAAACCGGCCTGGCGGTGCGCGATGAGATTGTGGGATTGGTGCTGCGCGGCGCCCAGAAACGCCAGGATTTACCCGCCGCCCCCGAAGCAGCAGCCCTCCGATTTGCATGAGCCGGCGCCAGAAACTACCCCGGTTGAAGTGGAGGCTCGAGCCAGCCCCACGCACGGGTGTCGAGGTGGTTTCAGTCGAGGAGCGCAGCGGAGCCCGCTATTACACCATGCGCGACCTGCGCAACGGCAATGTGGTGAAAAACGTCACGCGGACTTCCGCCCGGCGCCTGTGGCATTATGCCATCACCCGCTTTGCGCGCTTTCCGGCTGATCTCTCGCAGGAGCCGATTTCCTGGCAGGGCAACCTGGGTCTGGTGAAAGCTATCAACAGGGCAAAGACCGGCACTACGATCTGGTGCAGCGCACACCGCAGGGCTTCCGCTATTACTTTGGCGTTACGGATGATGGCATTCACGGCCCGTGGGAAGGCCTGGTTGGCCCGGACGATGAGTGATGCGTCTGTGCGCTTGCGCGAATTTCAATATCCACAGGATTACGCCGCAGTCCTACGCCTCTGGGAAACGGCTGGTCCCGGGCATACATGTTGGGCGCTCCGATACGCCGGAAGAAACGCAGAAAAAACTGCAGCGTGACCCCGACCTGTTCCTGGTTGCAGAAGCAGATGGGACGCGTTGTAGGCAGCGTGATTGGCGGTTTTGACGGGCGGCGGGGTATGATGTACCATCTGGCAGTGGCGCCCGAAGAGCGCCAGCGCGGTATCGGCGCAGCCCTGATGGATGAATTGGAGCGCCGTCTGCGCCAGAAAGGCTGCATTCGCTATTACCTGATGGTGCTGTACGATAATGCTGAGGCCATCCGCTTTTATGAGGGGCGTGGTTGGGAGCGCATGCAGCTCTACACCTACGCCAAAAATCTGGAATGAGCCTGCGTTTCGGAATTGTAACGATATCCGACCGTTCCTGGCGCGGCGAGCGCCTCGACGCCTCCGGCCCGGCTTTAGAAAAGGTGGTAACGGAACACGGCTGGAGCGTGGTGAGGCAGGATGTCTTGCCGGATGATGAACGCATGATCCGGGATTTGCTGGTAGCCTGGGCAGACGCGGATGATCTGGATGTGCTCCTCACCACCGGCGGAACGGGTTTCAGCCGGCGCGATGTGACCCCCGAGGCCACCCTGGCAGCAATCCAGCGGCCTGCGCCAGGCCTGGTTGAGGCCATGCGCGCCGCCAGCCTGCAGGTAACGCCGCATGCCATGCTATCGCGGGCGGCGGCGGGTATTCGCGCCCAAACTTTAATCGTTAACCTGCCGGGCAGTCCGCGCGGCGCAGTGGAAAATCTGGAGATCATCCTCCCCGTGCTGCCGCATGCCGTCCAACTGCTGCGCGAAGACCCCGGATCCGAAGCCGGGCACAACGTCGGTAAAGCTGAGACTCCTTATAGATGAGAGTTCGCTAAGATCATACTATCGTCCTGTATACAAAGGTTTTCAGCCGGGGGTATAATCATAGCTGAGGTTATTTATGGATAATTTTCGTTCCGAGTTGATTCCCGACCCCGATGTGCAGCCCCAGGAAGATCGTGGCGGTGGGGTCCGGCGTTTCATCCGCGATGTCATTGAGACGGTGCTTCTATCACTGCTGTTGTTCCTGGGGATCAATGCGATATCCGCCCGCATCCGCATCGAATCCATCAGCATGCAGCCCACCCTGTATGCGGGCGATTTCGTGATCGTCAACAAAATTGCCTACAAAGTGGGCAGCGCCGGGCGCGGCGATGTGATTGTCTTCCGCTACCCGCCTGATCCAGACCGGGAGCCGTATATCAAGCGCGTGATCGGCCTGCCGGGTGACGAGGTGCATGTGAATAACGGCAAGGTGCTGGTGAACGGCGACGCCCTGGTCGAGCCATACATCTCAGCCCCGCCCAGCTATCAGGGTACCTGGACCGTGCCAGAAAACTCGCTGTTTGTGCTGGGAGATAACCGCAACAGCTCTTCCGATTCACACAGTTGGGGCATGGTGCCTCTGGAAAATGTGATCGGCAAGGCCGAAGTGGTGTACTGGCCGCCGAGTGAATGGAAAATGCTCAACCAGGCCACTGCGGTAGCCGCCGAAAAGTGATGGCAGGAAAACCAGAAAGAGCACCCGCTTGGGTGCTCTTTTTTTTGTCAATTTTGCAAAATGTGCCTGGCGATCACCAGCCGTTGAATCTCGCTGGTGCCTTCGCCAATCGTCATCAGGCGCGCATCCCGGTAGATGCGCTCCACCGGGTATTCGCGGCTGTAGCCGTAACCGCCGTGCACCTGGATGGCATTGCGGCATACGCGCTCAGCCATCTCGCTGGCGAACATTTTGGCCATGGCAGCTTCCTTGCCAAAGGGACGCTGTTGGGCTTTAAGCCAGGCGCAGTGACGCACCATCAGCCGGGCGGCGTGGATTTCGGTGGCTGCTTCGGCCAGCATCCATTGAATGGCTTCGTAGCTGGCAATTGGCTGCCCGAAGGCCTGGCGCTCGCGGGCATAGTCCAGGGCGGCCTCCAAAGCCGCCTGCGCCAGTCCCACCGACAGGGCTGCAATGCCGATGCGCCCGCCATCCAGCACGGCCAGGGTCTGCTGCAGGCCTTTCCCCACCGGGCCGATCATATATTCCACAGGGATACGCACATCTTCGTAGGTAACGGCATGCGTGGGTGAGCCTTTCAGCCCCATCTTCTTTTCGGGCGGAGCGATGTGCAGCCCGGGGGAGACGGTGGGCACGAGCAGCATGCTGAGCGAATTGGAACCGCCAGCCGGGTCGCTGCGCACCAGGGTGACGATAAAATCGGCGATGCTGGCATTTGTACACCACATTTTCGTCCCGTTGATCACCCAGTCATCGCCATCGCGGTGGGCGCGCATGCTTACGCCGCCCTTCAAATCCGAGCCGGCGCCCGGCTCGGTGAGGGCCAGGGCAGCCAGTTTGCCCTGACCGCTGGCGGCGGGCGGAGGAACTGCTGCTTAAGCGCCTGCGACCCGAACAGCGCCAGCGGGGCGCAGCCCAGGCCATTGTGGGCGGATATCGCCAGGGCGGTGCTGCCGCAGCCCCAGCCCAATTCTTCAATCGCGATGGCTGCGCTGACCGCATCCACCCCGGCTCCGCCGTATTCCTCCGGGACATTCAACCCCAGCAGCCCTAACGGGCCCATTTTTCGCGCTGCCGTCCCAGTTGAATTCGCCAGTCTCATCCACCTCACGCGCCCGGGGTTTCACTTCGGCTGCCACAAAGTTATGCACGGCGGCCTGCCACATGCGCTGCTCGTCGTTCAGCTCAAAATCCATGCCGGTCTTCTCCTTTTAAATTTCGACTCCCCACCAATATGCAGAGAATGCCGATGACGACCGCCAGGAGGATGGGGATGGCGGCAATCCCGATGATATAAAGGCTCAGCGAGGCGATCTCCCTTCCACCGATGGGTGGCGGGCCTTCCGTGCTGTCCAGTGACGCAGCCCCAGATTTGCCCAGGCGCGCCCCGCAGCTCGGGCAGTTTTCCAGGTCCGGGGGCAGCATGGCATGGCATTTGGGACACCAGTCGGGCATGGCGATATGTTAACTAACCGCATTTTTCGCGGCGGGCCTGCCGGCTGTTCTTAGCCGCCTGCAATAATTCGTCGGCAAATTTTTCAGCTTGCTCGGGCGTGAGGAAGATATTGGTCTCATCGTGGATGAAGACTTTCTCCTCATCCGGGCAGGTTTCCACAAAAGAAATGCAAATGTTGTCGTCGAATTCGCAATCGGGCTCTTCGAAAAAGATATCTACTTTCAGGCTTTCATCCAGTAATGAGAGGGGCATACAGAACGCTCCTTCCACCCGGGTGGGTTGTCGTAACGGGGTTTCAATAATCTGAGCTTTAGATCAATTATATAAGAAATGCAGCCCAGTTTCACGCCGACTTGGTACCGATCTGGCGCGGCTTGCCTGCTGGTGTTCGCGCGGTTGCGGTTGCGGTCATTCCACCACAAGGTGATCGGGAAGCCGTACGGTCACCACTTCACCGCGGGCGCAGATCTCCCCGCCCGCCGATAATGTTGACGCCACGATCACTTTGCGCCCTTTGATTTCTTTAACGCTGGCGCGGATTTCCAGCACGACATCGATGGGGGTGGGGCGCAGGTAGTCAACATGCAGCGCGGCTGTGAGAAAGCGAAAAGCCGGCAGGCTATCCATACTGCGGCCTTCCGCGGGTAGGCGGCTGCCGCGGCGGTGCCTGTGGAATGGCAGTCGATCAGCGATGCGATCAACCCGCCGTAAACATAGCCGGCGATGGCGGTGTGATAGGGGCGCGGCCGGAAATGGCATACGCTTTCCTCACCATCCCAGTAGCTCTTGATCTGCAATCCGTGTTCGTTCAGCCGCCCGCAGCCATAACAAAGGCTGAGGGAATTGGGATAATAATCCTGGAAGGCCAGTGTGGTCAAATTGCACCTGCCTGAATGTTGAGTTTGCTTAATAATTTGTCTTGCCTGCCGGCGAGCGGCGGCACGCCGTCCGGCAAATCGGCCCAGAAAAATTCATATTCGATGGGCGTGGGTTCGCCGTCTGATGGATTCATCTCGTAGTGAATCCAGGTTTCGGGCGCTGCGCCGTCCAGCCCCAGATGATAAAAGAAGCGCCGATGAACCTGATCCAGACCGTAGGGGGTCATATCCAGCTCTTGCACGCCCAAAAAGCGCCGCAGCCGTAACCCCATCAGTCCGCTCTCTTCCTCGGCTTCGCGCAAAGCCCCGCTCGATGGCGCCTCACCTGCCTCCAGTGTCCCGCCAGGCACCTGGATGCCCGCCTCCGGGAAGCGGGTGTGGCGAAAGACCAGCAGCCGGTTTCCGCGAGTAATGTATGCGTATACCTTTTCGATCAGCGCCATGCCTCAGCCAACGGCGGGTTTGCCATCCTTATAGAATAACTCGCCGTCCACCAGTATCTCGCTCTCGGCCATATCGCAGAGCATATCCCAGTGCAGGCCAGAATTGTTTATGCTGCCAGTTTCAGGGTAACCGGCGCCCACCGCCAGGTGGATGGTTCCGCCGATCTTTTCATCAAAAAGCATATTTTTCGTGAAGCGCTGGATGCCGTAGTTTGTGCCGATGCCCCATTCTCCCAGGTAGCGCGAGCCGCTGTCGGTATTGAGCAAGGCAGTCAGCAGGTCCTGTCCTTTGCTGGCTTTCTCCCGGACGACCTTGCCGGCTTCGAACCACAGCTCAATATCGGTCACTTCCCGCCCATCGTAGATGCCAGGGTAGCGGAAACGAATCCAGCCGTTGGCCGAAGACTCCACCGGCCCGGTGAAGATTTCGCCATCGGGGAAGTTGTACTTGCCATCTGCCGGTACAAAGACGCGATCTTTAATGGAGAGCTGCAAATCAACATTGCTGCCGTTGAGAACCACCTGGTCGCGACCTTTCAACCAGTCGATCAGGCGCTGCTGGTGCACGCCTTCTTCTTTCCAGGCTGCCACCGGATCGGGCAGATCGAGCAGGCCGGCGCCGAAAACGAATTCGGTATAATCGCTCAGGCTCATATCGGCTTCCTGGGCGCTGGCCTGGGTGGGGAATTCAGTATAGCACCAGCGCAGCTCGTTGCGCGCCGCACGCTGCATGTACAGCTTGCTGAGAGCAGCCCCGGCTTTACGGGAGCGAGCCAGGCGCTCTGGGTTGGCGCCGCTCAGCGAGCGGGTGTTGAACTCGGCGCCGATTGATAGCACCGCATCAAAACTCTCGGTGACCATCTTGCGAATGGGCGAAATGAAATCCAGTTGAGCATCGGAGGCGTGCTTGAAGAAGATCTCCTCGACGCCGGGTACCTGGTTTTGAACGAAGATGTGCGCCCCGGCCTGGATGGCTTCGGCATATACTGCCAGGGTCAGCTCATCGGCCAGCGGGTTGGTGCGCAGACTGAATTGCTGACCGGGCTTTATGTCCAGCGAATAATGGACCAGCACCTGAGCCAATTTTTGAATGCGTGGGTCTGTCATCGATCTCCTTCGTTGAAAAATGCCTGATGCGAATACTGGATGTATCTCAATGCGTCCGTCGAATTTCTTCAACAATCTCTGGGTTCACCAGAGAGGTGGTATCACCGGCGTCCTCTCCCAGGTAAGCAGAGCGGATGATGCGGCGCATCACCTTGGCGTTGCGCGTTTTGGGTAGATCGCTTACAAAGATGATCTCGCGCGGCGCCAGAGGTTTTCCCAGGGTCTTCCCGACCAATGCACGCAGCTCGCGGCGCAGGCCTTCTACGGGCTGGCTCCCGGGTTGGAGCACTACAAAGGCCACCACCTCGCTGCCCTTTATTTCATCGGGAACGCCGATGGCGGCAGCTTCCATGACAGATGGGTGGCCCACCAGGATCGATTCGATTTCAGCAGGCCCCAGGCGCTTACCGGCAACTTTGATGGTGTCATCGGAGCGGCCCAGGATGTACCACATGCCATCCTCATCCACTGCCGCGAAATCGCCATGCACCCAGACATCCTTCCAGCGCGACCAATAGGTGTCTTCGTAGCGCTGCGGGTCTTTCCAGAAACCGCGCGTCATGCCAATCCAGGGGAGGCGCACCACCAGCTCGCCCACCTGGCCGCGCACCGGTTGGCCGTGTTCGTCCACCACATCGGCTGCCATTCCCGGGCAGGGGGCGGAAAAAGCGCATGGTTTAATCATCAGGAGTGGATTGCCCATCACGATCCCACCAGAAATTTCGGTGCCGCCGGAGTAATTGATGATCGGTAACCGTCCGCCGCCCACTTTTTCAAACAACCACATCCACGGATCGGGGTTCCACGGCTCACCGGTGGATACGAAAGAGCGCAGCGAGCTAAGTTCGTGCTTGCGGAATGGCTCTTCGCCGTGCGGTATGAGCGCACGCACCAGGGTGGGGGAGACGCCCAGGATGTTGATCTGATGGCGTTCCACCAATGACCACAACCGGTCGGGACCGGGAAAATCTGGGGCGCCATCATACACCAGAAGGGTCCCGCGCAGCAGCAACGAGCCAAAAACCAGCCACGGGCCCATCATCCAGCCCATATCGGTCATCCAATAGATCACCTGCCCGGGGTGCAGGTCGGCGCCAAAGGCCATATCCTGGGCCACTTTGACCGGAAAACCGCAGTGTGTATGCACGGCTCCCTTGGGTTTGCCCGATGTGCCGGAGGTGTAGATGATCATCAATGGGTCTTCTGCAGAGGTGATCTCGGTTTCGGCCTGATCGGGCTGGATCTCGACCAGCTCATGCCACCAGTGATCGCGCCCGGGGGTCATAGGCGCGGACAAGCCGAGGCGGTTCAGGACGATCATATGGGCCAGACCGGGAACCTGGGCCGCGGCTTCATCGGCGACCGGTTTCATTTCCACCACTTTACCGCGGCGCAGGAAGCCATCGGCGGTGAAAAGCGCCCGGGCGCCTGCATCGACCAGGCGGGAAGCGACTGCCCCCACGCCGTAGCCCGAGAACAGCGGCAGGATGATGCCGCCGATTTTTACAATCGCCAGCAGGGCGATGACGATTTCGGGGGTCATGGGCATAAACAGGCCAACCGCATCGCCCTTCCCAAGCCCCAGGCTGCGCAGCGCGTTGGCGGCCTGGCAAACCCTGCGCTGCAGCTCGCCATAGGTGAGCCGGCGCACCGCCCCCTCCTCGCCCTCCCAGATCACGGCTGGCTGCTGCTCGGTGGGCGTTCCCGCGTATTTATCCAGGCAGTTGTGGATAATGTTCAGCTTTCCATCGACACACCAGCGCGGCCAGGCGATCCCACGCGAGAGATCGACAACCTGCGAATATGGCGTGTAGAAGCGGATATCCAGGTATTCCAGCACGGCGCTGGTGAACCAGGCAATATCCTGCGTGGAGCGGAGCATCAGCTCATCGTAGCTGCCAATTGCGTGGCGGCGCATGAAATGGGTGAGGTTGGCGTTTTCGATGGTTTCGGGGGAAGGGCGCCAAACGACCGGCCCGCCAAAATCGAACGATTCGCTCATGCCGTGCCTCCTTCTGGACGTGCCGCGATTATATCATCCCTGTGCATGCCGTTGAATTTGGTTGTACAATGGGCGCATGGCAAACCCGGGCCCATCGGCTGCCGATACGCCGGACATTCTGCGCCTGTATGATCGGCTTGGCGGCTTCTATGATTGGTTTATGCTTTTCGAGGCGCGCTCCAAACGCCGCGCCATGCAGCTTCTCGCGCCAGCCCCGGGGCAGCGCCTGCTCAACGTTGGCTGTGGCACAGGCCTGGAGCATCGCCATCTGACCAGGGCGGTATCACCCGGCGGCCAGGCTCACGGGTTGGATGCCTCGCTTGTCATGGCGAAGCTGGCCGCGCGGCGCAGCGCTTCCCCGCTCTTGCAAGCCGATGCCCGCTGGCTTCCGTACGCTCCGGAGAGTTTTGACAGCCTGATTTGCACTTATGTTTTGGATTTGCTTCCCGCACAAGATTTACCGGCTGTACTGGGCTGCTTCTGGCGGGTGCTCAGGCCAGCGGGGAGCCTGGTGCTGCTGAGCCTGACAGAGGGCTGCACCCCGGCAAGCCGGCTGCTTGTTAGCGCCTGGAAGCTGGCCTACCGGTTCAGTCCGCTGGTTTGCGGCGGCTGCCGTCCGCTCCAGTTAGCCCACCTGGCAGAAGAGTTGGGCTTTCGTGTTTGCCAGCGTGAAGTGATCGTGCAAATGGGGGTGCCCAGCGAGTTAATTCTGGCAGAAAAAGCCGGGTGACAGGGATATGGAATTGCAGAAGCTGCTGGACTGAGTTGAGTCAGTGGTTGGGCCTGCTCCTGCCAGCCAATTTCGCCCACCAATTTGTGGCCAGACACACCCGCTTGTGTGCACGCAAAAGATGTCAGATAGCCAACGGTAGAGCAGAACGCTGGTTGCATAAGGACTGCCAATGCCCGCTTAGCCAAGCAGCCCGAGCTTTCGCCGTTTGGACAGCCCCAGAAACCTCCCACTGAGCCCCTGGCAGTTTTAGTCGTTGGGTCACGATCTGCTTACAGCCACTCTCGACCGTGCCACTGCCGATCATATAGCCAGCCGCTCGGAAGCGAGCATAGCGCATCCGCTCGGCATGGATATAGAAATAGTGGGCGGCTTTGCGGGCGAGCTCGCAAGAGGCAGCCAGGGCTTCACAGGCGGCGATGACATCTTCGACCTGACCTTCCCATAAAGCTTGGGTGACCCCATCCAGCCAGTGGGTTCGATGCGAACCCTGGGGAAAAGCAGCGTTGGCGACGATTTCAAGATGTTCTTCGGCATGATACCAATCCACAATCTGGATGGCGTTGGGGTAATACTTGGCGACCAAATTCCAAATCCAAACCGCCCCATCTCCCAGGAAGATCAATTCTGGGCTCAGGTCAGCTTTGAGGCTACAGCCTGTTGCCCACAGAAGTTGGCCGAAATCGTCCGCTTCGGTAATATCACAGAAATAGCACAGGTTCCTGGCACGCAGGGTAACCTGTTTGCGCTCGGCCTGCTTGCGCTGACGAGCCGAACGCTCAGCAGGGGGCACGTTTTCGGTCTCAAACCAGCACAGCACTTTCATATCCCGCCAATCTTCGTGCTCTTCAGGAGCCTGGCCCTGCTTCCGACGCGGTTCGATGCGCACTTTGGCCGCATCGATCGAACCGTACAGGCGAGGCGCCACCTGGCCCGGCTGGCGCTGGCGTTCTTGGAGATAGGTTTCATCCTGGCTGCGTTGGATGAGGGCTGCTTCTGTCTTTTCCTGCAAGGCTCCCATCCGCTCAGTTTCTGATCGGACCGTGTTTGCGGAAACGTCAAACAGCAGATAGGCTTGTAACCATTTGGGGCTCTGATCATACGAGAACTCAATCCCTGCCAGGGCTAAGAGCTGGGCCAACCCTGCCGTCACCGCCCCCGGCTCTAACCCAAACTGCTCGTCCAGCGGCGCTTGGCCTTTCTAACACGCACACCCACATAATCAGCCCGCGTGTAGCTCGTTTTGCCAAAGACACTGATGATCGACGCCTCTCGTATGCGTTGGTAGTGTAAGCTCCCGCCACACCTACAAGGAATCTCTAGGGCCGGTGTGGTTTGCATCCCACTCAAAAAGTGGCTCAACGCCTGCATTCCAATCTGGCGTACTACCTCCCGCACATGGCCATCTCAATCTGGGCAATGGATAGGGCGCCTTGCCCCCGCTCTTGTTGGCGGATCACCATCTCTTTGACCATCTCGGCCAGTTGTCTCGCTGCACTGTTAATGACTTCCGTGTTATAGTCCATTTGGAGCCTCCGGTTGGGGTGGTTGTCGGAAACTCCTATCCTACCCGAGGCTCCGCTTTTCTTGACAACCTTTGCGTGCACACCACCCGCTTTTAGTGATTGAACTCTTGGGATTGAACCCGGTATGATTAATTAAGAGCGTTTCTATATAACCCGGGAAGATTCTTTCATGATCTCGACGATTACCACCTCAACTGTCTTAACCCTGATGGCGCCTGCACTGGCAGCCTCATTGGCTCTGGTGGGTATTCTCGTGTTGATGGCGTTGTTGGTACTGAAAGAGATGTCTTCTGCTGCAGCTCCAAGCCGTGTGAACAGGTTATTGATAGCAGTTTAATATCGGTATTGTGCCTTTATTGATCGCCTTCGTTCTTATCGTTATTTCCAAGGTGATGCAGGTTCTCAACTAATTACCACAGAAATAAGAAAGGGCTGTGTCTTAGAATTTGACACAGCCCTTTTTTGTATTATGGAGAGCCTGTGAAAGCGCTCTTAATCATCCATCAGATAATATGGTTCTATTCTATTTCTATCTATATCGCCGCCATAATCGGTGATGGCGCACTCTTGGATAGCGGAGCAGGTGTTTCAGTAGGTGCGGATGTGGGTGTGTTTGGCGGTATGGGCGTATTGGAAGGTGGAAGAGGAGTGAAAGTGTCCGTAGGTATAGCCGACGTAGGCAAAACCGGAGTGGGCGTATCGATTGGGGGAGCAGATGTCGGCGGAATAGGCGTTGGTAGCTCAGTCGGAATAGTCGATGGCATGGGAGTAGCAGTCGGTGGTCGCCTTGTTGCCGTGGGGAGGAGGCGGGGCACATAAAGCGGTTGGCCAACGTATATTAGTGTTGGATTCTTGAGGCAGTTGGCCGTTTGCATCTCGCGCACGCTTGATTCCCAGGGCCAGGCTTAATGCGCTCAGGGTGTCGCCGGAACGTACCGTGTAGGTAACCCACCCAGGCGGCGGGAGGCATTTCTCCTGAGTTGGGCTCGATGCAGGTTGTCTGTTCACCGGTGTGCTACTTGGAACAGGGGTTTGTCCATTCACCGGGGTACTGCTTTGGTCTGCAATTTCAAATGTTGAGAGCTGCCTCAATACTGCTGGCAATGTAGGGGTGCTGTGTTGGAAAGGCGTGGGAGTCGGCCCCTGTGTGGAGGGGAGTGGAATGGTGATGAATATTCCATCCGGAATTGGATTTACACTCGAGACGTTATTGGCTGGGGCGATCGTTGAGCTGGCCGGCTGAGCCAGCAGGATCGGTAGAACCAAATATAGCGTTATATTGGTCAAGCCATGCGACAGGATAACACCCAGGATTGACCCTGTGCGCCAGACGAACCATCCGAAGACGAGAGCCACACCGAACACGAACAACAGATCTAGCACCGAGTGATATCCCAGGTGGAACACAGCATAGATGACGGCAATGTAAGGAATTCCCAGGCGTCCCAATTGCTGGAGAGCGGTGTACTGCAACACACCTCGAAAGATCAGCTCTTCCAGGAATCCGGTGAAAACCAACAGGATCAGAGCCGGCAGCCAGATCAGCTCCAGGCGCAAGGCGGCCACCAGGGGCGCCGGGCGCAAGATCAGGTACTCGATATACCCGAGCAAGAATCCGGTTAACCCGATCAGGATCTGCAATGGAATTGTGCGCAGTGTAAACCCGGTCATGCGCATATCAAGACCGGTTGCCCGGGCAGCCAGGAGGGCAGCGAGTAGGAGCGGCGCTCCGATGACCGCAAAGCGATAGATGATCGGGAAAAGCACCAGCGGCATGGATAAGCTCAGCAAGCGGATGAGCGGCACCAGGGCTAAAGCCAGTAAAAACCGGCGCTGGCGGAGCTGGTTGACCAGCGATGCATGTATCAAGAGCACAACGAAAAGCAGACCGTGTAGAGCAAGCCCTGGAATGGGTGCATAGAGGGTGGTAAGGACCTCTGCGGCAGCCAGGCACAGCATATAGCTAAGCGCCACCCTGCCGGTCAGAGATAGGTAGGAAGACTGCCTTAAGCGCTTGAACCTGGTTATGAGATTATTTGGCTGGACAAGCTCGTGGTCGGTCATAGGTGGAGAATGAAAAGGTAATTTAATAAAGGCTGTTCTGGAAAGCTAAAGAACTTCGGTAGTTGTTGATCGCGGCCATGGCCAGTGACAAACCCGCCAGTATTCCGGAAGTAAATCCCGGGATCAGGATCGGCGTTAACCCATAAGGCGCAAAATATTGATAATGGAATGCACAGAATGAGCCAGAATAACCAGCGCAGGGCGAATACAAAATCTAAATACGAAAAGCGATTTGAAGGGGGAACGAATTTCAGCCGGGGATTTGGGTATTTATTCGCTGTAAAAGGTTCAGTTCTCGTATTCGCTTGGCCAGCCGCGGCCATCAAGCCCAGGGCAACCCATAAAATTATGCCGCCATACGAAGAAGGGCCGGCATAAACCAGACAATGTACGGATTGAGCTGCAAAGCACCAGAATGCGCCGAAGACGATTTTCTGCTGCTCACCCTTCATTGTTTTCAAATAATAAACTCCCAACCACATTCCCACGGCAATCAAGGCGATCAGGGCAATAAAACCTAATAAGCCTTGTTCAACCCAGGTTTGAAGATAATAATTATGAGCGTGCATGATCCACAAACTACCGGGATAATTTTAAACCAAAATGCAGACCCGGTGTGGCGTATCCAGGCAGGGCCGTAAACCAGCTCTCCACGCCAAGGCCAACACCGGTAACCGGAAAATCCCGGATCATCGCCAGTGCAGTCTTCCATAACTCCAGTCGCATACTCCAATTGGCTAAAAGATAAGCTTCCAGCGCTCCCGGGGTGACCAAAAAGCTATATACGCCTATCCAGGACAACAGAATTCCTAAAACCGCCCAAACCCATAAACGCCGGTTTGTTAAGCAAACAATCCACAGACCTGCCAGCAAAGCGACTAATGCTCCCACACCGCCGCTGACGAAGATCAGAGCAAACAGGGCCAGCGCCAAACCCAGGATCAATGCCCTGGTGAGAATATTCCTGTAAGATAATAGCGCAGACAGAATGGGAAGAATAGCCATACAGGTCACAGCAATGCCTGCCCGGGTGATGCGCCAGAATAATAAATCGGGAGGCTGGTATTTGGGGAAACCGGCGAGCCATTGGAGTATGGGCTTTCCAACGGCAGCTAAACCTGCATAGCTGGGATACTCATTGATATTGGGTACTTGCATCATCAAGAACAGGACCACCCCAACCCCGATTATCACCGTGAGGAAGCATATAAGCCCTTAACCAATTGCGAGAGGCATGGTTCACGATGACAAAGAAAATGAAAGCACATCCGATAAGAAACCAAAGCCGGGCCAGGCTATACACAGGCCATTGAGCCTGAAAGGCGCCCAACCCTGCGCTTGCCAGAAATAGTACGAGCGGCAAATCCAGGACTGTCCGCCTGGAAAAATAACCGTACCAACCCCGCCGCAGGAACCAGGGAAGGCAGCAGATTGCCAGACCCACCCAGGCCAGGCGGATCATACCAGGGTAAAACGCGGGGATTAACAGGAATGGGGCCCCAACCAGGATGACCCATATGGGTTCCAGCCGGATAACCCAGCCAACAAACTTTGTCAAATAGTTTTCTTGTCCCTTATCTGCGAAGAAGCAATTTCAATATTTGACGAACGGGAACTTATAACATCTCCCAGTGAGGCCACTCGAAATACCTGCCTGGCCATTAGAACAGCCTCAATGCAAATTGCTACGAGCCAGCCCAGGCTTAGGCCTGTCAGGCCACCCATCCTCGCACCGATAGCTGCCAATACCAGCTCGAATAAGGCGCATAACGCCATGACCTTTGCAGCACTGGCAACACGGTTAAATATCCGATAGATCGCTACATAATCAGTCCGGATGATCAGAGGGAATACCCCCAATCCTAACAGCCTTAAACACCAAAGCGCTTCTTGAGCATAAGATGCACCAAAAAAACTCAACAATAGATTGGAACCAACTATCAAAACGCCGCCTGACAGCAGCCCAATCCAAAGGGTAAAGTTTCAGGTTCAGACAAATCTTTGGTACAATTGCGGCTTTGTCGGCAGCCACGACCGCATATAAGACGGTGGTGAGAGCAACTGGTCCAACCGAGGGCGAGATTTGCTATCATCCAGGCCGTGTAAAAGTAGGCATTCATGCGGACCGTGAGCAAAGCCGTCACCAGTAGCGGTAAAACCAGACCTGTGAGCTGCAGGGACAAGTTTAAGAGCGTGATGGCTTAGGGCTGTACGTCCCAGATTGCGCAGCAAACCCCACTGGGGGAAATATTCGCTTACTCCAATATTCTTAGATATAGCCCGGCTTCCGATTAGCACAAGGGATATCAGGTTGCCAGCTCGCCCATGTAGCATAAATTATTAAACCAGACTGGTTAGATAACCAGAGACTGGCTAGAAGGAGTGCGCTTAGTTTCACCACTGCCATAATGACATTGCGCCACAATTGCAGCCCCCCGCGCAATAAACCGATCAACGCCTGGTCTAATACCAGGGCCATGGCGGTCAGGCATATTCCAAAAGAAAAAAGGATGATATTCGCCAGGCTTTCAGAAAGCGCTCGCAAGTCTGGGAACAACCAGGGAGTAACCAGGGCAAATAAAATACCCAGAATCCTCTCCGGCCAAACCAACGGTAATGAGGGCGGTTGCGATGAGGGACTTCTCTTTACCCGGCCAGCGTGGAAGCTCGCCGATGAGCAGTGTGCCAAACCCTAAAACCCCTACCGTTCCAAGCAGTAGCATGGCCGAAATTGTGGCCGAGGCAAACCCCACCGCTTCCGGCGGAAACTCGCGCTCCGCCAACCACCAATATATGAAACCAATGGCTGATGTTAAGGCGGTAGTTCCAATTAGAGAGCTTGAGTTCGATATTACCACTCTATTCGATTTTCTCCAACCCCGTATTAAGAAAATCATCGGTAAAACTCCGGGACGGGAATAGACCGCGGAAATAACCCATATCTAAATTGTCGAAAAACAGTTAACGCCATCTCAGTACAATTGGTTAGTTGCTAGGTCGGCTTTTGCATAACCAACGCAAAGTGGAGATATAACGATGGGTGAATTTCTTTCAAATTCATTACATGATAGATCTTTATGTTAAATTTATGTCCAGCAATCAGTACGCGTTGCTTTAAATGTATTTATGTCATAGAAACGGCCAAAACGGTTGTGGAACCATGGCACTTCAATTATCTCTGCTTTATCATCATAAACAATTCCCTGCCGATTTACTAAAGGGTCATTTACCAATATAGAATAGGTTTCTGCGATAAATAACGGCAGAATGCATAGGATTTCCACCGGGTTTAAAATGCGCCAGGCCTCATTTAATAAAATCTGTATCTGCGCTGCCTTCGAAATGTTCAAATGCATTATGCAGCACAATTTTATTAGCAAATTCACCAGGTACCGGCATTTGGACTGCATTCCCGCCTATATGATAATTATATATCCCTGAAGAATATATTAAATTTTGCCCATAAATAGTTGCGCTGGTTAAATTCTTTTACTATATCTGGAAAAATTTACCACTCACTGGCTACATCAATTACAACTTCATCAGGTTGAATATTCAGCAGATCTATGGAGACATAATATTCTGAATGTTTTCTGCTCACGCATTCCACCCTGGCTTATTGGCCCAGCTGCGTAGTTCTTTGGGTAATGGCAAAGTAGATAAATGTGCGTTAAACGTGTTGATATCTATAGAGTATGTTTTTAACCTGACGCCATCAGTTGATAATGAATTTAACGATTGAACCCAGGATATTCTGGGTGTCACTAATTTGGAATTAGCCTTTGAATTCAGGAGGATGAGTGCAAATTTTGAAAGCTTAATATTCTCGGATAAAACAAATCTCAACCCCGCAATTACGGCCAAAAAAAATCCTTGCTGTCGGGCAATCATTGATGTCAAATTCAAAAAATAATGCAAGCCAGTTCTAAACACAATCGTAAAACTCCTTAACGGTATGAACGGACTGATCTATTAACATTCTTGGCAATTACGCAGTTCAAGGGATAATTGGGGGTGTTTTGGTGGGCGAAGCCCGCCAATATACCCCCAAACCCCCACCAACTGCGTAACCCTTTATCATTAATCATGCCACAATTTCACCATGCGATATATTACATCCGGTTCATCCAGGTGAAATATATCTATTTCAATTAATTCTCAAACAGGGGGTTGAGTTGGGATTTGGACGATCGTTTCCCATTTTTCGCCTGGCTTTAACTCAATCAAATAACTAAGTTCTAATACTATACCCTTACCTGTTTTTAGCAGGAGTTTGAACTTAATTTCCGATGGCTCCATACTGTTTACACCCAAGCTAATAGTATTTGGTGTAATATGATCATTTGGCAAAATCCAGAGTTGGGTAAAATTCGAATATTTCTGCTGGATTGCTCCGGTTCGTGCGACCCAAATAGCTCCAATAACCACAAGAAACGCCAAATCTAACAATACAACCTGACTAATACTTGCCCCTTCAATTAGCAATTTTTAAATCTTTAACATTATCTATATCGATTAATTTTTCTCTGCGTTTTCGTGCCAATGAAGTTAGAGACACACCCAAAATTGTAAGGATCAACAATATTGTCCATGTAACCGGTTGTAGACCGCCAGGCAACCAATTTAGTAAAAATCCACCTAAAATTACAATTGATAAACTTAATCCAATGTATAGTAATAGTCGTTCTGAAATAGAAAAATCTTTGCGGGAAACATTGCTTTTGTCAATGCGAAACCCGGAAGAAAGAACACTAGTAGTAATCCAATAATGATTTGTAGCACGAACTTTTCATTCCTGTATATTAGAACTTTATAAAAATATCAAATCCAATAGTTTGACCTATCGAGTACTGATATACTTTTTAGCATCATAGATCACTATATCGCCACTATCAAAGATCCGACTTAATCGATTAACCCGATCGAATTTCTCCAAGGCTAATGGATTGATAGGTATTTTGTGATTAAATGCACCTGGCTCATTAATTACAAAATAGAACTCCGTCTTTTGGTAACGCAAAACTCAAACGGTAGTCGATCACGATAAATCGTATTTGACCTTGTCGTAAGATCGCTTGCCCCACAGAATTTAATTCTGTTGAGAAGAAGAGTGGAGCAATTAATACATTATCATAGCCCGTGACAGGGTGCTGTTCTCCGTAAGTTCCCATCAGCAAAGCATTTATACGGTCAGAGGCTATCCGGTTCTCTTTTCCTAAGTAATCGAGCATCCATTTTGAACTGGCCAATCCTTGAGGTTCGATTGAGCGGCTATCAGCGACCACGAGATATGGTCCCGGTAATCGTTGCCACCCCCCCAAACCCACAATTACTCCCCCCATGAAAATAACCGTCACCCCGATTGTAAACGCCAAATCCCTCCTGATACTGACAGGATTCGGCATCCAATTAATAGTTATTGTGACTGCCACTACAAATGCGACGGCTACAAATAAGAACGTATTTGTACGGGCTACATTTGCTACTATTTGGGTAAATCGTAACAATAAACTCAGTGGATAAGCTAATACGCATATCGCGAGTAATATCGCAAGCATATTTTTTCGGTAATGTCGCCAAATCTGAAGCAAACCGAATGGTAAACTTACCAATATTATTCCAACTGAGGTATAGCTGATTAATTGTTCCCACAAAAATGATACCTGCCCAGTGTAATCTTGAAATAGTTGCCTTGCAGTTTGCTCGCCAACAATCAATTGAAAAAATTCAGTCACCGATTTAATTAATGGTCCAGCCAGGTAATTTATTGCGATACTCGCTCCAAATACCAACCAGGTAACGCTTACTAAGAAAATTAATAGCGCTACACCACTCGGATATAGAAATATCCTTTCATCAGCCCGTTCTTGATTAAAAGAGCCTACGGAAATTAGATATTGTAAATCGATAGAAGGATGTCCTTGACAAGTTGTCGAACCATTAGGCTTATTTATCTGTTTAGTCATTGCAGGCCAAAGATAAAATATGATGCTCCAAAGGATCAATAATAACGTGAGAGCATATGCAGTGATGTGATGTGTGATCACTACTGCTCCTATCCCTAGCATAATTGTAAAATTCAACCCGACCAATTCATCGCTGTGAAAGGGAAGACGACGAGCAGCAGCAAACAAGATCAGCGCAGCAAATGCAAGAGCTAGTGACTGATACGCATATTGTGCGTCAAACCATATAAAGTTTTGATTGGTGATATAAACCAATAAAGCAATTCCTGCAAACCGCGTTGATTTACTGATCCCTTTATAGAAGTGAAAAAGCCCAAGTAAGAACACCAATCGTGCTACTCCAACTACTAGAACACCCGCGTAAAATAACTCCAGACCGGTTAAGTCTATGACAGCGCTTGTCACTATCCCTAATCCGGGAAAGAGTGGACTAACCGGTATAAGAGGATTCAAGTGAAATAAGTGATTGTTTTGAAGAATATCATTTGTGGTACGTAAGTGTAGGAGTTCATCGTAGGAGGTGAATCCAATCGGGCTACGCAACACTTTAACAGATAAAGCATTAGCCCAAGCGTTATGACAAGCCCCAAACGTTCCCGGGATGACGCCCATGGAGATACCAATCTTCCCGATATCGGGATGAATATTATTAATAGGCCTGTCCAAAACACTGGTTCAGCCCACCAGCTGCTGAAGCGTGCTGCAGTGTACGCGATAGCCACAAGAAGCAGACCAAACGCTGCTGACAGTGACAATCTCGGTAGCCAACCCCAATTATTATCTATTCGTATTGATCCCTTCTCATCCATAACCCATTGACTTCATTGTTTCCGCAAACAAAGGTTGAATAGATGGATTTAGCTCAATTGGAGCTCGCACTGGTGCTTGGGAAAGCACATTAGAGGCGTAGGTTAAGAGAGCTTCATCTGTAGGTAATTCACAAAATTCCAAAGCCTTATTTAGAATTTCAAGAGGACGGTTTGCCAGTTCTTCATAGTGAATCAAGTAAATCTTTTGGGGAAACTTATCGATAATTTGTAGTCCCTCACGCATAGTTGCGATCCATTCCACTGCAGCCATGTCGACCTGACGGGAAAAGCGTCTTATTTCCTCATAACTGTCCATGAAAGCGGGATCGAGCGCAACAATCTGATCTAATAATAGCCCCCATTTGCGTTGATTGATTCCCCACCAATCATAAGATTCGCCGTTCCTAGCGACTTTTGAGTATTTGTTACACCACCACTCGACTGAGCACATTAAATCCGCTCCATTCCGCACAATTAAAATAAACTTAGCGTCCGGGAAGATAGAGAGTACAAAAGGAACCCTAAATATCATTTCTGGATATTTATCAAGAATCCTTTTTGAACCGGTAACAGCAAGATAAAATCCATAGATACGATGAACAACTCGGATCACATCCTCCGTAGCATACTCCGTTTCCAGACGATAATGTGCTTCACCCCTTGAATAGCTACCAATGATATCTTCATCTGGGTAGGCAACATGCCACAACAACTTAGGCTCGTTCAAAAAACCGACATCCCGATGCATAGACAGTACTTTGCCTAAGATAGTGGTTCCGCTCCTCCCCGCTCCAAGAATAAAAATGGGTTTTTTTACCAGTCTAGCTTCTGGTATTAAAGTTCCTAATTTAAACAATAAAACGTTTAGGTTGTTAGTCCATCTCCAACGCCGAGGTATTGGTCTACCCTCGAAAACGAATTCGCTTATAAACCGAATTACTGCTTTTGTAGGACTGATTTTTATATAAAGTGGATCTAATTGAGCAATCATAAAACATCCATAGTTTCTTATCCTTCAATAAAATAGAGTTAACAAAGAAATCATAAAATTCTTGATACACCTATTGGGTTACCTCGTAATAAACATCTTCGATACGTGGTACCACTGTACTTGCTTGAAATTCTATAAACTTATTCTTCCCAGCTCGCCCCATTCGCTCTCTAAGATCTAAGTCATCCAATAAACGCTCAATGGCTTGTCTTAATGCATCAGAAATCACCAGGCGGAACCAGAATGCCTGTTTTTCCATCATCTACAAGATCAAGGAGACCGCCAATCTTAGAAGCGATTACTGGTCGACCGAGTGCCATGGCCTCAATTGCTACAGCCGGGCAAGGGTCGGGCCATATAGAAGGGATCAACGCAATAGTACTTCGTCGCCAGGCTTCCATTACTGCCTCATGGGGCCATTGCTTCAAAACAATAACCTTTTCAGTTGTCTGGATTGAAAAATCACTAGTCTCATATCCGATGAGTATCAAAGGGGGTGCGTTTTTAATATTGCTATATGCGCGCAGCAATACATTGACCCCTTTTATTTGTGCTAGTGCACCTACGAAAAGCAGGTAATCCTTGCCTGGTAATTGCGAAAGATAAGTTTCGTAATGATTATTACTGCTGCCCAAACTGTCTGGTATAAATGCCGGAATTACCCGAAATAGCATACCACTTCCAACCAGACCATTACCAACTGCAACCGCCTGACTTACCGGTAAGAACATATCAGTGGCAAGTCGCTCAAAGACGCTCATTACGCGACTGGATAGGACTGTAGGTACTCCCTTTAGAAATCCATAATGATTAGCAGCACACCCAAGACACTTAATAAAACCTGGTCCATTGCAAGGAGCATTTCGGTAAAAAAGAGACCATTTTGGACACTGTAAATCATAGTCATGTAAGGTTACAACCAATGCTGCGCGGCTCCAAACTTTTATTGGTAAAAAAGAATGGACAATCCAATTGTGTGCATGTACGATGTCAGGCCGCTCCTGCACAATTATCTTTTGCAATTCCCACAAGAGCTCTGGATCAGAGAACGGCGGGGCATAAATTCTTTCAGGGTTAATAAAAAGTAATCGTGCCGCTCGATAAATCGAACCTCGGATTCGATACACCCGAATTCCTTGATCGATTTCAAACTCTGGTGATCCTGCATGCCATAGGGTAGCAACAGATACATCGTGTCCTCGCTTGATAAGTTCGATACTAAGATTCCGAACGTATAGTTCAATCCCGCCGATTAGTGGTGGGTAATTCTGGGTTAGCATTAAGATTCTCATTGGTTTAGTTTAGGTGAAACAAGGAAATTGAGAAATTATTACGGTATTATCTTTTAATATATATAGGTTGCTCGATTAGATTAAAAGGCAACTGGGTCACGAAGATCTTTTCCCTGATCTACCCAAAATTCCATCTAACATCCCAGTGAGATAATGCCGAAACACTTTTATATTTCTTGTCATAATACATTGTAATGTCCAAAAAGGAAGTGCAATAACAAATTGGCTTAGAAATCCTGTTTAAAGCATACAAACCTGATGAATTACGACGAAGTAAAAGAAATTGATTCCTGGCAAAATAATAAGCCTTATCCGGGGAAAAATTATCTGTACCACGAATACCGTAACTTGCTGATATCTTGTGACGTACTAGTGGTTTTCCGACTTGTATGCACCTGAAATTTGCTTTGGCTGCCCGCAGGCAAAAATCGACCTCCCTCACAATTGAGAAAAAAAGGTTCCCAGAACAGTCCCACCTTTTCAAAGACTTCTCGTTTTGCTAACAATGCACAACCGCTGATCCAATCAACGTTGTGATACCCATCGAAGGGTGCTAATGGACGAATTCGGTAGGAGTAACCAATCATTTGGCTATAACCACCCCCTGCAATCCAAATCTTATCAGGTTCGTCATAATATGAAATGGCAGGCCCTACGATCCCAGCGCCTGGTTCTTGTAAAGCAGGTAATAAATCAGAAATTAGGTCAGGGGAAACCACAGTATCATTATTCAAAAGAAGGATGATTTTCGAGCCATCGTTAAGAGCTTTGATGATACCCAGATTTACTTCCTCCAGCAAAACCCAGGTTCTCAACCAACTCAACGATCTTTACTTCTGGTAATACTTCGCGAATTTTGGTCTCATTAAAATCAATGGAACCATTGTTTACTAAGATAACGCTTAAGCACGGATATTTTATTTTCGATATTGATTCCAGACACTCAATAGTATCCCTAATATTAATCCAATGAACTATGATAATTGCTGCTGAAAGGAAGATATCTTTGGGGGCTATTACTGGTATTAAATCGTTATAAAGTGCAGGCTCTTCCATATTTCAGTTTTACTCCCATTCACAAGAGTTCTTGACCTTCTTAGCCTAAATCAATATGGCCTAAACGGTTAGCAAATAAGTCTGATAACCTGCCCATTTCATAACCGATAATTGTAACCAGCAGCCCGACAATAATCGCGCCAGCTCTTACCAGGCCAAACAGATCCTTCCCTAGAACTGTTTCCCTTACCCCATTTAAAACTGCAATGGGTAGGTTTTTGAAAGCATGCACACGCTCCGATGCTAATCCGTCTTTTGAGCCAACGAAGCTTGTGATGAGCGCCTTCGATTTTCCTTCCCCATAGCAGCGGCGTAAGAAGTAGCGCCAGCTCGTTCGGGCTGGAGAAACATGATGCCAGGCTATCGCCTGGGGTTGATGCAGCCAGATGCTATTTGGCAACACCTGGCTGACCCTGATACAAAACTCGGTTTCTTCACACCCCAAGGCATGGCTTCCCATCGGTCCAATCCCGTTGCGAAATCCACCGACTTTGTTAAAAACCGTTTTTAGGACAGCCATATTGCACGCAATCAAATTTCTGACCGGAGCGGCTTCTTCTGGCATGCCGCGATGCGTGCAGCCTACCACCCAAAAAAATTCTTCTGGGAACCAGGCAGGTCTTGTTTGTGGCCACAAAGGTAGCGTTAAGCCGCCTACACCTACAATATTTGAGTTTTCGAATTCTTGTCTAAGATAACGAAGCCAGTCTATGTCCGCTTTGGCATCATCATCCAAAAAAGCGACAATTCTGCTATTTGCCGCGGATACACCACTGTTCTTTGAACCAGAAGCTCCCTTGTCTTCTGTGTTCTCAATGACCCGAACTGCAGGAAATTCTTTCTTCGCTCTCTCACACAGCTTCGGGTTGTGGTCGATGACCAGGATAATTTCTTGCGGCGGGGAGCTTTGACGCTGGATGAGCTCACCGCCTTCGACAAGATAATTCCAACGCTCCTCAGTGTGTGTGCAAATGATCACAGAAACATCAAGCGGCATCAACACTTATCAAACTCACTTCCTGCTTTTCGTGTTGTTTGCCCCAAATGCTCCATGGTAACTCCTTCAGGCTCAACGAACAATGAGAGCTTCTCGACCGCATTTTTATCAGGTCGTTTGAAACGTTCCTGGATCATTGCTTTTAATATTGCCCAACCTGCCGAAAATGCCCTTAGCTTGCCTTCGCCATGGATATGCTCGTGCTCGATGGATGCTACTTCTACCAAGCACAGGCCGTTATTCACATTTTTTTCCTTTTAGTAATCCTTCACAACAAGAGGTAGCCAGCTAAGGAAGCCTTTCTGGCCGGTGGCCTCGGAAGCCTTCGTGGAGCTCATTGCACGGCGAGAAGTAATTGCGCTTCGTCTCACGGACGATCAGTTTTTAAAACGCGCCATCCGTCCGGGAAAGTGCGCAGTTTTCCAACGCCACGAAAACGATGACCTATCGAAGCTCGGCACCTCGGCCACTCGCAAGTGCTGATGTAGGGTGCGCAGGTAGATAGCTGTGTCGATCTCATAAATCCATCCACATCCTCCAGGGCGATGGTGTTCAGGCAGTAGCGCCAGAAGGCGTGGTATCCGTAGCACAGGTCGGTAAAGTGCACATTAAACAGATTGTTTATCAGAAGCACAAAGAAACGGTTACCAAACTGGCGGATACGCGGCATGTCTGTAGTGCCGCCCCCCGGCGCAAAGCGGCTGCCTTTAGCAAAATCAGCTCCCTCCATAAGTGCGCCGACATAACGAGGGATTTCCCGCGGGTCATGGGAGCCATCTGCATCCAGGACAATCAGATATCTCCCCAAGCGGCATGATACCCTGCGCATAAAGCAGCTCCTTTTCCCCGCCTCTCTTCTAAAATCACATTAATGGTAGGCAAAAGCTCCTTCGCAACTTGCACAGTGCCGTCTGTTGATCGTCCGTCGACCAGAATAACTTCATCAACCCAATCCAGAGGAAGATAGGGAAGGACAAGTGGTAGATTTTCGGCTTCGTTTAGGGTTGGAATAATAACCGATACCGATGGCCTGTGGGTAAGCAATTG
Source organism: uncultured Chloroflexia bacterium (assembly GCA_963705155.1). Lineage (GTDB taxonomy): Bacteria > Chloroflexota > Anaerolineae > Anaerolineales > UBA4823 > CAVPJC01. The sequence goes on along the minus strand of CAVPJC010000006.1, from coordinate 148,258 downwards.
CACCGGCTTGATGTTTGTAGAAACAGGCACAGATCTGGCGATATTCAGCAATGCCGCGATGCGCGCCACCAGCTCATCCGGGTGGAACGGCTTGCGTACGTAATCATTCACCCCCAGAGTCAGAGCCCGGACCGCGCTCTCACCAGAGATCATGGCTGTCAGAAAAAGCACCGGGATATTGGAAAACGTACGCACACGCTCGAAAGTCTCCCAACCATCCATCTCCGGCATCATCACGTCCAGGACGCAAATATCCGGATTGCCTTCCCGGATATAGGTAAGCGCTTCTTCGCCTGATCCGGCAACCATCGTATGAAAACCTTTTCGGCTAAACAGTAGCTCTAGCAGTTGGCAGGTATCCGGGTCATCGTCAACGATCAGGATATTCCGTTTGGCAGTAATACCGTTCGTTCCTATCCGTCCCATAACTCACCTCTCAATCAAATCTGGCGCACAATATAAACCGTATGGATGGTTCCCTGGTCCGCAGCAGCCGGCTGGCAGTATAAACATTGTCTCGGAGATGATCTGAGGGGTTAAATAGCTGCTACCTATGCTCCGCCCTCTCGACAATAATAACCTTCTTGCGAGATCGACGGGAATATCAAATCCAGCTTTGATGAGCCGTTTATATTCTGCGACGTAAACTATTCGGATATGGGAGGGAGAAGTGGAAAACGCAGCGGGGCAAACCGGCAGGGCTGTTGTGTTCGTAGGTAACCAGCCAGTTTAGCTGCGATGGCGACATGTGCTGAGTCCGGTAAATAATTCACCCTTCAACTCTGGAAACGTTATTGCAATCGGTAAATCATGATATTATTTACCTGGAACTCAGGGTGCATCCCCGTCCCCCAGTTCATGGCTCCGCCTGGTTTGCCTCAGACGGAGAATGTTGTTATTCTACAGAACACCGCCAAACTCAGTAGTTATTCTGAGCTCCTGACTGTTCTCCTAAAAACAACCAGGAAAAATGAACAAGCCTGGCAAATGTTATTCCAATTGGGGAATTTCTAACATTCCCCTGGTCCATTTAAATAACTTTAGCCCACCAGCTTCAATTTTATACCATAAACCAGACGGGGCGTCAATATGACCGCAATACTATTGCAATACTGTTGCAATACTGTATCTGTCCCAAGAATTGTGGCTGCTTGATTTCATCCAATACCCAGATCCATTGCTCCAGCCCGACAAATGGTATCATGTAGCCAGTATTGACCCGAAAGGAAAACGTATGCCATGAGCCAGGAGCCTGTCCACCCCCGCCAGTCTGTGATGCTGATCACCGGGGCGTCTTCCGGGATTGGTGCAGCCACTGCCCGGTTGTTTGCCCATCAGGGATACCGCGTGGTACTGGCTGCGCGCCGCTTAGACCGCCTGGAAAGTCTCTCCCGGGAAATTCGTACGTCTGGCGGCGATGCTCTGGCTGTGTCCGCAGATATCACGCGCCAGGATGAGATTGAACACCTGGTTTTGGCTGCGCTGGAGCATTACGGCAGGATTGACTTGCTGTTGAACAACGCCGGTTTTGGCCGCCTGGATTGGCTCGAGAAATTGGATCCGCTGGAGGATATCGAAGCGCAGATACGGGTGAACCTGTTGGGAACGGTGCAGATGACCCGGGCAGTGCTGCCGCACATGTTGGCGCAGCGCAGCGGGCATATTATTAATATGGCTTCCATGGCCAGTTTTGTGGCTACGCCCACCTACTCCATTTATGCAGCCAGCAAATATGCCTTGCGCGGCTTCACCGACGCCCTGCGCCGTGAGGTGCAGCCGCTGGGCATTCATGTTTCAGGTATTTATCCGGGGGCCGTGACCACCGAGTTTTCAGAACACGCGCGAATCCGGCGGCGAACGGGCGTCACCACACCCGCCCGTCTGCGTTTGAGCGCCGAGACTGTGGCGGCCAGCGTTTTACAGGTGGCGCGCCGTCCGCGGCGGGCAGTCATCCTCCCGGCTGTCATGCGCTGGGTAATCTGGCTGAATGCCGCCTTCCCGGGGGTGATGGATACGCTGATCGAACGGAGCTTCACCCGCCGCGAGCGCGGTGGGTAGGAAATCAAAACGTGGACGCTCCCGCCCACACAGGCGGGTGCATCCACGTTCGGTAAATGTATCGTAATTCGCGCTCTTCAGGATTCTTTATCGGGTGGGCGCTCGGGGGTGAGCAGCCGGATACCGTTACGCACCTGGCTCAGGGTGCGCTCCATTTCCATCTCCAGCTTACGCAGCGTTTCAATGACATACTCGTCGGCATCCTGGCGTGAATTGACGATATCGGCCCGCGCCTGGTGGATGATTTCCTCGGCGCGCGATTGGGCTGCCTGCACGATGGCGTCTCGTTCTACGAGCTGGTCGCTCTTCTCGCGGGCGATTGCCAGTGTCCGGTTGGCTTCTTCCTGAGCCTGCGCCAGGATCCGGTCACGTTGGACAAGCACCTGCTGGGCTTTCTTCACCTCTTCGGGAATTGCCACCCGCATCTGGTCGATCAAGTCGAGCATCCGGTCTTCATCCACGACAACATTGTGGGTAAACCAGATCGGGCGGCTCTGGTTGAATAATTCTTCAAGGCGATCAACTAAGTGCAGAATGTCCACAGGCTTCCTCCCCTGCAAGGTATTGTGCGTTTATCGAGGTTGTTCTCATTATCTTTAACATTAGATTACACGTTTTATGCCAATTCGTCAACAGATTGCCAGCAATAATTAATCGCGCAAAGACGTGCTTGGCACCACCTGCTGGCCATCGCCCAACTCTTTGAAGCGCGCCTTGAGCGCTTTCTCCACGTGCGGCGGCACCATGCTGCTCACATCGCCGCCCAGCGAGGCGATCTCGCGCACGGTGGTAGACGACAAAAAGGTGTGCTCCTCGGCTGTGATCAAAGCTACCAGTTCAATTTCCGGGGAGAGGCGGTGGTTTGCCAGCGCCATGCGGAACTCGTATTCAAAATCGGAAAATACACGCAGCCCGCGCACAATCACCTGCGCTCCAACGCTTTCGCAAAATTTCACCGTCAATCCGCTGTACCCCATCACTTTGATTTTTGGGTTATCCTGGATGGCTTCACGGGCCAGAGCCATGCGTATATCAGGTGAAAACAGGAGCGATTTGAGCGGTTTGTCATAGACCGCCAGGATCACTTCATCAAACATTTTCGTGGCGCGTTGGACAATATCCACGTGCCCCAGGTGGATCGGATCGAAAGTTCCGGGAAATATAGCGCGCACCATAATTTAACTCTGATCCCCTTTCCCTGGATGCCAGAAACGCTGCACTGCGCTGCTCAGGAGCTGGTGTTCTGCGGATTTCAAGTCTGGGTCCTTCTCAAACACAAGCGATGCAAGCCGCCGCACCTCTTCGATCAAGTGCACATCGGTCAGCCGGGCCATTTGTAAATCGCCATACCCCGACTGGCGCGAGCCCAGGAAGTCGCCCGGGCCGCGTTGTTCCAGGTCTTTTTCAGCCAGCACGAAGCCGTCATTGGTTTCTGCCATGGCCTGCAGGCGCTCGTTTTCGGCGGCGTCGGGGGTTTCGGGGATGAGCAGGCAGTATGACTGCTGGTCGACCTCGCCCGACCCGGCCGCGGAACTGGTGAAGCTGCGCCAGGCCGAAGCGGTTGGCGCTTTCAATCAGCATGACCGTGGCGTTGGGTACATCCACGCCCACTTCTACCACCGAAGTTGAAACCAGGATATTGAACTCTCCACTGTGGAAGCGGCTCATCACGTCATCTTTTTCTTCCGAGTGCAGGCGGCCATGCAGCAAGCCCAGGCGCAGGTGTGGGAACACCTCGCGCTGCAGGCGGGTTTGTTCTTCGACGGCGGCCTTGCTTTCGCTCTTTTCACTTTCTTCCACCAGTGGGTAGATAATGAAGGCCTGTCTTCCGGCTTCCACCTGGCTTTGGATAAGGCGGTAAGCACGCTCCCGTTCCAGCGGTATGAGCACATGGGTGCTCACGGGCTGGCGACCCGGGGGCATTTCATCCATCACCGAAAGCTCCAGGTCGCCGTAGACGGTGAGGGCCAGCGAGCGCGGGATGGGCGTGGCGGTCATCACCAGCAGATGAGGGTTGCTGCCCTTGGAGCGCAGGGCAGCGCGCTGCTCCACACCGAAGCGGTGCTGCTCATCGATGATGGCCAACTGCAGATCGGCAAATTCCACCGGGTCTTCGATCAGAGCATGGGTGCCGATCACCAGCTTGATGGCCCCATCCGCCAGACCGGCCTGGATCTCTCGCTTTTCCGCCTCGGGAGTCGCCCCAACCATCAGGCGGATTTGTTCAGGTTGCAAAGCCGGGTTTTCATTTTCCGGGTTGGCCAGCAGGCGCAGCATGCTTTTGTAATGTTGTTCGGCCAGGATACCGGTGGGGGCCATGACGGCAGCCTGGGCGCCCTGGCGGGTCACCATGGCCAGAGCCAGGGCAGCCACCACGGTTTTTCCTGATCCCACGTCGCCCTGCAGCAGGCGGTTCATCGGGCGTCCGCTGGTCAGATCGGCGCGCACATCGGCCACGGCGCGTTGTTGGGCTCCGGTGAGCGGGAAGGGCAGCGATTGCAGGCGGGTTTCCAGCCATTCATCATCAATTTCGAAGACGCTGCCCGTCTGCGCCTGCCAGCGAGCGTTTTTGCCCAAGCACACCCATCTGGAGCAGAAAAATTTCGTCGAACGCCAGCCGGCGGCGGGCAGCCTTCAGCTCGCCGGCAGAGTCGGGGAAATGCACCTGCACCAGCGCGGTGGATAGATCCATCAAACCGGCGGCTGAGCGGACGCTCTGGGGCAGGTGGTCGTGCACGCGCGGCGCCCAATAGGTGACCACCTGGTTCATCAATTTGCGCAGCCAGCGCTGGGTGATCTGGGCAGTCAGGGGGTAAACTGGGACAATGCGGTTGGTGCTGAGCTGCACCTGCTCCAAAGGCTCCACTTCGGGGTTGCTCATCACCAGGCGGCCCAGGTACTGATCCACGCGCCCAGACAGGCACACCTGCATGCCATTGTGCAGGCGTTTGGCTTCCCACGGGTTGTACCAGGTCAGGCGCAATTTTCCGGTGCCATCGGATACTACGGCTTCGACGATCTTGGATTGCCCGGAGCGAATTGGCCGGGTGGTGACAGTTTCGATGGTTCCGATGACGGTTACCTCTTCGCCGTACCACAGGCGGTTGATCGGTTTGAGCTGAGAGTAATCGTCGTAGCGGCGCGGGAAATAATACAGCATATCCCGCAGCGATTGGATACCCAGGCGCGCCAGGGTTTGAGCATGCCTGGGCCCGACATGCTGGAGCACAGTGACGGGCGCGCTCAGGGCAGCCGGCTCGCCCGATGGCATGGGCGTGTGTGCTCGATATTCTGCCTGCTGACCAGGGGCCGCTTCCGGCAGGGTTGATACGGCAACGGTATCCTCGCTGGAGGCGGGGGCCGATGCAGCAGCCGGGTGTGCCGGGCGGGGAGAGGCTACATGGACGGGTGCGCTTTGCCCGGGGCGAGGCGCCGGGGGCAGGGGGGATGGCTGTGTGCCGCTTTCGCTGTGCAGCCGCCGCCATAACCCTTCCAGGGTTTCGGCGCGGCTGGTTTCGCTCAGGCGCGGGTAATCCCGCAGGCGTGAGCCTACCACCTGGATCAATTCTTCAGGCACACCATCCAGGCGTGCTTCCGGTTCCCAGGTACCCAGTAAGCGGTCAAGGCCACCAATAACGGCGCGATTGCCATAACCCTGGTCGGCTTCCAATTTTAGAATTTTTTGAATTTTTTGAAGGGATGGCTTCATAGGGTGTTATTTTACCACCGCACCACTGCCGTAAAGCCCAGAGCATTGGGGCCTGCATGAGTCCCGATGACCGTTGTGACATTTACCACCAGCGGCTGGGTGGGCAGGTCGGCCTGCAGGGTCTCCAGGAAAGCCCGGGCGTCTGCTTCGGCATTGGTATGCAGCACCGCCAGACGCTCGAGCGCGCCCAGGCTGCGCAGCATTTCCAGCAGGCGCGCAACGCCTTTGTGGCGTGTGCGGGTTTCACCCATGCTCAACACCTGACCTTTGCGCACTTCAACGAAGGGTTTGATGTGCAGCAGTTCTCCCATCCTGGCACGCGCCCAAGAGATGCGCCCGCTGCGGCGCACATATTCCAGCGTGTCCAGCATGGCAATCAGGTGGATGCGCTTGCGCAGGCCTTCCAGCATGTGCAGGATATTTTCGAGCGAGGAGGCGCTGGCTGCTTCAGCCGCAACCAGCGCCTGGAAGCCCAGGCCGATGCTGATGCTCTGGCTGTCGATCACACGCACGCGCTGGTCAAATGCCTGCGCAGCTATGCTGGCGGCATTGTAAATTCCGCTGAGCAGGCTGGAGGCGTGGATGGAGATCACCTGGCTAAAACCGGCCTGCAGCAGCGATTTCGTAGAGCTCCTGGTAAACGCCCGACGAAGCAGTTGCCGTGGTTGGCAGGGGGTTCATCCAGGGCAGTTTTTCGTAAAACTCCTGGCGTCCGATGCCCTTGCCGTCTTCCACGCCTGCACCATCGATCACCAGAATGTTGGGCACAACGTGGACGCCGTGGCGGGCTGCAAGCTCCTCGGGCAAATCCGATGTGCTGTCGGTTACGATGGCGATGGGCTGCATAAGCTTATTCAATGGCGACAATAAACTGGTAGTGGGGCTGCCCGCCCTCTTTGACCTCAATCTCCTGACCAGGATACTCAAGGCGGACGACATCTGCAATCCGGTTGACTTCCGGCCTGGGGATATTGGCCCCGTAAAAGAGGGTGATTAATTCAAAATGGTCGGCGTGAGCCTTCTTTAACAGACCCAGACAGGCCGCTTCCACCGTTGCAGCGGCTAACACCAGTTTTCCGTTGTGCAGAGCAATGCACTGACCCTCCTGCACCTCAACGCCGTCAATTTCCACGCTGCGCGTGGCGGTGGTGATTTCGCCGGTTTCCACGTCATCCAGGGCAGAGATCATGTCCTCCACCACCTGGTCAAAATCCCCGTCCGGGATCAGGCGCATCATGGCAGCCACGCCCTGCGGGACGGTCTTGCTGGGAACGACAGCCAGTTTTTTAACGGTCAGGTCGGCAGCAGTCCGGGCAGCCAGGATGATGTTTTTGTTATTGGGCAGCACAATGATCTTATCGGTGGGCAGGTTTTCGGTTGCGTTCAGAATTTCCTGTGTGGAGGGGTTCATGGTTTGCCCGCCTTCTACGATAGCCGATACCCCCAGGCTGGCGAACACGTTGGAAATGCCGGTTCCAGGCGAAACCGCCACCACCGCAATTTGACCCGGCTCCACCGGGGCCAGGGTGAGCTTTACTCCTCGGTTGGCAGCCTCGATGTCTTCCATCTGGGCGATAAGGTTTTCGATGGCTACTTTTGTGATGGTTCCCAGCGTACGAGTGTAATCGATGGGGGCATACAACTTTTCGGTGGGCACGTGGATGTGCATGCGGTAGATGCCATCGCCTTCGCCTACCTGGATGGATGTGCCCATCGTCTCCAGATCCTGGTAGAAATCTTCCAGAATCAATGGGGCTGCGGGACGGAAATCGACCACCACCTCGTAATCCTGGCCTGGCTCAATGGTTTCGAGGGTGTTTTCCAGATCCATGGCAGCCAGCGGTTGGACGGCGGTAATCGCAGAATCCAGGGACTGGCCTTTCGAGTACCGCAGCATGCCTTCCAGGATGAAAAACAAACCTTTGCCGCCCAAATCGACCACGCCGGCATCTTTGAGAACCTGCAGCAGCTCGGGCGTATTCTGCACCGATCGGTCGGCAGCCTCAACCACCATTTCCAGGACGGCATACGGGTCGGTGGTGTGCGCCAGGGCCTGTTCGGCCGCCGCGGCGATATCTTTTGCCACGGTGAGGATGGTGCCTTCCACCGGGCGCACCACGCCTTTGTAGGCGGTATCGCGGGCAGATGCCAGGGCATGCGTCAAGGTGGGAGCGTCCAGCAACTCCTGGTTATCGACGCCGCGTGAAAAGCCGCGCCACAACTGCGAAAGGATCACGCCGGAGTTTCCACGCGCTCCCATCAGCGCTCCATGAGCCACCGAGTGCGCCATTTTGCCGAAGTTGCGTTCCGGCGAGCCGTTAATTTCATCCAGGGCGGCCTGCATGGTCAGCACCATGTTGGTGCCAGTGTCGCCATCGGGGACCGGGAAGACGTTCAATGAATTTACCAGCTGCTGATTGGTGCGCAGCCAGGCGAGACCAGCTTCCACCAGGCGTTTAAGAGCCGGGCCATCCAGAGGTTTGTCTCGAAATTTTTTAGCCCTGCCGGGCGGAGTATGCGTTTTAGAATCTGGTGTCATTCACTCCGCTCCTGTCATTCTTCGCTAATGCGCAGGCCGCGGACGTGCACATTGACCTGACTGACAGGCAGGCCCAGGGCTTTTTCCACCTGGTAACGCACGGTGTTGCTGACGCTGGAGGCTACCGATTTGATGCGGGTGCCGTACTCGACGATGACGTAAATGTCGATGTTGATTTCGGAGCCGTTGTAGTGCACCTCCACCCCGTGGGATGGATCTTTGACGATCGCCTGGGCCAGGCCGTTCACCAGGTTTTTGTGCGCCAGGCCCACCACACCGTAAGATTTCACGGGCGGCATGGTAGGCGATAGTGGCAATGGCACGGGGGGAGACATGGATACTGCCAAGAGGGTTCGTTTCACCGGTCATGGATTTCCTCAAGAATGCTTGATAATCTTGAAAATCTTCTTGTTCTAAATTAAAACTTGTGGTAACATTGTGCGGCTAACAGCCAGGCACATGCGTGCCTGCATTGTATCAGAAGGAAGTGGAATTATGGCTAAGTGTGCACATTGTGGTAAAAAGACCGCCTTTGGTCGCAATCGCCCCTGGTCCAAAAAGGCTACAGTAAGAACATTCCGTCCCAACTTACAGACGATCAGTGTCTTGGAAGAAGGGCGCAAGGTTCGTAAGGTGCTGTGCGCCAAGTGCATTCGCACTCTGGTGAAGACCAGCTAGTTCGGATACGTTCCATCCAATGGAAGAAAATCGCGGCGTTGGCCGTGATTTTTCTTTTAACCGGGGCAGCAGAATGATAATCGCCGGGTTGGGTTAATGCAAGGGCAAGCCCGGTCTAATTGGTAAATTGAAACACGACCCAGATGTACAGCGGCACCAGACCGCCGACTGCAAGGAGCATGAGCAGGGCCAGGCCGATGGTCAGCCAATCCAGGTTCAGCGGGTTGTCTGTGGGTGGAATATACTCGGCAGGCGCAGGCCGGGAACGGTAGGTTTCCGCCCCGGGAACGTTTACCGGCTGCGACCCCGGCCCAGGTTGAGCCGGCCTGGTCTCAACCATGGAAGCGAGAGACGGCAGGGTGTCGCTGGCGGAGGGCTCAGCCGGGATGGTCTCCGGTTGGTCAGCGCCGCGGCGGTTGCTGATGAGCACCCGACCCAGCTGGTCGGCGGTGCGGTAGCGGGCGGAAGGTTCTTTAGCCAGGACTTTATAGAGCACCTGTTCCAGGGCAGGCGTGATGGCAGGATAATACTGGCGTGGCGAGGGTGGAGGCAAATCCCGGTGCATGCGCGCCAGCTCTGTGGCCGATTCGGCTTCAAATGGCAGATGCCCGGTGAGCATTTCATACAGGATCACGCCCAGTGAATAGACATCGGAAGCCGGTGACGGCGCGCCGCCGGAGGCCTGTTCGGGTGAGAAATACTGCGGCGAGCCCCAGACAATATCGGCGACTTCATCCGGGTGGATGGAAGCGAGGGCCCGGGCGATGCCAAAATCGGTCACTTTCAGGCGGCGGTCGGGGGTGATGAGCAGGTTATGGGGTTTGATATCGCAGTGCACCAGGCCGGCCCTGTGCGCATAGCCTACTCCTGCACAGGCCTGGATCATCAGCGCCACGGCTTCATCTTCCGGCAGCCGGCCGCGTCGCTGCAGGATCGTCTTCAGATGCATCCCGGGCACGTGTTCCATGACGATGAACAACCGTCCGCCATCCAGCCCGAAATCGTGCACGGTGACGATGTTGGGATGGGAAAGATTGGCCGCGGCGCGCGCCTCCTGGCGAAAACGCTCCTGAAAATCAGGGTCATGGGTGTAGTTTTCCCGCAAGATCTTGATGGCTACGTTGCGTTCCAGCATCTGGTCACGCGCCCGGTATACCACGGCCATGCCGCCCGTTCCCAGGCGTTCTTCGAGTAAATAGCGGTCGTTGAGCAGGTTGGGAGTATTCATCGGGTTAATTCTAATACAAATTATTAATCTTGCGATGAAAAGAAAATATCTGTCACGCGTCACACCAGGATCGGGTAAAATCAAACGATGCACTTATCCAACCCGCGCGCTGTGGTCGTTTACAATCCCACTGCCGGGCGTTTTCCATCCCGACTGCTCACCGAGCGTGCTGCGGTGGTGCTGCAGAAGGCCGGCTGGCAGGTGCAATTGGAGCAGTCTCAAGACAGCCAGCACATATACCGCCTGGCCAGCCAGGCAGCCGCGCAGGGGGTGGATTATTTCCTGGTGGCGGGCGGCGATGGCTCGGTCAACCAGGCGGTCACCGGCCTGGCGGGGAGCGACACCGCCCTGGGAGTCCTGCCGGCAGGCACGGCCAATGTGTGGGCACAGGAGCTGGGGCTGCCTGGTCTTACCTGGACGCGCTGGATGGCGTTGGAAGAAAGCGCCCGCCTGCTGGCAGCCGGACGAGTGTGCCGGATCGACGTAGGTCTGTGCAACCGGCAGCCTTTCTTGCTGTGGGCGGGTCTGGGGCTGGATGCCTTTGTGGTTCACCGCATCGAGCCGCGCCCACGCTGGGAAAAAAACTTCGCCGTGGTGCAGTACGCAGCCTCCGTGGTCTGGCATGCGGCCTACTGGCGGGGTGTGCAAATGCAGGTGGAAGCTGATGGCGAGGTGATTGCGGGGCATTTTATCCTGGCGCTGGTGAGCAACGTGCACCTGTATGCCGGCGGCCTGGCGAACCTTTCGCCGCAGGCACGCCTGGATGACGGCCGCATGGATTTGTGGCTTTTTGAAGGCGAGACGTTGGGAGATACGGTGCAGCGCGCCATCGATTTGTTCTCGGGCGGTCACCTGACCTCCGACAAAGTACAACAGCGAACTTTCAGCACCCTGGCAATCTCATCGGCCTCACCCGCTTACGTGCAACTGGATGGTGAACCGGTGGATATCACGGCCCCGTTGGTATTCAGCGTTTGGCCAAAGTCGTTGAATGTGCTGGTACCGCAGGTGGTTCCCCAGCCATTGCTAACCTTCGATGATCATGGAGCAGAGCGGGCATGAAAATAATCACGATAATTCGCCAAAATCCCATCAATGTTCTCACTGCGGCCTTACCGCTGGCGGTGCTGGCCGAGCTTCTGCACTGGGACCCGCTGTGGGTGTTTGCCTTATCCGCGCTGGGGGTCATCCCGATGGCGCGCTATATCGGCGAATCGACCGAGGCGCTGGCGCACTACACCGGACCGCGCATTGGTGGTCTTTTGAATGCCACGCTGGGCAACGCCGCCGAGCTGATCATCACCATCTTTGCCATCCGCGAAGGCCTGTTGGACCTGGTCAAGGCCTCCATCACCGGCTCTATCCTGGGGAATTTACTGCTGGTGATGGGCATGTCGATGGTGTACGGCGGTTTGCGCCACGGGGTGCAAAAATTCAACCGCCAGCAGGCCAGCAACAATTCCATCCTGCTGACCCTGGCCGTGGTCGCCATGGTGATCCCCTCCCTGTTCAGCCATTCCATCGGCCCGGAGAACAGCCTTGAGGTGGAGGCTCTGAGCCTGGGTGTGGCGGGCGTGATGATCACCCTGTATGTGCTGGGCCTGGCGTTCAGCCTGTTCCTGAACAAGGGCCCGCTGGCGCCCATGATGGAAGAAGCTGCACATCCTCCCAACAAGAAGCTGTGGTCGGTGCGCACGGCAATCATCGTGCTGCTGCTTTCCACGGGCGGCGTGGCATTGCTCAGCGAGCTGCTGGTGGGCGCGGTGGAACCGGTGGTGGTGGGGCTGGGCATCTCGGAGTTCTTCCTGGGCATCATCCTGATCCCGCTGATTGGCAATGTGGCCGAGCACATGGTGGCGGTGCAGGTGGCCGGCCAGAACAAAATGGAACTGAGCGTGGAGATTTCAGTGGCCTCCAGCCTGCAAATCGCCCTGTTTGTGGCTCCCGTACTGGTTTTTCTCAGCCTGGTGATGGGCAATCCGTTGACCCTGATTTTCAACCAGTTCGAGCTGATCGCCCTGATTGCCGGTGTGATGATTGCCGCCTTGGTTGCATCGGACGGCGAATCGAACTGGCTGGAAGGCGCCGAGCTGCTGGCGGTGTATATCATCCTGGGTCTGGCGTTCTTCCTGCTTCCGGTATAAACTTGGGGTGAGGATGCAAATTTGATGGATGGGCGTGCCCTGCTGCGGTATTTTCTCAGTCCATGGGTCATCGCCGGGAGTGTGGTGGTGGCCCTGGGTCTGTTCTGTGCGCTGCTGCTGGGGTTGTGGATCACCCGCCCGGCGTCACCGGAGACCGTCCCATCTACGGCAATGATGAATATCATCCCGCTGCCGAGTCCCACACCGACCGCGGTAATTCCCACCCCCACTCCAACCCCTGAAGCCGTGCCCTCCCCGCCGCCGGGTGAGCTGGCCCTGGATGCGTACGTCCAGGTTACCGGCACCGGCGGCGACGGCCTGCGCATTCGCTCCGATCCGGGTTTGAACGCAGAGATACGTTTTCTGGGACTGGAATCCGAGATCTTCCAGGTGAAAGACGGCCCACGCCAGGTGGATGGCTATACCTGGTGGTATCTGGTTGCGCCTTACGATGAAAATGTGCGCGGCTGGGCGGTTTCGAACTTCCTGATGGTCGTGCAGAAGCCCTGATCCCGGCGCAAGGTTATTCCCGAGCAGGTTTATTTTATTTGCAAAATCTGGCGAATCGATATATATTTATTTAAGGATAAAGGACTCAGCATGTACAATACCAAACCCACCGCAATCACCGCCAACCGGCAGACACGCCAGCTTACCATCGCCTGGTCCGATGGGCACAGCGCCGTATACGGGTTCGCTTTACTGCGGCATGCCTGTCCGTGCGCTGAATGCCGCGGCGGGCACGACAACATGCGCTCCGATCCTGATCCGCTGGTTTTTGAGATGGCTGATGAAGACAGCCCGGCCACGCACATCACCAACCTGGAGCGGGTGGGCGCTTACGCCATTACCATCCACTGGGAAGACGGTCACCACTTCGGTATTTACAATTGGAACTACCTGCGCGTCCTGTGCCCGTGTCCCGTGTGCCGTGCGGAGTTTGGCGATGGCTGATGACCCGCTGGGGGCTGTGTATTCCTTTGTAGAACGTGCTTATGTGCGTTTACAGGCCGGTGATGTGCTCACGCAGTGCCTGAACGAAGGCTCAATCGCCCCCATGCAGAAGCTGGTCGAGAGCCTGGTGCTCAGCGGACCACAAAGCCTGAGCGCCTATCGCGAGGTGCTGGAGGAGCTCACCACCCGCAAAACTCAGCTGGAAACCGACCGGCACCAGGTGTACCAGAAGCTGGAAGACGACCTGAAAAATTATGGGATGCACCTCTCGGGGATGCAAACCCCGCTTACCCTGGCGCGCCTGAGCCCGGCGGCGTTTCTGGTGATGCTGCGCGCCCAGGGCATCCGCGGCGATGCCGAAGTGGTGGCCTGCCTGCAGTACCTGGAGGATGCTAACAGCCTGCTGCAGACGCTGAACCGGCATGCCGGGCTGCTGAACGAAATCGAACTGTACCTGCAAGACTGGCTGTGGGGATTGATCTACCAGTCGACGCACGCCGGTGAAACCGGCGATAATCCTCCTGAGAAAAAATGGATGCTGTGAAATGGGACTGAAATTTGGCATAGTGCTGCCCGGCGGCGATGCACGAACCGCGGCCAATTTTGCCCGGGCGGCCGAGCAGGCTGGCTGGGACGGGTTCTTTGTCTGGGAGCCGGTGTGGGGCGTGGACGCCTGGGTGATGCTGACCGCCGCCGCCATGCAAACCGAGCGCATCCGCCTGGGCACCATGCTGACGCCCATCTCGCGCATGCGCCCCTGGAAATTGGCCAGCGAAACAGCAGCGCTTGACAACCTTTCCAACGGGCGGGTGATTCTATCGGTGGGGCTGGGCGCGGTGGATACCGGCTTTGAAGCTTTTGGCGAAGTGACCGACCGCAAAACCCGGGCCGAGCTGATGGATGAGGGGCTGGATATCCTCACCGGCCTGTGGCGCGGCCAGCCTTTTCAATACACCGGCAGGCACTACCAGATTAAAGAGACCAGTTTCATGCCGCCCCCGCCGCCGGTGCAGCAGCCGCGCATCCCCATCTGGGTGGTGGGCGCCTGGCCGCATGAGAAATCGATGCAGCGCGCCCTGCGCTATGATGGCTTGCTGCCGACGGTCTTGAAGGCCGGCGCAGATGGCAGCCGCAGTGCAGCTCAAGCCAGCCTGGAAGACCTGGGCGAAATCAGCGCATACCTCCAGCGCGAGGCAAGAGCAGGTTTTGACATCATCATCGAAGGCGAGACCCCCGGTCGATAAACCGGCGCGGGCAGCGAAACTGGTGCGCCCGTGGGCGGAGGCCGGCGCCACCTGGTGGATGGAGGCCATGTGGAGCGCGCCGGATCTGGATAAGGTGCTGCGGCGTATCCAGCAGGGTCCGCCGCAGGTTTCTTGAGCCGGTCCACAAGCCAGCGCTCAGCTAACGGCGAACAGCTTTTAGCCGCCAGCCGCGACTGAGGCTCCTGGGCAGTAAGGATAGGAAGACCAAACCACAGATGCACACAGATACCCAGCAGCTACCGGTGCTTAACGTCACGTTGTTGGCGGTGATACTGGTGGTTAGGTTATAAGGTCTGAGTGTTTGAGTAGGGCGGATAATGAGTTGTGCTGGCGCACAACCTATTCTATGAACAATGCAAGCCTGAATTTAACCGAAGGTTGGGTTCTGTTGCGGCAATAACGGGCCGGGGCCAGACGGTTGTTCCCGAATGGCCCCGGTATTGTGTTTGGGTGGCAGGTTATTACCGGCCGATTACGATGGGTAAATGCACCACATTAGCGGCGCGGGCGAACAAGCCAAATTCTGTGAAGTGGGTGGTTTCGAATACAAGGTAGCCTGGGCCGGCACGCACCGGCTCGCCCAGCAGGTTCCACGGCTCGCCGGCGCTATTTCGGTACCACAAACGCAGGCTTTCTCGCTTCATGCCGATGATATCATCTTCGTCGAAATGGACGGTGATGGTGATGGGATGGCCGAACTCGTTGATTTCCCCAAACCGGAATGCGGTCATCTCAAAGGCGCGATGCGTGAACACCCAGCCTGGCGGTCCCGGGACAACCTGCGTATCCGTGAAGATGGGATGAAACTCAAAGCGGGTGGTTGCGGTGACAGCCTGAGGTGGAACCACGATTTCCACGCCATACTGGTGCTGCCATGCTCCGCCATCTACGCCAAACATGTGGGCATATGGCGGCAGTTCGACCGTGGTGGTAACCGGAGGCAGGTGCATTCCCCCACCGTTCCAGGCCAATTGTACACCGTTGGTGATCTGCGTGCCGGAAATGACTTCACCCTGAACGCCTAACCGGTACTGAAAGACCAGCGGTTCTCCGGTGCTCACCTGTCCCTGCCATTTTAACTGGTGGCCATCGTACTCACCCTGGTTCTCGCCCAGCCAGCCCAGGAATTGGACCTGGTAAGCGTTGGGTAGCGTATCGGTGAGGATCACCTGGCGCGGATCGGCGCCATCCTGGTTGCCGTGACTGGCCAGATTGAGCGTAATGGTGTAGGTGAGCACATCGCCGGGCAGAGCCAGGCCGGTTTGCACCTGTTTGGTAGAGCCAGCCATATCACATACCAAACTGGTGACACTGCCGCTGTTATCGGCTGTGTCGGCCTCCACCGCGCTGCGGTGATCCTGGCAGTGTTCTCCAACGGCTCGCCTTCGGGCAAGCCGGCGTCCACTTTTTCTTTGATGAGAATATGCTGGCAGCATTCACCGGCGGGTAGGGCTGCCACCAGCCAGGATAGGGTATCGCCCTGCACCTCATCTGGCGGAAGGTCGGTTCCCCAGCGATCGGTAGCTGTGACGAATTGCACACCTGCGGGGAGGGTAAGGTCGATACGTGTGTCCACCGGAGATGCGATCGTCCCGGTATTTGCATACGCCAGATTGACAATGAACTCTACATCAGGCGCAACGTGAGTTGGAGCTTGCAAGGTCAGCTCCAGATCCACTTCTTCAACTGCCAGGGCTGCAGCTTGGGAGTGGACAAAAATGAAGGATAGGGTTAGCGCCAGCGCCAGTCCCAGAGTTAGCGCGGCAAACAACGGACGGTTGCGTTCTATCATCAAAACCTCCTTTCCTCTGAAGATTATGACGACAAATTCAGGCCAGGGATACGGTCTGCTTCCCGAATCACCTGGCTGTTATGGAAGTTCAATTCGGTCCAAGCCAGCAGATCAACCCGGGTGTTCTGGTACAATTCAATCGATGCAGAAAAAAGCCCGACAAACCGCCAGTCGCACCGCCGGCAATTTCATGGCGATCGGTATTCCCATCGATAGACGGGGTGCTATTACCGCAATGCCGTGTATAAACGGGGCGGCCTTGATCAATTCGCAGGCAGGCGAACAGTTGGTCTGGGCGCAGGATGTTGGGTAGCGGAAACTGGCGGCCAATGGGATGAGGCTGGCGAGGCAGGCGTGGTGAAACGGATGAGCTTCTGGATCCAGCTTGCGCTGGCGCTGATCGCCGTGATTTCCCTTGTGCTGGTCGTGCGGGGACTGCTCTCGAAACAACAGGCGGCCCCCACTGCCCACATTAGCGGGTTGCCCACGCCGGAGAGGCTGGATATGGCCCTGGTGGCTGCCGGGCAGTCGCTCTACGCCGACCACTGCGCCTGGTGCCACGGCGCCAGCCTGCAGGGCGGACTATACTGGCAAACCCCGTTAAAAGATGGTTCCATACCCCCACCGCCTCTCAACGCTACCTCCCAGGCCTGGCAGCGCTCAGATGCGGTCTTGATGCGCACCATCTCCGATGGTCGCAATGCCGGTAAGCTCTCGGCCATGCCCGCCTACGGCGATTTGCTGCAGCCCGAAGAGATCCGGGCGCTGGTGGAGTTCATCAAGAGCACCTGGGGAACAAACGAGCGCATCCAACAGCAGCAGTTGAAGTAATAGATTAAGGAAAGATAGGTCTTTGCGAAGCCGGCCGCCTGCGAAGCCGGCCGCCTGCCCTGAGCGAAGCAAGCCGGCTTTTTTGGGTGAAGAAAGATGCCGGCTGCCAAGGGGGCCTGCTTCACTGCCGAAGAACGGCGGTTCGCAGCGACATTTATTTTTTTAAGAAAGCCACACCCTTATGGCCGGGTGACCTGGGGACGCCAGGCGGGATCAAAGTCTTCTTTTTCCCAGGTAGTGAGGCGCACGCGCCCGGCGCCGCTGGCGGAGATCATAAAGATATCGTGGTTGGAGCCTTCCGGCCAGCCCTCAAAGACCAGCCACAGACCGTCGGGCGAGTAGCGCGCTTCGTGGGCAGGCGTGGGACCCAGGTTGAAGCGAAACTCGGTGTAGAGATTGTCATTGTATGAACCGGCCGCCAGACCGGGAACCCCCCCGCCTGGCTCCACCTGGGTAAAGAAAATCACCTGGCCATCCGAAGCCCACACCGGGTGGGTGTTGATGGCGTCGGCGCTGCGCGTGAAGAGGGTCTGCTCGCTGCCGTCAGGGTTCATCGTCCAGATCTGCACCGGGCCTTTCTGGGTGGTGACAAAGGCAATCTTGTTTCCGTCCGGCGACCAGGCCGGCTGGCGGTCATAAGAGAATTGCAGCGAAATGCGTGTGACCGCATTATCCGCCAAATTGATGATATAGACGCGCGGGCGCCCGGTGTTGTTGCGGATGGAGGTAAATGCGATCTTCGTGCCATCCGGCGACCAGGCGGGGTCGAAATCGCCGGCGGGAACAATCGGCAGAGGCATCAGACCGCTGCCATCGGGGTTAATGATGTACATCCCGGAACCCCGGTACATATCCTGGTTTTTATCACAGGGTGAAATGAACACCAGCTTCAACCCGTCCGGCGACCAGAACGGCTGGCAGGCCCCCTCGAGCATGTCGGTGATCTGCTGGGGCTCGCCGCTGCCATCCACATTCATCATCCAGACCTGGGTGGTGCCGGAGCGGTCGGAGGCAAAGGCGATCTGCCCGCTGCCGCCGCCAAGCGGAGTGGGGGTAGGGGTAGGGATGTCGGTGGGCAGCACCGGCGCCGGGGTATGGGTAGGGTCAGGGGTCGGCGAGGGGGTGGCGCTGGGAGCTGGCGGCGGGCTGGCGGTGTGCGTGGGGGTGGGGCTGAAGTCTACTGCAGCCAGAACTGGGGTAGATGGGGTCGCGCTGGCGGGCAGCACCTGGGGAAGGCCGCGCGCCGGAAAGAGCAGCGCCAGGGCCTGGGTGGGCCAGGCTGGATAAATGGAGTAGGCGGCGAAACCGGCCGCCGCCAGCAGCAGGGCCATCAATGCCACCAGCAGCCAGTTGGAGTGGCGGCGGGTGCGCATGGAAAGCGTCCCGGCCGGTTCCAGCACCGGCGTGCTGCTTGAAAGCGGCAGCGGTGAACGATTGCGCGGCAGCGGGATAAACTCGGCCGGGCCGTTGCCGGGGGTCGGCTCGGAGGCATAGCTTGGCAGGCTGTTGCCGCCAGGCGGCGGGGCCACGGTGAAATCGCCCATCTTGCGTTTGGTGGTGATGCCGCGTACACTGAGCAGGGCCTGCTTGAACTCATCGGCAGTCTGGAAGCGGTCGTCCGGGCGCACCGTCAGCGAGCGCTCGATGACCGAGGCCAGGCGGCGGGAGACGCGCGAATTGCGCTTGCGCAGGTTGGTCAGCTCGGCCTGGTCCATGGCGCGCGCCAGGCCGTCTTCGGGGATGGCGCCGGTCAGGGCGGCGTACAGCGTGGCCCCCAGTGAAAACAAATCGGAGCGGCTGTCGGTGCGGGCAGTGCCGTATTGTTCCGGGGGCGAGTAGCCCGGGGTCATGGCGCGTGCCCCGGTAGTGGTGGCCTGCCCGGTCTGGATGATCTTGGCCAGGCCAAAATCCACCAGGTAGATTTGCCCGTTGGGTGTAATTTTGACGTTGCCGGGCTTGATATCGCGGTGCACGATGGCCGGGATGCGTGTGTGCAGGTAGCTGAGAGCGTCGCAAATGGCGGCCCCGATGATCACCGTCTCTTCTTCATTCAGCACGCCCACCCGGTCCATGCGCTGGCGCAGGTCTTCGCCTTCGATGTAATCCATCACCAGGTATTGGCCCTGGCCCTCGATAACAAAGTGATCGGTCACGCGGGTCAGGTTCGGATGGCGCAGGGTCGCCAGGATGACCGCCTCGCGGCGGAACTGGCGGGCATATTCTTCGGTGGTGAAGAGGTTTTCTTTGAGCGCCACTTCCACGCCCAGGTTCTCGTCCACGGCGCGGTAAACCGATCCCATGCCGCCCTGGCCGAGAATTTCCACCACCCGGTAACGATTATTGAGGAGTGTGCCGCGCTCGAGAGTCATCCGTTGCCAGTTTTCATCGATAAAGGTTCAGTCTCTGACGATGTGCAGCCTTAAAATCGAACCACATTGCCACAATATTCGCAGTGAATTTCAGTTTGGCCGCGCAAGATGGGCGCAGTGAAGGCCGCTCCGCATTTGGAACACTGCTGTGGAGCATTGCGCACGCGCTCCAGCTCCTCCTGCGAAATGGGCTCGGCTCGATCCCGGGCATATCCGCCCGAACGGGCCCTGCCCACCATCTTCAGCCAGTCGTCCGTCACCGGCAGAGAGAGCGAAAAATGCGCCGCCGGGAGCGCTGCGCGCGGGCCGAACTGGAAGACCAGGTCGTTCTGGTCGCCGGCTTCACCTTTTTCTTCTTTCACATCCGGAATATCCTGGAGGGCGACGTTTACCTTAAGCTCGATAGGCGCCCACACGGTCTTCCCACAGCAGGCGCTGGTCGGTCAGGAATAATATGCCGTTCTCCGGCTCCAGGCCGGGATGGTGAAAGACCGCTTCAACTGCCGCCACGCCGCTCTCGGTGGCCAGCAGGCTGAAGGATGCGCTTGAGAGGGCATCCAGCATCCAGTTGACCCATTCCAGGTGCGCCTGCAGGCTTTCCACTTCATCAGCATAATCATCGTATTGGGCCAGCGCTGTGGCTTCGGCGGCGTCAGCCTGGGCTTCGGCGGAAGCCAGCGCCGATTTGAGCTGCATATACAATGGGCGGGCGGTGCTCAAGTTTGCCGACATGCCCACCAGGCGCGCCAGGTCGTTGTGGATGCTTTGCATCTGCTCGCCGAGCTGGCCGGTCTGGTAATCGATGGCCGCGCTCGTGTTGGTTTTCACCCGGTCCCACTGCGCCAGCAGGATGGCTATCTCGCCTTCCAGGTCTTTTTCGATCTCGTAACCGCGGGCGCGCACGTCCGCCAGGTTGCGCTCGAGCAGGCGGGTGTCATTCTCCAGCGCCTCGATCTCCTGGCGCGGACCTTTGAGCATCATTTCGTCTTGCAGGGTGTTCACCTGCGATTGCAGCGCCACGATATCGGCCATGGTCAATGTGCGGGTGAGATCGGCCATCGAGATGCCGGCTCCGCCGGAAGCGTGTTCGGCCTCAATCTGCCCGCTGCGGGCTTTGTCTACCAGGGCAGCCCATTCTTTGGACTCCTGCCCGTTAAGGTGAAAGTCCACCTGGCCCGGCTGCCCGGAAAACTGGACCTGAAGGAAATCCTGGTGTCCGAAGAGGCCTTTGCTTTCGGCCTGGACGGCGCTCAAGTTCTTCAACGGCTGGTCAATGATCACTTCCTGCACCAGCTCAGATGCGGTGGTGATGAAGAGGATCTTCTTGGTAGCCACCTTTTCCTTGCGTTCAAAGATCAGGCGGCGGTTGGTCAGGTACAGCAGCCCCTCCGGGTCTTCTTTGCCTTCTTTATCCCAGCGCGCCGAGACCGCCATCACCAGGTCTTCGCCCGGCTGCAGGTTGAATTTGGCGCCGGTGAGCTGGTCGATGGCCCAGTGAATGCCGCTCAAACGGCTGCTGAGGCTGCGCGCCTGGGCTTCGATCTTCTGGTAACCCTGGCGCAGATCGCCCTCCATGCGGGCGACTTCAGAGAGCAGGCCGTTGACCTGGGACTGCGCCCCGCGCAGGATAGGCGCCGCCGCTGCAGGGTTGCCCAGCCTGGCATTCAGGTTGCTGACCTCATTGTTGATTGCTGGCAGGCGGTTTTGCAATAGCGCGGCCTGCTGGTTCAGGCGGTTAGCCACCTGCGGTTGAACGCTTTGCCAGTCGCCGTGGGCGCCATAAGCCAGGTTTTCCAGGTCGCCCTGGAAGGCATAGCCTTTCTGGCGGGCGCTTTCGAGCAGCTCCACGACGCGGTTCACCAATTGATCCAGGTCAGACATCTCCGATTGTATCGCGCCAAACATGCTGCGCGACTGCAGCTCGGAAAGGGACGACTGCAGCAGGGAAACCTCCATCGAGAGGTCGGTCTGGGCGCCGGCCGGACCGGCGGTCGCCAGTCCGGCACCCGCCAGGCCTGTGGCGGCAGGCGTGAGTGCACTCATCCCGCCCGCCGGGGTGGGGCGCACAAATGCCGGTCTGGGCGCGGCCTGGGGGGCCGGGGCAGTGGCTTTGCGGATGATTTTTAATGCTGGCGCGGGTTGGTTGGGCATGATCCGCACCGGCGGCGCAGCCGGGCGCACTACCGGGCGGGGCCGCTCGGGCTGCTGCTGGCTGGCAACCTGGCGAATAGCCTCCCGCCGCACGGCGCGCTGCTGGGCCAGTTGGGGCATGGCAGCCGGCCGAACCGGGGCAATTAACGGCCGGGCGGGCAGCGGGGTGGGGCTCTTGGAAATCGATTTCAGGCCGGGAAGAGGTCGGGGGGCTTTTGTGATGGGCATAGTTGTCCGATGAACTTGATCAGGTCACAGGCGCGAATAACCATGCAGACTTCTGCTGGTAGATTTCCTGGATTATATCAGGTTCTCAGACGATCACTCAAGACTTGACTGTTTTGTAAAGTGAGGCGGTTGTTGTGAAATTAAATATCCAGATTCCGCACATCTTTGGCGTGGGTTTGGATGAAGCGCCGGCGCGGGGGGACGGCCGAGCCCATCAGCATATCGAAGGTGCGGTCGGCTTCTGCGGCGTCATCGATGGTGACCTGCAGCAGGGTGCGCTTGGCGGGGTCCATGGTGGTATCCCAGAGCTGTTCCGGGTTCATTTCGCCCAGCCCTTTGTAGCGCTGAAAGCGATGCTTTTTCAGCGCTCTGGCCCATCTCGCCAGGATGCGGTCCTTATCGGCCTCATTGTAAGCGTAGCGCACCTGGTTGTGGTGGGCGATGCGGTAGAGCGGCGGTTGGGCAATGTAGAGGTGCCCCTCTTCGATCAAGCTGCAGCATATAGCGGAAGAAGAAAGTCAGCAGCAGGGTGCGGATATGGCTGCCGTCCACATCGGCATCCGTCATGGCAATCACCCGCCCGTAGCGCAGCCCGGACAGATCGAAGTTATCGCCAATGCCGGTGCCCAGGGCCGAAATGAACGCCTTGACTTCGTTGTTCGCCAGGATTTTATCCAGCCGGGCGCGTTCGGTGTTGAGGATCTTGCCGCGCAGCGGCAGGATGGCCTGAAAGTGCCGGTCGCGGCCCTGCTTGGCGCTGCCGCCGGCCGAGTCACCTTCGACGATGTAAAGCTCGGTCTTATCGCGGGTCGCGCTCGCGAGCAATCGGCCAGCTTGCCGGGCAAGGTCAGGCTCTCCAGGGCCGATTTGCGGATGACCAGGTCGCGCGCCTTGCGGGCAGCATCCCGGGCGCGGGCCGAGGTGAGGCATTTTGCGACAATCGCCTTGCCGGCGGAGGGGTTTTCTTCCAGGAAGGTGCCGAAGGCCTCGCCCACGATCTGCTGGGTCAGGGTTTGCACTTCGGGGTTCATCAGCTTGACCTTGGTCTGGCTTTCGAACTGCGGATCGGGGTGCTTGATGCTGATAATGGCGGTCAGGCCTTCGCGGGTATCATCGCCGGTGAAGTTGGGGTCGTTATCCTTCAGCAGGCCGCTGCGGCGGGCATAATCGTTGATCATGCGGGTGACGGCAGCGCGCAGACCGGTCAGGTGCGTGCCGCCGTCGATGGTGTTGATCGTATTGGCGAAGGCGTACACCGATTCGGCATAGGCATCGGTGTACTGGATGGCGGCTTCCATGGTGATGCCATCCACCTCTTTTTCGACATGCACCACCGGGTGCAGCACCTCGCGGTTGCGGTTCAGGTAGCGCACAAAGGAGGTGATCCCGCCTTCGAAGTAGAAGGTCATCTGGCGGTCAGTGCGCTCATCTTCCATGAAGATGGTCACGCCGCGGGTGACGAAGGCCATCTCACGGAAGCGCTGCACCAGGGTTTCGAAACGGTAATCCAGCTCACCCTTGAAAATTTCGGGATCGAATTTGAAGGTGGTGCTGGTGCCGGTGACCCTGGGGTCGCCCTTGCCCTTGATCGGACGACCGGGCCGGTGGGGTAGCCGCGCTCGTAGCGCTGGAAATGCACCTTGCCATCGCGGCGGACTTCCACCTCGCACCATTCCGAGAGGGCATTGACCGCCGAAACGCCCACGCCGTGCAAGCCGCCCGAGACCTTATAGCTGCCGCCGCCGAACTTGCCGCCGGCATGCAGAACGGTCATCACCACTTCCAGGGCGGGCTTTTTCATCTGGGGGTGGATATCCACCGGGATGCCGCGCCCATTATCGGTGACCGTGACGCTGCTATCGGGGTGGATGATAATCTCAATTCGGTCGCAGGCCCCTGCCAGGGCTTCATCGATCGAGTTATCCACCACTTCATAGACCAGGTGGTGAAGCGCCTTGATATCGGTGCCGCCCACATACATGCCCGGGCGGCGGCGGACGGCTTCCAGGCCTTCCAGCACCTGGATATCTTTAGCGTCGTAAGAGTAGGTGTTGCCTTTTAACACTATGCCTCCAAAGCGTGTTCTACGCGTTTTTCAAGTTCTTTTCCGGCCCTATCATCACGCTCTGCTGCGCCAGACGTTGGATCCAGCGCGTTGCATCCCGAAAATAAACGAAGCTGGCTGCCAGCAGGCTGGTGGAGATAAAAGCGTGCCCGGCGATACCCACCAGGGTGAACCACGAATTTTCGGGCGGCACCCGCCACAGGGTGTCCAGACCCTCATTGATCAGCAAGATGGTGATAAAGAGCAGGCTGGTGCGCACCAGCGTCATGCGGGTCAGGGTGGCGCTGTGCCGGACAGCCTTCCAGGCAGTTTGCTGGTAGGTGAATATGCCATGCGCCGAAAACAAGAGCGGGAATAACAGCCATGCCATCAGCGCTGCATAGAGCAGCACGCTCAGACCGCCCAGCGAAAGACCGCTGAGAGAAATGGCGGACAGGAAGCAGCTGCCCGGGATGGCGATTGCGATGAACACCAGGCCCATCAGCAGCGCCAGCAGGACGACCTGCCGGGAAGACCAGCCCCACTGCGCCATGGCGGCTCGCAAATCCACCCGCCCGGTGAGCGAGGCCTGCGCAACCAGCAGGTAATAGAAACTGCCCAGCAGCAAGCCCGCCAGGGTGAGCGCCAGCCACACACCGGCTACGCCCCAAAAAGAGGTGATATCTACCATCAGAGGGGTGAAAAATGGTGTTTCCACGGGCAGCCGCGAGACCATCAGGCTGGAGACCCCCACCGGGTAAGAACGCAACATGGTGAACAGGTTCATGCGTTGTGCAACCAGCAGCCAGAATTCTTGCAAGAGCGACAACATTTGCTGGTTTTCCTGTGAATTCATCCCCGCCAGGGTGTTTAGCTGCGCTAAAATATCCTTGATCATTGTCTCAAGCCGCAGGTGCGGGCCCAGCCAGAGGAAAACATCCAGTGCGATGGGAAAAAGGATGAGACCGATATGGTTGGTAATGGCATCAAAACCGGCAAGCAGGGAAGCGATCAGGTTGGGCGGTGCGGGAGGGGTCTGGGTTGTCGCTGTATTCATAACACATGAATTTTACCATTGGAAAGGTTCGAATTGACAATTTGGTTTTTTCTGCTAGACTGTTAGGTGATTGGCCCCAAGCAATTTATCCAAAAACGGGCAATCACCTGGAGCAAACCGCCAACTCCGGAACCGGGTTCTTTTAAACTTTCGGCGGTTTGCTCAGTAGTCTCCAGCCTGCGTGAAGACTGCTTCATTTAATTGGATGTTATTTATCCCAATAGCCAAGGAACATGGAGAGCTGTACCGAAAGTTATGACGAATACGATCAAGGCCCTCAACCAGGTCGATATATTTGATCAAATTTCCGCTCGGGAAATCGAGCTGATCGCCAGTATTTGCCGGGAACGAGTTTTTGCGACCGGTGAGCTGATTTTTTCAGAAGGCGATCACACCCGGGATTTGTACATTATTCTGGAAGGGGAAGTCGATATTCTGGCTAACCCTGCTCTGGTGAGCATGCAGCCCGAGCCGGACCAGAAACCCGTCACGATCGCCACTTTACGCCGCGGGCAGAGTTTCGGCGAGATTGCCCTGGTGGATGACGGGCGGCGCTCGGCGACTGCCCGGGCTGCCCGGGAACAAACCCGTTTACTGATCATTCCCCGGGACGATCTGATGGGTCTGTGCCACGACAACACCGGTCTGGGGTTCCGGTTGATGTACAACCTGGCGGTGGATCTTGGACTGAAATTACGCAGCACCGACCTGCGCATTCTCGAATATCTCCTGACCCCCAAAGCTGGATAACCCAAACCATCACCAAATCTTCAATTGCCTTGACCGGATAAGTACTTTTATATACAATTGAGAACTTAAGTGATGTTTTATATGCATTACGAGATATGGAGGCGCCCATCCGAAAATTACTTGCCCAGAACCACCCAAGCTTGAATAAAAAGCACCTAATCAACCAAATTGAAATACAAGGAGAAGAAGATGAGTAAAAAGGTTTTAGCCCTTCTATCAGTGTTGGTAATCGCCAGTGTGTTGCTGGCAGCCTGCGCCCCAACGCCCGCCGCTCCGGCGGAACCTGCGGCCACCGAAGCCCCGGCAGCCCCTGTGGCTACCGAAGCCCCGGCAGAACCAGAACCAATGGGTGAGCTCAAAGTAGCCATTTTGGCGCCACTCAGCGGCGCTAACCCGACCTTTGGTGTTTCCACCCGTGATGGCGCACTTCTGGCCATCAAAGAATGGAATGCCAAGGGCGGCGTGCTGGGAATGACGATTGTACCGGTAGTGGAAGACAGCCAGTGCGAAGCTGACCCGGCTGTGAACGCTGCCAACAAAGTCATCAACCAGGATAAGGTCCACTACATCGTCGGCGAAGTGTGCTCCAAAGCATCGATTCCGATCTCTGAAATCGCCGACGCAGCCGGTGTGGTCCAGATCAGCCCCACCTCCACCAACCCGAGCGTGACCCTGAAGCAAGACGGCACCACCAAACCTTACATCTTCCGCGCCTGCTTCATCGATCCCTTCCAGGGTACCGTGATGGCCAAGTTTGCCCTCGAGCAGGGACACAAGACCGCCTTCATCCTCTACGATCAGGGCAACGACTACGTGCGCGGCCTGGCCGAGTTCTTTGAGAAGGCCTTCACCGAAAATGGCGGCACCGTGGTGGGTAAAGAAACCTACACCTCCCAGGATACCGATTTCTCCGCCATCCTGAGCAAAGTCGCCGACAGCAAGGCTGAAGTGATCTTCCTGCCCGACTACTACCCGATCGTGAACCTGGTGGGCGCTCAGGCCAAGGATAAGGGCATCACCGCTCCGTTGATGGGCGGCGATGGCTGGGATTCCGCTGACCTGGACGTGGCTGCTGCTGATGGCGGCTACTACTCCAACCACTACGATCCGGGCGACACCCGCACCATCGTACAGGACTGGGTAAAGAACTACCAGACCGAGTACGGCGCGGTGCCCGATGCCCTGGCGACCCTTTCGTACGACGCCACCAACCTGCTGCTCACCGCCATCCAGCAGGCCGGCGCCGATGATCCCGCCAAGGTAAAAGATGTCATGGCCGGTCTTAAGTTCGATAGCGTTTCCGGCACGATCACCTTCGATGCGCAGCACAACCCTGTAAAAAGCGCAGCCATCATCGGTGTGAAAGACGGAAAGAAATCCTACGTAGGAACGGTCAACCCGTAAGCACTTAGAAACCGAAGAGGGGCGGTCAAACCAATGACCGCCTCTCTTTTCATGCTCATCATCCATTATCATCAGGCTAAGGAGTATTCATGAGCGAAACTCACTCCGGCCAACCACAGCGATCCCTGGTACAGCGCCTGATCGATGGACGCTGGCTGGGCAAAGCATTCATCGCTTTAATCGCTTTGTTAGCGGTCGTCAAATTATTCACGTCATTTCAAGATAATCCCGCCCTGTTTGCAGGCCAGGTGATCAACGGGCTCCAGCTCGGTTTTGTGTACGCCCTGATCGCCCTGGGGTACACGATGGTCTATGGGATTGTGCGCCTGATCAATTTTGCGCATGGCGATGTATTTATGGTCGGCGCTTTCGTTTCCTATTTTGCAATTGCCCGCTTCGAGCTGCACCTGTGGCCAGCCTTTCTCATGCCCGGTCTTCCCGATTGGCTGAGCATAGGGGTCGGTGTGATCACCGTGGCGATTATCACCATGTTAAGCTGCGCCCTGCTGGCCTTTACCATCGAGCGGGTGGCTTATAAACCTTTGCGCAATGCTCCGCGCATATCGGCATTAATCACCGCCATTGGCGTATCATTCTTCCTTGAATACTTTGGCGCGCTGCAATTCGTGTTTTCGCCCAACTTCATCACCAACAAGCGGCCCTTTCCGGTCACAAACTGGTCGATTGCAGGCGGCAGCATCAAATTTTCCAACATTGCTCTAATCATCCTGATCACCTCGATGGTGCTGCTGCTTCTGCTCAATTATGTTGTGCGCTATACCATGGTGGGTAAGGCCATGCGCGCCACAGCCTATGACAAGCAAACCGCACGCCTGATGGGCATCAATGTGGATGGCATTATCTCGGTGACCTTCGCCATCGGTGCGGCGCTGGCCGGAGCCGGCGGCATGTTGTATGCCATCGCTTTCCCGCAGGTGTATTTTGCGATGGGCATCATCCCGGGTCTGAAATCCTTCGTGGCAGCCGTTCTGGGGGGCATTGGCAGCCTGCCGGGTGCACTGGTGGGGGCATTGATTATGGGGCAGGCGGAGGTGCTCAGCGCCGCCTACATCTCCACCCCCATGCGCGACGCCGTGGCCTTCAGCATCCTGGTCATCGTTTTACTGGTTCGGCCTACCGGAATTTTCGGTGAGCCCAGCCGAGAGAAAGCATAGGGAGGTAGACGGCTTATGGCGAACCAGATTTCCAAAGGCGGCGCACTGTATTTCATCCTTGCGCTGCTTGTATTTACAACGGGGCAGATTATCCTCAGCTTGCTGCCCCCCAACCCGCTGACCGAGGTGGTGTTAAACCTGGTGTTTATGGCGATTGTTGTCGCCCTGCTGCTCCAGGCGCACCGCTCTTCACACGGCAGCTGGTTGTTCTTCGGGGGTGCGCTGGTTGGTTTCGTCCTGTTCCAGGCTTTGTTCAGTTTCAACATTCTGAACCCCTTCTGGAACCAGATCATTCGTACTGGAGCCGCTGTGGCGATTGTGGCTCTGGGGTTGAATTTGATTTACGGTTTTAATGGTCAGTTCTCGCTGGGGCAGTGGGGTTTTTATGCCATTGGAGCTTACGCTGCCGCGGATATAACCTACCGCTGGACCATCGATAAGAGCGCCGTGGGTTTGCTGGTGGTGATGCTGGCAGTGCTCTTATCGGGCGCGGCCATCCTGTTTTTGCGCAGCATTCTCAGCCGCGTGCGCGGGTTGGATGCGCTCTCGGCCTTTACCCTGTACATCGTTATGGTCGGCGTCCTTACTTATGTGGCGCTGGTCATCGGCCGGCTGCTAGATCCGGCTGTTACCGGCCTGCTGCATCTGCTGCCCGATCCAATCAGTCTGCAGATCGTATATGTGCTCTCTGTATTGTTGGCCGGCCTGCTGGCTGCTGAAATCAGCTTCCTTTTTGGCCTGCCGGTGCTCACCCTGGGTTCAGATTACTTTGGTATCGCCACCCTGGGGTTGACCATCATCGTCAAGGTGCTGCTGGATAATTCAGACACGATTTTGCCATTTGTGGAAATGAAAGGCGCCCGTGGTATGGTTGGTATCCCCAAGATCACCACCTGGGCCTGGATCTTCTTCTTCTTGCTGATCGTGGTGGTGCTGCTGCGCAACCTGCTGCAGTCCAGCTACGGCCGGGCGATCATCTCGGTGCGCGAAGATGAAATCGCGGCCAAAGCCATGGGCATCGACGTGGCTTACTACAAAACCATGACCTTCGTGATTGGCAGCCTGTTTGCCGGTCTGGCGGGCGGCCTGTATGCGCACATTATTGGCTTCCTGCATCCCAATACATTCAACTTTATTAAATCCTTTGACCCCATGATCATTGTGGTGCTGGGTGGTTTGGGCAGCGTCACCGGCACACTGGCGGTGGGCTTCGGCCTCTACCTGGTGTTGGAAGGCGGTTTGCGCATCTGGCTGCCAGATGGTTTTGAAACCTGGCGTTATGTCATCTACCCGGTTTTGTTACTGCTCACCATGCTGTTGCGATCGAAGGGCCTGTTCGGTGATTACGAGCTGCCCTTCCTGAAGCTGGAGATTCCGGCTCTCAGCGCAAAACTGCGCGGGCTGAAACCCTCCGGTCCGCCGGCCCCGGGTGAAGGCGCCGCGCAGGAGGTGGCAAAATGACTTACGCCACAACCTCTCAACAACCGGAAGAAAAACAACCCCTGCTGCATGTCGATAGTCTGAATAAGACCTTTGGCGGCTTACGTGCAGTAAACGATTTTTCACTGACGCTCTACCCTCAGGATCTGGTGGGCCTGATCGGTCCCAACGGCGCCGGAAAAACTACCGTATTCAATATGATCACCGGCATCTACCTGCCCACCAGCGGTAACATCCAGTACAACGGCCAAAAACTCACCGGTCTCGAACCACATGAGATTAACCATCTGGGCATCGCCCGCACTTTCCAAAACATCCGTCTATTTCCCAACCTGAGCGTGTTGGACAATGTGCGCATTGCTTACCACGCCCATGCCGGTTACAGTCTGGCGGATGGCATTTTTCACACCCAACGCTTTGCAGTCAAGGAAGCTGAGCTGATTGAACGCACCCAGGAATTTCTGGCGGTCTTCAACCTGCAAGACCGGCAGAGCGAGATCGCCAAGAACCTGCCCTATGGTGAACAGCGCCGTCTGGAGATCGCTCGCGCCCTGGCTGCCGAGCCCCGTCTGCTGCTGCTGGATGAGCCTGCCGCCGGGATGAACCCGGCCGAATCGGAGAACCTGATGGAGCTGATTCACTTCATCCGGGAACGCTTCAACCTCACCATCCTGCTCATCGAACACCAGATGCGCGTGGTGATGGGTATTTGCGAGCGCATCACCGTGATGGATTTTGGTCAGGTGATCGCCCGCGGCGACCCGCAGGAAATCCAGAATAACCCCAAAGTGATTGAAGCTTACCTTGGACCAGGAGCGGCAGCGCTCTCTGAAAAATTCCGCCGCAAGAAATAGCGTGATCTATGCCGGGCGGTCTGTGCAGGCAGCGGGCTCCCGGCCGGGGCGAAGTAAATTATGGCAAACAACGATAACAATAATTCCTCTCAACATATGCTTCAGGTCCAGGATCTGAATGTATACTATGGCGCTATCCATGCCCTCAAAGGGATCAGCTTCTACCAGGATAAAGGCGAGATCGTCACCTTGATTGGAGCCAACGGGGCTGGTAAAAGCACAACCCTCAACACCATCTCGGGTTTGTTACAGGCCCGCTCCGGACATATCCTGTTCCAGGGTGAGGAAATCACCCG
Organism: uncultured Chloroflexia bacterium; assembly: GCA_963705155.1. Classification (GTDB taxonomy): domain Bacteria; phylum Chloroflexota; class Anaerolineae; order Anaerolineales; family UBA4823; genus CAVPJC01. The sequence goes on along the minus strand of CAVPJC010000006.1, from coordinate 117,292 downwards.
CATGGCAACCGAACTATCGGTGCGAAAGGGCATCATCCAGGTACCCGAAGGCCGCAAGATCTTTGCCACGCTGACGGTCATGGAAAACCTGGAGGTCGGCGCTTACACCCACATGGTCAGGGATGAATTTAAGAAATCGGTGGAGTTTGTGTTCGAACGCTTCCCGCGCCTGGCGGAACGCCGCACCCAGCTCGGGGGCACCCTGTCGGGCGGCGAACAGCAAATGCTGGCTATTGCCCGAGGGCTGATGTCGCGCCCGGCTCTGCTGCTGCTGGATGAACCTTCGATGGGCCTTTCGCCCATCCTGGTGGAGCAAATTTTTGAGATCATCCGAGACATCAACGACCAGGGCACCAGCATCCTGCTGGTTGAGCAAAACGCGCAGATGGCTCTCTCCATCGCCGACCGCGGTTATGTTTTGGAAACCGGTAAAGTGGTGCGCGAGGGGAATGCTCAGGACCTGCTGCACGATCCTGTTGTGATTGAAGCTTACCTGGGAGGCCATTGATGAAAGCATTTGAACGCATCCTTTTGTTTTTCATCCTGCCCATTGTTGCCGTTTTGTCCTTCCCACCGGCGACTCTTCAAAATGCCAGCGTGTTGATGGTGGGGCTGGCGTTGGCATTATTCGTAGGGCTGGGCGTTTTGCTGTGGTATGGATATAGCCTCATGCTGACATTGACCATCTTTATACAGGGCATGAATGTCATCATCCGGCTGATGATGTTCTTTCCCAATGCGGTGGATAAGACCACCGGCGCTTATAATCCGATGTTTATCGTGACCATATTGTTTGGATTGGTGCTCTCCTTTTATTTGATGCTGCGTCTTGACCGGCTGGACGTAAGGGCGACCATGGTCAGATAACCGAGCATCTGATCGCCGGTCCTGTTCACTGTATGGATGCGAGGCAGCGACCTTAATTTTCTGGAAAATTGGATATTTGCTCAAACGGCCTGACCCCGTGGGTGCAGCGCCTGTGTTTGTTATCTGGGTGGTTTGAAAGATTTGGTTTTGGAATATGCCTTCGGCTGAGATTATCACTATCGGTACGGAAATATTGTTGGGCGAGATTGTGGATACCAATGCTCGTTACCTGGCGCGCTGCCTGCGCGATGCGGGCATCGACCTTTACCGAAAAACCACCGTGGGCGATAACGCCCGGCGGATTGCCCAGGCGATCCAGCAAGCGCTGGAACGCTGTGATATCGTGCTAACCACAGGTGGGCTGGGTCCCACGGTAGATGACCCAACCCGCGAGGCTGTAGCCCTGGCGGTGGGTGTGGAAAACGAATACCGCCCCGAGTTGTGGGAGCAGATCCAGGCCCGCTTTGTGCGTTTCAACCGCGTGCCAACCGAGAACAATAAACGCCAGGCTTACATGCCGCGCGCTGCCACTGCCGTTGAAAACCCGGTGGGCACGGCCCCGGCTTTCATTGTTGAACACCAGGGTCGTGAGATCATTTCGCTGCCAGGCGTGCCGAGCGAGATGGAATACCTGATGGAACATGCCATCCTGCCGCACCTGCGCCAGCGTTACCAACTTACGGGCATCATCAAAGCCCGCACACTGCACACCGCGGGTGCCGGCGAATTGATGATCGATGACCGGATTGGCGACCTGGAAGCTCTCAGCAACCCCACGGTCGGGCTGGCAGCCCACTCCGGGCAGGTGGATGTGCGCATCACGGCCAAGGCCGGCTCGGAAACCGAAGCGGATGCGCTCATCCTCCCGGTGGAAGAGACCATCCGCCAGCGCCTGGGCGATTGGGTGTACGGCGCGGATGCTGACACCCTGGAGGAGATCGCCCTGCGTGCGGTAAAGACCAAAGGCTGGAGCCTGGTGGTAGTGGAGGCCGGCCTGGGCGGCAGCCTGATCCGCCGGCTGGCAAGCGTGCCAGGCGTCTTTCTGGGCGGCGAAGTGCTCACCATGACGCCTTCCTCTGAGGCGCTCGAAGATGCCACCGAAACCTACCGCCAGACGCATCACGCCGATGTAGGCCTGGGTGTGGTGATCTACCCTGGCCCTGAAAAACAGGATGTCCATATGGTGTTGGTCACACCCGAGGGCAGGCAACAGTTCACCCGTCCTTACGGCGGCCCGCCAGAGTATGCCCCGCGCTGGGCTCTCCATCACAGCCTGGATTTGATTCGCAGGCTGTAAACCGCGGACAACCGACGAAAGGAGAAAGAGTGACAGAAAAAGCGGATTTTTTGTTGACCAACGCGATCGTCCTGACCATGGATGATGACATGCACACGTATGAACCCGGCGCGGTTGCCGTGGGAGGCGATAAAATCCTGGCGGTTGGAATGGAAGTGGACCTTCGCCAGCGTTTTTCTGCCACAGAGATCGTGGATTGCGGCGGCAAAGTGCTGATGCCAGGTCTGGTGAATGCTCACACGCACGTGCCAATGACTTTGCTGCGCGGCCTCGCCGATGATTTGCGCCTGGATGTGTGGCTGTTGGGCTATATGATGCCGGTTGAACGTGAATTTGTGTCCCCGGAGTTTGTGCGCCTGGGCACCCAGTTGGCCTGTGTAGAATTGATTCGCACCGGTGTGACTTGCTTTGCCGATATGTATTATTTTGAAGAAGACGTTGCCCGCGCCACCGCTGAAGCAGGTTTGCGTGCCGTGTGTGCTCAGACGGTGATGAAATTTCCTGCCCCCGATGCCCAGTCCTACGAGGAATCACTGGCGCTGGCGCGCGATTTCATCCAGCGTTGGAAAGGCCATCCCCTGATCGAGCCATCGGTGGCGCCGCATGCACCTTACACCTGCACCGCTGAAATCTTGAAAGCCAGCGCTGCTCTGGCCGCCGAGTTTGACGTACCGCTGCACACCCATTTGAGTGAGACTGCCCTGGAAGTGGAAAACTCGCGCAGCGAGTACGGGATGCCGGTGATCCCTTATGCAAAAAAACAAAACCTGTTCGAGGCCAAGGTGCTGGCAGCGCACTGCGTGCACGTGGATGATGGTGAGATCTTCACCCTTAAGCACCATAAAGCGGGGGTGGCGCACAACCCGTCGTCCAATCTCAAGCTGGCTTCCGGATTTGCGCCGGTGACCAAAATGCTTGAAGTTGGCTTGAACGTTGGCATTGGCACAGATGGTCCGGCATCGAACAACGACCTGGATATGTTTGAGGAAATCCGCCTGGCAGCATTTGTAGCCAAGGCCACCAGCAACGATCCCACCGCCGTACCGGCAGCTACCGCTCTCTCCATGGCTACACGGTTGGGAGCCAGAGCGATGCACCTGGGGCACCTCGCCGGAACCCTGGAGCCCGGCAAGCGCGCTGATCTCATCCTGGTGAATATCGCCGCCCTGCACAACGCCCCCCGCTTCCGCCGGGATGTGAACGGTGTGTACGCCCAACTGGTGTATGCCGGAAAATCCAGCGATGTGACCGATGTGATGGTCAACGGCAAGTGGCTGATGCGCTCCCACCAGTTGACCACCCTGGATGAGACCGAACTGCTGGTGCAGGCCGACAGCCTCGCCAGGCGCATTGACCAGTTCTTGATCCAGCGCGAGCAGTCGGTGCTCTCAAAGCTGATCGCCATCGGCGGGGCTGCCGAGGCTGAGACCTTTGAGGTTCAACTCAAAGTGCGCCTCACCGATCCGCAGCCTGTGCTGGATGCAATTGAGCAGCCAGAGATGGAAGTGCTGCACAAGCGTCATTACCGCGAATTTGATACCTATTTCTCCTTTGGCGACCCGCGCCAGGGGCATTTGCGCTACCGGGAAGATGAAAGCCTGGATGCCAAGGGCCAGGTGATCAACGTGCGCTACCGCCTGACACTGCTCGGCCCGGCGCGCGAAAAACACTTCCCCAGCGATGTCCTGCTTTCGCGCAGCCGTTACATTGCCAATGCGACACACAGCCTGCGTTTTTACCGGGAATACTTCAGACCGCTGGCAGAGACATCGATCATCAAGGAACGCAAACGCTGGCGTGTGCTCTTTAAAGGCACCGAATTTTATATCAATTTAGACCATGTCGAAACCCCGGATTTGGGATACTTCCTGGAAGTAAAAAGCCGCACCTGGAGCCGCACAGACGCCGATCACAAAGCTGATGCGATCGCCGACCTGCTGCGTCACCTGGGGGCTGTGCCGGAAGAAACGGTAACTCAAGATTACATCGAGATGGCCGAAGTTCAATGAGCGCTGTGCTGGAGTTTGCCGCCGGGCTGGCCTGCCAGGCCGGTGAACTGCTCCTGGGGTACTACAAACTCTCGGGGGTGGCCGCTCAGCTTAAACTCGATCACTCGGTGGTGACCGAAGCTGATCTGGCAGCCGATCGTTGGATCGCCGGGCAGATTCAATCTGCCTACCCGGGCGAAGGGCTTGTGAGCGAGGAGCTCCACCCGGGCGCGCTGACCGAGGTGCCAGAGCATCTGTGGGTGATTGACCCGTTGGATGGCACCACCAATTTCAGCCTGGGGCTGCATGTGTGGGGGGTGTTGGTGTGCCGCCTGGCACGCGGGGTGCCGGATACAGCCGCCCTGTACTTTCCCCTGCTGGATGAATTGTACACTGCCCAGCGCGGTCAGGGCGCCTGGCTGAACGGCGAAGGCATTCAGCCGCGCCCGCCTTTGCGGGACCAGCCTGCCGCTTTTTTCGCCTGCTGCGGCCGCACCCACCGGGAATACCAGGTGAGCGTGCCTTACAAGCCGCGCATTCTGGGTTCTGCGGCGTACTCCTTTTGCGCAGTGGCACGCGGCGCGGCCGTGCTGGGCTTTGAGGCTGCGCCCAAGATCTGGGATCTGGCCGGAGCCTGGCTTCTGGTGGAAGAGGCCGGCGGTGTGATCGAGACCCACCACGGCCCTCAGCCTTTCCCTTTGCGGCCCGGGCTGGACTACGAAAACGTTAAATACCCCACCCTGGCAGCCGCAACTGCAAAAATGGTTGCCCACGGACGGGATATGCTTAAACCAAATATTGTGGGATAGGAGAAGAAAAATGGAATACCGATTTTTAGGACGATCTGGGCTGAAGGTTTCGGCCCTCTCCCTGGGGGCCTGGGTCACCTATGGGGGGCAGGTTGGCGAAGACGTGGCCCGGGAATGTATGTTCGCGGCTTATGCTGCGGGGGTCAATTTTTTTGATAATGCTGAGGCTTACGCCGACGGCAATGCTGAAATCGTGATGGGGAATGTCATCAAAAAGGCGGGCTGGAAGCGCTCAGACCTGGTGATCTCCACCAAGATTTTCTGGGGTGGCAAAGGCCCCAACGACACCGGCCTATCGCGCAAACACATCCTGGAAGGCGCGGATGCAGCTTTGAAGCGCCTGCAGATGGAGTATGTCGATCTGATCTTTTGCCACCGTCCTGATTTTCTGACCCCGATTGAAGAGACCGTGCGGGCAATGAACCATGTCATCAACCAGGGCAAGGCTTTTTACTGGGGCACCAGTGAGTGGAGCGCGACGGAGATCATGGAAGCGTATGGCATTGCTCGCAGGGAGCATCTTATCCCGCCGTTGATGGAACAGCCGCAGTACCACATGTTTCACCGCGAGCGTGTGGAAAAAGAGTATGCCCGTCTGTACCGCGAGATTGGTCTGGGCACCACCATCTGGAGCCCCCTGGCCAGCGGGCTGCTGACCGGAAAATATAACAACGGCATCCCGGAAGGCACACGTGTGACGATGAACGGCTACAGCTGGCTGCGGGAACAGTTCGAAAGCGAGGAGACGCGCCAGCGCATTGAGAAAGTCAAAGCGCTCAGCGGCATTGCCGCCGAGGTGGGCTGCAGCATGTCGCAGATGGCCCTGGCCTGGTGTTTGAAAAATCCCAACGTGAGCACCGTCATCACCGGGGCTTCGCGCTCTGCCCAGGTGGTCGAAAATATGGCGGCCCTGGACATAGTCGAAAAGCTGACCGGGGATGTGATGGAAAAGATTGAGGCTGTGCTGCAGAACAAGCCTGAAGGCGAGGAAGATTTCCGCTAGACAGGCTGAACGGGCTGGCGGATGATCGTTTTAAGCTTCTCGGGCGGGTTTCTGCGCGGGTCGCCCAGGTAAATTTCATGGTGCTTGCCCGCCGGCTGGTAGCCGTTTTCGGCGATCCAGGCGTGGATGCGGGCTATGGTTGGGCCTTCGTCTGCATACGCGCCCAGATACAGGATTTGAGCGGAAAGCCCCTCGGTGAAGGTTTCCAGGCGCACCTGGACTGCACCGGGGAGCTTTTTTTTGTCCGTCACTTCCTGGCGGGTTTTGGCGACCAGCTCCGGCGTAACCAGCTCTGGCTGCAGGATCATCATCGTCCAATCCCAATCATCCTTGTGAGCCTGGCTGAAGCTGCGCATATCTGGCACCCACCACAGCCCTTCGAGCGGCATAACGGTGAAATCCAATTGCGGCTTGAGGGCAAATTTTATTGTGTAGGCCATACCGTAAAGCAGCTCCACCGCCTGCTGGTACTCCGGGGCGTGGTTTGGGTCGCCGTGCCCATCCACCATCAGGTAGTTGAAAGGCGGCACATCCACCAGCGAAAATTCCTTCAGCGATGGCTGGTAAAGGTGCTTGTAGGTTGTTTTTAGATCAAGCTTGGTCATAGTTGTTCTCCAGATCTTGTATGGTTGCGCTAATCCAATCCAGCTCGGCCTGCAGAAGCGCCAGGCTGTGGCCAAACATAGCCTGCACATGCGGCGGCAGGGGCTGCTGTTGGTGGGCGCGTTCTTGAACGTACGTCACACGCTCTGCCAGGGTTGATTGATACTGGAGCAGCGCATCCAGCGCTTCGCCGGGCGGCAGCCCCGGCAGACAGGACAGTCCCAATTGGAATGGCATGGAGCCGCGCTGCGGCTGCGAGAGCGTTTGCAGGATGGCGGTATGCCAGACCTGATACCCAGCGGTAGTCGGATGGTACACCTTGCGTGCCGGCCCGCGTCCGGCGGCAGTCTCAGGCCGGGATTCGACCAGCCCGGTGTGTTCCAGTTTCTTAAGCAGAAAATAGATGGACGAAAACCCCACCTCGGTCCAATCGCGCATGCCGCGCTCGGCGATGACCTGTTCGATTTCGTAACCGTGGCGGTCTTTTTCGACAATCAGGCTGAGGATGGCAAGTTCGGCGGGTGTCATTGGCTTGTACAGGTTTATCCTATAGCTAACATATTCTAGTTATAGAATATCAGAATCTGCCCGATCTGTCAAGGCATTGGCAGGATGCAGCTTTGATAATTCAGGCTGGTCAACTGCCTGGCAAATAGGGCGCTGCACCTGAAACCGGATTGCAGCCGGTGCGTAGATAAGCATGATTTCATACATCGCGATTGGTGACATTCTTCAATATTCACGCTTCGCAATCCGGGTTATGATATAAAAACAAAAATCAAAATGAGGCAAAAATGGACACGACAATTGAAAACTTCATCCAGGGGAAAAACCTGGCGCTGGTGGGTTTTTCTCGCAGCGGGAAGAAATTTGGCAATATAGCCTACAAAGAACTGACCGAGCGCGGTTACCAGGTCTACCCGGTGCACCCGCAAGCGGGCGAGGTGACGGCGTGAAGTGCTACCCCGACCTGGCCGCCCTGGGCGGCAAAGTGGACGGCGCCCTGCTGGTGGTGCCACCGGTGCAGGCTGCCCAGGCGCTGCGCCAGGCGGCCGCGGCGGGTATCAAAAACGTCTGGCTGCAGCAGGGGTCGGAATCCAGCGAGGCGTTGGATGCAGGACGCACACTGGGATTGAACGTAGTGTCGGGCAAGTGCATCCTCATGTACGCTCAGCCGGTGCGCTCGTTTCACGGTTTCCACCGTTTTGTGATGAAATGCGTGGGCAAATTATAGTGACCGGCTGAATATACGGGGTGTCCCGTTTTAATATGCAGATCTGCCATACGCAGGGGCGCAGCGATCATCGTAGCACCGCCAGAGGTGCTCGCGACAGGCTGCGCCCTTCTTTTTGGCCCGTTGTTTTTGTTTAACCCTGGTTGACCTGGTAATTCGGCGCTTCGCGGGTGATGATCACATCGTGCGGGTGGCTCTCGATCAGCCCGGCGCCGGTGATACGCACCAGTCGTGTCCTGGTGCGCAGGTCATCCAGCGAAGCGGCGCCGGCGTAGCCCATTCCCGAACGCAGCCCGCCCACCAGCTGGTAAACGTAATCGCGCAGCGGCCCTTTGTAGGGCACGCGCCCTTCGATGCCTTCGGGCACCAGCTTGCCGCTGCCCGCCTGCCCGCTGGCATAGCGGTCTTTGCCATAGCCCTGCATGGCGCCCAGGCTGCCCATGCCGCGGTATTCCTTGAACTGCCGGCCCTCATACAGCACCACTTCGCCGGGCGATTCTTCCAGGCCTGCCAGCAGGCTGCCCAGCATCACCACCTCGGCCCCGGCCACGATGGCTTTGACGATATCGCCGCTGTATTTGATGCCGCCATCGGCGATGACCGGCACCCCGTACGGCGCGCCGCCCGGGCGCAGTCGATAGATGGCCGTCATCTGCGGCATGCCTGCCCCAGAAATGACACGGGTGGTGCAGATCGAGCCCGCCCCCACGCCCACCTTGATCGCATCCGCCCCGGCCTTGATCAGGGCCCGCGTGCCTTCGGCGGTGACCACGTTGCCGGCGATCACCGGCAGATCGGGCCAGGCATGGCGGATGCGCCGGATGGCGCTAATCACCCCGGCGGAGTGCCCGTGGGCGGTATCGATGACGACCACATCCACCTCTTCGTCGACCAGCAGTTCGACGCGCTCTTCCAGATCGGCGCCCACGCCCACCGCCGCCCCCACCAGCAGCCGGCCGCGCCCATCCTTGGCGGCGTTGGGGAAGTCGCGCTTCTTCTGGATATCCTTGACCGTGATCAGGCCCTTGATCACGCCGCCTTCATCCACCAGGGGCAGTTTTTCGATGCGGTGCTTCTGCAGCAGGCGCTTGGCGTCTTCCAGGGTGATGCCCACCGGCGCGGTGACCAGGTTCTGGGCGGTCATAAATTCGCTCACCGGCAGCTCGTAATCACCCGGCTCGACAAAGCGGATGTCGCGGTTGGTGAGGATGCCCACCAGGCGCCCGTCCGGCTCGGTGATGGGCACCCCGCTGATGTGGTAGTTGGCCATGATCTCTTCGGCCTCGCGCAGGGTGGCTCGGGCGGCAGCGTGATCGGGTCGACGATCATGCCCGATTGCGACGCTTGACCTTATCCACCTCGGCGGCCTGGCCTCGGGCGGAGATTGCGGTGGATGATGCCCAGCCCGCCTTCGCGCGCCAGGGCAATCGCCAGGCGCGCCTCGGTGACGGTATCCATGGCTGCCGAGAGCAGCGGGATATTCGAGCTGGATGCCCGGGGTCAGGCGGGCGCGCACATCGGTCTGGTCGGGCAGCACCTCGGTGTAGCCGGGCACCATCAGCACATCGTCAAATGTCAGGGCTTCGAAGGGTTTGAAGATTTCTGTCGTTCATTAAGGCTCCGTTCCATTAATGGCGAAAATGGCGCACGCCGGTGAACACCATGGCCATGCCGGCAGCGTCGGCCGCGGCGATGGCTTCTGCATCCCGCACCGAGCCGCCGGGCTGCGATGATGGCGGCGATGCCGGCTTTGGCAGCTTCTTCGACCGAATCGGGGAAGGGGAAGAAGGCGTCTGAAGCCATAACCGCCCCGCGGGGATTTCTCGCCAGCGCGCGCGGCGGCAATGCGCACGCAGTCCACCCGGTTGGGCTGCCCACCGCCAATGCCAACCGTGGCTTCGCCCTGAGCAAAGACGATGGCGTTGGATTTGACATGCTGGCAGGCTTTCCAGGCAAATCGCAGGGCGGGCCACTCTGCTGCGGCAGGCTGGCGTTGACTTACCACCTGCCATTCCGTGCGAGGCGGGTCGCCTGCATCCAGCGTCTGGCGCAGCATGCCCTGATTGATCGAGCGCAATTCATAGGCTGGCTCCAATTGGGTGTGCGGGCATGCTCACCAGGCGCAGGTTCTTCCGGCTGCGCGAGCACCTCCTGGGCTTCGCCGCTGAAATCCAGGCGCAGCGATGCATTCCACAAACAGATCTCCCAGGCTGCGGGCGGTGTGCCATCGAAGGGCCGGTTGGCTGGCGATGACGCCGCCGAAAGCCGAGACCGGGTCGGAGGCCAGCGCCAGGCGGAAGGCCTGCTCAAGACTCTCGGCGCAGGCAATACCGCAAGGGGAGAGATGCTTGACGATAACGATTGCCGGCCGCTCGAAAGCCACCACCGCCCGCCAGGCGGCATCCAGATCCAGCAGGTTGTTATAGGAAAGCGCTTTGCCCTGCAGCGTTTGTCCGCCCAGCGGGCCGGCGCCGGGCCGTAGCCGTACAGCGTAGCCTCCTGGTGCGGGTTTTCACCATAGCGCAGGCTTGCTATGGGATAGAGCGTCAGAGCGAGCGGTGTTTCCATCATCGAGCCTGCCGCGCCTGCATCCACCTGTTCCTTTTTCAAGTAGTCCAGTATGGCGGCGTCATAGGCGGCTGTGTGCGCAAATCCCTTCTCTGCCAGGCGGCGGCGTGTCTGGGGGCTGACCCGTCCATGCGACTGCACTTCAGCCAGCACTGCCGGGTAATCGGCCGGGTCGGTGAGCACAGCCACCCGGGCAAAATTCTTGGCCGCGGCGCGGATCAGGGCCACCCCGCCGATGTCAATATTCTCTACGGCTTCATCCAGGGTTGCATCGGGGCGGGCGACCGTCTGCTGGAACGGGTAGAGGTTGACCACGACCAGATCGATGGGACGCGCCCGGATGTCCAGCAGGTCGTCCTGGTCGGCCTGTGAATTGCGGGCGAGAATGCCGCCATGCACAGCCGGGTGCAGGGTTTTTACCCGCCCACCCAGGATTTCGGGCGAGCCGGTGTATTCGGCCACATCCTGAACCGCCAGGCCGGCCCCGCGCAGGAGGCGGGCTGTTCCGCCGCTGGCCAGCAGATCCCAGCCCTGTTGGTACAGTCCGTGAGCCAGCTCAACCAGGCCGGTTTTATCGGAAACAGAGAAAAGTGCTGTGCTCATAATGGCTCCTTTTGCAGGATGGATTGAAGCGCTTGCACCAATAAGCGGTGTTCAACCGTATGGATGCGGGCTTCCAGGTCTTCCAGGGGTTCATCCATGACGAGCGGGACTACCTGGACGGCAATCACCGGCCCGTTATCCACACCTTCATCCGGTACGAAGTGCACCATCACGCCGGTGGAACTGATCTGTCGGCTCTGCCCGGCAAGCCAGGCCCGGCGGATGGCTTCGGTGCCGGGGAAAGCCCCGGGTAAAGCCGGGTGCAGGTTCACCACCCGCATCGGGAAACGCTCCAGAAAAGCAGATGTGAGCAGGCGCATCCAGCCTGCCAGAACCATATAATCCGGCTTGAAAGCGATTGCCAGTTCCGCCAGGGCGGTATCATAAGCACTCCGGTCTGCGCCGGCTTCCCGGAAGGGTTTCCAGGGATGGTACACAGCCGGAATCCCTGCCATGCGGGCGCGTTCGAGGGCAAACGCCCCGGCCCGGTCGCTGATCACGGCGACTACAACCGCCGGCAGCTGGCCAGAGTTACAGGCATCCAGAATGGCCTGCAAATTGCTGCCATTCCCAGAAGCCAGTACGACCAGCCTCGCCTTTGCCATCTTATACCAGTCTCACCCCGGCGCCGGGAGCGATTTCTCCCACCACCCAGGTCTTTTCAGGTATGGCACCTTGCACCTGTTCCAGGTCTTGCGGGCTGACGACAGCCAGCATGCCAACGCCCATGTTGAAGACGCGGTGCATCTCCAATTCGCTCACCTGGCCCTGCCGCTGGATGAGCTGAAAAAGCGGCGGCACAGGCCAGGCGCCGCGCCGGATCACGGCCCCCAGCCCGGCGGGCAGGATACGCGGCAGGTTATCGATGAAACCGCCTCCGGTGAGGTGGCAAAGCGCCTTGATCGGGGATGGCTTTTCCGGGTTCCCGGCAAACCCCGCCTGCAGCAACCCCCACAGCAGCGCCAGGTACGAGCGGTGCGGAGCCAGCAGAGCATCGATCAGGGGGACGCCCACTTCGGGATTGACCGTATCCAGCGGTGTCGAAGCCAGCACCCGGCGGATGAGTGAAAATCCGTTGGTGTGCGGGCCGGACGATGCCAGACCGAGCAGGTAATCTCCCGCCTGAATGCCGGGGCGCGGCAGGATGCAGTCTTTTTCGACAACGCCCACGATCGTCCCGGCGACATCGAATCGCTCCGGGGCATACACACCGGGCATTTCGGCTGTTTCGCCCCCCAGCAGGGCGCAGCCTGCCGCAAAGCAGGCCGTGCTCATGCCCCTGACAATTTCTGCCACCGCCACAGGCTCCAGATGGCTGGCAGCAATATAATCCAGAAAGAAGAGCGGGCGGGCGCCCTGTACCAGGATATCGTTGATGCAATGGTTGACGATATCCTGTCCGATGCCCTCGAAGCGACCAGCCTGGGCAGCCAGGATCACCTTGGTGCCCACCCCATCGGTTGAAGCAACCAGCACAGGATGTTGCATGTCTGCCAGCCCCGACAGGCTGTACAGGCCGCCAAAGGTTCCTACATCGGAGAGCACCTGCGCTGTGTAAGTTTTGCGCAGGCTTGCGCTCATCAGCTCCACAGCCCGGGCGCCGGCATCGATGGATACCCCCGCGGCAGCATATGCGCTGCCCTCGCCGCCTGCCTGCGCGCCGGCGTGCCGGCCGATATCGGTGCGGTAGTGCATCCCCTCAAAGTGAACCCCCTCGATCGACCGGTAAGCTTTTTCGAGGGCGGCGGGCAGGCTGCCAGCCTGTGCGGCAATTCCCAGCACGCGCCCGCCGGAGGTCACCAGCTTGCCGCCCTGGCTGGCTGTCCCGGCATGAAAGGCCAGCACCCCGTCTGGCAAGGCGCTCCAATCCAGAGATAATCCTTCCCTTCTCATAGGCTCCCGGATAGCCCGCCGCCGCCAGGACGATCACCGCGGCGGCGCCGCTGCGCCAGGTCACTTCTGCAGCGGTCTGCGCCAGCCTGCCCTCGACACACGCCAGGAGCACCTCCACCAGATCGCTGTCCAACAGAGGCAAGATGGCCTGGGTTTCCGGGTCTCCGAAGCGGCAGTTGAATTCCAAAAGGCGTGGACCCTGCGCAGGTGAGATCAACCCGGCATACAGCACACCGCAGTACAACACACCTTCGGAACGCAAACCATCCAGCGCAGGCTGCAGGATGGCTTGGTGAACCTGTTCCAGCAAAGCGGGCGTGCCCAGCGGTGAGGGGGCAAAAGCGCCCATCCCGCCTGTGTTGGCCCCCTGGTCGCCATCGTAGATGCGCTTGTGATCCTGGGCAGCGGGCATACTCAGGAGTGTGTGCCCATCTGTAAAGGCCAGAAGCGACAGTTCAGGCCCGTTCAAGCGCTCCTCAATCACGATTTCCCGCCCAGCCTGGCCCAATGTGCCCGTGACCAGCAGATCGCGCGAGGATCGCTTCAGCCTCAGCCTGCGTATCTGGCAAATAAACGCCTTTGCCGGCTGCGAGACCGGACGCCTTAATCACACAGCCTCCAGGCTCGAAGGTGTGCAGGTAGGCCAGCGCTTCCGGCAAGGCGTTGAAACTGCTAAAGCGCGCCGTGGGAATGGCATGCCGCAGCATGAAGTTCTTGGCAAAGGCTTTGGATGACTCCAACTGCGCCGCGGCGCGGCTGGGGCCAAAGACCGGTATGCCGGCATCCACCAGGACGTCGGCAAGGCCGGCAGCCAGGGGCGCCTCCGGCCCAACCACCACCAGGTCAATTTTGTGGGTCAGGGCGGCGTACAACACGGCTTGCGGGTCATCGGGGTTGCCGGGCAGGTTAGTTCCCACGAGGGCGGTGCCCGGGTTGCCGGGCAGTGTGTATAAGCTGCCCAGCCTGGGCGACTGGCTGAGCTTCCAGGCCAGTGCGTGTTCACGCCCGCCCGAACCGACCAGCAGGATTTTCATCACCTTTCCTCCTTCACTGGTCTGCATCTTCGAAGCCCGTTTTGATGCCGCTCACGTCCAGTGGAAAGGGGTACTCGCCGGTAAAGCAGGCATTACAGTAGACGCTTTCGCTGCCGATGGCGCGCATCATGCCCGGTAAGGAAAGATATTGGAGACTATCCACACCGAGTGTTGCAGCGATTTCGGGCAGCGTGAGGTTGTGTGCGATCAGTTCTTCATAGGTGGCCATATCTACACCCATAAAGCAGGGATGGCGGATGGGCGGGCAGGTGATGCGCAGGTGAATTTCCCGGGCGCCTGCCTGGCGCACCAATTGCACCAGGTGGGCTGAAGTGTTGGCGCGCACAATTGAATCATCCAGGATCACCACGCGTTTCCCGTTGAGCACATGCGGCAACGGGTTGAATTTGAGGAACACGCTGGCGCGGCGCATGGATTCGCGAGGGCTGGATAAAGGTCCGCCCGATGTAACGGTTCCTGATCATGCCGTCACTGAAGGGCAGGCCGCTCTCGGCAGCATAACCCAGAGCTGCTGGCGTCGAGGTATCTGGCACCGGGATCACCAGGTCGGCGGTAATATCATCTTCGCGGGCAAGCTCCCGTCCAAGCCGGTAACGCACCTCGTACACCACCCGTCCATCCCAGATGCTGTCGGGCCGGGAAAAATAAATGTGCTCAAAGGTGCACAGGGCTGATGGCGCAACAGGCGGCAGCGCCTGGCGGACAATTAACGCGGCTTCCTGCAGGGCAACTACTTCGCCCGCCTGCACCTCACGAATGGCATCGCAGCCGATGGTTTCCAGGGCGCCGGTTTCGCTGGCCACAACGTGTCCGCCATCTGGAAGCCGTCCGATGGTCAGAGGGCGCAGCCCCCAGGGTCGCGGGCGGCAAATACCTCCCGGCGGGTGAGGATCACGAGCGAAAAGGCTCCGATCCAGCGCGGCATGCAGGCCGAGATGCGTTCCAGCCAGGTCTTGCCGGCGCCCGGGCCAGCATGAGCGTCATCACCTCACTGTCGGTGGATGAGGTTAGCCCCACGCCGCTTTCCAGCAGCTCCTGGCGCAGCTCAGCCGCGTTCACCAGGTTGCCGTTGTGGGCCAATGCCAGCGGGCCGTGTTGAGTCTCAATAACAAAAGGCTGGGCATTGCGCAAGTTGGATGAGCCCGTAGTGGAATAGCGCGTGTGCCCCACCGCCAGCTGCCCCTTCAGCCCGGCGATGACGTCCTCGCTGAAAACCTGCGCAACCAGCCCGCTGCCCTTGTGCACGTGTACCGCCTTTCCATCGCTCACAGCGATACCGGCTGCCTCCTGGCCGCGATGCTGCAAAGCGTACAGCCCCAACAGGGCCTGGCGGGCTGCATCCGGGTGGGTGATTGAAATGCCAATCACGCCGCAGGCTTCGTGGGGCGAATCCAAAAATGGCAGCTCAGGATTTATGGTTCAGGTCCACCGCCGGTTTCAATAATTGAGCGTCAGCCTCTTCCAGCTTGCGGATGTTCTCAAGCCGGACGTGCTGTAAGCGCTGTGCCAGGCGGGGGTCTTGCAGGGCGAGGATTTTCGCCGCAGCCAGGGCGGCATTGGCAGGCTCCAACACGAGCATGGGGGCAATGCCTGAGGGCATGCGCACGGATGAATACAGGTCAGCGCCGCCGAATGCGCTGCTTTGCGGCGGGCAGGCGATCACGGGGGCATTCACGGCTCCATCCACCATACCACTGAGGGCATTGCTGCGCCCGGCCACGGTGATGTAAACGTGCGCTGCGGGGCTGGCTTCAAATTCACCCAGGATTTGCAGTAAGCGAGCCGGGTTTTTATGGGCGGAGGCAATGCGCTGCACACACGGCAGGCCCAGCTCTGCCAGCGCTGCCGCAATCTGGTCGCAGTGTGGGCGGTCCGAGGCCGAACCCATCAAGATAATCACATGGGGCTGGTCTGGCGTGTTCATTCCAGAATACCTCCATGCTGGCGCAGGTTGCTCACAAGGCGGGGCGCTACCGGGTAGCTGCCTGGCTGGAATGGCAGACCGGTAAGATCGGTGTACAGGCTGATGTAGCGTTCTGCAACCCGCCGCCATAGATCCAACGGCATATCAGGGGGGTCGCCATCGCCGCGATAACCCAGGGCAGCATATTCCAGGCGGACGAATTCCTTATCGAAATTTTCCGGTTCCAGACCGGCTTCCAATCGCTGCGGGTAGCTGCCGGCCTTCCAGTAGCGGGATGAATCGGGGGTGTGCACTTCATCAATGAGCAGAATGCGCCCATCGGCGGCGCGGCCGAATTCATATTTGGTGTCCACCAGGATCAACCCGGCTTCCGAGGCGGCTTGCTGACCGCAAGCAAATACGCTCAGGGCTGCCTGTTGCACCGTATCCCAATCTGCGGCGCTCAAATAGCCGTGCTCCACCACTTCGGCGGGGGTTAAGCGTTCATCGTGACCCGATGGGCCGCCTTTCGTGGTAGGGGTGATCACTGCCCGGGGTAAAGCCTGGTTTTTACGCAACCCCTCGGGGAAATGATGCCCGTAGATCTCCCGCTCGCCCAAGCTGTAACGGTACCAGAGAGCGGTGGAAGTGACGCCGCTGATGTACCCGCGGACGATCACTTCGACCGGAAAGGGCTGTACGGCCTGCGCGAGCATGGCGTTGGGGTCGGGTACAGCCAGCAAATGGTTGGGGATGATGTCAGCGGTGCGTTCAAACCACCAGGCGGAAAGCTGGTTAACACCTGACCCTTATAGGGCGCGGCCCCCAGGATGCGGTCGAATGCCGAGAGGCGGTCGGTGGTAACCAGCAGAAGCCGGTCGGCGGGGAGCGGGAAGACCTCGCGGACTTTGCCGCTCAATTTGCCGGGCAGGGGTAAATCGACCGCTACAAAAGGATGTTCGAGAACCTGCTGTATTTGATTGTCCAATCGAAATCTCCCTCCCCTGCTGAATTTCCCGGCAGCGCCGGATGATTTTACGGATGCCAGTCCTTACGCCAATGCTTCCTCGATCGTCCGCGCCAGGCTCCGGGCGTGTGCCGGGGCATCGCCCAGGTGTGCGCTGGCATCCATCAGGGCGCGCACCTGAGCGGCGTCCAACCGGCCGGTAAGCTGCTCATCGGCGCACAGCAGGTTCACCAGCGGGTTGGCTGCCCCGCTCTGCACCGCCTCCCAGGCGGTCATGGCGTGCAGCCGCAGGCGTTCGTGCAGCCATTGCCGGTCGGCGCCGGCTTTTACCAGCGCCATTAACACGCGTTCTGTGGCGGCAAATGGGCCGTAAATTTCCAGGTTGCGCCTCATGGCTGCCAGGTTCACCTGTAAACCATCCACAATGCGGCAGGTGGTGCGCAGCAGCTCGTCTGCAGACAGAAATGCCTCGGGCAGCAGTGTGCGGCGGTTGGCCGAATCATCCAATGTGCGCTCCAGCAGGGAATGGGCGGCATTGTCCCAGGCCAGGCGCGGCATCTGCGCCAGGGCACGCGCCAGCGAGTTGATCTTTTCGGCGTTGATCGGGTTGCGCTTGAAGGGCATGGCCGACGACCCCACCTGTTTTTTCCCGAAAGGCTCGCTCAACTCGCCCAACGGCGGCGACTGCAGGATGCGCAGGTCGAAGGCAAATTTGTACAACGACCCGCCCAGGCCAGACAGCGCGCTGACCACCTGGTAATCCTGTTTGCGTGGGTAGGTCTGGGTGGTCACGGGGTAAAACGGCAGCCCCAGGCGGGTGGAAAGGCGGGTTTCAAACTCGGCCAGGTTTTCCACACCCACCAGCTCTGCATAAGCGGCCCCTGTGCCCACCGCGCCCTTGAAGCCTTTGCCGCGCAGGTGGGCGTGGGCGCGGCGCAGGTTCTCCCAATCCATCAACAGGTCCTGGGCATACTGAGCCAGCCGGTAACCCAGGGTTGAAGGCTCCGCCGGCTGGAGGTGGGTGAAGGCCATCAAAGGCGTATCTGCATAGGTAATAATTTTCTGCACAAACGCTCGCAGCAGTTGTTCCAAGCCGACAATGACCAGATCCAGCGACTGGCGCACCCGCAGGGCATCGGCATTGTCTTCGATATCCATGGAGGTCGCACCCAGGTGCAGGGCGCCGCCCCCCAGCGGGCACTGCTCTGCAAAGGTTTTTAGCTCTGCCATCAGGTCATGATGGATTTCAGCCTCAATCTGCAGGGCTCGCTGGATGTCCACACTCTCTGCATGGAGGCGCAGGTCGTCCACCTGCTGCTGCGATAACAGGCCGAATTCATGTTGAATTTCGGCCAGCGCCACCCAGATCTGCCGCCACAGTTGGCGTTTGTGGGCTTCGCTCCAGATGAGGCGCATCTCCGGGCTGCCGTAGCGCCAGGTGAAAGGGGAAAGGTAAACAGAAAAGTCGGTCATTGCTAAAAGATGGTCAGCCTTGTGGGTGTGTTCGAACCCCTTGATTTTACGCCATTTTCAGGCCGTTTTGAAAAAGCGCCAGGCACAAACCGGTATTTTGCCGGCGTGTCCAGTTTGGATGCTGGTATGGGTAAATGTGGTTCTCGGGGTGCGGCATCAATCCCAACACGTTGCCAGAGGGATTTGTCAATCCGGCAATATCCTGTGGAGATCCGTTCGGGTTGGCCGGATACGAGCCCGCGGCCGGGGCGCCATCCATGAGGACATAACGCAGGGCCTGCTGTTCAGGTGGCAACACAACGTCTGCCGCCATCAAAAAGCGTCCCTCCCCGTGCGCCACCGGGCATTCAAGCGCGGGCAGATTTTGCAGCCAGGGCGATGAATTGGCCGGCTGTGGCGCCAGCTTTACCCAGCGGCATTCGAAATGGCCGCTGGCGTTAAAGGTCAGCGTGGCCCGGCCTCCGCCGCCCGGGAGGATGCCGGCTTTCACCAGCGCCTGGAACCCGTTGCATATGCCGATCACCGGCCGCCCGCTTTCGACGAAGGTCTGGATAAAATCCGATAACCAGGTTTGCAGATCCAACGCCCATAACCTGCCGGCGCCCAGGGCGTCGCCGTAGGAAAACCCACCGGGCAGCGCCAGCATGGCGTAATCTTTTAGGCTGCCGCCTGCCTGGCGCAGGTGCTGAATTGGATGGATCTCGGGCTGCCCGCCGGCCAGGGTCAGGGCATGGGCCAGGTCTCCATCCCGGTTGGTGCCGGGCGCTTGCAGGATTAAAACTCGGGGTTGGGTCATTATCTCTCGTTTTCGACGTCAGGCATGGTCATATTCCGGTTGTCTTGAAGGCCTGCAGCAGATCTGCCACCCGCAAATCGAGCACGCGTTGGCCTGCATGCCGGATGCGTAAATGGGGCTCAGACAAAACATGCCCGAGAGCCATGCAGGGCGCCCGGCTGGCAGCATCTGAAGGTTCACCCTCAAGACCAGGCTCGGCCAGAAGCGCTTCAAACGCTCCGGCATCGTCCGCAGCCACTTCCACCAGCAGGCAGCCGTTAGTTTCGGCAAACAATGCCACAGCGGGGTCGGAGTGCAGGCCGCCAATCTCCAGCGCCAGGCCGAGGCGGCCTGCCAGGCACATCTCGGCGGCAGCCACTGCCAGACCACCTTCGCTCAGATCGTGGGCAGCCCGCACCAAACCGGTATGTATGGCGGTGTGCAGCCGCCGGTAGGTGGTTGGAGCTTCCGTGGAAAAACCTGGCGCCCGGGCCAGCTCTGACGCGCCCTTGAAAGCCTGCGGCGCAATATGAGCCGCATGGCTGCCCGCCAGGGCCGCTCGCCACGCGCCCACCAGGTACAGCCGGTTACTGGCAGCTTTGAGGTCCATGCTGACTGCGCGGCGCACATCTGGGTGGATGGCGATGCTGGAGATCAGCAAGGTTCCCGGGATGGCGTGCCGTTTGCCGTCTGCGCCCAGGTATTCGTTGTTGAGCGAATCTTTTCCAGAAATGAACGGCGTGCGGTAGTGAAGGGCGGCGTCATAACAGCCGCGCGCCGCCTGTACCAGGCTGCCCAGAGTTTCCGGGCGGCGCGGGTCGCCCCAGCAGAAATTATCCAGAATTGCCAGTCGATCCGGGTCTGCGCCGACCGCCACGGCATTGCGAACAGCTTCATCGACCCCGCTGACCGCCATGGCATACGGGTCGCTTTCGCCGATGAACGGGTTGACCCCGTTGGCAAGCACAAATCCTCGCCAGCCGGGTGTTTCCAGGGGCTTGATGACCACTGCATCAGACGGGCCGTCACACTGGGGGCCAGTGAGAGGCTTTATCAGCGTACCGCCGCGCACTTCGTGGTCATAGACACGGATGATCTGCTCTTTGGAGGCAATATTCGGGTGCGCCAGCAGCGCCAGCAGCAGATCTTTAGGCGTGACCGGTAAGGCTGCTGTCTCTGGTTCCGCCATGCCGCCAGAGGATAGGCCGGCCCCTGTCGGAGCAGTTGCCGTGAGTTCAGCCACCAGGCTCTGGCGCGGGATGCCGTGGTGCAGGAACTGGTTATCCAGGTCCACCAGCGGTTTGCCGTGATAGAAGACCTGCAGCCGCCCGCTGGGGGTGAAATACCCGATATCGCTCCATTCCACCCGGTAGGTCTGGCACAGAGCCGCCAGCGCCTCCAGATTTTGAGGCGGCACCGCCAGGACCATACGCTCCTGGGCTTCAGATAACCAGATCTCCCAGGGCGCCAGCCCGGCATATTTGAGCGGGACTTTTTCCAGGTCCACCCGGACACCCAGGCTGGCGGACATCTCTCCTACCGCACTGGACAGGCCGCCTGCGCCGCAGTCGGTGACGGCATGGTAGAGGTGGGCGTCCCGCGCTTCAACGACCACCTCTACAACGCATTTTTCGGTGATCGGATCGCCAATTTGCACCGAAGACCCGGCAATTTCGCCGGTCAGGGCATCCATTCCCAGGCTCGAAAAAGTAGCCCCGCGCAGGCCGTCGCGTCCGGTGCGTCCGCCAATCACGATGACGCGGTCGCCCGGAAGTGGATCGTGGGGGTGGGCGTTGCGCGGACCCAGGCCGACACAACCGCAAAATACCAACGGATTGGCAGTGTACCCGGGATGGTAAAGGACCGCTCCGTTTACTGTGGCGAGGCCAAGCTTGTTACCATAATCTTCCACGCCTGCCACCACGCCGGAGCGAATGCGCCGCGGATGCAGCACGCCCTGCGGCAGCTCAGAAAACGGAAGCCCGGCCGGTCCAAAGCAGAGCACGTCGGTATTGGCAATTGGACGGTGGGAGACTCCCAACACGTCCCGCACCACCCCGCCTACACCGGTGTTGGCGCCGCCAAAAGGATCCACTGCCGACGGGTGGTTATGGGTTTCGACTTTGAAGGAGAGATCGTGGTCATCGTCAAACTGGATGACGCCGGCATTGTCTACAAATGCCGAGCGCACCCAGGGGGCGGCGATGGTCTGCGTGGCAGCTCGAAGATAGGTGTTCAGCAGGCCGTCGATCAGGTTCTCGCCAGGTGGGGCATGGGGATCATGCACCTCGATGAGCGCTTTGAAGGTTTTATGGACGCAGTGTTCCGACCAGGTCTGGGCGACGGTCTCCAGCTCGGCGTCGGTGGGGTCGCGCTGCTGCCCCGAAAAATAGGTTTGTACTGCGGTCATTTCATCCACATCCAGCGCCAGCCGGCGCTGCTGGCTTAGAATTTGCAACTCCTGTGGTGAAAGCCCGCCCAGCCCGATTACGTCAACGCTGGCTGTGGTGTGGGCGGCATGCACAAACTCAGGCTGGAGCTGGTTTGCATAGCGCTGGATGGTAGAATTGACCAGCAGGTTGCGGGCAATAGCATCCAGATCGCTGCTGCTGAGCGAGCCGTAGAATTCATATCGTTGCCCTGTGGCAGCCGCCTTGAGTGTTTGAATGCCCGATTGGTGAGCTGCCAGAAGCAGCTCGCCAGCCACGTTGTCGGTCACACCCTGGCGCAGAGCCACTTCGATCACTCCGGCCAGGCCAGATGGAACGCGGTGCAGCTCCCGGCTGGCTGCTGTGAATGCGATGACCCTGCCGGTGGTGATATCGTAGCATTGAGCCTCTTCGGAGACGGGATCACTCACCAGGGAGATGATTTTTTCCAGCTCTTGCGCTGAAAGCTGTCCTTCAACAAAATACAGGCTGCGGACGATTAAATCTACACCGGAGCCAATCCCCAGTTCTGGAAGTTGATCGAGCACTGCCTTCGCCTGGGTCTGGTGAGCGGCGGTGACGAGAATGCGAAACGCAGGTGGCCTGGGGGTGGGAAGTTGTTCAGACATGTGGCCTAAATTATACTAACGTGCAATTGAATTGAGAAGGAATGCATCATTATATTCTTTTATTTCGAGTCTATGCTGTATAATTCGGGTAAGTTAATTATTATACTGTTGGTGGAGAAGTTATTCTGGAAACACACCGGATTGACGAAGAACTGGGCGAAAATGACGGGCAGCCAGTCACTCAGCAGTTAAAATCTGGCGCCGCCCTGCAAAATCGATACCTGATCCAGAGTGTCGTTGGGATTGGTGGGATGGGGGCGGTTTACCGCGCCCGCGACCTGCACTTCCCCAATGTGGTCAAGGTCGTAGCGGTAAAAGAAATGGTGAACCAGGCCCGCGACGCCCTTGTGCGCAGCACGATTGTGCGCAACTTTGAGCGCGAGGCCAACTTGCTTGCCACGCTGGACCACCCGGCCATCCCGCGTATCTACGATTATTTTACGCATAACGAGCGTTCCTACCTGATCCTGGAATTCATCAATGGCAAGGATCTGGAAGCGCTTTTAACGAACACCAGAACTTTTTCCCCGAAGACCGGTAATCCAATGGGGCATTGAATTGTGCGATGTGCTCAGCTACCTGCACAACCACACACCTGAGCCGATCATCTTTCGGGATATGAAACCCTCCAACGTGATGATCAACCATCACGATCACGTTATCCTGATCGATTTTGGCATTGCCAAGCCTTTTCAGGGCGGGCAGCGCGGAACGATGATAGGCACCGAAGGTTACTCGCCGCCCGAGCAGTACCGCGGTGAGGCCTCTCACCTGGCAGATATTTACTCACTAGGCGCCACCATGCACCACCTGCTCACGAACAAAGATCCCCGCCTTGAGGCGCCGTTTTCCTTCAGTGAGCGCATGATCCGCACCATCAATCCAGCGGTGTCTGATGAGCTGGAAAAAGTTATTTATAAAACACTGCAGTACTCGCCCCAGCGACCGCTACCAGAGCGCTAAAGAGATGAAAGAAGCCCTGCTGGCTGTGCGCGGCCGCAGGGGCAGCCGAACTTGCCGGAAGTCCCCGCGAGGCGTCAGCCGAGCACCATCGTACCTGCGGCAGCCCATGGTATAAAGCCTGTCTGGGAGTTCACCTGCGAAGACGAGTTGCGCGGCTCGCCAACCTATTTCAACGGCATGATCTATATTGGCTCCTACGACAACAACCTGTATGCCATTAACGCTGCCACGGGCAAGTTCCTCTGGAAATACCCCACCGAAGGCGGGATCGTCAGTAAACCGGTGGTGTTTGATGGAAATATATACTTTGGTTCCGAAGACCGGCGGCTGCATGTGGTTACCACTCGCAACGGTCAGATCAACTGGACCTATTATACCAACGGTCCGGTCCGCTCGTCACCCTTTATCGCTGAAAGCCATGTCTTCATCGGGTCGGATGATGGCTTTTTGCATGCCATCAATACGCTCAGCGGGCGGCGCGCCTGGATGATTGATGCTGGCGCCCCAGTGCGCTCCACCCCTCTGGTAGATCAAGACCTGGTTTATTTCGGAACAGAGAGCGGCGAGTTGTACTGCGCCGATTTCAAGGGCAAAATTAAGTGGCGCTTTAAAGCCAAACGCGCCGTCACACCTCACCGGTCATTTCTAAAGGTGTCATTTATTTCTGCTCGATGGATGCCACGCTGTATGCCCTGGATGCCAAGACCGGCTGGGTCATCTGGCGTTTTCGCCTGGGCAAGGCCTCGATTTCAACACCATGCCTGGCCGACGAATTGATCTTCACCGGCGCAGTTGACGGACAGATTTATTGCATTGATACAAAATCTGCAAAACAGGTGTGGGTATTTGCCACCGACCACCAGGTTACCGGCTCGCCGATCGTATATAACGATTCGATTTACTGCGGGTCGGTGGATGGAAATCTCTATTGTCTTGAATACCGCACCGGTCGGCTGCGCTGGAAATTCCCGACCCAGGGTCCCATTACCAGCACTCCCATCGTAGTGGATGGGATTGTTTACATCGGTTCTACCGATCACAAGTTGTACGCTCTCACGGCGTGAGCAGCCGGCATTGACCCAGGGAGGAGAGGTTTTGTGAAACTATTTTTCCAGAAAATTTTCGGTCAGGAAACCCAGAAAGTGGAAGAATTACCTACACGACCAGTCTCAAAAGAAAAACTGCCTGCAGAAGCCGCACCGGCTCGCCCACAGGTGGAACCGCCGCAATTAATCGTGGGGTGTGCGCAGTCGGTGGGAAAACAGCGCGATCACAATGAGGACGCCCTTTTTACCCTCACAACCACCCTGTCCAGCGAAACCAACAACCTCCCGTTTGGCCTGTATATCATCGCCGACGGCATGGGCGGGCACCAGCACGGTGAGGTCGCCAGCGGTATTGCGGTGCGCTCCATGGCGAATTATATTATTAAAAAGCTATACACTCCCCTGCTCAGCCTCAAACCCTCATCGCCGGAGGAATCGCTCATCGAAATTATGCAGGAGGGCGTGCAAGACGCCCACCGCGCCATTACCCGCCAGGTGCCCGGCGGCGGCACCACCCTGACCGCGGTGCTGATCCTGGGCAACCAGCTCACCGTGGCCCATGTAGGTGACAGCCGCGCCTACCTGGTGGGCAACAACGGCCACATGGAGCCGCTCACCCGCGATCACTCCCTGGTTAAACGGCTGGTCGAGCTGGGCCAGATCACCATGGATGAGGCCGCAGTTCACCCGCAGCGCAATGTGCTTTACCGCGCCCTGGGGCAGGGAGAACCTTTTGACCCGGATGTCAGTTCCATCCGCATGCCGGAAAATTGCTTCCTTATGCTATGTTCCGATGGTCTGTGGAGTGTTGTCAATGATCAGGATATCCAACGGATTATCATGGAAACAACCAGCCCTGATCAGGCCTGCCAGAATCTGGTGGATGCAGCCAACGCCGCAGGTGGTCCGGACAATATTTCTGCAATTCTAATCCGCTTACCAGGTTAACACTGCGCGCATGAACGATTACTCCGGATTTCTACGCCGATCTCAACCTGCCCCGCGATGCCACGCCGGAAGACATCCGCCGCGCATACCATCAGGCTGCGCGGCAAATTCACCCTGATGTGAATGTAGAGACCGGGGCGACCGAGCTTTTCTCAGATTCAGACGGCATACGATACCCTGTCAGACCCTGTCAAGCGCAAGGAATACGACCGCAGCCTTCCACCTGTAAAAGAGCCGCTTACCATCACCTGCGCTACCTCTTACAGCCGGCCATCGTTGATCAAGCTGGATGAGCCTCAGCTTCTGTATGTGCTCCTGGAGGTGTCGGCTCCGCCCGAAACAAAAACTCGTCCCAGCCCGCCGCTTAACGTCTGCCTGGTGCTTGACCGCTCGACATCCATGCAGGGTGAGCGCATGGATATCGTTAAATCAACCGCCATTGAAATCATCCGCCAGCTCAAACCGCATGACATCTTTTCCATCGTTACCTTCAGCGATCGGGCGGAAGTGCTGGTCTCCTCCGGGCAGCGCCTGGAATTGGCAGCCATTGAAATCGCGCATCCAGAAAGTTCAAACTGGCGGCGGTACCGAAATCTTTCGCGGTCTGGAAGCTGGTTTTTTTGAAGTGCGCCACAAATACAGCAATAACTACACCAATCACATCGTGCTGCTCACCGATGGGCGCACCTATGGAGATGAAGCCGCCTGCCAGCGAGTTGCCGAGCAGGCTGCAGCCTACGGTATCGGCATCAGCGGTCTGGGGATTGGTGATGAGTGGAACGACACCTTTCTGGACAGCCTGGCAGCCCGCACCGGCGGCAGCAGCCTGTACATCTCCAGGAACAGCGACATCAAGGAGATGCTAAAACAGAAGTTCATCGGGCTGGGACGTGTTTATGCTGAGCGCGTGATCTTTGAGCTGCATCTCAGACCCAATGTTGAGATGCAATATGCCTTCCGCATCTCGCCAGACGCCAACCCGTTGCCCTCCACCACGCCGCTGCGCCTTGGTGTTTTACCCAAAGACCCCGGGCTGACCTTCCTCCTGGAATTCAAAATCGGCCCGATCAATGAAATTACCCCGGTATTTTCAATTGCCGAAGGCAAGCTCTTCTTTGATGTCCCGGGACAACGTCAGAGTGGAGCCAGCCTGGAATTGCACTTTACACGTTCTGTGAGTGATACGCCAAAAATTCAGCCGCCGCCCACCAAACTGTTACAAGCGATTTCCCGCCTGACTCTCTACCGAATGCAGGAAAGCGCCAACCAATATCTTGCAGATGGTGAAACCGAATACGCCAGCCAGTACCTGCAAAACCTGGCTACCCACCTTTTTACACAGGGTGAGCACGATCTGGCCCGCACCGCCCTGCAAGAGGCTGAAAATATCGCCCACAACCTGGGGTTGAGCGAAGCGGGCAAGAAGCAAATCAAATACGGCACAAGGGCGTTGCTGCTGCCTGCCGGCGCTGATATGCAGCAAAACCCGGGAGGGCAGCCATGATCCGGTGTGCATCTTGCCAGAATGAGGAGATGGTAGGGGCGCTGTACTGCAGTAAATGCGGCGCACAGTTGAACTACCAGGATGTCTCCCCTGCCAAGACGGCGATGTACACCAAGGAAACCGGGCCGATCTCAGGCCCACCCATTGGTGCGTCGTTTCAGCCCGAGTCAATCTTTACACCCACAGCTTCAAAATATGGCGTCGCTATCAGGCTGCTGGAAACCGACCAGGTGATCCCGCTGGAAAGTAACAAAGAGTTCACCATAGGTCGGGTGAGCGGTAACCAGCCCATCCTGCCGGATATTGACCTGACCGCTCATCAGGCATACGATCTGGGGGTCTCGCGGCTGCATGCAACGATCAATATCGAGTCAAATCTTGTTACCATCACGGATCTTGGCTCGGCCAATGGCACGCAGGTGAACGGCAACAAAATTGCCTCCCACGATCCACAGCCCCTGGTCAATGGCGACCTGATTGCTCTGGGAAAATTTAAGCTTCAGATTATCATTCAAAAATAACCGTTTACCTACGGAGGTATGTGTGACACACACCCTGATCCTGCACATCTTGAATGCCGACCCGGTTGTTGGTGAAGTTGAAGAGCTGCCCGGTCTCACCGATACGCTCATTGCCATCACCAATCCGCGCATGAAAGACGGCAAAGATCTTCATTTCCTGGCGGAAAATGTGGTTACCGTCTACTGGCCTGTGGAAAAGCTGAATTTCATCGAGGTCATGGCTGGCAAGGAAGACGAAGAGATCATCGGGTTTGTTCGGGAGTAAGTCAGCCATGGATAACCGATTTCGAGACCGGCGCATCCTGGTGGTTGACGATGAAGAACGCATGGTGCGTTTCATTCGCCTCAACCTGGAACACGATGGCTTCCAGGTCACCGAAGCTTATCGCGGCAGCCAGGCGATGGATAAATTGCGCAGCAGCCTGCCGGATATTGTCCTGCTGGATGTGATGATGCCTGATATCGATGGCTTTGAGGTGCTGCGCATGATCCGGGAAATCACCTCCGTGCCGGTGATCATGCTCACTGCCAAAGGTGAAGAAGAAGACCGCATCCGCGGTCTGGAACTGGGCGCCGATGATTACATCACCAAGCCGTTCAGCCCGCGTGAGCTGGTCAGCCGGGTGCGCGCTGTGCTGCGCCGCACCGAGAGCGCCTCGGGTGCAAGCCACGGCCTGATTGAAGTGGATGAGCGCCTCAAGCTGGATTTTGACCGGCACGAAGTATGGGTAGATGGCAAGCTGGTGCAGCTGCGCCCCACCGAGTACCGCCTGCTGTACCATCTGGTGCAAAACGCCGGCTGGGTGATCCCCCACGACCAGCTCCTGGCGCGGGTGTGGGGCTATGAATACCGTGACGAGCCGCATTATGTGCGCCTCTACATCAACTACCTGCGCCAGAAGCTGGAAAAAGACCCCGCCAATCCGCAGTACATTCTCACCGAGCGCGGCGCCGGCTACCGGTTTGTCGATTTTCGCCGAAAAGCACCCGGGAGCTGACGGCCTGGCATTGATCAAACTCTAAAGTAATATTTACATACTTCTTACACTCCTGCGATATACTAAACCTTGACGATTTCATCTTGTCAAGGTTTACACGCTGGAGTTGTTTTTATGCCCACCTATGACTTTGTCTGCGACGACTGCGGCCAACACTTTGAAAAAGTAGTTTCCTTCACCCAGAAGAGCGGCGTGCAGCGCTGCCCTAAAGGGCATTCACACGTCCACCGGCAATACACGCCCCCTGCCATCGTTTTCAAGGGTAGCGGCTTTTATAAAACCGACCACCGCCCCAAAGAAAAGGCGGCAGCCGATTGAAGATATTCCAGGCTGCCAGAAAAAATGCCAGCCTGTTTGACCTGCGCCGGATCCCGGCGCAGGTTTAATTTAATCAGGTAAAATATATCGGACATGTTAGTCCATAGACTATCGACTATACTCTCGGCGGAGGCCTGCCTTGGAGACCAAACCGGTAATAAAACAACGCATTTTATTGGTAGATGATCACGAAGTGGTGCGCCTGGGACTAAAATCGCTGCTCGACCGCCACCCGAATTTTGAGGTGGTAGCCGAGGCCAGCACGGCGCGTGAAGCTGTCGAACGCGTTGCCGCCATCCAGCCCGATGTTGTGGTGATGGATATTCGTTTACCGGGCGGTTCGGGCATCGAAGCCTGCGAAGATATCGCCCGCAACTATCCTGCCACTAAAGTCATCATGCTCACTTCCTATGCCGAAGACGAAATGCTCTTCTCGGCCATCCGGGCCGGGGCTTCAGGCTACGTGCTCAAACAGATTGGCGGGGAAGACCTGGTGCGCGCCATCGAGGCTGTCGGCCGCGGTGAAGCCCTGCTGGACCCGGCAGTCACCCAGCGCATCTTCCAGGAAGTGCGCAAAGCCGCCAAAGAAGAGGAAGCCTCTGCTTTCTCAACCCTCACCCAGCAGGAGCGGCATGTGCTTCTGCTCGTTTCAGAGGGCAAGACCAACCGCGAAATTGCCAAAGCTCTTTTCCTGGGCGAAGGCACCGTGCGCAACTACGTCAGCAGCATTCTCTCCAAGCTGGGCGTCAGCAACCGCGCCGAAGCTGCTGCTTACGCGGTGGAACACAACCTCAAAGATTATCTATAAAAGTCCTCCTGCACTCCAAATCAACCACCTGCAACCGGGCAGGCTTGGCGCTTGCCGGTAGGGTAATTGCATTAGGATATTTTTCACGTAAACGCGATCGATATGTCTTTGCGAGGCGTTTTTTGCCGAAGCAATCTCCTGGATTGCCGCAATCTCCCGGATTGCTTCGCTCGCTGGGAAACGCTCGCTCGCAATGACAACGTCATTCGGGATGAATATTATTTCAAATGCGATAACCCTGTACGTGCTGAGGGAGTGGTGAAAGTTTGGGCTTAGATAAATTGATTAGACATGAGCTGGGTAATTGGGAAAGGCTTGTTTGTGCAATTGACGCCGATTGAAGCAGTACATGAACAGCTTGAGAGCCGCTTTCAACGCTTCAGGACAACGGGAAAAGCAACACGAACGGCGCCCCAAGCGAGCCAGGTAGTCGCGCAATTCGGCATTGTCCGCTTCGACCGTGTAGGTGTCGGTCTTGCCTTGCGAGACTTGATACATTCCCCAGTGATACCACAGGCGATCATAGGCATCAAAAGCATCGCTGTAGTAACGCTTGGCCTTAGGTGCTTCATCTACCATCTCCTGGATTACTTCTTGGGTTCGCTGCCAGACCACTTTGAAACCCAAATAGCAGCGGGTAAGGCGATCTACGATGGTGATGATGAAGATTTGGTTTTTTTCTCCCCAATGAAGCTGAACAACTCGTCCATCTCGGCTTCTTTGACCTGCTCGGGCACCGGTGGATCGGGCAGTTGGGCTGCCTGGGCTTTGACCCACAGCGATACGGTGCGATGGTGAAGACCGAGATGGCGGGCGATCCGGCACAGGTTCATCCCATCCACATACAGCTGCAGGGCTTTTTGGCGCACTTCCTCGGGGTAAGCCCAGGGCTTGGGGTTTGGCGTGTACTTTTTCATGCAGAACATGCAGATATAACGTTGGCTGCCGCGGGGTGTTTTGCCTGCTCGATTTTGGCGTTCGGTTCGGTGACAATTTGGACATTGGTTCATATCTGTATTTTACCCAACTTTTAGCCACTCCGTGCTGATGGTTTTTCATTGTTATATGAAACGAGGGGTATAATTCCTCGATTAATTGAGGCTGAATGATCTCCAAAATAAAGCAGTTGTTGGTCGGCAGTCCGCTGCCTTCGAAGGAGGCCAGTGAAAAAAGGCTGAACAAAGTGCGCGCCCTGGCGGCATTTTCGCCGGATGCGCTTTCTTCGATTGCTTATGCCAACCAGGAAATTTACCTGGGCCTGGTAGTTGCCGGGGCGCCGGTCTGAGCTTGGCCTGGCCGATCGGGCTGGCGATTGCGATTGTCCTGGCCATTGCGGCGATATCCTATTTCCAAACCATTCATGCTTACCCTTCGGGCGGGGGTTCGTATATCGTTGCCCGCGAGAACCTGGGTACGCTGCCCGGGCTGGTGGCGGGTTCAGCGCTGCTGATCGATTACATTCTGACTGCGGCGGTTAGCCTGACGGCCGGTGTGGAAGCGATTGCCTCGGCTTTCCCGTTTCTGTGGGAGCACCGCGTGCTGACCGCACTGATCTTGCTGGGGTTGATTACCCTAGTGAACTTGCGCGGTTTGCGTGAGACTGGCACTGTGATGTCTATTCCGGTGTACCTGTTTCTGTTCACCTATCTGCCCATGCTGGCTTACGGGGCTTACCGCCTGGCGGTGGATGGCCCCGGCAGCCTGGCGGCTGCAGCTCCGGCGCCAGCGGTAGCCTCTTGACCACTTTATCGTGCTGCACGCCTTTGCTTCGGGCTGCACCGCCCTGACCGGGATCGAAGCCATCAGCAATGGTGTGCCGGCTTTCAAGCCGCCGAAGTCCAGAAATGCCGGGCGCACCTTGATTGTGATGGCGATCCTGATGGGCCCTGTTTGTTGGCAGCATTGGTCTGACCCAGGCGCTGGCGGTGGTAGCCGGCCCGCAGGAAACGATCCTCTCGGCTCTGGCGCGCCGTCTGCTGGGGAGCGGCCCGCTTTATCTGCTCATCCAAACCGCAACCATGCTGGTCCTGACCGTTGCCGCCAATACCAGCTTTGCGGGTTTCCCACGCGTGGCCGCCATCCTGGCTGCCGATTCATTCTTCCGCGCCAGTTGAAAGGCCTGGGTGACCGGCTGGTCTTTTCCAACGGTATCCTCTGCTTTCGCTGGCGGTGGCGGGTCTGATCATCGTCTTTCGGGGCGATACGCATGCCCTGGTGCCGCTTTTTGCGGTCGGAGCTTTCCTGGCGTTCACCCTTTCACAGGCCGGCATGGTGCTGCACTGGTGGCGCGAGCGCGGAGCCGCACTGGCAGCTCAAAGCTCTGGCCAACGGGCTGGGGGCAATAGCCACCGGGGTAACCCTGCTGGTCGTGGCAATCAGCAAGTTCCTGCAGGGCGCCTGGATCACCATTCTGGTCATCCCGCTGTTCCTGACAGTTTTCTTATCAGTTAACCGGCATTACCGCCAGGTGGCCCGCCAGCTTTCTTTGCGCGGTCTGCCGCCCTCGCTCAAGCCCCTCCCGCCGCGGCGGGTGATTGTGCCGGTCTCCGGCGTCCATCGCGGCATGATTGACGCCATCCGCTTTGCCCAGTCGATTTCAACCCAGATCACGGGTGTGTACATCGAGCTGGATCCGGCTGCCACCCAGGAAGTGCGCAAGAAATGGCAGGAGTGGTGGCCTGATATTCCCCTGGTTGTGCTGCCATCGCCATACCGGTCGATTGTCGGGCCGCTGCTGGATTATCTGGATGAGATCGACCACAAGTACAACGATGGGCAGCAGGCTGTGGTGGTGCTGCCAGAGTTTATCCCGGCGCGCTGGTGGCAGGCGCTGCTGCACAACCAGACGTCCTGGATGCTCAAAACGGCATTGCTGTACCGCCGTCGTGAGCTTGGATACCAGCGCGTGATCATTGATGTGCCCTACCACCTGCACGATTGAGACGCCGGTCGTATGATCGATTACCCAGTTCCGGCTGCTCAATACCGCCAGGAAATTCTGGTTGTCAACTCCCGTTTTATTGCTACGCTGGCGCCGGCTGCCAGTGTGGAGGAAGCCAGGGCTTTTATCACCCGCATCAAACAGGAGTTTGTCGATGCCAGTCACAATGTGCCTGCTTATGTAGTCGGTTTTGGGGCCTCAGTGACTGCTCACTGCTCTGACGACGGTGAGCCATCTGGCACAGCGGGCAAGCCGGCGCTGGCTGTGTTGCGCGGCAGCGGTTTGGGGGATGCCGCGGTAGTGGTCACCCGTTACTTTGGCGGCATCCGGCTTGGAACCGGCGGTTTGGTGCGTGCCTATGGTGATGCAGTCCGCTCCGTTATCGGGGGAGCGCCCTGGGCATTAAAGACCTGGCTGGATGAAGTGATGCTGGAGTTTCCGTACCGGCACCTGGAACGTGTCCGCCAGCTTGTGACAGCCCACCAGGGCTGGTTGGTGGATGAAGTGTTTGCTGGAGAGGTGGCGGTTACCGCCCGTTTCAAACCTGAGAATCTGCCCGGTTTCCAGCGGGCGCTACAGGACCTCACCGCCGGGAGCGTCCAGGCGGTCCTTATTCAGACGAGGGATTTCTTGGCGCCGGTAATCTAATGCCAGGCGACCACAGGAGGCTATATGATCGGGCGTGTGATTTCTGCCAGCCGGTATCTCATTTTAATTGCAGTGCTGGGCTCTTTTGTTGCTGCTGCCTCCATTCTCATCTATGGCGGAATTGAGTCTGTGGAGCTGGCATGGCAGGCATTCTCTGTTGGCGGAAGCAGCAAAGGGGTAAAAACCCTCTCGATTGCTTTTATCGAAATTGTCGACCTGTTTTTGCTGGGTACAGCATTTTATATCATCTCACTCGGGCTGTACGAGTTGTTTATCGATGAGCATCTCCCGGTGCCCGACTGGCTGCAGGTTCATGATTTCGACCATCTCAAGAGCAAGCTGATTGGCGTGGTGATCCTGGTGATGGGGGTGCTTTTTCTGGGCCAGCTCGTGAGCTGGGACGGCCAGCGCGATCTGCTTTCCTTCGGGGCAGCCATTGCCCTGGTGATTACCGCCCTGACTTTTTTTCAGATGAGCAAAAAACATTGAAACCCGGGTTGAACGCCAATTGTATTGCACTCTCCAACGCGGGGTCGGCGCGCTGAACAGGGGTATCCACCAGGTACAGCCGGGTTCGACCATTCTGGCTGTGGGCCACCAGGCTCGCCGGCTGGATATCTCCCTGGTAAATCAATAAAACCGCCATCTGGCAGTCGCAAGGGCGACCGCCGTGGCGCGGGCAGGCGCTGAACGGGTGCAAGCGGCGGGCATGCTGCAGGTCGAAAGTGCGCACCGTTGACAACCCGCGGGCAGTGAGCTGCTCATACACCCATTCCAGGGATTGTTCAAAGGGTAGATTTAATGTAAGGAGAAGCTCATTTGTGCTCATCAGCCAGCCGGATCCTGCAGATCATGGGGGGGCCAGATTCCCGGTTGTAACGGGCGGCCGGATCAGGGCACCCAGTTGGATAGCACCGCCAGCTCGTATTGCGGCCGTTTGGGGTCATTGCTGGAGATGTGCACGCGGAAATCGTGCATGCCGCCCATGTCCCCATGCATCATAAACTCCATCGAAAGGGTGGTGCTCTCGCCGGGATTGAGGGTCATCGAACCGATGACCGGTGTGGGCGGTCAACGGCCCTCCTTGACTTCAATGTAAGGTGGTTCGCTCAGGCGCAGCGCCTGGCTGCCGGCATTGGTAATTGTAAAAGATGCCTGCACCGTGGTGCCCAGTTTTACATCGCCAAAATCGATCCTTTCCTGGTTCACCCGCAGGGCTGGCGCTCCCTGCACTTCGATGGCAGCTTCAGGGGTGGGTTCTTTCCGGGTGAGCAGTATGGCAGCCATCACCACGAGCAATAGCCCGCCGGCCCCCAGAATCAGCGGCAGAGCTGTGTTCTTATTATTCATCGACGACTTTTTCCTGGTTTGACGCATTCAATACCTTCCACCGATTTTTACAATTGCCCCGATTATAGCCAGTGAAGGGAATAGGAAAAAGCGCAATCCGACTGTCGCGGCTATGAGCAAAAATGCCTATTCAGCCCGATCGAAGGTTGCGCCCGGCGCTGCGCTTGTGAAAGGTGAGGGTTTGAAAATCTCAAACCGGGAATTCAGGCGATATCCACCCGACGCCGCCTTCGACCACAGTCAGCTGGACGTTAAATTCATCATCGAGAAGCACCAGGTCGGCATCCTTGCCGATTTCCAGGCTGCCTTTTACAGCCGAGACGCCGATCGACCTGGCTGCATTGAGGCTGGACATGGGCCAGGCCCTGGCGAGCGCCAGTCCGGTGGATTTGCAGATGTTCTTCAGCGCCCGCTCAAGCGTCAGGGTGCTGCCGGCGAGGGTACCATCGGAAAGGCGCACAGCGCCGTCTTTGATGGTGAGGCTGCGGTCATCCATCGAATATTCTCCGTCTGGCAGACCTGCGCCCCGGATCGCGTCGGAAACCAGAATGACGCCTTCAGGGCCT
The DNA here is from genome assembly GCA_963705155.1 of uncultured Chloroflexia bacterium. Taxonomy (GTDB): domain Bacteria; phylum Chloroflexota; class Anaerolineae; order Anaerolineales; family UBA4823; genus CAVPJC01. The sequence continues at coordinate 82,585 of CAVPJC010000006.1, read as the reverse complement.
TTGGCAGCCACCAGGATCTTTTGTACGGCTGGGTGAACATGGATGTTGTCGGCGATCAGCTCGCAATTGATCTCAGGCAGGGCCAAAGCAGCCCCAACCGTGCCAGGGGAGCGATGGTTCAGTCCGGTCATGGCATTAAAGCAGTGGGTAACGTGGCGCAGGCCGCGGCTGACAGCCGCTGCCATTTCTTCGTAAGTTGCAGTTGTGTGGGCTGCGCTCACTGTTACCCCCCGCCGGACGCATTCATCAATGAGCCACATATTTTCGGGATATTCAGGCGCCAGCGCCAGCAGGCGGATTACCCCGCTGTCCAGGAGTTCCAGGGCCTCGTCTCGGGCTGCCCTGCGGATCAGGCTGACCTTTTGGGCCCCGCAGCGGGCCGGGTTAAGATATGGGCCTTCCAGGTGGGCGCCCAACAGGGTTGCACCGCCTTCGATGCGGCCGCGCGCCTGTCTGACGCCGGATAAGGCAGCAAGCGTGGCGGGGCGTGAGGCTGTCCAGGTGGTCGCCAGAAAGGCGGTCACGCCGTGACTGGCATAAAAGCGGGCCATTTCGGTCAGCCCTTCGGGCGTGCCATCCATGGTTTCATGGCCCATTGCACCGTGTACATGCAGATCGATAAAGCCCGGAAGCAGGGTTTGCCCCCGGGCATCGATCAATTTGCTGATATAACCATCCGCAAATTCTGGCGGGTGTCCGGGACCCATCCCGAGGATGGTACTTCCCTCTGTGAGGAGCCACCCCGGGAACCAATCTTCCCGGGGTGTATAGATGTGTGCTTTGGTGATCAGCAGACGGTCCATATTTTTTTCTCGGTTGTCGTATTAGTATTCCGGTTTGACTGCCAGCGCCGGGCGATTGATCTGTGGATCCAGGTTGTACCATACCAGGCATGATGGGCCGATAGCGCTGGATGTCAGCGCTGATGGGATAATTTGTAGGTCATGGATGCTGCTGTCGGTCACACGTTGCTCGAGCTCGCGCCGTGAAGCCGGGACAATCTGGTTGAAAGCGGCCAGACCCAGCCCGCCGCCAATGACAAAAATCGCCGGGTTGAGTACAGCCACGCAGACCGCCATGACTATCCCCAACTCGCGACCGACTTCATCCAGCGCGGCCCGGGCGAGTGCATCATTTTCTTGCGCTGCAGTAAGTATGCTTGCCGGGCTCAACCTGGCCGAACCATTCAGTGATGTGGGATAGATACCAGCAGCCAGAAGTTCCCGGGTGACCGCCAGCAGACCGGGGCCGGATACCACGGTTTCGGCACAGCCGCGTAGACCACAGGCGCATAGCCGGCCATTTGTATCCAGCGAGAAATGCCCTAATTCGGAAGACTGCCAGCCAGCCCCGTTGATAATCTGTCCATTGGCGATGACTCCTCCACCTAACCCTGATCCTAACGATAAATAGACAAAATCCGGGTATCCTCTGGCGCTGCCAAAGTAATATTCGCCCAGGGCGCTGGCATTGGTGTCTTTCTGTATCCAGATAGGCAGGTCAACTGCCAGTTTTGAGCGTACACCGCTGACCAGCGGCACCTCTGTCCATCCCAGGTTGACAGCATTGCGGACAACGCCGTCGGATGGGGAGATCGTGCCGGGTGTGCCGATACCAATGCCAGCGATTTTTCCGCTGACGTTCGCCAACAGGGCATTGATTTCATCCCCGATCAAATCGATGACAGCTTGAGACCCTCTGGCCGCAACGGTGGGCACCTGATGGGAACCAATGACTTGCCCCTGGCTGGTGACCAGCGCGGTGGCGATTTTTGTTGCTCCCAGATCCACACCGATTGCGAGGTCGTCAGTCATTGCGAATCCAGCCTTTCAAGTATGGGTTGACTGCTCCCCATTTCCTCAACAGATCCCGGTTGTGTTCAGCAGCCTGGCCCATATTAAAGCTTACAAAAACCGGCAGTTCTTCCTTGAGTGTTTGCAAACGAAAAATTGTCTCGGTGATCAGGGCATTCCAGATCAGCGCGCCTACAACGGTCGAGCTGGGACCCACCCGCCAATCGGCTCCCTCGACAGGCACAAGTGCATCGCCGGGAACCCCTTGATTATCGATGACATACTCTGCCACTTGATCCAGCCGTTTGCCGATCGCAGAAAGCGGCGCGATTTGCGCATACGCCCTGGAACATACGGCCACGGTAACCAGCCCTCGTGTACGGGCGAGATGGGTGATCTCCACCGGGAGGTGATTTACTCCGCTGTTGGAATAAGTGAAGAACATTTCTTCAGGCTGAACCTGGTATTGATCCAGCAGGATGGCAGCCAGGCCGGGGGTGCGTTCCAACCGGCTGCCCAGGTCGGGGTTCTCATGCAGCATCAGGTCGGTTATCAAAAGCGGTACAACCGCAGCCAGCCCGCCTGCACGATAAAATCCTTCTTCTGCCATCATATGCGAATGGCCTGTCCCGAAGATGAAGATGCGTTTTCCTTTGCGGATGGTTTCCACCATCTGGCTTGCCACCTGATCAAGTATTTCCTGCTGGCCCTGGATCGCATGCCTTTGCAGATCCATCATGGAAGATAGATACAGCATCGCGCCCGGAATTTTATTGGTGTTTTCCATTTTGTCCAGTCCTTGTTTAAATTCGGGGTTCTGATAAATTTATCGCAGCTGGTGTAACTGCGAACGCAGCACGTCCTGAAGCGTTATCATGCTGATGCCCCGTAAAAATGTATTTTGCTTGAGTTCAGCCGGGATGATTTCAATCTCCAATCCAGAACGCTTGTATTTCTCCAGTGACCGGTGCAAGAGGTTGAAGTACACCTCGCCCACCTCGGCAACTTCGCCACCGATGATCATACGGCGTATATCGAAAAGAGAGGCGTAAACGGTTATCCCCTGGGCAAGGTAATCGGTGGATCTCGATAAAATGTCCTGGGCGATTGGGTCTCCCATTTGGGCAGCAAGGGCAATTTTTTCAATCGTTAACTGGTCTGGATCGTTGTTGCACAGATCTGATAACTTACCAGCCCCTCCGCGTGTAACCATCCAGCGCGCACTGGCCAAAATTGCCGGAGCGGCAGCCACGGCTTCCAGGCAGCCGCGCTTTCCGCATACACAAAGATTCCCGTCGGGATCGACAATGATGTGACCAAATTCGCCCGATCTACCGGTCTCGCCCCGATAAATTTGACCATCGGCAATGACCCCTGATCCAATCCCTGTGGATACCAGGATATAAATCATATGTTCCAACCCCCGCCCGGCTCCGTAATAATATTCTGCTAATGCAGCCACCGAAGCATCGTGTTCGAGGTACACCGGAAGATTGAATTCGGTGGTCAGGATTTTACGTAACGGGAAGTTGTGCAAACGCAGGTTGTAAGATTCACCGAGTTCACCGGTATCGTTCCTGATTTCACCAGGCAGGCTGATGCCGATACCCAAAACAGTATGGCTCCTGGCAGCCGGTTCAGCCAGCAGGGTATGGATCATTTCCAGGATCTGTTTTTGAATTTTTTCTGGACCCAGGCCTGTAAATGGTTGGTCGACCATCTTGATCAGGTTGTTAGCTGCATCAAAAATGCCGCCTCGCAGGCGCGTACCGCTTAAATCCAGGCTGATGACCAGACCGGCAGCCGGGTTGGGGACAATCAAGGTGGGCTGGCGTCCTCCAGAAGACTCGCCTTTGCCGGTTTCGATAATCAACCCCAGATCGCAAAGCATACGGATCATCCGGGTAACCGAGGAAGGCGCCAATCCAGTAAGATGAGCCAGATCAAAGCGTGAGGTTGGGCCGTAATTCCAGATGGCAGACAGCAGCACCCATAAATTGTTCGTGCGAAGATACTGGAGATCTTGACCGCCCCTGCTCTGGCGATGGTTGGCTTTCGCCTTCTCCGTCATCTGGCTGTCTTGCATAATAACTTCCTTTCAACCTGGAAATAACTTCTCTTATTATACGCCAAAAAATCGATTTATTGACAAGTGACTTTTCTAAAAATGGGTATTTCCTGGCGTTCTATTGACAAATGGGCGTCAAACTGCTAGAATAATAATGTTTCTTATTTCTAACCTGGCTTTAAGTCAGCTCCTCTTTTGTCATCGAGACACGTTTCACCACAATTTCTGGCTCTTTTGAATAGGTTTCTCAGGAAATGTGAATATCCTGAAGGAGGTGTCCAGATCCCCTACACTGTAACTGCTCCTCGCTGAAAAGTTTCATCACAGATATTGAATTGATCAGCTGTTCGAGATCCAATTAGGTTACTTCCGGAGGAAAAGATAATGTCGAAAAAATTTGCCTGGATTGCTCTGGTACTTCTGATGGTTGCCAGCCTGCTGCTGGCCTCCTGCGCCCAGACACCGGCCCAACCCGCCGCAGAGCAAGCACAAGCCCCTGCTGTTGAACCAACGCAAGCGCCCGCTGCTGAACCGGTCACCCTCACTTTTGGGAACTGGCGTCCAGATGATGTCAAGCAGATGCAGGTCATCCTGGATGAGTTCAACAAGGCGTATCCCAATATCATCATTAAGTTTGATCCAACCAACCCCCCCGATTACGATGCGGCTGTCCGCACCGGGTTGGAGGCAGGTACCGGCAACGATCTGTATTACCTGCGCTCCTCTGGGGCATCGCATAAACTTTATGATGAAGGCCATTTCGTAGCCATAGATGACCTGCCCGGTCTCTCGAATATCATTCCCGAAGCCATTAAAACCTGGACAGCCGCGGATGGCAAAGTCTTTGGTGTGGGATATATTGCCACTTCCGAAGGTATTTATTACAATAAGGATATCTTCGCACAATTGAAGATCGAGCCCCCCAAGACCTGGGAAGATCTCCTTGTCGCTGCGCAGGCAATCAAGGATGGCGGATTTACCCCATTTGCAAACGCCTCCGGCGACACATGGACCATCGGCACACTGTTGGTGCAGAACTGGCTGCCCGCTGTGATTGGCGGCAGCGAAGGTCGTATGGCGTACTTTGAAGGCAAGCAGTGCCTGAACGACGCCAACTTTGTCCAGGCTTTCAAGCAGGTTCAAGATATGGTGCCGTTCCTGCCCGATGGTTGGGAAGCCCTCACCTATTATGACAGCCAGCAGTTGTTCCTGCAGGGTAAAGCTGCCATGTGGCTGGGTGGATCCTGGGATATCCCGGCTTTTGAGGTTGAAGCGCCTGAGTTCGAATGGGGTATCATGGCAGTGCCACCGGCCAATGGTAAGGATCTGTATATTGAGTTCGAATTGGATGCCGGCGTTGGCATCAACTCTGCCACCAAGCATCTGGAAGAAGCCAAGACATTCGTCAACTGGCTCACCACCAAGCAGTCGGCTGAACTGCTTGCCAACAACCTGCCCGGCTTTTTCCCTATGACCAAAGACAATATCAGCGTCACCGATGCTTACGCTGCCGAGTTTTTGGCGATTAAGGCCGCAGCCAAAGGCGCCGACATTCGTTTCTATATGTCAGAAGGCGTCCCCGACAGCTACACCTTGATGGTGGACAATGCCATCGCCGTCATGAAAGGCACCATGACCCCAGAGGAAGCAGCACAAAAACTTTACGAAGGGGTTGCTTCCTGGAACGAAGGACAGAAAAACTGTAAGTAACTTTTAGGATAGACCGGAACCAGCAGGGACTCTTTCCCTGCTGGTTCCTATAGATCAGAGATGGAGACCCACATGGAAACAGCCGTCCGCTCGAAACCTGCCCGGTCTGTCCCTGAAAGAAACAAAATCGATTCCCGAAACCGCCTTACCTGGGTCTTCTTCCTGCTGCCTGCACTCGCAATTTATATCCTGTTTATGGCTTTGCCTTTGCTCGGGTCGATCCGCCTGAGCCTTTATACCGGTGAAGGTATAGTTCCAAAGACATTTGTGGGTCTCGAGAACTTCCGTACCTTGCTGAACCACCCGGTCTGGTCTGCGCGCCTCTCCAACGCTCTGCGCAACACCTTTGTTTTGTTTCTTATCCATATGGGGGTACAGAACACGCTGGGTATGTTATTTGCTGTATTACTGACGAATAAAATCCGGGCACGGAATATATTCCGGACTATCATATTTCTGCCCGCCACGCTGTCTGTGCTTGTGATTGGTTTTTTGTGGAGATTGATCCTGAACCCCCAGTGGGGGGCGGTACCCCTCTTGCTTGACCAAAATCGGCCTTGAGTTCCTGGGTGCATCCCTGGCTGGGCGATAAAAGATATGCCTTAATTGCCATCTCACTGGTATCGTGCTGGCAGTGGGTGGGTCTGCCCACCATGATGTACCTGGCGGCTTTGTTCAGCATCCCTGAAGAAATCAACGAAGCAGCCACGATGGATGGAGCCTCGGCCTGGAAGGCTTTCTGGTTGATCAAACTTCCCCTTTTGGCTCCAATTATCGGGATTGTTTCGATCCTGACTTTCATCGGCAATTTCAGCGCCTTCGATATTGTTTATGCCATGGCTACTGCTCGCGGCGATCCCGAAGGCTCTACAGATATCATGGGTTCGATGTTCTATCGAACGGGCATCGGTGGGGAAGTGCTCACTGGTCATATGGATGCGGGCATGGGTGCCGCAATTGCGGTTGCCATTTTCCTGGTCCTATTAACAGGCGTTATCGGGTGGCTTTACCTTTCCCGCAAGCAGGAATACGAATTCTAGAAGGGATGCCATGAGACGCAAGTCACGATTCTCCAACCTCGGCACCTACCTGGTCCTTAGCGCCTGGTCGTTTGTGGTTCTTTTTCCGATCTGGACCATGCTGGTCAACTCTTTTAAACCCAAACGCGAAATTTTCATTGATCCATTTGGTTTTCCGAAAACCTTCACCCTGGAAGGTTACCAGAATGCCCTGAGCGCCGGACGTTTCGACCTCTATTTTCGCAACAGCCTGATTGTAACGGTTACCTCACTGCTGCTGATCTTGTTTCTGGGCTCGTTGGCTGCCTATGCTCTGGCGCGCTGGAAAAGCCGTCTGTCCAATTTTGTATACCTGTTTTTCATCCTTGGTTTATTAATTCCGATCCGTCTGGGGACGATCAGTATTATCCAGATTATCAAAACACTGAAACTGAACGATTCATTGTTTGGGCTAATCCCCATCTACGTTGCTATGGGCATCCCCATCGCCATCCTGGTGATTACAGCCTTTATTCGCAGTCTTCCCAAGGAACTGGTCGATGCAGCCCGGATTGATGGCGCCTCTGAATGGCAGATTTACTGGACGATCATCCTGCCGCTCGTCCGACCGGCCCTTTCCACGGTTGCTATCTTTAATCTGATACCGGTTTGGAATGACTTCTGGTTCCCGCTGATTCTGATCCGCCAGGAAAGCTCACGTACGGTGCCCCTGGGTGTCTCGCTTCTTTTTGGTCAATACCAGACCAACTGGAATAATATCTTATCCGCCCTTTCCCTGGCATCACTGCCGATCATCTTTCTCTACCTGCTGATGGCCAGCCAGTTCATCAAAGGCCTGACAGCCGGCGCGGTCAAGGGGTAAAGACCCCGTATGCCGGGTTCGTTATTGGGCCGGTTTTAGGCAGTCTCATATTTCTAATAATGGCAACCCATGATGAACGGACGCGAACGAATTAACCTGACCATGCAGCACAAAGAACCGGATCGTGTGCCGGTGATGTGCCAGCTTTCATTCGGGCATTACTTGCTAAACACGGACTTTCCACCGCACGAGCTTTGGTACACGAGCGAGGCCTTCGCCGAGGCGCTGGTTTTACTCCAGCAGCGTTACCACTTTGATGGCATTTTGATCAACGCTCCCGGCCGTCCGGACAACTACCTTGCCGGTGTGGCGTCCATCCAAAAAACCAACGATGGTGAGCTGGTTACCTGGCGCAACGGAGATACGACCATTGCACCATGGAATGACATGCCGCATCATTATCCGGTTGAAGGGACCCGGCCTGACCGTGTGGATTTTGAAACCTTCGATCCGGATCATATGGAAGACATAGACGGGTATCTGGGTTACCTCTGGAACACCTATCATATCCAGAACCTGCCCGGAAAAGCTGACCAGGGGCCTCTCAATGAGATCCCGGATTATTTTTACAAGACGATCGATCTGGTCAAGGCCAAGGTGGGAACGGAAGTATCCATTCACGGTGAAGTGTTTTCGCCATTCACCCATTTCATGGAGCTGATTGGCTATGAAAAAGCCTTGATGGCCCTCGTGATCGACCCTCCGAAAGCGCATGCCATCCTGGCTCGCCTGACTGAGGCGGTTGTGGTTTGGGCATCAGCCCAGGCAAATCGCGGCGTGGATGCGATATTAATCTCCTCGGCCTTTGCGGGGGCCCCCTTTATCTCGCGCAAGTATTATGACACCTTTGTGGTTCCTTACGAGCGAATTGTGACCGACGTTGTCAAAGCCCATGGACTGCCGGTGTATACACACACGTGCGGGAGGATCGGCGACCGGTTGGATTTGATGGAAAAAACCGGCACACTGGGGGTCGATACGCTGGATCCCCCGCCCCTGGGCGACAGTGACCTGGCGGTTGCCAAACGGGATTTTGGCGAGCGGCTGTTTTTTAAGGGCAACCTGAATTCTGTGGCCATGCTGGCTTATAAAACAGAAGAACAGGTCATCGCAGAGGCCACCGAGCGAATCCAGATCGGGATGCCCGGCGGAGGTTATATCTTGAGCACAGCCTGCTCCGTGGCGCCCAAGGTGGAGCCCTGGAAGCTTGAGCTGCTCACCCCACTGGCCGAAACAATTGGAGTTTACCCTAAGAAGGATGGGTCGATATGAATGGGCGTGAACGATTGAATATGAGTATCCGGCATATCGAGCCAGACCGCGTGCCGGTGATGTGCCAGCTCTCCGTCGGGCATATCAATTTGAACGCCGGATACAAGCCGCATGAGATCTGGTATGAGACCGAAGCCTTCGCCGATGCGTGCATCAAGCTGGCTCGTCGCTACCAATTTGACGGCATTTTGGTGCTTTGTGTGGGCAGGCCGCCCAACTACCTGGATGAAAACCTTGCATCCATGCATGAGGCGGATGACGGCGAGTGGTTGACCTGGCGCAATGGCGACCGGACCTTCATGCCCTGGGATGATATGCCCCAGCATTATCCCGCGGACGAGAGCAAACCGACCCGGGCCGATTTTGACACGTTCGACCCGGATAAAGACCTGGATACCATCGACGATTATGTCGGCCACACCTGGAATGTGCTCTATCATATGCAGGAAATCCCCGGCAAAGCCAATAAGGGATTGTTTACTGGCTGCCCGATACCAGATTACTCTTTCCGGATGTTCGACATCATAAAAGGTGCGGTGGGGGAAGATTTTTCCATACATGGATCAGTCTATTCCCCGCTGACGCATTATTTTGAGCTTTTTGGCTACGAAACCGCTTTGATGGGTTTTATCACCGATCCGGGAAAGGCGCATGCAGTCCTGGACCGGCTGACCGAGCATATTATTGTCTATTCGGTCGCATTGGCCCGGCGCGGCGCAGATGCCATTGATTTGTCCTCGGCCTTTGTGGGTGCGCCTTTTCTTTCTCGCAAAATGTACCAGGAATTTGTGGTGCCTTATGAACGCCGGGTCAACACCGCCATCAAGGAAGCCGGGAGCATGGTTTACACCCACACCTGCGGCAGCATCGGAGACCGGCTGGACCTGATGGAGGCAACCGGTTTGCAGGGCATTGACACCCTGGATCCACCCCCGCTTGGCAACGGCGATCTGGCCCGCGCCAAAAAAGATTTCGGCGACCGGATATTCTTCAAAGGGAACATGAATGCGGTTGCATTATTGTCTTATAAAACCAAAGAAGAGGTCGTGAAAGAAGCAGTCAATCGCATTGAGATTGGAATGCCAGGCGCCGGGTATATTCTGAGCACAGCCTGTTCGGTTGCGCCGCGGGTAGAACCCTGGAAGGTGGAATTATTGGTGCCCCTGGCGGAAGAATTTGGACGGTATTAAGATTGAGGTTGAAATGTCAGATCAATTGCCTTCTCAAGGCCGTTATTCATCCTATAAAGGCCTGCCTGAACTGGCAGGCCTTTGCAGTATGCAAGATGCACTGCGTCCCGGCATTTCGGTTGAAGAGTGTGTGCTGCGGTTGAAGCGTTTTCATTATGCCTTCAAACGCATGCATGAGATTCTGACCAAACGTATCACCGCCGAGCCGGTTTATGAACTCAAAATGGCATTCAGCTACCATGCCTATCTGTGTTCAGAGCATATCTCTGCTTTCAGGCTGCGCGTGGGTGAAATGCGTGAGCCGCCGCTGGGGCTGGATGCGGTTCCGGATGCCAATCTGGAGATTTTATTCGATGAGATCCTGGCGGCGCCTGGCAGCGAGACGCTGATTTCTGGCCTGTACGGGCTCGTCATCCCGCGGTTGATCGCTGCTCTGGAGCGGCACACAGCAGATACACATCTGCTCGCCGATGCGCCCAGCGTGCGCATTTGCCGGTTTGCCCGCCTGGAGCTCGAGGATATGGCAGCCTTTGGTCAGAGCGCCATGCGATCGCTGGCAGATGAGATAGCCGGAAAGAACCTGGATCCCTGGCTCCAGCTCCTGGAAACCTGTATGCAAGCTGCCGGAGATTTGGATGGAACCCGGGATTCGGCCGGTGCAACCGCCGGACGCCAGTATTCTGCAACCCCCTATACCTACGATCCCGTTCCAAAACGGGACGAGCGATTTTTCGACCCGTATAACCTGGGTGTAAACGCCGAAGCATTTATTTACGATGAAAGCTATCCGGCCAAACCGAAAATTTTAATGCTGTACTATAAGCGCCTGCGTGAAATCGACGTGCCGGAGATGATGGCGAGCATCATTGCAGAGACGGAAGGGAAACCCTGGGAGTATTACCACGACCTGTCTCGCCAGTTGTGGGATGAGGCCCGCCATGCCATGATGGGCGAAATCGGTTTTGCTTCTCTGGGTTTGGATTGGTCCAATCTGGTGGCTATCAATTTCACCTGGTCGATGGCATTGAACACCCAGCTTAATCCTCTGGAAAGACACGCCGTCCTGTATTTTATCGAACAGGGCTTGATGCCGCGCACTGGCAAAAGATATGAATGGGAAATCGCTGCCCAGGCGGGTGATGAGCTGGCCAGAATATTCCAGGATTATGATTGGGCCGATGAAGTGCTGCATGCCCGCATCGGTCAGGAATGGTATGCAGCCGGTATGCCTGGACGAACGCAGGCTCTGCAGTATGGCGACCGCTGTTGGTCCAGAGTTTTTATGAATTGGGAGCAGTGGAAACAAGACGGCCTGACCCAGCATGCCAATTGGTGGCCGGCTTTATACAAAGCTGCCTGTGAGCGATGGGGAATAGAGCCAGATGCCAGGGTGCTGAGCTTCGATGTCACCTATCAGGATACCCGGGCCGATTTGAAGCATATTTCCGGGTCGGGCTGAAAGGGGCAAAGGGTCTTGAAGGGCGCAACAATGAATTTTCTGGAGCTGGGTGTTGGAATACAAGACATTACCCCTGCTGTGGGATTACCCCTTAGTGGTTTCATCGCCCGCCAGAATAACCCTTCGAGTCATGTCGATTCGCATTTGTTGGTGCGCGTTCTGGTGGTGCGCAGCGAAGCCGGATACAGCTTGCTGTTTAACTTTGATTTGCTGGGGATTACTGCGGTTCTCGAAGAGAGGATTTTCGGGCAGCTGCAAAATGAACTCGGAACAAGTTTTTCCAGCGAAAGATGCCTCTTAACCGCAACCCATAATCATAGTGGTCCTTGCCTGGGTTTGTTGGTGGGAGAGACCGCCCCTGATCCGGCTTATATGGATTTGCTGGTCAGCAGATCTGTACGCGCGGCATGCCTGGCTCTGGAGAATATGCAGTCCGTCCGTCTCTATTCTGCTGAGCTGCGAATCCCCGGGTTGACTTACAACCGCCGCTCGCTCCTGGCAGATGGGAGGGTGTCTATCTCCCCTGTCCCCGATTTACCCGTCATCCAGCGCGGTCCGTTGGATGACAGGCTAAATTGCCTGGTATGGCGCAATTCTGCCGGAGAAAATATCGCCGGCATTGTGCATTTTGCCTGCCATGGCGTGGCCGTGCTTTCCCAGGGGTTTGGAGCGGATATTCCCGGGGAGCTTGCCGGGCGGATCGGCGCATTGATAGGGGCGCCCTGCCTGTTTCTTCAAGGCGCCACGGGTGATATCAACCCCACAACCGTCACGGCCCGGCGAGACAGCCTGCACTCCTGGGTTGATCAGGCGATGCATCATCTGAAAGATGTAAATGAACAGCTTACCCCGGTAAGTGGCACTGATTTCCAGGTCATCAACTCCCAAATTCCCCTGTTTTATGCGCCTTTACCCGGGAGTCGCAGGCTGAACATCAAGTCGAAAGTCTCAGACGAATTGCAGCCGGCGATGTTGGTTCGCCTGATTTGCAGGATGTCATCCAATCTTTTAGAAACACCATGAATTTGCGTCCGGCTGATCCCCTCGATCCACAGCAGGGGCAATTTGTTGCCCGGGCGTTAATTCAGGCGGCGGAAAAGACACTCTCTGCGGTCCAATCTGGGGCTGAGCTTCCACCGCAGCATTTGCGTTGTGCCCTCTGGCGTATGGGCGCTTGTAGTCTCGCGTTGGTAGCAGGGGAGATATTTTCGTCTACCGGATTACGCATTCGCTCTTTGAGCAGCCGCATCAAGGTGCTGCCAGTGTCTTATTTGTCACCGCTGCTGGGTTACATCCCTGAGGACGGCGCTCTTCCTTTGGGTGGTTACGAGGTGAGGGATGCGTGGCGCTTTTATGGCCATCCCGCCCCCTTCGAGCCAGGTACGGAGAGGCGTATCCTGGATCATCTCAGTCATCTGGTCAGCCAGCTTGCGGTATAACCTGGTTATCTACGTAACCTGAGCTTTCAGGATTTGAGGTGTAAAGGTGGGCATACGTGTAGGCTTGATCGGCGCTGGTTTTATGGGGACAACCCACGCACGAGCTTTTGCTCGCATTCCCGGGGTTGAAGTTGTCACGGTCGTTGACCGTAATTTGGAACGCGCAGATAGCCTGGTTGGAGAAGTGGGTGGGAGTTCGACCGGTGACGCCGGATTGGTGTTTGATGATCCATCTATCGATGTGATCGACATTTGCCTGCCCACGCCGCTGCACCCTGAATATGCCATCCGCGCTCTGGAGGCTGGCAGGCATGTAATCATCGAAAAGCCTCTTGCGCTGACCCTGCCTGAAGCAGATTCGATCCTTGCCCGTGCCCGGCGCACCGGTAAGTATTTGATGGTGGCGCATGTCATTCGTTTTTGGCCCGAGTACCTGGCAATCCAACAGATCATAAAAAGCGGCCGTTTGGGGAAGGCGCTCTTCGCGACCGCCTACCGGCTTTCAAACATGCCGCAGTGGGCAGATTGGTTTCGTGATCCTGCTGCTTTCGGCGGGGCGGTGCACGATCTGCAGATCCATGATCTTGATTTTATGAATTTGGTTTTCGGAAGGCCTCAGAGCGTCAAGGCAGTGGGATTAAAGGATGGTACCGGCGGGTGGAATCATGTCGTCACTCAACTGGAATATGCCTCGGGACGGGCCTCGGTCGAGGCCGGCTGCATGATGCCTCAAGATTATCCTTTTACTGCCGGGCTGAAATTGATCTTTGAAAAAGGGGTGGTTGAATATCACTTTCGAGCTGGAGGGGCTAGCTTTGAACAGGGGCAGCCAGTATCCTATCTGCTGCTGCATGAGCCCGGACGCCCCAACCAGCCTCTCCATTTTGAACCGGGAGACGGGTACACCGCCGAGCTGGAATATTTTATCCATTGTGTACAATCGGGAACTCCCCCCACGTTGGTATCGCCTGATGATGCCCGGCTTGCCGTACAGACTGCGCTGGCAAGCCGGGCATCTCTGGAAACAGGGGATGTGGTTAAAGATATCTTATTAAGGTCGCAAAATCAACTGCCGAAAGGGAATCCTGTTAATGCCACTGCAAAAACAGCGGCGACGATGAGCAGGCCGATGACTGCGCTTATCCAGGGATTGCGCCGCCCGAACAGCAATTGAAATCCGGCGCCGATCAAGAGCAGCGGCCATAGTTTGAGCACATCGAACAGGTTCCAGCTCGGGAGCAGCCTGAGGTTTGTAAGCAAAACCAGCGATCCCACGCCGGTCAGAAAAATCGGTCCGAACAGATCGTTATCCTGCGGGCGCGCCCGGTTTGCAACCAGGCGATAACCACGCGCAGCCAACTGGTAGAGACCGATCAGTATTAAATGGCAGGCCACACAGGGCTGTTGGCGCGCCCTGAGACACCTGAAGCTGTAAAGATGAATTCCATCAGGATGCTGAAAATGAGAAACAGGATGACACCTGCCCGGGTCAGCTCCCAGCCGCGCTGGCGCAGTTCGGGTTGACCACTCCAGGCGCCCTGGATAACCAGCCCCAGGCCCACCGCGGAAAAGACCAAGGTCCACATGTACGACCAGGTTTCCCACAGGCCAAAGGTTTTCTGCACCAGCAGGATCAGGCCCACCGTGGTGATAATGCTGCCCGGTACGGCCAAAAAGCCGGTGGTCTTCCCACCAAGCACCATCCCGATGAAAAATATTGCGCCCACGCCGATGACCATCAACGGCCAGGTCATGCCCCACAGCGAAAGGTTAATTGTCTGGCCCAAAAAAGCCAGGATGCCAATTGCCACCAGGATAACACCCAGGATCAGGCTGCCGCGTTTGTTGGTTGATTCCATAGATCGCCTCCGTTTGTATGATCAGAGTATAGCCCCGATGGATTGGTAGTTCACCCGCCAGAGGAGGGGAGTTTTACCTGTCTGACTGGACAGGATCAAAGTCTCAGGTATTTTTCATCCACGAAGGGAACAGATCCGGCAAGGGGTGGGGAGCGGGGATGGGGGTATCTGCTAACAGGTTTCGAACAATTTGGCCGTGCTGAATAACCAGGGCAACCCGGCCGATGGCTTCAATTCGATCAAGGGGATCGCCATCCACAACCACGAGATCTGCCAGCTTGCCGCGCGCAAGCGAGCCAATCTCATTCTCCCAACCCATCAACTCGGCGCCGCGCATTGTAGCCGCCTGGAGGGCCTCAAATTCCGTCATGCCCCGGTTCACCAGCGCAGTTAATTCATTCACCATGCCTTCCAATGGCAGGCACCGGTTGTAACCACAGTCCACGCCGGCTGCGATCTTCACCCCGGCTGCCCGCGCACGCTGGATCGTACCGGCATGCAGGTCATTAAGAAATGAAAGATCGGCATTAAATACCTTCAGGTCTTGCGTGCTGTAAATCCAGACCGTTGGGACAAACACGATGCCATGCGCAGCCATTTGATCGAGCAGTTCATCGGGGATGCTCACCCCGTGTTCAATCGAATCGACCCTTGCGTCCACCGCCAGCTTAGCACCCAGAGGCCCATCCACATGACAGACAACCCGCATATCCTTGTGGTGCGCTTCCTCAACAAGGGCGTGCATTTCAGCAGCATTGACCAGGGGGGTATCGCGCCAGCCGTCTGTGCCTCGCCAGCGTCCATCGCTGACAGACACCTTGATCCAACTGGCCCCCTGCTGCCATTCCCCGCGGACGCCGCGTAACATCTCGTCTGGACCGTCATGCGAGTAGCTGCGCCATATCTCCATAATCCCGGTGCCGGCGAGAGGCCTGCCAGCCGTCTGAAAGCGGGGGCCGGGCACTTCGCCTGCCTGCACCGCAGCCTTGAGGGCGTAGATTCCCAGATGCCGGCAGCCCACGTCGCGCACGCTGGTAAGCCCGGCTTCAAGCGCCATGCGCGCGGCTCTGACGCCGGCCACAGTGCTCCTGACAACGAATGTCTCACTGACCGGGTAGGCGTTTTCACTGATCAGGTGGCAGTGGGAGTCGATTAATCCTGGCAGCACCGCCTTGCCTTCCAGATTAAACGCCATCTCATCCCCGGCGGGTTGGTAATTGTCCATGGGGCCAATTTCGTCAATTTTCTCGCCCCGGATGCGAACAAAACCATGTGGTATTGGGCTGGCGCTTTCCATGCTGATCACTTTGGCGTCTGTCAGAACAAATGAATGGATCATATTGCACTCCTAAATGTTATCAGGTCAGGGTATTAGAATCGTAAAAATTGATTCCATCTGCGTATTAATTGAACAGGCAAGATATTCTTCGATTATAATATTCTTTCTTTACGAGAAGAACGCTCCAGTCGAAATAGCCACAAGGACGTGAAGCGAGTTGAAAAACACTCAAAGACCACCAAAGCTGGTTTGCCTGGGCAGATTTACGATCGATGACGTCTTTTTGCCCGATGGCGCCATGATGCCCAATTGTACCGGCGGCAATGCATTGTATGCTTCGCTGGGCGCCCGCCTGTGGGAGCCGGCGACCGAGATCGTGGTTGCGGTTGGCAACGATCTTCCCGAGTCGACCTGGGAGCAGATTTCTTCGGCGGGCCACCGCACCGATGGCTTTCGAAACCGACCGGTTAACACCATGCACAATCAGATCACCTACGACCAACATGGTGGGCGAAAATGGACGCATTTTTTTACGGAGCAGGTTTCGAATATCCTTTCCCCGGCGCCTGAAGACATTCCAACCGAATACCTTTCGGCGCAAATCTTCCTGGTTCAAGCCATGACGCTTGAAGCACAAGAGCGATTGATTCCCTGGCTGCGAGAGCACACCCGTGGATTGATCGCCCTGGATTTGAAGGAAACGATGATCCTGGGCAATGAAGAAAGTCTCATCAAGCTCATTTCCCAGGTCGATATCTTTATGCCCAGCCGGGACGAGGCATTTTTGCTGGCTCAAAGCGAGGATTGGCTGGCGGTGGCCTCCAAATTTGCCAGACTGGGACCCCGGTACGTTGTTATCAAACGCAACAAAGATGGCTCTCTGGCCTACGATGCCGTCAATGAACACTTTGTTGAAACTCCCGCTTACCCGGTAGAAGTGGTGGATGCCACTGGCGCTGGTGATGCATTCTGTGGGGGTTTCCTGGCAACATTTTTGAACAACGCCGGTGATTTGAAAGCCTGCATCCGCGCCGGCGCGGTCTCGTCATCCTTTGCCATTTCCGGTTATGGGTCTCAAAGGCTGGCTTCCACCACGCCAGAAGATGCCAGGCTGCGGCTGCAGACCTGGAACGAAGAAAAGTAAATCCTGTAAGGACGTGAAAATTTCATGATGAACTCCAGAGAACTAATTTCGAAGATGATCAACCACCAACCTGTCGACCGTATTGCGGTGTATGAAGGCTTTTGGGATGAGACCCTTGAAAAATGGACACAGCAAGGCTATCCATCTGAGGCCGCTGTTGTAAATGGGAAAGAACGGATTGTTCCCGTTGATCCTTTCCACCACTTTACGTACGATCTGCACAAGTGCGGCGGTTTCTTTGATACCGAACCGTTGTTCGGGTACAAAGAGATTATAGACGAAACTGAGGAGTGGGAGGTTCTTCTCAACGGCGCAGGTGCAACCCTTAAAGTGGTGGAAAAATAAATCGGGTACACCCGAGCACATCGCCTTTAAAATGAACAGCCGGGCTATTTGGGAAAAGGATTACCGTTCTCATTTGCTCCATCTTGATAAACGCCGCTTTAATGGCAAATGGTGGGGAGATAACTCACTTGCCAAAGATCGTCAGGAATTTGCTCTGGCGCGCTCACGAGATCAATGGGCATGGTTCGGGCATGTATTTCTCTGGGAAGTGATGCGGTCGAGCATGGGCGATCTTACGATGTATGAAAACCTGCTTCTGGATCCGGGCTGGGTGCGTGATTTCAATCGTGTTTATACCGATTTCTTCAAGCGCCACTTCAGAATTGTGTTCGAAGAGAATGGTTTACCAGATGGCATCTGGCTGTTTGACGATCTCGCCTACCGGAGCGGATTATTTGCATCTCCAAAAGTCTTCAAAGAATTATTCCTTCCGTTTTTTGCAGAGATCGTCTCCTTTTTTAATCAAGAATATAATCTCCCCGTCTTATTTCACAGTGACGGAAAAATCCATCAGGCCATCCCGATGCTCCTCGAAGCTGGTTTTGTGGGGCTGCACCCGTTGGAAAGCAAGGCCGGGTGCGATCTCATTGATCTGGCTGACAGGTATGGAGATCGTCTTATTTTTATCGGCGGGTTTGATGTGCGCATCTTCGAGACCAACGATCGAGATCTGATTGCATCAAAAATCATCCAATCCCTGGAAGCGATCAAAGCCAGAGGGGTTGGGTATGTCTTTGGATCTGATCACACGATCACCCCTCAGGTGAATTATGACACCTACCGCTATGCTCTGGATGTGTATAGGGAGCACAGGGACTATTGAGAATTAGATGGTCAACCGCCTGCCACAAGTCCTCCGGTGCCTACGGTCTTGCTGGCAATATACAGAACGACCAGGGTGAGTATGATTTGAAGCGTCGCAATCGGCGCGACGATGGGATCGATGTTGTAGATCAGCAACCGGAATAGATATACCGGCATGGGCACATCGATAATAGGCGCAGTAAAGATGGATGTTGGCAGATTATCCAGGGAAAGGAGAAATGCAAAGGCAGCTCCACCGATGATGCCCGGCATCAAATGAGGCAGCAAGACATGTTGGAAAACTTGCCAACGGCTGGCGCCCAGGTCCTGGGCGGCTTCTTCGAGCGTCACGTCCGCGGTTTGCATGCGTGCGTAGGTGATTGAGACAACAAACGGCAAGGTAATAACGACGTGGCTGAGCGTCATCAAGAAGACCGAAACATTCAGCCCTATGAACGAGAGATAGAACAGGATCGAGATACCCACGACGATCCCGGGTATCATCATGGGGGATTGTAAGAATCCAATGATCAGAGATTTGGCCGGAAACTTGCCTCTCACCAACGCTATCGAAGCAGGTATTCCGAGTAACAGGTCGACCGCGACCACAATCGATGCAACGATCACGCTGAGACGAACAGAATCGAGAAAGCCTTTTAGTTTTATGATCCCGGCATAGCGTTCGAAGGAAAATGTTTCCGGCGGAAATCTTAAGATCGGCCCCGAATCGAAAGAGACGATCACAATCACAGCCATTGGCAGTATGAGTGCAATCAGTGGGATGAGCGCAAGAACCACCAGGAGAATTCCGCCAAAGATGTCAATCAATGGCGGGTATACCCGTTTCGGATGCGTTACTGTCTGGCTTATGCCCGAATGTGTTGCCATGGCGTCAATCTCCGAACCACAAAGTTAAACGTTGTAATGATGATCAAGGACGTTAATCAGAGCAGAGAAGATACAGCCGCGGCTGTATCCCAGGTGAGCAAGCGTACATTATTCCAGATGTACACGGAAACGATCTGCATGGCAGATCCTCCGGTTAAAGGTGGGAACCGTAAAGGCAGTATAGGTAAGGATGAAGACTAAAGACATGCCGGCGGCGATGGATGGGATGCTTTGAGGCAGTGTAACCCGCCAGAATGTTTGCCAATGGGTAGCCCCAAGATCGGCCGAGGCGTCTTCCAGATCTTGAGAGAGTTTCTGAAGTGTAGAAATCAAGGGCACAATCATGAAGGGCAGCATCACCTGGGTTAACCCGATAATCACGGCATTCAGCGTGAACAGGATTTTTATGGGTTCATCGATGACGCCCAGAGAAAGCAGTAAATCATTGATCATGCCGCGCTTGCCCAGAATCACAATCCAGCCAAAGCTCAGCACCAGGCTGCTGGTCAACAAAGGCGCGCTGACGATCACCAGAATAATGGTTTTGACGATTGGCTGCTTAATCTTGGAATACAGGTAAGCCACCGGATAGCCAAAGAGGACACACAAAACGGTCACTAAAATGGAGAGAGCGATCGTCCGTCCGAACAAAAAGTAGGTGAAAGGATCAGACAATAGCTGAACATATTTGTCTATGCTGGGACCTGCAATGATATTCCCCTGTTCGATGGTTAACAGGCTGTAGTACAGCAGGACGATGAAGGGCGCTACAAAAAATATCAGCAGGAATAATATGGCTGGCGTGACGCCAAGAAATGCTGCCTTGCCCTGTAAAGATGCTCTCAACGTGTAACTCCTTTCGATGAGGCTAATCCAGTAAAGAATTGGTGAACCAGGAGAGGACTCTCCTGGTTCACCAATTTGTGAATCTTACTGACCGTAATCGCGGATAAACTGATCGGTCAACCCCTCGCGCAGGGGCAGAGCTTTGTCAAGATCGATGGTGATCAGATTCGGGTATTCTTCTGCAGCAGGCAAAATCTTGGCTGACTCTTCGGACAGAACCACGTTCTTGTTTACAGGAGCGAAGAACCAGGGCGCTTCCGACATTGCTTGCTGAAAATCGAGCCCGAGAGCAGTGTTGATATACGCTTTTGCCAGATCGGGGTTAGCTGTGTTCTTGAGCACGGCGTAGCAGCCAACCTGACCAATGCCGCCCGGCTTGGGCATGGTGAACTCAACATTGAAACCTTTACCAAGCGATACAGCGGCTTCGGTGTTCCAGTTGATGGCGACACCGATCTCCTCGTTCTCGAGAAGCTGGCTAAGTGCTTCGGGGTTGCTTGCCACAACGAAGGGTTGCAGCTCGTTCAGCTTCGCCCACACGGTCGCCAGGTCTTCTTCGCCGCTGCCAAAGGTCTTGGCAATCATCATGAGGAACAGGAAACCGGCGTTGCTGGATGGCGCAGCCATTCCTACGAGGCCTTTATATTCCGGCTTCCAAAGATCTGCCCAGCTCTCGGGTTTTGGGACCAGATCGGGATTGTACACCAGGCCGATGATCTCGACTGTCCAGGCAACAGCCTGCGGTGCACATTGTTCCTGAATGTTGGGATAGGTCTCAGCGACATTGGGGATGTCTGCTCCGGTTATGGGCAGGATCCAGCCTTCACGCGCCGCCTGCAGGTAGCGGGGTTTTCCCAGGAGCATGGTGTCGATGGGGGAGGCGCCCTGTGCAGCTTTAATCTGCGCGATGGCGTCCTCTGAGATGCCTCCCAGAAGCTCAACCGTAACACCCGGATGGCTCGCCATGAAGGGGTTAGCCATATTCTCGCCGAAGAGAATTGTCTGGATATCGCCGGTATAGCCCCAATCAATGAGGGTAACCTTTTCGGGTTCGGCTGTCGGCGGCACCTCTGTTGGCGGCACCGCGGTTGGCGGTACTGCTGTTGGCGGTACTGCTGTGGGAGCTTCGGTTGCCGCCGGCTGTTCCGGGGGGGCCTCAACAACAGGAGCTGGCGTCGCCGCAGGACCGCAGGCGGCTGCCAGGAAGCTCATTAGTATCAAAACGATCATAAGGGTCTTCAGGTGTTTCATTTCATAATCCTCCGTAATTCAATTTGTCAACATTCGCAGTGTTTTTCGAGCCGTTGGTTTTGCGCCGATGAGTTACCTCCTTTCCTTTGATTATGCCTGATCAGTACACTTGCCTGCTTTTGCTACATTGGAATCGTCAAGAAACTTGCCGCGTCCTTGGGTGTCACCCAAACGCGCGACCCTTCAGCAAGAGGCGCCTGATCACGCGAACGAGCCATTTCAATTCTTACCTGGGCTCCTGAGTTGAGTTTGACCTCATACTCGATTGAAAGACCCAGCAGGGTCACAAAAGTGATCTCTCCCACCATTCCTGCCTTTTCACCTGGTGATAAAGTCTCCAGCGGTTTCAATTGCAGGTGCTCTGGTCGCAAGAGCAAGTTCACGCGCTGCCCCGCCTGACCATCAAAATCAGCCGGCATTGGGAGCCGCAGGAGATCAGACTCAAACACCAGCAGGTTGTCATCCGTGCGATTTAAGCTGCCCTGAAAGAGATTCGAATTGCCTACAAAGCTGGCGACAAAGGTTGTTTTCGGTTTATCATAAACTTCCATGGGGGTGCCTAACTGCACGACCTGACCATGATCCATCACCGCAATGCGATCGCTCATCGTCAGGGCTTCCTCCTGGTCATGGGTGACAAAAATCGTTGTAATCCCCACTTGCAGCACCAGCTTGCGCAATTCCGTCCGCATCTCTACGCGCAGCCGGCGATCGAGAGCAGCCAAAGGCTCATCGAGCAACAATGCAGATGGCTCCACCGCCAACGTCCTGGCAACAGCCACGCGCTGCTGCTGGCCGCCAGATAATTGGCTGGGGTATCGTTTCATAAAACCGGTAATGCCAACCAGATTTGCCGCTTTGTTGACCTTTTCGGCGATCTCCGCTTTGGATGCGCCCCGCATTTGAAGTCCAAACGAAATATTCTTTTCGACCGTCATGTGCGGGAATAAAGCGTAGCTCTGAAATACCATGCCCGTTGGGCGCCGGTTGGGGGGGAGATGGTTGATTGGATTTCCGTCAATCAGGACTTCGCCCTCGTCTGGCTGCGTGAATCCACCCACAATTCTGAGCAGGGTTGTTTTTCCACAGCCACTTGGACCCAGCAGAGTGATAAACTCACCGTCATCAATGTGTAAATTGATATGATTTAGGGCGACAACCTCGCCAAATCTTTTTGTAATATTTCTGAGCTCAATCGCCATACTTTGCTCCTAATTTATCAGGCAGGTGTTTACCCGTCATGTTTCGAGATTTTTTTGCCGGCTGCTGTGGAATTCTTGCAGGCGAAGTAGAGCATCACCCGGCTTGGCTTCAAGTAAAGCATCCATGCCGAAGCTGGCAAGCGCAAATGATGCGGAGATGGAACCGGCGAGCGCAGCTCCCCTCAGATCATCTGGCTTCTGCAGGTATGCCGCCATAAAACCGCCGCAAAATGCATCTCCGGCGCCGGTGGTGTCTACCACGTTTCTGGATACCGGTTCTTGCATAAACCACTCACCCGTAGCGCGGTCGAGAACTAGAACGCCATCTTCGCCGCATTTGATGACCACGATTTTAGGACCCATTTTCGCAAATTCCCGGGCTGCATCGAGCCATTCGTGGTGTCCGAACAATTGGAAAACCTCCACTGCGCTGGGCATAAATACATCGACCCGGGGAATCAGGCGCAGTATGCGCGCCTCATTTCCAAGAACATAATCTTCTTGTGTGTCCAGCGCCAGCGTAGCCGGGGTGTGCTCTTTCAGCCAACCGATCAGGTTCTCCTGGGCGTCCAGGGTCATAGCCAGAACGAGAAACGCCTGCGCCTTGAGGTACTGGTCTGGAATATCTTCCGGTTCTGGCGACAGGGTATTGAAATCTTGTTGTGTTGCCAGAATTTCCCAACGCCGTCCACCGTGTGCATCGTAAAAAATTCGATTATGGATGGTCGGTATATCCCTCACCGGCAAATCTGTGAGATTGAAACCGGTGGCACGCATGGCTTCCAAAGTCCGTTTCGGGATGTCATTTCCCAGCGGCGCCAGCAGCTCTACCTGCGGCTCCCACAAACGAGCGCCCAGGGCTGCATACAGCGCGTCTCCTCCCATACACTGCGGGACGAGACTGCCGCCGGGCATATAAACATCATCGACCGTGAAGTTCCCCAGGCAGACCAACCGGGGTGTTCGTCTCGACATGCCTAACTTGCCTTCTTCTCAGCCAGGCGGAACTTTGCCATGGCAACGTGGTAGGCGAAAAGCTGTAACGGCACCGTGTAAACCATGGGGGTCAGGCGTTCATCCATCGCTGGCAGCACAAACAATTTATCGCTGCTGTCTTTCAGGGTTTCGTCTCCCTGGCTGACCAGGCTGTAAACCCGCCCACCCACGCGCTTTCCTTCCCTGGCGGTATCCAATGCCCGTAACCGGCTGGGACCAAAGGGCGAGATCAGAAATAAAGGCTCTTCAACTTTTTGAGAATTGTAGTGATGATACTCTTCCAGGGGGATGGCGATGGCATGGGCAGGACTGCATTCTTTGACTTTGGCTGCACCGATCATTGCGCTGGCATAACAGGGGCCTCCCGCAGTGAAAAGGTACAGAGGATGGTCGGCCTCCTCTTCGGCCAGGGCTGCGATGCTTTCGTTGTGGGTTTGCAGAGTTTCAGCAATCATAGCCGGGGTCGCGTAGAGAGCTTTCTCAAGCCTGTCGGTTTCCTCCATCCGGCTGCTGCTCAATTTCCTTGCCAGCTCGATCCCAAACTGGTATAAAACTGCCATGGCAGCCGTGCTGGATTGGGTGGGCCAACCTTTTCGCTCAGCATGAATCAGCACACCCAGGTCAGCCTCTTTCATCAAGGGCGATCCTGCGGTGTTGCTTAAGGCGAGTGATTTTGCCCCCTTGGCTTTGGCCATCATCAGCGCTTCTGCCACCCGGGTGGTAGCTCCGCTTGAGCTCAAAACGATCACCAGGGTCCCGGGGGTGATGGGTAAATGGTAGTAATAGGCAAAATCAAGAGCCTGGATCGGCTCACAGGGTACACCCAGGAGGCTCTCATACAGGGAGCGGGTGGCGATCATCGAAGATAGGGAGTCGCCGCATCCAACCATGACCACCCGTTCCACCGGTGTATTACCGAGCTGGTTGGCGGCATTGCGAATCACGGCATTTTCCAGTTCCAGGGTAGTGAGAATCTTCTCTGGTTGGACCCACATCTCGTCCCACGTAAACCCCACCCGCTTGCGGCGCTTCTGATCCAGTGGATCATCCGTGGGCAGGGTGAGCGACTTTTCCAGTTCACGGCGGCTTAACTCTTCGATTAATGTGCGCGAATGGAGGTCTAAGGTTGAATCTTGATCCAGCAATGGAGAGTACGCATTCATATGATATGTCCCTTGAGTTCCTGTTTTCAGCAATGGATTTATGTTTGCTCTAGCTCTAATTCGAAGCGATCGATCCGGTAATACCCCGAGCTGTATTCGAACAGCTCGCCGTTCTCCGACCAGGTAAAGCTGCCCAGATGCAATAAGGGCATACCCTCCCGAATACTTAACAGCTGGCTTTGCACCTCATCAGCAAAAACAACAGAGACGATCGTTTCTGCCCGCTTCGGGATGATCGAACAGCAGTTTTGTAAAATGGAATAGATTGATTTGTTATTCAGATCAACATTGAGCAGCACCGGGGAATATTTCAAAGGGTAATAAGCCCGGATCATACAAACGGGTTCGTCATCCAGATAACTGACTCGTTCGAGAAAAATGGCCTGATTTTCCCCGGGCGCCAGCAAACTTGCAGCAACAAAATCCGGGGGGCTGGCAATTTTTTGGGAGACCACCAGGGTTTGGGTCGAGCGGCCCAGGCCTGACATGCTGTTGGTATGGCTGCTCAGTTTTGGGAGCGCCTTCCGGTAGCGTTTTTTATTGACAAAATAACCGGCCCCCTGTTGTGCAACAATCCTGCCCTCGGCGATGAGATCTTTAAGCGCCTGCCGGACAACGTGGCGGCTGACTTTATACTGCTTCGTGAGATCGTACTCTGAAGGCAAACGATCTCCGTCCTGATACGCTCCGCTATCAATCTGAGCAAGGAGGATGTGCTTAAGTTGGTAGTAGAGCGCCAATGGACTTTGCCGGTTAAGTTGCTGAGGTGGATTTAGCATATTTTCATCCTGTACACTTGTGCGGATAAGTGTACAAATGAATTGTATGCAGAAATGCCCTGTTTGTCAAATTAATATTTCCGCAAACCCGGCTTCGATTTGCTCATAGAGCCTATCCAAAAATTGGACGATTGGCCGGCTGATTCAGGGGTGAATGATGTGTCTTATCCTGGCGGCGACGCTTTTTCCATCTGCATCTCCCCACACCCTGCGGCCAAAAAGAACACCTGCCCCGCCGCCTGCGATTGCCCCTTGAACTGTTTCCAGTGTGCCCTGAGCATCGCTCGACAGCGGGGTATCTTCAACCAGGACAGGAACCGGGCAGTATTGGGTCACCTTTTGAAAGCTTTCTGCGGAGCCGCTGAAATCGGTCTTGACAACATCGGCGCCCAGCTCTGCGCCAATTCGGCAGGCATAAGCCAGGGCCTCGGGATCGAACTGGAGGGTTACCGGTGGGTTGATGAATGCGATCACGGGCATTCCCCAGCGCTCACCCGCCTCAACCACTACGGTCAGGTGATCAAAGTGCTGCTGTTCGAAAGCAGTGCCGACGAATATATTGACAGCCACGCCACTGGCGCCCAAAGCCAATGCATGTTCCACCGTTCCGATCCGGCCGCGAACGCTGCGGTCGCTGGCATAGGCCGAGTTTGTGGTCAACTTCATGATCCATGGGCACCCGCGGGTGAGAAGCTGGGCGTTGTTGATGGCTGTGCCAGCATGCAGAACCAGGCCATCTGCCAGGCCGGTGGTTAACCAATCGATCCACTGTCCTGGATCCATCAGGGCGGCATGGTACCCTCTGGGTATGATTTCATCAAAGGCGATCAAGAAGCTGCGCCCGTTTTTCATCCAGCCTGATAAGCGAATCTGCTTTCCAATTGACATAGGATCGATTTTGCCTTTTTTGATCTCTAAAGAAATAATGAGTAGCTGTACGGTATCTTACCATGTCGTTCTTACAGCGGGTGCTATAATATCTGAGCGCAATCTTCCCCCTACTCAATTTCGGTAGTCTGGAAGGGCAAAAACGAACCAGAAAGGTATCCAATATGTCCAGTTTCCCTGCTAAAGTTCCCTGGGTGATTGCAGCACTTCACCTGCCCCCATTCACGGTTGGTAAGCTGCCGTCGATGGCGCTGCTCGAGGATTATTTGCTTCAAAACCTGGCGGTATTTGCTGCGGGAGGAATTCCGGCGGTCATTCTTCAGGATGAAACTCTGAATTCAGGGCGGGCCAGGCCGGAAATTTTGACGATTATGGCCTCCTTGGGGCGATTGGCGCACCGGGAGTACCCCCAGGTTGAGCTCGGGATTATCATCGAGGCTCACGATCCGTTTGCATCTCTGGCGGTTGCGCATGCATGCGGCGCAACCTTTGTGCGTTTGAAAGTTTTTGTTGGCGCCATGCTCAAATCTCCAGGGGTTCAGCAGGGGTGCGGGATTGAAGCGGTTGAATATCGCCGCAGCCTCGGACGCCCCGACATCCGCATTCTGGCCGATGTCCACGACCGGACCGGGCGTTCGCTTTTAGAAATCCCCATCTCGCAGGCTTCCGGCTGGGCGGTGAATACGGGTGCAGACGCATTGATTCTGACCGGGTCGAGCTTTCGAGAATCCCTGGAATATGTGGCCGATGTGCAGCGCGCCGGCGTGAAAAAGCCGCTCTTGATCGGCGGCAGTGTCGATGCGGAGAACGTGGCGCAAGCGCTCTCCCATGCAGATGGTGTGATTGTGAGCAGCTCTTTGAAACATCCAAATGCTGGCAATGGAGATCTGGTTCTCTGGGATCTTGATCGGATTACCCGCTTTATGGATGCCGCTCGCAGTATTGCCCGATAAAAACCCGGTTTTCACTGATCCGGATGACCCTTGACAATTTCCGGTTGCCAACGCAGAATCAATACAGGAGAATCCCCATGACGGGCGGCATGTTTGCCCGTATCTACAAAGGAAAAGCCTGATGTCACACAAAATAAGAACACTTGGAACCATCGGGATGCTCGTGTGCCTGCTCGGGTTAGCAGCCTGCTCTTCCCCGGCTGCAACCAGCACCCCTACCCCGGACTTGAACCCCTTCCGCACAGAAGTCGCTGCGACGGTCTATGCAGAGGTGGCTCATGCACTGGCGCTGACGCCCTCGATCACCCCCATCCCAAGCCTGACCGCGACAACGCCCCCCAGCCCCACCCCGACCCAGGAAATCACCGCCTCGCCCAGTGTCACGGCAACCCTTTCGAGTGGGACGCCAATTACAGGCACAAATCGAGCTCAATGGGTTTCCCAAACTGTGGCAGATGACACCCTTCTCGCACCCGGCGAGACCTTTACGATGACCTGGCGGCTGAAAAACGTGGGCACCGCCACCTGGACGGTCAACTATCTGTTCCGTTACTTCAGCGGTGAAAGGTTTGGCGCACCCACGGAAATCCCCCTGGTCGAAGAAGTGCTGCCGGGCGAAACAGTGGACATAACCATCTTGATGAAGGCGCCTGCCACCCCGGGAAATTATCGCAGCGACTGGGTGTTGTCAGACCCAAGCCGCAGCAACTTTAAGGAACCCGTTTACCTCAAAATAACAATTCCTGCTCCCCCCACGCGCACTCCAACGCCCACGCGCACACCCACGCCAACGCGTACGCCCACGCCAACTTCTTGATCTGTCCGTTGGGATTTTAATGGCCGCTGCGCCCGAGAGGCTGCCTGCTTTGTGCCTGCCCGGCCGGATCTGGAATCCCCTGATTGGGTAGATCACTCACCGATTTGTTTGCGCGCCAGGGCTATTTGATCAAAACAGGGTTCCAGGGCGGTATAGAGATCACGGTAGACGGCATAATACCGGTTGTAGATGTTTGCCTGTTCTGCAACCGGTTTCACCGTTTTCTCGATTCGGATCAGGTTTGTCGCATCTTCCCAGGCAGAGAGGACACCGGCGCCGAGCATGGCCCAAATGGCCGCTCCCAGGCTGGATGTCTCTCCTTCAACCGGAACCAACAGCTCCTGACCCAGGGTGTCGGCCATCATCTGCAGCCACAGCGGTGATTTTGTAAACCCACCCGAGGCGCGAATATGGCTGAACTCCCCGATATTGCCACGCAAAATATCGTGAATGCTGCGGAACCGGTAGGCAATCCCCTCCAGGAGGGCGCGCGCGAGATGGTTGATATTGTGCTGCAGAGTCATTCCAAAAAATGCTGCCTGCGCATTTGGATTCCAATAGGGGCTGCGCTCGCCAGCAAAAAAAGGCAGGCAGATCAGGCCTGCCGAACCTGGCGCCGATTGCCCGGCAAGGTCCAGGATGTCATCAAACGAGAGTTGAGCGCTGACAGGTAATTTCGCTGCCGCCTGGTTGAGGATATCGCGCAGCCAGGAAAGCGCGATGCCGCCATTGTTGATCGCGCCGCCCACCAGCCAATATTTTCGATCTACAGCATAACACCACATGCGCGCTTTGGGGTCCAAAGCCGGTTGAGGTGAAATGACTCGCAAAGCCCCGCTCGTGCCGATCATCAAGGTGGCCTGCCAGGGGTGGACAGCCCCCACCCCAATCGTCGAATTAGCTGCATCAGACGATCCCAGGACTACTGGCGTTTCTGAGGACAGCCCCATCTTCTGAGCCAGTTCTTTTCTTAAACCGGGGAGCGTCGTCCGCCCATCCGCCAGGGTGGAAAGCTGCTGCGGGGTGATGCCCGCCAGATCCAGAGATGTGGGGTTCCAGTCGAGGCTGTGAATATTTAATAAGCCAGACCCGGATGCAATGCCGCAATCCACCAGGTATTGGCCGGTCAGCTGTGAGTAGACATATTCCTTGGCGGTTAAGGAAACGCGAAGCTTTTTGGAAAACGCCGGGCGCGTTTGCCCTCAACCACAGCAGTTTATACAAAGGATACATGGCGTGAGCAGGGCAGCCGGTTTGTTGGTAGAGCTCCTCAGCCAGAGGGGTCTTGCGGATGTGCTGCGCCTGTTCAACCGCCCGGTCGTCTGCCCAGGTGCTCACACCGGTGATGGGTTTGCCGCGCCGGTCCAGGGCGATCAGGGTATGCAGCGCGCCGCCGATGCTCATTCCCTGGCAGGCTTGCGGGGTAACCCCGGCCTGATCAAGCGCTTGCCGGACAGAGTGGATCATTCCGTCCAGCACGGCACGCGGGTCTTGTTCCTGCCATTTTTCGTGTGTGCTTGCCGCAACATACTCGCCGGAACCGAACCCTAAAACTCGCGCATTTTCATCCGCGATGATGCTCTTGCAACTGCCTGTGCCAAGATCTACGCCCAGGAACCAGGCCTCACACCCAGAATTGTCCATTTGTCCTTCAGGCGAACTGAGTACCCATCAATTGACCGGATGGGCAGGCTTTTGCCCGGAGAGGATCGCCAGGCAGTCTGCCATTGCCATTTCTCCCATCTGGTTGGTGGCTTCGTCGGTATGCGATCCCATATGCGGGGTGACGATCACCTGGGGGAGCTGCAGCAAGGGATTGTGCGGGTCGGGCGGCTCCGTGCTCATACAATCCAGGGCGGCGCCCCGCAGCTGGCCGTTATTCAAGGCGTCCAACAGAGCGCTTTCATCCGTCAACTCGCCGCGGGCAGTGTTGATGAGAAGCGCCCCCTTTTTAAGGTGTTCCAGAAATTCCCGATTCACCAGCCGGTGGGTTTCTGGTAGCACCGGCGCATGCAGCGAGATGATATCAGCTTGCGGCAGGAGCTCTGCAAGCGTTACCAGGCGCACATTGAATTGATCTGCATCGGATTGGCGCACCTGGGGGTCTGTTGCCAGCACCGCGGCATCCAAAAGCCAACAGCCGGCGCGCCACCTCTTTTCCGATCGCTCCCAGGCCAATCAGGCCAACGGTTTTGCCATTTAAACCAATTCCATTAAAACGCGGCCATTCACCACGGCGGGTAGCCTGACCGGCAAGACATATCTGGCGGGCAAGGGTCAGCATCAGGCCGATGGTCAGCTCAGCGACAGCCACAGAATTGGCGCCCGGCGTAATGGTGACCGTGATGCCTCGCTGGGTGGCTGCTGCCAGGTCTACCCGGTCGATGCCCACTCCATAGCGGGCAATGACACGCAGCCGGTTGCCAGCCTGGATGACCGAATGGTCGATCTCGTCCAAACCGGCAATAAAGCCATCCATATCTTTAATCAGGGGTATTAGTTCCGAAGATTTTAAGGGGCGTGTCGTTGGGTTGTAAACCACCTCGCCCACCGACATTTCGAGACGGGTTTTTAAAGATGGATTGTCTTTCCCGAAAGAGGTCGGGGTGACCAGTATCCGGCACCGTTTTAATGCATCCCGGGAATTTGATTCTGCCATAAAAACCTCGTTGGATTTGCCAGTTGGTATCCTGGCGTATTGTACCTGTTTGGATGGGTCATCTGGTCATTTCCTGCTCAATTGCATCGGCTGTTTCCCAGATTGCACATATATTTTCCGGGGGGACTTCCGCCAGGATGTTGTGGACGGTGGCGAGCACATAGCCGCCGCCCTGCGCCAGATCCCCTATGCGCCGCCTGACCTCGTTTTGCACATCTAGCGCCGTTCCCATAGATAACGCACGGGCAGTATCGACCGCTCCCCAGAAGGCTATGCGTTCTCCAAAACGCTGCTTGAGAGCTGCGGTATCATCCATGCCCTTTGCTCCCACCTCAACGGGGTTCAATGCATCCACGCCCATGTCAGCCAGCTCATCAATATGCCACAGAACCGATCCATCGGTGTGGAACATGATTTTTGCATCCGTCCAGCCGCGAAGGGCATCGAACACCTTTTTTTCGTACGGTAAGACAATTTGATCGAACATTCGTCTGGACATCATCGGGCCCGTGGAGATGGCAATATCATCGCCGTAAGCCAGGACATCGAAGTTATCGCCCGCCGCTTCAATCAACCGGCGGGACATTTCCAGGAAGCGCTCTGTGATCAAGTCCAGCAAGTAGATGCTTGTTTCCATATCCAACGCCAGATCCATCAGCCAGCGGTCGAAGCCTCGCAGCCAGGTGGCCTGGTGGATACACCCGATCGGCAGATTGAGCACGACGGCGTAATCCGTATTTTGGTGCAGCCAGCGAGCGCGTTCAGCGACGCCCTCGATCACGTCCGGCGCTGTGGGGTCAGGCCAGGTTCTGGCAGCCTGTTGGATGGCCTGCCGGGTGAGATCAACCTGCATCAAAGGGGCGTCTGTGATATACCAGTGTCCTTCTTCGCCAGCCAGGGCGCGAACAATCCCGAACCGGTCGGTAAATGTCCCGTTCCCGTTCGGCCTGCCCACATCGTAATCGATACCTGGCAGCAGCATGCGCGTGTCGATCTTGAAGCGCTGCAGCACTGTTTCTGAGATGCGGGCATGGCGGATGCGCTCCCGCAGGATGCTCACTTCCTCGTTCAGCCCGAGATGCCGGACCAGGTTGCGGTATGCGACAATATTGATGCCTGTCACAAAGGTGCCCCCCAGGTCACGCGGCACCCGGTCAGGCTGGCGGTGCTCAAGA
Source organism: uncultured Chloroflexia bacterium (assembly GCA_963705155.1). Taxonomy (GTDB): domain Bacteria; phylum Chloroflexota; class Anaerolineae; order Anaerolineales; family UBA4823; genus CAVPJC01. The sequence goes on along the minus strand of CAVPJC010000006.1, from coordinate 50,725 downwards.
GCGGCAATAACCCGCTCTCTGGGCGTCATCCACTCACTGGGTTCTGGCATTGGTAAATTCTCCAATCGCGATAAATTTGCTCCGCTCGAGCTGGTTGGTTGATCCTGAAAGCGCGCCAATAGGAGATATCTCATCGACCGCGTTCCACATGGCGCAGATATTTTCTGGCGGCACATCAGCCTGGATGTTGTGGACTGAGGCGAGCACATAACCACCGTTTTGATTAAGATCGGTCACCCGCCTGATGGACCTCGCTGTAAACGTCTTCCCGGGCACCGAACGGCAGCACACGGCTGGTGTCAACGCCGCCCCAGAAGGCCATCCGGTCGCCAAAACGCTGCTTGAGTGAGACCGTATCACCCATATCATACGCGGATACCTGCACCGGGTTCAATGCCGCAACTCCCAGCTCGATCAGTTCGTCAATCTGCCAGGTAACCGATCCGCAGTTGTGGTAGATGATCGGCGCGTCAGACCAGCTCTGCACCGCCCTGAAGACCTTTTTTTGATAGGGTTGGATGACCTGTTTGTAGGTCTTTGGTGAAGCCATCGGGCCGTTTTGGAAGGCAATATCTTCTGCGAAGAATATGGCGTCCGCCATACCGCCCATGGCTTTGATCAAGCGGCGGGTGACCTCCATCCAGCGCTCCAATAGCACATCCAATAGATAGTTACTCAGCTCAACATCCAGAACCAGGTCCATCAGCCAGTTATCGAAACCGCGCAGCCATTGAGCAATGTGGATGCTCCCCAGGGGTAAATTTAATATGACGGCTGCATCGGTGTCTTTATGATAATGCGCAGCAAGCTCAGCGATGCCCTGCGTGTAAACGGGATCATCGGGGCTGGGCCAATTTTTGGCTGCCTCGTTGATGGTGTGCCGGGAGATTTCGCCAACCAGGGGCGATTTGACGACATACCAGTGGCCGCTTTCATCCGGCAGGGCGCGCACCAACCCGTACCCATCGGTGAAGGTTCCATCCGGATTGGGCGTTCCCACCCCGAACGAGCCGCCCGGGATAATCCCGCGCGTATCGCTTCTGAAACGCGCCAGGATGCTCTGAGAAAGGTCTGCCAGGCGAACCCGGTCACTCAACAGAGTGACGGGTTCATCCAGGCCCAGGTAATCCACCAGGTTTTTATAGGCAACGATATTGATCCCGGTTGCCGTCGTACCCCCCAGATCGCGCGGCACGCGGTCAGGCGCATGGTGCGTCAGGGCGGCGCGGACACGCTCTCGCGAAGTCATGGGCGCTGGGCTGGCGGTCATGAGAGTTTCCCGGGATGAGCAGGTTCGGGTGTCATTCTTGCGGCCAGGTGTGACTGCCGCCGGCATTCATGGCGAGATTTCCGCCATCCACAGGCAGCTGCACGCCGGTCACCGCGCTGGCTGCATCCGATGCCAGGAAAAGTATGGGGCCGGCCATTTCATCGGGGTTCAATAAGCGTCCCATTGGGATACCGGACTCCGTTCTGGCGCGAATTGACGCGCTGAAGCGCGGATCTTCAAGCAGCTGGCGTAAACCTGGCGTCAGCACCTGGGCCGGGAGGATGGCATTCACGCGGATCTTATCCCTGGCATACTCCACTGCCAGCTCTTTGGTCAGTTGGCCAACACCGGCTTTGGCGCAGCTGTAGGGGAAGTTGCCGCGGCCCATACCAGATGCCCCGGCAATTGAGCCCACATTGACGATGCTGCCGCCATGCTCCTGCTTGAGCATGCGGCGGATCGCCTGCTGCGAACACAGCATATATCCGGTGAGGCAAACGGCCAGGGTTTTGTTCCAGTCTTCGAGTTTCAGCTCATGCGGGTGCACCCGGCTTGGAAAGATGAAGGGCACATTGACCAGGATATCGATATGATCGAAATGTTTGTCGGCCTCAGTGAATAAATTTTCGACATCGGTCGGGTTGGAGATATCACAATGCGCCACAACTGCCTTGCGTCCCAGGGCCCGGATTTCATCTGCGGTGACTTGAACCCCGGCATCGTCGATGTCTGAAACGATAAGGTCTGCGCCGTATTGCGCAAAAGTGAGCGATACGGCATGACCGATGCCCCCTTTGGCGCTCGCGCCGGTTACAACAGCTACTTTTCCAGTCAGGTCAAAAAGGTTCATCATCTCGAAGTCTCCATAGATTCATTGGATTGCTGGGTTGATTAAAAATGTTCGTCAGTCTCAATCATTTCTTATTCGCTTGCAATTTGTAGTTTTTATGATATTATGTAATTTGTTAACAGATAACAATTCGATTGGATGGATTGATATGATCTGGCAGGTGACACATGATGTTCAGCGATGAATTCCCGGATAATCCTCTCACGGCTCCCACCCAGAGAACCCTCAGTGATTATATTGCCGATCAGCTGCGGAAGGCGATCCTTTCCGATCAGTTTAAGCCCAATCAGAGGCTGGTCGAGCAGGAAATTGCCGAAAGCATGCAAACCAGCCGGGGCCCCGTGCGGGATGCGTTGAAGATCCTTGAGAATGAAGGGCTCATCAACCGCACCCCTCATCGCGGCGCATTCCTTGCCCAGATCACCCGTAAAGACGCCGAAGAAGTTTACACAATTCGTGAAGTGCTGGAAACACTGGCAGTAAAGTTCGTTGTTAAAAATGCCATCTGAGGCACAGATCGCAAGAGCTTGAAAAACTTGTTCAATCGCTGGAAAATCTGGTGGCAAATGACCCTGAAGATCAATGGGGAGCCACGGCTCTCGATTTGGAATTCCACCATACCCTGTGCAAGATATCTGGCCACCGGCGGGTGTTGACCGCCTGGGAAGCGCTGAGCACCCAGATCCGCTTGATCGTGCTCAAACATCGCCTTTACGATCCTGAAGACTTGAAAAGCCGGGCCGTATCCTGGCACTGGCGCATTGTGGATGCCATCCGCCAGCGAAACACGGATCTGAGCGTGGAAGAGCTTCAAAGGCATCTTGCCATTTCGTACGCCTCCATCTTGAACACGATCGAAGAAAAAGAAAAAGCGGGCGAAATTCAGACCGAGTGAACCGGCGCATTTGAACACCGTCCTGGGGATCATCGGGCGCAGCGCTCAAACATAGGCACCGTATTCGCGAACGGCGTCATACATCGCCACGAGGTTTTCCACCGGGACATCTTCCTGGATATTGTGGATTGGATTAAAGACAAAACCACCGCCCGGTCCAAAAACCCGAATCCGTTCGCGTACCTGTTCCCGAATATCTTCCGGCGTTCCAAATGGCAGCGTATCCTGCGTATCGATGCCGCCGCCCCAAAATGTGATCCGGCTGCCAAATTCGGCTTTCAGCCGGTGGGGGTCCATGCCTGCTGCCGCGGTCTGAACCGGGTTGAGGATATCTATGCCGCAGTCTATCAGGGTGTCGATGATTGGATAAATACCGCCGCAGGAATGGAAGAAAATTTTCCATGCTGTGTTTGCGTGAATCCATGAAAACAAGCGTTTATAGTAGGGAGCGACCAACTCTTTAAAAGATTTGGGTGAGATCATCATCCCCTTTTGGGTGCCGAAATCTTCCATCAACCAGAAAACATCAATGTGATCGCCGACAGCATCCGCGTAGAGTTTTACATTTTCGAGCAGGTTCTCGATCTTGCGGTCATACCAGCTGCGGACATAATTGGGGTCTGCGCCCATGGTATAGAGCCATTCCTGGTATGAACCCCATCTCCCCAGGTTGAAGCCGAAGTCGCCCACCAACGCCTTGTCGGTCTCGGCGCGCAGGGTTTCAGCCCAGCCTCTGCGCCAGGCCAGCTCTTCATCGCTCAGGGTGATCAGGGGGATGTCTTCAACGGGCGGATTTGTGTACGACATGCGCGTTTCCAGCGTCTTGTCAAAATACGGGCTGGACGCCACCTTCCGCGCAACGATCTCGTTGTTGAGGTAAATGACCAGGCTTCCGTCCTCATCCTCATGCGCCTCAAAGTTGCCCGGCATCTGCACCGGCGTGCCATCGCTTAACTGCCAGGTGCGCCAGCTATCCAGGCGCATGTTGAAATCCATCACCAGCCTGGGCACCGGGAGCGCATCGGCGCCCAGCGCCTCTACCGTTACACGGTCCACCCAGGCCAGCATTTGCCACACATCCATCACTTTGACGGAACTGGCCGGCAGCCCCAGTTTATGGCGCAGCCCGGTCAGGATTCCGGCTGGATACCCGTGACCCGGGTGGCGCCCAAATCCAGGGGCAATCGATCCGGGGTCTGGTGATTGATCGATGCCAGTACTCGTTCTCTGGATGACATGCTCATTTCGTGGACACCCTTGTCAGCCTGCCATCAAAATCGATGGAGCCGTTCTCGGCGTCCAGCGGGTATCTGACCGGCAGGTGGTCGCGCTGGGAACGGTAAATCGCCGTGAATAATTCGACGTGTTTGCGGCCTTCACGGCCTGTGACGGCCGGCTCGCGCCCTCGAGGATCGCTCTAAAAAGTCCCGGATTTGCAGCTCGTGGTAATAGTTCATTGCATCGATCACATGACCGCGGGCGATGTCTTCCTGCCGCCAGTAATCCAGAAGATGCTCCTCACCCGGAATCGTCCACAGGTCATTGAAGGGCGGTTCGACGCTTTCGGTTACCCCGGAAACAAATGGCGAGCCGCCATCGGTTTGGACGCCCACCGAAGCGCCAGTTTGGCCGTGGATATGAATTTTCCCGTACAGACCCGGTTTCTGAGAATTGCTGACCAGCACAGTGCCCAGAGCCCCGCTTGTAAAGTGAATAACGGCAATGGCTGTATCTTCCACCTCGATGTAAGGGTGGTTGAGATTTGCCCAATAACCAAAAATCTCATCAATGGGTCCCATCAACCATTGGAAGAGATCGAGCTGGTGGGTGGTCTGGGTCAGCATCACCCCGCCGCCTTCGGTCGCCCATTTTCCCCGCCAGGGTCCATCTGGTAATAGGCTTCATCGCGCCAGCCCATCACGGTTACCGTTCCCAGGATGGGAATACCGATCTTGCCTGCCAGGATGGCGTGCTTCATGCGTACTACCGGCTCATAGAAGCGCCTCTGGCTGATGACACCCAGCCTGACGCCGGCTTTTTCAGCCGCATGGATGGCGCGGTCGCACCCCTTAAGATCCACAGCCATCGGTTTTTCGACGAGAGCGTGCACCCCGGCCCGTGCACAGGCCTCAACCGCCTCCGGATGAAAGGGATGTGGAGTACAAACGGATGCCATCTGTATTCTTGGATCGCAGAGCATCTCTTCCAGATCGTGATATGCCCTGACATTGTGCCGGGCAGCAAAAGCCTGCGCCCGTGGGTAATCCATATCATACACGCCCAGGAATCGCGAATTCAGACAGCCTCTTGAGGGCCTTGGCATGTGTATCCGCAACTTTACCGCATCCGATCAATGATGTACCGATTTTTTCCAAAGCGATATCCTCTTTGTTGCGATTCTCTGCACGTGTGGCGTGTACTTCAGTTTAGCGGATAGGAACCGATCTGACGTGCGTAACGATACATTGTGATCGCATTTTCCACCGGAACATCTGCCTGGATGTTGTGAACCGGAGCCAGGACATAACCGCCACCGGGCGCCAGGTCGTGGATGCGCTGCTCTACCTCATGTTCCACGTCTTTGGTGGAGCCGTTGGGAAGGGTGTGTTGGGTGTCAATTGCACCCCAGAAGGTCAATTGATCGCCAAATTCGGCTTTGAGGCGGCGGGTGTCCATACCTTTAGCGCTGACCTGGACGGGGTTGAGAATTTCGGTTCCGGCATCTACCAGTTCTGGCAGTAATTTATAGACAGACCCACAGGTGTGTAAAAATACCCGCGCCGCTGAGCGCTGCTTGATGCAGCGGAATAATTCCTGGTGATAGGGCTTGATTGTGCGCTGATACACCATGGGCGAAATCAAAGCATTTTCCTGTCCTCCCAGATCATCGCCCATTTTTACGACTTGCAGGTAAGGACCAGTAAGGGACAGAAAACGTTCCATTGAGATGGTTGCGATGGTGGTGATTTTTCTAAAAACGGCATGGACAAATTCTGGATCCAGCACCAGGCTCTCGAGCATGCGGGCAAAACCGCAAAGGAAATAGGCCCGTTCCCAGACACTATTGAAGGCCGGACATCCCACTAACGCATAATCGGTTTGGGAATACATCTCTTCGGCATGTTCTTTGACGCCTTGGTAGCGTGCCGGATCCAACGGATTTGGCCACCAGGGATAGCGGTCAATATCTTCGATGGTGGCGTTTTCCAGGGGGCTTTCAGCGACCTCCCGGTAAATCACGCCATCGACGATATTTTCTTTCCACTTGACGCCCCACTCATCGTAAAAAGAGCCTGGCTCGTTACATGGGCGTATCCCCGTCGAAACAGGGTTCATGTAGACCGGCCTTGTGTCGATATCGAGATCCTGTAAAATGCGCTCATCGACCACTGCCAGGCGCATAATATGTGGGACAAGCTTGAGGGGCTGGTCTATTTGATAATATTTTGCCAGCTTCTCATAGATCTCTGGTACCGGAGAGGTGTTTCCGCCTGTGCCCAGATCCAGCGGGACGCGATCCGGCTCCTGGTGATTAAGAGCGGTGATAACACGCAGTCGATGCGACATTAGCTTCATTTTTCTCTCCGGGGAATGCTAAGTAAATTATAACCAGTATACAGGCTCGTGTCAACCGTCAACAGTTGACAATATTCCTGTGACCTGATATAGTATGGTTGTCTGCAGCCAGCCTAACAAAACCCTGATAAAATCCAAATACTACCAGAGCGGGTTTCCGTTCAGGTGTAAACCACAATCAGCCATTTGTTTGATCCAATCCAAAGGGAGATGAGCCAAAATGTTTGAGATCGAGCACGTTCTATCTTCTCAAAATATCCTTGGAGAAGGCCCCGTCTGGAATCAGGACGAGCAGGCCATCTACTGGGTGGATATCGAAGGGAAAACCATCCAGCGCTTCTATCCAGAAAGTGGAAAATTGGACGTATTTCACCTGCCGGTGGCCATCTGCGCTTTTGGTTTTCGGGAAAAAGGCGGCATGGTTGTGGCATCTGCTGAAGGCTTTGCTTTCTGGGACCCGATGACCAATCAAATGGATCCTATTGCCAGCCCTGAAGCCGGCAAAGAAGGGGCTCGCTTCAACGATGGGAAGGTGGACCGGCAGGGTCGTTTCTGGGCCGGGACGATGACCCCTGAGGGCGCCACCAGCGCGCTTTATCGCCTGGATCCTGATCTCACGGTCCACAAAATGGAGAGCGGGGTGACGATCTCGAATGGCGTGGGTTGGAGCCCGGACAACCGGTTGATGTATTTTGTGGATACCATGGTGCGCGTCATCAACGTCTACGATTTTGACGCTGATACGGGCGCCATTTCGAACAAGCGGATTTTTTATCGGATTGCCGAAAGTGATGGCGTGCCCGACGGCCTGACTGTCGACGCGGACGGGTATATCTGGTGCGCCCTGTGCATGGGATGGAAAGTGATCCGGATTGCCCCCTCGGGAGATCTGGATGTTGAGATCAAAATGCCCATATGGCTTCCCACCAGCTGCGCATTTGGCGGAAAAAACCTGGATGAGCTGTACGTCACCACAGGCTGGGTCACGATGAGCGATGAGCAACGAAAAGACCAGCCCTATTCGGGCGATCTGCTGCGCATTCGCACCCATGTCAGGGGCATTCTCGAGCCGAAATTCAAGGGTTGATTTACACCCCGCGAATAAATAAATTGAGCGCCGGCAGATTTCTGCTGGCGCTCAATCCATAGCCTGACAAGTCCTGTTTATGGTTTGACCCGGGTGTAAATCTCTTCACCCAGGGTATCGACCCAGGTGAGTTCATCGCCATCAATGATTACCTGGATGGTGTATTTCTGATCTCCCAGATCGATGGAGACATGATCTTTATCGATAACCAGATAATTGAAGCTTGTCACAGGAATTTCATCTGTGACCTCCGGAATAATGCCTTCACCGTCATCATAAAACTCGATTGTGTACCCTGATGAATTGACCCAATTGCCAACAATATTCTTCGCCAGAGCGCTTCTGTCGGTTTGACATGCTGACAGGAACAGGACCAACAATAAGCATACATAGCTAAATCGGCGCATGCAGGACCTCGATTTCGAAAGATGAAACTTATTCTACCTTTCTTGCGATTGATCTGTCAACAGTACACAAGAGACCTATCCTTGGAACCTGCCGGATTTGGAGAATAACGCGTGGTTTCAGAAACTACTTGAGTTCCTGGGTGCGTTGGTGAAGCATTCCAATGGCCGCTTTGCCTGCGGCCCACCTTGATGCGTGGCGTCGCCGATATGTGTGCTGCCATGCGCACACCTACCAAGCTGCCAAATACCGGACGATTATCCGGAGACTGTCCGGCGGTTAGCCGAGATTTGTAGCGACGTATGGGTGAAGGTCGGTAAAGCCCAATTGTCTTGGCGCCCAGTTCTGAAAATGGCTATATCATTGGCTGCGCCGGTCTGCGTTGTTGGATGCCGGTAAAGGGTATCGGATTCAGACGACTCGGTCTCGGTGCTCTCACCCAAATTCTACAAGCTCATCTTCCTGACCTTGCGCAAGATCGCATCTCAGTTCCCAGCGGTGGCTTTTCACCTGCATGGAAATACACTCTGGCCGGTGGATTTACTCCTGGATCTGGAAGAGATCGATGTGCTTGAGATCAATTACGACGTGGGTGTATGCAAGCTGGATGATGTGGTTACAGCCTGGAAAAAGATACAGGAGAAGAAACCCTGCATTGGTTACGCCGATCTGACACCCGAGCAGCTCGAACAGGCCCTTACCCAATGGACCCCACCAGGATTGTCCATCCAGAACATGTCACCGACCATAAAGGAAGCTAAAGCCAAGCGTGACGTGGTTTACAGATACCAAGCCGCGCTGTATTGATCTGGAAAGGATGTAAAAATGGAAAACCTGGAACTCGAACGAGCCCGAAACGAACTAAAGCGCCTGGGAGCCGATCTGGCGTCGTTGTCATCCCCCGAAAATGTAACCTACGTGAACCATTATGAAGTCCCAGTTGATTTCGGCCCGCTGGCAATCCTCTCCCATGGCCCGGTTCTGGCGTTGGTAGGTGTACGGGAGCAAGGCGCTTACCTGATTGCGAACAACTATTATGCAGGCGGCGCCAGAAACAGACTCTGTTCGAATTGATCCAGTTTGAGATATTCGGTGTATTCGAGCCCTTTCAGAAACAGAACAAGCAGGAGAACTTCAGGGAGGCAGTACAAAAGGCGTTCAGAATAACAGGGTTGGGGAAAGGCAAGACCAGGTTGGCGGTGGAGCCGCGCACGCTGCCTCTCCAGGTCGGGGCGCTTAATTATGGAAAAATTTCCTGATATAGAGATGGTGGATGCACATTCCAGCGTTGAATTGGCCCGCCAGATCAAAACCGAACGGGAAGTTAAGCTGCTCAAATCAATAGCCGAAGTGGTCAACGTAGCCCACAAGGAACTGCGTAAACATACCCTGACGGCAATAAAAGTGAATTCGAGCTGTGGGCACTCGTCAACCAGGCAATGCACGAGCATTATGGCAGTAAATTTTTCATGACGGGAGAATTGGTTTGCGGGCCGCGCAACAAAACCGTAGCGCCCGGCGGGCCAATCAACTACATCACAAAACCAGGCGACCTGGTTGAGTTCGACATCAGTCCGCGCCTGTCTGGCTATTGGGCCGATATGGCTAATGTGCTCGTTATCGGGGCGGAGCCAACTGAAGTGCAGGCGAAGTACGCCAGGGCAGCCCGCGAATCTTTCTATGCGGGCGCTGCCATGCTCCAGCCCGGGAACAGGGCAAAGGATGTCTTCGAAGCCGTGGGCGCCTTATGAGAAGTATGGTCTGAAGCTGGGACATTACGTGGGGCACGGTATCGGCACTACCGTCAACGAATTGCCCTGGTTTGTACCGAGTGATGAGACGATTTTGGATGCGGGTATGGTTGTCTGCATTGAAACCGGAGCCTATGGAGACGAAGCCACCGGCAAGTGTGAGAAGACGTTTGTGATCCGCGAAGAGCGGCGAAGCGGATATCTTTCCGGACTTCGAGTGGGGGGTTCCGTTATAACTGGCGCTTATTGATTGCCAGATTGGCAATCGATTTTGTTCGGGATCGCATCCGGAATAGGATGTGGAATTGGGATATTAACTGGTCTTCGACCAATCATTGTGCAATTCAATTAATCAACACAATCGGGAGAAGAGACATGAACATTAAACAACTGAATAAAATCGTTTTGGGCGTTCTGCTGGTCAGCGTGTTGCTTCTATCAGCCTGCCAACCAGCGGCGCCAGCTCCGGCCACCGAAGCGCCGCAAGCCGAAGCCCCAGTGACCGAAGCGCCGGCTGCCGAAGCAAAGATCCATTGCGAAGGCCATGGCGCTGATGGCAAATGCCGGGTGGTGCTGGTCAACTCGTTCCTGGGCAACGACTACCGCATTCAAATGCAGCGTTCTGCTGAAGCCGCCTCCAAACACGAACCCTATTCCAAGGTGGTCGATTTCTCCATCCTCAACACCGAGAACACTCCTGAAGCACAGCGGGCTGGGGTGGAAAATCTGTTGGCCGAGGGCGTGGATGCCATCTTGCTCAACGCCGTCGACAACACTTCGATGAACGATATTGTCGAAAAAGCCTGCGATCAGGGCGTCAAGGTTGTGACCTTCGATATCACCGCCAAGCCCGGCGTGTGCGAGAAGTCGATCGACTTTGGCTTCTACAATTGGGCGTTCGATGCTGGAAAGTGGTCTGGATTGGTGTTGGGTGTAAAGGACAAACCCATCAATGTCATCATGGACAAAGGCCTGCAGGGCGTTTCGATCGCCGACGATATTTACCAGGCCGGTCTGGACGGATTGGCCGAAGCAGCCGGTGGCAAGAAAGAGAACATCAAGATCGTTGGTGAGTACTATGGCGAGTTTGCAGAAGGTGTGCAGGAACCGCTCATCTCTGCTATCCTGGCAGCCAATCCTGATGTGCACATCGATTATGTCCATACACAGGGCTACTGTACAACGGTCGTATCGGCCTTCAAGAATGCTGGGCTGGATTATCTCCCACTGATGTACTGCCAGGGCTATAATGCTAATGCTGTGCTGTGCACTGAAGAAGGTGTTGATTGCTACGTACAGCTCGATACCTTCGCCGGCAGCATTGGCGCCCTCGATACGGCTTATCGAATGTTTATGGGTGAAGAAGTGGCGCGACCAATCGCCTGGCCAACAAACATGGGCGTGACCAAGGCCGGTTTTGAGTTTGAACCCAAGACCCCCGGGGCGCAGTTCCAGATGTTGGATTCGGAGTTAACGCCTTCCCCGATCTGCCGCCGGGTTCGGGCCATTGTATAACTGGCCTGGGCCTATGTGCAAATCACCGTTGAAGAAGCTGCGGGCACCAAGTAGCACTCCGTCGATTCGCAGCGATTGAAAAGTGGGTTTTGTTGGGCAGGTAACTACCCGACAAAACCCACTCGCTTTTTCGGTTGGGGAAAATAATCCCAGGACCTTCCCGCTGTTTCTCGCATCTTCAGGTCAGACAACGCTGCCGCCCGCATTCAGGGCCAGGTTGCCACCGTCCACAGGGAGAAGCACACCGGTAACTGCCGAAGAAGCCTCCAGCACAGGAAAAGTGCCGGGCCAACGATCTCTTCCGCCTCCAGCAGCCGTCCCAGGGGTATGCCTGTTTTCGGTGCGCGCCCGGATCGTTTCTCGAAAGCGCGTGGTCTATCACAAGCTTGGCCAACGCCCGGTGTGAGTACCTGGGCTGGCAAGATCGCATTGACGTGAAATTTTATTGCGGGCATACTCTCATCGCCAGTTCTTTTGTCAACTGGTGTACAGCGGCTTTGGCGCAGCTATAGGGAAAGTTGCCTCGCCCCAGACCCGCAGCTCCGGCAATCGAACCAAGGTTGAGAATCACGCCGCCTGTATTTTGATCGAGCATGCGGGCGGATCGCTTGCTGCAGCAAAGCATATACCCGGTCAGGCTGACAGCAAGCGTTTTTTCCCAGGCTTCCAACGCCAATTCATGGGGATGGACCCGGCCGGGAAAGTGAAGGGAACGTTCACCAGGATATCTACTCTGCCGAAGGCCCGGTCGGCTTCTGAAAAAAGTTTCTTGACTTGTTCGGGATTGGATATATCGCATTCCAGGGCGATGACTTTCCGCCCAGGGCTTCCATTTCTCGGAAAGTTTGTTGGGCGCCCTCGGTGTTGATGTCGGAGACAACCAGGCTTGCCCCGTGCTGCGCAAGCCGACCGCTATCGCATGCCCGATGCCGCCATTCCGCCAGACCCGGTGACCACGGCGACTTTTCCAGTGAGATCAAAGTAATTCTTCGTCATATCTGCCTCGGAAACGATGGTTTGAGAATTATTTGGGTTGTTGAATGGAGGGCAATCGGTCCTAATACAAATCCTCCTTATTAATTAATACCATCAGGCAGATATTCTGTCTACGGTCAATTCTTACAAATACCATCGTCACACTCATTGACAAAGCCTTCTACTTGTGATATAAAATCAAATGTAGTGTTAACTGTTGACAGAAAACAATCAGATCGAGTCTGTTTTATAACCCGGTGAACCCTCTCCCGATTCGCATTCGTACCCAAACCCATTAAGTTAAGGATGGAATTTATGGAAGAAACTTCGCTTGAGACACCCGTTGAAATGAAAACATCCGCAAGTAGAGGTAATTTCTTCCGAAGGCTTATTGCGATCCCTGAAATTGGCGTGTTGATCCCATTGTTGGGATTTGTCCTCCTGTTTTATTACCTGAACCCGATTTTCCTTTCCCCCAATAACATCTCAACCATGCTGCGGGCCATGTCGTTCATTGGCGTTATCGCCCTGGGCCAGGTTTTTTTGATGGTCTCGGGCGAATTCGACCTTTCGGTTGGCTCTACGGCCGGATTGTGCGCCATCGTGTGCAGCTTCTTGATGGTCAACTGGGGCTGGGGGATTTTCCCTGCTGTCATGGGCGGTCTCCTGACCGGAGCTGCCGTCGGGCTGGTCAACGCTTTTGTGGTTCTTAAGATGGGTGTACCGGCCTTTATCGCCACGCTGGGTATGTTGAATATCGCCAAAGGCCTGAACTATCTGATCTCAAAAGGCTACTCCATCTATCCGCTTCCCGAACCGGTCAACGAGTTTGGCGTTGCGCAGCCCTGGAACATCTCCTGGAGCTTTTTTATCTTTATCGGGTTGGCTGTAATTTTTGACCAGGTCTTACGCCGCACGGTTCACGGAAGAAAATTGTATGCGGTTGGCGGAAACAAAGAAGTCGCCAACCTGGCAGGCATCAACGTGACCTTCATCAAAGCGTCCGGGTTTGTTCTGGTGGGGATGATGGCTGGCCTGGCAGGCATGCTACTGATGGCGCGCATTATCACCGGTCAGCCAACCATCGGCATGGGCTGGGAACTGAATGTAATCGCCGGTGTCGTCATTGGCGGCGTCAGCCTGTGGGGTGGTTCGGGCACGATTGCCGGAGCCGTGATCGGGTTATTGATCATGCAGGTGGTCAACAACGGCCTGATCGTCATCAATGTTGACCCCTACTGGCAGACTGTTGCCATTGGCGCAATTATGATCGTGGCGGTGTTTATCGATCTGATCCGTCGAAAGGCCAAAGCGACCTCAGCCTGATTTACTCACTTGGTAAATCAAATCAGGTCTTCTTGTACTGGCAAACAACTGAGGATACCCATAAGGAGGCATTCGAAACGAAAAACACTATTTACACAAGATTTGGCTACTGCCCACCTAAGAAGAAGATAGAGTTGCGTTCAGTCAAATTTCTAAAGGAGAAAAGAAGAATGAATGCCAGGAAAGTTCTATATCAGTTGTTTGCGCTCGTAATGATTGCGGCTATGCTGGTGTCTTGTGCACCAAAACCAGCCCCCACCGCCGTGGTCACCGAAGCTGCTCCGGCAGCAACCGAGGCGCCGGCAAGCGCTGAGGTTGATCCCACTGTAGGCAGAGTTCTGTACAACGTAGGGTTCCTGAAGGGGCACCCTGTGATCCGGCTGATGACGCTGGGGTTTGTGATCGGCTGTGAAGAGCTGGGCTACGAATACAAGCTGCTGCTGACAGACGGCTCCGATATGGCGCAGCTCTCGGGTTCGTACGAGCAGGCGATTGCCGAGAAAGCCAGCGGGATCGTCTCGTTTGCACACGACCCGGCCTTGAAGCCTGTGATTGACCGGGCAGGCAAGGCGGGCATCCCGGTGGTATCGGCGCACTTCCCGCAGCCTGAGGGCGAGTATCCCGGGCTGACGGCCTGGGTGGCAGCCGACACCGTGCGGTATGCGACGGATGTGGCGATGTCGATGGGCGCCGAGCTGCGCAAGCGCGGCAAGACGGGCGGCACGGTTGCCGTGACCGAAGGCAGCTTCAACTCGGTGGAGAACACGGTAGCCGAGACCTTCACGTCGGTGATGAACAAGGAATTCCCCGAATTCAAGATTCTGCCGGCGCAGGAAGAGGGCTTTGACCCGCCGGTGGCGATTGCGAAAGCAGCCGCCATCATCGGAGCGAACCCGGATATGGTGGGAGCGATGTCGACCACGGGTGCTGGCCCGACGACCTGGGCACGCGCTGCCGAGGAGACGGGTTTCAAGGATGGCGATATCGTCATCATCAGCATGGACTACACCCGCCCGAACCTGGACCTGGTGAAAGCCGGCAAGGTGTACGGCCTGGTCGGGCAGCCGTTGTTCCAGGAGTTCCGCGAGGCAGTGTACATTCTGGACAAGTTGTTCCGGGGCGAGCCTTTTGAGTATGCCAACCCGATGGTTGCGCCGATCATCACTCTGGCAGACCTGGATACCTACTACAAGCTGAACGACGATGTGGAAGCCAAGCTTGGCGCTGGCGCCAACGCTGCCGCTACCCCCGTGCCAGATCCCACCGAAGGCAAAGTATTGTACAACGTAGGGTTCCTGAAGGGGCACCCTGTGATCCGGCTGATGACGCTGGGGTTTGTGATCGGTTGTGAAGAATTGGGCTACGAATACAAGCTGCTGCTGACAGACGGCTCCGATATGGCGCAGCTCTCGGGTTCGTACGAGCAGGCGATTGCCGAGAATGCGAGCGGGATTGTCTCGTTTGCACACGACCCGGCCTTGAAGCCTGTGATTGACCGGGCAGGCAAGGCGGGCATCCCGGTGGTATCGGCGCACTTCCCGCAGCCTGAGGGCGAGTATCCCGGGCTGACGGCCTGGGTGGCAGCCGACACCGTGCGGTATGCGACGGATGTGGCGATGTCGATGGGCGCCGAGCTGCGCAAGCGCGGCAAGACGGGCGGCACGGTTGCCGTGACCGAAGGCAGCTTCAACTCGGTGGAGAACACGGTAGCCGAGACCTTCACGTCGGTGATGAACAAGGAATTCCCCGAATTCAAGATTCTGCCGGCGCAGGAAGAGGGCTTTGACCCGCCGGTGGCGATTGCGAAAGCAGCCGCCATCATCGGAGCGAACCCGGATATGGTGGGAGCGATGTCGACCACGGGTGCTGGCCCGACGACCTGGGCACGCGCTGCCGAGGAGACGGGTTTCAAGGATGGCGATATCGTCATCATCAGCATGGACTACACCCGCCCGAACCTGGACCTGGTGAAAGCCGGCAAGGTGTACGGCCTGGTCGGGCAGCCGTTGTTCCAGGAGTTCCGCGAGGCAGTGTACATTCTGGACAAGTTGTTCCGGGGCGAGCCTTTTGAGTACGCCAACCCGATGGTTGCGCCGATCATCACTCTGGCAGACCTGGATACCTACTACAAGCTGAACGACGATGTGGAAGCCAAGCTTGGCGCTGGCGCCAACGCTGCCGCTACTGCCACACCGTAACTACAGTTCTGAGATTGCTACATTAAATTGGGGCAGGCGCGCAGCGCCTGCCCCAAATCCCTGCACAAGAATTCGTGAAGTTTCCAGGACCATTTCTAGAAAGGTATTGGGGTTGTTCCTATGGAAAGAAAAGTCTTACTGGAGATGAATTACATCACCAAGAAGTTTCCTGGTGTTGTAGCCCTAAACGATGTAACCTTTCAGGTGAAGCAGGGCACCATTCACGGCCTGGTGGGCGAAAACGGCGCCGGGAAATCCACGCTGATGAAAATTCTTTCCGGTCATTATCCGACCGGAACCTATGATGGGAATCTCATCCTCAATGGAAATACCTTGGATTTGCGCTCGCCCAACACGGCCCTGCTTCAGGGCATCGGGGTGGTGCCGCAGGAAATCAGTGTAATTCCCGAGCTGACCGTCGCAGAGAATATCGTTGTCGGTCGTTGGAACAACCGTAAGAGTCCGTTTGTTGATCTCCGCTCGTTTACCAAAAGGGTGGAAGGATTTCTGCGCGAACTTGGAATCCATCTCAATCCGTGGCAAATCGTTTCCAAGCTGACCGCTGCCCAAAAACAAGAAGTGATGATCGCCCGGGCGCTGTACACAAATCCAAGCATATTAATTCTGGACGAGCCTACCTCCTCACTTTCCCTCACCGAAATCAATGTATTATTCAAGACCCTGAATAATTTACGCGATAAAGGCGTCACTTCGGTATTTATCACACACAAACTATCCGAGATCTTTGAGCTTACTGACAGCGTCACCGTCCTCCGGGATGGCAGCGTGGCTGGCAACTTTGAGCGTGCGGATTTTGACGAAAACGCGATTATCTCGGCTATGGTGGGTCGCAAGATCGAACATATGTACCCGGCGCGGCCAACTGTGTATTCCCAGGCCGAAGAGGTGTTTCGCCTTGAAGGTCTGACCATTGCCCACCCAACGATCGCCAATCGCAACCTTGTGGAGAATATCAGCTTCTCTTTACACAAAGGTGAAATCCTGGGCATCGCCGGGTTGGTGGGTTCCGGGCGTTCTGAAGTGTTGAATGCAATCTACGGGCGTTTGGGCGCCAGTAAAAAGGTATTCGTGGACGGTCAGGAAGTCCATGTGCACAGTACCTCTGCAGCGAAACAGGCCGGAATTGCCCTGGTGACCGAAGACCGCAAAGTGGATGGGATTATTCCTGAACTCACCATCCGGCCCAACATCACGGTCAATAATCTTAAGTTAATTTCACGTTCAATCCTGATCAACCGGGGTAAAGAAAAAATAATCGCTCAGGAATATGTGGATAAACTGAATGTGAGAGCGCCCTCCATTGAAACCCTGGTGGTCAACTTGAGCGGCGGAAACCAGCAAAAAGTTGTCATTGGTCGGGTTCTTTTAGGTGAACCGAAAATATTATTGATGGATGAGCCGACCAAAGGCGTAGATGTGGGCGCCAAGAACGAAATCTACAACATCATGTTAGACCTGGCGTCCCAGGGGATCTCCATCATCATGGTATCTTCTGAGCTGCCGGAGCTGCTCGCCATGTGCGACCGGTTTGTTGTCCTGGCAGGAGGAAAGATCCGCGATGAGTTTGCAAAGGCGGAAGCCAGCGAACACCGTGTCATGCTGGCTGCTACTCAATCGAATATAGCCGGAAAAACCAACGGGAACGGAGCTGTAACAGCCCGCGTGTGACCCGATCAATTCTCTATCAGACCCTATGGAGAAAACCATGAAGCTTCAGGACAAAGTAGCTGTCGTTACCGGAGCCGGGAAAGGAATTGGCATCGGCATTGCCCATCGCCTGGCTCAGGAAGGGGCGCACGTCGTTTTGAATTATGCCCACAGTGCCAGCGGCGCAGAAGATATGTGCGCCAGGATCAAGGAACTCGGACGGCAGGCATTCACCTTTAAAGCCGATGTTGCCAAAGCCAGCGAAGTCAACGCGATGTTCGATAAGACGATCGAGACTTTTGGCAGGGTCGATATTCTCGTCAATAACGCCGGCATCGACCCGCATGTCAATTTTTTGGATTTGACGGAAGAACAATGGGATTGGATCCTTGACACAAACCTGAAAGGCAATTTCCTGTGCAGCCAGGCGGCGGCGCGCCAGATGGTTAAACAAGGCGGCGGGAAAATCATCATCATCAGCTCGATACACAGTATCCAAACATACCAGCACATCACCGCCTATGCAACCACCAAAGGCGGGTTGAACGCCATGACCCGGCAGCTGGCCCTGGAGCTTGCGCCATACCATATCAATGTGAATTGTGTCGCCCCCGGTGCGGTTCACGTGGAAAAATTCTTTGGCGTCGTCCCCAATTATGATGTGCACATGTTTGATCATGAAATCCCGGTGGGGTTCATCGGGATGCCCGAGGACGTTGGCGCGGCAGTTGCCTACTTTGCTTCGGATGATGCAAAATATGTGACCGGCCAGGTTTTGTTTGTAGACGGCGGCACCAGTGCACGCATGTACCTGGGTGTCAGCGAAAAGAAAACTGATATGCTGGATAACGTAAAGACCCTCGAAAAGAAAGATTAGGTCGAATATCAAATTAACTACTCCTTTCCTGGTCAGAGTTGTAGGTGCCAGCTCTGACCAGGATGATTCTGGGCAGATGTCTGGCTTGTTTCAGAAATAATTGTGAGGTCTTCAAATGAGTGAATTTACAGAGTGGCGAGGCTTCGATCTATCGCAGCGAATTCTAAAAATCAAGCGGGCTTTCAATCGGGAGCAGGTAAATTCACCCGAAGATGTGCCCGTTCTCATCAACACCCCATGTTATTTCGCTTTTGGCAGCAACGATAAACCGGTGGACTATTACACCAACCCGGCAAGTATGTTTGCCTACCAGGCGGGTGGTTATGAAAAGCATTTGCGGCGCGTCAACGATGACTATGTGCCATATTTCATGCCCTGGTTTGGCACCGGGGTTCTGGCATCTGGTTTTGGAGCCAGGATCCGTGTACCCGATGATCCTGCTGATGACCCCGCAGTGGCTGAGGCGTGCATAAAATCGCCATCCGACATAGCTCGTTTAAGGCTGCCTGATCCCAACACAGACGGCTGGATGCCGCGGGTATTGAATGCGATTGATTATGTGGTCGCGAACGGCGATCTCCCGGTGGGTCTGACAGATATGCAGGGTCCGCTGGATACGATCGGGTTGATGTGCGGGCAAGCCCAGCTCTATCAGTGGATGTACAGTGAGCCGCAGATGGTGCATGATCTGTTTGACATGGTCACCGATGCATTTATCCAGTGGGTCAAAGTCCAGAAGGAACATATTGGTGAACCGCTCGAGAGCAGTAACGGCTTGCAGGGCGTCTTTTCTCCCGGCTGCGGGGTTTGGGAGTCGGATGATGACATGGTCTTGATGGGGGCGGATCTGTACCATGAATTTGTGGTGCCGCGAGTTTCCCGGATTTTCGAAGCCTTTGGTGGAGGCAGTGTTCACTATTGCGGTAACGGCGGTCAGAATATTGATAATCTGAAACAAATCCGTTCCCTGCGAGTGATCAACAACTCACCGCTGGGCAAGTTCGATGCATTTGCCCACCTGGTCAAAAGCATGGATCACCGGGTGACGATTTCAGATCCAGGACGCCTCGCCTGTGGATGTGGAAGATTATTATGCCCATTTGTTTGCCGGACTGGATGATTTTCGCGGGATTATGATGGGAACCTTTGTCATCAATAATACGGGAATGGACAGCCAGGGAGGCTATATCCCGGTCAATTGGGATCCGTTCGATACGGCTAACAGGATCGTCCTCAGCGTGCGCGCCAATATCGCCAGGCGCATGGCAGGAGAGCCAACACTTCAGGAAGAAGATAAACCTGCTGCTGTGCAGGTCAAGAGGGTTGAGAAAACAGAAAAGAAGCCATCCCAGTTAAACGCTGCGCAGGCCTCAGCCATTGATGATGTTCGCCAACGCCTGGTTGCATTTGACGGTCCGGGTGTTCAGCGCGCGGTGCAGGCCGCGCTGGATGCCGGCCTGGGGACATTTGAAATCATCCTGGGAATGGCGGATGGTATGGATGAAGTGGGCAAAATGTATGAAGGTGGAGAATTTTTCTTGCCCGAGCTGGTCATGGCAGGTGCAACCATGCAGGCTGGCATGACGGTGCTCCAGCCTTTGCTGGCCGGTGAGGGTGGAGCAAGCGGCGGTTCACTGGGTAAGGTTGTTCTTGGAACGGTAAAAGGCGATCTGCATGATATTGGCAAAAATCTTGTGCGCATGATGCTGGAAGGCGCACGCTTTGAAGTGATCGATCTGGGGGTGGATGTGCCTCCCGAGAAGTTTGTCGAGGTGTTGAAAGAGCAGGGAGCGCCGCTGCTGGCAATGTCAGCGTTGTTGACCACCACACTCAAAGGCATGAAGGATACCATCCAGGCTCTCGAGGCTGCCGGAATGCGCCGGAATGTGCGTGTGATGATCGGAGGAGCGCCGATCAGCCAGGAATATGCAGACCAGATCGGCGCAGATGGGTATGCGCCTTCTGCTGTGCAAGCCGTGGCTGAAGCCAAAAGGCTACTGGGTCTTCAGGATTAGGGAAGGAAAGCTGTGATGATCAAAATTTCCCCGTCTGTATATAAAGATCAACCAGCCATCACAATCGAGTCAGATGCCATCCGCGCCCAGTTTCTCCCTGGTATCGGCGCAAAGATGGCTTCCCTTGTGTACAAGCCTGTGGGCTGTGAGCTTCTGGTACAACGTCCCGCTGAAAAGTACTTGCTTCAGCCCTTCGACGGCGATTATGTCGCCGGGGAATGCTCTGGCTTCGATGATATGTTCCCGACAATCGATAAATGCTTCTATGAGAGCTATCCCTGGCAAGGGATACCGCTGGCAGATCATGGCGAAGTCTGGAGCCTGCCCTGGGAGCATGCCATTCTGAGTGACCGGCTTTACATGAATGTGCATGGCGTGCGTTTCCCTTACCTGCTGGAGAAATGGATATCATTTGCGGCGGATGATATTTTGCGTCTGGACTACCGCCTCACCAACCTGTCGAATTTTGATTTTGATTTCATGTGGGCGGCGCATACGATGCTCTATCTAGAAGAAGGCGCCAGGTTGGTGCTGCCGGAGGGCATTGAGAGCATTATCAGCACCCTGAGTTTTTCAGGCCAACTGGGCAAGTACGGTGATGAATTTCCCTGGCCGCGCTTTACAACTGCCGATGGGGTGGAACGTGATTTGCGCCAATTGCAGCCAAAATCGGTCAAGAACGCAGAAAAATATTTTATCAAAGGGAAATTGCCGCAGGGTTACTGCGGGCTGACGTATCCTGCGAGCAACTTCTCGCTTTTCCTTTCATTTCCGGTAGAGAAGGTTCCGTATTTGGGAATTTTACCCAATGAGGGCGGTTGGCAGGATCTTTACAATGTCTTTCTTGAGCCCGCCACCGCCTCGCTGGATCGTCTGGATGTAGCCAGATTACACAAGGAATATTCTACGGTCAAAGCCAGATCTACTTACGACTGGCATTTGAATCTTTCACTGGCAAGCGGGATTGATTTCCAGCAAGCCAGCGATTCTGGCCAGATCAGGTTAAGAAAGGATATCACGATGAATGGCAGAGAAAGGCTTTTAAAAACCTTCCGGGGCGAACAAGTGGACCGTGTACCCATTGCGCCATTTCTTTACTATAACGCGGTTTACGAAATGTTTGGTTATCAGCCCGACATGGATAATTTTTTCAACCCCGATGACTTCGACCCGATTGTGAAGTTCATCGAATATTGTGATTATTTTGGCTTCGATGTTCTTCATTCCCTCGGCACGGTCTGGGATATGTACGCTGCCGATACCTCCATCGATAAGAGCGTCGTGCGTTCCTGGGATAACTGGGATGTGACCATCCAGGATGAACGCCATGGCGATACCAAACGCCGCGAAGTCACCATCCGCACCCCGGAGGGTGACCTGCGTCACGTGGAGAATTACGCCAGAACATCGACCTACCTGTGCATATCTGCGCCGGGGGAACAGTTGATCAAGACCCCGAAGGATTTTGAGATCTTCAGAAAATATTCTCCGCCGGCCGATTTTATGGACTGCAGCCTGGTGCGCCGCGCCAGAGCCGCCATTGGCGATAAGGGATTGGTGGCGACATGCATAAACGGCGCATTCAACACACTGGCGCGTGTATTTCGCAATCTCGAAACCGTTTTTATGGACCCTCACAACGATGAGGGCTTTTATCATGAGATGATGGATTATTTCACCGAACGCGTTATCGAGCGCAACCGCAAGCTGATTGCCAACGGTGCAGATGTCATCGAGGTGGGCGCTAACCTGGCGGGCAGCGGTGTGGGACCCAAATATTACACCCGCTATGTCAGTCCATATGAAAACAGAGTGCTCAAGGCCATCCATGAAGCCGGGGCTTTCAATATTTTCCACAACTGCGGGGATGCAGCCAAAATTATGCATCTGTATAACGATATGGAAATTGACTGCTGGGGCTACCTGACCCCGCCTCCTTTTGGCGATGTGGATCTCGACCAAACGCTGCGTGTTATTCGGCCGGATATGATCCTGCGCGGCAATATCGACCAGGTGGAATTTTTAATGAAAGCCACCCCGGACGAGGTGAGAGAAAAAACACGGCAGTTACTGGAAAAAGTGAAGCCGCGCGGTAATTGGATCCTGTCTACGACCGATTTCTTCTTTGACGGCACCCCCTACGAAAATATCCGCGCATTTTCTGAAGCAGGCCATGAATTTGGCCAGTATTAGACCAAACAAGAATGAACGGCCGGTGATCTATGAGACCCCTGGTTTTGATAGCCTTAAGTGAGTACAGCGACATTGCGCTCGAAGAAGAGATTCTGACCCGTGAGCTGGGTGCGCAGGTTCATTATGCTCGCAGCATCCTGGAGCCAGGCGCCAGGGAACTGGCGAAAAGAGCGGATGCGATTGCTTTCACCATCGACTTGTACCCTGCCTGGCTGCTGGCAACGCTGGAGAATTGCAAAATCCTCTCCCGGTTTGGCACAGGCCTCGATAATATCGACCTGGCGGCGGCAGCCGAGCACGGCATCTGGGTGACGAATGTGCCGGATGCCTTCGTTGAAGAGGTCTCGACGCATGCCATCGCGCTGCTTTAACCTGCAACCGCCGCCTTTTTTCGATGATGACCGCGGCGCGGCAGGGACGCTGGGAGAATACGGACCGCGATATTGCCCGCCTGAGCGGCCAGACGCTGGGTCTGGTTGGATTTGGGAAGATCGCCCGGTCAACGGCGCAAAAAGCGCGTGGTATCGGGCTGAATGTGATTGCCTATGATCCTTTTGTCGCAGACGATTTTTTTGCTTCCCTGGGTGTAAAGCCAGCCAGCCTGGAAGAGGTATTGCGGAAATCGGATTATGTCTCCCTGCATGTACCTGCTTCTGATACAACCCGGGCCATGATCAACGCCGAGAATCTGGCCTGGATGAAACCCACCGCCTACCTGATCAATACCTCGCGGGGCGCTCTGATCGATGAGGCTGCGCTCCTGGCGGCTGTCCGCAGCCGCCAGATCAGCGGAGCAGCCCTGGATGTGCGCGCGGTGGAGCCGCCTGCGCCGGATGACCCATTGCTGAAAGAAGAGAACATCCTGGTGACCCCGCACATGGCATGGTGTTCGTTGGAGGCCGGTCGCCAGCTGCGCGAGCGCGCCTGCATGGAGATCGTGCGCGTCTTGAGAGGTGAAAGGCCCGAGAACCCGGCAAACTCTCCAAAACCCAAGCTATTCAAAACAAGCTGAGGCCGTTTTGAAACTGGTTACTTTTTCACAGCACGGCGCCACCCGGATTGGCGCCATAAGTTCAATAGATGGGGAACAAGTCGTCTGCGACTTGAATGTGTTGGATCGCTCCCTTCCGGTCGATCTCATTTCGTTTCTGGAAATGGGCGAGATCGCCCTGGATAAGGCCCAGCGCGCTCTATCGCTGAACAAGGATGAAGCCTTCATTCCCCTGAAAGATGCCAGCCTGCGCGCGCCAATCCCGCGCCCGGGGAAAATCCTGTGCGTGGGCCTGAATTACGGCGATCATATCCTCGAGAGCGGACTGACCCCGCCGGAGCACCCTGCCATCTTTGCCAAATACAGCAACTGCATCATCGGACCCACCGACCCAATCGTACTTCCCCGGGTGAGCAGCCAGGTGGATTGGGAAGGTGAGCTGGGTGTGGTGATTGGGAAGCGCGCCAGGCATGTCTCCAGGCAGGAAGCCCTGGAATTTGTGGCCGGTTACGTGGTTTTCAATGATGTCAGCGCCCGGGATTACCAGTTTTTCTCAAGCCAGTGGACGCTTGGAAAAACTTTTGACACATTCGGACCGATGGGGCCGGCCCTGGTGACGACGGATGAGATTCGTGACCCCGCGGGGCTAGAAATCCGCACCTGGGTGAACGACCAGATCGTGCAGCATTCCAACACCCGCCATCTGGTTTTTGATGTTCCTTACCTGGTTTCTTTTCTGAGTGAGGTTATGACGCTCGAGCCCGGCGACCTGATGATCACCGGTACACCCGCCGGGGTCGGTTTTTCACGCAATCCGCAACAGTTTTTACAACCCGGCGATGTCGTGCGGGTCGAGATCGAAAATATCGGATATTTGGAAAACCTTGTAATTGCGGAAGTTTAGTTCGACCCGTTGGGCAGCCTGTATGTTTTATTTTGCCGGCGATCTGGCTTCCTGGATCCATGCCACCGAGCGCCGGATATCTGCGCTGATGGCGGCAAAATTCCCCTCTTTAACGCGCGGCTTGCTGATCAGGTTTGACCCCATTCCCAGGCAGCTTGCCCCGGCTTCGATCCAGGCGCTGATGCTCTCCCGGGTTGGGCTGACGCCCCCGGTTGGCATCAGCCGCGACCAGGGCCGCGGCCCGAGAACGGCTTTAATAAAGGCCGGACCGCCGACTTCCTGAGCCGGGAAGATCTTACAGATCTCAGCGCCCCATTCTTCTGCTGTGGCAATCTCGGTCAGCGTTGCGCAGCCCGGGAAATAGGGTATTTTCCGCCGGTTGCACAAACGCGCCACTTCGACATTGAAACTGGGTGAGACGATAAAGTTGGCCCCGGAAGCGATGTAAATGGCTGCCGTCGGGGCATCGTCGATTGTGCCGGCTCCTAATATGACCGGAGATCTTCCCTGCGCCAGCGCGCTTTCCAGCTCACCGAAAGTTTTCCAGGCAAAATCACCCCGGTTGGTAAACTCGACGATATGAGCGCCGCCTTCCTGGCAGGCTTTAACAACAGCCAGGGCCAGTTGGGCATCTTTCTCAAAAAACAAGGGGATCAGCCCTGTACTCAGCAGGTCATTGATGACTTGTAAACGAGTGAAGCGCGCCATGGAGAACGTTCCTTTTGATACCTGACCGATTAGCCTTTGCCATCAAATGCCTTTGGGGTTCTGCCGTCTGTGCCAGGAACAACACTCATCACTTCGATGATGAAACCCAACAGCTCTTCGGTGTCGAAGTTCATCCAGGTCGTGCCGGGACGCAGCCCGGTGCCATGCTGGGCTGGCTCGATCCCATGTTGACCCAGGTAACCCATTACGGGTTCGATGGCTTCAACGTTGAAACGTATATGGTGAATGCCGCCGCCATGCTCGCGCAAGAAATCAGCCCAGATGCTGCTGCCTTCGCAGGGTTGGATCAGCTCGAGTTCGACCGAACCGAGTTCGGTGAATGCCATCCGGGCTGTAAAATTTGACAGCTCGCGGTGGTAATAGCGCTGCATATCCTCCCGGCCTTCCGGCGGCCAATCTGTGATTCGGAAGGGGCCCATTCCGAATATTTCAGTCAATTTTTGGACGACATCATCCACATTGGCAACCACAATCCCAATTTGCACAATGCTCTTAAAAATTCTTTTGAAGGCTCGGGGGAGTGGTGTTCCATAGGTTTCTCCAGGATTCTGGTTTATTGTCAACTGTTATCGGTTAACTGTGGTATGATTGTATCATAGATTTTGATCCAAACCAACGCTAAATAGAATAGGCAGCTCTGTCATCATCAAACAGGTTGATGAAACTGCGCCTGGAAGGAGCCTCCCAGATGTTCAAAGAAAAAGATTCCGAGCTCGCGCTATCCAAAGAACAAATGCTCGGCTTGCTTCGAACCATGCTGCTCATCCGCTATTGCGAAGAACAGTTGGTGAAAGGCTATGCACGCGGGGATATCCCCGGTGGTATGCACACCTACATTGGCGAAGAGGCGGTGGCGACGGGGGTTTGCGCCCATCTGCGCACCGATGACGCCGTCTTCAGCACGCATCGCGGTCACGGGCACGCTCTGGCGAAAGGCATGAAACCGGAGAAGATGATCGCTGAAGTGATGGGAAAAGCCACCGGCTGCTGCGGCGGGCGCGGCGGGAGTATGCACCTGTTTGATCCGTCCGTAGGGTTTTATGGAACGTCGGGGATTGTTGGCCCGAGCATCCTGTTAGCCAGCGGAGCAGGTTATGCCTCCAAGCTGAGTGGATCAGACCGGGTGGGTGTGTCTTTCTTCGGCGATGGAGCCAGCAACAACGGCGCCTTCCACGAGGGGTTGAACATGGCGACGACCTGGCAGCTCCCGGTCATCTTCATCTGTGAAAACAATATGTATGCCACCGAAGTTGCGTTCACCTATGCTTCGCACAGCAAGAGCGTTGCCAGCCGCGCCCCTGGCTACGGCCTGCCGGGCGTGGAGGTGGATGGTAATGATGTTCTGGCTGTGTATCAGGCAGCCGGCGAGGCGGTGAGCAGAGCGCGCCTCGGGAACGGTCCCACGCTGATTGAATGTCACACCTACCGCACGCGCGCCCACGCAGAAGGAATGAGAGATGCAGGCTACCGGACGCTTGAAGAGATCGAACGCTGGAAGGCGCGGGATCCGATCAAATTGTTCGAAACCCGCCTGTTGGAAATGGGGACTGCATCCCAGGATGACATCCAGCAATTGGACGCAGCCATGCGCAAAGTCGCTGAGGAGGCGGGTGTTTTCGCCCAAAACAGCCCCATGCCCGATCCTTCCACCATCACGAACTTTCTATACTCCTGAGGAGGTGCGCTATGCGTGAAATGACCTATACGGATGCGGCCCGCGAAGGCCTGGCAGAAGAAATGGCCCGCAATCCCATGATTTTTGTGGTTGGTGAAGGGATTGGACCGCGCGGTGGGAATTACAATACCACCGTGGGTTTGTATGACCTGTACGGCGAGATGCGCCTGCGGGATACCCCGATCAGCGAGCGCGGTTTTACAACCATCTGCACCGGGGCGGCTGTGCTGGGGGCGCGCCCGATCATCGATTTCATGATCCTGGATTTTGAGCTGGATGCCCTGGGAGATATTATCAACCAGATGACCCGCCTGCGCTATATGAGCAACGGGCAGGTAAAGGTGCCTGTGGTGATGCGCGGGGGAATTGGCGTGGCTTCCACCGGCCCGCACCATTCTGCCAGCCTGTTTTCGATCTGGATGCACATCCCGGGTTTGCGAGTGGTTGCGCCGGTTTTTCCCGCCGATGCGAAAGGTTTGCTTAAAACCTCAATCCAATCGGATGACCCCGTCATGTTCATGGAACACAAGAAGTTGATGAAGTATAAAGGGCCGGTGCCTGAAGGCGAACACCTGGTTCCATTTGGCAAAGCATCCATCGCCCGCCCGGGGAAAGATATCACCATCGTCGGAATATCCTACATGGTGATTGAAGCATTAAACGCCGCCGATCTCCTGGTAAAAGAGAATATCTCGGTGGAGGTCATCGATCCACGCTCATTATCCCCGCTGGACATCGATACAATCCTCGAATCGGTCGCGCGGACACACAGGCTGCTGATCGTGGATGAAGACTTTTCTGCTTGCGGAGCCGGGGCCGAGATTGCCACGCAGGTGATGGAGCGCGGCTTTTATGAGCTGGATGCACCTGTGCGGCGTGTCAACGGCCTGTCTGTGCCGACCCCTTACAGTCCTCCTTTGGAGGCGGCCCTGCTTCCCAATGCACAGAGTATTGCCAGTGCAGTGCGTTCCTTGTTGGTTGAATAGCCGGAGGGATTATTATGGCTTATGAAGTCAAACTGCCCCGCCTGGGATGGGACATGGAAGAAGGAAGCCTGGCTGCCTGGCTCAAACAGGACGGTGAGTTTGTTAATGCGGGCGAGTTCCTCTTTTCGATCGAGGGCGATAAGGCCGTCCAGGAAATTGAGGCTTTAGACAGCGGATACCTGCACATTCCCCCAACGTCGCCCAAAATCGGAGAAAAGGTGCCGGTGGGCACTTTGCTGGGATACCTGGTGCCTGAAGCGGAGAAAGCCAGCTTCCGCGTTCCTGGAAACAGCTCGCCCAAAATGTCAGAAACTCCAGAGCCGCAGAGAGTTGCTGCGGTTCAGGAAGCCCCAGCATTGCACGAACCTGCTCAGCCTGCTGGCCGGCCCGGACAGCGTATTTACATCAGCCCATATGCCCGGCGGCTGGCGCAGAGCCTGGGTGTCGAGTGGCAGAAGGTGCAGGGGAGCGGCTCCCGCGGGCGGATCATGGCAAAAGATGTGGAATCCGCCGTTCGAACCCAAGACTTGCCCAGACCTGCCGCAGCCGCCGCGCAAACCACACGCCTGCCCATGCCATCCATGCGGAAGAAAATTGCCGAGCACATGGCTGCCAGCGCCCACACCACAGCGCCGGTTACGTTGACCTGTGAAGTGGATGCCACCGAGATGGTGGCGCTGCGCAAGGCGCTCAAGGAAGATTTTGCCGCTGATCGGCTGGCGGTTCCATCGTATAACGATTTATTGGCAAAGCTGTCGGCGCAGGCGTTGTTGGAACACCCCATGCTCAATGCGCGCCTGGATGGCGATGAAATCGTCCAATCTTCAAGCGTTCATGTCGCCATTGCGGTGGATACGGAGCGCGGTCTGATTGTACCGGTTCTGCGTGATGTGCAGACCAAGGGCCTGCGCCAGATTGCCCGCGAAAGCGCCGCCTTGATCGAAAAGACGCGGGCCGGCACAATTGGCTACGATGAGCTGCAGGGCGCCACCTTTACGATCACCAACCTGGGTATGTTTGAGATCGATGCGTTTACCCCGATCATTGATTTGCCGCAGTGTGCCATTCTGGGCGTGGGACGTATCAACCCCAAACAGGTGGTCGTGGATGCTGAAGCCGGTCAGGTGGCTATCCGGCATATGGTGTACCTCAGCCTGACCTTTGACCACCGGTTGGTGGATGGCGCCCAGGCAGCCCGCTTTTTGCAGCGAATCAAACGGTTCATCGAAAGACCCTACCTGTGGTTAGCGGGTTAGCCCACTTGATGGTTTGACATGGAAAAGCGCAAACTGGGATTTTCTGAACTGTGGTTATCCAAAATCGGCCTGGGCACCTGGGCTGTTGCGGGGGGAGGCTATCAGTTCAACATTGGTGAACAGGATGATCAAGATTTGATCTCTTTGATCCACCGGGCCTTAGACCTGGGGGTTAACTGGATTGATTCGGCCCCCGTCTACGGTCTGGGTCATGCAGAAGAAATGATAGCCAGAGCGCTCAAAGGCAAGCGCGGGCAGGTATTCCTGACGACCAAATGCGGGATCATCTGGGAGGCCGGCGGAGAGAACATCCACGGCTGCCTCAAAGCTGACAGCATCCGCCGGGAGGTGGAACAGAGCCTGCGGCGGTTGGATACCGATGTGATCGATCTGTATCAAGTTCACTGGCCAAACCCGAATATCGACCTGGAAGAAGGCTGGGCGGCCATAGCCGCGCTGGTGCAGGAAGGGAAAGTGCGCTACGCCGGCGCTTCAAATTTCAGCGTAGAACAGCTCCAGCGTGTTCAGGTAATTCATCCGGTGGCTTCCCTGCAGCCGCCATACAACCTGTTCCAGCGTGAGATCGAACAGGAGCTGCTCACTTTTTGTGCTGACAACCAGATTGGCCTGATCCCGTACAGCCCACTGCGCGTGGGACTGTTATCTGGAAAATTCACGCTGGACCGCTGGCTGAATTTGCCGAAGGATGATTGGCGTCTGCAGTACGACGATTATCGCGAAGGTCGTTTTCAAATCAACCTGCAGTTTATCGACGAACTGCGCCTCATCGTTGCCCGCAACGGGTGGAGCGTTTCTCAAGTTGCGATCGCCTGGGTCTTGCGGCGTCCTGAAATCACCTCGGCAATCGTTGGGGCGCGCCGGCCTGCACAGTTGGAAGAAACCATCCGTGCGTCAGAGCTGGTCATTTCTGACGCCGATCTGGACCTGATCGAAAAACTTCTGGTGGAGCGGGAACGCAGGTTGAAAGAGGCCGGGGTTTTCGGCCCCATGTTTGTCGAGCCGCACCACGATTAATATTTCGATGCTCGCAGATCACGCCTGAAGGTGTTTTTGAATATTCCGGCTGATTTAACATAAATGAGGGCGCCGGTCAAGTTGCACGACCGGCGCCCTCTCTTGTTTTCTGGTTAAGCCAGGATACCCAGGGGTTCCTCGATGAGGGCTGCCAGGGTATCCACGAACTTTGCCCCCCGGGCGCCATCAACGGCACGGTGATCGTACGACAGGCTGAAGCTGAAAGCCGGACGGACAACCGGCTGGCCTCCAACCGCCAGGACGCGGTCGGCGATGCGGCCCACCGCCAAAATTGCGGCCTGGGGAGGATTCAGAACGGCGAGGAAAGCATCCACGCCGAACATCCCCAGGTTGCTGATGGTGAAAGTGCCATTGGAAATATCCGCCGGACGCAGTTTGCCCGAGCGAGCACGCTCCACCAGGGCAATGCGCGCCTCAGCGATCTGGGTAATGGTCAACGAACCGGCGTTCTGGATCACCGGCACAACCAGCCCATCATCGATTGCGACAGCGATCCCGATGTTTATGGTCGGCAGCAACGTCAGCCTGCCATCCTGGTAGGATGCATTGATGCCCGGATGTCTCTTCAGCGATTCGGCCACAAGCTTTACAAGCAGATCGGTATAAGTAACCCGGGCGCCTCTGTTTTTTTCGATGGACTCTTTCCAGGCGATCAGGCGCGTCGCTTCGACTTCTCGTAAAAGAAAGAAATGTGGAACATCGCGCCAGGCTGCGGTGGTGCGTTCGGCCATAATCCGCCAGGTCTGGCTGAGAGAGGAGGCGACCTGTGCAGTTTCCAACTCCTGTGGGGAGCCTCCTGCAGGCGCTGCCTGACTATCCGGGGCAGGCTTTTGGGCGGCGGGGGGGATGGAAGCGGTCACATCGCCGGATAGAATCGCGCCCTGCGGGCCGCTGCCCTGAATGGCGGTGAGCGCCACGCCGTTCTCCGCGGCCATCCGGCGGGCTTTGGGCGATGCCAGCGGTCGTCCCGGCACAGACCGGCCCGGCGGATTTTGTGATTGCTTTTGAAGGTAGGCCAGAACATCACCTTTTTCCACCCTGCCTCCCTGAGGACGGATGCCTTCCAACGCCACTCCATGCTCGGCTGCCATGCGGGCTGCCAGCGGGCTGGCGGTGACCGGCTCTTTGTGCAGATCAGGAGGATCAACGGGAACCCTGACCTCCTCCCCCTGGTCTTGTTTCCCCCGGATGACCGCGATCACGATCCCAACCGGTACATCCTCGCCTTCCTGAGCGGTCACATTGCTCAAAATCCCCGATGCCGGAGATTCGATTTCAGCAACGGCTTTATCGGTCTCCACTTCGAGCAAAGGTTCACCCTGCTGGACCGGCTGGCCTTCTCTTACAAGCCACTTGATGATTTTGCCGGATTCCTGGATCATTCCCAGGACAGGCATGATGACATTCGTGGTATGCATTTTGGGATGTCTCCACAAATCAAACCCGACCGCAAAGCATTTTGGCCATTTCGGTCACTTTTTCAGGTGTGGGAACCGTCAGGTCTTCCAGGGCAGGTGAGAAAGGCACCGGAACATCCATAGCGCCCATACGCTTCACCGGCGCATCCAGGTAGTAAAATGCGCCATCTGCAATCACCGCGGCCAGCTCTGCCGTGACGCCATAGCGCTCGTAACCTTCATCCAGCACGATGGCGCGGCTGGTCTTTTTGGCAGATTCGATCAACGTTTGGCGGTCCAGCGGGGAGGTGGTGCGCGGATCAACCACCTCGGCGCTGAGCCCAATGGCGGCAAGCTGCTCTGCAGCAGCCAGGGCCACCTGCACCATACTGCTGGTGGCGACGAGGGTAATATCGGTCCCCTGGCGCTTGATATCGGCAACGCCAAATGGAATGGTATATTCCTCTTCGGGCACCCATCCTTTGACCTGGTGCATGAGCTTATCTTCGATAAAAACGACGGGATTATCATCCCGCAGGGCGGTTTTCAGCAGGCCTTTCCCATCATAGGGGGTTGAGGGAAGCACAACTTTCAAACCCGGAATATGGCTGGGCCAGGCCTGCAGGCTCTGGCTGTGCTGGGCGGCTGCCCGGCGGGTGGCGCCCAGGGTGGTGCGGAAGACGATCGGCACTTTCAACTTGCCGCCCGACATATAATGGATCTTGGCGGCCTGGTTGGCGATCTGGTCCATCACCAGGCCCAGGAAATCGCCGAACATGATATCCACCACCGGGTGCATGCCGGTCATGGCGGCGCCCACGCCGACCCCGGCAAAACCAGGTTCGGAAATCGGCGCATCGATGACGCGGCCGGTGCCAAATTCATCCACCAGGCCTGCCAATACCTTGAAGGGCGTTCCGGCCTCGGCTACATCCTCGCCAATGATGAAGATGCTCGCATCGCGGCGCATCTCCTCGGCTAAGGCTTCACGGATGGCCTGGCTCAATGTGATTTCCCGCATCGTGCTGTCCTTGAATTTTGCAGATTCAGGCATAGACATCTTGGTTTACCTCGTTTTGATCCGGATACGGGGCTGATTTCAGCAAATTTGACCCCGTCATCGATCTCTTTGCGCACCTGGTCTTCGATGCTTTCGAGAATACTCAGCTGGACGCCGCGGCCCGCCGACAGCCACCCGGCCAACAGGTTGATCGGGTCATGGCTGTTTTTCCATAATTCTTCTTCGGTTTTGAGGCGGTAATAGCCCCGGTTGATATCGCCCACATGGTGACCGTAGTACCGGTAGGTATTGCAGATCAAGAACGCCGGTCCGGCGCCCTGCCGAAGGCCATCCACAAGGCGTGCAGCCGTGATGAAAACCTGGCGCACATCCTGCCCATCCACCTCTTCGGTCAGAATGCCGAAGGCTTCCGGGCGGGCTCTCAATTTACCCGCCATGGTTTCCTGGTAAAAGGTGTATTCGGAATACAGGTTATTCTCGCAAACATAAAGGATCGGGAGTTTCCATAAGGCTGCCATGTTCATGACTTCGTAAAGAACCCCCTGTCCCATGGCGCCCTCGCCAAAAAAGCACACTGCAACCTGTCCAGAATTGCGCATTTTGCTCGAGAGGGCGGCACCGGTGGCGATCCCGCCGCCGCCGGCTACGATGGCATTCGCTCCCAGGTTGCCCGTCTCAGGATCGGCGATGTGCATTGATCCGCCCTTACCTTTGCAGTAGCCGGCGGCTTTGCCGAGCAGCTCTGCGTACATGCGGTCGATCTGGGCGCCTTTGGCGAGACAGTGACCATGCCCGCGATGCGTGCTGGTGATGTAATCGTCACGCCGGAGCGCCTCGCACACACCAACCGCAACCGCTTCTTCCCCGGCATACAAATGCGATAATCCCGGCATGCGGGCGCTTTTGTACAGCTCATTGACGGTTTCTTCGAAATGGCGGATCTTGAGCATTTGCTCGTACATGTGCAGCCAGTGCTCGATATCCACCGCCTGGTAGGAGGCCTCGTTGGCGCTGGTTTCGGTATCCGATAAAATCATGGGTGGTGAAATTCTTTCCATGCTTCTCTCCAGAGAAATTTTGGGTTACCCCGATGGGTGGGTCTTATGCTTCTTGATTTGCCAGAGCCTGTTCGAAAGGCAATAAATACCCCTGCGGGTTGAAAGTCAGCTCAAACGGGCGGCTGGTTATCCTGAGGTCTTCGTTTTCCCGGATCTGGGCAGCCAGGCTTTCGGAAATATCGATCTCCCCGAGTGAAAGGGTGTTTTTGATGCGGATAATCCGCGCTTTTAGTGGATCGGGCTGCCCGCATACCCGCAACGCGGTCACGATGGCGGCATGATCATGTGGGGTAACCATGGGAATGAAGGAGCGCTGGATGCCGCAGATCCCGGCGGTGGAGCAGTTGATATAGAGAGCCTCAAAATCGATTTGTTCCACCAGGTGACGGGTGGTTACATCCGCCAGGCCAATGCCGGAGGCGTTACCGTGGGTCTCCGGGGTCAGGCTCAAAACAGCAATCGTGTGGATATCGCACGCCGGGTGATCGGATACCCCGTGCACTTTTACCCGCCCGATCACGTTGGTGTCCAATCCCACCCCGCTGATGTTTTTGCCCATCTCCTCCACGATCAAAAGGTCGATTTCATCGAAGGGGAATTTTGGCATGAGGGAGTAGGCGTAACGAAGTAATCTTATCTCATCAGGGCCGGCTATGCCTTCCGGTGGAACGGCTGCGATTTCGGCAACCTCGTGGTATGAATTTTCTATGCTCGCCAGGCCAAACAGCACGGGTGTTTTTTCCACAATAAGGCGGGCCGCCTGGGGCATCTGCACCAGCAGCCCATTGACGCCGTAGCTGTGAAGGGTGGTGGCGCCTTTGTGCTTGCCCAGCCCTAATACCGCCATCTTGGCCAGCCCGCTTTCAATCTCGTTGATGAAATCGGTGTGCGGCTTGATCCGGTTGGCAATCACGATCCCATCCGCGCTGGCTGCAATCCTATCCATATAAACCGGCATACCATCGGGGAGTTTGCCAATTTCCACCACGTCCATGGAAGAAAGGATTTTTGCGCCTACAAATTCTTCGGTGACGCCAAGATTGGCTAACATATCGGCTTGACCCTCAGCCGTCGCTCCGCCATGGCTACCCATCGCCGGCACAATGAACGGGTCTCCACCAAAGTCGCGCAAGCGGCGCACAGCGGCAGCCAGGATTTCGGGCATCTGGCTGATCCCGCGGCTGCCAGCCGTGATGGCGATGCTTTTCCCCTTGCAGCGGGGTGCAATATCTGCCAGGCCATCGATTGCCTGGATCACGGCGGTCTGGATGTCTGCGACCTTTGGGCGGGCGAATACCTGCCGCAGGCGTTGGAACCTGGGCAGGGGGAGATCTACATCAAAAATATGTCCGGCGTCATTCCACATACGGTTCACGCTTTCGGGTAACAGGGGTGCGACCTGCCTTGATTATAAACTATTTTGGTCAACAGTCAACAATTAACCAAATCTGGAATAAAAAAGGTGGAGACGGAATTTCCCGTCTCCACCCGCGATGTCGTTTCAATTCTATAACGTGTTTTTTGGGCTTACTTTCCCAGGAGGATGTTCTTGCTGATTTCATCGCCCATTTCGTGCGTGGAAGCATTGCCACCCAGATCTCTGGTCAGGACACGCCGCTCCCGGGCAGTCGCTTCTATGCCGCTCAGGATGTGCTGCGCAGCTTCTTTTTCGCCCAGGAAATCCAGCATCAAGGCTCCTGCCCAGATCATGGCGATCGGGTTGGCGATCTTTTTCCCAAAAATATCCGGAGCAGAGCCATGAACCGGCTCGAACATGGACGGCCAGCGTCTTTCCGGGTTGAGATTGCCGCTGGCAGAAATTCCCAATCCGCCTTGAATCGCCCCGCCCAGGTCGGTGAGGATATCGCCGAACAGGTTGGACGCCACGACAACATCGAAAGTCTCCGGGCAGGTGACAAAACGGGCTGTCAGGGCATCCACATGCCATTTTTCGGTGGTTATATCTGGATATTCTTTGGAGAGGTTTGAAAAAACTTCATCCCAGAACACCATGCCATACTGCCAGGCGTTTGATTTTGTGGCGCTGGTCAGCTTTTTCCTGGGCCGGGAGCGGGCCAGCTCGAAAGCGAAGCGCATCACCCGTTCGGTGCCTGCGCGCGTAAAAATCGATGTCTGCACCGCCACCTCGTAGGGTCTGCCAATGTGGACGCGGCCGCCCGCGCCAGAATATTCCCCTTCGGTATTTTCACGGATGCACACGAAGTCGATGTCCTGGGGCAATTTGTCTCGTAATGGGCTGACAAGACCCGGCAGGAGGTGCACCGGGCGGATATTGATGCTTTGTTCGAAGCGTTTGCGGATCTCGAGCAGCAGCCCCCACAGGGTGATATGGTCGGGCGCCAGCGACGGCATTCCCACCGCTCCCAGGTAAATGGCATCGAAATCTGCCAGTATCTCAATGCCGTCCGGCGGCATCATCACGCCATTCTGAAGGTAATACTCGGTCCCCCAGGGCAGCTCTGTAAATGAGAGCCGGAATCCTCCAAGCAATTTTGCCGATGCCTGGAGCGCTTTGATACCTTCTGGCATGACTTCCACACCGATCCCGTCGCCCGCAATCACTGCAATTTTGTAATCCTTTGCCATTTTATTGACCGAGCCTTTCTTTTTCTAGGATTCTATATCTTGACTCTGGTTTGGGAAAGTGCTAAACTAAAGATCAGTTATCTGATTAATATTATAACATATCTGATGACTATTTCGGAATGGAGGTAGCTCCTTGGCTTCCCAGATTATTCTCCCCAAACTAACTTATGAAATGCAAGAAGGCCGGATTCTGGAATGGCTGTGTGCTGAAGGGCAGGAACTCTATGCCGGGCAGTCCCTCTTTGTTGTGGAGACCGATAAGGCAGCCACCGAAGTTCCGGCTGACCAGGCGGGTGTGCTTTTGAAGATTCTGGTGCCCGCGGGGGTAGATGTTCCCGTTGGATCCACCGTGGCCTGGGTAGGATTGGCTGGTGAGGTTCTTCCGGATGCCGCGCCTTCCGGGCAAAACCCGGCGGGTCAAAAATTGGAAAACACTCCGGCAGGGGTTGCGGGACCAACATCAGGGGCCGGTGGGGGTGACGCCAACCAGGCTGAAGCCGGTCAAATCATGGCGACCCCGGTTGCCAAACGAATGGCGCGGGAACTGGGCGTTGATTTGAAAGATGTTGCTCAATATACCGGCAAGCTGCGGGTTCGAGAAGCCGATCTTCAAGCCTATTTTGACTCCCGAAGCAAAACACCGCCTGCCAGCGCCTCACAACCGCTCCAGCCAGACGCGGCAGCCTTCAAAGAACCACCACCCGGGGTTGCCGAAAAGCCTGTAATTGGCGAACCTGCGGAGTTTCAACTGATCCAGCCCAATCCTGTTCAGCGAGCCATGGCAGCCCACCTGGTCCAATCGGCGTTAATCCCTCAGGCAGCGGCAGGCTGTGAGCTGGATCTGACCCAACTCGATCATTTTCGTGACCAACTGCAAAGCGGTTGGGAAAAGAAGTTCGGGTTCCGCCTGACTTACACACATCTTATTGCTGCTCTAACCGCCCGGGCAATCCGGGAACACCCACTTCTGAATGCCAGTTGGACCGATCAGGGAATCCGGTTGTACCCGGCGGTGAACCTGGGTATCGCCATGGCATCTCAGCGCGGGCAGTTGGTGCCGGTGGTGCAGCACGCCCATGAGCGAGCCCTGGGAAACCTGGCCGGTGAGATTGTCCGCTTGCAGACGGCGATTAATAACAATCGCCTGGCTCCCCAGGATATGCAAGGCGGGACGGTGACGTTGACCAACGTGGGCATGCTGGGGATCGAGCTTTCGATACCGGTGTTGAACCCACCTCAGAGTGCGATCCTGGGGGTGGGCGCCCGGCGGACCAGGCTTATCCTGGACAATGGGCAGATAAAATCCATCGCGGTGATGTCGGTTACCCTGGTTGTGGATCACCGCATGGTGGACGGGTCGGTTCAGGGGGCGTTTTTTAAGACGTTTAAGGAATTTATCGAAAACCCGGCCCTGGTTTTAACTGCTTGAACGGGTTGATTTGCAAAATTATTTCTGGGTCAGGCTGAGGAGAATGAGATGGAAATCGAAAGCGATCTGATGCTCCGCATGTATGAGGAAATGATCTTTGGCAGGGAGTTTGAGCTGTGCGCTGAAAAGCTGGCCCATCGCGGTCTGGTGGCCGGCTCAATCCATTTAGGGATCGGCGAGGAGGCCGCCCAGGTTGGCGCCTGCCTGGCGCTTGCCCCGCAGGATTACTTGCTTCCATCGCACCGCACCCATGTTGGCGACCTTACCAAGGGCGCCGACCCGAAGCGGTTGATGTCTGAGATCATTGGCAGGCAGACCGGCTTTTGTGGGGGCCGGGCCGGTTCCAGCCATTTCGCCGATAAAAGCACCAACAATCTGGGGGTCCAGGGCATTATTGGGGCGGTGTTCCCGGTAGCCGCCGGCGCTGCGCTGACCCAAAAAATGTCACATTCCGGGCGGGTGGTGCTGGCCATTTTCGGCGAGGGGGCTTCACACCAGGGCACTTTTCACGAATCGCTCAACCTTTCCGCCTTATGGAAACTGCCTGTGGTTTGGATGTGCATTAACAACCAGTACGCCATGGGCACCTCGTTCGAGAAGACTTCCGCCGCTGCAAATGTGGCCGACCGGGCCTGTGCCTATAATATGCCCGGTATCGTCGTCGATGGGAATGACGTGATAGCAGTCTACCAGGCTATATCCGCAGCCCGGCAGCGGGCGCTGGCAGGCGAGGGCCCCACCCTGGTGGAGTGTAAAACCTACCGGCATCGCGGGCATTCCACTTTTGACAAAAACTCATACCGCTCTCAAGAAGAAATCGATGCGTGGTTGAAAAAAGACCCTGTTCTTTTGTTCGAAAAGGTTCTCCGCCTCGAA
Organism: uncultured Chloroflexia bacterium; assembly: GCA_963705155.1. GTDB lineage: Bacteria > Chloroflexota > Anaerolineae > Anaerolineales > UBA4823 > CAVPJC01. Next base: position 12,139 of record CAVPJC010000006.1, on the reverse strand, counting down.
AAAATTCTGGACGACGAAAAGGCAACGGGGATCCTCTCCCGCGTAAAAGCGAAGCTCGATCAGGTGGAAGAATATGCTGTGCAAAGCCCTGAGCCGGAGCCTGCATCTGCTGTGTTAAAAATCTTCAGTGAGAGTGAGGTGGAATAGCCATGGCAATGCGCACAATCACCTATCGAGAAGCGTTGAGTGAGGCTTTGCGGGAAGAGATGGTTCGTGACCCGGGTGTGTTCGTCATCGGAGAAGATATCAACGGCGGGCCTCAGGGTTACGGCGGGGCGTTCAAAGTGACCAAACCCCTGATCACCGATTTTGGCGACCGCCTCCTGGATACCCCCATCATGGAACAGACCATCATCGGTGCATCCATCGGGGCGGCGATGACGGGCATGCGCCCCGTGGCGGAGATCATGTATGAGGATTTCCTCACGCTGGGTATGGACTTACTGGTGAACACCGCTGCCAAGACCCATTTTATGACCAATGGACAGTTCAGCGTGCCTATGGTTGTCCGGGCGCCGTATGGAGCCATGGGGATCGGACCGCAGCATTCGCAAACATTTACAAGCTGGTTTATGCATATCCCGGGCTTATATGTCGTTATAGCGGCAACGCCTTACGATGCCAAGGGATTGCTTAAAACATCGATCCGCAACAACAACCCCGTGATCTTTTTGGAGCACAAGAAACTGTACAATACCAAAGGGGAAGTGCCCGAGGAGGAATATCTGATCCCCTTTGGCAAAGCGCGCATCGTGACACCCGGCAAGGACATCACCCTGGTTGCTGCCGGTTACATGGTCCAGCTGGCGGAGCAAGCCGCTGATAAGATGAAAGAAAGCGGTCTATCAGTAGAAGTGATTGATGTCCGAACACTGGTTCCTCTGGATATGCAGACGATTGCCGGGTCTGTTCGAAAAACCCACAAAGTGGTGATTGTGGCTGAAGATTACCGCACAGCCGGCCCAACTGCGGAGATTTCTGCAGCCATCAGTGAAACCTGCTTTGAGTACCTGGATGCGCCCATTGGCCGGGTTGGAGCCAAAGACACCTTTATCGCTCACAACGCGGGAATGTCGGAGTACGTTGTGCCGGGTGTTCAGGACATCCTGCAGGCGATTGATCTGGTTCAAAATTGGGGATAGGACAGGAGGCTGGGGAGAGCCAATGATGCCGAACCATACGATTTCCCTCGGCGGCGCGCCGTGTGAATTTGTCCAAATCGGGATACTGGTTAAGGATCTGGACCGGACCGTAAAGGTATTGACCGAAGTTTTTAATTTGGGTCCATTTCAACATATCACCTATCCACCGGAAAATCGTGCGGATATTCAACTTGACTACCGGGGGGAGGTGGGTAAATTCAGTCACAGGCTGGCATTCGCCAGATTGGGGCCTGTTGAATTGGAGATCATCCAGCCGCTTGCTGGAGAGAGCACGCTGACAGAGTTTTTAAGGGAACACGGCGAAGGAATCCACCACATCCGCTTTAACACTACCGATCTGGATACATCGTTAGATTTCCTCGCTCAGAATGGCATCCGACCCAGCATGAGCGGCTCAGGGTTGCGCCCCGGGACACGCTGGGTGCATCTGGACACAGCCGAGCAAATTGGATTTATCATTGAGATGATGAATGTATTGCCAAATACAGATGGACGCACACCACTCATTGAGAATGGAAGAGTGAAGGAGTAACTATTCCGATGGCACAAAAAGGGATCTTACTTTACGAGACCGTGATCGATTACGTCAAAGAGCGGATCACCAACGGCGTCTTTAAGCCAGGGCAAAGGCTGCCAAGCGTCAGCGAATTGGCCAAAGACGTCGGGGTGGGGGTATCGACCGTACGCGAAGGGATCCGCGTTTTGGGGAACCTGGGCCTGGTGCGCGTCCACCAGGGGCAGGGCATGTTTGTAGCCGAAGATGCGCGCCTGGCGGATGATCCGTTGGAAACACTGGCTCTGATTGAAGACAGCATCCTGCTTCACATCCTGGAGGTAAGAAAGATCTTCGAACCCGAAGCGGCAGCTCTGGCCGCCCTGCGAGCGACAGATGACCAGATTCAAATGCTGAAAAAAGCCGCCATCGAGCAGGAACAACAGGTGCGCCGCTCTGGAGACGCCATTCAATCGGAATTCGGTTTTCACCGGCTGCTACTGGATGCGGCGCAAAATCCGGTGTTGAACCGGATGATGCGCTCTGTAGATAATCTGTTGTTAGACAGCCGCCGGCGAACGCTTCGAATTATCGGCGATCAGGGACATTCGGTCCATTATCATTTTTTGATTGCCTATGCCATCCAGAGCCGGGATCCGGATCAAGCCAGGAATTTGATGCTGCAGCATATCCTGGATGTAAAAACCAGCATCAGTGGATACCTGTTAAATTCTGTGCCTGAAAAGGAATAACCAACCGGCAGCAGATCATGGATTGCATGCGATGTGAAGATTGCAGAATGAAAGGATGGCAGGCATGTTTGAAATGACGCCCCGTGAACGCGTGACCGCGGCCCTCAACCATATCGAACCCGATCGGGTGCCTCTCGACATTGGCGGCGGGCAGAGCACAAGCCTGGTGGTGGAGGCTTTTGAAAATCTCCAGGATTACTATGGGAACCCGAAAGTCGATGCGGGCTACCTGAGCTACGCTTTCCGGGTGGCGCGCCTGGATGAAAAAACCCTGGTAAACCTGGGCAGCGATGTCCGTCCCATCACCCTGAGGGCGCCCCGCAACTGGAAACGGCCCCCATCAGAACCGGGGACGTTTATTGACGAGCTGGGGATCAAATGGCGGCAGGCGCACAATGAGACCGGTTTCTACTGGGAGCAGCTTACCTATCCTCTGGCAAATGCATCCATTGGTGATCTTGATTCCTACCCGTGGCCCGATCCGGACGACCCCGGACGCTATGACGGGCTGGAGGAAGAAGTAAAGCATTTATACGAGCACACTCCATATGCCATCCTGGGTGATTGCGGCTATAAAAATCACTGGGAGCCTGTGTTTTTGCTGCTCGGTTTTGAAAGGGCGCTCTACTCTTTGCTGGCCGATCCCGATTTTATTACCGCGTTAATGGAGAAATTTGCAAACATCAATGCGGCAGTCACCCGGCGCTTTCTGGAGATCACCGGTCCCTATTTAACTGCAATTCGAACTTCGGATGATCTCGCAACGCAGAGCTCACTGATGATGTCTCCCGCGACCTACCGCAAGTTGATCAAGCCGTATCACAAGCGATATTTTTCATTGATCAAGCAATACACAGACGCAAAAATTTTTTTTCACTCCTGCGGCAACGTGGTCAAACTGCTGGACGATTTAATTGATGCAGGGGTCGAGGCGCTCAATCCTGTGCAGGTGGCTGCTTTTCAGGACCCTGCCGCGGTGAAAGCAGTTTATGGCGACCGGCTTTCCTTCTGGGGAGGCATCGATACGCAATCGGTACTGCCCAATGGAACCCCCGATGAGGTCCGGGAAGAGGTCAAACTGCGCATCCGGCAATTTGCACCGGGCGGCGGGTTTGTGGCTGCCTCGGTTCACAACATCCAGTCGGACGTGCCGCCTGAGAATATCATCGCGATGAGCGAAGCGGTCAGGGAATTCGGGGTTTACCGGTCGTGAATGGTCAACCCAACAGGTCAACAACCTGCCCCGTGCGCACCGAATGGTCGGCTGCCAGAACGATGCGCAGACTGTTGACGGCATCCTTGAGGTGATCGCTCAGGTCCAGGTCATCCCGGATCGCTTTCAAGAAGTAGGCCTGCTCACGATCACACAGATTCTGGTGGTCGGGTTCGTCTGACGTGGCGATGATTTCATCCGGCTGGAGGAATCTGCCGTCACTGCCGGTGCTGGAGTGGTGCAGGCGCAGGCGGTTGGTGCGGGTATGTTGATTAATATCCGCCGAGCCGCCCATCTCTTGCGGGCTGCCCATGCTGACACAGCCGCGCGGGCCGGCCACATCTTTGACAAAGAAAGCCGTCTCGCTCATCATCGGCCCCCACCCGGCTTCGTACCATCCAACGGACCCGTCTGAGAAGACCACCTGCAATTGGCCGTAGTTGTACATGCCGGGCTTGACTTCGTCTGTCAGGCGGGCGCCAATGGCGTGCACCCGGATGGGCGCAGCGCCGGTCATCTGGCACATCACGTCGACGTAATGCACGCCGCAGTCCACAATGGGGGATATGCTGTCCATCAAGTTTTTATGCACCTGCCAGGCTTCGCCGCTGCTCTGCTGGTTAAGGTTCATGCGCATCACCAGTGGTTTTCCGAGGGTTTGGGCGATGCGGATGAACTCCTGCCAGGCGGGGTGCACCCGTAAGATGTAGCCCACCACCACCTTGCGATTGGCTGCGCGGGCCTTTTGCACCACAGCCTGAGCCTGTTCAATCGTCTCAGCCAGCGGTTTTTCGACAAAGACGTGGCAGCCGGCATCCAGGGCTTTGAGGCAAAAATCGGCATGCGTATCGGGATACGTGGCGATGCAAACGGCATCGGGCCGCGTGGTTTGCAGCGCCCGCTCAAAATTATCAAATTGCGGCACGCCGCCCAGCTCGGCTGCCAGCGGTCCACGCGTGCCCTGCCCCGGCTGACCAGACCGGCGATCTCAAAATCCTCCGTCTTGGCGTAAGCCCGGGCGTGCGAGCTGCCCATGTGTCCACAGCCGGCTACGAGAATGCGGATTTTACCGGTCATCGCCCATCTCCCAAATCCCCTACAACTTTATTTTCGTACCTCCCATACCGCTAATCCAGCCTCGGTTATGGATCTCAGCCAGGCTGGTGGATGTGCAGCCATTTACGCGCCGCTATCAAAGCCAGGCCAAGGGTGAGCAGGAGGCTGAATACGATTAATCCATAAGCAGGTTTACCGCCAGAGGTTGCTTTGAGGGATATCAAGTTTAGCGCTGTGGGTCCGGTTCCGGTTGTACTCCCGGCTACAAAGGGTGTGCCTTCCAGCGCGGCAGATGGAACGGATAGCATGCTCAGAATATCACCGGGGTCCGTACGGATGAAATCACTTGGATAGGCAATCCAACACCCCGCTGGATTGGTGCAGGCGGCAATGCTGGGGACATAGGCGACTTTCTTGCTGGCATAGGTTGCTGCACATCCTACCGGTCCGGTATTGACTGGCAGCGAGAGATCCCAGTTTCCAGTGCCAGCGATGGTGAAGAAGTCAAAATAATCTGAACACATGGTTTGTGTGGGAGTCACAAAAGGCGCATCGTTGCCATGATTGACAATCACCGCAGTTCCGGTTGCCCCGGTAATACCGGTCATGCGGGCTGCACCCAGAGTTGCTGCACCGGCGCCCTCGGACCAGGTAACAACCGGCGAACCGAGCCTGTGAATCTCAGCATCGATGTTGTTGACAGTCGTCGGGTGTTTACTGCCCCACCAGTTGTGGCGTCCGATAAAAGCCCCGCCTGAGTTGGTCACACCCAGGGTGAACCCGGAAATGTTGTTGGCGTACCCCATCAGATTGCAGGAAACCCCCACATTGAAGGCGACGCCAGACGCCTGAATATTAAATCCTTTGATCGTGAGATTGCCGGTGATGCATTGGAGCGCGTCGCCGGATGGAGGATTAATTGTTGGGAGACCAACACCGAGCAGAATGAGGTTTTTTGTTACGGTAAGACTCTCTGGATAAGAACCTGTGGTTACCTGAACTGTTCCCCCGGCGGCGACAAAATCGATTGCAGACTGTATCGAGGCCACATGATCCACCCCCCACCCGCCTGTGCCGGAGTTATAACTGCCGTCCACAAAAACCGTTGCTGGCGTTACCGTCAAATTAAGCGGAAAGTTAACCCCCGATCTCCACGGGGCAGTTGGGTTGGCGGTTACACCGCCGATCTGAAAGGTAACAATATCCCCGGCTACACCTCCTTCCTTAATATCAAAGGTTTCCGGGTCGTCCCCTGGAACGTCCATTGAATAAACCGATAATCCGTTATATTCGATGGATGGTGTGAACGCGTATTTCACCCCGTTAATCCAGGCGCTGACTTCGGTGCCCAACGGAATTGAATACCCGTTCACCAGAGCTGAGCCGTAAAAACTGGAGGGCGTTGGTGGAACAAGAAGTCTACTCGCTTCAGCAGGCAGGTAAAACAGGATCAAGCTCAGGATAAGAATTGCAGTCATCCAGTAAGATTTTTTCATCGCGTTGTTCTCCATTTCTTAATGATGTGATAAGTATACATGACGATCCGTCCAAAAGTTTGGACGATTATTGTCCGGTGTGCATTAAAACTGGCAGGTAAATAAAGCTGCCTTCGGCAGAAAGGTCAACATTCGAGTTCGTGCCGCTTTGCCAGATGCCTGCCGGACTGGCTGGCAAGTTGGCGATTTTGAAAACGACTTCCTCTCCAGGCAAACCCCCTTCTTTAGCAGCAGTGTCGGGGTCATCCCCGGGAACATCCAGGCTGAAAACGGTTTGCCCTTCATAATCGAAGGACCTGGTTTCGGCATATTTAATGCCCCCGATCCATGCGGTTATCAAACTCCCGGCGGAAGCGTCAGCGCCATTCACCATCGCACGTCCATAAATGCTGTAGGGCAGGGGTGGTACATTTTGATAACCGCTCAATGCCAGGGATAAGATTACCAATCCAAGCATCTTCCATAGATTATTTCTCATTGATATCATCCTTTTGTCGAGATCGCTTACGAAATGTCCATACCAGGAGAGCTGCCATGACCAAAATCGCCGGCGCTAAAAAAAGCTGGCTGCCGGGATTGGGATTTTCCGCCTCCACTTCAGGTAGGGGCGCCGGTGAAGCCTGTGCCGGTGGGAGTGTGGGGAATGGCGTCATGAAGATCTGCCTGACAGCCGTGCTGGCCGGTGGAGGCGGAGCGGTCATTTGAACACCTGTCGCGGTCGGCTGGACGAATGTCGCAGTCGAGATTTCAACTGCCGGTGTTGCCTGCGCCGGGGTCGAAACCTGTTGCGATGCGCCCGGGATGGCAGTTTGAGTCCGAGGTGTGCGGGTGGGTGCGACGCTTCGAACGGACGTCGCAGCCTGCGTTGCAGTCAGCGACCCTGACGGTGATGCAGATGTGGCTGTCGGCTGCCCCGGGGCTGTGCTCGCGGATAAATTCAATTCCATGTTTACCCCGCTGTGCCAATCAGCGTTCGGACTGGCTGGAAATTCGGCCACGAGAAAAGTCACCGTCTCCCCCTCAATACCGCCTTCCTTTACCGGTGTAGAGAGATCGTCTGCAGGAATATCCAGGCTGTAAACCGAGTTGCCCTGATAGATCATGGAATTGGTCTCGGCGTACGGGATGCCGTTGATCAAGGCGCGCACAACAGTCCCCTCCGGTACATTTTCGCCATCCAGCTTGACCAGACCGTAAAAACTGGATGGTAAGGATGGCACAGCTTTGACTGGAGATGGAAGGAGCAAAGCTGTCAGGAGTATCATGATGAGCAGAGCCAGGTATTTTATAATTCTTAACACCATTACCCTTATTCAGATGTCCTGGAGAGCGCACATTTGCGCTCTCCAGGGATAATCAGGTGCGATCAAGGTAAGTAAGGCACGGCCCAGGTGGAGCTGGCAGTAGCCTTGACCCAATAGCCCCAACCGGCGGAGAGGGCGGTCAGGTCGTTGGCATAGGAAGGGTGGATGGTCAGGTCGAAAAGCTTCCATTGGTTGGCGAGGTCTGCAGCCTGGAAGGCGTAGACCAGCGAGAAATTCGTGCCCACGCCGTAATCTGACAGTGCGCCGGGCAGATTGCGGCGTGAGGCTGCCGGGGTAGCCCGCCAGGTTCCAGCCGGGGTGCAGAGCGATGGATGTGGAGGTGGGCACATCCCCCTGGATAGCCAGGGTAGCGGGTTGGAGCAGGTGGATCCAGAAGCCCATTTTGTGATCGAGATGGGTGAGGTTGCTGGCGTAAGGGGGAGCGGTGCGGTCGAGCTTGCGCCAGGATTGGGTGAGGGCGTCCCAGGCGTAGACCAGGTCATAGGCGGAGCCCAGGCTGGCGAGGGCCAGGGTGGGGGTGTCGCTGGGAGGGATGAGGGAGAAGGAGACCAGGTTCCAGCCCTGGAGCAGAACGATGGAGTGGGTGGCGTAGGCGATGTGAACGGAAGCGTCGCTGATGATGGAGTTGCCGTCATCATCGCTGACCCGCAGGGAGACGATGTAGTCGTAGGAGATGTTCCAGGTGAAGGAAGGGGTGAGGCCGGTCTCGCCGGTCTCGCCGAAGCTGCCGTCGCCATCCAGGTCCCAGGCGGAGGTGCAGGAGTCGGTGGACGGGCAGGTGAAGGAGCCGCTGAGAGTGAGCGGCTGACCGGCGATGCCGGAGTAAGGGCCGCCTGCGTTGGCGGTTGGGGCGACATCGGCGGCGGTGAAGTCGAGGGTGGTGGAGCCGGAGCCGCCCTGGGCATCCAGCAGGGAGACGCCAACGGTGTGGGGACCATCGTCGAGAGCGGGACAGGTGGCGGATGAGCCTGCCTGCGGGCCGAGCTCGAAGGTGCTGTCGCCGTCACAATCGAAGGCGAAGGAGGCGATGTCACCGCCCCAGTCTGTGGAGGCGGCAGCCGAGAGCGTGAAAGGGGCGCCTTCATTGGCGGGCTCGGCAGCCAGGGCCAGGGCAGCGGCAGGCGGGTGAAAGTCGAGGCGGGAGTTGGTGCCGGAGTGCCAGACGGCGGCAGCGACGAGGCGGCAGTTGATCGAGAAGGTGATGGGACTGCCTTCGACGCCGCCTTCAATTTCGGGGGTGTCGGGCAGGTCGCCGGGCAGGTCGATGGCATAGGTCAGGGAGAGATCGGGCTGCACGACAAGCGGGGTTGAGAAGGCGACGCCGGGCAGGCTGGCAAGGACGAGATCGCCGGCAGTGGGGGCGTGATCGTTGAAATGCGCCGCACCGTAGAAACTGGCGGGCAGGATGGGTGGCGGCGTGCTTTCGTTGACGGTGATGGAAACGGCAGCTTCGTTGGAATCCGCCGCGCCGTCATTGGCTTTGTAGGTGAAGCTGTCTGGGCCGAAGTAGCCCGGGTCGGGGGTATAGCTGAACGAGCCATCCGGGTTGAGAGTCAGATTGCCGTGGGCTGCATCGGTGACCAGGTGGGCAGTCAGTGGGTCTGCATCGCCATCGGTGTCATTGGCAAGCACACCGGGAGCGCTGACGCTCAGAGGCACGTCCTCTGCGGTGGTGTAGCTGTCGCCAACTGCTACCGGCGGTGTGTTCGGCGCAGCGACTGAAAAGGTCATGTCAGCGGTGGAGGCGCAGTTGCCAGACAGGTCACAGAATTTGATCCGCCACTGTACATCCGTCCCAGCCGGGATTGCCGGGTTCTGCCACAGGAACGCTGCCGGTGTCCAGGCCACCGCCGAATTCAGATTGGCGGGAGAGCCGTACTGGGTTTCAGGTGCGTCTTCAACTTGCGAACCCAAGACGGCCGCCGCCGGTTCTGCCAGCCGGCCCAACACAAGCTCTGTATCGGCCTGGCTGGCTCCGGTGGTCACCCACAAGTCCAGCCCTGAAGCTGATGGGAAGCGATAATCAGCTCCGCCTAACTGCGTTCCATCATTATCGCCGCCATCGATCGTTGCAAATTGGATGGTTGTATCCAGGCTGGCAATGCGAATTTGATCAACACCGCTGGCATAAGTGTTGTAGGTCGAGGCAGGCGTTCCCCCTGTGCCTGCCCCCAGCCGGGAGAAGCTGCCATTGGTGTACCAGTAATTGTTCATCACATTCGCAGTCGTGCCGGTGACTGCGAGGCCATACTGGTAATAAGGCGCGTTCGCAAAGAAGCGATAGGTCATGCGATAGGTCGCGGCGCCTTTTTGACTGGTAAATTCAAACTCCTTGACAATCGGCCCGTCGATCAGCGTGGTCAATACCAGGCCGGTAGCCGGAGCCGTGCCCCCGCTGCACAACGAATTCTTACCCGTGATATTGCCATCCAGCGACGAACAGACCTGGTGCCATCCCCAATAGGAATTGGTCTGGGTCGACAGCGGCAGGTTGGTGTTCGTGCCCGTGGGCAGTTGCACTCTGGATACAATGCCGCTGCTGGTGTCAAGATCAAGATTGAGGAAGGTGTTGTGGACGTTTAATAGATTACCCACGGTGGAACTGGCGAGATCGGTCGTGTAAGCGGGTGCGGTGGCAGCTGGATTGCCATAGTAGATGTAATAGGTACGGCTCTCGTTTGCTGCCAGGTTGGCCTGGAAGAGCAGATGGCAGGTCAGGGTTCCCCCGCTGCTGCTTTCACCATAGACCTGAACCGGTAATTCGTGCTTGGCTGCATCCGCTACCCGCAGCTCGGCGGCGCAATTTGCCAGGCCGGTAAACTGTGCTGACGAAACCAGCACATCCACGGTTTCTGCCGTGCGGGCTATTCCAGCCGGCTCTGTCACCAGGATTGGAACACGGTGGAGCCAGGTCGGGTCCCACCAATCGCTGACCGGCCAGGTAAATTCCTGCCAGACGCCGCTCTCGTTGGTCGCCAGCGTCGCCCACTCCAGACCGCCGATATCCAAACCCTCTGCCGACAGGCTGTTCGCTTCACCAACCAAAATGCTGGCGTGTGTTTGAGCCTGTGAGCGCCAGGCTGGCGGGGTTGTGTCTACCACCGTCAGGGTGTGCACGGCAGATTGAGAGCTGCCCCCTGAGTCGTTGGTCGCCAGCACCTGGTAAGTGTAGTCTGCCAGGCTGCCCGGGGTGAAGCTGGCAGCATAGGTGTCGCGGTGCCATGCCACCAGGCTCATCGGATAGTCCAGCCAGCTACGGGGTTCAGCACCCGCAGGGTGACGCTCTCCACCGCGCCTTCACTGACCGTAACCAGCTGCGCTTACCTGGGCCGCCTGCCCGAGTTCTACCGGGCTGTTGTCGGTAATCACCCAATTGTTGGGGCCGGGGCAGTCAGATTGACCATCACATGGCGGGTCGTATCGAGTGGCGTGTCGAAGATCACATAGCGGGCGCCATCCATGGTCTTTATTTGATACGGCACAGAAACGCCGCCCACCAGAACGCTCAACACATTATCGGTATCCAGAATATGGACCTTCAAGGTCACGGGGTTGTCGAAGGCGATCGGCAGAAGCGCATGTGCCATTGTATTGCTGCCGGGAGAACGTGGTTAGATTGTGCACCGCGTCGAAGGTGATCGTGCGGCCTACCCGGCTGTAATTGCTGAACTGGGCGGCGTTACGCACTTTGATGTACTTCAACCCCTCCCCCACGGTGGGCGTCCACAATACATCCTGGCGTGAACCCATATAGCTGATGCCATCGCACGAGCCATGCGACGTGACAATCGTCCATGTGCCGTCGGTGATGGCGCGGTCAATGAAGGTTTGATCGTAGGCGTGTAAGCCGTTCAGGTTCATGAACATGATCGGCGTGGTTGCGTTGTTGTCCTGCACCCAGCTGCAGCCGCAGTCGTTATAGCCGCGCACACCCAGGAAGTATGACATGGCTGCTGTCATGCGCCCCGGATCGGTGCAGCCACACGGCCAGGCGCCTGAAAGCACCGGCTGACCTGTCGAGGTTTCAATCGCGGCGACGTTGGGATCGAATTCGGTCGGCGCGATATGCAGTCCACCTCTGTTTGGGTATACGGACATTGCCAGATGGTTTCGGGCGTGCAGGCCCCACCGCAGCAAGCGCCATAGCACGGATGACTGACGGTGTGGGCGCCAATCTCGTGACCAGCTGCGCTGTAATCGGTGTACCATTGCTGCGGCGAGTTGCCGTTGACGTAGAAGGTGCCGCGAAAACCGGCGTTCTCCAGATCGATGCGGCAGTTCGAGTTGCTGTCGTCGTTAGACCAACTCGCGGCAGCGGGCTTGCAGCCCTTCCAGGTGCACACGTCCACCTCGCGCGCCTGCGAGGTAAAGCTGCCGGTCAGTTGAGACGGGTTGTTGGCGCTGTCGATGGCGGTGACGGTGAAAGGTATTTCCCCGATCGTGGTCACGACCCAGGCGTAGCTGTACTGGCTGCCGCTCTGGGTCATGGGGTGGGTGGCGCCGCCAACCGTCAGGCTCACAGAGCTGACTGCACCGTTATCGGTGACATTGACACTCACCGTCTGGGTGTTATTCACCAGGATTGGATCTGTGAACGTAAGCTGGGTGATCGACGGTGGTGTGCCGTCGACTACCGAGAAG
>CAVPJC010000005.1:0-95975 GCA_963705155.1 uncultured Chloroflexia bacterium | reverse complement strand
CACCGGGTTATCATGAGGTCGGTTGTTTTCATCCATCATCCTTCCGCCGGGTTTCCCGGCACTCGGGCCAAACCACCCTGGCGATACTCATTGCCAACCAGACCCGCAGCCACCACGAAACCCTTTCGGTGGTCATGGCAGGAACGCCTGATTCCGAGATGCGATCAAAAAAAAACACGAGCGCCGCAAGGACTAACAAACCAAGCCATTCCTTTTGTGAAGGATATTCGAGAATCACTTAATCTACACTATGGCAACCAAAAAAAAAATAAACAAAATCCCGAATGAAAAGTTACCTTATGGCAGGGGTCTCCAGGCCCAAACCCATCAGCTTCATAGTTCAACGCAATATTTAGAGCACGCTCGAGATTTCACAGTCCTGGGCTGTTGGGTGATGGAAGGCTGGCAAGAACAAGGGATTACCCCAGTCATTGTTGCTCGATTGCAAGACAATAACCGGGTTGGATATGGGGCATTTATGGTGGAACTTTACTGTTTAGGGGTGAAGAATGCGCTGTGGGAAACGGATGTGTCCGGAATTGGTTTGAGCGAGATCTGCCTCGAATGTGTTCGGGAGCGCCACGGCTTGAAACTGGCTTGGCTCATGAAATTATCTATGGAGCGGTAGATTATGCGCGCCAGTATGGTTTTGAACCTCACCGGATTTTGCCAAAGCTCCCTAGTACTTGACCCGCCTTCTGCCGATGTCCGAATCCATCATGTTGAGTTCGGGCACGAGGAAAGCCGTGTTTGTGACAGGCCCTTATGATAATGCGTGAGCGATTGTGAATTCAGTTGATGCGCACGGCAGGGGAAGGGAATTTCGACTACATTATTGGGTTTGATGCCCCGGGTAATTCATAAACCTGCCTGTTACTGCCGAATAAGGAGTTTCCACTGCCTCCTAAAACGAAAAGCTTGTCTGTGCCTGAAACCATGCAATCCCAGTATAGTGAAATCACAACTCTGACGAATGCCCTGCCCGTGAAAAGCTGAATGAAGAGTAGCCCAATTGTGCCGCCAGATGACAGCCGCGCTGGCGTGCAAGCGGCCATCACCCTTGACAGGCGGACACGCCAAAAGCTGGGCCTGCGCTATCGCCTAGACAATCGATTCGTCAATTTTCTTTTCGACAAAAGTCATACCCCGCATATGCGCGCAATTGAACTGCCCGACTGGTTTGGAATATCCAAAAGCACCCGCGGAAGCAAATCCAGCCAGATCAAGCAGATGCTCAAGGTTTGCCGATGGATTCTCGGTGGACGCTGCCCACGACATGGCGAATAATCCAATGGCCTGGATGGCGATGGTTAACGACCTATTGAAATGCCCGACACTTCCGTCATCCCTGCAAGAAGCGGCCTATCATAAAGGGTTGATCCCCTTCATCCCTGGAGAAAAAGGATATAAATGGTAAAACCTGGCAGTAAAGATCGCAAAGCCAGCATCTTGATCACCGGCCTGGAGTTAGATGAACTCCAAAGTTTTGTCTGAATGATGGCAGAAAGCTTTGGCCTGGATCGCCGCATTGCCAACTACCAGGGTGTCCGGCTCATTGGTCTGTGGCGTTGGGATATCGAGTGTTTGGTGGATGTAATCGATTCCGTCTTCGATGATCCAGAGTATTACCCCACCAAGGGCGGTACTGAACACTAGGCGATCAAAGCCTTGCGCGATCGATTGCAAGCAGAAAATGATATCTTGTACGCCGAATTGTAGGTGAACGAGCGAATAAGATAATGAAGGTCGAAAAGTTTACCTGGTTGATTTCACCCACTCTTGCGACACGGGAGGCTCCATGATGCGCGGCTCCTGACCCGTAGGATACCAGCCAGTGCCCCTTGCACGCAATTCCTTGTAATAGGATGCAAAGTCGCTGGCGTACGGAAGCATTTCTGCTACGGATTTTGGTTTCTGTAAACCTTCGCGCCACGCTCTTTTCTCTACTGTTCCCATAACCAAATACTCATTTCCTACCATGTCCGGGTTGGCTTGGCTGAACAAACCGGTCAACAGATGCTCAATTTCGTGTTTGTGGGCGATCAACAAATCACATGCCTGGCAGTAACAACAAGTGTAATTTAGCGCGATCAAGTTTATTGGGACAATATGAATTAGTAATGGGAGTTTTCTTTGGCCCGTTTTTTGCCCACAAAAAGGACAGCTTGAAACGCTCATATCCGGGTAAGGGTTGAGAACAAAATTATATCTGGGTGGCATTTCACCAAAATGTGACTGGCTAGTTTTCATGCTATTTCACTACCTGTTGTCAAATTATACTCCTTGCCCCTCCTCCTGCCCGGCATTATAATCATCTTGAATACAGAAAGGTGATTGGTATGAAACCTTTGGACAGGATTGCGGTCTTGAAAATCATTCAAAAAGAAATGCCGATCCTGCGGCAGCGCTTCGGCGTTGAGCAGATTGCCCTGTTCGGTTCTTTTGCGTGTGATGATGCGTCTGAACATAGCGATATTGACCTTGTTGTCACGCTTGCCAGGCCGCTTGGCTTTGCTTTCGTCGAGTTAGCAGATTACCTGGAAGAAAAACTGGGACGCAAGGTGGATTTAATTACTGCAACCACGCTCGAAACCGGTACGGCAGACCCTCGTCGAGCACACATTGCCAAAGATATTCAAGAGTTGTTAATCCATGTCTAAGAACTGGCGAGAGCAAGATTTTTTGTTGGATACCGAATATGCGATCAATCGCATCCTTGAATATACCGCGGGCATGAACTGGGATGAATACCTGGGAGACCATAAAACTCAGGATGCAGTCATTCGCAATCTTGTAGTTTTCGGCGAGGCGACCAAGAATCTTTCAGACGAGTTGCGAGACCAGCATCCGGCTATTCCCTGGCGAGACATGGCAGGAACCCGTGACCGCCTGATGCTTCACTACTTTGGGGTCAATCAAGAAATCGTCTGGCAGATCATCGAACAGGATTTACCAGGGCTGAAAAGCCAGATCGAACAAGTGATCCATGATCTCTCAACAGGGGACATCTGATTGGACCTCTTCACCCACGCTATGAATGACCGGATGCGATCCGAAGCGCCGCTCGCCGCCCGGATGCGCCCGCGCACCCTGGATGAATTTATCGGGCAGGAGGAAATCCTGGGGCCAGGCAAATTGCTGCGCCGCGCCATCGAAGCCGACCGGCTGTTTTCCTCCATCATCCTGTGGGGGCCTCCCGGCACCGGTAAAACCACCCTGGCGATGGTCATCGCCAACCAGACCCGCAGCCACTTCGAAACCCTTTCGGCGGTCATGGCAGGCAAAGCCGACCTCCGAGATGTGATCGATAAAGCCCTGGAGCGCCGCAAGCTCTATCAAACCAAAACCATCCTCTTCGTGGATGAAGTCCACCGCTGGAATAAGGCCCAGCAAGACGGGCTGCTGCCGCATGTTGAGAACGGCACGTTCACGCTCATCGGCGCGACCACCGAGAACCCCTATTTTGAAGTCATCGGGGCGCTGGTTTCGCGCTCGCGCGTCTTCCAGCTCCGTTCGCTGCAGGATTCGGATGTGCGCCGCATTTTGGAGCATGCCATCCAGGATCCCGAGCGCGGCTTTGGCAGCCGAAAAATCCTCATGGATGAAGCTGCCGTCCAGCATTTGATCCGCGTCGCCGGCGGCGATGCCCGCAATGCCCTCAACGCTCTCGAGCTGGCGGTGGAAAGCACGCCGGCGGGTGAAGACGGAGCCATCCGGGTTTCACTTGAGGTAGCCCAGGAATTGATCCAGCGCCGTGCTGTTTTATACGATAAAGACGGCGACGCCCATTATGACACCATCTCCGCCTTCATCAAATCGGTGCGGGGTTCCGACCCCGATGCCGCGCTGTACTGGTTGGCAAAGATGCTGTATGCTGGCGAAGACCCGCGCTTTATCTTGCGGCGACTGATAATTCTTGCCGGCGAGGATATCGGCCTGGGTGACCCGCTGGGATTGGTGGTGGCCAACGCTGCAGCCCAGGCCTTTGATTACATCGGCCTGCCGGAAGGCATCTACCCGATTGTGGAAGCCACGCTGTACCTGTCAACTGCGCCAAAATCAAACAGCGCCGGCGCATATTTCAAGGCCTTCCAACTGATTGAAGAGCAGGGTATCACCGGCGTTCCCTCCCACCTGCAAGACGATAACCGCGATGGGCGCGCCCTGGGTCACGGCAAAGGCTACCAGTACCCTCACGACGACCCACAGCATTTTCTACCCGCAGCAGTATTTGCCCCGCCCTCTGCTGGGAACCTATTTTTACCGGCCATCCAGCCAGGGCTATGAGTCTCAGGTGGTCGATCGACTGGCGCTCTGGCGTGAAGCGCAGCGCAAAGTCCTGGGGATCAGTCGCGACGAGACCCTTCCAGAGCTATCCGAGACTGAGATCAAGGACATCAAGCAAAAGCACAAGGCGTCTGGCAAAGGCTAAGGCTGAGCCTCAGCCAGGTTCAAGTAATCCCAGATGGGCAAGCCAACCCATCACCTAATCCAATATCAGGTAACCGCATGCCAATGTTTTTATTAATCCGCCATGGAGAAAACGATTACATCAAGAAATCCCGTATGCCCGGCAGGCTGCCAGGTGTACATCTCAACCAAAAAGGCCGCGCCCAGGCCCAGGCTGTCGCCGATAAGCTCAGCGCAGCGCCGGTTAAGGCCATTTACAGCAGCCCCATGGAACGCGCTCAGGAGACTGCCGCCCCGCTGGCGAAGGTACTGAGCATGGAAGTGATCACACGCCCGGGCCTGAATGAGGGTGAAATTGGAGAGTGGACCGGAAAGTCGTGGAAGAGCCTGCGCCGGTTAAAGATCTGGCGAATTGTTCAGAATTCGCCTTCGCTTTTTCGTTTTCCAGGCGGTGAATCATTTGCCGAAGTTCAACAACGTATCGCTTCCGAGCTATTGACATTGAGTACGCTGCACGCCCCTCAGGACCTTGTCGTCTGTTTTTCACACGCAGATCCGATCAAGCTGGCAGTGGCTTACTTTATCGGTCTGCCGCTGGATCATTTTCAGCGCCTGGCTGTTGCCCCCACTTCAATAACCGCTTTGCACATCGGCGAAACCGGAAGCCACCTGATGACCCTCAATTATGATCTATCTTTTAACGTATCGAAACCCTGATTCTGTTATACTTTATCCACGATTGTTATCAGGAGACGCCTCATGCCCCCTCAGGAAATAGATTTTCGCCCGGTTACCCATATCACAACCGATGCCATCGGACAGCCCGGAAAACGCATCTTTTATATCCAGGCCTGGCAAGAGCAGCGCACACTCACCTTGATTGTGGAGAAAATCCAAATCCAATCGCTGGCGGTTGGCCTGGAGCAATTCCTCGCCGAAGTTTACGAGCGTTTCCCGGATCTCGCCCAGGCATCTGCTGATTATGACGAAGAAAAAATGCACATCCACCCGCCGTTGGACCCCCTGTTCCGCACTGGAGAGCTCGGCCTTGGATATGATATGGAAAACGACCAGGTGGTTTTGATCGCCCGCGAGATCGTAGCGGAGGGCGCCAACCCCGATGAGAGCAGTGTCGTGCGCTTCTGGTGCACACGCTCCCAGATGCGCGCCATGTGCCACTGGGGCATGGAGATCACTTCGCGTGGACGCCCCATATGCCCCCAGTGTGGGCAGCCCATGGATCCCAAAGGCCATTTCTGTCCGAAAAAGAATGGTCACTCTCATTCGTGATGTCTCCGCCTGATAGCGATGCCATCCGGTCTGCCCTGCAAACAGGCAAGCTGAGCCTCAAAGGCGAGTTCATGTGGGGTTCGAACTACACCTATCTGGTGCAGGTCGAGCATCCGGATTATTCCCTCCAGGCCGTCTATAAGCCCACCCGCGGCGTCCGCCCGCTGTGGGATTTTCCCCCGGCTACCCTGGCCCGGCGAGAAACTGCCGCCTGGTTGGTCAGCGAGGCCCTGGGTTGGGAGCTTGTGCCGGTGACTGTTTACCGCAAAGACGGCCCCATGGGGCCTGGTTCTTTGCAGCAATTTATTGAACACAACCCGGAGTATCATTATTTCAACTTTACGGAAGAGGATCGCCAGCGCTTGCGCCCTGTGGTGCTCTTTGACCTGCTGTTAAACAACGCAGACCGCAAAGGCAGCCACCTCTTGATGGATCCAGAAAGACACCTATGGCTGATCGACCATGGGTTGTGCTTTCACGTGGACGATAAGTTGCGCACGGTGATCTGGGATTTTTCCGGCGAAAGCATTCCAGACAACCTGTGCCAGGATGTGGAGAAATTGGTTGTGAAGCTGGGCACCAAAATTGCTGACCCACCAGACGAGACGTCTATGGATTTGACCGGCGCCTTGCATCGCTACCTGAGCAGCGGTGAAATTGGCGCACTGGCGCACCGCAGCGCGCGATTGCTGGCTGCCGGGATTTTTCCTGATCCAGATCCCGGCCGGAGGCAGTACCCCTGGCCGCCGGTATAAGTTTATCTATTTTAGATTTACCTGTGTGCCCCCGGTGGGGGATGCCCGGTAAATCATCTTAACTCTGGAGTTATCACCATGACCCATTATCGACTCGCTTTTCTAGGCTTTGGAAATGTTGGCCAGGCGCTCGCCCGCCTGCTGCTGCGCAAACAGGATGAAATCAAGGCGCGTTACGACGTCACATACAGTGCCACCGGGTTTTTCACCGGCCGGCACGGCGCGGCGATTGACGGGCAGGGCATCAGCCTGCAGACCGCTCTGGATTGCATGCAGTCGGACGCCTCCCTCGCCAGTCTGTCCGCACAACCAGCTCCATCCAGCGGCATCGAATTTGCTCGAAACTGCCCCGCAGATGTGCTCTTTGAAAACTCACCTGTAAATTACACCAGCGGGCAGCCGGCTGTTGACCACCTGCGGATTGCCCTGGAACGCGATATGCACGCCATCACTGCCAATAAAGGTCCCGTGGTGCACGCCTATCATATGTTGACCCGGCTGGCTGCTTCACGCGGCCGCAAATTCTTCTTCGAATCTTCTGTGATGGATGGTGCCCCGATTTTCTCCCTGTATCGAGAAACACTCCCCGCTGCCCACCTGCGCTCATTTCGCGGTGTTTTAAACTCAACCACGAATTTGATCCTGAATCGGATGGAAGGCGGCGAGAGCTTTGATCATGCGGTTGCCTACGCACAATCGGTGGGAATTGCTGAGACAGACCCCAGCGGCGACATCGATGGCTGGGACGCCTCTGTCAAGGTGGCGGCTCTGGCAACCGTGCTGATGGATATTCCGCTCAAGCCCGCTGATGTGGATCGAACCGGCATCCGGGGGATCACGCCTGCTGAAATTGACCGGGCGCGCAGCCTGGGCAAACGCTGGAAGCTGGTGTGCTCTGCTGAACGCCAGGGGGCAGGCCTGAAGGCGCGCGTGGCGCCCGAAATGGTTGGAACAGACTCGCCCATGTACAACGTGGATAACACCACCAGCATCATCCAGTTTGACAGCGACGTACTCGGCCTGCTCTCGATTATTGAGGCCGACCCCGGTCCGCACACCACCGCCTACGGCCTGCTGGCAGATTTCCTGAACGCCGTCAGGCAATAGCTCGGGAGCGTTCCTGCCGTTTCAACTCAACCCTGGAGAGCAGCTTGTTGGCGCCACGCATGCAACAGTTCGGCTTCACGTGCTTGCGGGATGCCGGCTCGCCAGGCATGCTCTGCGGGCCGGCTCCCAAGCCATTCAAGCGTTGCCTGCACAGTCTCTTCCAGCGTGCGAAAAGTTAAACCAGCGGCAGCCGCGCGGGCAATGCTAAAAGCAAAAAAACCGGCGTTCGCGGGATCTGATTCTGGTACCCACAGCGGCATCTCCATCCAGGGTTGCACCTGATGTGCTTCCAGAAAGGCTTCACTTACCCACGTGAAAGTTGCATTGCTCTGGCTGGCGGTTTTGCAGGCCTGGAGCAGTGCACCCATCGTTACCCCTTGCGGCGTACCATCGGCATTGTAGACGCCCGTACCACCGGCTTCAACCATGCGCACAGTCCACTCGGCCAGGTCGCGCACATCGATAAACTGTATTCTTCGCTCGGGGCGTCCGGGGGCCAGCACCTCGCCGCCCTGCGATACCCGCCAGGGCCAGTAAGAAAAACGATCACTGGGGTCGTGAGGGCCTACAATCAGGCCGGGCCGGATGATCAAACCCCTGCCGGGCAGGCCGTCCAACACAGCTTGCTCGCACAAGGCCTTCAACCCGCCGTAGGTATCCCCGGTGATTTCTTCCACGCTTTCATCTTCCAGCCTGACGACCGGGGCGTCTTCACCAACCCCCATCGGGCCAGAATTGGCATAAACCGATATGGATGAGACAAACACATAGCGTTCCACCCTGCCCGCCAGCTGTTGGACTGACTGGCGCACGATACGCGGCAGGTAGCCGCAGGTATCCAGCACGGCATCCCAGCCGCGATCCTGCAGGGCCATCAGGCCGCCATCGCGATTGCCCTGCACATGTTCCACCTGGGGAAAAAGGTGGGGGTTGGACTGCCCGCGGTTGAACATTGTGAGATTGTGACCGCGCCCGAGGGCGGCATCGACCAGTGCCCGCCCCAGAAATACTGTTCCGCCAAGGATCAAAAGGTTCATAGATATTCGATGAGGATAGCTTCGCCCTGCCCCACCCCCACGCACAGGGTAGCCAGGCCATAGTAGGGGCGCGATTCTCCGGAGGCCCGGCGGCGCATTTCGTGCAGCAGGGTGGTGAGGATGCGCGCCCCCGAGCAGCCCAGCGGATGACCGAGGGCGATCGCGCCGCCATTGACATTGGTGATCTCCTGGGCAAGTCCCAGTTCCTTCATCACCGCCAGCGACTGCACGGCAAAGGCCTCGTTCAGCTCAACCAGGCCAATATCCTCCATCTGCAAACCGGCGCGCCCCAGAGCCTTTCGGACGGCCGGCACCGGCCCCAGGCCCATGATGCGCGGTGGCACACCGGCTGCCGCCGCAGCTGACCACCCGCGCCAGTGGGTTAAGCCCAAGCTTGGCAGCCTTCTCAGCGCTCATCAGCAGCACCGCCGCAGCGCCATCGTTCAGGCCTGAGGAGTTGCCGGCGGTGACACTGCCGTTTTTGCGAAAGGCGGGTCGCAAGCGCGCCAGGCTTTCCATGCTGGTGTCACGGCGCGGGCGCTCGTCGGTGGTCACCAGGATGGGATCGCCCTTTTTCTGCGGGACCGGCACGGGGACGATCTCTTCGGCAAATTTCCCACTATCGATGGCCGCGACAGCCCGCCGGTGGCTGGCAACCGCAAAAGCATCCTGCTGCTCACGGGTGATCTCAGGCATCATCTCGGCAATGTTCTCAGCAGTTTCTCCCATCGCCTCGGTGCCGTACAGCTCCTGCATTCGTGGGTTGGGGTAGCGCCAACCCAGGGCAGTATCCCAGGCGGTCAGGTTGCCAAAAGAAAACGGCTGTTCGGCCTTGGGGAGGGAATAGGGAGCGCGGCTCATGCTCTCCACGCCGCCGGCAATATACACATCCCCTTCGCCGGCGCGGATCGCACGCGCCGCCTGGTTCACTGCTGCCAGGCCAGAAGCGCACAGGCGGTTCATTGTGACCGCCGGGATTTCCACCGGGAAGCCCGCCAGAAGTGCGGCCATGCGGGCCACATTGCGGTTATCTTCACCGGCCTGGTTGGCGCATCCCAGATAAACCTCTTCCACCAGCGCCGGGTCGATGCCGGTGCGCTGGACCAGCGCTTTTAACACAAGGGCTGCCAGGTCGTCCGGGCGCACTGCAGATAGAGCACCCCCCAATGCACCGATGGGGGTGCGGATTGCATCAATAATTACAGCCTCAGGCATATAAACCTCCTCAGGATTATTTTCTCTGGTTGACCCAGGCAATCGAGCCGATAATCAGGACTCCTCCGACCACCAGGTTCCAATCCAGGCGCTCATTCAAGAAAATCACCCCCAGGATCACACCCACGAGTGGAAAAACATAGCTGACCACGGTGGTGCGTGTGGGGCCAATCGAATGCAGCAGGTAAAAATATAAATAATACGCCAGCGCAACCCCAAGGATACCCAGCCAGGCGAGCGCAATCCAGGTGATGGGCAGCCGCGGCAGGGTGAATGGCGCCTCCACCAGGGGAACAAGACCCCAGAGCAGCAAATCGGCTCCCAGCAGGGGGATGAGCGGGCGCACGGCAGGGTGAACATCCTGTGTGGTTTTGCGCAGGTAAACGATGCTGAATGCGTAGGAAATCGATGCCAGCAGAACAGCTCCCTGCCCCAGCAGGCTGCTTTGCAAGATGCCCCCCTCCAGATCGCGGCTCAGCAATACCACGATACCACCAAAGCCCACCAGAAGGGATATCAGGCGGGCGGGCGTGAGACGATCATCCGAAAGTAAGAAATGCGCCAGCAGCATGGTCATGAGCGGCATGGAGCTGTTCAAAATGGCGGCGACTGCCGAATTCGATGTACTTTTCGCCCCATGAAATGAGCACATACGGCAGGGCATTGTTGGTCAACCCCACCAGAGTGAGTGACAGCCAGACACCCGGATGGCGTGGCCAATTGGGCCGGAGGATCACAACACCCACCAACAAAGCCAGTATACCAAAGAGCAGGCGGATGGCGACCAGTAAAAACGGGCCGACTTCCTGGACGGCTATCTTTATCCAAAGAAAGGAGGAGCCCCACACGAGACCCAGGGTGATAAATGCCAGCCAGTCTGCTTTTTTCAATTTTTGCCCTCAAGCTGCAGCAGCCAGGCCTTACTCTTTAATCCTCCAGGGGCGCTGTACCCGTGCAGGCCCCCGTCAGCGCCCAGAACACGGTGACAGGGCACTACGATCGGTATGGGATTTGTGGCTTCAGCGTGGCCCACAGCTCGGGCAGCGCGCGGGCTGCCCGATTTGTGCCGCGATGCTCCCATAGGTGCGTGTTTGGCCGTAGGGGATGGCGGCTGTGGCCTGCAGGGCGCGCTGCTGAAAATCCCCCATCACCGACCAGTCAATCGGCAGGCTGAACTCCCTGCGGTCTCCATTCAGGTATTCGCGTACCTGGCGAACGGCTTCGGAAGTACGGACGGGATCAAAGACGATCTCACAGGAACCCAGGCGGGAACTGTGCGCCAGCCTTTCTTCAAATGCCAGGCGGGTGGATTGGATCTCCAGCGCCGCCAGGCCGCGTCCGCTGACCGCCACCCAGATATCACCCAGCGGTGTCGCTTCGACGCAGCCGGTATAAATGACAGGTTGGCCAGGGTGGGTTGGCAAAGGTTGGGCTGGCATAGGCGCTCCTCAGTAGTTGGTTATCACGTCAATCAGTCCGCGGTCACGCGCTCTGCGCTCGCACCAGCGGAAGGATACGATGGAAATGCCAATAAAAACTCCCGTCAGGGCAAGCATCACGCCCAGAAGCTGCAGGTCACTGAAGCCAGACAGGGTGGGGAAGGCCTGCGCCACCGAACCCACCAGCGAACGGCGCAGCAGCTCCAGCCAGTAGGTGATGGGCATCAGATAGCCCAGCGGGCGCAGGAAGGCCGGCAGCACATCCAGGGGAAAAATCGCCCCGCTGAAAAGATAAAGCGCGCCGGCCACCGCCCCGCCCAGCTCCCACGATGTGGTGCACCAGCAGCAGCATAGCTCCTGCCAGGATCAGACCCATCATCGCCAGCATAAACACGCCCTACCAGCAGCGCACCAGAAACATCAGCCAGTCCACCGCGGCCAGGTCGATGCGCAACGTGCAGGAACAGCACACCGAAGAGGATGGTGACTAACACCGAGATGGACGCCACCAGAAGCGCGCCACACCTCGGCCCAACAGGTAAGTGGGGAAGTGGATCGGGGCGGTGTAGATGTACTTGAGGGTCTTATAATGTTCCCGGTCGTCGATCACCGCCCAGGAGATGCCGGTCATGACCTGGCCAACGTAAATGTAGAAGGCATTGCCCAGGTAAATGTAGGGGAACAGCGGCGAGTCGAAGTTGCCTTTGCGTGATCACACCGCATACATCACCACCAGGATGGCCGCCCCGGCCAGCGGCTTGACCAGGGAGTAGACAGCGAACAGGAAAGGATCTGCCCAGTTGGACTCGATCTGCCAGCCCAGCCAGGCGGCGATGCGAAAAGAGCGCCACAGGTGATTTAGAAGTTCGGTTCTGGATTGCGGAGGATCAGTTTCGGCTTTGTTCAGAAGCATGATTGGCCTCTTGAGTGGCTCTGGATTGCCGTTCAATGTGCAGGTTCAGCGGCGGCTTTCAGTCAGGCGGCCTTCACGGATGGCCAGTCTTTCCATTGCGCCAGCAGCAGCGGCGCCCACCAGGAAGAACACACTGCCAGCCCGCACAGGATGGCGATCTCTACAGGGACGGTCAGAAAGCCCAGGGCAGCGCCGGAGGGAAAGGCAAGCTGGCGCATGGCATCCAGACCCAGGGTAAGCGGGATGAACGAGGCGCTGCTGCGACCCAGAAGTTCAAGTTCTTGACCGGGAAGTAGAAACCCGAACCAGGTAGATCGGCTCTTGAGCCAGGTTGGAGATATGCCAGGCCTCCCGGCTGAGCAGCAGGAAGAGCGAGGCCGTCATCATCCCCATGCCGTACAGCGCCACCATGGCCAGGAGGAACACCAGGAACAACTGCCAGAAGCCGGCAGACGGCATACTGCACCTGGAACATCCAGCTCCCCAGCGCCGATGATCGCCAGGGCGCGCAGTGTGGTAGCAAGCAGGCCGCCCAGGGCCATGCCCAGCAAGATCGCCATCATCGAGTTGGGCGCCATGATATACAACGCCAGGTTGCCGGTCTCTTTTTCCCAGTAAAGCTGGCTGGACATGCTCCACAGGATGTTCATCCAGAAGGCGGTCATCGCCCCGCCCATTACCACAAAGCCGATATACTCTTCCGGCGCGCCGATGGCGCGGTAAACGTAGACATAAGCTGCCACCGACAGCATGGGCAGGAAGATTTCAAAGAAAATCCAGGATTTTTCGCGCTGCTGCCCGATGACGCGCGGGTAGGCGCGCGCCAGCACGGTTTGCAGAAAAAGCCGCCAGCCGCTGTTCTTTGGACCGCTCGTCAGCGAGGCGGGAGCTTAGCCCAGGGTCTGCATCGCTTCTCAGCCTTCTGTTCCGTTTCGACTGCTCCATTCTTCCATGCTGCGCCCGACCAGGTCAACGAACACATCTTCCAGGGTGGGCTCGCGCTTTTGCAGGTTCAGGATGCGGATGCTGGCGGCCGTCAGCGTGTTGACCACCGGCCCCAGGACGTCATCTTCAGCCAGGATCAGCTCCAGCGACGGCAAAGCCATCCTGCGGGCGGTGGACCACCTTGGCTCACCCCGGGCAGCGCTTCAAACTGCTCCACGCCAAAGCCCGTTCAGCGGGCTGACCTCCATGCGGAAGATGGCTTCGCCGCTGCAGGCGGTGCTTGAGGTTGGCAGGGGTATCACAGGCCAGCACTTTGCCCTGGTTGATGATCGCCACCCGGTCGCACAGCTCATCGGCCTCCACCATATAATGGGTGGTGAGCAGCAGGGTGCGGGCGTCGCCGCTGCCGACTTCTGGGCGGATTGCTCTCATCCACCCACTGGCGGATAAAGCGGCGCACCTCACGCGAGGCGCCCACGTCCAGGCCCAGGGTCGGCTCATCCAGAAAGAGCACATCCGGGTCGGTGAGGAAGCCGCGCACGATGTTCATCTTCTGGCGCAGGCCGGTGGAGAGATCCGAAGATTTGGTGTTGATGCGATCCGCCAGGCCAACCATCTCCAGCAGCTCCTTGATGCGCCGGTTGGCCTCTGCGGACGGCATGCCGTAGAACTGCGAAAACATCCACAGGTTTTCACGCACGGTCAGCAGACCATAACCGGATGATTCGCCGCCCGAAACCATGTTGATGCGCGGGCGCACCTTGTCAGGCTGTTTGATCAACATCGAAACCTGCCACGCGGGCCCTGCCTGATGGTGGTGCGAGCAGGGTGGTCAGGATCTTGATCAGGGTGGTCTTGCCGGCGCCGTTCGGGCCCAGCAAGCCAAACAGCTCGCCCTGCTGCACTTCCAGATCCACATCCTGTAAGGCAGTCAGCTCTTTCGGCTCCGTTTTCTTTCCGCCGCGGATTTTGTAGATGCGGCCCAGATTTTCGGTCTGAATTGCAAATTCCATAGGTATCTTGTCTCAAACCTTCAATATTGATGGGCATACGTAGGGTAATCGTAGGGTAAGCGTCAAGCAGGAATGCAGATGCCTCTGGTAATTATAAAGCTCGAAGGGCGATTTCTCTTCTTCTCCTCCTTAGAGAGAGCCGGGAGCGGCGTACCCGGCTCTCAACAATTCTACGACCAGGGCAAAAATCCATGTCTCGCAACCAGAGGCATCCGGCTTTTGCCCTGGTTTTTTATTGCCGCACGATTAAACCTCCGAATACCGGTAGCAATCTACGGTGTGATCGTTGACCAACCCCACCGCCTGCATGAAAGCATAGCAAATTGTCGAACCGACGAATTTGAAACCGCGCCTGGACAGGTCTTTGCTCATGGCATCCGATTCGGCCGTCTTTGCCGGCATCTGTTGGATGGTTTGCCAGGCATTGCGGCGCGGCTGCCCGCCGGCAAACCGCCAGATATACGCATCGAAGCTGCCAAATTCGGCCTGAACCGCCAGGAAGGCACGCGCATTGGTGATCGCAGCGGCCACTTTTAACCGGTTGCGGACGATGCCCGGGTTGGCAAGCAGCTCAGCTACTTTTGCTCCTCATAGCCCCCGACTTTAACCGGGTCGAACCCATCATAAGCCGAGCGATAATTCTCGCGCTTTTTCAAAATGGTAGACCAGCTCAGCCCCGCCTGGGCGCCTTCCAGGATGAGGAATTCAAACAGGGTGCGGTCATCGTGGACGGGTACGCCCCATTCCAGATCATGGTATGCAACGTAGAGCGGGTCGCTGCCGGCCCAGGCGCAGCGGTTTTTCATGACAACTCCTTGTTTATTTGAAATGTCTTTGCGAGCGCTCTTTGCGAAGCAATCTCGGTTTTTTGCATGGCCCACAGGGTACGAGTAGCTCTACTTATCCAGTCGGCTCGCCGCGCAGAACGATGCGCATGATCGGGCGGGTCTCTGAGCGGCGTGCTACTTCGATAAACCCGGCCTTGAGAAAAGCCGACGAAATCCCGGTATAGGCAAACACATCTGGCACTTTATCCTTCTTGGGTTCCTCTGGATACCCTTCAAGGATGCGCGCCCCCGATTGGCGGGCAAATTCTGCTGCAGCCCGCAGCAGGCGTACCGTAATTCCTTTGCGGCGGTACCCTTTCCGCACAAAGAAGCACACCACCGACCAGACCGGTTGATCGTCCACCGGTTTCAGGATGCGTGATCTTTCCAGGGCGGTATATTCAGAGCGAGGAGCAAGAGCCACCCAACCCACCGCCTGTTCGCCGTCATAAGCCAGCAGCCCCGGCGCCAGGCCTAAATCGACGCCTGCTTTGAAGCTTAACCGGTTTGGCTCGCCCTTCTGGGCTTCAAAATCAGAACGCTTGAGACGCCAGTACATGCACCAGCAGCCCCCACATGCGCCGCGTGGTCCAAAGAGATCTTCAAAATCAGTCCAGCGTTCGGGGGTGAGAGGCAAGAAAGATAGATCCATAAGACTGCTCCTGCGATCGAATGGAAGACCAGGCTAGATGCTCTTCAGAAAGTCAAGGACAAGCCGGTTGAATTCGACAGGCTTCTCCATATTAACCATGTGCGCAACTCCCGGGAAGATGAATTTGCGCGCACCAGCGATACCGTTCACCAGCAACTCTGAGATCGCCAGGACCGATGTGGTGTCCAGGTCGCCAACCACGACCAGGGTGGGCACACGGATTTCACCCAGGCGCTGCAGGGCAGGGGGGTCAAGCGGCAGGTGGGTGGGTTTGCCATCCAGCCGGATGAAGGTTGCGCCGTTCATGCGGCGCACGCGCTCGCGCACCGAGCGCGCCGCCCGTCCCTCTGGCTGCCCGGGGCCATCGGCCCACATGCGCACTTCCAGCTCATTGAGGGCTTCATAATCTCCCTGCTGATCCAGCTCATCCATCCGTGTGAACATGGCGTACTCAATCTGCGCTCTGGGGCTCTCATCGGGAGGCGGCTCGTAACCGCTGACACCTGAAGCCACCGCCACCAACGCAAGCGTGCGCTCGGGATGTTCCACGCAAAAGTCAATCGCAATCTGTCCGCCGCGTGAAAGCCCGAGCACGGCGGTTTTCTGAATGCCCAGGTGGTTCAGTATATCCAGAATATCCTGGCGGTTGGAAAAATCCACATCCCCGCTCCGCGAACGACCGTAGCCGCGGGCATCGTAGCGGAGAATACGGAATTGCCGCGCAAATTCGGTGAACTGCTCATCCCACATCGTACAGTCGGCTACCCCGGCGTGGATCAAGACCAGGGCTGGCCCGGCGCCGGAAATTTCGTAATACAATTCTCCACCCTGAACCGGGGCATAGCCGGTATCAATCAGATTATCCATGGATAGTTGCCTCCACCCGGTAAATTGTAGCTGCAAAACCCATAAAAGGAAGAGGCGGTTATTTCCCACCGCCTCGACTAGATACAAACCAGATTATATACGGTTGCAGATGTGAAAGGTTCAGATTATGCCCGGTTATTGCGGTCATCCAGGGATGGATAACGGCTGCCGCCGTTGAGACGGTTGTTGCGAGTCCGGATGACGCTCCTGGGCTCAAGGGGAACATCCAGGCTGCGTTGGCGAGGGCTAGGCTGCGGCTGGCGTGGCACGGGAGCAGGATGCGGCTTGAGCACCGGGATGGGAGACGGCTCCATCGGATCGTCAACATCTTCGTAAACCGGTTCATCAAGCTCCGGGGCTGTTTCTGCAACAGGCTCGTCGTCATCAAATTCATCACTCGTGTTCGAACCATCCTCTTCATCGTCCAATTCTTCATCCACAATTGGTGTGGACCTTCCGGCAATAACGGACTGCGGTTCTACTTCCTCTGGATCATCCTCCCAGAAGGCGTCGAGGCTGTCTTCCAGGGACTGTGCCGGCTCTGGTTCAGGCTCGCGCTCAGGCTTCCTTTTCGATGGAACTCGCTCGGTAATGTTTACAGCAGAAGGTTCTATCACCCCCAAAAGCTCGATCCCTACACCATGGGGCGAGCGAAAAACCGCATACTGCATAGCTGTATCGCTGGAATCAGGGCGGAGCTCAAATTTGACGCCGCGCTTTTCCAATTCGGCAATCGTGCGCTGCAAGCCGCGTACAGAAAATTGGATGCGCAGTGAATCCGGCGGTGTGCTGCTGGCATTCTCGTTTGCAGCACACGATACCGAAGTAAATATCTTCTTCCGGAGTGGTGAACTGGGCGTAATTCGGTGAAAAAGCGCTTACCGGAAAACCCAGCACATCGATAAAAAAACCAACCTCGGCAGCGAAATCGTCCACCACATACTGGATACAGTGCTTCAGCCCCTGGCCCCAGCTAAATGGAAACGGAAAGCGCGGCGCGTGCCACATGCGCTGCCATTCCTGTTCATCCCGGGCGCGGCGGGTGACGTCAATACGCGCTTTTCCCAAAGCTCGAATACGGGGATCAATACGGTGGGTTGGGGACATCTTATCACTCTCCAAATAACGAAGATTGTGCGACCAGGTCATGCGCAATTTTCCACTCGGTGGATGGTCCCGACCAGGCGAATTTCTTAAGATCGATGCGCTCCCGATCATCGAAAACGACGCCTTCCGCTTCTAAGAGCTCGCGTTGGCGCTCTCCACCACCGCCCGGTCGCAGGCTGATCTGGCCTTTGGCGTTGATCACGCGCTGCCAGGGCACATCCGCAGGGCAAGCGGCCATAGCGCCGCCCACCCAGCGTGCTCCCCAGGCAGCATAATCTTTACTGGCCATGCCAGCCGGTGGTGGGATCAAAGCGGCGATTTGGCCGTAGGTGGCGACTTTCCCGGGTGGGATTAAGCGGACAGCTTCCCAGACACGGGCATGATAGTATTTAGGGTCAGGGGGTGAATTGAATTTCATCTTTTAATTCACCTGGATGTACCTGCTGAATGGACCTCCAGCAGCCGGACAATGGCATCCCGGTTTGTCTCGCGGGCAGCCTCGAGCGGCGTCTTGCCTTTGTAATCCTTACACATCCACACGGGCTCCCTTATCCAGCAGCCAGCCAGCCATTTCAATCTGGTTGAACATCACCGCCCCATGCAGCGGTGTGCTGACGCCTTCGCCGCCATCCACCGGGCAGCCACGCGAAAATAGCAGGTCTGCCAGATCGCGGTTGCCTGCGATCACCGGGTAGTAGATCAACGGGATGCCGTGCGCACCGGCTTGCGCCGATCAGGTCTGGATCTATCTTCAAGAATAGCGATCACATCTTGCATCCGCCCGAGCATGGCTGCGGTACAGATCTCAAGCGGCGTGCCTGCTTCCAGGAGATATTCGGTTATATCAATGCGGCCCATCTGCGCCGCTGCCTCGATGGCGCTCTCCTGCCAGGAAGCCCGCCTCAGCAGTAAACCAGGATACTGTGTGAGCAGGGATTTAACCGTGTCAAAATCGCCGTGAGCGGCACCGACAAAGGAATTGATCATATGTTGAGGGATTTCTTGCGACATAACTGCTCCTGTACCTGTTTATACTATACACGAACATTTGTTCTATGTCAAGATCATATTGCTTGAGCAGGACAAACAGACCAGAATCGAGCAGCCATTTGGGGTGCGCCTTAACATCCACGAGTGATTTGTTGAGCAAGGCATCTGGAACTTGGTTGAGATCAAGCTTGCCGTACACGATATCCCGGATGGCTTCACCGAACCAGACCCCGATCACGTAAGCCAGTAAGCAAGGGCAATCATCTCTTCGAGGAGAGGCTGTTTCTTGTTCATGAGTTTGGTCAGATGCAACAGGTCTTTGCGATCGCGAAAGTCTCTTCAATTTTCATCCGTTTCAAGTAAATCTCCAAACCGCGTTTGGGTTCTAAGGTGGTGATGACCCATAAGGGTTTGGAGAGGCTCTTGCGCCAATAACCAATCAGATTGACCTTAACGGTGCCCAGGTAATAGACATTGGGGCGGATAATCGTCTCGCCAGGCTGGATGAACAGCTTGACCGGCTCTCCATCGGCATCGATCAGGCGGGGCTGTTTATGCTGATCACCCAGGTTCAAGCGGATCACAAACTGGATATACTCAATATACAGAATTTCCATCAGTTTCTCGTAACAGAATTCCCGATCCAACACCAATGGCCGCTCCCCCAATAATTCTTTGACTTCAGCAAAGCAACGAAAGTGCTCCTGGTGATATTATAATTCAGACAGAACGTATCATAATCCCGGGCCTGTGATCTGGCAAGCACATTTTCTTGCCCGACCGGATCACAGGTGGATTCGGATATAATCAGCGCATGAGTGAGACTTCGGCGAGCGCCAACCGGCAGATCGCAAGGGCGGCAGGAACGGTGATGTTTGCCTTCATTGCCAGCAACCTGACCGGCCTGGTCCGGCAGATACTGGTGGCAAATGCTTTTGGCACCCTTCCTGAAATCGACGCCTTTAACAGCGCCAACCGGGTGGCTGAAACCCTCTTTACCCTCGTCGCCGGCGGGGCGCTGGCATCCGCTTTCATCCCCACCTTCACCACCCTGCTCACCCGGGAGAACCGCAAAGGCGCCTGGCGGCTGGCATCGTCCATCGTGAACCTGGCCCTGCTCGTAATGGCGGCAGCCATGCTGCTGGCAGCCGTTTTTGCGCCCTGGATCGTGCGCCATATCCTTGCCCCCGGGTTCTCCGGCGACCCCGCAAAAGAAGCCCTGACCATCGCTCTCGTCCGGCTTATGCTGCCCTCGGCGGCCATCTTTTCGGTGAGCGGTCTGGTGATGGGTATTCTGAATGCTCACCAGGTGTTCTTCATCCCTGCCCTGACCCCGGCCATGTACCAGCTCGGCTTGATTTTCGGTGTGACGCTGCTTTCCCCGCGCATGGGAGTCTACGGCCTGGCCTGGGGTGTGCTGGTTGGCTCCAGCCTGCACCTCGTGCTGCAAATCCCAGCGCTGCTGCGGCTGAAAGGCAGCTATTCGCCTGTTTTAGGCTTCGACCAGGCAGAGGTGCGCGAAGTCGTCCGCCTGATGCTCCCGCGCCTGCTCGGTGTGGCGGTTGTACAGCTTAACTTCTGGGTCAATACCAACCTGGCCTCGCACATGGGCGATGGCAGGGTGGCGGCGATCACCACCGCCTTTGCGCTGATGCTCATGCCGCAGGCCGCCATCGCCCAATCCATCGCAGTGGCGG
This sequence comes from uncultured Chloroflexia bacterium, assembly GCA_963705155.1. GTDB lineage: Bacteria > Chloroflexota > Anaerolineae > Anaerolineales > UBA4823 > CAVPJC01. Next base: position 75,711 of record CAVPJC010000005.1, on the reverse strand, counting down.
CTATGCCCACCTTTTCAGCGCAGTATGCCCGCGGCCGCCTGGATGATGTGCGCAGCTCCCTGGCTGCCAGCCTGCGCGGCATCCTTCTGCTGGCCATTCCGGCCTCTACCGGCCTGATGCTTCTGCGCAAGCCAATAATCGTCCTGCTGTACCAGCGCGGCGCATTCGATGAACAATCCACCGAGCTGGTGGCATGGGCGCTCCTGTGGTTTGCCGCCGGCCTGGTAGGGCACTGCGCCATGGAGATCCTGGCGCGGGCTTTCTACGCCCTGCACGATACCCGCACACCGGTGATCGTGGGAGCCGGGGCCATGGCGTTGAACGTGGTCTTCAGCATCCTCTTTTCGAGCTTATTCTCCAGACTGGGGTGGATGCCGCACGGCGGCCTGGCGCTGGCAAACTCTCTCGCTACTGCGCTGGAGATGGTCGGGTTGTGGGTTTTGATGCGGCGGCGGCTGGGTGGGCTGGAAGGCCGGCGTGTACTGACCGGCAGCGGACAGGCAGTCCTGGCCTCCACCCTGATGGTGCTCGGGCTGTGGGCATGGCTGGCCTTCACCAGCAGCCGTCCGGCATGGGTTGTCGGGGCAGGCGGCGTCGTTCTGGGAGGCGCAATTTATGGCCTGGCAGTAGCAGCCCTGGGCGTCCAGGAAATCCGCATGTTGATCGGGCTGGCCTTGAAAAAGGTTAAAGGGTTGCCCGCTTTATCCAAATAAGAACCACATCAATTGGGCAATTGCTAACCCCAGGATTACACCGCCGACGGCTTCCAGCGGGGTGTGTCCAGTACTTCGCGCAGCTGCTCACCTTTCAACGGGTGGCCGCTGGCCAAATCTTCAATCATGGCATTGATCACGGTTGCGTGAATACCTGCCTGGCGGCGGATGCCGGTGGCATCATAGACCACCACAATCGCCAGTGTGGCTGCCACCGCAAAGATGGATGAATTGAATCCCTCAAACAAACCGGCGGCATGCGCCAGGCCGGTCACCAGCGCCGAATGCGAGCTGGGCATACCGCCTGCCCGGAGAAGGAGGGCCCAATTCCAGCGCCGGGTTTGGAAAAACTCGAGCGGGACTTTAACCGCCTGGGCAATCGTCCAGGCGATCAGACCAGAAAGCAAAGCATAGTTGTGAAACAGGGGTGATAAGCTCATCGTTTTATTCCTGGAGCGTGTAGTCCGTAAGCACGCCGCCGGTTAGCTGGTGAATTTTCAGCTCGGCCTGGTCGAGACGTGTGGTGCAGTAACGCGCCAGCGCCTGGCCGCGTTCAAAAAGGGTCATGGAAGCTTCGAGGGCCTGCTCGCCCGTTTCCAGGGCGGCAACAATGCTTTCCAGCTCCGCGAATGCCTGTTCGTAGGTCAGCTTTTCCGGTGGAATGTCCGCGGATTGGGGAATTTGTTTCGCTTTCATGGTCTACTCCTGGTTCGCCGGCGGCCCGCCGGGGGCATCGCCTTGCAGGGATGAGGAAGATCGAATCAAAGCCTTGAGCGGAGCGCCTTCGGGCAGTAAATTATGGGCCAGGGATTTCAAACTGCGAACGGTGCAACCCGGTGCGTGTCAGGTAAGCGTTGATGTCCTGCTCAACATTCTCCCGATAGACGCGCCGGATGGTGTTGGCGCGTGAATGCGATGCAAGGAGCATTCCCAAACCCACCATCGCCAGAACCGCCATAACTGCCAATGTGAATGCCAGGATGATGTTAATCACCTGGAAAATTAATAAAAGCAGCAGGATCACCAACGCCGGAGCCAATCCCAGCCCGCAGCCCATGCCAAAAGCCTGTTCAGAGCTCTGGGAGCCGGCAGCACGCAGCTTTTCATTCAACGCATCCAAAAATTCTTCAAGCTCGCGTGGATTGTCTTCTTCCACAGGAACAGGTTCTGCAATCATCTAAGGCATATCCTGAGATTTTGTGGGAGTGGCGTCAGGGCGCACCTGAGCAGGAATCGCGCCATCGGCAACCCGAACGTTGAGCGCATCACCAGGTTTCACCTGGCTTACACTGCGCACCAGGTCGCCTTGCAGCGTCGTGACAACCGCAAAGCCGCGCTTGAGTACCGCCAGGGGATTAAGAGCCAGCAAACGCTGCTTCAGCCCGTGCAATTGAGCCTCCTCGAGCGTCACGGCATGCGCCAGGGCCAGACCGGCACGGTGAGTCAGGTCGTCAAGACGCTGGCGATCGTTGCGCAGGCGCACCACCGGAGAATATAAGCGCAATCGTGCATAAATCTCACTGAGGTTGCTGCGGTAAAAATCAAGACGGGCGCCGGCAGCCCGGTTCAGCAGCTGGGTGAGGCGGTTCAGGTCCACCTGGAGATCGGCGCGGTCGGGGGTGGCCAATTCTGCTGCAGCGGTCGGCGTGGGAGCGCGCAGGTCAGCGGCAAAATCGGCAATGGTGAAATCGGTTTCGTGACCCACGCCCGTGATGACCGGCGCAGCCGAGGCGACAATGGCGCGTGCCACACTTTCATCGTTGAAGGCCCACAGGTCTTCAATGGAGCCGCCGCCGCGCGCCAGCAGGATAACATCGGGCTGGATAGCGCTGTTCAAAGCATGCAGAGCAGCGACAATGCCGGGGGGAGCATCGGCGCCCTGCACCGGGGTGGGAGCCAGAATCACTTCGGCAAGCGGGTAACGCCGGCGCAAGGTGTTGAGCATATCACGCAGCGCCGCGCCGGTGGGCGAGGTTACGATGCCGATGCGGTGCGGCCATTGCGGGATGGGTCGTTTGCGGGCCGGATCAAACAGGCCGTCTGCTTCCAGGCGTGCTTTGAGGCGCAAAAATTCCTGAAACAAGGCGCCCTCCCCCACCGGCCGGATGAGATCGGCATAAAACTGGTACTGTCCAGTTTGCTCATAGATGCTGATGAAACCATGCGCCTCAATGGCATCGCCATCCCGCGGCAAGAAAGTCTGGCGGGCAGCAGCAGCGCGCCACATCACACAGCGCAGGGCGGCGGTTGCATCTTTGAGCGTGAAATACAGGTGCCCATTGGATGACCGGGTGAAATTAAAAACCTCCCCCGCTACCCAGAGGTCTTGCAGCTTGTCATCCCTGTCAAAGAGAGAGCGAAGGTAGCGCGTCAGATCGCTGACAGTCCAGGAAGGAGGGGCAAAAAGGGGCAGCTGTGACATAAGCGGCTAAAGCGAAAGCGAGAGACAATAACCAGTTACAAATGGCGAAATTTTATCGCTGCAAGAGGATACTCTCCTTCCCGGAAGCTGTCAACCATTCCGCAATAGGGGAAACTTTGCTACAATACTTGAGACAGGCACATTCGCAAACCCCAAAACACGCCTGGCCATGCGCCACAATTCAAACAAACAGAACAGTCAAAAAATGGATCAAATCTGGTCTCCCTGGCGAATGTCATACATCCAAAATCCCAAACGAGCAGATGGCTGTGTCTTCTGCAAAGAAGCCGCTCGAACAGATGGCCCGGAAAATCTGATCGTTTACCGCGGCAACGGTGCTTTCTTAATCTTAAACCGCTACCCCTATACCAGCGGGCATCTCATGGTGGTGCCGTTTGCCCATGAGGAACCCTGGAAGCGCTGCAGGCTGAAACGCGGGCCGAGATTATGGAAATATCCACCCGGGCGCTGAGGGTTCTAACGGTTGAGTACCATCCCCAGGGTTTTAACCTGGGAATCAACATCGGCGATGCAGCCGGAGCAGGAATTAGCGAGCACATTCACATGCACATTGTGCCGCGTTGGGCTGGTGACACGAATTTTATGTCTACGGTCGGCGGAACGCGCGTATTACCCGAAGCATTGGAAGAAACCTATCGGCGCCTTCGAGATCAATGGTCCAGAACAAGTAACGAGACGCCATAATGTAAATGCAGGAGGATTCTCATGAACCAACGTGCGAATGATGCAGTCATATTGAGTGCGGTGCGTACTCCAACCGGCAAATTTCAGGGCAGCCTCAGCGGCCTGCCGGCGCCAAAATTGGGGGCGGTGGTCATTCGGGCGGCGGTGGAGCGCGCTGGATTGCCAGACCCTGCCGAAATTGACGAAGTGATGATGGGCAATGTCGTCACAGCAGGGGAGGGGCAGGCTCCCGCACGCCAGGCTGCCATCTTCGCCGGGCTGCCTGCCAGTGTGGGCGCCTTCACGCTTAACAAGGTGTGTGGGTCTGGTTTGAAAGCCGTTATGCTGGCAGACCAGGCCATTCGCCTGGGCGACGGAGAATTGTTCGTGGCAGGTGGTATGGAGAGCATGAGCCGGGCTCCTTATCTGGTAGAAGGGCGCACCGGGGCGCTCCGTTACGGTCACGCCCAGCTCACAGATGCCCTGCTGCACGACGGATTGTGGGATCCCTTCGATAACTGGGGGATGGGCAATGCCGCCGAGTTCATCGCCGAGGAGTGCGAGGTCAGCCGGCAAGCGATGGATGAATTTGCCCTGAAAAGCCACCAGAAAGCGGCAGCGGCCATGGATGCGGGTAAATTTACGGCTGAAATTGTGGCAGTGGAAATCCCCGGTAAGAAAGGCCAGGTGACCATTTTTGACAGCGATGAAAGCGTGCGGCGTGACACCACGCTGGAAGCGCTGGCGGCATTGAAACCGGCATTTATAAAAGACGGTAAAGTTACCGCAGGGAACGCTCCAGGATTGAACGATGGCGCAGCGGCGCTGGTAGTTGCCAGCCGCAGCAAGGCTGAAATCCCTGAGGTGCAAACCGCTGGCGCGCATCGTAGGCCAGGCCCAGGCGGCGGTGGAGCCGAAATACCTGTTTATCGCCCCGGCCAGGGCTATCCCGCGCTTGCTGGAAAAGGTCGGCTGGACCTTGAATGATGTGGATTTGATTGAGCTCAACGAAGCCTTCGCAGCCCAGGTTCTGGCAGATGGTTATACCCTGGCAGATCAAGGCTGGGATTGGGATAAAGTCAATGTGCATGGCGGTGGGATTGCCCTGGGACACCCGATTGGCGCCAGCGGGGCGCGCATCCTGACCACGTTGATCTATGCCCTGAAAGACCGCGGCTTGAAACGCGGCATAGCCAGCCTGTGCCTGGGCGGCGGCGAGGCAGTGGCGTTGGCGGTGGAAATCGAGTAGAGCCGCTGGCTATCCGCGATCGATGTCGAAAGTAGTCTGTCTTGGATCGTTCCTGGAGGAACTTATGGCAATCAAGAAAATCTTTGTGGTCGGGGCAGGTACGATGGGCAACGGGATTGCCCAGGTGGCGGCGACATCTGGCTATCAGGTGAGCTTGATGGATGTGGTGCCCGCGCAATTGGAACGCGCCCAGGCTACCATTGCCAGATCGGTGGAGAAATTACAATCCAAAGGGACGATCAGCGAGGCGCAGCGCCATGCAGTTCAAACGATCGCATTCCATAGCAGTCTGGATGGGGCCTCATCTGCCGATCTGGTGGTGGAGGCCGCCAGTGAAAACCCCGAGTTGAAGTTCAAGCTATTCCGGGATCTGGATGAAATCGCTCGCGCCGCAGGCGATCCTGGCATCCAACACTTCTTCGATCAGCATCACCAAAATTGCCGCCGCCACCAGGCGCCCGCAGCAGGTGATTGGCATGCACTTTATGAACCCGGTGCCGCTGATGCGCCTGGTGGAGGTGATCCGCGGGTTGGCCACATCAGATGAGACCACCACCGCCACGCTGGATGTCTGCCGGGCGATGGGCAAGGAACCGGTGGAAGCCAACGATTCACCGGGGTTTATATCCAACCGCATCCTGTGCCCGATGATCAATGAAGCCATTTTTGCATTGCAGGAAGGCATCGGCGCGCCCGAAGCGATCGATACGGTCATGAAACTGGGTATGAACCACCCTATGGGCCCGCTGACCCTGGCGGATTTTATCGGCCTGGATGTGGTGCTCTCGGTGATGGAGATCTTGCAGCGTGACCTGGGAGATGACAAATACCGCCCGGCTTATCTGCTGCGCAAGATGGTGGATGCCGGTCATCTGGGAAGGAAAACCGGCAAAGGGTTCTACGATTATCCATGAGCGTAGAGGTGTGATTGGCAGCCAGCAGGCTTGCCGAAATTGTCTGGACGTGGTAATATTTTCGCACATTCAGAAATTCGCACACGATGGAGCGCCATGGAACCGGTAAACTATTATAAGACGCGACTGCGAGCCCGCGGTCAAATCACTTTACCCCCTGAAGTCCGGGAACATCTCGGCGTTGGAGAAGGTGACGATCTGGTATTCTATATCACTGAACAGGGTCAGATCAAGGTAGACCGGGTGCGCATCATTCCTCCCGACCAGGCCTGGTTCTGGAGTGAGCGCTGGCAGAGAATGGAACGCGAAGTACAGGCAGATATCGAAACCGGGCAAATGTTGAGATTTGACACGGCGAAAGAATTTCTGGAATATCTTGATACTCCCGAAAATGCCGACGATTGAAGCCAGTACAAGGTTTATAAAGGCTTACAGGAAATTGCCAGCGAAGATACAAGAGAAAGTAAAGAAAATGATCGCTATGCTGGTCGATAATCCCCGGCATCCATCGCCGCAAACCAAACCAATCAAAGGGGTAAGCAGGCATGTATGAAGCCCGAATAGATCGCAGCTATCGGCTGACATACGAGCGACTCGCAGGGGACGTGCTGCGTTTAAGGTCGGTCGGATCACACGATGAAACGATCCAAAATCCGTAGTAAAGCAGGCAGCTGTACCTGGATGTGAGGGGATTCCCATGACCAGCCAGAATGGAACAAACACTTTTGATTATGTAATCATCGGATCGGGGTTTGGTGGGAGTGTATCTGCCATGCGCCTGACCGAAAAAGGCTACTCGGTGCTGGTTCTGGAGCGCGGCAAGCGCTTCAGAGACCAGGATTTCGCCAGCAGCACCTGGAATGTGTTCCGCTATATTTGGGCGCCATCGCTGCGCTGTTTTGGCATTTTGCAGATCAGCCCATTCCGGGATGTCATTGTGCTGCATGGCAGCGGAGTGGGCGGCGGCAGCCTGGGGTATGCCAATGTATTGATGCAGCCAACCGATAAACTCTTTGAAAATCCAGCCTGGAAACACCTGGCCGATTGGAAAACCATCCTTCAACCTCACTTCGATACCGCCCGGCGCATGCTGGGAATCGGCGCGCAACCCGCGTCTTTGGCATTCGGATGCGGTCTTGAAAGAAATCGCTGCCGAGCTGGGCACCGAGAGCACCTTCCGGCCCACCGATGTGGGCATCTTTTTCGGCCACCGTGAAAAAGAAGGCGATGAAGTCCCCGATCCGTACTTCGAGGGCGAGGGGCCGGCGCGTAACACCTGCATTCACTGCGGGGGCTGTATGGTAGGCTGCCGCTACAATGCCAAAAACACACTGATGAAAAATTACCTGTATCTGGCGGAAAAATGGGGGGCGCAGGTTCAGGCCGAATGCGAAGTGTGCGATGTGCGTCCTCTTCCGGATGGGCAGCCAGACGGAGCGCGTTACGAAGTGATCTACCGCAGCAGCAGCGCCTGGCTGGTACGCACGGAACACAAGGTACGGGCGCAGAATGTGGTCTTCTCAGCCGGAGCGCTGGGAACACTCCGCCTGCTCTTCCGCTGCCGCGATATCACGGGATCCCTGGGGCGCATCTCACAACAGCTAGGGCATCTGGTGCGCACCAACAGCGAAGCCCTGCTGGGAGCAACCAGCCGCGAGACCAAAATCGACTATTCGCGGGGGATTGCCATCACTTCGATTTTCAATCCCGACGAAGTCACCAGCATCGAACCGGTGCGTTACCCGGCTGGCTCATCGCTGATGCGCTTCCTGGCGGGGCCGCTGGTGGAGCACGGCGGCAGCATTCCAAGACGCTTTCTGCGGACAGCTGATAAAGATATTTACCCGCCCGGTCGATTTCCTGAGGACACATATCCTGCCGGGCTGGGCGCAGCGCACCACCATCCTTCTGGTGATGCAAACGGAAGATAATCGCATCCGTTTGCGCCTGGGGAGGCACATCTTCACATTGGGGAAGCGCAACCTGGTTTCACGACCAGACGCAGAAAATACCATCCCCACCAAAATTGATATCGGCCACCAGGTGACGCGCAATTTTGCCCGCAAAACCAACGTCTGCTCCTGCCGGCTCGATCAACGAAGGACTGCTGGATATCCCGATGACGGCCCACATCCTGGGTGGCTGCCCGTTTGGCAACAATGACCAGGAAGGCGTGATCGATCTGAACTGCCAGATACACAATTACCCGGGACTGTACGTGGTGGATGGATCGATGATGCCCGCCAACCCGGGGGTCAATCCCAGCCTGACCATCACCGCCCTGGCAGAGTATGCCATGAGCCGGGTGCCGCCCAAGAACGGCAAACCGAAACGCGAGCCGATCGGGGTCTCCTCCCAACCGGCGCTCCAAACCAATTGACTGGCTTGAACCACACAAAGGGAACCCACCATGGCTTTTATGAGTTTATCCGATAAGGCTGAACGTGAAATTGTGCCTGGCTATCATGGCCGTTTCGTGCATTCCGAGCACATGACCCTGATTTATTGGCGGGTGGAGCCCGGTGCCGCGTTGCCAGAACACGCCCACCCGCATGAACAGGTAGCCAACATGCTGGAAGGTGAATTTGAGATCAGCGTGGCAGGTGAGACCAAAATGCTAAAGCCTGGCGACGTGGTCGTAATTCCATCCAATGTGCGCCATTCTGGCAGGGCTGTCAGCGCCTGCCGCTTGCTGGACGTGTTCTACCCGGTGCGTGAGGAGTACCGCAATAAAGAATGAGAATGAAGAAAGTTGTGTTATACCTGGCGATCCTGGCAGCATGCCTGTGTGGCTGCACCAAGCCTGTGGAGAGCACTCCCGTCCCGCCGGTAGCCGTGGCGCCGGCCACCGCCAGTTCAGGCGAAACCCCCACTGCAATCAGCGCTCCCACCCAGGCAATGGCATCGCCTACGGCGCTGCCCCCCACAGAAACCATCTCTCCTCCTGCAGCGCCAACGCCAACTGAAACTATTCCAGCTCCGATGGTGGATGCAATCGATCATATACCAGGCAGTACGGAAATAGCGATTCAAAAAATCCACATGCATAGCGCCAGCCTGGGTTGGGCAACTGGCGGGCTGGCTGGAGCTAACGACCACGTCTTGAGAACCCTGGATGGAGGCGCAACCTGGATAGACGTAACCCCGCCTGAACCAGCGCCCGCCGTCGGTGAGCAGCGCATCGCAGAAGCCTACTTTTTCGACCCGGATGTCGCCTGGGTGATGTATTACACGGATGGCGCGCCGCCATCCTCACCACAGGTGGCAGTCTGGCGCACGCAAGACGGCGGCGGCGCCTGGAATGCCAGCGCCCCGTTGGAGACCAGTGACTTGAACGAATTTTTTACGCCCACCGACCTGCAGTTCGTGGACGCTCAAACCGGCTGGCTGCTGGCGCATGTGGGCGTGGGCATGAACCATGATTATGTGGCGCTCTTTAGAAGCAGCGACGGAGGCCAGACCTGGCAGCGACTGATTGATCCCTACGGCGACAGCAGCATTCAATCCTGCTCAAAAACCAGCATGCTGTTTATCACCCCACAGGAGGGCTGGCTGACCGGCGACTGCAATGGGGTAGCGCCGGGAGTGCTGCTCTTCAAGACGGTGGATGGTGGAACAACCTGGAACCCGATCGAGCTCCCGCCGCCTGCCAGTGAGCCCAACCTGTACAGCAACGACTTTATCGCAGCCTGCGGCGCCTATACACCCACATTATTTAATCCACAACAGGTCAGGCTTGTCGTGCGCTGTGTGCGCTATAACCTGGATCCCATGGTGACCGAATATTACCTGTATTCCAGTGACGATGGCGGCGGCACCTGGAGCAGCACTGCATACCCGGGCGGAGCGCTCATTTTTACAGACAGCCAGACCGGACTGGCATTGGGGAAAGAGATCTACAAAACCAGCAACGGCGGGCAAAGTTGGAACAGGATCGGCCGCGTAACCTGGGAAGGCGATTTCTATTTTCTGAATGAACAGATCGGTTGGGCAGTGGCCCGCGATGGTGAGCAGATTGCCCTGGTTCAAACCAGCAACGGCGGGCAGAAATGGGCACTTATGGCGCCGCAGACCGCGCCTTGAGGCTGTTGGAAGATCCTATCAAGGTGATGGGATCTCGGATACCCCGTACTTGATCAACAGGTTGTCCAGGGCTTCGCGCAGCAATTCTGCCTCCGTGTTCCCCTGCCCTTGCGCCAGTTTGGAGAGACGCTCCAATTGGGTCAGGGTGTAATGGGTGGTTTTGGGCACCATGCGCTCTTCATAGGCCAGCCGGATTGTGTTGCGTCCTACATCTTTGGCGCGATAGATCGCCTGGTCGGCCTTGCGCAGCAGCTCGTTTTCATTGCGTCCATCGATCGGATAGGAGGCAATCCCGCCGCTGATGGTGATTTTAAGCTCTGCTCTTTCAATGCCTTCACCATAAACGGTTTTGTGCTCAACCGCCGAACGGATTTTCTCCAGGATTAAAAACGCCTGTTCACGTTCCATATCCGGGAAAAGCAAGACCAGCTCATCCCCACCGTAACGCCCCAGGATGGCGCTGCTCACACACACCCGGCTGACCTGGCTGGCAACTTCTTTGATCACCAGGTCGCCCACCGGGTGGCCAAATTGGTCATTGACTTCCTTAAAGTGATCGATATCTAAAAATGCCAGGGTAATCGACCGGTCCTGGCGGATCGCGTTTTGCATGACAGCCTTAAATTGCTCAAAAAACGCCGCCCGGGTCAACATCCCGGTCAGCGCATCCAGTTGAGTATTTTCTGGACTCATCATATCGACCTCCCGAAATTTGCAGTTGCCTGGCAAAAAGCTTTTGCAGGCCAATCTGGTTGGAAAGCGCCAGGACGGCGCACTCCACAGGCCCAAGAGCAGAGTCCCAGACCCCAGACTGTTCAAAGAATGTTAGCTGTTCAGTCTGGGCCGCCAGTCTCAGGCTGTTCAGCTTTTGGATGGGGTCGCTCTCACCCGCGAAGAGGATGACAATTTCGTCGCCCGAGTACCAACGCGCCACGATATCGCCTGAGCCATGAAAAATGGCAAACACACGCTGGATGCGCCGGTCAACCTCAGTATAACCATAGAGCAAATTCATTTCTCCGACATCATTCAGATCGATGAATGCAATCCGGCGAGCGGCAGGCGGCAGGCGGCGGCAAAATTGCAAAAATGCATTGCGGGTCAGCATGCCAAACGGCTCATCCCAGCTCAGCTCTGCCACCAGCTGGCTAAGACTGAGAATTTTGCGGTTCAGATTCTTTTTTCTGGGTGGTTTGGAAACCTGGCGAACACCAATTCTAACTCCAGGATCTTTTGGCTGATGTTTGCGCTGATACATAGACATGTGTTTCTCTCATTGTATTATATATTAATAATATGTCTAATATTACCAATAAAAACACAAAAGTCAAGAAACCTTGCATAACCGTCAGGTAGATCTCTGAAGGTTCTGTCACTCCAGTACGCGGCCCATGACCAGTAAGCCTTCCTCCCTGCGGGTGAGCTTCTGAAGCAGCCCCACGATCCGGCTGATGCGGCGAAAATACGGGGGCATCTCTTGAAAGCTGACGCGCTGGAAGCCAAATTGCTCATAAAACGGGCCGAGATGCGCCCGGCAGGTGAGATAAAGAACCTGTGGCGAGCTCGTTGCGCCGCGAGCGCGCTCAACCGCCATCAGGCGCTCGATGATGGCGCGGGCAATCCCCTGGCCGCGCCAGTTCGGAACCACCGCAATGGAGGCCAGCTCACGCGAGCCATCTCGATGCGGCTTTACCTGCCCGCAGCCAATGATCTCACCCCCTCCACCGGGATCTGCCCGGCAGGCTACCATGAAGCGGCGCCAATCCAAACCGCCGGGGTTAATTCGAGCGGAGTAAATGATGCGGCGGATACTGGGAAAATCGGTCTTAACGGCGGGGCGGAGCAGGTAAGTTGGCGCCATAAAGCGATCCTTTCAACCGTCTGGCGCCAACCACCAAGCTGCCAAACACCAGCAAAAATGGCGTAGAACAAAATTGCGAGCCGGGCTGCTGCTGCGATCCGGCGGACCGCGCAATGGCAGCCTGCGTACCCGCATTCCCAGCCAGCCATACCAGGTTAAACGCCAGCCACCAGCCAATAAAACCGGGTATTTTCGATCGATTCATCAGGCACTCTTGTTGGATCGGGCAAATTCCACCAGGCGGGAAGCGAGATCGGCAGGACGCTGGAGGGGAATATCGTGAACGGTGTCCAGCATCCAGTGCACCTGCACTTTCGGAATGAGTTGGAGGGCTTGCTCTACGCCGCTCTCCTTGTAAGCCAGGTATTCAGCTTCAGCTGGTAAGTGCGGCTCAGCAGGGCGCGCCGGCAGCAGGAGCACCGGGCAGCGCACCTGGCGGTAATAATCGTAGGTTTTAAACTCCCACATGGCGCGTACGATCTGCATGTGCTTTTCAAAGCTGAGGCGGGGGGAAATGGTCTCATCGGCCGCGACTTCAAAATTGGCCAGGATGATTTGAATGGCCTGGTCATCAGGCTGCCAGCGCGGGTTTGGGGCATTCAGCCGCTCCAGGAAGCTCTCCAGGGGCGTGCCAGCCAGGCGCGGAGGGGTGAGGCGCTGGCGCATCTGTTCCCAGGAAAGGCCGGAGGCGTCCATCTGGGTCATACCGCCGTCTACAAGCACAATAGCGCCTGGCGCCCGCGGCCCGAAGGAAACCCGGGCAGCGTAGCTTAGAGCAATCTGAGCCCCCCACGAATGGCCCACAAGCACCGGTCGTTCCAGCTCCAGGGCATTCATAAAAGAGCTCAGATCACGGAGAAGGGTTTCAAAGCCATAATCTCCGTCTGGTTTATCGGTGAGACCGTGACCGCGCAAATCTGGAGCGAAGACTTCAAAACCGGCCTGTTCCAGGTAAGGAGCTGTCAGCTCCCAAATCCGGGCATTGGAAGCCAAACCATGCAGCAAAACCAGCGGCTGACCCCCGGCTGGGAAACCCCAGTGCAGATAATGAACACGCACATCATTCAGGAAAAGGTAGGATGAGTTGCTCAAAATAACCCCTGGTGCACACTTCCGGGTGATTTATAAAACATTATCCCGATCAGGCTGACAGCAGTTCTTCCAAAATTGTGCGCGCCACCTGCGGATCAGCCTTGCCCCTGGATTTTTTCATCACCTGACCAACGAACCACCCGATCAGGCTGACCTTGCCTGACTTATACGAAGCTACTTCAGCCGAAGCCTCAGCCAGCACTTCAGCGCACACGGCGCGTACGGCCGATGTGTCGCTGACTTTCGCCAGACCTTCTTCCTGGACAATCAACCCGGGAGCGCGGCCGGTATTTTGCACTTTTTCCAACAGGGCTTTCCCTGTATTTGCGTTGATCGTACCGGCATCTACCAGGCGGATAATCTCAGCCAGGTAGACGGGCGTGAGACGGAGGTCGCTGGCGGTAAGACCCAGGTCATTGACCATGCGCAGCACATCATTCATCAACCAGTTGGAAACACGCTTGACATCCCCGGCATAAGCCTGGCAGGTGGTCTCGAAATAATCGGAGAGGCTGCGCTCGGAAGTGAGGATATCTGCGTCGTACTCCGGCAGCCCATACTGGGATATAAAACGGGCGCGCCGCTCCAGAGGCAGCTCTGGCTGGCCTGCCAGAATGCCCTTGAGCCAGTTTTCATCCAGGCGGATGGGCAGCAAATCTGGCTCACGGAAGTAGCGGTAATCGGCCTCGGTCTCCTTGGAGCGCATCTTACGCAGCACACCGGCGTCTTCATCCCATTCCAGCGTCCAGGCTTCGATGCGCTGTCCGGCTTCCACGGCGCGTATCTGGCGTTCGATCTCCATCTGGGATGCGGTTCGCACCGCCATGATCGAATTGACATTTTTGATTTCGGTCTTCGGGTTCAGGTAGGTGGCCCCCACCGGCCTGATGGAAACGTTGGCATCACAGCGCAGATGGGCCTTCTCCATATCCGCTTCAGATACACCCAACCAGCGCAGCAACTGGCGCAGGCGGGTGACATATTGGGCTGCCTCTTCGGCAGAGCGCATATCCGGTTCGGTTACCATCTCCACCAGCGGCACTCCGCACCGATTGAAATCGATCAACCTGCGGTCGTGCTCGTTTTTAGTCTTTCCGGCATCTTCCTCAATGTGCAGTTTGCGAATGGTGACCCGGCGTGTATAAGCAGCGACGCCCGGCGCAGCCGGAACAGGCACATCCAGATGCCCGCCAATCGCCAGCGGGACATCATACTGCGAGATCTGGTAGCCTTTGGGCAGATCGGGGTAAAAGTAATTCTTGCGGTCAAAATAAGATACCAGCTGGATGTCAGCGTGCATGGCAGCGGCAAGCTGCACACCCTTCTCCACCACAGCCTGGTTCAACACCGGCAGGACCCCGGGCAGACCCGAACACACCGGGCAGATATTGGTGTTGGGCGGATCATTCCAGGAGCCTGCCTTGCAGGAACAAAAAATCTTGGTATGGGTATTGAGTTGGATATGGGTTTCAAGGCCGATGATGGCTTCGTATTCGGGCATAATTTACTCTCATTGAAAGGCTGCTTGCAGGACAATTGTACTCAATAACAGCGGGTTAGCACAAACCACTTGGGCCGCCCGGCCTGTGCTGCCGCCACCCAGGGCTGGCATACACCGGGCCGCCCTATCTCAGCTTCGCCTGGATTTTCTCGCCTGTCAGCTCACGCAGCGCATCCGCCGCAATCCAACGCGCCGCCCGCGAATCGATCTGTGCGATCTGCCGGGCTGTTTGAATGGCGGCCTCATTCAACCGGCGGCTGCGCTTGCCGGTATTTCGCAGCGCCCAGTTGACCGCCTTCTTCACATAGTTGCGCTCATCCGTGCATTCACGCACGATAACCGGTAGAAACTGCTCGAACCGTTCATCTGGTGTTTTCTTTTCGTGCACCACCAGGCCCGCCATGATCGCAAAAGCTGCCCGCTTAACGAACTCCTCCGGGCGGCTTGACCATTCGCCGGTCTTTTGCCAGGCAAAGGGCGTCTCCTCAAAGAAACCGCACACCTGGTCGCATACATCCCACAGAGTCAAAATCCGCCGCCCAATGTTCCATATGCGCTTCTGTCATTTGAAGCGGATCGGCTACATAAGATGCCAGGATGCGCGCTTCGTGGATACCCGATTCCCACAACTGCAGAGCCAGGTCATGGTCGCGGCCGATCTCCTTCGCCAGGGGACGCAGCGTATAAATGGAAATCCCCAGCGCGTTGTGGGTATTGATGCCGTAGCGCGCCATGCCTGCCAGGTTATCGGGATTGGCAAGCGACTGCAAACGATTGATAATTGACTCCAGGCTGAAATTATCCGGCGAAATCACTGAAATACTTTTCCTTCTAGATAATCGGGAAACGAGTAGATTGCGCTCAACTGAAGATAACACCTGTCCGGGAATTTTTCCCATCCACGCGCCAGGCCAATCCGTAAAAACACCTGGCGAGATTTCAGAAGTTCAGTGAGACGATTGGCGATCTGGGCGGGTGCCAGGTCTGTTGATCGCATGTAATTACAATAATAGTTCCAGGTCAGATCGACCATTTTTTAAACTATAGAGTTTCTCATCCGAGTTCACGAATTGCATTCGGTAACTAAAACTCTCGTCGTTAGCCTGTGAATAACAAACCCTGATGATTTTTTTAGGGAGCAGGGTACCCAATGACCTTACACCCTGGCAATCTTTTACAAAATATCCCGGTCCGCTCAGTACAGGCTGTTCAAAAATTTCTTCATACGCTCTTAAAAGAGACCATCTGTAAGGTAGCCTGGCGATTTTGATTCTGTACCGATATTTCGCAAAGACCATGGGTTGAAAAAATAATCTTCCACATGTGGTGGTTGCGGTCTGGGTTGAGTGAGTTCAACCTCTATCACAGCAAACGGAAAAATGGGATGTTTTCCATTAAAATCCAGTAATAGCTTCATCGATACCCGGAGCAGGAAGGATGGGACGTATGCATGTGTGATCTTGAATATCATAGCCAGCGATGCAAACTTTACCCCTTTGCATTCAGGTGAGGTCGGTAATCACGAGATGTTTTTTCATAGGTGGATGATATTCACGTCCGGCCATTGTGAAGCCATCTTTCGGCTAACAATCGCCGGTGGCACTTTTGCGGAGTTGGCTCGCTGCATAGTAAGCAAGAAACATTCTGATCAAAATCATCTCGATCCAGCATTTCCGGGAACTGCCTTTCATCCATCAAGTCCATAAACCGAACGGTGTACCTGTACCAGTCACCGTCTTTTCTGTATTCTTCCAATATTTCTTTTGTCGGCGCCAGCTCGGGCAAATAAATATAATGGCATCCATCCGCTAATCTATTGAGAAAATAAGGCAAATCATCCTGCTTGGCGAAAGCGGATAGCTGCCCTCCCGGATTAAGGCGGATATCGACCAGCCTGCGGACACCATTTTTGCGGAGAAGCTCAAAAAACTCTTCTGCCCGTTTCTGGGTGAAACCTATTGTATAGAGCCTCATCTCCCACCCATCCCATCATCAAAATAATGAAAGCTGTTCAGCCGGCGGTGTATCCACCGAAGTCCGGATCGATTTAGCCCCATACATACTGCCATCTCCTCGAATATGCGTCACTTGCACATTTGGATACGCTGTTTGAAGATATCTAAAGATCAGATGGTGTCGATGGCAATCAGCAGGGTCTTCCTCACTGCACATAATGGCAGTAATTTGCTCGTCGGCAATTTCCAAAAGGCGCTGCACCCCCTGTATAAACCAGGAGCGCTTCATTACTTCCGGATAATCCACCTCATGCAGAAAATCGGCATCAGAATCTGGCAGCTTGCGACTTTTATAGCATGCTGGGTCATTGGGGCGACCTCCCAGGTATTTCCCGGCATAAATATATTGAATATCACGTTCTGCGAGTTTGTGCTGTAATTCGCCTTTGTTAAACTGGCTGTTATAGCGACTGTAAGGCGCCGAACGGACATCTACTAAGGTCATAATTCCATTGCTCTCCAACAGGTGGATGAATTTATCCATCGGATGATTGCTATGACCTATTGTGAATAATGTAACAGGAAAATCCATAAACCGGGCTCCCTTACTCTCTCGATGCAAACATAACCGCGCGGAAAGTCCAGTATGCAGCGGGCATATCAGGAGAGCTAAATTCGATATTCCTGCCGTCCAGGCGGCGCACACCGGGCAGCAGCATGGCCCGGTCGGCCATATCCGACGCATGAAATTCCACCCGCAGGGTTACGGGCAGACCCGGGCGGTAAGGCGGCAGGGCTGCGCCTGCCGTTACACGCTGTGCGGCGCGGGCGGCGGCTTCGGAAATCAAGCGCTGCGCCACAGGCGGCGGCAGGCACTCGGCGGCATAGCGCCCGGACGCTTGCTTGACGACCGCGGTATCAATATCACCCAGCAGGCTCGCTGCCTCAGCACACACCGATTGGTCGCCGGTCACAAGCATCACCGGCGCCCCGAAATGCCCGCACACGGCGGCGTTCAAGCCTGTTTCGCCGGTTAGCACACCGTTGAGCCACACGTTCATCACCAGCTTGTTGGACCAGGTATGGTCGAGAATGGCGTTGCGCGTGCCGGCGCGGGCGTGGTAACCCACCAGAAATACTGCAGAAACCGAATCATCGATGCCGTTCACCATGGAAAAAGGCGAGGGCGTGCCGGTGCTGATGCGCGCCCGCGCATCCAATTCCTCCACCAGGACATTGCCGGAGTTCCAATGACCATCGGCGACGATCACCTCGCTCGCGCCGCCATCAAAAGCTCCGCGCACTGCCGCATTCACATCGGCGGTCATCACGCGGCGGAAGCGGCTATATTCGGGATGACCTGGATTGACATGATCCCAGGATGTGACGCCGGAGATGCCTTCCATATCGACAGCAATTAATATTTTCAAGGGGTTGCTCCATATTTAACCTGCAGACCAGCACAGGCGGTTTGCGGGTTCGCCAGGCATCTGTGCCTGTGGTAACTTCATAAGCATGACCGATGCGAAAAAGCACATCTTCTGAGAAATCTGGCCCGAGGAATTGGATGCCAAGCGGCAGCCCGCCGGCATCAAAACCTGCGGGTACCGAAATTCCCGGCACACCGGCATGGTTGGCTGGCACAGTGAGCTGGTCGGCATACTGCATCAGCACCAGAGTCGCCGTAGACATCGCCAATCGGAAAGGCGGGAGTGGGTGTGGTGGGGGTGAGCAGGCAGTTCAGGCGGTATTTGCCCTGCAGGTCAAAGATGGCGTCAAAGTCTCCCCGGATCAGGGTGCGCACCCGCAGGGCGCGCATGTAATACTGGGCGCTGTACTGGGCGGCGCTGACATACATACCCATCAGAATTCGCAGCTTGGGCTGCAGGCCAAAGCCCCGGGCGCGCGACTTGCGGTACAGCTCAGAAAGATCGGTGACCGCCTCAGGGATACGGTACCCATATTTGACGCCATCAAAACGGTGCAGATTGGACGCGGCTTCAACCCGCGAAACCACAAAATAAGCTGGCACACCATAACGTGTGTGCGGCATGGGCACATCGTCGATGATATCTGCGCCCAGTTCAGCCAGCCGCCCGGCGGCGCGCAGCACAGCATCTTTGATCTCCGGCAGGATGGGCTCCTGGTGGATCTCGCCGCTGACGGCATCGAAATAAGTGATGCGGAAGTAATCGGGCGATAGGCCAATGCGCAGGCCGCGGATCCCGCCCTTGATTGCTCTAACATAGTCTGGCACAGGCATGTTAGCCGCGGTGGCATCGTGCGTATCTGCGCCGGCGATGGTGCGCAGCATGAGCGCCGCGTCGCCAATATCCCTGGCAATCGGGCCGGGGCAGTCCAACGATGATCCAAAGGCGATCATACCGTAGCGCGAGACGCGCCCGTAGGTTGGCTTGACCCCCACCACGCCGCAGAAGGCTGCCGGTTGGCGCACCGAACCCGCGGTATCGGTTCCCAGCGAAAGGGCGCCCTCCCCGGCAGCTACAGCTACCGCCCCGCCGCCCGATGAACCACCCGGTACACGCGGGTGTCCCAGGGGTTGCGCGGCGCTGGCTGGAAAGCCGATGATTCGTTGGACGATCCATACGCAAATTCATCCAGGTTCACCTTGCCAAGCATCACAGCGCCGGCGGCCTCCATGCGCGCAACAGGCGTGGCGGTATAGGGAGCAGTGAAATTGGCAAGGATGCGAGATGCGGCGGTGGTGGGTGTGCCCTGCACACAGAACAGGTCTTTAACAGTCACCGGCACGCCCGCCAGTGGCCCGGGATCTTCTCCGGAGGCAACCTGGCGGTCCACCTGGCGCGCCTGGGCGCGGGCGCGCTCCTCCGTGATGGTGATAAAAGCGTGCAGGGTTTTCTCATCCTCGGGGGTCAGGCTGCCTGGCTCCAGGCTCCCCGGGCGACCATCGACATCCTTTATGCGCTTGAGGGCCGATTCGAGCACGTCGGAGGCGGATACCTCTTTCAAACGGACGAGATCGGCAATGGTCTGGGCGGGCAGGTCGCATAATTCCATATTATTTCAATTCCGTGTGAGGGATTTCTGGCACAATCAGGTAACCTTCATCCAGCTCGGGGGCCTGAGCCAGGATATCGCCGGTATTGGTACAGGGGATCCATTCATCGGCGCGCGCGGGCGGGGTGCGCTCCGGAGGATACGGTACGCCATGAGACGAGATGGGCGTATCGTCTTCCAACGGGATGGCCTCCAGTTCATGGATGGCGCGCAGCTGGTTATTCAGCTCGCGGCGCAGGTATTCGGCTTCCTGTGGGATAAGCTCCAGGGCAGCAAGTTGCACCAGGTGATCAAACAAATCTACTGTAATTTCATCGGTCATATTTTTCTACCTTTCTGTTTCTGCCGGCAGGCGTATTCTATCACCCCATACGCATCCGTGGAGGTTTTCTATCGCATGGTAGCCGGGCTTGATGGAGTCGCACAGTTATTGCTTTTGAAAGCATTTTCCCACACATCGTGCTGCATGCTATAATTTCCAAATTGGCTCGCATGTCCCCAGGAGGAGAACGATGACCAGTTATGGGTTGTTCGAATTCAGTGATGAGCACAACATGATCCGCCAGGCTGCACGCGATTTCGCCCAGAAAGAAATCGCTCCCATCGCAGCCGAACACGACGAATCGGGCGAATTTCCATCCGAAACCATTAAGAAGATGGGGGAAATGGGTTTTATGGGCATCGAGGTGCCGGAGGAGTATGGGGGAGCCGGCATGGATACCCTGGCTTATGTACTGGCGTTGGAAGAAATCTGCCGGGCTGACGCCTCGCATGGCACGATCATGTCGGTTAACAATTCCCTGTTCTGCCACGGCTTGCTCAAATTTGGCACCGAAGCCCAAAAGCAAAAATACCTCAAGCCGGTGGCCTCCGGGCGAGGCCATCGGCGCATACTCGCTCACCGAGCCTATGTCTGGCTCGGATGCCGGCACGATGCGCAGCCGCGCTGTGCTGCAGGGTGACCACTATGTCATCAACGGGCGCAAATCGTGGGTTACCAGCGGCCCGGTGGCCGATTACGTGGTGCTTTTCGCCATGACCGCGCCAGAAAAGAAGCAGAAAGGCATCACCGCCTTCCTGGTGGATGCCACCCGACCTGGCTATATCCGCGGCAAGAAGGAGCCCAAGCTGGGCATCCGCGCTTCAGCCACCAGCGAGCTGGTATTTGAAGATTACCACGCCCCCCTGGACAGCCGTCTGGGGGAGGAAGGCGAAGGATTTAAGATCGCCATGACGGTGCTGGATGCCGGTCGGATCGGCATCGGCGCCCAGGGGTTGGGGATTGCCGAAGCCGCTTACGCAGCCAGTGTAGCCTATGCCGTAGAACGGGAGGCGTTCGGGCAGAAAATCGGTGAGTTCCAGGGGATATCTTTCAAACTTGCTGACATGAAAACGCGTATCGAGGCAGCGCGTTTGCTGGTATACAATGCAGCGCTGAAGAAAGAGCGTTCCAAGGTGACTGGCGAGCGTTATTCATTGGAAGCATCGATGGCCAAGCTATTTGCTTCCGAAACCGCCATGTTCGTGACACACGCCGCACTGCAGATCCACGGTGGCATTGGATATAGCAAGGAGCTGCCGGTGGAGCGTTATTTCCGGGATGCCAAGATCACAGAAATTTATGAAGGCACCAGCGAGGTGCAGCGCATGGTGATTGCCAGGATGGAGACCGGCCTGAGATAACCCCCTTATGTCTGGCGATACGCTGGCTTTAATCATCGTTGGCGCTATCCTGACTGCAGTCCTGTTAGATCTGTGGGTGTTGCGTGGCCTGCGTCAAATTCTCCACAGGCGCGGCCTGGGTCAAAAAGACAGCGCGCCAGGCGTCTTCATCTTCGGAGCCTATTCACCTACGCTCACCTGGTTACGCTACCGCAGCCTGGGTCCGCAAGCTGGTAAGAACGTCACCCGGCTCCAATCCGAAATAACACCGGCCGCCCCCGAAATTCCTGTGCCTGCGCCTTCAAATGAGGCAGCGCTCACAGGAGAAGATATACCGGCGCCCAGCCGGGAAACGATTACAGAAAAACCAACCTGGCGCAGCGCCCTGCTGGAAATTGCCGTTATCGTGATCGCCGTGCTCCTGTTTTGCTCGGGGTTCATGGATTTTGGCAAGCCCACCGAGTTGCCCGGCATTGAATCCGGGATCTTCCAATCGCTGGACTGGGTGCTGTATAACAGCATCCATATCGATCACAAATTCCCACTGTGGAACCCATACCTGCGCACGGGTGTGCCGTATGTAGCCGACCCCATGATGCATGCCTTCAACCCGGTCGCCAGCCTGCCTGTGTTGATCTTTGGTGTGCGCGATGGCTTCAAGCTGGCAGTGCTGCTCAGTTTCGTGCTGGGAGCGCTGGGGATGTGGTGGCTGGGAGCGGCGTTGGGAATGAGCCGCCCGGCGCGAGTGTGGGGGGCGCTCATGTTCGCCTTCGCCGGGCAGCCGGCAGCGCGCTTTTTCCAGGGGCAGTATTTGTTCGTCCTGGGATTTGCCTGGATCCCGTGGACGGTTGCCAGCCTGTTCCAGGCTGCTCAAACCCGGCGCCGGCGCTACATTGCCATGGCGGTTTTTGCGTTGGCTTTATCCTTCTTTTCAGGAAACGCCTACTATTCTTTTTACCTGTTCTTCACAGCCATCCTGTTTTCACTGGCGATGCTGCCCCACTTTCAGCGGCGTAAACCCTTTGTCAAGCTGGATTTAAAGCTGTTGGGAACGCTGGGTATTACCGGCGTTTTGGCGCTGGGGGTTGTGGCGGTTCAGCTTTTGCCATTGTTGGAGTTTTGGCCGCGGCTGGATAAATCCATGGAGATTGCCGGCGCCCACACCTTTCAGCAAATCTTTCAGGATTACACATCCAAAGACCCCTACCGTCCAGACGCCTTCAGCGTGCTGCCTGCGCGTGAAGAATATTACGCCTACATCGGGTTGGCGCCGTTTGTAGCATTGATCCTGCTGCCTGTAGCCGTCTGGAAACGCCCGCGCAGACCGTTGGTGTTCTTTTTACTCCTGGCGTTGTTTGTGGTCCTGTGGATTGATATGGACCTCACGCCCTGGTACAGCACGTTCATCCAAACCAAAATCTTGCTGCAGTTCCGCCACCTGCTGCGCATTCTGATCTTTGGCAGCTTTGCGGTCATCATCCTGGCGGCGCTGGGTCTCGATAGCGCCTGGCGAGTGTTGGAAAGCCTGGTGAATCTCAACGGCGGGCGGTTGTCATCCAAATTACGCTCAGGCGCTGCGTATGCCGGGCTGGCAGTGCTGAGTGTATTGATGCTGTGGGGCATATCCGAGGTTTACAAGACCAACCGCCCATACCTTCTGACCAGCCCAGCCAACCAGAAGTTGGCCGCGGCCGCCCGCTGGCTGCGCCAGTACGACCTGACCGATACCTATATGCGCGCCAACCCTAACAATATGGGCCAGGTTGAAATCCTGGCGGCGCGCCTGCGATTTATTGAAGTGTGGTATCACTTTGGGGAAACACGCAGCCTGGAGGGGAATATCAGCAACCGGCTGTTAAACCCGGCTCCTCACTATATTCTGCAAAGCATGAGCGAGGCGCCGCCTGATCAGGATGGCGGCCAATTGGTCGGCCAATCAGAAGGTTACAACATTTACCGCATGACCAAAAGCCTGCCCTACGCCTTTATTATCCAGAACACGGCGCTGCGCACTGGTAACCCTTCTCAGGCGGTTGGGATAGATGAAGTAGCTGCGTTCACTTCATACTCCCCCGGACCGAACCGGGTGGAGGTGATCGCCAGCGGAGCAGGCGACGAGACATTGGTGGTGCTGACCATGCATTATCCCGGCTGGCAGGTGCGCGTGGATGACCGCCCCGCAAAGCTTGAAAATGCCAACGGGTTCCTGGCGGTTCAAGCCCCGGCTGGTACGCACCGCTATGAGTTCACTTACCGCCCCTGGACGTTTTACAGCGGGTTGTTGCTCAGCCTGCTTTGTTCCGGGATCACCCTGTACCTTTTAATCAGTGATCTGAGCGTCGAGAGGCGGGCATTCCGTGCCTGGCTGCGGGCATTGCCCGGTCGCGTGAGCCGCCTGCGCCCGAATTTTGGTCATGAATTTTATAAAGATCGCTGGGTGCTGGAAACCACGTACAACGCTGGCGGGCTTCCTACACCGGCAGGGCTGGAACTGTCAGAAGCCAGCCAGGTACGGTTGACCGTGGATGCCTTGCCGGGGGCGATGAGCGCTCCCCGGTCAGCACTGCGTCGTTGGCTGTGGGCCAGCGCCGATCTTCTGGGTGCGCTGGCACGTACGGTAACACTTCCCGCAGCCTTATTTGCCGGCGCGCTGCTGGTTTACACGATCACCCGCTTCTGGGCTCTGGAACGCTTCCCGATCTATTTTTTCGGCGATGAAGCCGTTCAAACGCTGTTTGGTGAAGATTTGATCACCCGCCATTTCCACGGCCTGGATGGCAGCCTGCTGCCCATGTATGTGGAAGCCGCCGGTCAGCGCTGGACGCCGTTGATCTCCATGTATTTCCACGCCCTGACCCTGACTCTTTTCGGTAAATCCATCTTTGTGGCGCGCGCTACCTCGGCGGCGGTGAGCCTGCTGGGGGCGGCGGCGGTGGGTTTGATCCTTAAGCGCGATTTTTAAGGCGCGTTACTGGTGGGCAGGCGTACTGCTGGTAGCCTTGACGCCCGCCTGGTTCTTGCACTCCCGCACTGCCTTTGAAACGGTGATGACGGCGGCATTTTATGCCGGATTTTTGCTGTTTTACCTGCTCTACCGCTGCGAAAATCCGCGCTACTTGTATGCAGCCATCGTCTTTGGGGCGGCAACATTTCTACTCATATTCCAACGCACAGGCCATCATCCTGGCTGCTGCCGGGTTGCTGTTTCTTTCAGACTTGCGCTACCACTTCCGCCAGCCGGCCATTTTGCTGCGTGGATTGGCGCTGGCGGCAGTGTTGGCATTGCCCTTTATCAGTTTCCGTTTAAACCAGCCGGAGGCGATCAGCGAGCACCTGCGCATGGTCGGTTCTTACTGGTATTCACCCATTCCCCTCCAGGATAAGATGCTTGGGTTCCTGCAGCGGTACAGCTTCGGGCTCAGCCCCCAATACTGGTTCTTCTCCAACACCCAGGATCTGGACCGCCACCGCATGCTGGGCATGGGGCACATTCTGACCGCCATGCTGCCGCTTTTTGTCATTGGCTTGCTGATCTGCCTCAGGTGGGTGCGATCCCCGGCCCACCGGGCTGTGATTTTGGCCGGGCTGGCAACCCCTGTAGGGGCGGCGCTGGTGGATATCGGCATTGCACGCGTGCTGGCATTTATCATCCCTGCCAACATCATCATCGGCCTGGGTTTAGAATGGTTATTGGAGCGGCTGAAAAACCGCCTGCCCTACCGGATCGCCGCTCTGGTTGTCTTTATCGGTCTCGCATGGGCCAACCTCGCCCTGCTGCGTACCGCTCTCGTGGATGGACCGCTGTGGTTTCACGATTACGGGTTATACGGCATGCAGTACGGCGCCAGGCAGCTCTTCGAAGAAGCCATCCCGGACTTCATCCAAAAAGACCCCAACGCCACTGTGTTGGTAACTTCCACCTGGGCCAACGGACCCGACAACTTCATCCGCTTCTTTGTGCCCGAAAAAGACCGGGGACGGGTGCGCATGGGTGGCATCGCTTCGTTCCTGTTCACGCACCTGCCCTTGAGCGACAACGATGTCTTTGTGATGACTCCGGCGGAGTACCGGCAAGCGCTGGATGATCCCAAGTTTACGGATGTGCGCCTGGAACAGACCATTCCCTACCCGGATGGTACGCCTGGGTTCCTCTTTGTGCGCTTGCGCTACAGCCCGAACGCCGACGTCTTGTTTGCGGCAGAACGCGAGGCGCGCAAACAGCTTCTGGAAAGCCAGGTCCAGATCGACGGTCAGACCGTGGACATGCGCTACTCACCCACGGATATGGGGATACCACAGCTCATCTTCGACGGCGATCTGTTTACGCTGATACGCGGCCTGGAAGCCAACCCGTTCGTCATCGAGCTCGCTTTCCCACAGGAGCGCGACAATATCATCCCTGGAGGCAGATTTCGGGATGGTCAATCTCAGGCTCACCGTGCAGCTCTACGAAACCGCTGACAGCCAGGCGATTACCTACCAGCAAACCTTCTTGAAAGACGCCGGCGACCCCAATGTCAGGCTGTCCTTCGACAAAGGCCCCAAAATGGTGAGCCGGATGCGCATCGAAATCTTGAACGTCGAAACCGGAGAGACGGCAAACATTCACATCCGCGAGCTAAAATTTAATCCATGATCCCCTTTCTGACGGTTTTCGTGCCAGCCTACAACGAGCAGGCAAACCTGGCTCGCTGTGTGGAAGTGGTGCGCGCGAAAATGCAGGAGCTGGGCGTACAGTCCGAGATCTTGATTGTGGACGATGGCAGCCATGATGGCACCGGCGCCCTGGCTGATTCTCTGGCTGTACGATTCCAGGCGGTTCGCGTCGTGCATCACCCGACCAACCGCGGCATTGGCGGCGCCTTTGTGACTGCCGCCGCACAAGCGCATGGAGAATGGATGATATTGATCCCGGCAGACCTTGCCCTGCATCCTGACGAGCTGCAGCGGTATATCCACGCGGCTCCTGGTGCAGATATTGTGGTAGGCCTGCGCTCAGACCGCAGCGATTACACCCTGCTGCGCCGGCTGATCTCTTATACCAATATTTTCCTGGTTCGCACCTTGTTCAACATGCCGCTGCGCCAGTTCCAGTACATCAGCATGTACCGCATGGAAGTGCTGCGCGCTATCGAGATTGAATACTGGCGCAGCGCTTTTTTCCTGGCAGAAATCCTGATCAAAGCCAGGGACAGGGGCGCAAAACTGGTGGAAGTTGAGATCCAGTACGCCCCCCGGCTCGCGGGCAAACCCACGGGGGCAAAAATGAAACTCGTGGTGCATACGGTGGTGGATATGTTCCGATTTTGGAGGCGCCGGAAGAGGCAGACTGGTTCGTGAGCCCTTACGCAGCTGCAATCTGCCACAAATTACCCAAAAGGGCGGTAACCGGGTTACAATTCTGGGTCAGATAGAAGGCAGACGGGGTCGCTGACATTAACTGTATTGCCAGGCAATTGATACCGTTCCTTTGGATGAGGCAACCATGAAAGCAGTGTTGTTCCATAAGCACGGTGGGCCAGAGGTCCTGGAGTACCAGGATTTTCCCACACCCGAGCCAGGCGCGGGTCAGGTGCTCGTACGCTTGAAAGCTGCCGCCCTTAACCGGTTGGACCTGTGGGTCCGCGAGGGTTGGCCCGGGATTAAACTGGCGTACCCACACATCCCCGGCGCAGATGGCGCCGGCAAGGTGGCGGGCTTAGGGTCCGGTGTATCACAATGGTCAGTGGGCGAGCAGGTGGTGATCAATTCCAATTTGAGTTGCGGCCAGTGTGAATTTTGCACCGCCGGTCAAGATAACCTTTGCACCACCTGGGAGCTGCTGGGCGAGACACGCCGCGGCACTTATGCTGAATACGTGGTGGTGCCGGCGGGCAATCTTTACCGTTTGCCAGATGGCTTCGACCCGCACCACGCCGCGGCTGCAGCGCTGGTATTTCACACCGCCTGGCACTCGTTGATTGGGCGGGCGGCTCTGCGCCCCGGCGAAAGCGTGCTGGTGGTGGGTGCAGCCGGCGGTGTGAATACGGCTGCCATCCAGGTCGCCAAACTTGCCGGCGCCACGGTGTATGTGGTGGGCGCTAACCCCGGCAAGCTGGCAGTGGCCGAAGCGCTGGGCGCCGACTTTCTGATTGACCGCTCTAAAGAGGAAAACTGGGCCAAAGCAATCTACCAGCTTACCAGCCGGCGCGGGGTGGACGTGGTGGTAGACAATGTGGGCACCACCTTCCCGCTCAGTTTTCGCGCTGCCCGTAAAGGGGGGCGTATCCTCACGGTGGGCAACACCGGCGGTCCAAAATTCGAGATAGATAACCGCTTCATCTTTGGCAAACACCTCACGATTATCGGCTCCACCATGGGTACCCGCACAGATTTCACCCGCGTGATGGACCTGGTGTTTGCCGGTAAGCTGCACGCCACACTCGACCGCACATACCCTCTGGCTGAAGCCGCCGCCGCTCAAACTCACCTGGCAAGCGGAGAACAGTTGGGAAAAATCACCCTTGACATTGGGTAATCAATATTCGAGGTTGTGCATTGGTTAATAGAAAATTACCGGGCGATGAAATCAGACTGTCTCGCCCTGCCGGCGTAACCCTGATAGCAACCGGGGTTTTAATGATTGCTGTGATCAACCTGCTGCGCCTCTGGGAGGCGCTGGCAGGTTGGAGCTTTTGGGCAGGTTTGCTGCCGATTTCTCCGCTGTACCTGGCGGTCAGCGGTCTGGTGTGGGGTGCAGCCTGGTTTCTCCTGGCCTTGGGTCTGTGGAGCGGGCGTGGCTGGGCGGCCCGCCTGACCCCCATAGCAGCCTGGATTTTCTCGGCGTATTACTGGCTCGACCGCCTGCTTTTCAGGCAGGGCGCAGAAAGAAACAGTGTGTGGTTTTTCGCAGCGGTAAATCTGATTCTGCTGGCAGGCATTGTTATCCTCCTGCGTCGGCCACGAACAAAATTATTTTTTGGATATAACTGATACAATTTATGTCATCCTGAAATTCGGAGAGAAGGCGTATTGAGGCGCTAACCCGCCAATTATGGATAGGTAGTTAATGCTGGTCGATCAAGATCGGCGACTCGGTCGCGACGTTATTTTTTGCGGTAACGGCATGTGCTGTTGCGCCATGGGAGAAACAGATGAGCGATGACGCCAAATTAATCCAGTTGCGTGAATTAAAGACCCAAAGCAGGCAGGGGGGCGGTCCCGAACGGATTGAGGCCCAACACCAGCGCGGCCGCCTGACGGCCCGCGAACGGATTGACCTGGTGCTGGATAAAGGCTCTTTCCGCGAGATCGATGCCTTTGTCGTTCACCGCACCACTGATTTTGGCCTTGATAAGCAGAAGTACCCGGGCGACAGCGTCGTGACTGGCTGGGGCACCATCGACGGGCGCCTGGTGTACATTTATTCACAGGATTTCACAGTGTTTGGCGGCAGCCTGGGTGAGGTGCATGCCGAAAAGATTTGCAAGATCATGGATATGGCCATGAAAAACGGCGCCCCGCTGATCGGATTGAACGATTCAGGCGGAGCACGCATCCAGGAGGGAGTCGTTTCGCTGGGTGGTTATGCCGATATTTTTTTGCGCAATACGCTGGCGTCGGGAGTCATTCCGCAGATCAGTGTGATTATGGGACCCTGCGCCGGGGGAGCGGTATATTCACCCGCCCTCACCGATTTTATTATCATGGTGCGCGATTCATCCTACATGTTTGTCACCGGCCCCGAAGTGGTAAAAGCTGTGACGCATGAAGAAGTCTCCTTTGAAGAGCTGGGCGGCGCCAGTACCCACTCCGAGATTTCCGGCGTATGCCACCTGGCGGCCGATACCGAAGCTGATGCCCTCTACCTGATTCGAAAATTGCTCGCCTTCCTGCCGCAGAATAATATGGAAGACGCACCTTTCCTCCCCAACAACGATGACCCGCTGCGCATGGCAGAAGGCCTGGATAAGATCATTCCCGACGACCCTGGAAAACCTTACAACATTAAAGACGTCATCCATATGATTGTGGATGACGGGCAGTTCTTCGAAATTCAGGAAGCCTACGCCGCCAACATTGTGGTGGGGTTCGCCTACCTGGGAGGCCACAGCATTGGCATCATCGCCAACCAGCCGGCGGTCCTGGCAGGCGTGCTGGATATCAATTCATCCGAAAAAGCCGCCAGGTTCGTACGTTTCTGCGATGCCTTCAACCTGCCCATCCTTACCTTTGTGGATGTGCCGGGCTTCATGCCCGGGACAGGGCAGGAACATGGCGGTATCATCCGCTCTGGCGCAAAGCTGCTCTACGCTTACTGCGAGGCCACCGTTCCCAAGCTCACCGTGGTGACGCGCAAGGCTTACGGCGGCGCCTACGATGTGATGAGCAGCAAGCACATTCGCGGTGATGTCAACCTGGCCTGGCCCAGCGCCGAGATCGCCGTGATGGGACCAGACGGTGCAGTTAATATCATCTTCCGCAAAGAGTTGGCCCAGGCCGAAGACCCGCTGCAGCGCAAGGCTGAGCTGGTAGCCGAATACCGCGAAAAGTTTGCCAATCCCTATATCGCTGCCTCACGCGGTTACATTGACGATGTGATCGAGCCGCGCGAGACGCGCCCGCGCCTGATCAACTCCCTGGAGATGCTCTCCAACAAGCGGGATGTCAACCCGGCCAAGAAGCATGGATGCATTCCGCTCTAATGCTCACGGAATAGCGCATGCCTGCAATCAATGGACACGAGATAAATGTCATACAGAGCGGTCCTCTGGATGGGCCGGCTGTGATCTTGCTGCATCATGGACTGGGCAGCGCCCGCTCCTGGCGCAAACAGATCCCGGCGCTGGCTGCCGCCGGTTTTCGTGTGATTGCGTACGACCGCTGGGGCTATGGAAAATCAGAGGGGCGCCCGGCGCTTTCGATGCCGCATTTTGAAGAAGACCGGCAAGACTTGCAAGCCCTGTTGGATGCACTGGACATCAATCGGGCGGCGCTGGTGGGTCACAGCGACGGCGGAACCATCGCTCTGCACTTTGCCGCCAGCAACCCGGATTGTGTGGAGCGTTTGGTGTCGATCGCGGCGCATGTTTATGTAGAGCCCAAGATGAGGCTGGCGATTGACCGTATCCGGCAGGGTTTTGATCAGGATATGGACTTCCGCCAACGCTTTCAGCGCGTCCACGGCGAAAAATACCGCAAGCTTCTGTTTGACTGGTACACCGGTTGGACGCGCCCGGAAAACCTGGGATGGGATATGCGTCCACTTCTGAAAAAAATTTCCTGCCCGACTCTCGTCGTGCAGGGGCTGGAGGACGAAGATGCCAGCACTCAACATGCCTGCGATATTGCGGCAGCGATCTATGGCGCAGAGGTCTGGCTTCTGCCTGGCGTGGGTCACATGCTGCCGCGAGATGGCCCGGAGGAATTTAACGTCCGGTTGATCGA
This sequence comes from uncultured Chloroflexia bacterium, assembly GCA_963705155.1. Taxonomy (GTDB): domain Bacteria; phylum Chloroflexota; class Anaerolineae; order Anaerolineales; family UBA4823; genus CAVPJC01. Next base: position 45,110 of record CAVPJC010000005.1, on the reverse strand, counting down.
ATTCCTGTCAGCAAGCGATAGACAGTAGACAAGGAGCCCATTGATGTTCCTAAAAGTGTTGGTAGCCAACCGTGGTGAAATTGCCGTGCGCATCATTCGCGCCTGCCGGGAGTTGGGCATTCAGACTGTGGCGGTCTTTTCAGAAGCCGACCGGCTGGCGCTGCATGTGCGTTACGCCGATGAGGCGTATCTGCTTGGCCCGGCGCCATCGCGCGAAATCTTACCTGCGCGGCGACCGGCTGATTGAGATTGCCCTCAAAAGCGGGGCCGGGGCCATCCATCCGGGTTATGGTTTCCTGGCCGAACGCGCCGATTTTGCCCAGGCCTGCCTGGATGCCGGTCTGGCCTTCATCGGTCCCAAACCATCTTCCATCGCCGCAATGGGCGATAAAGCCGTGGCGCGCGCCACGGTGACTCGGGCCGGCGTGCCGGTTGTTCCCGGAACAGAAGGCGAAGGTTCGCTTAACGATGAGGATCTGTTGCAACTGGCGCCCCAAATTGGATTTCCGCTGCTGGTCAAAGCCACAGCGGGCGGGGGCGGCAAGGGTATGCGTGTTGTGCAGAACGCAGAAGAGATGCAAGGCCTGCTGCACGCTGCCCGCCGGGAGGCAGAAGCCTCCTTCGGAGATGGGAATGTGTACCTTGAAAAGCTGGTGGAAGGGGCGCGCCATATCGAAATCCAGGTGCTGGCAGATACCCATGGCAACGTCATCCACCTGGGCGAGCGCGAGTGCTCGCTGCAGCGTCGTCACCAAAAGCTGCTGGAAGAGGCGCCGTCCATTTTTATCGGGGATGACGAAGCCCTGCGCCAGCAGATGGGTAACGTGGCAGTGCGCGCTGCACAGGCCGTAGGATATGTCAACGCCGGCACCATCGAGTTCCTGGTGGACAAGGACAAGAACTTCTATTTTTTAGAGATGAATACCAGACTGCAGGTGGAACACACCGTGACCGAGATGGTCACCGGGGTGGATATTGTCAAGGAGCAGATTCGTATCGCCCGCGGCCGGCAGATGCGCCTTACCCAGGAAAATATCAAAATGAACGGCTGGGCTATTGAGTGCCGCATCAATGCCGAAGACCCGTATAATAACTTCTCGCCATCCACCGGACGCATCACGCATAACCTTCTCCCCACCGGGCCCGGTGTGCGTGTCGATACGGGTATCTATCCGGGTTTTGAAATATCACCCTACTATGACTCGCTGATTTCCAAGCTGATCGTCTGGGGTGAAACCCGCGCCGGAGCGATCCTGCGCATGCGCCGCGCCCTGGAAGAGTACCGCATCGTGGGCGTCCAAACCAACATCCCTTTCCACCAGAACTTGATGGATTCACACCGCTTTATGGGCGGGCAGTTCGATACCCGCTTTGTCGAGGAGCGCTTCTCCATGGAAGCAGCTGAAGAGGGTAAGTCCACCCGCCCGGAGATAGCCGCCATCATAGCCACTCTGGCCGCCCACCAGCAAACTCAGCGCGCCGCCCACATCATCCAGCGCGGCGAGCGCGATACGAGCAACTGGAAGTGGATCAGCCGCTGGGAAAGGATGCAAAGATGAAGTACGTAACCACCATAGCAAACCGGGAATTCCTGGTGGAGATCGTGGATGAACACCAGGTGGTTGTAGATGGCGTCCCCTATCACGTTGATTTTGATTCGATCAGCGGGCAGCCGGTGTTCTCACTGCTGGTGGATGGGCAATCTTACGAATCTTATGTATATCTCGGTGAAGATAACTGGCATGTTCTGCTGCATGGCACGCTGTACCAGGCAAACGTGGAAGATGAGCGCGAAAAACGCCTGCGGGCGCACTCTGGCGGCAACATCATGGAGCGGGGCGAATATCACATGAAAGCGCCGATGCCCGGGCTGATTGTAGCCATCCCGGTCGAAGAAGGCCAACGCGTCCAGAAGGGAGATGTTTTGGTGATTCTGGAATCCATGAAGATGCAAAACGAGCTGAAGTCGCCGAGGGACGGCGCCATCACGCGCTTGCGTATCAAAACCGGCGACAGTGTGGAGCAGCGCCAGACGCTGCTGAGCGTGGTATAGATGAAAGATCAAGAGTTAGAGGTTAAATTCAATATAAACAGCCTGCCCGCGCTGGAACAGCGCCTGCAGTTTTTGGGGGCTCGGCTGGTGCAGCCGCGTGTCCATGAGGTCAATCTGCGCTTTGACACACCCTCGGGCGAATTGACCCGCGCAGGCCGGGTCTTACGCCTGCGCCAGGATGCGGACGTGCGCATCACATATAAAGGACCGGGCGAAATCCAGCAAGGTGTCCGGGCGCGCCAGGAGCTTGAGTTCAGTGTCAGTGATTTCGATTCAGCCCGGGCTTTGATCCAGGCTCTGGGTTACGAAGTGATGATGATGTATGAGAAATACCGCGCCACCTACGACCTGGGAGAGATTCACATCACCCTGGACGAGATGCCCTATGGCAGCTTCGCGGAAATCGAAGGCCCAGAACCGGCTGTGATTCTGGACACCGCCCGGGCGTTAAACTTGAATTGGGAAGTCCGCGTGATTGACAGCTACACGATGATCTTTGAGCGCCTGCGTGAGGCGCTGGGGTTCGAATTCAAAGATCTGAGTTTCGAGAATTTCAAGGGGATGGCAATTTCGCTGGAGGCGATCGGGTTGTACCAAGCAGATTGAACGTTTGCGGCCTATTGACACTATCTATCGCGGGGTTATACTACCCGCATGCCCAAAGATTACGCTCTCGATAAAACTCCTGCCGCCGAAATGCGCCGCCCTGAATATGCCTGTGATGATGCCTGGATCGCAGGATTTCTGGCGCGCGTTCGCATCGGTCATCTCGCCACACACTGGGATGAACAGCCATTCATTACGCCTACCAACTTCTGGTACGACGCCGAGCGTCACACCATCTATTTGCACACCAACCTGACCGGGCGGCTGCACGCCAACGCCGGGCGCCACCCGCAGGCGTGCTTTGAAGCCTGTGAGGCGGGCAAAACCCTGCCTGCCAATACCGCCCTGGAATTCGCCCAGCAGTACGAAAGCGTTGTGGTGTTTGGCTCCATCCACGTCGTGGAAGACGAAGATGAGAAACGGCGCGCCCTGTATGGGTTGATCAGCCGTTATTTCCCGGGGATGCAGCCGGCAGTACACTACCGCCCCATCATCCCCCAGGAACTCAAGCGCACCAGTGTCTATGCCATGGGTATCCAGAGCTGGAGCGGCAAGCGCAATTGGCCCGAGCAGGCGCAGCAAAGCGCCGATTGGCCCGCTTTAGGTCTGGAATGGCTGGAGCACAACGCTTAAATCACGCGGCTGTCTTCATCAAACAGTCATCCCGGCTGACGCAGGGCTATATGATCTGCGTGACCGGTACGCTCATCTGGTCATTTACGGCAATTTTCATCCGCTACATCACCGTGAATTTCAACATGCCGCCGCTGCTGCTGGCGTTCTGGCGTGATCTGTTTGTGAGCGTTACCCTGTTTGTCATCATTTCAATCTACAAACCTGATCTATTGCGCGTTCCGCCTCGTGATCTGGTTTTCATGGCTTTCTACGGTCTGACGATCCTGTTGTTGAATGTCACCTGGACGATCTCGGTGGATCTGAATGGGGCGGCAATTGCCACGGTGGTAGTGTATTCATCGCCGGCAATCACAGCCATAGTCGGCTGGCGCTATTTCAAGGAACGGTTGGACCGGATCAAAATACTGGCCATTTTGCTGGCAATTCTGGGCACCGTCCTGGTCTCCGGCGCATACGATCCAGCGATGTGGAAGCTGAATCTTCTGGGAGTAATGGCAGGGTTGGTGTCGGGGGTAGGTTTTGCTGCATACAGCCTGATGGGTAAAGCCTCATCCCTGCGAAAAATCAACCCCTGGTCTGCTATGCTGTATGGTTTTGCCTGGGCTACGCTTTTCCTGTTGGTAGTCAATCTGGTCTTGCCAGATGCCAGCGGAGCAGTCAGCTCGCGCAATTTCCTCTGGCTGGGCGATGCCTGGCTTGGATGGGTTGCGCTGGTGCTTTTGGCTGTAGGTCCATCCATCGGTGGGTACGGGTTGTACACCGTCAGCCTGGGCTACCTGCCCTCGGCGGTTGCTAACTTGATTGCCACACTGGAACCGGTGCTCACAGCCATCCTGGCTTACTTTTTGCTCAGCGAGCGCATGGGGGTGCCGCAGCTGCTCGGTGGATTGTTGGTGATTGCGGGGGTCATCGCACTCCGCGTTAGCGAAGGGAGGGGTTAGAAAATGAAAGAATTGATCCTTGGTCCAATTGTCGGCGGATTATCGCCGGATCGCGCTTACCTGTGGGGGCGCGCCAACGGACCCGCTAAGCTGTATGCCTGGCTTAGCCGCCAGCCCGATTTGAGCGAGGCGGTTTTGGCAGGAGTATCGCTGCCCCTGAGCGCGGACAATGCCTTTGCCGGGGTGGCGGTGCTGCATGAGCTGCACCCCCAGACCCGCTATTATTATGCACTATCGCTCGATGAACAACCTCCACCGCCAGGCAAACACCCGCATTTCACCACCTTCCCTCTGCCGGGTGAATTGAAGTCATTTTCTTTCGTGTTTGGCTCGTGCTTCCGGCCTGCTGACCAGAACGGCGGACAAACTTTTTCTGCGATCGAAGCCATGCGGCGCGCAGCCGAAGATGAACCTGCAAGGGCGCTCAGGTTTATGCTGCACATCGGCGACCAGATTTATGCCGACGCCTATGCGCATAACGGCATTGGCAAAATCGCCTGCTCGCTCGAAGAATACCGTGCCGTGTACGCCTACACCTGGAGCCGCCCTCCCCTGCAGCACTTGATGGCAAACCTGCCGGCATTCATGACACTGGACGACCATGAAGTGGACGATGACTGGCGCTGGACCGACAACACACGCCAGAATGCCAACATCCCCTGGTGGGATAAAGTCAGCCGGCGCCTGAAAGGATTTGCATTGGATGAGCGGCGTCTGCCGCTCCAGCGTGTGCAGAATGCCCTGCAGGCCTATTGGGAACACCAGGGCATGCACGCCCCCGGTTTCGAGCTGCCACCTGAGGTAAATGCCGCCGGTCAGTATGAGCTGCGTCCGCAGGATCCCGGTTCCCTGGCCTACTCCTTTATGTATGGCGCAGCAGCATTTTTTGTGCTCGATACTCGCAGCATGCGAGTCCGCGGCCCGGGTGAGCGTTCAATGCTGGGTGAGGGCCAGTGGCAAGCGCTGGAAGACTGGTTGAATGCAGTCAAAGACGCTTATCCAGTCAAATTCATCGTTACCTCCTGCGCCCTGCTCTACCGCCTGTTCCTGGATATCCCCCAGGACCGCTGGTCAGGATTTCCCCTCGAGCGCAACCGCCTGCTGGGTTTGCTGGCTGAGAAAGGCATCGAGAACGTCTATTTACTGGCAGGCGATTTGCATGCCGCACACGCTGTGCGCGCCGAGCTGTACGGCCCACACGGCCGCTCCCTGCCGCTGTGGGAATTCTGTTCAACACCTTTTGAACAAAAGCCCAGCCGCAGCAGCCCCTTTCTTTACAATCCCTTCCCCTTTTGGCCCGGTAAAGAAACTGGAGCGGCGCTTCGCTTTTAGTGCCCTAAATTTTGGCGTGGTGCGGGTGGATTATGATAGGGGCGGTGCGCCCAGAGTTCGCTGCGAAATTTATTCGGAGAACGGTGATTTGCTGGGTCAAGCCGGCGAGGACAGGTGATCGCCATTCCACCGCAGCGGATAGACCATCCCCTCCTGGCCCAACAAGCGCGGCAGCAAGGCCTGCATACCCATCGGGTCGCCGGTGGTATAAAACCGGATGGCAGCACCGGTCCTGACTGGACCGGTCAGGTCGTGGTGCGGTTGAAGCAGGCGCGCCTGCACTAAGCGCGCAGCCTGGCGCGCTACTGCCGGCGCCGGGTCGATCACTCGCACCCCCGGACCCGTAATCTCCTGGATGAGGGGTATGACAAAGGGATAATGCGTGCATCCCAGCACGATGGTATCGATGTTCTGCGCCATCATGGGCAGCAGGGCTTCTTCCAGAATGGTGCGCGTGCGCGCCGTGTCCAGCTCGCCGGCTTCAATCTGCCCCACCAGCCCCGGGCATGTGTGTTGCAGAACGGTTACTCCCCGGGCGAAGCGCTCGACTACCGAGGCGTACAGTTCCCCCTGAAAGGTGGCCGGCGTCGCCAGAACCCCAACCACGCCAGAAAGTGTGCCTTCGGCGGCCGGCTTGACCGCCGGTTCCATACCGACAAAAGGCGTGCTCGGGAATACGCGCCGCAGGTGATGCAGCGCAGCCGCTGAGGCGGTGTTGCATGCCACCACCACTATTCCGGCGCCCTGTTCCAGCAGCCAGCCGGTCACGCCTTCGGAAAAAGCGCGCACCTCTTCAAGAGGACGCGGCCCGTACGGCACGTGCGCCTGGTCGGCAACATAGAACAGTTCCTGCTCTGGAAGCAGCCCGCGGACAGCGCGCAGCACCGATAGACCACCTACCCCGGAGTCAAAAATTCCGATCATTTACCTGCCGCCTGCACAAAGCCCCTGAACAGGCGCTGCATGGCGGGATCATCTGGCAGACACTCCGGGTGCCATTGCACCGCCAGCCCAAAAGGATGATCCGGCAATTCGAAGGCTTCAATAATTCCATCTGGGGCATAAGCCGTTACCAGGACATTGGAGGCAGGGGTGCGGATGCCCTGGTGATGGATGCTGTTCACCTGCACGTCAGATCCGCCCAAAAGCTGGTTCAACCGGCTGCCGGGTTTTATGTTGACAGAATGCGCCAGGTAATCAGCGGGCTTGGATCGAAGTAAGCATGGCGTACGGCCCCGGGGTGCTGATCGAGGATATCTTCGTAGAGGCTGCCGCCCAGGGCCACGTTGATAACCTGGATGCCGCGGCAAATGCCCAGGAAAGGCTTGCCTGCAGCCTTGACAGCCTGAACCAGTTGCAGCTCAATGCGGTCGCGGTCTTCATCCACCTCGCTCACCAGAGGATGCATCTGGCTGGCATAACGGCGGGGATGTACATCCCCGCCGCCCGTAAACAGGATTCCATCCAGGCGAGGCAGCAAATCAGCCAGGGCTGTATCGGGAAGATCCAACGGTAAAAGCACGGGCGTCGCCCCGGCACGCAGCAGGGCGCGGATATAGGTCTGTGTGGCCGCGTGGACTATTGCGCCAGATTTGAGAACAACCCGAAAGGTGGTAACCCCGATCAACGGTGCAGGCATGTTCGCTCCATTAAATGAAAAAGGCGCAGCGCCTTAACCGGCTGCGCCCAGGGGATCGAACTCTTCTCATTGTCCGTCCTGCCTGCGGCTGCAAGCGCTGCAACCCGGAAGCAGATAGGAAAGACATCCCGGAACCCTCAAGTTCAGGAGAACTTCTGTTTGAGGCGTGAGCTTTTACCGGTGCGTTCACGCAGGTAATAAAGCTGGGCGCGGCGAACGTGGGAATGGCGCTCCACCATCACCTTCTCCACACGGGGAGACCGGAACAGAAAGGTACGCTCTACACCAACCCCGTTGCTGGCAACCCGGCGGACGGTGAAGTTGGCATTGTTGCCGCTGTTACGGGTACGGATGATCATGCCCTTAAATTCCTGGGTACGCTCGCTGTTGCCTTCTTTGATACGGATAAAGACCTTCACCATATCGCCAGGGCGAAGTTGGGGAATATTTTCATTGACAGGTGATTCTAAAGCTTTCAGAATTTCGCTCATCGGAATAATCCTTAATTGTGTAAGATTGCTCAAAAACACTCGCCCGTTCCGGTCATAGCAGAAAAGATGAAAAAACCGCCGGAAGCGGCGCGGCGTCAGATTATACCATGCACTATAAATTTGTGGGGGGAATTTATCTCAGTTTTTCACACGTAAGAGTAACATTGTCCAGCACTTAAATTCATCCAGCAGTCAGGATCGGTTCCAGAAGATATGGTTATGTTCGCAGGAATTGAACGGCTCACCGCACTCTGCCTGGGGCGTGATAATCCCCACCTCGTCCTCGATTGCTTGACAAAGCCCATAGAACGCACGATAATATGTTTCCAGGCATGCCTGCAACAATATGAAAGAAACCCCGCATGAGCGATAAACCCGACGACGAAATCCACTCGATTGTTCAGCGTGTGGTCGCTCAATTGATGGGGAACTCGAAGCCTGGCAGCGCCCCGCAAAACACCCCTGATCCAGCCAAACCACCCGTTCCGGCAGAAAGCAAAGCGTCTGAGCGCAAGGTGGTGGCGATGGGCGCGGACCACGGTGGGTATGAGCTGAAAGAATCCCTGAAAAAAGAAGTGGCTGCGCTGGGCTATGAGGTGATGGATGTAGGCACCCACAGCAAAGAGGCGGTGGATTACCCTGATTTTGCGCACGAGGTGGCCCGGGCGGTCAGTGGGGGCAAAGCCTGGCGGGGCATCATCATCGATGGCGCCGGAATTGGCAGCTGTATTGTGGCCAATAAGGTGCCCGGGGTGCGCGCCGGCATGGCCTACGATTATTCCTCGGCGGTCAACGGCCGCGAGCACAACGATACCAATGTTTTGACCCTGGGCGCCGGTTTAATCGGCGCGACCCTGGCAAAGCAGATCGTGACCGTCTGGCTTTCTACCGCTTTTGGCGGCGGGCGCCACGAGCGCCGGGTGAAGAAAATTGTCACCATCGAAAAACTGTACACAAAATGGGTGCACCTGATGAACCGGGATTAGCCGGCTAGAGTTCTGACCCACCGATTGAATATTGAGGGTGTCCATGAACCCGGATCGAAAAACTGTTGAACAGCTTGTTGAGATCATCACCCGCGAAGTGCTGATCGCCATGGCCGAACAGCAGCAGCGGGCCGCAGCGCCTGAAGGCGGCAGTGCAAGTCTAACTGCGCCGAAGGGCTGTGTGTGCACACCTGCTTTGACCGAGGCCGGGAAGGTGGTGGACGCCGGCGCTGAGCGGCTTTCATCCACTCTCGGCGTCATTCCCCAGGATGCCAACCTGGCCCGCATGATCGATCACACCCTGCTCAAACCCGACGCCACCCCGGACCAGATCGCCCAGCTGTGCTTTGAAGCGCGCAAATACCAGTTCGCCTCGGTGTGCGTTAACCCTGCCTGGGTGAAACTGTGCGCCCAGCTGCTCGAAGGCTCGGCGGTGAAGGTCTGCACGGTGATCGGCTTCCCCCTGGGAGCAACCGCCAGCGAGGTCAAAGCCTTTGAGACTAAAAACGCCATCGACCAGGGCGCAACCGAGATCGATATGGTCATCAATATCGGCGCGCTCAAGGCCCGCGACCTGGAACTGGTGGCACAGGATATCCGGGGCGTGGTGAATGCGGCGCACGCCCGCGGCATCATCGTCAAGGTCATCCTGGAGACCACCTTGCTGACCGACGAGGAAAAAACGATCGCCTGCCTGCTTTCAAAAGAAGCCGGGGCAGATTTTGTCAAAACCTCCACCGGCTTTGCCGGCGGCGGCGCCACGGTGCACGATGTGGCCTTGATGCGCCGGGTGGTGGGGCCGGAAATGGGTGTTAAGGCTTCGGGCGGCGTGCGCACTTATGAAGATGCCGAGAACATGATCAAAGCCGGAGCCACCCGCATTGGCGCCAGCGCCGGGGTCAAGATCATGCAAGGCCCCAGCAACAGCCAGCCGCTGGCGCCCGCAGCCGCCCGCGCCAAAGAGTTATTGATCTCGGGAGAGCCAGCTATGCTGATCGCCAGAGTGATTGGAACGACCGTATCCACCATCAAAGATGAAAAATTATCGGGCAAAAACTTGCTGATCGTCCGCCAGACGGATGAGCGCGGCGAGCCGTTCGGCAAGCCCTACGTGGCTGTCGATACCGTGGATGCCGGGGTGGGCGACCTGGTGCTGACCTGCGCCGGCTCTTCTGCCCGGCAGACCGCCATCACCAAAGATACCCCGGTGGATGCGGTGATCATGTCGATCATCGATTCGCTGGAAGTGGACGGCGAGGTCGTGTTCGGAAGTCAAGATAACGTCCAGCTATGGCGCTGGACAAAGATCTTTCTTCGATTCAGGAAGCACGCGACTGCTGGCCCAACAAGGCCCATGATGCCTGGCAAAGCTGGAGCCACGCCTCGCAGGCCGAGGTGGACCGGGTGTGCGCGGCCATGGCGGAAGCCGGCTACCAGGCAGCCGAACGCCTGGGCCGCCTGGCGCAGGAAGAGACCGGCTTTGGCGTGGCAGCCCATAAAAAGATCAAGAACGAGTTTGGCTCTCGGGTGGTGTGGGAAAGCATCCGCGACCTGAAAACCGTCGGCGTGATCCGGCACGACGCCGAGCGCCGCCTGTACGAGATCGCCTGGCCGATGGGCGTGGTGGTGGCGCTGGTTCCCTCCACCAACCCCACCTCCACCGCCTTCTTCAAAGCGCTGATTGCCGTCAAGGCGCGCAACGCCATCGTCTTTGCGCCCCATCCTTCGGCGGTGCGCTGCACCTACGAGGCGGCCCAGACCATGGCCCTGGCGGCAGAGAACGCCGGCGCGCCCAGAGGCCTGATCGGCTGCATGCAGCAGATTTCGCTGCAGGGCACCCAGGAGCTGATGACCCACCGCCTGACGGCGCTTATCCTGGCCACCGGCGGCGTCGCCGATGGTGCGCGCCGCGCACTCCACCGGCAAACCCGCCTATGGCGTTGGCCCGGGGAATGTGCCGGTTTACGTGGATCGCAGCGCGGATATCGAAAAAGCTGCCCGCTACATCGTGGCTTCCAAAGCCTTCGATTACTCCACCATTTGCGCCACCGAGCAGGCTGTGATCGCCGACCGGCCTATCGCCCGCCGGCTGGCCGAGCTGATGCGCGCCGAAGGCGCCTATTTCACCAACGAACACGAAACCCAGGCGCTGCGCCGCATCGTCTTCCATTCCGATGGCAGCATCAACACGGCCGTGGTCGCCAAGCTCAGCGTCTTATATCGCCGCGTATGCCGGTTTCATGGTGCCCACGCAAACCCGCATTCTGGTGACCCCTCTGACCAAGGTGGGCAGGCAGGAGCCGCTCTCGCACGAGAAACTGACCACCGTTCTGGGCTGGTATGAAGCGGATGGCTGGGAGCAGGGCTGCGAGATCTCCATGGCCCTGATCAATACCGGCGGGCGCGGCCACACCCAGATCATCCATGCCACCGATGAACGGGCGATCATGGCTTTTGGCCTGGAAAAGCCCGTTTTCCGCATCCTGGTCAACACGATGGGTACGCTGGGCGCCATCGGCCTGACCACCGGCGTGATGCCCTCGCTAACCCTGGGGTCGGGTGGCGTGGGCGGCTCGATCACCGGCGATAATGTCACCGCCCATCACCTGATCAACATTAAGCGGCTGGCCTACGAAATGATCCCCCCACCGCTGGAAGCTTTTAGCCCTGGTTCACCCGCTGCCGGCCCTCACCTGAAGATATCGAGCGGCGTTGTCCGGCAGGTTGTCAACGAAATATTGGAAAGCAAGCAAACCTGATTCGTAAACGTCACAGGAAAAAGGAAGGAAGGAAATGGCTCTGGATACTTCTTTAATTGCTCTAGGAATGGTCGAAACCCGCGGCCTGGTCGGCGCCATCGAAGCAGCCGATGCGATGGTCAAAGCCGCCAATGTGGTGCTGATCGGCTCGGAATATGTGGGCGGCGGTTATGTCACCGTCATGGTGCGCGGCGATGTCGGCGCGGTAAAAGCTGCCACAGATGCCGGCGCAGCCGCTGCCAAGCGTGTCGGCGAGCTGGTTTCGGTGCATGTCATCCCACGCCCGCATTCCGACGTTGAAATGATCCTGCCCAAGAACACGAAAGGCAGCTTTGGCGGGAGCGGCGCCGGATCAGCCAAGTAATTGAAGCATCAAACAGCTCAATCCATGCTTTCTCTCGCAGCGGCCCCGCGTGACCTTGCGCGCTATCTCACCCAGTGCCGAAGCGGTGATCTTGCCCCGCCGGCTGTCTGAGAACGCGCCGCCGCGTCCCTGCTCTCTCGACGTGAAGCTCCGGGTGGGGGTAGACCTGGGCACCGCTTACCTGGTGTTGGTGGTGACCGATGAGAGCGGCACGCCCCTGGCCGGCGAGTGGCAGTTTGCCCAGGTGGTGCGCGATGGGCTGGTGGTGGACTTTACCGGCGCAGCCGACTTGCTGCGCGGCATGAAGCAGCGGGTCGAAGCGCGCATTGGGCGTGAGCTGACCCACGCCGCCAGCGGTTATCCCCCGGGCGTGCCCCGGGTGGAAGTGCGCGCCACCGCCCATGTGGTCGAGGCGGCAGGGATGAGCTGCTCGGGGCTGATCGACGAACCCGGCGCGGCCAACAACGTGCTCAAGCTGCGCGAAGGCGCCATTGTGGATGTAGGCGGCGGCACCACGGGTATTGCCGTTCTGCAGGATGGTCTGGTCATATACACCGCCGATGAAGCCACCGGCGGCACCCATTTCTCGCTGGTGATTGCCGGAGCGCTGGGGATCAGCTTCGAGGAGGCCGAGGCGTTGAAAATCGACCCCGCCCAGCAGCCTCGTTTGCTGCCCACCGTGCGGCCTGTGATGGAGAAAGTGGCCAGCATCACCGAACGGCACATCCGCGGTCGGGATGTGCGCTCGATCACCCTGGTCGGCGGCAGCTCGGCTTTCCATGGCATGGCTGAGGTGGTTCAAGATTACACCGGCCTACCTACCCAGGTGGTCAGCCACCCGCTGTTCGTCACCCCGCTGGGGCTTGGCACTGCACGATCCGCCCCATTAGGATTTTTATACGGAGAAGATTATGAGTGATGCTTTTTCATTGCGCTGCTATTGTTACCTGGATCGCATGCAGCCCCAGTACGCCGCTTTTGTAGGCACCGTGACCCAGGGCGACCTGCCTACGGAGGGGATGGCTGCTTTGTATGTGGAGATGTCGCCCGGCAACGAAGTCTTTCGCGTCGTCGATATCGCCGTGAAGGCCACCGAAGCCCGCCCAGGTGCACAGATTGTTGAACGCGAGTTCGGCATGTTCGAGGTGCATTCGCACAGCCAGGCAGCGGTTCTGGAAGCCGGAAGGGTGGTGCTGTCACGGCTTGATTTGCGCATCGAAGACCGCATCCGGCCTCAGGTGGTATCCACCCAGGTGATCACGCGCATCGACCCCTACCAGGCCCAATTGCTGAACCGCTTCCGCCGGGGCAGCATGCTGGTGCCAGGCGAGACCATGCTGGTGCTGGAATGCGCCCCCGCCGCCTATATCAACTATGCCTGCAATGAAGCCGAAAAGAAGGCCAGCATCAAGATCATCCATGTCTCTTCGGTGGGACGCTTTGGCCGCATGTGGCTGAGCGGCACTGAGGCCGAAATCCTCACGGCAAGAGATGCCGCCATCCAGGCGCTGGAAAGTCTGCCCGGGCGGGAAGGCGCCTGATCCTGCCGGATTGGGTAAGGAGGCACGTATGCCCAAAGTTTTCTATACCGAAAATGATATCGAGGACATGGTCAAAAGCGGCGTGCTGACGCTGGAGATCAACGATAACGTGGTGCTGACCGACCTGGCCTATGAAAAAGCGCGCCGCCTGGGGTTGAAACTGGTGTCTGACAAACCAGATAACCCACCCGCTGCCCCGGTTCGCCCTTATATTTCCCAGCAGGGGCTCTTTGGGTCGACCCCCACCGCCTCGGGCACACCTGTATCCGCGCAAGTGAGTGCGCCTCCTGCAGCCGCGCCGCCCGCACCCGGGCCTGCCACTGCTCCACTGAGCACCTCCGATCTGCAGGCGCGCATTCGCAACGCAGTCCAGGCCCGCCTGGGCAGCCAGGTCGACCCGGCGCTGCTCGACACCATCATCCAGCGTGTGCTTGCCAGCACGGGAGTCAAGTGACCGATATGTTATTTGGTAGAGTGCGCGGCACGGCTATCTGTACGCTCAAATATCCCGGCACCGAAGGGTTGAAGCTGCTCATCGTCCAGCCGCTGAACAAGAAGCTGGAGCCGGTTGGAGCGCTGCAGGTGGCCGCCGATGTGGTACAGGCCGGTCCCGGCGACCTGTGCGTCATGGTGCGCTCGCGCGAAGCCGCCCTGGCCATGCCGGATGTCAAATTTGTGCCCATTGACCTGGCCCTGGTGGGCATCGTGGATGAGCTGGATGTGCGTGCCGATGGCGATTTCGACATCAGCCATGCGCCCCGGCTGGAACTCGCTACACCTGAGAGATGTCATGATCCTGGGAAAAGTTGTCGGCACCGTGGTCACCACGATCAGCCACCAGGATTATAAAAACCGGCGGCTGCTGGTCGTCCAGCCGATGGTGCTGGAGGGCGAGGCTCCCGGCGAGGATTTCATCGCCCTGGACAACACCCAGGCCGGGATTGGCGATACCGTGCTGGTAAACCGCGAAGGCAACGGCGCCCGCCAGGTGCTCAAAAACCCGGATGCCTGCGTGATTTCGGTCATCGTTGGCATCGTTGAACTCGGTGTACATTGAAACTTAGTGGAGGAACCGATGAAAAAACCATCTCCCGCGAAAAAGCTGGCTTCGGCTTCGATCAACCTGGCCAGTGATCAAGGCCAGATCGAAAAGCTCATCCTCCCCGGCAACGATCAGGAGCAAATTCGCATCTCCCTCTGGAGAGATGGAAAGATGCTGCCCTTACCCATCACCCTCTCCGAGCAAGAGTTGGTTGACCTGCTTCATTCCGCCATCCACGAAGGCGTGCTGTCGCGCAAATTCATCGCCGACCTGCACTCGATCATTGAAATTTAGGCGCTCTGTCATTGCGCCTTTAGATATCGAAACAATCCCAGCGCCGCTACAAATTGCCTCCCGGTTCATCAAGCTCTGAACCAACCGAAAAATTATAGGCTCATCTCCCTTGCAACGCTGAACTGACCATTGGTGCAGGCTGCCTGGTCAGTTCACTAAACGGGCATCGATTTCCAGCTGCCCCATCATCCTGGCGACCGAAATCCGGTGATGCCCGTCCCGCACATAGTATTCGTCCCCATCCTGCACCAGTTCCACAGCCGGCAGCACAATCCCGGTGCGGCGGGCGGCGGCGATGTTAATCCACCGGTCTCGAATGTGCTTCTTCAACGGGCGGAAATCGGCATCGAAATCATCGTTGCGACCTTCGGTGCCCACGATCTTTTCCAGAGGCACAACCACCGTGCGGATTGTTCGGGAGGCGGCTTCAGGCTGGTGGGATAACGTGCGCAGTTTGCTCGTCTTGCCGGTAATTTTCCCAAACAGCTGGTTGAGTAAGCCTCGTCCATAAACACGTTCAAACAGCATCGCGGCAATCCGGCGAGCTTCGGCGTGTGCACCCATCCCGGTTCCACAGCGGTCGATCATTGTGGCCTGTAAGTTTGTAATCATTGTGCACTCCTTCGCTTCAGAAGACAATCTGGTGCTGGCTGATTGTTGCGTGACTTGTTTGTTGTGCCTTTAGTTTACAAATAGAGCGTTTCACCCTCGTATTCGGCTGCGTTTTCGCCGCGTTTCGGTTTCCGTTTCGGTATCCTTTCAAGCGGATACGGAATCTGCAGGATTGATTGCACCAGGTAAGAATTTTGGGCTTTTTTGTCCGAAAACAATTTATAATGGGGATATGCCCAGGCTCGCGATCGCCTTGCTCGGCCCACCGGAAATCAAAATTGACGGCAATGCCGTTAAGACGGATCGGCGCAAAGCCATCGCGCTCCTAGCCTACCTGGCCATCAGCGGGAAAAGCCATTCCCGCGACCACCTGGCTGCGTTGCTTTGGCCCGATTACGAGCGCGATAGCGCCTATGCCTATCTGCGCCGCACGTTATGGGAGCTCAATCAGATGCTGGGAACCGGCTGGATTAGCGTTGACAGGGAACGCGTCTCCATCCAAACAACGCCTGAGCTCTGGTTGGACACGGCTTTCTTCGATAAATTGAGCCATACCACTCCAGGCAGTGTTACCGCCTTGACAGACGCTGTCACCCTGTACCGGGGCGACTTCCTGGAAGGGTTCCAGGTGGCTGACACCGCCTCATTTGAGGACTGGCAATTCCAACAGGTCGAGTATTTCCGCCGCGAATTTGCCGGGGCGCTCGAAAAATTGACCCGGGCTCACACCCTGGCAGGAGAATACACTCTCGCTCTCCCCTTCGCCCGCCGCTGGCTTGCCCTCAACTCGCTCAATGAAACCGCCCACTGCGCCATCATGCGCCTTCTTTCCGGGCTGGGCGACCGTACCGCTGCCATCCGCCAGTATGAAGCTTGTGTCCAGATATTGAAATCTGAGCTCGGCATCCCACCTCAGCCCGAAACAACAAAACTGTACGAAACAATCTTGCAGGGGGAGGTGCGCATCGCCTCCATTGAAAATGCACCGCCTTCCTTAGCTGTGGAAACCCGCCCCACCCTTAATTTGCCTGTGATGCCTACCCCGTTCATCGGTAGGAGGAGCGAAGTCGAGCAGATCAAAACCCTGGTGTCAGACCCCACACATCAACTTATTACCCTGACCGGCCCTGGCGGAACCGGCAAGACGCGTTTATCGATTCAGGCTGCGTCGGAGATTGGGGATTTGTTTCCTGACGGCGTGTATTTTTCCTCGCTCGCGGCAGTGCCAACGGCTGAAGCAGTGCTCCCGGCATTGGCAAAGGTACTCGAATTTTCATTTTACCGGGAAGAGCGCCCATACCAGCAGCTGCTCAATTTTTTACGAGAGAAGCAGCTGCTCATGGTTTTAGATAACTTCGAGCACCTTCTCGAAGCATCAGACCTGCTGGCAGACATCCTGGCGAATGCGCCGGGAGTCAAATTGCTGGTAACATCGCGCGTACGCTTGAACGTGCAGGGGGAACAATTGTACCTGGTGGGCGGGATGCATACCCCGGATGCCAGCGAGGCGGCTGCCTGGGAGGACCCTGAAACCCAGGCTAAACCCTTTAGCGCAGTATTGTTATTCCTGGACCGTGCTCGTCGCGTCCATCCAGGCTTTACGCTGACGAAAGCCAACGTGAAGCCGGTGCTCGAAATTTGCCGCCTGGTTCAGGGAATGCCGTTGGGATTGGAATTGGCTGCGGCATGGTTGGAGCTTCTCCCTCCTGCCGAGATTGCCGCCGAGATTTCCCGCAGCCTGGATTTTCTGGAAACCAGCCAGGTTGGTGTGCCCGACCGCCAGCGCAGTATCCGGGCAGTCTTCGAAGTCATCCTGGAAATTGTTGAGCGATGGAGAGCAAACCGCGTTACAGCGCTTGTGTGTTTTCGTGGGAAGTTTCTCCCGCGAAGCCGCGCAGCAGGTCAGCAGAGCGTCGCTCCGCACGCTTTTAGGGTTGGCAAACAAATCCTGGCTACAACAGATCGACGGCGGTCGATTCCAGTTACACGAGTTATTACGGCATTACGGGCAGGAACAGCTCAAAACGAACCCGGGTGAATGGAAAGACGCTCATGACAGCCACGCGGCCTACTTTTCCAGTTTTATTGCCGAACAATCTCTGCGCATGCAAGGCGCTGAACAGGTTGCCGGGATGGTGGCTTTTGAGGAGGAATTAAATTCCAACATCAAGGCCGCCTGGGATTGGCTGGTTTCTGAACGCCGGTGGGGAGAACTCGTCGATTCGTTCGCTCTGGGACTATTCCACATTGGCACGATCCTTGAGCGCGTCAACGATATGATCCCCTGGCTGCGGGAAGCCCGGCTCAAGCTGGCAGCCGGTGCAGAGATGGACGAGCCTTTGGCCTTTGCGATTATCAGCACGCTGGAAGTATATTCTGAAGAGAGCGAATATATCAAAGACCATAACCCTCTTGAACGGGTGGCTTCCACCTGGCAGTTTGTTATGAAGCATCAACTGGCAGAGCCAATGGGCTTCTGGTTTGTACTGCTGGCAGGCCTGGTTCACGCCAGGAACATCGATCCGGGTGCTGAGGCAGAGTTTGAAAAAGCCATTGCGCGGCTACGGAATGAAAATAACCCCTGGAAGTTGGGCGTTGCCCTTTTGATCCAATCAAATCGCTGGGGGATGTACACGTTCGATGAAGCGGCGCTCGTCGAAGCTGCACAAATCTTCAAAAACCTGGGCGTTTATTACGAGCAGGGAGTTGTCGCTGAATTGATGGGGAGCCATGCCACCCAACAAAAACAACCCGTGCCGGTAATTTTGGAGCATCTCCAGCAGGCAAAGCAATTCTATAATAAATTAGGAGATGAATCTCGTGGGATATATAATTTCCTGACCTTAACGGGATTATATTTTCGAGAAGGGATGATCGAGCAAGGTTTTGCCGTCCACCATGAAACGCAGCGGGCTCTTGAACGGGTTGGCAATACACGCATTCTCGCAATTAACATGCACTGGGAAAGCTTGCGTGCCGTGCGTTACAGCACTTATGAGCATGCGCTTGAAACACAATATCGCAGCCTGGAATTGATAAAAAAGCATAATAGCCTCTCCGATTTTTACTGGGGGTTGTTTGAATTAGGTGATATTTACCGGGTATTCGGGCAACCACAGAAAGCCATGCTCCTCTATGAGGAAGCCTATACAGGTTTTAAACAGCTAAACATGACATTAGCTTTCGGGTATTACGAGCGGGCTTACGGGGATATTGCTTTTGAAGAAGCTCGATATTCGGATGCCCTGGCGCGCTATGAGCAATTCGTCAGGTATGCTACACAAGACAACCATGACTGGAGTATGGCGCAGGCGAGTGCCAAGCGCGCCCAGGCTATAGCCTGCCTGGAGAAGCGGGAACAGGCGCGTCTTGAATTGCACAAAGTACTGACCAGGACACGCGACTGGGGGGAAGATGAGCTTTCATTGATTGCTCTGCTGGTCGAGCCAATTTGTTTAATCGCAGGAGGGCAAATTCGAGCAAGCTATCGAGCTGGCTGCCTTTATCCGCAACCATCCGGTTTCCTGGAATGAGACCAAGAAACAAGCCCGGGCCATGCTGGAGAGGGCTGCGCGCAACTTGCCTGAGGAGGCGGTACAGGCAGCTATCCAATCTGGCCAGGGATTAAAGTTGGACGTGGTGATAGCAGCCATCATAGACAGGTCGGCTGATCTTCCCAAAGGTTGACGTGAGTCAAGACGTCAACGTGGTTTTTCCGAGGCAGGCGGGCTCTCTTTTTCTGTCAGATTCAGTCAGGCAGTTCATCCAGTATCTGCTTCAGGTTGTTGCGGTATTCCTGAAACGCACTCCGGCCGGCCGGTGTCAGGCGCAGGTTTGTGTTGGGTCGCCGGCCTTTAAAACTTTTTTCAACTTCAAGGTAGCCAGCATCTTCCAGCTTGCTCATGTGCGCCGATAAATTCCCCCATGAAAGCCCGGTCTGGTTCATCAAGAAAGTGAAATCGGCGCTCTCAACCACGTACAGCAAGGCGATGATCGCCAGCCTGGCTGGCTCATGCACCATCCGGTCGATATCAGCCCACCTGGATGGATTAGGACTGCCGTCGATTTCACCCATTGAGGTTATCTCCCAACGGAGACGGGTACTTTTTCAAAAAGCGGATGAATAGCACCAACCCCGGCAAGAAAATCAGCCCGCCGATCAACACTGGATATACCGGTTGGTTGATTAAGATCATCAGAAAAACAGACAGCGACATCATCACAGCAATATAGTATCCACGCGGAAAATCATTGAAATAGGCGATGATCATCATGGAGGGACCAACGAAGAGCGATCCCAATGAGGCAACGGCCAGGTGCTCCAGACTGTAATTGCCGAAAAAGCCAATTTCTTTTGGGCTCACCTCGGGGGTGAGCCAGCGGAAGATTTGCAGTCCTACAGACCCTACCTGGATGAGCACCACAATACCGAGGATGATTGCCAGGGTCTTTTTCTTTTGTTGGCGTGCTGGCCCAAAACGCACCTGCCCCATCCGCGGCAGCGTGATGAATTTCTTTCCTGCCCAGAAAAGGCTGCCCGCCAATGTAATGGCCAACACAGCGATGATGATATTGGTCGGAGAATACCCGGTTTCTGGTCGATATATAAAAATCGCCATCGCCATCACAACGGCCCCCGCGTACATATCCCAAAGGCCATCCTGATAGGTCGAGCGGAAGGCCTTGCGTTCGATTTGTTTGAGATCCAGAACGGTGGTCATATGCGCCCCTCCTTCTTTGTGTTATCATTTACTTTGTATCACAATGATATTTGCATCATACAACCTTTTGGTTTATTTGTCAAGAGATATGAAAAGACCTTATAATAAGCAGGGATAATCTATGACAGGAACAAGCAGCGCACCCATGATCATCATCAGCCTGGCATTGGTCTTTTACTCTATCGGCGTTTGGAGTGAGCGTTTCCAGGGTATGCTGAAGACATGGCATCTGGCATTCTTCTGGTTGGGCCTGGTGTGCGACACCTGGGGAACAGGCCTGATGGTTGATATGGCAGGCGGGTTAACCTTCGATATTCATGGAGTGACCGGTGTGATTGCCATAGTGCTCATGTTGATCCACGCAATTTGGGCTACCCTGGTGCTCATCAAAAGGGATGAAAACGCAATTAACAACTTCCACAAGTTCAGCCTCATCGTATGGTTGATCTGGTTGATCCCTTACCTCAGCCCGATGATTTGGAATTTGTCCTGAAATCTTCTAATAATATCCCGGCTAAACCCGTGGCCATGTAGAACTGCAATCTTCTCCACGGTGTGACAGACATGCATAAAAATCTCGGAGCGAAACTCCGAGATTTTTTTGACGCTCCCTAGGACACTTTGGGTATAGTGGATATCCAAAAACCCGGATGGAAGACGTTTTGGATGGTCGATAATTTTCATGAAGGTGCAAGAGAATTGCCTTTGAAATTTAATAGGCATGTGCTTTAGATAAAGATTCCAATTTAAGTATTGAACTCACATCCAATTTGTGATAATATAATACTAACGATTGAACATCTATTCAATTGTTTGCACGATAAGGAGGTATATGAAACCATTTATCCTCGACGAGCACACCGCCGCCCATGTGGCAGAACTATTTCGCGCCTTCAGTGATACCAGCCGGGTGCAAATCCTTTCTGGCATTGTAGAGCAGGAAATGAATATCTCAGCCCTTGCTGAACTGGTCGGCGTAACAAATTCAGCCGTGTCGCATCATATGCGTGGTCTCCGGCAGATGCGCCTTGTCAAATCCAGACGCGATGGCAAAGAGGTCTACTACTTTGTCGATGACCCGCACATCATTGCGCTGTTCCAGCAGGGAGTAAGGCACGTACTAGAAAAATAGCATCTTGCAGACACGTTAATTATTGATCCAGACACTATCCTGGCACAATCAAGAATATATATGAACACATTGACTTTTGCCCCGAATACAGATAGTGCTCATAAACGCGCTGTGTTAACCGGCCTGACTGCTGACGAAGTCGTAGAGTACCGTCAGCAATTTGGCGAAAACCGTTTGCCAGGCGAAAAAGGCGTTTCAGCCTGGACGATTTTATTCAACCAGCTCAAAAGCCCGCTGGTGTACATCATCCTGACTGCTGCCGGGGTTTCCCTAGTTGTGGGCGAATTCGGCGACTTCGCGATCATCATGGCGGTAGTCGTGATTGATGTGATCCTGGGCTTTATCCAGGAATACCAGGCGCAGCGCACGTATGTTGCCTTGAAAGGCTTGCTCAGGCCATCCACCACCGTGATCCGCAATGGGATGCGTGAGGAAGTGGAAGTGTGGGAATTGGTACCGGGGGATCTGGTAGTGCTCAATGCAGGCGAAAAAGTCCCTGGAGATGGCGAGCTTGTCGAAGCCACCAAATTATCCATAGACGAAGCCATCCTGACAGGCGAGAGCGAGCCGGTGAATAAACATGCCGCAGGCAGGGTCGATGGTGGTCCACCCGAGAATGCCGTGGATGCTCACGCGCATGTGTTCATGGGCACAACGGTTGTTACAGGACGGGGGATTTTGCGCGTTACCAGCACGGGTACGAATACCGAGCTGGGGCAGATTGCAGCCAGCCTGAGCGAACACATAGAGGAAGATACCCCCCTCCAGGTGCGGCTAAAAGCATTCAGCAAATCATTGACCTATATCGTGGTGACCTTCACACTGGTGATCCTGCTCGTGGGGCTGGTCATGGGCCGTGGGTTCCTGGATATGCTGCGCACATCCATCATCCTGGCAATTGCTGCTGTGCCCGAGGGGCTGCTGATTGCCGTGACGGTAATTCTTGTGCTGGGCATGCGTAAGATCCTCAAGCGCAACGGCCTGGTGAAGAAGCTACTGGCTGTGGAAACGCTCGGTTCGGTGACCGTGATCTGCACCGACAAAACCGGCACACTCACTGAAGGGCGTATGCGCGTAAACCGCGCTGATCTTCTCGATGAGGTGCGCGCCTGGCAAACCATGGTGCTGTGCAACAACCTCGAAGGCCCGGTGGATATTGCGCTGTGGGAATATGCCGAGAAGCAAATGCCTGGCAGTCCCCAGGAGCTGTTCGATAGCTCGGAGCGGTTGGCTGAGGAATTGTTTACGAGTGAAACGAAGTACATGATCACCGCCGTGACAAGCAATGTGTTTCAGGGTGAACGGTATTACTTCCTGAAAGGAGCCCCGGAGATCGTGCTGGCAATGTGCGATGTTACGACCGGAGAGCGTGATCGGATCCTGGCGCAGGTGGATGAGTGGGCTGGAGAGGGTCTGCGGCTTTTGGGGTTGGCTTACCGCCGGGATGGAGTCATGGAGAATTACAGTGGATATACCTGGATTGGACTGCTCGGGATGGAAGATCCCGTGCGTGATGGCGTAGTGAACGCGATCCAGGTTGCTCAGCACGCTGGCATCCAGATCAAGATGATCACCGGTGATTACCGGCGCACGGCGGAACGGATCGCTTGCA
The DNA here is from genome assembly GCA_963705155.1 of uncultured Chloroflexia bacterium. Lineage (GTDB taxonomy): Bacteria > Chloroflexota > Anaerolineae > Anaerolineales > UBA4823 > CAVPJC01. Next base: position 22,349 of record CAVPJC010000005.1, on the reverse strand, counting down.
GTATTGGCTTGATGGTAGAGGGCGATCAAACCCTGGAAGGCGGTGATGTTGCCGGGTTGACCGATGAGCAGCTTCAGGAACAGGTCAAGAAGACGGCGGTATTCTCGCGGATCCGGCCGCAAGATAAATTCCGCATCGTCCGTGCCTTACAAGCAGAAGGTGAGATCACCGCCATGATTGGGGACGGCGTGAATGATGCCCCGGCGTTAAAGCGCGCTAACATCGGTGTGGTGGTGGGAAGCGCCACCGATGTGGCCAAAGAAACCGCCGACTTGATCTTGCTCGATAATAACTTCCGCACAATCGTCGCGGCCATCGAAGAAGGCCGTGTCATATTTGCCAATATCCAAAAGGTGGTTGCCTACACCCTGTCGAACTCGTTTGCTGAGGTGCTGACCATCTTCATCGCTATGATGTTCCGTTGGCCGGCTCCGTTGGCGGTGGCGCAGATCCTGTGGATTCACCTGATCTGCGACGGCCCATCTGATATCGTCCTTGGCTTTGAGCCCAAGGAAGAAGGCATCATGGATCAGAAGCCCAGGTCATTGAAGACGCCAGTTCTGACCCACCTGGCGCTGTCATTGATCGGGGTAATCAGCATCACCAGCGCCATTTTTGCCCTGGCGCTGTTTGGACATTTCTTTCAGGCGCACAATAATCCCATGGAGGGACAGAGCATCGTATTTGCCAGTTTCGCCATCAATTCGATGGTTTATATCTTCGCGTACCGCAGTATGCGCCGGCCCATCTATCGCATGAGCAAGCTTACCACCAACAAACCTTTGATCTGGGCCGTCCTGGCTGGCTTGTTGACAGTATTGGTGGCCTTCTGGATCCCCGGCTTGAGAGATCTGCTCGGGATCGTGCCCTTGACACTGGAAGAATGGCTGTGGGTGATCGGGATTGCCCTCACCCTGTTGGTGATTGTTGAGATCGGCAAGGCGATCAGCAATCGATTTCATGCGAATGATTAGGACGCGGGATCGATTTCTACAATAAGAGAAAAAAGCGATTGGAGCGACGATCGAGGTCGTCAAATCGTGCGAATCATTCTTAAGAACCTCCTCCGGCGAAAAATACGGACCTCGCTCACCGTGTTGGGTGTGTGCGTGGGTGTTATCGCCATTATTACGCTGGGCGCCCTGGCGGACGGTTTTCAGGCCGGCTACAGCTCGATGATGTCGGGCAGTAAAGCCGATCTTGTCCTCAGCCAGCCAGATACCATCGATATCAGCTACAGCGCCGTCGAAGAATCGGTTGGTCCAGAGCTCGATGCGATGCCCGAAGTCGAAGCAGTCAGCGGGATGCTCCAGGGGTTAGCGCAAACAGAAGGCGAGCCACTTTTCATCGTCTTTGGCTATGCTGAAGACAGCTTCCTCCTGGATCGCTTCCAGGTCAAACAAGGGGTTGGGCTTTACGATCGAATCCCTCCTCGAGATGCGCGGCACTCCTGTTTTACTGGGATCTGTTGTCGCTGAGGTGATGGATAAGAGCGTCGGCGATGCCTTGCGGGTTACCAATACCACCTACCGCATTGTAGGGATTTACGAAACCGGTGACGTGTTTGAAGACAGCGCCGCTCTCCTGCGTCTGGAAGATGCCCAGGAGCTGCTGGGCAAAGAACGCCAGGTTAGCCTCTTCTATATCCGTCTGAAAGAGCCGGCCCTGCGCACGCGGCTCGAGGAACGAGTGGCTCGCCAGTGGCCAGACTTGAAGTTGAGCAGCACATCTGAATTTGCCAACAAGCAATCGATGCAGGACATCCTGCGCGGTTTTGTCTGGGTGATCGGTGGGCTGGCAATCGTCATCGGCGGCGTAAGTATGATGAACGCCCAGCTTATGGCTGTTTTCGAACGCACTCGCGAAATCGGTGTCTTGCGCGCAATGGGTTGGAAGCGCAGCCGGGTGCTGGCCATGATCCTGGGTGAATCGGTGCTGGTCTGTCTTGCTGGGGGTGTTATCGGCATCCTGCTGGGATGGCTTCTCCTCTCCGGACTCTCACAGGTCACTGTGCTGATGGGCACCCAAACCGGAAATATTCGCTCCGGTTTGATTGCACAGGCGATGCTGGTTGTGCTGATATTAGGACTGGTCGGAGGGCTCTACCCTGCCTGGCGGGCGTCTCGCCTCCTACCTGTGGAAGCCCTGCGCTATGAAGGCGGCAGCAGCAAAGTTCGCCGCCTGCCTGTGGGTGGTATGGCAGTGCAGAGTCTGTGGCAGCGTTCCACCCGCAGCTTGCTCACCCTCGGGGCCATTGGCCTGACCGTAGGCGCGATCCTGGCGTTGGAAGGAGTTGTGCGCGGCTTCGTAGCCTCCTTCAACGATATGGCCAGAGGGACACAGGCAGAGCTCATGGTTCGACAGGCCGACATTGCCGATGTCAGCCTCAGCGCGATCGACGAGCGGGTAATCGATTCCATCGGAGCGATGCCCGAAGTACGCAGCGTCAGCGGGGTGGCCTTCACCGCGTTGATTCTGCCCGATTCTGGAGTCATGTTCATGCTGCAAGGTTATGCTCCCAACGAATTTGCGATCCAGCGTTTCCACATCGTCGAAGGGGAGATGCTCACCGGGAACCGGCAGATCTTGCTCGGCCGGCTTATGGCCGACACGCTGAAAAAGGAAGTCGGTGAAGTCGTCGAATTAAGCGGGATGCGCTTCCGCGTGGTGGGTATCTATGAAACGAATATCGGTTGGGAACAGACAGGCGGTGTGACCACCCTGCGCGACGCCCAAAACTTTATCGGCCGGCCAGGCAAGGTGAGCATGATCGCCGTCAAGCTCAAGGATGTCGCTCAAGCCAAAGACATCGTTGAACGCATCAACAGCCAGTTCCCCGGCGTTTATGCCGCTTTGACCGGTGAGTTTGCTGAAGAAATGCCTGATATCCAATCATCCAATGCCATGCTGGACGGGATTTCCCTGATCGCCATTTTAGCCGGCGGGTTGGGTGTGCTCAATACCATGCTGATGACCGTCTTCGAACGCACTCGCGAGATCGGCGTCCTGCGCGCCCTTGGCTGGCGCCGGCGCAGCGTGCTGGGGTTGATTTTGCGCGAATCGGTGCTTTTGGGCCTGCTGGGAGGACTGGCGGGCATTGTCATCTCGTTCGGGCTCATCCAGCTGATGACGATGAGCGCGCTCCTGGGAAGCTGGGTGGACCCGGTATGGAGTTTAGACCTCTTCGCCCGGGCCATTCTTCTCTCCTTGTTATTGGGCGTCGCAGGCGGGTTATACCCTGCCTACCGGGCCACAAAACTGCAGCCAGTGGAGGCGTTGAGATATGAGTAAAGCTGTCGGCTCCGCTAAAGTTTGGCGTCTGGCTATCGGAAAATTATGAGGAGCGTTACCATGCGAAAACTTTTGATTACTACCCTGTCTCTGATCACCCTTATCAGCCTGCTTCTCACCGGCTGTGCCGGTGAGCAAGATACGGTCACACCGCAGCCGATCAGCGAGAGTGCCTTCAACCCGTTAGTAACGGCTACTGGAGTGGTCGTACCGGCGAAGTGGGCGACATTAGCCCTGCCCACCGGTGGGCAGGTGGCCGAAATATTGGTCGAAGAAGGCCAGCCGGTGCAGGTTGGTGAGGCGCTTGTACGCTTTGACGACCGGATTCTCCAGACCCAGCTCGCCCAGGCACAGGCGGCGCTCTCCCTGGCAAACGCCAGCTATGACCTGGTCTCAGCCGGCACACCTTCCGAACAGCGCCAGGTGGCGATCACCGCGGCCGAGTTGGAGCTGGAAAGCGCTCGCCAGGCGCTGCATAGCCTGAATGACAAGGCCAGTCTTGCCAGCGCCCAGGCAGAACAGCTCGTTGCCGCCGCCGACAAAGCCCTGGATCAGGCGCGCAAACGACTGGATAGCCTGATTGAAGCGGCCGACCCCGAAGATATAGAGCGAGCACGCGCCCAGGTGGTTATTGCCGCCGACCACCTCAAAAAAGCGAACAAAGATTATAACCGCATGATGCGATATCAGGAGAAAAACGTCAGCCAGGCGATGCTGAAGATCAAAGTCGCCGATGCCCAGACCGCCTACGATGCTGCAGTCACCCGTTTGAACAATCTGTTGGGCCATGCCAACCAGTACGAGATGAACCTGGCTGAGGAAAACCTGAAGCTGGCCGAAGCCTCCCTTGCGGACGCAAAGAGCGAGTTGGAGAAGGTAAAAGATGGCCCCGATCCTGAAGCGCTGGCGCTGGCCCGGGCGCGTCTGGCTGCCGCGCAGGCGCGCCTGGACGCTGCCCGGGCCCAACCGGCTCAGGAACAGCTCGCCGTCGCCAGCCAGCAAGTGGAGGTATCTAAAGCCGCGGTGGAAGTGCTACAGGCTCAATTGGAGAAGCTGGTCGTCACTGCGCCCTTTGAAGGTGTGGTTTCCACAGTGATGGTGCGTCAGGGTGAATGGGTCAACCCCGGGGCGCCGGTGCTGTTGCTGGCCGATCTGACCTCACTGCGTGTGGAAACCACCGATCTGAACGAGATCGACGCCGCGCGTGTGAGCCTTACGGACCCGGTCAAAGTCACATTCGATGCCCTGCCCGGCGCCAGCGTCGACGGCACCATTAAACGAGTGGCGAATAAATCGGCCGAAGGCTCTGGGGTAAATTACAAGGCGGTCATCGAGCTCGACCAGATCCCCGAAGGACTGAGGTGGGGTATGACCGCTTTTGTGGACATCGAGGTAGAAGAATGAATACCAAGGTGATGATAGAAACCCATGAGCTGACCCGGGTTTACGGCAACGGTATTGCGATTCGCGCTCTGGATGGGGTAAATCTGACCGTGATGGCCGGGGAGTTCATGGCGGTGATGGGTCCCAGCGGCAGCGGGAAAAGCACCCTGCTGAATGTGTTGGGCGCCCTGGATGTTCCCACAAGCGGACATGTGTGCGTGAATGGGCAGGATCTGGCGAAGCTGCATGATATCGACGGGTTCAGGGCCGAGACCGTTGGATTCATGTTCCAGCTTCACAACCTGCTGCCCACCCTTACCGCTCGCGAAAACGTGGAAATTCCCATGACCGGTTACCTGGGAGCAAAGGCGCGCCGCAGCCGTGCAGAAGAGTTGTTGAACCTGGTAGACCTGGGCGACCGGATAAACCACCTGCCAGGCCAGCTCTCCGGGGGTGAGCGCCAGCGGGTAGCTGCCGCCCGCGCTCTGGCGAACCAACCTCCCCTGGTTTTTGCCGACGAGCCCACTGGCAGCCTGGATAGCAGTGCAGGTCAGGATCTGATGAATCTGCTCAAAGAGCTGAATCAAACCCAGGGCGTCACCTTTGTCATCGTCACTCACGACCCTGCCGTCGCGCGACAGACGCGCCGTGTGCTGGTGATGGCCGACGGCAAGATTGTTCGCGAAGATTTGATCGGCTCCCCCCTGGAAGAAGATCTCAAGATGTGGCGTCACTCGGGATTGGGCCAGCAAATATTCACCGGCGACCACGCCGGGCTGCAATCTCTGGGTATCTCTGCCCACCAGATTGGAGACGTGAAGGCGATATTAGAACTGGCCGACGGAGGCTGATCTGTTCTATTAGCACGATTCTTCTCAAGTCGTGCGTCTCTTCGATGTACGGAACGGCTGGCAGAATTGCATCGAGTTCAGAATACTCCGAGTTGAAATCTTAACCGTGTAAATACGGCCAGGATAGATGAAAAGTGATGAAACTCGAATTTGTTGAATTGATCGTTCAATGGCTGGGTGGATTGCTGGCATACGCCACGTTAGCAGGGGTTTTCTACGGCATCTGGCGCGGCGCCCGGCGACCAGTCGGACGTATTACCGGGCAAATGGGACATTTTTTACGTTCACCCTGGTTCTATCTTATTTCGTCGGTAATTTATTTCGGCCTCTGCTATCTTGGCTGGATACCCCTACCAGTGACTGTCTCACCGCAAATCCACGCCGGGATGCTGGCTATCGGCTCTCTCTTGTATTTCCCCGGCATGTCGTTTGCACTATGGGGACGGCTGGCGCTTGGTAAAAATTACTTCGTCTCGACCGGGTTCGGCGCGCAGTTGTTTTCTGGTCACCAACTGATCACCAGCGGGCCGTATGCTCTTGTGCGCCATCCCATGTATCTGGGGCTACTAGTGGCTGCGTTCGGCAGCCTGCTGATCTATGCCACCTGGACAACCTTGCTCTTTACCTGTTTTGCGCCGCTGATTAATCTTTCGCGCTCGACGCGAGGAAGCTGCTCTGGCTGCCGAATTTGGCGAGCAGTGGCTGGACTATTGCAAACGTGTTCCTGCCTTTCTTCCGCGGTTGAGAAAGGAGGGATTTTCATGACATCCGAAGCCTGGTTTTTCGTCGCCGTGTGCGGGTTGTCTATCGCCGGGCTGCTAGGCGCGCCCCCAAAGAGGAGCAGATGATGGTGGAGGCTTTCGGAGACAAATACAAAACGTACATGCAGCGCAAGGCAGATTTTTCCCAAAATTGTGATTGCGAGATGCCAAAAACAGGAGCAAGAACATGCCCGAGAAAACTCCCCCAAACTTGAACGGCGTGTCTGAGACATTGCTCATCACGCTTTACGCGCGGTCTGTCGAATCACAGCGCCCGGATGCCCTGATTAAAGATGACAGAGCTGTGGCGATGGTCAAGCAGATGGATTGTGACTTTTCGCGTCTCAGACTACACGGCCATGATGAGATCGCCTTAATCTTGCGGATGAAGGAGTTCGACCGTCTTACAAGGGAGTTTCTGGCTCGCAACCCGCTGGCGGTGGTTATCCATATTGGGTGCGGTCTCGATACTCGCTTCGAGCGTGTGGATAATGGCCAGGTAGAATGGTTTGATCTTGACCTGCCCGATGTGATTGAGCTGCGCAAAAGCCTCATCGGCTGCGAGGGTGAACGCTATCATCTATTGAGCGGTTCGGTGTTCGAGGACGCATGGTTGGAAGCGACAAACTCTTATCGGTCGCGTCCATTTCTCTTTATGGCTGAAGGCGTGCTGCCCTATTTTGAAACGGCGCAGGTCAAATCCCTGGTGCTGAAATTGCGTAACCATGTTCCGGGAGCGGAACTGGTCTGCGATGCACACACGCCATTCGTCATCTGGATGGACAACCTGCAGCTGGCTTTTGCCAAAATTGACGCCCGCCTGCGTTGGGGATTGAAATCATGGCAAAGATATAGAGAGCTGGGGCGCTGGGATTTCATTGCTGGAGGAATGGTTTTACTTTGATCGCCCAGAACCGCGCCTGAATGCCTTTCGATGGATGCGCTTTTTCCCCCTCCTGGGAAAGTCCACAGGCATCTTCCATTACAGGCTTGGAGAATCCTGAGCCGGCGTCAGGTGCTCAGAGATGGTTATTTGCCGGGTCAAAATTGGGCATTTTGACTGGTTTGGCAGGTTCAGCCTCAACGATGTAACACCTAAGCATAAATTTCGTTTGCATATACGGTACTTTAGATACATGGCTATCGACCTGCCAATATGCTAATATAACAGATGTAATATGATGCGTTAGTTGTTGTATAATTCTAATGAACAATTTATCAATTATTTGGTTGGGGAGCAGAGATCGAGTAAGGTGATTTGATTATATAAATCGCTGTGAGGCTCGCAGACTAGTTGGATAGAGTTAGGTTAGGTTTCCTTCGCGTGTTATATTTATGAGTCGACGCTGGGAATGCTAATTCAAGCTTAAACAATGTCTCAACAAAGCCAGTAAACCTGGAGTCCTCTCAGTCAATAAATATAGATGATAAGTTCCAACTACCGACCTGCAATGTAACAATCGTTCTTTAACTCTAAATGTCGGAAGGGCGGAGCGCGAGAGAATATAGGCGGGTCATCGTTTTCTAGCTCCCGAACAAAAAAGTGACAAGAATACCCAATACTACCGAAGGTACACCAATCGATAGCCTGGCGGTCGCTCAAATGGGGGGTGTTTATATTGAACCCTCGGTTGGGTGGACATCGCTGCGGTTAGGCGAATTGTGGAAATTTCGTGAACTGCTTTACTTCTTGACCTGGCGGGATATTAAGGTTCGCTACAAGCAGACCGCACTCGGGGCGGCGTGGGCTGTCATCCAACCCTTTTTGACGATGGTGGTTTTTTCATTCTTTTTTGGCAAGCTGGCCAAAATGGACTCCGAAGGTATTCCTTATCCTAATCTTTAATTACGCTGCCTTGCTCCCATGGATGTATTTTTCACAGTCCCTGGCTGCAGCTTCTAACAGCCTGGTTGGAAGTTCTCATTTAATCACGAAAGTGTATTTTCCACGTCTGGTAATTCCTGTATCCAGCGTCCTTTCGGGATTGGTGGATTTTATCATTGCTTTTTTTGTGCTGATTGGGATGATGTTGTTCTACAATATCAAACCCGGTTGGGCTGTCTTGACGTTCCCGTTATTTTTACTTCTGGCCCTGGTCACAGCCCTGGGTGTGGGACTTTGGCTCTCTGCGCTTAATGTTAAGTATCGCGACGTACGATACGCTATCCCATTCCTGACACAGTTCTGGCTGTTCGCCACCCCGGTTGTTTACCCAAGCAGCCTGTTGGAAGAGCCCTGGCTGACACTCTACGGAATTAACCCAATGGTCGGCGTAGTCGAAGGCTTTCGCTGGGCCCTTTTAGGCACAGACCCACCCAAAGCGATGATTTTTCTTTCTTTTCTAGTTTCTCTGGCTGTCCTGTTCAGCGGGGCATATTACTTCCGGCGGATTGAAAAGAGTTTTGCAGATGTTATCTAAAATGTCCTGGGTAAACCTTCAAAATCCGGACATCCGTCCACTACCTCTTTCGGGCTCAGCATGAATACCCGCGCAATATTTGTAGATGGGATTAGCAAGCAATATCGGATTGGTCAGGGTAAGTCAGCTCAGTACGGTACCTTGAGAGACCAGGTGGCAGATTTTTTTCATCGCTCTGCCCGCCGTCTCTCGAGAACTGGTAATGACAAAAAGGCGACAATCTCCCCAGAAGAGTTTATCTGGGCTGTCCGCGACATATCATTCGAAGTCATGCGCGGCGAAGTGGTAGGTATCATCGGCCCGAACGGCGCCGGCAAGAGCACCTTATTAAAAATTCTGACCCGCATAACCGAGCCAACCCATGGGCGTGTAGCAATATTTGGAAAGGTGGGCTCTCTATTAGAAGTGGGAACCGGGTTTCATAAAGAGCTCACCGGTCGTGAAAACGTTTATCTAAATGGCGCCATCCTGGGAATGAAGAAGACCGAGATCGATCGAAAATTCGATGAGATCGTTTCCTTTTCGGAATTTGAGAAGTTCATCGACACACCGATGAAGTACTACTCAACGGGTATGCAGGTCAGGCTGGCTTTCTCTGTTGCCGCCCATATGGAGCCAGACATCCTCTTGGTCGATGAGGTTCTGGCAGTTGGCGATGCCGCTTTTCAAAAAAAGTGCTTGAACAAAATGGAAGAAGTCGGTAACGAAGGTCGCACAGTAGTATTTGTTTCACACCATATGCCTTCGATCACGCGGTTATGCGAGCGGGTGATTTTGCTGGAAGAGGGCCGTATCGTCCAGGATGGCCCTACCCATCAGGTGGTCGGGGAATATATGCACAAGGTATTGGGTACTACCCCGACGCGTTACTGGGATGATCCGCAAAATGCTCCATCCAGTGAAATTGTCAGATTACGATCTGTGGTAATAAAGAATTCCTTCGGTCAGATTGTCGATTTAGTGGATATTCGCGAGATGGTGGCGGTTGAAATTGGGTATGAAGTATTGAAACCGGGTACGCGTTGTACCCGGGTTTTACCCTGCACAATGAAGAAGACATCTGGTTGTTTGCCTCTCTTGAAACAAATCCTGAATGGCTGCGTAAGCCTCGACCGGTTGGCTACTTTGTGAGCACAGGTTGGATCCCGGGTAATTTTCTGGCGGAAGGCACCATGTTTGTAGGTGCATCGATCCGCAGTGACGAGCCAGGAAGAGTACATCTCTACGAAAGAGAAGCGGCAGCATTCCGGGTAATCGAACACCCGGGTGAATTGACTGCTCGTATCGACCATCCGGGAGAATTCCCGGGCGTTGTCCGTCCATGGCTCAAGTGGGAAACGAGCTATTTCCCCCGGGGCTATACCCCACGATGATTGAAAAAGGCTTTCCTCGCATCAGTATTGGCTTGCCTGTATACAATGGTGAATCTTTTATCAGCCAGGCCCTGGATTTGCTGTTGGAACAGACCTATCCAGATTTCGAGCTAATTATCTCTGATAACGCTTCTACCGACCACACCCAGGATATTTGCCTGGATTACGCCTCCAGAGATAAGCGCATTAACTATCTTCGCAATTCCGAAAACCTGGGCGCGGCGAATAATTATAACCGGCTGGTTCGAGCAGCGCGCGGAGAGTATTTTAAATGGCAGGCCGCGGATGATTTGTGTGCGCCTCTATTTCTTCAGCGGTGTATTGAAATCTTGGATCAGGATAGAGACAATGTCCTGTGTTATCCGAGAACAACGATCATCGATGAGGATAGCTCTCCAGTCGAACTGTATCCGGATAATCTCCACCTGACCAGTCCCAGCGTGTACCGGCGTTATGCCCAATTTCATATGCGCTTCCGCACATTAGAAAAGTGCAATTCAATTTTTGGTTTGATTCGAACAGAAGAATTAAGAAAAACACGATTGATTGGTAGTTTTCGCGCTTCTGATATGATTTTGTTGGCAGAATTGGCCCTCCTGGGAAAGTTCTACGAGATTCCGGAGTACCTGTTCTTCCGGCGAGATCACCCGCAGGCATCGATGCGAGCGTTTTCAAAGGAAGAACGAGTCGCCTGGTTTGATCCGAATAATCGAAACAAATACCAGAATTTTTATTGGACGATTTTTATCGAATACTTTCGTTCAATCCACGATACCCAATCCGGGTTGGGCGCATTAGAAAAACTGCGTTGCTATTGGGAAGTTATCAGGTGGGGAATCTGGCGGCGTATGTACCTTGGCAATGAACTGCTGGGCCTGGCAGCCAGGCGCGCTAAGCGGTTGCCCGAACCTGTAAAAGCGCCTTTGTCGTGGATTTGGTCCCGGTTGCAGGCTTCGAGTAGATTATCAGGCGAGCGTCGGGCGCCACTTCCAAATGAGCCGCATAAGGAAGATGGACAGGCACGGAACAGGTAGGGACACCATGAAAGTAGTTTTGCTTGCTGGCGGGTATGGATCGCGACTGGCTGATGATGTGGAGCTCAAGCCAAAACCAATGGTCGAGATCGGGGGACGGCCTTTACTTTGGCACCTGATGATGTATTACTCCTGGTATGGCTATAAAGACTTTATTGTCGCTCTCGGATATAAAGGTGAGATGATCAAGCGTTATCTTGTGGATTATTGCTCTCTCCACAGCGACATAACGATTAACCTGGGTAGCGGTGAAGTGAAAGTGCACGATGGCCCAAAACCGGATTGGAATGTTGACCTGATCGATACGGGTATCCAAACCAAAACCGGGGGGCGTCTCAAACGGGTAGCGCCTTTCCTCAACAATGAGACATTTATGATGACCTGGGGAGACAGCCTTTCCAACGTGGATTTGAACCGCCTGTTGGAATTCCATCGTTCCCATGGAAAGCTGGCGACGGTCACCACCGTACATCCGACAGCCCGTTATGGGACAATGGTTTTTGATGGTGACCGGGTCCTGGAATTTATCGAAAACCCCCAGATTGGTGAGGGCTGGATCAACGGCGCTTTCTTTGTGTTGGAACCTGGCGTGATCGATTACATAGACGGCGATGAAACCGTTTGGGAAAGCCAGCCGTTGATGCGGCTGGCTCAAGATGGTCAATTGATGGCGTACCGGCACCAGTCTTTCTGGCAGGCTTTGGATACGATGCGCGAAAAGTATGTGCTCGAATCACTCTGGCAAGCTGGTGCTGCACCCTGGAAGGTTTGGGAGGGATAAAAATGCGAGTGCTTGTAACCGGTCATAATGGCTATATAGGAACAGTCTTGGTTCCGATACTGGAACAAGCCGGTCACGATGTTATGGGTTTGGATAGCAATCTCTTTACCGCGTGCACATTTGGAGCGGAGATATTCTCCATTCCCGCCATCAAAAAGGATATCCGGGATGTAGACGCATCCGATCTTGAAGGCTTCGATGCAATCATCCATCTGGCGGGTCTTTCCAATGATCCTCTCAGCGATCTGAACCCTGATCTTACCTATGAAATCAACCACCAGGCTTCGCTGAGTTTGGCAAAGCTGGCAAAACAGGTGGGCGTCAGCCGGTTCATCTTCTCTTCGTCTTGCAGTAATTATGGATCTGCCGGAGATGACTTCCTGGATGAAAATTCACCGTTAAATCCGATCACACCCTACGGGATTTCCAAAATGCTCGTGGAAAAAGATGTCAGCTTGTTAGCAAGCGATCGCTTCAGCCCGGTCTTTTTACGCAACGCAACCGTTTATGGTGTCTCTCCCCGGTTACGTTTTGATCTGGTGTTGAACAACCTGGTTGCATGGGCTTTTACAACCGGAAAGGTGTACCTGAAAAGCGATGGCACTCCCTGGCGACCGATTATACACGTTGAAGACGTTTCACATGCCTTCCTTGCCGCTCTTCAAGCTCCGCAGGATCGGGTTCATAATCAGGCTTTCAATATCGGCCGGACAGAAGAGAATTATCGAATACGCGACCTGGCTGAGATCGTCGTTCAGGCCGTACCAGGCAGTACCCTCGAGTATGCTCCGGGTGCTGGTCCTGATAAACGCTGTTACCGGGTGGATACCAGTAAGGTTGCGCGTGAACTTCCGGAATTTAAGCCCAAATGGGATGCTCGCGGCGGGGTAAAGGAGCTGTATCGAGCCTATCAGAAAGTGGGGTTAAAGCTTGAAGATTTTGAAGGGCCGCGCTACAAACGAATCGCTCATATCAAGATGTTATTGGAGCAGGGCAGTCTCCATTCAGACTTGCGCTGGAAAAGCGCTCATTAGGATTGATACAAAGGGAGATCAAAATGAACAACCATTTGCGCAGCTATCTGTCTTACCTCACATCTCCATTCGTGATACTGGCTCTTCTACTCATATTCATCACACCTGGTAAGATGAGCGCCCAGGCAATCCGCAGGGAGGATGTCGATTTGCCTGCTGTCCCACCAATAATTGATGTTTGGGGTGGTACGACTCAAACTTTTGGCAGCATCGGCTTACCCCAACGCCAGATTAATATTCCCGGCAACGTTTCCGACTCAGACGGGATCGCTTCACTTACCTACACGCTGAATGGCGGTGCACAGAAGAGCCTCTCAATCGGCCCGGATACCCGCCGCCTCCTGATGCCAGGTGATTTTAATGTGGAGCTCTTCGACGGCGATCTCAGGCATGGAACAAACCAGATTGTTATCACTGCCACGGATAACCTGAATGAGACATCAACTGCCAGCGTGACGGTAAATTATTCTCGCGATAAAGTGTGGCCGCTGCCTTATCAGACGGACTGGGCGGCGGCCGGGTCCATTAATGACCAGGCTGAAATCATCGATGGCAAATGGGTTTACGATGCTCAAAAAGGCGGCATTCGAGCCGTTGAAATCGGCTACGACCGAATGGTAGCCATTGGCGACATGGCCTGGAAAGACTACGAAGCGACTGCTCAGATCACGATCCATGCCATCGACGAGGGAGGCTACGATCCTCCCAGCTATGGTCCTGGCATTGGTCTACTTTTCCGGTGGAATGGACACACGGATGACCCTGTGCCAGACCAGCAGCCAAAGACAGGATGGTGGCCGTTAGGGGCAATAGGCTGGTATCGTTGGCAGCCAGATCATTCGGCTCGATTGGAAATCCTCGGTAACCACGATGCCGACCTGGCGACTGATCTCTCTGGAAGACCCCTGCTTTTCAATACCCTGTATAACTTTAAGATGCGGGTAGAGACCACCGTGGGAGGCTCCGTTTACAGGTTAAAGGTATGGCAAGTCAACGAGGTCGAACCCCCAGATTGGGACTTATCGGGCGTTGCAGCCGCAGATGATCCCACCCATGGATCGCTGGTGTTATTTGCGCACCATGTAGATGCAACTTTCGGAAATGTGACAGTTACCCCGCTGGGCAGTTCGCCGGTCCCATCGACGATCCAGTCGGATGACTTTCATCGATCGACCTTGAATACCGGCGTGTGGACGTTTATAAACCCGGTAGGCGACGGTGCTTATAGTTTTTCAGGAGCCACCACCCAGGATGCCTGGTTGAATATTTCGGTGCCGGCAGGTTCTGATCATGACCTGCTCACCGGAGAAAACCGGGCGCCTCGCGTAATGCAATCTGTAAATAATACGAACTTCGACGTGGAAGCCAAGTTCGAAACCGGATTATCCCGCAAGTACCAGATGCAAGGCATCGTCATTCAAGAAGATGCCAATCATTATCTACGACTTGAGTTTCAGGGGGATGGTGTCGGCACCAGGATCTATTTGGCCGATATGACCACTCCAAAAGAGGTCTATACCGATGTTGAAATCGGGCTGAGGACCATTGCCCCGTTATACATGCGCGTCCTGCGTAATGGTCATCGGTTTATCTTGTTCTATTCCTTTGATGGTTCCAGTTGGACACCTTACCGTACCTTGCCACTTGATATGAATGTCAACTCGGTAGGGGTTTATGCTGCCAACGCTGTCGGGAGCACGTCCCCGGCTTTTACTGGGCAAATTGATTATTTCTTCAACCGGGCTACACCTATCCAACCAGAAGATCCCCCCGGCGGCAGTCTTTACCTGCCTGTCATCATCAGGTGATCATAAGGAGGGGCGAAATGAAACTCCCATTCAAATCCCTGACGATATTTCTGTTTACATCCATCCTGATCCAGGCATTTCTACCAGCCTCGGCCAATCTGACCAACGCCGATTTCAGAGAGAGCTCGCAGAACGTATATCTAACGATTGAAGAGAATGCAAATAGCCGTTCTGTTTCAAATAGCCAGCTTTCTCCGACAGACGCTCCTCAGATCACCCTCTTTTATGGTCCATCTCAATCTTTTGGCCAGATAGGACAGCCTCAACGCCAGATCAATGTTCTAGGAAATGTGTCTGACCCGGATGGAATTGAATCCATTACCTACTCACTGAATGGAAAGCCGCAGCAACCCCTGTCGACTTGGCCCCGACACTCGCCGTTTGGTGGAAGCTGGAGATTTCAACGTCGAGTTGTTCGACGAGGAACTGGAACAGGGGACGAATTCACTGGTGATCACGGCCACCGATACCTTAAGCGAAACTGCTTCAACAACAGTTGCGGTGAATTATGACCGCACCCAACCCTGGCCGCTGCCCTACCAGACGAATTGGGCCTCCGGAATCCAGAGTCAAAGCCAGGTGGTCGATGGGAAATGGGAGGTCCAGGGTAGCGGACTGCGCACCGTGCAGATCGGCTATGACCGGTTGGTAGCCATCGGCGACATCGGTTGGAAAGATTACGAGGTGACGGTTCCCATCACCCTCCATAGCATCGACCCGGCTGGCTACGCGCCGCCAAGCTATGGCCCAGGCATTGGCCTGATCATGCGTTGGGCCGGCAATACCGACGACCCGGTGCCAGGCCAGCAGCCAAAAGAAGGGTGGTGGCCTTTGGGGGCAATAGGCTGGTTCCGCTGGCAGCAAAGTTGGCCAACACCCCGGCTGCAAATTTTTGGCAATCAGGATGCATTACTTGCCGAAACATCTGGGAAAATACCGGTAATCGGAGAAACATATGTCTTCAAGATGCGGGTAGAAACAACACCGGCTGGACCACAGTATAAGTTAAAGGTCTGGCGTCAGTCAGTTATCGAGCCGGTGGATTGGGATCTGGTTGGTATTGGCAGTCCAGATGATCCTGCGTCCGGATCGCTCGTGCTGTTATCCCACCACATAGACGCTACCTTTGGAAATGTTCATGTGGTTCGGTTGGGAGCTGAGCCGCTTCCTTCGACGATCCTATCGGATGATTTCAATAGATGCAACTTGAATCCCGGGCAGTGGAGTTTTATCAACCCGGTCGCCGGTGGTGATGCTACTCTGGCGATTGACAACCCTTTTACCGATAACGCCTGGCTGACAATAACGGTTCCGGCCGGATCAGATCACGACCTGTTGCCAAATAACAATCGTGCTCCACGGATAATGCAGCCTGCCAATGATACAGACTTTGAAGTGGAGGCCAAGTTTGAATCCGGTGTCGATACCCGCTATCAAATGCAAGGTATTCTGGTCGAAGAGAGCCCGGGCAAATTCTTGCGCTTTGAATATCATAGCGATGGGGTAGGCACCATAGCGTATACCGCCAGTCTTGATGGCGCAATTAGAACCGTACTCCACCAGGCAAACCTTGGGCTTTCGGGGATTGCGCCTCTGTACATGCGCATCAAACGCGCTGGTCACCGCTGGATCCAATCTTTTCTGTGATGGAATCAACTGGCGTCCCATCCGTTCCTTCCATGCTGCACTCTCGGTTAATTCAATTGGTGTATACGCGGCAAATGCTATCGGTGCTGCCTCACCCAAATTCACAGGCAAAATCGATTACTTCAACAACCTGGACTCTCCGGTCGTTTCAGAAGACGGGAACCATCAACAACCTTTCTTAACCATCCATAAGAACGGCAATGGCAATGTAACCGTAAACCCTGAGCAAACAACCTACGCCTGTAATGCAGAGGTCTCGCTGGAAGCAACTCCTTTGACTGGATGGACTTTCTCGCAGTGGTCAGGCGACCTCTCTGGCAGCAACAGCCCGGCGACAATCATCATGGACGGCAGCAAGGTGGTTACGGCTACTTTCAGCGCCATAAATTATAATGTGGTCGTTGAAACAACCGGTCAGGGGGTGGTAAATGTTGCACCAGCGCAGCCTGCTTACCACTTCGGCGATGTAATCACTCTGACGGCAACGCCTTCTCCCGGTTGGGCTTTCAACAACTGGGGGGGAGCGCTTTCGGGAACGACTAACCCGATAACCACAACGGTAACGGGTAATCTCTTGGTGAACGCATCCTTCGTACAACAGGTTTATACCCTGACGATCAACACGAATGGACAGGGCAGCGTGACTGTTGATCCAAACGGTCCCTACTTGTATGGTGATCAAATAACATTGACCGCCACCCCACAGACGGATTGGTACTTCACTGGCTGGAGCGGAGCGGTTACTGGTTTACAGAATCCCATCACGGTGACCGTAGAGACAGACTTGAATATAACTGCCAATTTCTCACCCGCTATCGGTTATGAAGTACTACTTGTATGTGCCTGTTATTCTCAGGCAAAACGAATGACACCAGGATTTGTATGTCCAGGCTGCGCGCATTCTGCCCTGGATATCTTCTACGAGGTGCAATCTGTCCCTGTCCACGATGTATTGTTGCACCGCAGTAAAGAAGAGGCGCTGGGTTACCCGAAAGGCGATATTCAACTGGGGTTTTGCCCGGCTTGCGGTTTCATTTCCAATACCCGGTTCAACTCGGGCCTGATGGAATACTCAGGCCCGTATGAATCAACCCAGGCTTACTCGCCGACATTCTCATCATTTCACGAAAGGCTGGCGAGCCAGCTGATCCAACGTTTTGACCTGCACTGGAAGACGATCCTGGAGATTGGGTGCGGTCAGGGAGAGTTCTTGAGAATGTTATGTGTCCAGGGAGATAACCAGGGGATCGGTTTCGACCCCGCGTATTCCAACGACCGGCATGCAGCATTAGCCAGCGATCGAGTTACATTTATCAAAGATTATTTCTCTGAGGCTTACGATGATTATCAGGCTGATTTTTATTGCTGTAAGATGACGCTGGAGCACATCCCTCATCCGGCCGAGTTTGTTGGCATGCTTCGGCGTGTGATCTCCGAGCAAGTTGGCGCAACAATCTTTTTTCAGGTTCCAGATGTGAAACGTATCCTGCGCGAGACAGCTTTTTGGGACATTTTCTACGAACACTGTTCCTATTTCAGCCTGGGATCGCTGGCGCGTCTATTCCGCCGTTGTGATTTCGACTGCCTGGACTTATGGAAGGATTACGATGATCAGTACCTGATGCTCGCAGCCACGCCACGGATTGGAAAAGGGACGCCAATTTTACCGCAGGAGGACGACCTGGTAAGTCTGGCCAGCGAAGTGAAATACTTCCAGCACAGTGTGCAGAAAAATATCCGATTCTGGCGGGATCAAATTGCACTTTATGCCTCTAATAAGCGGCGTGTGGTCGTCTGGGGGGGCGGCTCAAAATGTGTCTCGTTCCTCAACACGCTGCATGTGCAAGAAGAAATCGAATACGTTGTGGACATCAACCCCCTGAAAGAAGACACTTTCCTGGCAGGCACCGGACATCGCAGCGTTACACCAGGATTTTTATCTACCTACCAACCTGATGTCGTGATCGTCATGAACCCGATCTACATTCCTGAGATCCGCAAGGAATTGGAAGGTATGCAACTTTTTCCAGAAATTGTGCCAATCACTTACGGCCAGGATGAAATCCTGAACCATGCCTGAGTCCCCACCTATAATCAAAGCTTGTCCGGTTTGCAGCTCGATAAAACTTGAGATCATTGTCGAAATCTCACATGCCCCGGTGCACTGCGGCCTTCTCTGGCATAATCGCCAGGCAGCTCTGGATGCGCCTGAAGGCGAGATCCAACTGGCTTTGTGTCTTGTTTGTGGTCATGTGTTCAACCAGAGATTCGATCCGAATTTATTGCAGTATGAACAACCCTACGATAACTCGCTTTTTTTCTCCCCACGCTTCCAGGAATACGCTCACTGGCAGGCAGAGCGCCTGATCCATACATATCACATTTTCCAGAAAAACATCATTGAAGTGGGCAGCGGAAAAGGTGACTTCCTGGCGCTCATCTGTGACATTGGCGACAACCGTGGAGTTGGTTTTGACCCCAGTTACACCCACACGCCTGGCAATAGACTCCTTTCTGAACGAGTGGAGTTCATTGCAGATTATTATTCCGAAAGCTATGCAGATCTGCCCGTAGATCTAATTTGCTCTCGCCACACCCTCGAGCATATCGACCAGCCGGCCGAATTTCTTTCATCTATACGAAGAACGATTGGCGAGCGTATCCAGACTGTGCTCTTTCTGGAGGTGCCGAATTTCGACTACTCTCTCAGAGAAACACGTCCCTGGGATATCCTTTACGAACACTGCTCTTATTACAGCATTCCCTCACTTTCTTTTGATGTGCGAGCGTTCTGGCTTTGAAGTTCTTCAAAGAAGTGAAACCTTCGAAGGCCAGTTTATCACAGTGGATACCCGCCCCATACCAGCTGGCTCATTCCATGCCCGATCTGCCCCATTGCCACCTTCTCGTCAAATGATCCAGGCAGTGAAAAATTTTGGACAGGAATACCACACGGCGATCAAGGATTGGCAAGCACGGTTGGGTGAAATTCGGGATCGGGGCTGGAAAGCAGTCATCTGGGGAGGCGGTGCGAAGGGTTTGAGCTTTTTAACGATGCTGCAGACTCAAGATGAGATCGGCTATGTAGTGGATATTAATCCGGGCAAATGGGGCATGTATATGCCATTGACCGGGCAGGAAATTATCGCCCCGGATTTCCTGCGTACTTACCAACCCGAAGTGATCATCATTATGAATCCAATTTACCAGTCAGAAATTAAACAAACTGTTGCACAGATGGGGTTAGACCCCATCTTCTTGTACGCCTGAGCTGAACATCGAGATCAAATATGCCGGGATTTTATGGAATTGTAAGCACAGACACGACTGACATCTCATCCTGGCTTGCAGGCATGCGCAAGACCTTGACCGTTGGATCGGAAAAAGCCAGCGAACTCTGGATGGATGAGGCGGCAGGAGTTGGGTTCGGTCGCGAGTCATTGGGTCTATATGAATTGATGACTCAGCCGGTTGTCAATAATACCGGAAACCTGATCTTGATCCTGGATGGTGTTCTATATAATGCGGAAGAGCTGAGAAGTGATTTACTCGCCCGGGGATATCTGGCAAAAGAAGTCTCGCAATCAATACTGGCTATGTTTGCGTATGAGGTGTATGGACAAGCCGCGTTTGCCCGTTTGCAGGGCATCTTTATCCTGGTTATTTGGGACAGAGCTCAACGGAAACTAATCCTTGCCAACGACCGGTTTGGTTTAAGACCGTTATATTACTCTCGGAGCGGAAACCAATTTGCATTCGCCAGCGAATGCAAAGCTTTACTCGATCTGGAGTTCGTCGGTCGCCGGGTTAACGAAGCATCCTTTGCGGATTTATTCGCTTTTGGTCATCTGTATGGCGAGAAGACGCTCTTTGAAAATATTCAAATCATGAAGCCAGCTTCGATCCTGACGTTTCAGGAGGGACACTGGCAAACAGAAAGATTACTGGCGCTTGCACATCGTGAACTCGAAGATTTCTCGGCCTGAGGACGACTGGGTTGAGGAGATGGTTGAACTACTGGTTCAATTCTGTCCGTCGTCGTTTAGATATCTGGCCAGATATGGGGCTTTCCCTGAGTGGTGGCCTCGATTCTCGCACCTTGCTCGCTGTTGCAACCCAATCTTTGGGTGTCCGTCTTCCCACTTACTCCTACGGCCTCGCAGAAAGCAACGACATCGCCCGTGCGAGGGAAGCCGCCCGGCGCGCGAATGCCCCTTATCGGGAGAGCATCCTCAAAAGCGATTACCTGTCCGCAAATGCTGATCCGATGGTGGATCGAACAGAAGGTTTGATCAACTGCCTCGAGTTCGCATGGGTTCAATCTTCTAGAAATGCTGCCACCCCACCAGGTGATCATGTTGGGAACGGGAGCTGAAAACCTGTTCTCGTCTGTCGTCCTATTTACAAATTCGCGTTCATTGAGGGAGAAGACCCGGTTTACACGGTTTTTAATGTGCTTAACCGCATCTTTCGTCAAGAGGAATGGCCAGAATTATTTTCAAAGAAGTTTTTTTCCAGAATTGAGGGGAAAGCCTTTCAATCGCTAAATCTGATCGCTGTCAAGTTATATGGTTTTACACCGGATGACCTGGTTAATTCCATTAGAATGGAATGCGACGCAGCACAGTTGGTTCCAAGGCATCTATATGATTAACCATCGCCTGGAGTACTGCGTGCCGTATTACGATTATGACCTGGTTGATTTTTCCCTGGCCCTGCCTTTAGATCTCCGATGGGAACGCAAGCTACAGAAACTGACCTTAACGCGGATGTCACCAAAACTGGCAAAACTATCCACCAGTGGGCCATTAGATGTTGAATACCCACTACGAATTTTCTGGGATCGCAATATAAAAAGGGCTAAACGGGTGCTTAACCGGATAATCCATAACCAGCCAAAGACCCCATCGTCAAGGAGATCTTCGGGATCTTTTACAGATCTTCATTCCCTGTTGCGGGAGCCTAATCGAAAATGGGTTGAATTGATATTACTGGACGAACGCACTTTGAGCAGGGGCTACTTCCAGCCCCATGCAATCCACCGTCTGGTTGAAGAGCATATGAACGGCGAGCATAATATCGGCAGGCAGTTGGGTATACTCATCACCTTCGAGTTGTGGCACCGTCATTTTGTCGATTAAGGTTATCAGATGCGCCTTGTCTACGCCAACGCTGAATATCGAATAAATGATACACGTGGTCGCAACGCTCACATTGGTCAATTCATCCACCAGGCAGTGGCATCAGGCCATCAAGTATGGGCCTGGACTGGAAACGAACACCCGGAAGTGCGCATCCTGCCGTACAATCGTCTGGCTCGCTGGTTCACCATGATCCACATGGATGTCATCTACGTCCGCTTGCAAGGCACGCTACCAGGTGTCTCGCGCTATGGTCTGCCTCCCTACCGTCAGGCTATTGGTTCGCCTTGATTGTTTGGGAATTCAACACTGTTCCCGAGTTCCAAAAAATCATGGGCCAAAACGAAGCGGCAGTAACTCAAAATATCGCTGCCTTTCAGAAGTTCGGGACAGGTTGTGATTTGGCGATCTGTGTTTCAGACCGGCTGGCAGAATATGTCCGCGAACGGTTAGGGATAGGCCGCGTTATAACGGTAACAAACGGTTCCGACCCTGAGCAGTTCTGTCCGGATATTTCTCCTGTTCGCATGGTGATGCTAAAGCCGGTTCTCTGAATGTCGTCTGGATCGGCAGCGGTGAATTATTGTGGCACAATCTCGATTTGATGATCCAGGCGGCAAAATGGTTGGGTATGCAGCCGGGTGGTTCTGCAGTTACTTTCCACGTGATCGGGAACCGTATAGAGGGCTGCAGAAGAATCTGCCTCAAAACTTCATCTTTCACGGGCCGCAGCCATACGCTTCCTTGCCAGGGTACCTGGCAGGGATGGATGTTGGCCTGTGTCTTTATCAACCCGGTCCGGCAGATTACTCCTCACCATTAAAA
>CAVPJC010000004.1:0-239254 GCA_963705155.1 uncultured Chloroflexia bacterium | reverse complement strand
TCCCAACAGCTCGGCCAGTTTGCGCGCCTGGGATGCGTGCACCAGGGCAATCACCTCATCCACCGCCTGCAGCACGGTATTACCACCCGGAACGACGATCTCTCCCTTGCGGATGATGGCGGCGAATACACACGACGGCGGCAGTTGGATTTCGCGCAGGGCCTTGCCCACCACCACCGCTTGCGGATGCACCTTCTCTTCCACGATCGAGTATTCGCCCTTGCGTAACTTGAGCAGGGTCATCATATCGCCCAGCGACATTTCTTCAACGATCAACTTCGCCAGAATATCAGACTGGTTGAGTGCTACATCCACGCCCATCTCAGGCCCAAACAGCCAGGCGTTTTTGGGGTTATTGACCCGCGCAATCACACGCGCCACACCGAACTCAAAACGCGCCAGGGTGGTGACCACCAGGTTGGTTTCATCTTCACCCGTGACTGCCGCCAGTACCTGGGCATGCTCGATACCAGCCGCCTCCAACACCGCCGGCGCTGAGCCATCGCCGGCGACGATGACATCGGGCGGCAACTCTTTGCGCAGGCGCTGCAAGACAGCCGGTCGGTCTTCCACCAGGCGAAGCTGGTGGCCCTCGCTTAACAGGGTGGCAGCCAGTTGCGAACCGGTCTTGCCTCCGCCAACAACGATCACAAACATATCAGCCTCCTTCGCCCAGGCCCAACAGACTTTGCAAACGCTCCATGGCAGATGCAAGCACCACCAGGTGGATCTCATCGCCTTCCTGAAATTCGCTGCCGCTGGTGGGGATAAATGCCCGCCCCTGGCGTGTGATGGCAGCCACGACAATTTCCGTGGGCACACTGAGATCACGCACCAGACGACCCACGAGCGCCGCAGGGACCTCCACCGAAACCAGCGTCACTTCCCCGCTGCCAAAGGCCAGCTTTGGGTCCAGGTCTGCATCGGTCAGCAGTTCACGGATGCGCTCGGCCCCCCAGGTCGTGGAAGATATCGTTCGCAAACCCAGACGCTGATAAATTTCAGCCCGGCGCGGGTCATACAGGCGGGCTACAACACGGGGGACGCGGAAGTATGTACGGGCGGTGCGCGCCGCCACAATATTGGCATTATCCGATGAGCTGGTCGCCGCAAAGGCATCGGCCTGCTCAATGCCTGCCTGGACCAACACCTGCTGGTCGAAACCAACGCCCACTACCTTCTGCCCCTTGAAATCTGGTCCCAGGCGCTCCAGGGCGCTCTCATCATAATCAATCACCGCTACCTGGTGGCCCTCCGCCACCATCAGCCGGGCAAGCTGCTCGCCAACCCTGCCGCAACCCATGATAATCACCTTCATACGACCTCCTCATGTCTTCGCAGCCACCAGCGGGCGAAACCTTTGCGCAGCCAATCCAGGCTGTACAACAACACCGGAAAAGTCGCCAAACCCACCCACAGGACAGGCGGCAGCGGCGCATGCCCAAACATTCGAGCAACCGGCGGTAAATACACCAGAACAAATAACATGAGCAGCTCGGCCGCAATACCCAGTAGCAAAACCGGATTGCTCAACCAACCCAGCCAGCGGCCGCGGTTGCGCTCGGTGCGGCAGGCAAAAGCATTGCCCACCTGAGCCATGACCACGCCCGCGTAAAACACGGTCACCGCCAGCGGGTAGCGCTGCCCGGCTGGAATGTTCAGATCCAGGCCAATACTCAAAGCCGCCTGCTTCCACAATGGATGATCTATCCAATCATACACGAAAAAGAACCCGGCGTAACACAATAATGCCTCGATTGCGCCCAACCAGAGAAATGCGCGCCCCAGCAGAGAACGATCCACCAGGGGTTGGTTGACTTTACGCGGCGGCCGGAGCATGATGTCGGGCTCGGGTTTTTCCAACCCCAGGGCCAGGGCCGGGAAAATATCGGTGCCCAGGTCAATTGCCAGCACCTGTTTCACACCTAGAGCCATTGGGAATTGGAACAAGGAAGCAAATAGAAAGGGTAGGATTTCTGGTACATTGCTGGAAAAGATGTAAGTAATAAACTTGCGCAGGTTTTCAAAGATGCCGCGCCCTTCCTGCACTGCCATCGCAATGGCCGCAAAATTATCATCCGTCAAAATAATATCGGCTGCCTCTTT
Organism: uncultured Chloroflexia bacterium; assembly: GCA_963705155.1. GTDB lineage: Bacteria > Chloroflexota > Anaerolineae > Anaerolineales > UBA4823 > CAVPJC01. The sequence continues at coordinate 237,148 of CAVPJC010000004.1, read as the reverse complement.
AGCCACATCGGTGCCGCTGACGCCCATGGCGATGCCGATATCGGCTTTGCGCAGGGCGGGAGCGTCATTGACCCCATCTCCGGTGACCGCCACCACATCTCCACGCGCCTGGAATGCCGACACCAGGCGCAGTTTATGCTCGGGAGCCATGCGGGCAAAGAGAATATCCTCGTCCAGCACCCCGCTCAGGTCTGCATCTGTCATCGCATCCACATCTGCGCCGGTATAGATTCGCGTGTGGGCTGTGGTGAGCATCCCCACTCTGCGCGCCAGCAATTCGGCGGTCAGCCCATAATCGCCGGTGATCATGATCATGCGAATACCTGCCTGCGCGGCATACCTGCACAGCCTGCGCCACCTCCGGCCGCGGCGGGTCCATCATCGCCATCAACCCCAGGAAGATCAGTTCCCGTTCAACCGACTCCACCGAGAAGCCCCCGGCTCGGCGTGGCATTTCGCTGCGCGCCAGTCCAAGGACACGCAGTGCGCCGCGGGCATACAGGTCATTGGCTGCCAGCACAGCGCTGCGCAGCCGGTCATCCAGCGGCAGGATCTCGCCCTGGATACGGATATGGGTGCACAACTGCAGCACCTCACGCGGGGCGCCTTTGATAAAAGCCAGCTGCGTACCCGGTTGGATCTCCGCCAGCATTGGATCAGCTGTCACTGCGCGGTGGATGGTGCTCATCCGCTTGCGGCGGGCGTCAAATGGCAGCTCGTGGATACGCGGATACGCCTGGTTCAGGGCGCCCGGCTCCAGCCCCCCTTTCATGGCGGCTACGCTCAAAGCAGCCTCGGTTTGATCGCCCAGGCAGGTCCATTTTGGATAATCGATGGATGGCGGGGTCAGGCGGGCGTTATTACACAACATGCCGGCCATCAAAACGGCTTTTAAATCGCTTTCCCATGCCTTACCGGCTGGATTGGGTGAAAACTGCCCCCGGGGCTCATAACCCACGCCCGAAACCGAAAAATTCTGGCCGCCCGCCCATACCTGGCGCACGGTCATCTGGTTCTGGGTCAAGGTGCCGCTTTTATCGGTGCAGATGACCGACACCGTTCCCAGAGTTTCAATACTGGAGAGCTTTTTTACCAACACCCCTCGCTGAGCCAGGCGCTGCACAGCCGCCGCCAGAGACAGCGTGATCGTAGCCGGCAGGCCTTCGGGCAGAGCAGCCACGATGATGCCAATCGCCAGCAGAAAGGCGTCGGAGATTTCCAGGCCAACATCCACCGTCGACACCAGGAATACCAGAGCGCCTGCGCCAATCGCGACCATCGAAATGGTGCGCGTCAGGCGCAGCAGTTCCTGCTGCAGCCGGCTGGGAGGCTCCTGCACCGCCTGTGTCAGCCGGGCTATGCGCCCAAATTGTGTCAGCATACCGGTAGCATAGACAACCGCCCGGCCCGTACCAGAGATGACCGAAGTGCTGGCAAAAACCAGGTTGGGGCGTTCCACCTCGCTGATGCCCTTCGCGCAGCGAGGCATCTGCTGTTTTGCGTGCTGGCGTGGCTTCACCCGTCAGGGTGGCGTTATCCACGCGCAAACCGTACTCTTCGATGACACGCCCATCCGCCGGGATATTATCCCCTTCGGCCAGCACGAGCACATCGCCGGCTACCAGGTCGCTGGCGGGGATTTTCACTTCGACCCCATCCCGCATGACACGTGCATAGTGGGGCAGCAAATTCCGCAAAGCTGCAATTGCCTGGTTGGCGCGGTGTTCACGCCAAAAGGAAAACCCGGCGTTCACCACCACTACCGTCCAGATCACCAGCCCCAGCATCACATCGCCGCCGAGGGCGGCCACTCCACCCGCCGCCCACAGCAGCAGAGCCATGGGGTGGGCAGTATGCGCCAGGAGCTTTTTTCCAGCCCGGCTCAGGCGGCAGCTCTACCAGGGTATTGCTGCCGTACAGCGCCCGGCGCGCCTCAGCCTCGCCGGTGGCAAGGCCAACCGGCGAGGTCTCAAGCATTTTTATCGCATCGCTGACGCGCAGGCTGTGAATGGGCGCGGTGAACATTCGATTGGAATGGCCCGGTTCGCGGGCTATTCTTCTCCGGAGGGTGTCTCTCTTGGGCTTTCCGCCCAGGCGCGGCTCTTCGACGGGTATCAGGTACTGCGAGAGCAAAGAAGGCGCTTCGGGATGGTCGGAATGCAGGGCATGATCATAATCACCGGCGGGAACCGGGGTTGGTTCAAAACGCAGCGGGCGGCGCACGCCTAAAATCTCAAAGAAACGGGTAACTACCAGCAGCACATATAGCGATATTCCTGCATTTTTAAGGACTGCCACTCTACAATGGAACCCATCGCGCCCTGCACGCGTGCCTTTTCACGCACAATGCGGTGGATTTGCGCGGGTCCCGGTGACCGATGGGCGAGATCAGGAGAGCATTTGCGCCAGCACCAGGATGCTGAAAACGATATCAATACCACCCAGCCGCCTTCTTCCCATTTGCCAACGATCTGGCCGACGAAAATAATCGCTGCCATGATCCCGGCAAATCCTGCCGCCCAGGCTACCCCATTTTCTGCCGGCCCTTGTAATGTTGCGAGAACGTGCTTGCGGATGGCCATACCCATCACCATGATCGGCATGAACACACCCACTCCATAATACGGCACCGCCAGGCTGGTTTTTCCAGCACCGGGAACTGATGACCACCGCGAATAGCCGCGGTCACCGAGCGGGTAAAAGTTCCTTGGGATTACGGTAGACGATCACTTCGGGGATTTCACCGATGGCCACGTCCCGCCACGCGGTGGCCTGTAAATCCTGAAAGGCGGTCATGGAAGCAGCCGCCAGGAGCCCTACCGCCAGGATCTGGTATGCCCAGAACAGGATATTGCCGCCCGGAAACTGATTGAATCCGATGTATGCCAGATTGCCCACCAGCGTGCGGCCCAGGGTGCCGTCGAAGACGTTGAAACGGATGGCGAAAAATGCCAGCATAAGGTTGTGATGCCGCCGTAGAATAGAAAAGATGTCTGCACAAAGCGCCCAATCCCTGATTTGCCGCTGTAAAAACCCCAAAGCTTTCAATCGCGGCAGATGCTTTTTACCCCATTGACCATCCCCGCATCCTCATTTTTGACAAACTGGATGCCGTTGGACATGGCCTCCAAACCGCTCAGCGCTACCAACCCTTTCATCGATGCGGTAAGCATATGATAAAGCGCATGCCACAGGACTGGCAGGCTTCGGGGCTTCGGTCAACGGCACAGCAGGAACGCCCGTAAAATGTGCAATTAATAATCCCATCGCCATCACAATCGTTAGCATGACGAAGATCCCAGCATGGTAAACACCACCCGCGACGATTCACCTCGTCCGCGGATGGTCAGGTACCAGGTGATTGCGGCCAGGCTGGCCCCGATGCAAAATGCCAGAACCATTGAATGCCATATTTTCCCAGAATGGAAAGTAATTGATCTACACCTGATAGAGAAGAGACGACGATGGTAAAGATGTAATCCTGGATAAGCACCACTGCCACCACCAGGCTGAGAGCCGGTGTGAGGTAGCGCATCGAAGCAGTGTACGAACCACCGCCTTCATTAAAAATCCCCAGCGAATACATGTACAGGATGCCAAAGATGGCGTTGGCCAAGGCAATGACAGCCACCGCAACATAGCCGTATTGCTGCAAACCGTAAGGGTGCAAAGCGCCCATCATTTCACCGGTGGCATAGAAAAAGGAAGTGAAATAATCTACGCCAAACAGCGCCACCGCGGCCAACAGGCCAATCTGACCTGCGCCGTGGATATGTGCGTCTTCCTCATTCTCACGGGGTGAGACGCGGTAAGAGATATAAATGACTGCAATGAGAAGTAATATTGAAAAAGCCATATTGTAAGACCTGTAAAATCAATCCGGTTTCCGGTTTAAAGGAATGCCTGTTCCAGGAGGCGCAGCTCATCAAGCAGGTGGCGGCGCGTGGATGGGCTCAGGCGGGTATCCTGGGCCACTTTGGCTTCCTGCTCGCGGGCAGCCCGCACCATGAACGCTTTAACAAACATGATCCTGCCCGCCGGGATGACCTCGAAATCATAGGTCTCAACCACCAGGGTCTGGTCATTGAAGTAAGGCAGGCTCAGGCTCAACCCCCGGTTCAAGTCCTGAGCAGCGGCGCGATGCTGGATATTGCGGATGATCTCGTCGAGCTCATATTTCGCCAGGGCGCGGCCCTGGTTCACCAGTTGCCCCAGGATGCCGTAGCGTTTTTGCTGGTACTGTTCATCCACCACCATATAAGGAGCCATGCCCACGGCAGCATGCAAGAGCGAGAGAAAGCGCTGCATGGAGGCGATGTGCGCCTCGGCCTCGTTGACCGAAGCGATCAGCAAGCGCCCCTGGTCATCAAATGCCACCCACTGGGGCAGGTAAAAGCGGCGCGCCGCGGGCACATACGGCACCAGCAGCTCGCCCCGCCCGTTAACACCAGCATCTTCTTCCACAATAGCGTCTGTGCTGGCAGTGATGGCCGATCCTGGCTCCAGATCATCCACCACCGGAATGCTGGGAATTTCATCCCCTTCAACGGCAATGTATGTCACCGAGCGGCCCGATGGAAGCATGTTGTAAACCAGGTGCATTACCAGGGCATGCCTGAGCAGCTCGGCGCTGGCAGCCACGGCCCGGTTGGATGATTGCTCCAGCTCCGAAAAACGCTGGCGCAAAGCCGTGCGCAAATCGGTGCGTGTCAGGCGGTCCATCAACCGGCCAGCCATCTGCTCGCGATGCTCCGCCGGCACCTGGGTGGGCGCTGCCAGGCCTGTCTTCGTCACGCTGATCACCACCCGGTCAGGCAGGTTAAAGCGCACCTGCGACAACCCCGCCACCACGGCTTCTGCCATGGAAGCTGCCTGGGTTTCCAGATAGCGTTGCACCATCGGCGGCTGAGCCTGCAGCAATTGCTGGCTGCTCTGGTACGCCTGGCGCAGCTGGCTGATCGCCGGACCTACGGAATCAGCGGCGCGATCTTTATCCATTTTCTCGACCATTCTTTCCTCCGACCGCGCCATTCGGGCTCCGGCCATTCTTAAGTACCTGCACGGGCAGGCGCAATTTTTCCGATACCTCAGTGACCATCGATTTCTGGCCCAGCCAACCCGAACGAATCTGGTGGTCTGGTAAACACACCATCACATCTCCTGGATGGTGCAAACGGCGGATGGCCGACTGCCAGGATCTTTCGAAGACGACGAGCATCTCTGCCCGCACCCAGGCATCCCGCGTCACTGCAGCCAAACGGGTAAGCCGGTGCAGCGCTGGCATTTCATCATCGTAATTTTGGATCACCGTCAGGTATAAAACCGGTGATTTCCCCGGGGTAGCCAGACCTCGCACCTGCTTACCCAGTGCAAACTCATCCATCTGGCAGATGCTGGGGATAAGCACAACCAGCCGGTTTGCCAATCGTTCCACTTTTAGACCAGGATTGGAGATTTCCATGGTTCACCGATCTCCTTACCTTTCTAGTCTAACAAGCCGGAATAAATCGGAAACAAAGGATCAGGGCAATCTGATAAAAAATAAATAAAAAAAGGCCTGTCAAGGCCTTTTTATGAATGGGCTAAAATCGTCAATCGGCTATGAAACGGTATCCGATGCCAGGCTCATTGAGAAGATAGCGCGGCTGGTCGGGATCGTCTTCCAACTTTTTGCGCAGCATACGGATATATACACGCAGGTATTCCACACGATCAGCATCGGCCGGATCCCAAACATGAGCCAGTATGGCGCGATGCGTGAGCACCCTGCCCGGCGTTGGCTGCCATGTAGGCCAGGAGTTTGTACTCGGTAGCCGTGAGCTTCACTTCCAGGCCATCGCGTGTGACCATGTGATTGGTCAGGTCAATTTGAAGAGGGCCGGCGCTCACCAGGGTTTGCTTGCTGCCCTGGGCCTGCACAGAATGGCGCAACGCCACTCGAATGCGGGCCAGCAATTCTTCGATGCCGAATGGCTTGGTCAGGTAATCATCGGCGCCTTTATCCAGCGCAACCACCTTGTCTCGCTCGCCATCCCGGACCGACAGGACGATAATCGGCACCTGGCTCCATTCGCGCAGGCGGGCGCATACCTCAATCCCATCAATATCCGGCAGGCTCAAATCCAAAATCACCACATCCGGCGGCTGGGCGGCTGCCAGCGCCAGACCTTCTTCGCCCCGGCTGGCGGTCGTCACACGAAATTGGTGTGCACCGAGGATGGTGCGCAGCGCACGCAGTATTTGCATCTCATCATCGATCACCAGGATGTGCGGCAGAGTGCTCATTCCATCTCCAGGTCTGGCCTGCCCCCGCCATCCAATTCCACGCGTGTCAGCGGCAGCGTAAAGTGAAATGCAAAGCCTGAGGCCAGGTTTTCAGCCCAGATGCGCCCGCCGTGCGCCTCGATAATCCCCTTGCAAATCGAAAGACCCAACCCTGCGCCTGTAATTCGATCGGCAGCCGTGATCCGGTAAAATTTATCGAAGATGCGGTCCAGGTGCTCATCTGGCACATGTGGACCCTGGTTGCTGATTGTGACCAGCACCTGGCTGTCTTGCAGCGCTTCCGCACGTACGCTCACCGTGCTGTTTTCAGGCGAATATTTGATCGAATTGCTGATCAAATTGGTGAACACCTGCTCAATTTGAAAATAATCCACAGACACCAGCGGCAGGTCATCAGGCAGACGGGTATCCAGCACATGCCGCTGGTCTCGCAGATGAGATCGTTTCACCGCGCTGGCGAGGATCTCACCCAGCGAATTCCAGTTGACCTGGGGCCGCAGTGCGCCCGCCTCGATGCGCGCCATGTTCAACAAATTCTCAACCAGCTGGTTGAGATGATCGGTCTCCTCTTCGATGGCAGCCAGCAGATCGGCTGCGCTTCAGCGTCCAACGAAATTATGTCGCTGCGCAGGCTGGTGACGGAGGCCTTGATCGTGGCCAGCGGGGTGCGCAGCTCGTGTGAAACCGATGAAAGCAGGGATGATTTCAGCCGGTCGCTCTCCTCCAGTACACGGGCGCGCGTATCCACCTCGGATAGCCGCGCCCGTTCCAACGCCAGCACTCCCTGGCTGGCAAAGGTTTGCAGCAAACGCCTTTCATCCTGCGTGATTGGCATCCGGCCGCGCCAGATGCTCAGTTCTCCAATAAAACCCTGCGCCGACTGAAGCGGCACCACCATTTGTGGGCCAGATTCCGGCTCGGCAGCCAGATCCTCCTGATGATCGTTGCCGGTAACCAGCACCTGAATTGGCTCATGAAGCTGACCAGCTTCTACAACCATGCTTACCTTTTGTGCCCGGACGGCTGTCACGGTTTGTTCAGCGATAGCCCGGGCTATTTCCCGTGGCTCGTGCAGATCCGCCAGGCGGTTGCTCAGCTCGTAAAGGGATACCGCCTCAAATTCACGCGCCAGGGCGCGTGAGCGGCTTTGCTGCGCACGCCCCACCAGCTGGTTGATCGTGATCGAGACCCCCAGAAATATCACTAACCCAAGCAAATCTTGAGTTTGGTGAACAAATAATGAGTAGTACGGTGGAATGAAGAAATAATTGAGTGCCAGGAAGGAAAGCAGAGCAGCCAACACGCCCAGACTGAGCCCCCACCGGGCTGTGAAAAATCCCACCGGCAGCAAATACAGCAGGGCTATGATCGTAGGGTTCAAAACATCGCGCAGCGAGAATAGCACCAGGGTGCTGAAAGCGACCCCCAGTATGGTTATCACGTAACCCAGACCCGGGAAGCGGAAGAGCTGCTGCCTATCCATGTTGGTGATTCCCGAGGATTTCATACAGCAAGATCCCTGCCGCAACTGCCAGGTTGAGCGAGGTGACCCGCCCCAGCATGGGCATGCGCAGCATATGCTGGCAGACCGCCGCCTGGTGAGGCGTCAGACCGGCGCGCTCGCTGCCCAGGAGTAAGATGTGCGGCTCTTGGTAATCGATCTGGCGGTAATCCTCGTCTCCGTGCGCTGAGGTGCCGTACACATGATAACCCGACGCCTGAGCCCAGCCGGCAAAAGCTTCAAAAGGTACGCTGACCACCGGATGCCAGAACAGCGCCCCCATACTGGCCCGCACCACCCCGGGATGATAAAGATCCACACTGCTATCCAGCAGCAACAAACCGCTAGCTCCCACAGCGTCGATGGTCCGCAGGATGGCGCCGACGTTTCCAGGGTCTTGCGGGGAAACCAGCGCCACGCCACGCGGGAAGTTTCCCGGGGTTAATTCAGCCAGTTCTTGAGATCTGGCTGATAACACCGCAAGGATGCCCTGTGGATTTTCCTTTTCCGCAATCGAAGTAAACACCTGCGGCGAGACCGGGAAACAAGGCACGCTGGTTTGAGCAAGTTTCTCCACAAGATCACTGGCGAATTCGCTTTTAAGCAGGTCCGGGGCGAAATACACTGAATGAAAGCTAAAATCACCACCTTTGACGGCTTCCGCGGCCTCACCCACATGCCAGATGCCCTCGACAAAAAACAAACCCGTTTCCTGGCGGGTCTTTGCGCTGGCGCAGGGCGCGCACTTGTTTGATCTTTGCTGATTGGAACGGCTGGAAATGCGATCCATTATTCCCGGCGCGGCACCCAGGCCAGCACGGTGGCCCCTTCGCCTGGAGCCGAGGTGATTTCCACATCGCCCCCCACTTTGCGGGCCCGCACATGCATATTCGAAAGTCCATGCCCCAGGGTCACGCTCATCTTGCGCAGGTCAAAACCGGCGCCGTTATCCGCCACTTCCAACAGCACACGGTTGCGCACCGCCCAGAGATGAACATTCGTGCGCCGGGCCTTGGAATGCTTGGCGGCATTGGCCAGCGCTTCCTGGCAAATGTGGAACAGCGCCAGTGGCATGCGCGGTTGGCAGACCCACCAGCCCATCTTCCGGAGCAATCAGCATGGCTTCGGCCAGTGTGTTGGCGCGGTATTCATCCACCAGGCGCTGCAATCCTTCCATCAGATTCACGCCGCCGAACTCGCGCGGGCGCAAATCCAGAATATAGGCGCGGATATCGCGGATGGTTTTGTTCAACCCGTCAATGGCCTGTTTGATTTTTTTTGCGATTGCTTCGGGGTCATCATCGATAGCCATATCCGCGCATATTCCAGCGCCAGACCCAACACCATAGATCGATTGGATGATGCCATCATGCAGATCCATTCCGATGCGCTCACGCTCTTCCAGCACCGCCAGGCGGCGCGCCTGGCGGTGCAGGCGCGCATTTTCGATGGCAATGCCCGCCCAGGCACCGATCGCGGTCAGAAGGTCATCTCCCGCTCATCCAGTTGTCGCTCCTGGCGTGTAGCCACAGCTGACCACCCCCACCACGCTGCCGCGAGCGCTCAGCGGGATGCAGGCCATGCACTGAAACCCGCAGCCACCACTGCCGGGCGCAGGTAACGCATATCATTCTTCAAATCGGTGCGTCACCAGCGGTTTGCCAGTTTGGGCGACGATGCCAATAAACCCCTCCCCCAGGGAAAGCTTTCCGAGTCTGAGAAAGCCTCTGCATAGTCCCCCGCGGTGCAGCGCCAGGCGCAGCTCTCTTTCGCCTTCTTCCAGCAAAAAGATCTCGCCGGCTTCCATTTCCAGGTGGGCCATCACCCGTCTGCAGCGTCTGGTCCAGGATTTCATCCACTTCCAGGGAGCTGGCCAGGGCTGTCCGCCATATCGTTGAGCAACGCCAGGTCTTCATTGCGCTGGCGTAAAGTTCCAGATCGCGATCGAGCATGGCTTCATACAAACGGGCATTGGGGATTGCCACCGCGGCATAAGCTGCCAGGGTCTCGATCACACGCTCATCAGATTCGGTAAACTCAAGTGGTTCTCTTTGTTCGTCAGGTAGATCTGGCCGAGAAGCGGTCACCCAGGAAAATGGGAACACCCAGGAATGAATCCATCGGGGGATGCCCGTTCGGGAAACCCACGCTGCGTTTATCGTCTCGGATGCTCGGCACGCGGATGGTACGTCGTTCTTCAGAAAGCGCGCCGATCATGCCGCGGCCCACCGGCGGGTGTGCCAGACCGGCGGACCTCTTCTCAGTCATCCCCGCCGTAATGAATTTAACCAGCTTGCCTTCTCGTCCACCACCCCCAGGGCAGCATAAGCAGCATCCGCTTGTGCGTGCCAGGTGACGATGCGCTCCAGTACTGTTTCCAGGGAAAGATCGCGCACCAAGTTCCAGGCTGGCCTGATGAAGCGCAGCCAGCCTGTCTTCAAGTTGTTCTCTCGTTAACAAGACCATGTGAATATTCCTCACCGCTGCTGTATTTTACCCCAAAACCTTTTTTATCTGCGAGACTTACACAATTGGCGGGGGTTAAACAATCCATTGAACTGCGTAACTCGTATCTGATAGTTTTTGCCAGCACACGGCGCTTATAAAACAAGCTGATGTTTAGCATGTGTCCAACACAGGAGTTTTCGAACCTATGACCCCGGAATCGTCAAAGCTCACGCCTGCCAGGTTTTTATAACCTGAGCCTGGAGGCGCGCCTGGAATTGCTCAAAGAGGTTCTGGCGCCCGAAGAAATAGACGCATTGAGTGGAAGCATGGGGTTGAGCCCCGGGCAGGCGGATCACATGATCGAAAATGTGATCGGGGTGTTTGGCTTGCCGCTGGGGATCGCGCTGAATTTCGTAATCAACGGCCGAGAAGTGCTGGTGCCGATGGCGATCGAAGAACCTTCGGTGGTGGCAGGGGCGTCGTTTATGGCCAGGCTGGCGCGCTCAGGAGGTGGTTTCACCTGCCAGACCACGCCGCCGGAAATGATCGGGCAAATGCAGCTTTTGGATCTCGGTGATCCAGCCAGCGCCCGGCTGGCAATCCTGGCACAAAAAGAGCAGCCTGCTGGAAGAAGCCGCACAGATCGACCCGGTGCTCAAACGCCTGGGCGGTGGGCCGCGCGATCTGGAAGTGCGCATCATCAAGTCATCACCCATCGGCCCTTTTCTGGTGGTGCACCTGATTTACGATGTGCGCGACGCTATGGGCGCAAACGCCATCAACACCGCCTGTCGAGCGCCTGGCCCCGCGCCTGGAAGCCATCACCGGCGGGCGGGTGCACCTGCGCATTCTCTCCAACCTGGCCGACCGGCGGCTGGCGCGGCGCGCTGCACGATCTTGCTGGAAGAGCTGGCCTTTGGCGAGTTTCAGCGCCGACCAGGTGCGAGATGGCATCATCGCCGCCTGGGCGTTCGCCGCTGCCGACCCCTACCGGGCCGCCACCCACAACAAAGGCATTATGAACGGCGTCGACGCGGTGGTGATCGCCACGGGAACGACTGGCGCGCGATCGAAGCCGGCGCCCACGCCTACGCGGCCCGCAGCGGACGCTATACTTCACTGAGCACCTGGGGCAAAGACGACCACGGCAACCTGGTGGTTCACTGGAAATGCCCATGGCGGTGGGTATCGTGGGCGGCGCCACCCGGGTGCATCCCGCTGCCCGCGCCGCCCTCAAGCTGATGGGGGTGACCAGCGCCGCGGAGTTGGCAGAGATTATCGTCTCGGTTGGGCTGGCACAAAACCTGGCCGCGCTGCGGGCCCTGGCTACCGAGGGCATCCAGCGCGGCCATATGAGCCTGCATGCCCGCCAGGTAGCCGTTGCTGCCGGCGCGCAGGGTGAGCTAGATCGAACGGCTGGCGCAGCAGCTTGTAGCCGAAAAAAGTGCGATCGACGCGCTGAAGATTTGCGCTGCGCTGAGGAAAATCATTGAGAGAATGGAGAACGAGATATGAGCATGAACGAACTCCCCGAAAATATTTTGCTGAAAACCTCCCGGCCGGTGGGCATTGCCGGCTATGGAGCCTATGTGCCGCGCTACCGCCTGCCTGCCAGTGAAGTTTCCCGGGTATGGACAGGTGGTGAAGGCGGTTCTACCGATCAAGGAAAAAGCTGTTCCAGGTCTGGATGAAGATGTAGCCACCATGTCGATCGAAGCGGCTCGCAACGCCACTGCAGCCGGGCTGCCATTGACCCCCACGCAGATCCGCGCCGTGTGGGTTGGTTCCGAATCGCATCCTTACGCGGTCAAACCCACCTCCACCATTGTGGCCGAAGCGATCGGTGCGGTGCCCAATGTGCAGGCCGCCGATTGGCAGTTTGCCTGCAAAGCTGGCACCGAAGCCATGGTGGCAGCTATGGGGTTTGTCGGCTCCGGCATGGCCGATTATGCCCTGGCTATCGGCATGGATACCGCCCAGGGCCAGCCGGGCGATGCCCTGGAATACACCGCCGGTGCTGGTGGGGCAGCTTTTATTCTCGGCCCGGCGGAAGATTCTCTGGCAGTGATCGAATGCACTTATTCATATGTCACCGATACCCCTGATTTCTGGCGGCGCCAGTACCAGAAATACCCGGAACACGGTCAGCGTTTCACCGGCGAGCCGGCTTACTTCAAGCACATCACAGAAGCTGGCCAGGCGCTGTTGGACGCCACCGGTACCACCGCCTCCGATTACAAATATGCCGTCTTTCACCAGCCCAATACCAAGTTCCCGCAGCGCGCCGCGGCCATGTTGGGCTTTAACAAAGACCAGATCGCTCCGGGCATGCTGGTGCCGGTGATCGGCAATACCTATGCCGGGGCGGCCATCATCGGGTTGACTGCCATCCTGGATATCGCCCAACCTGGCGACCGCATCTTGATGGTCTCCTTCGGTTCGGGCGCAGGCTCGGATGCCTTTTCCATCACGGTCACCGAAGCCATCACACGAGCGCCGCAACCGCGCCCCCTCACGCAGGATTACGTTGCCCGGCGCACTGAAATCGATTACGCCACCTATGCCCGTTACCGCGGCAAGCTGGTGATGAAATAGACCAACTTCCGAGGTTCAGAACATGACTGACGTCGTTATTGCCGGCATTGGCCAACATCCGGTTGGAGAACACTGGGAACTCTCGCTGCGCGAGCTGGCCCTGCGCGCCATTGAAGCCGCCCAAACCGACTGCGGCGGGCTGATGCCCCAGGCGTTATTTGTGGGTAATATGCTGGCGCCAGCCCTTTCCCGGCAGGCGCATCTGGCCACCTTGATCGCCGATTTTGCCGGACTGGCCGGGATCGAAGCGGCCACCATTGAAGCTGCCGGGGCCTCCGGCGGGGCAGCCCTGCGGGCCGGCTATCTGGCCGTGGCTTCCGGGCAGGTGGATGTGGCCTTGGTCGTAGGTGTGGAAAAATTCACCGATCAAGTCGGCTCAACCGTGGAAACCGCCCTGGCTACCTCCACAGACAGCGATTACGAAGGCGTGCAGGGTCTTACCCCCACTTCCCAGGCCGCCCTGCTGATGCGCCGCTATATGCATGAATTTGACGTGCCACACAGTGTGTTTGGCGGATTTGCCCTCACCGCCCACGCCAACGGCGCCGCAAATCCGAACGCCATGTTCCGCAAGGCTATATCCCGGGAGACGTACGACCAGGCCGGCATGGTCAGCGAGCCGGTCAATATGTTCGACGCCGCTCCCAATGCCGATGGGGCGGCTGCCATCGTCCTGACCCGCTCCGATCTGCTCCCGCCGAACTTTCCCAACCCCCTGGTGTATGTGCGCGGCTCCAGCCTGGTGACCGATACGGTCGCCCTGCACGACCGTCCCGACCCGCTCACTTTCCAGGCTGCCCGCCTCTCGGTGGAGCGCGCCTGCCGCCAGGCAAAACTCACTCCGCTGCAGGCTGACCTGTTCGAGCTGCACGATTCTTTTTCCATTTATGCCGCTCTGGCGCTGGAAGCCGCCGGTTTTGCAGGGCGCGGCCAGGGCTGGAAACTGGCCGAAGATGGACACCTGAGTCTGAAAGGCTCGCTGCCGGTGGCCTGCATGGGCGGGCTTAAGGCGCGCGGCAATCCCGGCGGCGCCACGGGTGTCTACCAGATGGTTGAGGCGGTCCTGCAGCTGCGCGGCCAGGCCGGCAAGAACCAGATCGAAGGCGCCCGCCGTGCCCTGGTGCAGAATCTGGGCGGTCCGGCTTCAACTGCGGTCACTCATTTTCTTGAAGTGGCTTAAATTGATAGTTATTGATAGCACAATCTCGTTAGACTTGCTCTAAGATAACTGTTTGAAGGAGTATTTTTTTATGGAAATCCCACGCCACTGGCGCTTACGCAAACAACGCTACGCCCTGATGGGCGAAGTCTGCCCCCACTGCGATGCCAAACTATTCCCGCCCCGCGATGTCTGCCCCGAATGCGGCAAGGAAGCTAAAACCCTTTACCAGTTCAGCGGGCGCGGCGAAGTGTATTCTTACACCACCGTCTATGACCCGCCTGCGGGGTTTGAAGAACAGGCCCCCTACACGGTGGCGCTGGTCAAGCTGGAAGAAGGCCCGCTGGTCACCGCCCAGCTCACCGATCTGGGCAGCCAGCCGGTGCAGATCGGCACGCCGGTGGAAATGGTCACCCGCAAACTGCGCAACGACGGCGACGAGCGCGGCATGATCGTTTATGGGTATAAATTTAGACCGGCAGTTCGTGCCTGATACAAAGAGAATTTGAGTTTGAAGCGCTCTTCACAATTGGAGGGCGCTTTTCGCGCTATTTTGCGATTAACGAGTTTGATAAATATCAAGACATAAAAAATGGAGATAGTTTAAAGTATTTTAAAAGCGCTGGGTCTCGAAATGTGGTGATGTCTTCAATTAGATCACCAGAAAATGTCACCACTTGTATACCATAACCGTCGTAAACCCCAGTTTTTTCATTTAGTCTGTACAAACCGAAGCCAGGTTCCCCGTTGGAGCGAGTAGAGACCAGTCGCCACCGGCCTGATGCCTTTCCGCTAAAGATGGTCTTTATCACCAATCCGGCAATATTCTCCCGCCCGGAATACCAGCTGGGTATGGGAGGCATGCTGAACGTGCAATCATCCTTCAAAAGTGCCACCAAACCATTCACGTCGGCGGTTTCCCAGGCTTGCATGTAACTGTTAAGCCGGCTTTGCAGAGCTTCATCTGCAATTATTTTCTTAATGTTTTTGGATTGTGTTTCAGGATAATGACGGGTGAGGGTGGTTCGGGCACGATGCAGGGCGCTCTTCACCGAAGGGATCGTCTGCCCCAGAACCTCAGCCACTTCCGCTGTTTGCCAATCCAACACATCATAAAGAATCAACACGGCTCTTTGGCGCGGTGGTAACAGGTGTAAAGAAGTCAGAAAGGCAAGCTTGACGCTCTCTTTTAAAGTATATTTCGCTTCCGGGTTTTCATCTTCAGATCCAGGAAGGTCATAAGGAAAAGGCTCAAGCCAGATTGGCTTGTTAATCGAGGCCGGGATAGGTTCTTCCAGGGTTGAGGCGGATTGCCGTGTAATGGGTAAACCGCGCCGTGGCCTTTGCCTGAGGATATCAATACACAGATTGGTCGCGATCCGGTATAGCCAGGCCCGGATTGTTGAACGCCCTTCGTATGTCTCGCGTCGATCCCATGCCCGCCAGGAAGCTTCTTGCACGATTTCTTCGGCTTCTTGCACGGATCCCAACATGCGATAACAGTGCGCACGCAGTTCTTTTTGATGGGATTCTAAATTTGTGCCAAACTCAGATTGGCTCAAATCCTTCAGGATAGGGGTGGGGCTGGTAATTTCAGTCATATGCATTCAGGACAGAATTGTATCAAAAATAGAAAAATCTTGCCCTCTAAACTATGATAGGGAGTGGATAAACATTGGTCTTAGATGAATTGATAAACATGAGCTGGGTAATTGGGAAAGGATTGCTTGTGCAATTGACGCCGATTGAAGCAGTACATGAACAGCTTGAGAGCCGCTTTCAACGCTTCAGGACAACGGGAAAAGCAGCGCGAACGGCGCCCCAAGCGAGCCAGGTAGTGGCGCAATTCGGCATTGTCCGCTTCGACCGAGTAGGTGTCTGTCTTGCCTTGCGAGACTTCATACATCCCCCAGTGATACCACAGGCGATCATATGCATCAAAAGCATCGCTGTAGTAACGCTTGGCCTTAGGTGCTTCATCCACCATCTCTTGGATCACTTCTTGGGTTCGCTGCCAGACCACTTTGAAACCCAAATAGCAGCGGGTGAGGCGATCTACGATGGTGATGATGAAGATTTGGTTTTTTTCTCCCCAATGAAGCTGAATAACTCGTCCATCTCGGCTTCTTTGACCTGCTCGGGCACCGGTGGATCGGGCAGTTGGGCTGCCCGGGCTTTGACCCACAGCGATACGGTGCGATGGTGAAGACCGAGATGGCGGGCGATCCGGCGCAGGTTCATCCCATCCACATACAGCTGCAGGGCTTTTTGGCGCACTTCCTCGGGGTAAGCCCAGGGCTTGGGGTGGGGCGTGTACTTTTTCATGCAGAACATGCAGATATAACGTTGGCTGCCGCGGGGTGTTTTGCCTGCTCGATTTTGGCGTTCGGTTCGGTGACAATTTGGACATTGGTTCATACCTGTATTTTACCCAACTTTTAGCCACTCCCCTATGATATGACCGCACCTTTTTTGCTCAGTTTATCGTCATATTGTATAGAATGCATAAAAATAGTCGAATTCTCTCGAACCAAGGAGGCGAGGTTTACCATGACAGCCAATGATCAGAAGGAACAAGGCACGAAAGAAAACCCCTGGGTGCTGAAGACACCCAGCGGTACATCGGATTATCTGATGTACCGCAATGAAACGAATGATCCACCCTTGTTAGTATGCGTCGTAGGGAAAACGGTACTTCACTATTATCTCCGATCTATTGAAGATTTGCATGCGATGTTGAAGGCGCATGGTGATTGGATGCCTTTAGGCAGCGCTGATGAACAAAAGCCTGCTGCTGAAGGAACCGTAGATGCTTGGGGGAGGTCAACAGAAAATCCTGTTAAGGGCTGGTATGGATTGAAGAAAGGGCTTCGAGGGAGATTTGGCATGTATTTACCGCCATTGTTGGAAACGCTCGGCCTGGCTGAAGTGGAGCATAATCCAAAGAACAATCGCATGAGAGCGATTTAATCATTTTTGTTTTAGAGAACAGGATCAACAAAATGTCCGAAAATCTCCTAATGAATGGACGTACTCAAAAAACGAAATCCGCTTTTCACTTGCAGTATTCAGCCGGCGTCAACATCGAAGCCAAGCCGGATCGGGTTTGGGCATTGATGACTAACGCAGGTGATTTCTCGCGTTGGAACTCAACGGTGAAAAGCATTGAAGGCATGATTGCCTCGGGCGAAACGATCCAACTCGTCGCCACAATCTCTCCCAAACGTGTTTTTAACTTGAATATCGTCGAATTCGTTCCCGAAAAAAAGATGGTATGGAGTGACGGGAATGCAATGTTTAAGGGAGTGCGCACCTTTACATTAAGTCCCAAACCAGATGGCACCACGGACTTTTCCATGGAAGAGGATTATACAGGTCTGATGATGCCGATGATCGCTGGATTGCTGCCGGACTTTGGACCTGTATTCGAGCAATATCTGGCTGATCTGAAGCGTGAAGCAGAACGTACATAAATCGGCATATATAGGAATGACCCGTCATAACAAAACGCGGACCATATCGTATGTACGGGTATAAGTTTAGGCCGGCTGTTCGAGCCTAGAACAAAGAGAATGTGAAATTAAAGCGCTCTCCATCTCTGGAGGGCGCTTTTTAAATGTAGTCCTATAATACATAAGCAATTCAAGGCGATAGTATTATCATTGTCCCAATTGTTTTAATCGGTTTAGGAATTTATATCATTGTAGAAAATGGTACACTACATTTGATTGGGCTGTAAATAGTTAGCAGCGGACTAACAAAGCTTGCACCGGAAAGGTGGGATTCGCCGCCACGCTTTGCGTCGAGCATTTCTCTGGCTTCGAGTTTTTCCTGCTCCCAAACATTGTCCACGCCCGCCCCGCCGTCAGTAACGCAAACCGTTGGGCGGTGTAAGTCGCGACGGCCTCGCTTATTTGAACTTGTTCATCAATCAGTGAGAAATACCTTAATGAGGAGACGTGAAAGAATGAAAGGTTTTAGCCCTGCTTCAAGCTTTGGCCCAGATGCAGCCGCAAGCTACGACAATTACCCTCGGGGTGACGAGGAAGTAGCCGCAATGTTTCTTTCTGAGTTTGCGGGAGAGCGTCCTGCGCTTGAGTTTGCAATCGGCACAGGACGCATCGCTCTTCCATTGGCAGCCAAGGGCGTACAAGTGGACGGCATCGAAATATCGCCTCACATGGTTGAAAAACTCCGTGCTAAGCCTGGAGGTCAGCATATCAACGTCACATTAGGCGATATGAGCAGCGCAACAACCAACCGCCGTTATGGACTCGTATACCTGGCCTTCAATACAATATTTAATCTCCTCACCGCTGATGATCAAATTCGCTTGTTTCCAAAATGCTGCACGTCATCTCACCCCTGATGGGTACTTCGTGGTTGAAGCTGCGTTGCCACATGCATGGATTGCCCCGGACAAAACAGATTATATCCATGCTGAACATGTTGGCATCGACACTGTACTTTTTGACGTTGCCCGCTATGATCCAATAACCCAATTACTTGAAGAGAATCATGTCGGCGTCACTGCACATGGCATTACAATGTCGCCAATTGTGTGTCGATTGATCACACCGGGCGAGATGGATCTGATGGCCCGAATCGCTGGAATGCGTCTTGTCCATAAGATTCGCCAATTGGCAACGAGCAGTTTTTGACGCACACAGTAACGCGCATATATCGGTTTATGGTTTTGAAAAAACAGATTGATGAGGGGCAGATGAATTACCCTCACATCAGCAGCACGAGGAAGAACAGCCTAACATTGCATGCAGCCAACTCGTCTCCGGCTTCGCATCGGCAAGCTGCTGAGGCAGACGTTATACAATGATCTTAACCTCGCCACCATGGACCGAGTTGCTTGTACGGTATGAGGTCCCGCTCCACCGTTCGAGCTTAGGATAACGAGATACGATAAACCATCCTCTGAATTTGGAGGTGGTTTTTCATTTGCACATTTTCACATATTGGATATAAGCGCCAAACTAATTTTCCGTAGCCTGCGCCAGAAATTAAAAACGTGGCGGGAAAGTGATGCAATTTCTGGTATCCTCCACCCCTACCCGGAAAATGTAAGTCTCATCAGCCTGGCGCTAAAATCACTACACACAAAAGATTGGACACATGATGTTGGTTGGCATTTCTATCTTTTTGGCTTGCATCCTGATACTTGTCGGTGCACTATTCCTGTGGAGCACCGGAAAACCAGGCCCCATTTTGGATGAAAACCGAAGGCCGCTGGCGGGCAGCATTTCAGAAAAAATCCACGTCAACATCAACGGCGTGGAACAAGGAATGTTTATCAAGAGTAAAAATGAAAGCAATCCGGTGCTGCTTTTCCTTCACGGGGGACCCGGTATGCCCGAGTACTTTCTTACAAAGCGCTACCCTACCGCACTTGAAGACTATTTCACCGTGGTGTGGTGGGAGCAGCGTGGTTCAGGACTCTCCTACCATGCCGGCATTCCTCCAGAGACGATGACGGTGGAGCAAATCATCTCTGACACGCTGGAGGTGACGAAAACCCTGCGGCGCCGTTTCGGAAAAGAAAAGATATACCTGATGGGTCATTCGGGGGGCAGTTTTTTTGGACTTCAAGCGGCTGCACGGGCGCCGGAGTTGTACTCCGCCTACATTGGCGTAAGTCAGATGACATACCAGCTCAAATCTGAAAGACTGGCTTATAAATATATGCTGAAACGGTATAAAGAGAACGGAAACCGTAAAATGGTGCGAAGGCTTGAAGCAGCAGCACCCACGATGACCGTCCCACTGCCGGCAGCATACGATACCCTGCGCGATGAAGCCATGCACGGCATTGGCATCGGCACGACCCGTGACATGACCTCGGTCATCACCGGCGTCTTTATACCATCCTGGCTCAGCCGAGAGTACACCTTGCGTGAAAAAGCGAAACTGTGGCGCGGTAAGTTTTATTCCATGCGTTTGCTTCGAAATGAAATGTTCGCCACAGATCTGACCGGGCAGGTGCAAGAGCTTGCCCTTCCCGCCTATTTCTTTCACGGGATATTCGATTACACGGTTTCTTACACAGAAGCAAAATCCTTTTTTGAGAAGCTGAAAGCGCCAATCAAGGGATTTTACACGTTTGAGCAGTCGGCTCACAGCCCCATGTTTGAAGAACCTGAAAAGATGAAGAGAATTTTCCAGGAGGACGTACTGGTCGGAACGAATAACCTTGCCGACTTAAAATGAGATACCTTCGCCGCTTTCTTGAATTTACGGTATAAAGGGTTATAACAATCACTCTTGAGCAGGCAAATATTACAATGCCTGAACGAGCACAGTTATGAAGAAGGAGCATCGATATGTCGACCTCTGTGAATATCGCCGGAAAATCCCCCGTTAGAAGTCTCCGGTTCACGAAGCAGCGCGATTTTCGAAAAACGCTCAACGAGCGTGTCGATGCCTATCTGCGCGACAATCACATCCCCGCGCGTGACGTACCGGCCATGTATCTAAAAACGGTGATCGTGCTGGCCTGGTGGCTGGGCGTTTACTTGCTGATACTGTTCGGTCAGTTCCCACCGCTGGTCAATGCTGCCTTATGCATGGTGTGGGCGTTGGCGATTGCCTCGGTCGGCTTCAACGTCATGCACGACGCCAACCACGGCGGTTACTCCAATCATCCATTCGTCAACCGGCTGGTCAGCCTCAGCGCCGAGATGCTGGGCATGAGCGGGTTTCGCTGGCGCACCAAGCATAACGTCTGGCATCACACCTATACCAATATCGCCGGGTTCGATGACGACGTCGAGACGTTTGGCGTGATGCGTCTCACCCCCAGCGTGCCGTGGAAGCCGCTTTATAAAGCCCAGGTTGGGTACTTCCCTCTGGTCTACAGCCTGATCGCCTTCGACTTTATCCTGCGCGACTTTATGATGGTCCTGGTCGGCAAGTCCGACGCCAATCACGTTTACCCGAAGATGAGCGCAGCAGACCATGTTATTTTCTGGGCTGGAAAATTATTTTTCTTCGTGATCATGATCGCCCTTCCGCTGCAGGTTTTCCCGTGGTGGCAGGTGCTGGTTGGCTTCCTGATTGTGATGCTGACCGTCGGCCTGGTGATGGGCGTCGTCTTCCAGCTCGCCCACATCAACGGCGAGGTCGAGTTCCCCGAACCGGTGGGCAACCCGCAGCGCATCGAAAACGAGTGGGCGGTGCACCAGGTTGAGACGACCGCCGACTTCGCCCCGGGCAACCGGCTGCTGAATTTTTACATCGGCGGGCTGAACTTCCAGATCGAGCACCACTTGCTGCCGCAAATCTGCCACCTGAACTACCCGCGTCTCTCCCCGATCGTGCGGGCAAACATGCGAGGAGTTTGGCATCCGTTACATCAGCTACCCCACATGGCGCCAGGCGTTCACCGGTCACCTGCGTGAATTACGCCTCCTCGGGCGCAAATCTGAGCTGGAGTACGACTGACGCGAACCGAAATCGCCCCAAATGTCTTTATTGCTATCTGATGTTTTATGTTATAATTAGAACATAAATTCTATAATTTCATACGGAGGCCCCATGCTTACCTTACTCAAGATCTTTGACTTAACGACTGCCAGCATCGGGAAAAAGCCAGAGAACAGTTTTACTGTCCGCGTTTCGGGGGAAACCATTAGTGTACGCGAATTGATTCGTCTGCGCATCTTCCAGGAAGTCGAAGACTATAATAATCGTCAGCCGGCGGTTTTCCACATGCTTGTCCAACCCGGTGAAACCGAGCGGACTCTGAATGGCTACAAATTCCACAAGCCGCGCATCATCAACCCGCAGATGCAGTTCGACAGTGCGGTTGAAGCCTTCGAAAGCAATGGCATCATCGTGTTGGTGGACGACCGGCAGATGAGCTCGCTTGACGATGAGATTGCCTTGCGTCCGGAGACCTCGGTCACTTTCCTGAAACTCATCCCACTGGTGGGTGGGTAGATCCATGTTCAATTTTCTTAAAACGAAATTAAAACCCGGCAATGAAGCCAGTTTCCTGGTCGAAGAGCTCGCCAACCAAGACCTGCATACTTATCCTTTTAAGCTCGAAAACTTCACCGCAGGTCTAAAGATTCTAAACGCCAGCCCACAGGTTCAACGCCGTGTTGCACTCGCCATGATCACCTGGCTCAAATTGCATCGTTCTCTGAACTACAATGCCAAAGAGTGGAAAATACATAGGGCGTTGTTCGAACTGCTCAAGTATAAAATCCCCTTCAGTTCCGATGACCTTGTTGTCATCTTGAATTGGTCAATCAGCCAACGCTTTAATGTATTTCGCGGCGTACCGGAGATGATTAAGGTTTGCGCTGATTACTTGAAAGAAAATACGCTTGACGATGATCTATGCAAGTCCATTGAAAAACTGATCATTGCCATTGAAGGCGAGATCCAGAATACAGAGAGAAAACGCTGGGTCTTGCGCTTGAGAGAACTGTTAGGCGGTACAGACGTGCAGCTTCCACTCGCCGGGGACGATGCTTGGGCGGCACGCGCTCTAGATGACATTTATTCACTGCCACCCGAAAAACTGTTTGCCTGGGCAGAGCTCTTGCTTCAATGCCTGCGCGTTACCGGTTCATCGCCCAGCGCAAAATGGATGAAAGCCACCGATGTTTATATCGATGCCATCGGCCGGCCAGACTTTTTTTCTGCGCTGATGCGCTGGTTCCCCCTGGTAGATCATCCGCGTGAGCGAATGCTGAATCGTTTTGATCATAGGGAGACGCTAATACCGGTCAATGCTGACCTGCTCAAAGGTCTTGTATGGCTATCGGCGAAGTCGGATGCTCCTGAAATGGCTCGCGTACTTTCGACGCTGGCTGTGTCGGGGTATCGCAAAATACCCCACATGGGGCCACGTGCAGCCAAAGTGGGTAATGCCTGCTTTTGGGCGCTGGCGAACATGCCAGGAAATGATGGCATCGCCCAGTTGAGCATTTTAAAGGTCAGGATCAAAGGAAACGCGGCACAAAGAGTGATTGCGAAGGCAATACAAACCGCCGCAAATCGCAACGGGCTAACTGCGAGTGAAATTGAAGAACTGTCGGTGCCTACATACGGGTTGGGAAAGGTTGGCTTTGCGAAATTCACCCTGGATGATGCGGCTTGTGAAATCCAGGTAAATGGCGTTGACGTTGAGCAAGGATGGCAAAAAGGTGGGAAGAGAATTGCGTCGGTGCCTAAAAATATCAAGGAGCACCATCCAGATGAATTGAAAGAGATCACGCAGGCAGTCAAAGACATTCGCAAGATGCTCCCTGCCCAGAGGGACCGCATTGAGAATTTGTATCTTGCGCAAAAGAAGTGGCAATTTACGGACTGGAGGGCCGTTACCTGGAGCATCCTCTGGTTGGGACGATTACCCGGCGGCTGATCTGGAAGTTTAGCAAAGGCGACCTGGCGGCTTCGGGCATTTGGCTTGATGGCAGATTGGTTGGGCGCGATGATGCCCCGCTCGACTGGTTGGATGGGGCGACAAACGTCGAATTATGGCATCCGCTTCATGTGGAGACACAGGTCGTGCTGGAATGGCGTGAGTGGTTGATGCGGCACGAAGTGCGCCAGCCGTTCAAACAAGCCCACCGCGAAATTTACATATTGACCGATGCTGAGCGCATCACGAACACATACTCGAATTGTTATGCTGCGCACATCTTGCGGCAGCATCAGTTCAACGCCCTGTGTGCTGCGCGTGGCTGGAAAAATTCCCTGCGCCTGTTGGTGGATGCAGAATTCCCTCCCGCTACAAAGTTCCTGCCGCCATTTGGCCTGCGAGCCGAGTACTGGGTGGAAGGTATCGGCAGCGACTATCGCACGGACACGAATGAGACTGGCACTTATCTGTATTTGAATACTGACCAGGTGCGATTTTATCGTATAGACGCTGTTGAAAACCGGGCGCATGCTTCGGGCGGCGGGTACAGCACCCCGCGCTGGAATGGCGCAGGAAATGCCGAACCCCTACCGTTGGAAAATGTCCCCCCTTTGGTGTTTTCGGAGATTTTCCGCGATGTGGATTTGTTTGTCGGGGTGGCGAGCGTTGGCAATGACCCCAACTGGCTGGATGGCGGCGGAGGTACTCGCTACCGCGATTACTGGCACAGTTTCTCCTTCGGCAACCTGAACGAATCAGCCCGAACACGCAAACAATTGCTCGAGGTTTTGTTGCCGCGTTTGAAGATTGGCGATCGTTGTAAACTGGCGGATAAATTCCTTATTGTTCAAGGGGACCTGCGCACTTATAAAATCCACCTGGGTTCAAGCAATATCCTGATGGAACCGAACGACCAGTACCTGTGCATCGTCCCGTTGCGGAGCGTGGAAAGTGGGACGGATAAGCTGTTCCTGCCCTTCGAGGGCGATCCGACCCTGGCTGTCATTTTGAGCAAGGCATTTTTACTGGCAGATGATCGGAAAATTACCGACCGGACGATCACCCAGCAGATTAAGAGATATAAGTAAACTTTTATCGGCGCCCGTTGGTGCTCAGCGAGGGTTTGATTACGTTTTCTACGAGTGGATTAACTTCACCCGGACTATGCTAAAATAGGATCGGTAGTATCCGTATTTTTAAGTTGTGTGCAATTTTGCTTGCAGGTCCTGATGAAATGAATTGCCCAAACTGCCAGACAATTAACCCCGAAAATGCCAGGTTCTGCATGAATTGCGGAACGGCATTGCCTGGGAAGGGGAGCGAAACCTCCAAATCTTCTTTTCTTGACCAATATCTTCCGAAGGAATTGGTAGCCAAATTAGAATCTGCGTAGGGCGCGTGGTTCGATGGCTGGTGAGCGGCGCGTCATCACCATGTTGTTTTGCGACATCAAGGGTTCAACAGCCGCCGCCGAAAAAGTTGACCCTGAAATATGGTCGGATATCATCAACGGTGTATTCGAATATATGATCCGTCCGATCTATAAATATGAAGGACTGGTGCCGCGGCTGATGGGCGATGCCATCCTCGCATTCTTCGGTGCACCGATTGCTCATGAGGATGACCCACAACGCGCTGTGCTGGCCGGATTGGAAATTCAACAGGGAATCAAAACTTACACTGCCGATATCCGCCTCAAGCATGGACTTGACTTTGGTCTGCGGGTTGGTATTAACACCGGGCTTGTGGTTGTCGGCGAGATCGGATCGGACCTGCGTATGGAATACACCGCCATCGGCGATGCGATCAACCTTGCAGCTCGCATGGAACAAACCGCCGCTGTTGGAACGATTCAAATTTCAGAAGAAACCTATAAACTGGTTGCGCCATTTTTCGAGATCCAAGCGTTAGGTGAGGTTGAAGTTAAAAGGAAAATCTGCACCAATCAAGACCTATCGGGTCATGGGCGTGAAGTCCAACCCCGGTCACTTGCGTGGATTGGAAGGATTATCGTCACCATTGGTAGGTCGCGAGGCGCCCCTTGCATTGTTGAATGACCGGCTGAGGCAACTGCAACTCGGAACAGGATCAATTGTCAGTGTAATTGGCGAGGCAGGACTGGGGAAATCCACTTTAATCTCAGAAGTGAAGAAGGCAGGCGGTGAATCGCGCCCCGTTTGGCTTCGTGGCGATGCGTTATCCTACACACGTTCGATCAGTTATTACCTCTGGAGACAGGTGATCCGCCAGTCCATCGAAGCGCATGAAGATGATTTACCCGCGGAGGTCCGCCATAAGCTGAGAACTGCTTATGAGCATTATCACCTACCCGCGGGTGATATCCCTTTTATGGAGGCGATACTTGGCGTGGAAAGTGAAGAAAGTTTGCAGGTCGTGGCGGCGGTTCAAGGGGAAGCACTTGTGCAACACTTTGTGGAGGCAATCCGCGCATACCTTTGCGGCCTTGCAGCTAAAAATCCGCTTGCCATCGTATTTGACGATTTGCATTGGGCGGACGAGGCATCCTTGAATTTATTGGTCAGCGCTGCAGACCTCGCCAGAATGCACCCCATCCTTTTCGTTTGTTTGCTACGGCCCGAAAACACTGCGCCTGGCTGGATTTCGATCAACAAGATTCAACAAACGATGGCCGACCGGTATTTTCCGGTCATCCTTGAGCCGTTGCAGGTAGAACAGACGGACATCCTCTTGGAAAATCTACTGGGCATGAAGAATATGCCCGGGAATATCCGGCGCGTTATCCTGGAAAAATCCGATGGAAATCCATTCTTTATCGAAGAAATCATCCGTTCGCTGATCGAGACGAAACAAATCGTGCAGGAGAAGGATCACTGGCTTGCAGTGGGCGACCCTACAGGCATTTCCATTCCGAAAACGTTGCTTGGCGTACTTGGCGCCCGAATTGACAGGTTACCTGAGGTCGCCAGGAATACATTGCAAAACGCCGCTGTGATCGGACGTTCATTCGATGTGCGTGTTTTGAAGCGGCTGGTCAATTTGAATGGAGGACTGGACGCACAAATCCAGTACTTAAAGGACGCACGCCTGATCGAGTTGTCGCACGAGGATTATATCTTCCGGCATGTCCTGATTCAGGAGGCGGCGTACGAGTTGATCCTGATCAAGAATCGCATTCACCTGCATAAACGAATCGGGGAAACGCTCGAAGAACTTTATGTCGACCGCCTCGAAGAGTTTGCGCCAATGCTGGCCCATCATTTTTACAACGCGGAGGATGAGCGTTCCATAAAATACGACATTCTGGCAGGCGAAAAAGGAGCGCGGCTGTACGCCAATGCTGAAGCCGCTACGCACTTCAGTCGTGCATTGGAAACAGCCAAAAGGCATCCATCTTCTCCTGAAACAATGATCCAGCTTTTCATCCAGTTGGGTTCCGTGCTCGAACTGAGCGGAAGGTTCGAGCAGGCGCTGGGGGTCTACGATGATATGCAAGCTTTTGGCCGCAGCCAGGAGAATCCTACCATCGAGATGAAAGCCCTCATGGCGAAGGCGACGATCTATTCGATCTTTTCACAACTACACGATCCGGCGCTCAGTGAACAAATGCTGGTCGAGGCGCTGGAAATCTCCCGCGCAATCGGCGACCGCGCCGCCCAGACAAAACTCAACTGGAACCTGATGATTACCTATCTGTTCTCGAAACAACTCGAGAGAGCATTGCAATACGGTGAAATTGCCCTGGCTCTGGCGCGCCGATCTGATGACCGTGAACAACTTGCGTTTATATTGAATGATCTGTGCCGGCTTCACACCTGCCGGGGCGAGTTCGAAAAGGCGCACGACGCTATTCGAGAAGCGCGAGAACTGTGGCGGTCTCTGGACAATCAGGTAATGCTTGCAGACAGTCTGGGTTCTGAGGCGGAGGCTTACTTCAATGCGGGGGAATATGATCTATCTCTGGAATGCACCCGGCAGGCTTTGGATATCTGCGTGAAAATAGATAATCTATGGGGTCAATCGTATGAACGAATGCTGATGTCGTTTGCCTTTTTCGAAAACGGTCAATTGGGTCACGGCATAAAAATGGCCGAAGAGAGCATCCAGCTTGCGGATGAAGCTGGCTTGATTGCCACCAGTATCACGCTCCGCTCTGAGCTGGCATGGGTGTACACATTCTGCGGAGCAATTGAAAAAGCCTATCCGCATTATCGAGCTTGCACTCCAGGTAGCCAAAACCAAACAACCTGCCTGGAAATCATTTCCACAAGCAGCCAGCGTGCGCATGCACCTGTTAGCAGATGATTTAAAAACGGCAGAAGAATTAGCGGGAGATAGTTTGCTACAGCCTATTTCGATACCGTACGCGCGTTTCACCATTTTTATCTCGCTGGCAAACATTGAGCTCGCATCAGCAAGAAATCAACATGAGAAAGCGCTTTCGCTCGCAGATGAATTATTGGATGAGGTCGTGCCCCTCACGCGTGTGGATATTCCCGAAGTTTTGCGTTGGAAAGGAAATGCCTTGCTTGCATTGGAACGATATGATGAAGCGCTTCAAACCTTAACGGAAGCTTGCTATTTGGCAAAAGAAACGGCATCCAATCTGCATCTTTGGGTGATCTTGACTGATTTGGCAAATATCCAATCGAAGCTTGGAAAGCGGCAGGAGGCGGAAAAAAACATTGCTGAAGCAAAAAATATCGTCAGGCAGATTGCTGGTTCCCTGGGCGAGGTCGGGTTGGCCCTTTCATTCTTAAACCAGCCTCGCGTCCAAAAATTGATGCGTTAATTTTATAACCCATTGTCTAAACGTCTGGCATCCCTCTTGAATATCCGCCCTGAAGAAGTGCAACTCGTCCTCCTGGTCGGGGCGTTGTTCCTTTGTGTTCAGGCCGGGCAAGGGATGGGCGATAACGCTGCATCGGCTCTATTCTTTCTGCGTTACGGCGTGGATTTTTTGCCTTATCTGTATTTACTTCTTGGCGCAACGACTTTTGTCCTTACACTGGGTTATTCGGCAGGTTTGGGCAGATTTGAGAAAAGCAAGTTCTTCCAGGCACTAATCCTGGGGTTGATCATACTTTTGCTTGTTGAACGTGCAGCACTGGAAATGTCAATCCCGATTTTGTATCCGATTCTCTGGCTGACGATCAATTCTATGGGAATGATCCTCGGCACGTTTACATGGAACGTGGCGGGCGGAGTTAGTGATGCACGGCAAGCCAAACGATTGTTTCCCTTATTTACAAGCGCAGGTATTCTGGGGAGCGTGCTTGGCAATTCTGTAACCGGCGTTCTCGCGAAATACCTCGGCGCAGAGAACCTTTTGATCTTTTATGCTTTCTTGCTCGGCCTGGTGTTTTTCACCACTCGGGTGATCTCCAAAAATTATTTCAAGCCTGTGAAGCAGTCCGGTCAAAAACCAAATTTCTGGTACGACCTGCGTTCGGGCTTCGACTATGTACGTGGTTCAACCTTGATGAAGTTGATTGCCTATGCTTCGGTACTGTTTTCAATTGTATTCTTTGCCATCGCATTCCCCTTTAGCAAGGTTGTTAGCGCCTCCTTCCCAAACGAAGCTGAGGTGGCTGGCTTTTTGGGCTTATTTAGCAGTATCACCACCGCCGTCACATTTTTTGTCTCACTGCTGCTTGCCAATCGCTTTTACACGAGACTGGGCATCGTCAACAGTGTGCTGATCATGCCGCTGGTTTATCTGTTTGGCTTTACCGTTTTTGCCAGCCAGTATTCTTTGAACGGAGCAGTCATTGCACGGTTTTCGCAGTTGGTCATTCTTTCCGGGATAACGGGCACGGCCTGGAACGCATTGTTCAATGTCGTCCCTTCGCAAAAACGCGGGCAGGTGCTGGCTTTTCAAAATGGAGTTCCATCGCAAATCGGTGTGGCGTTTTCGGGCCTTTTGCTCATTCTGGGTGAGCGAGTGCTGACCAATACGCAAATCCTGTTGATGGGCACCTTGATCACGCTGGTCTGCGGCATTCTGGTTTGGCGGATGCGCTCCGCTTATGGTCAGGCATTGATGGATGCGTTGCAAGCGGGTCGTCTGGAAGTCTTTAGCTCGGAAAATCCGGCCTTCTCGGGATTTCAAGGCGATGCCGCCGCGTTAACGGTCGTCACGCATGCTTTGCATGAACCCAAGCCGTCTACACGGCGTCTCGCCGCGGATATTTTAGGAAAGATGCAGAATGCCTCCGCCATCCCCACCCTGTCGCTTCACATCCTGGATCACTGAAGCTGGAGTCCGCGCCGCAGTCATTAAATCGCTCGGAGAGTTACGCGCCGCATCTGCCTACGACCTTATTCAGGCTCGCCTCGATGACGGCGATGCAAACGTCCGCAGAAACGCTATCATTGCGCTTACACAGTTGGGGCCGAACCATCCCCCCGAATTGCTAACAAAGTTAACCGCATCATTGACCGATCAGGCATCAGCGGTGCGTGTGCAATCCGCCATTGCTCTGGGCAGGTTAGGTTACCCGGAACGTGTGCTTTCAACCCTGGCGGAATGGCTCAACACCAAAGATGAGCAAACACGCATTGGTGCGCTCGAAGCGATTGGACAGGTTGATGCTCTATTTCATCCCAGCCTTTGAGGGCGGCATGCTGATTGAGGCTTTGCAGGATTCATCCCCAATGGTTCGCAAAGCTGCTTGTTATTCGTTCACCGATCTCGCAGAACCCGAAGCAGTAAAAGCTGTGTTGGCGCGTTTATCCGATGAAGATGGTGCAGTTCGCAGGTCTGCGGCGGAAATTCTCCGCCATCACGAGGAACAGACCCGCTCATTCGTCCTTGACCTTTTCAATACCAAAAACCCTCCCATCGATTCCGCTCTGGATGCACTTACCCCCGGGCACCCTGAGACTTTTGATCCGCTGCGGCTTTACGCCCGCAAGGAAATCCTTCAAGCCAGTGATTTCAAAACCTGGGAAGCCAGCCTTCCTTCAGCCGGGCGCGCCGTCTCTCTCTTACGTAAAAATCTCGCCAGGCATGTTCTCCGAAGCGAAGCGCGCCTGATTAAAATTGTTGGGCTGTTAAGTGATCCTGAAACCATGGAACTCGTCCGCAAGAATATAGAAGATTCAAACCCTGAAAGCAAGTCGTCTGCTTTGGAAGCACTGGAAACTCTTGGAGACAAGGTGCTGTCAAAAGGGATTGTTGGCCTCTTGGAGGGAAAACCATTTCCATCCGAACCTGGAAATGCTATTGATAACTTATTGAACTCTCCAGACTTATGGTCGCGTGCATTGGCAGTCCGCGCAATCCCTGAGCTAGGCTTGAGTCAGTTCATCCCAAAACTGCACGAACTGCTGTCTGACTCACATCCATTGATTCGGGATGCTGCCCGCAGCTCATTGATTGAATTTCATGAGGAGTTGTCCATGGAAACTATCCAAACCATTTCAACGCTGGAACGTGTACTGATCCTGCAGGAGATACCCATTTTTGCCAATCTCACCCCCGAAGACCTCGAGCGGATCGCGCTGATTGCACAGGAGCAATGGCATCCCGCTGCTGACATCATTTGCCGGCAGGGCGATGAAGGAGATGCGATGTTTGTGATCATCAGTGGGCAGGTTCAGATCGTCACGGAATCCGGATGGTATTGAGCAGGTTTTGGCTGAGCGTGGCACGGGGGAGATCATCGGGGAGATGGCGATCCTTGATCCTGCCCCGCGTTCAGCAGGCATGGTGACAAAAAGCGAAACACGCATCCTGTCCATTGACGGAGAGGCGTTCAAGTCTATTCTACGCGAGAGACCCGATGTATCTCTGGCAGTCATGCAAAGCTTATCGCGTCGTATAAGGGAAATGATGAAAACAATTTGAGCAGTTTGAAGGTTTGATAAGTTCATACAAACTTGTGATAGAGATGCATGAGCGCCAGTACCTTATGACTTTATCAGCCATTTTGAAATCTTCCAAAATGAATATCAAAGGATTATAAGATGGATCAAAATCATATACCGAATAAAGCCAGAATTGTTTATTTTTCCCATGGCGGTGGCCCTTTGCCAATCCTCGGAGATGCAAGCCACAAAGCAATGGTCGACTTCATGCTCAAGCTTCCATCAAAGCTCACAAAACCGGATGCCATCCTGGTCATCAGCGCCCATTGGGAAGAAAGCGCAGCAACGCTTCTGGGAGCACAAAATCCCGTTATGTTCTATGATTATTATGGTTTCCCGGATGAAGCCTATAAAATCACCTACCCGGCTGCGGGGAGCCCTGAGTTGGCGAACAGGATTGCCGGGCTGCTGAAGAAAAATGGGATGGCGCTTCGCATTGATCTTCAGCGTGGATTTGACCACGGCCTGTTTATCCCGCTGAAACTGATGTACCCGGAAGCGGATATTCCCTCGCTCCAGCTCTCGCTCTTGCGCGGTCTTGACCCGGCTGCACACATCGCCCTTGGCAGAGCTTTGCGCGACTTAAGCAGTGAAAATATCCTGGTGGTCGGATCAGGATTCTCATTCCATAACCAGAGAGCTTTTTTTGGGCAAGCCCTTGGCTCCCCTGATCCTGCCAATGAAGCCTTCCAAGATTGGCTGATCGAGAGTTGTACCGCTCCGATGCCCCAATCCGAGCGTGAACAGCGCCTGATCGAATGGGAGAAAGCGCCCTATGCGCGCTATTGCCATCCCCGCGAGGAGCATTTGCTGCCGCTGCATGTCTGCCTGGGTATGGCGGATAAGCCCGCCGAGCTGATCTTTGACGACTCGATCCTGGGCAAGCGCGGTGTGGCATTTTTGTGGTGAAATGAAAATTATCGTTTTTGGTGCGTCCGGTGGAACCGGGATCGAAATCGTAAAGCAGGCGCTTGACTCCGGGCACCTGGTCACGGCTTTTGTGCGCAGCCCCGCCAGGCTGGAAATTACACACCCGCACCTGAGCCTGTTCCCGGGCGATGTCCTGGATACAGCCGCCGTCGAGCAGGCGGTCGCGGGACACGACGCCGTCATCAGCGCACTGGGGCCAGCCCGTCCGGCTGTTGTTGGCATGATGCAGACCGCAGCCAATAATATCCTCGCCGCAATGAAAAAGCATGGCATCCGCCGGCTGGTTTCGATGACCGGAGCGGGCGTGCGCGATCCACAAGACCAACCCGGACTGTTGGATCATGTGATGAAAGCTCTGCTCACCCTACTGGCAGGTGATGTGCTGAGCGACTCTGCTGCCAATGTGGATATTCTTCGCACCAGCGGCCTGGATTGGACGATTGTGCGCTTCCCCCGCCTGACGAATGGCCCGCGAACCGGGAAATACCGTGTGGGTTACCTGGGTAAAGACTCCGGCAGTCAGCTTTCTCGTGCCGATGGGGCCGCTTTTGTGTTGAAAGAGCTGGGTGAGGGCAAGTACATCCATCAAATGCCGGTGGTCAGTTACTGAATGGTCAACGCTGTCAGCCTCACCTATAAAACAGCTGAAACCTCGTCGTTGGGAACGCGCTGGCCTCACCTCCCCACCCCGCAACCACCCCGGAAGCCAATGATATAATGAGAATGCATGGATCGGTAGTGCTCAGAACCAGTCTGAGGACAGCCATCTAATTGAATAGAGAGAGAAGTAGATGATGACTGAAATTCTTAACCTCCCCTCCACCGATGCGGACAGGCCTGCCTGGCAAAAAATTGTTGCCAGATACCAGAACCCGGACAACCTGCGAAGCTGGTGGCAGGTGATCAATACCCTGGTGCCTTATCTCACCCTGCTGGTACTGATGGCCCTCAGCCTGCGGGTATCGTACTGGCTCACACTGCTGCTCTCCATCCCTGCCGCCGGGTTTATGATCCGTACCTTTATCATATTTCACGACTGCGGGCATGGATCGTTTTTTCGCTCCAAACGGCTTAACGACACGGTAGGCATCATCACCGGCATCCTCACCTTCACCCCCTACCAGCGCTGGCGCCACGACCACGCCGTGCATCACGCTACGGTGGGCGACCTGGACCGGCGCGGCCGGGGTGATGTGTGGACCTTGACGGTGAGTGAATACCTGGCGCTCTCCCCCTGGAAGAAGCTGGCCTATCGTGTGGCGCGCAACCCGTTAATCATGTTCACGGTGGGCGCCCTGGGTGTCTTTCTGATCGGACACCGCTTCGTCTCGCCAAAATCCGGCAAGCGCGAGCGCAACAGCGTTTATCTCACCAACCTGATCCTGCTTGGCATCGTTCTCTTGATGAGCTTCACCATCGGACTCAAGGCCTATCTGCTCGTCCAGCTTCCGGTGATGCTGCTGGGCACCTCGGTGGGTGTGTGGTTGTTCTACGTCCAGCACCAGTTTGATGGCGTGTATTGGGCGCGACACAGCCGTTGGGATTACCTGACTGCGGCAATGAAAGGCAGCTCATACTACAAACTACCCGGTGTGCTGCAGTGGTTCACAGGTAACATCGGCTACCACCACATCCACCATATCAATTCGCGCATCCCCAACTACAACCTGCCCAAATGCCACAATGAACACCCCATGTTCCAGAATGTCAACACCCTCACTCTGGTCTCCAGCATGCGCTCGCTGTTTCTCAACCTGTGGGATGAAGAAACCGGTAAGCTGGTGGGTTTTGGTGCGCTGAGAAATAACCGCAAACCATTGGCATAATCATCAAGGCCGGATCACCGTCCGCTCGGTTTACGGGTATGGCTCCCCGGGCGGCTGGACGGATCTAATCAGGCAGCCCGCTGAAGAGCATACTGGTAATCGCTGTACCCCCCGGGGTATTCCTTAACGTGCCCATCATCCAGCGCCCAGATGCGGTTCACGGTGCGATCCAGAAAGTACCGGTCATGCGAGATGATCAATACCGTGCCAACAAACTCTTGCAGGGCGTTTTCCAGCACCTCCGCTGAGGCAATATCCAGGTTATTGGTCGGCTCATCCAGCAGCAAAAAGTTTGCCCCTGAAAGCACCAACAGGGCCAGCTGCAGCCGGCTGCGCTCGCCGCCCGATAGGTCACGCACCTTCTGGCTCACGCGTGGGTAGGGAAACAAGAAGCGGTTTAGGAAGGCCACCGCGCCCGGCTCGGAAATCGCGCTGGCGCGCCGTACCGTATCCAGCAGCGTCATCTCCATCACAAGCGTTTCATGTTCTTGAGCATAATACCCGCACTTGATGCTGGGACCCAGGCGAACTTCACCCCGGTCAGCCGGTTCCATTTCCAAAATCAGGCGCAGCAGCACCGATTTGCCCGCCCCGTTAGGCCCCACAACCCCCACACGCTCGCCGTGCTGGATCAAGGCGTTCACATCGCGCAACACAGACTGCCCATCGTAGGCCTTATCCACGCCGGTCAGCTCCACCACCTTGCGTGATCCCTGCCATCCACCCAGATCCAGATCCATACGGCGGCGCTCCAGAACGGGCCGGTCGATGCGCTCCATGCGCTCCAGCCGGGCATCCACCGCGTGCATGCGGCTGGCGAACTTATCATTGAATTGTGTCCACAGGGCGTAGCGCTTGCGCGCCATTTCCAACCGGGCAATCTCACGACGCTGGATTTGAAACAGTTCCTCCTGGCGCGCCATGCGCTCTTCCTTGTCAGCCATGTAGGTGCTGTAGTCGCCGGTGAAGCTGGTAAGTTTGCCGTCTTCGATCTCCACAATATGCGTGACCACTCCATCCAGCAGGTAGCGGTCGTGGGATATCAGCACCACCGTGCCCGGATAATCACGGATGAACTGTTCCAGGAAGACTTTGCCGCTCAGGTCAAGATGGTTGTCCGGCTCATCCAGCAGCATCACATCCGGGCGGCTGAGCAGCAAACAGGCCAGCCCCACCAGCTTCTTCTGTCCGCCGCTCAAATCGGCTAAAGGTTTTTCAAAATCCTGCTGCAGAAAACCCAGCCCGGTCAACGTCTCCGCCACCCTCTCCGGGTAGCTCTCGCCCCCCAGCGCAGCATATTCATCCAGCAGGCGCGCCTGCGCCTCCAATGCCCGGGTCAACGCCTTATTATCGGAATAGACAGATGGCTCGCTCATGCGCAGTTCCACCTGTTCCAGCTCCTGGTGAACCTGCAGCCAGCGTGGGTTGCCTGCCAGGGCCGTTTCAAACACCTTGCCATCCAATCCCACCTCGATATTTTGAGGCAGGTATCCCAATGTGACGCCGCGCCCCGGTTAAGGCTGCCGCCTGGCTCCGGGGGGTGTTCTCCGGTGATCAAGCGCAGCAGAGAAGACTTCCCCGCCCCATTCACACCGATCAGGCCAATCTTCTGGTGATCCTGGATGCTCCAGGTCAGGTTGCGGAAGACCGGATGCGCTCCCAGGATCAGGGTCACATGGGTCAGTTGGATCAAAATCATTGCTTAACTCCAGAGAAAACCAATAATAAATCGGCTGCCAGCCTGCAGCCGCGTAAAATCGTTGAGCTTCTTTCGATTCCTGATTAGCCGGTAACGCGAGCCTTCATCCAATCGTTGCTGTTGTGAAAATCTGCCACTGCCGTGCCGGGATGCACCAGCGCATCGAAGAGCGGCCGGTCCCCATCTACCAGGTTCTTATCCAGGATCCCAATGGCATCCTCTAATTGGGTCAAGGTGCGCGGTCCGATGATGGGCGAGGTAACCCCCGGCTGGTCTTTGACCCATAACAAGGCGAGCTGGGAGGGCGTCAGGCTGCGTTCCCGTGCCATGACACGCACCTCGGCTGCCACGCGGTTGGCCGTGGGGGTGATGCGTTCAACGAACATGCTGCCCGCCCGGCTGGCGCGCGAACCTTCAGGATGGTCATCCTGATCCAGGTAGCGGCCCGCCAAAATGCCTCCCGCCAGCGGCGACCAGGGCAGCAAAGCCAGGCCATATTTTTGCGCCAGGGGAACCAGCTCGTTCTCGATGCGCCGGTCTACCAGGTTGTAGGGGGGCTGTTCGCTGACGTAACGCACCAGGTTGTAGCGGTCGCTGATCGCAAGCGCTTCCATTACCATCCACGCCGGGTGGGTAGAGCACCCGATATAGCACACTTTGCCGGCAGTCACCAGGTCATCAAAGGCTCGCAGGGTCTCGTCTTGCGGCACACTCAGAGATGGGCGATGGAGTTGGTAAAGGTCAATCCGGTCGGTTTGCAAACGGCGCAGGGAATCCTCACAAGATTGGATGATGTGATAACGTGAGACGCCCCCATCGTTGGGCAAATCCCCCATTCGCCCAAAAACCTTGGTCGCCAACACCACCTGGTTTCGTTTGCCGCTGTCCTTTAGCGCTTTGCCAACCACGCGCTCGCTTTCACCCAGGTTATACACATTGGCAGTATCAATAAAGTTGATCCCGGC
Source organism: uncultured Chloroflexia bacterium (assembly GCA_963705155.1). GTDB lineage: Bacteria > Chloroflexota > Anaerolineae > Anaerolineales > UBA4823 > CAVPJC01. Next base: position 200,504 of record CAVPJC010000004.1, on the reverse strand, counting down.
TTCCAGGGCACGATTAATGATCGTGATCGCTTCATCCTCCGGGGTGGGGCTGGGGAAATTCATTGCGCCCAGGCAGAGAGGAGACACCTGCACGCCGGTGCGGCCTAAGCTGCGATATTCCATCTTTAATTTCTCCTCATATCAAGATAGTGGGATTTCATTGCAATCATAACCTATTGTACTTCAAATTGCCTCTTGACATTTACATACATTCGTGTTAGTATATATAAAACGAGGCGATGATGAAAAGAACCAAAGAAGAAGCTGCTGAAACCCACGAAACCCTGTTGAAGGCTGCGCTGAAGGTGTTCAGTCACAAGGGGTTTTTCGCTGCCAGCCTCGAAGATGTAGCTAAAGAGGCCAACGTGACCCGCGGCGCCATCTACTGGCACTTCGGCAGCAAGGCCGAGCTTTACAACGCCCTCCTGGGTAAGTATGCCACCCTCAGCCAGGAGATCGTCCAAACCGCGGCAGCACAGGGTGGCAGCCTGACGGATATTTTACGACGTGTGTTTATCCGCTTGCTCGAAACCGTGGCAACCAACCCGGAGCTGCGCGCCATGATGGAGATCACCTTGTTCAAAACTGAACGCACACCCGATCTGGCCGCCAGCCAGCTTCAGCGCCTGGAAAGCAGCCGTTCCCTGATCACAGGGGTTGCCGATGTAATGCGCCAGGGAATTGCCTCCGGCGAATTGCGCCGCGATCTGGACCCGGAAGACCTGGCGCGCGCATTTATGGCATTTCAAAACGGCGCCATTTACCTGTGGTTATTCGACCCATCCTCATTTTCGCTGCAGGACAGCGCCCCGGCGCTGGCGGATATTTTCATGCAGGGCATATTGCCCAGGGTTGGTACGGAGGGCCGTTAAGTACATATATTTTTTACTCATATACATACATACTAAAATGTATAATAAATGTATCAAATTAAAATCCACGATCAACAAACACACTATTTTCGGAGGCTCAAATGCACACCAACTTTCTTACTAAAATTATCGTGATCTTTGCAACGCTCACCATCACTGGCGTTGGGATGATCGTCCTATCACAACAGTCAGCTCTGGAAGCCGTACGCACCACATTGCCCCTGGTAGGCAGCGCCATCTTTGCATCTGCCCTCACCTTTTTCCTTATCCAGATGACCAATTACAGCCAGAAATAGATAGTACAATCGCTAAATAACCAAATAGCGTAAATAATCAAGCTTGTTCCTGACGGAATTCCGCCAGGAACAAGTGTTTTCATGCACCCGCAAGGATGGCTTATAATTGCTCGTGACCATCGCAGCATAAATTGGCTTACCGGTTTTTCCCGGCGAGCCCTGAACGAAGGAAAATCGACTTTGCAATCCATCCGTGAGTTATACAATATTGGTCACGGCCCATCCAGCAGCCACACTATGGGGCCGCGCCGCGCCGCCGAAGAATTCCGCCGGCGCTACCCGCAGGCCGCTGCTTACCTCGTCACCCTGTATGGGAGCCTGGCTGCCACCGGTAAAGGTCACCTGACCGATGCCGCCATTCAGGATGCCCTGACCCCCACATCCGTGCAAATCCAATGGAAACCAGACGAAGAGCTGCCTCTGCACCCCAACGGAATGCGCTTCATCGCCCTGGATCCAGAGCACAAACCCATCGCCACCTGGCAGGTTTACAGCCCGGGGGGCGGCGTGATCCGGGCTGAAGGTGAGCCAGCCACTGCCCCTCCCGTATACCCCCTCCATAGCCTGGACGCCATCCTCAAATACTGTACCCAGTCTGGGTTAACCTTCTGGGAATACGTTCAGGAATGTGAAGGTCCGGAAATCTGGAATTACCTTGAGCAGGTGCGCCAGGTGATGCAGGCCTCCATCGACCGCGGCCTGGAAACTGAGGGTGTGCTCCCTGGCGGGCTGGGGCTGCCGCGCCGTGCCTGGACCTTCTACCGCAAGATTCAGACGCTGGGGGGCCCCTTACGCAAAGAAGGCTTCCTGCCGGCGTACGCTCTGGCAGTCGCAGAGGAAAATGCTACCGGCAGCCAGATCGTCACAGCCCCAACCTGTGGTTCCTGCGGGGTTCTGCCCGCCGTTTTACGCCATATCGAAGACACACTGGAAACATCCATGCCTCACATTCTGCGTGCTTTGGCCACTGCCGGATTGGTGGGCAATCTCATCAAACACAACGCCTCCATCTCTGGCGCCGAAGTCGGCTGCCAGGGAGAGATCGGCGCTGCCTGCGCAATGGCAGCTGCAGCCGCTGCCCAGTTGATGGGCGGCTCCATCCGGCAGATCGAATATGCGGCCGAAATGGGCCTGGAACACCACCTGGGTCTTACCTGCGATCCGGTCAACGGACTGGTGCAAATCCCGTGCATCGAGCGCAACATCTTTGCTGCCACCCGCGCCCTCGATTGCGCCACCTTTGCCTGCTATTCGGACGGCAGTCACCGCATCTCCTTCGATGAGGTTGTTCGGGTGATGAAAGCCACCGGGCGTGACCTGCCCCCCATTTACCGCGAAACATCCGAAGGCGGCCTGGCCATTATTTACCGCTACCCGCCTGACATAAAGAATATTCTTTAAATCGCTGGCTCCAGGCGTTGTGCTATAATTGCCGGGTTGTCTGGCCCCCATTCCAGACCGTGGAAACATATCCATACGAGTGAGATGGGAGCGATTTTGATCGTCTGCCCGCTGGCAGGGCAAACTCATGAGGCTGCGCCATGAACAAGGGTGTCGTTTACGCCACTACCACTTACATTCTCTGGGGATTTTTTCCCATCTTTTTCAAGTTCATTAAAAGTGTGCCTGCAGACCAGATTGTAGCCCACCGTATCCTGTGGTCGTTCTTACTCCTGGCGGGCATCATCGCCGTTCGAAGGGAAATTCCCGAAGTTTAAACGAACCATCACCTTGCGCAACCTGAGCGTGTATGCCCTGGCGGCCACGCTGTTGTCCATCAACTGGCTGACCTATATCTGGGGTGTCAATGCCGGTTACGTGGTAGAAACCAGCCTGGGATATTTTATCAACCCCCTGGTGAGTGTTTTGCTGGGGGTGGTCTTTCTGGGTGAAAAGCTGCGCCCGTTGCAATGGATTCCGGTTAGCCTGGCGGCTGCCGGTGTGATTTATCTGACCCTGGGTTATGGTTCACTCCCCTGGATCGCCCTGGTGCTGGCCTTTACATTTGGACTCTACGGTCTGATCAAAAAGACAGCCCCGCTCGGCTCGCTCTTTGGATTGACCCTCGAAACCGGCCTCATTCTCCTGCCTGCTCTGGGGTACATTCTGGTTCTGCAGGCTACAGGTCACGGCGCGCTGGGCAGCATAACCCCGGGTGTAACCGTACTGCTTTTGCTCACTGGCGTGGTAACGGTCATACCGCTCCTGCTCTTCGCCAGTGGTGTGCGCCTCATCCCTCTCACAGTTCTTGGTCTGCTTCAGTTTGTTGCCCCCACACTGCAATTTCTTTCAGGTGTTTTGCTGTTTGGCGAGCCTTTTACCCACACGCGTTTGATCGGCTTCAGCATCATCTGGCTGGCGCTGATCATCTTCTCAGCAGAAAACTTGCTCAACCGGCGAAGAACCCTTGCGCCTCAACCAGTTTAGGTAACCGGTCGATCAACGCAGTCGACCGGTGGTAGAAAAGCCGGTGTGCAGGTGCGAGTTATCACAATAGGGTTTGTTGCCACTCCGCCCACAGCGGCACAGGGCGGCGCGGGTGGCTCGCCGCAGGTTGCCATCGGTGTCCTGGATCTCCAATTTTCCCTGCACATACAACGGCCCGTCGGGAAGAGCTTCAATCCTGGTGGTCTCACTGCCCAATTCCTGCATACCCCCATCCAAACGCTCAAAACGCAGGGCCCCGCTGGGGCAGCCCATGACCGCCGCTGCAATATGGTCGGGACTGGCCCCATCAATCTTCACCCAGGGACGCCGGTTGGCGTTAAATACTTCCGGCAAAGCCATCAGACAGCGGGCAGTGTGGATGCATAATTGTGGCTCCCAGAACACCATGATTTCCTCTGATCGATAGATACGAGAAACACCAGGTTCTTTCCGCCCATCAAGCTGATTGTCTGTTTCGGTCACACGTCCTCCACTAAAAGGTCCGTCATGATCCAGCCTTCCAACCACTTGCGCTTCTCGGTTGGGTCCAGCGTGGCTACCAGCGTCCAGTCGTCGTGCCTTTCCAGAATACGCAGGCGAGTACCGGTCGGCAGTGGGCTGTCTTTCAGCCTGGTGGGGGGAACAATCGGCTCAGCGCTGTTAATTTTCTTGAAAAACTTTAGTTCGTTGGATGTTTTATTCATCTTCTTGTTGTTCTTGATGCTGCCAGCGGGTATCCACCCGACCGCGCCATTCAACCCCCCCAGTGTGGACGAAAGCACCTTCACCAGCGCCCATGCTCCCTGTTTCTCTAAAACCTTTACACCTGAAAGCAGCGGAAGGGGAGCTTTATGCAGCGGGTGATCCAGGTTGGGTTTCTGCCCACTGCTGTTATCAAAGATATCGGCTTCTTGAGCGGTACGGAAGACACGCACGTGCGGCTCTGTGCGCCCAAAGATTTCCTTTCGAAAAGACTGCATTGGAAACAAAGGTCCCGGATCGCTGCGATTGCGCAGATTGACCACGTCGTGACCCAGAACCTCTTGAATTCCGTATTCTTCCACCAGCGCTTTAACGATATCCGTGGTGACTGCCAGTTGAATTTCGGTGAATTTCTGCCATCCGCGTGGGGCAAATTCCTTCCAGTGCGTCGCCATCACCACATCATTGTTGTCGATCTCCACACCTTTCCGGCGGAAATGCCCGTTGCTGAAGCTCAGGAACCCGGCATTATCCAGCTCGATGCCGATTGAAAAACGATTCAGATTGCTATCCCCTTCCCAATGACTGTCCCCTGAATGGAAAGCCAGACGGTCGAAGGGCACAAATTGGACCACACGCCCATCCCGGCCTATCAGCAAATGGGAGGACACCTGGGTATCGGGATTGCGGAACCAGTTGATCGTGCTCTGCATGCGCGTCCCGGTAGTAATGTGCATGATAACGAGCTTGTGTTCTTTGATTACCTCGTTGGGAGCATAATTGCCAATGTAAGGCTTGATCTGCTTGTAACGGCGTCCATCACTCGTGAAGAGCAGATGATCTTTCACCACGGGCGTGAACCGGCGTGCCTGGACCGCATCGCTGTCCAACCATCCAATCAACCAGGGATTGCCATTCACCTCGGCCATCACCTCTACCAGCGCCCACCCGCTCTCTTCTCCAACAATCGTCACTGGTGTACCCTTGGGAAGAGCACCTGCCTCCAATACCGGATAATTGTCGGGGTGTGGACCGGCACGCAAATGCGCCTCCTGATTGGTCTCTTCCAGCACCAGGGGTACGCTTCCTGCGCCGGCAAGCTTCTCCCGGAAGATGTTCATCGGGAATGCCGGGCCGGGGTCACGCTTGCCTTCATTGATCTCCTCGTGACCAAGTACCTCCTCAATCCCCAATTGATCCATTAACAATCGGGAAAGAACCAGCAGCGCATCCAACTGGGCCCGTGGATAAAGCGGCCAGGGGTGCAGTTTCCAGTCGTTTTCAGCAGTCGCGTAAATATATTCACCGGGTTTGAATTTGCCGATAAAGGTAAAATGACCGCTTATATTGGTCAAAAATCCCGGGTAATCCAACTCGATACCAATCGCAGTGTTATTGTAATCATGGGCGTGAACAGCTTTTTCGTTAAAGTTGACCATCTGTACCAGGTCCTTCCCATCTTTACCCAGGATCAGGTGGACGGACTTTAACCCGTTCAGAAAGGTGCCAATAGCGCCCGCTACCGACGATCCCTCCGTGGAATGGATGATCAGCTGTTTGCGTACCAATTGGGGCTTGAAGTTGGGGCTCTGGATGAAGCGTATATCGAAAGGGTCTCCTGGCTCGGCAATCAACCGCTGGTTCTCGATTTTCATTTTCCTCACCTTATTCTTTATCAAGTAAACACCGGGTTTTGTGTAGGTGTCGCACGTGGTTTACTGCGTCCACACCATGACTCTATCAACTAGATAAAGTTTTGGATGCGTCCTGTATTGTACAAAATTATTCAGACAAAGTCAATCTTATTTATCTGGCGGATTCGGATATAATCTGCAAACATCCTGCGGGGTTATAATCTATCTAGCCTTTTTCGGAGAGATCTTCTATTATGCGCACCATCTTGCTATACACGAGTATGGTTTTTCTGCCTGTACTGGGTGTCTTGGGTATCATCCGCCTGGGCTCTCACCTTCAAGCGCCCATTTCGATTGCTGGTGGTTGGGATCTTCAAATTTCGGCCAACAGCTGCGCTCCGTTTTTTCCAGGCGAAGCCAGCATGACATGGGTAATCCAACAATCCGGCCCTGATTTACACATCACAATCCGCGAACTTCCCTCCATCAAGTTTACCGGTCGCCTGGAAGGTCAGGCATTGAGCGTTTCAACTTCCCCTTCAGAGTTGGTTGGGAGCATCCAATTCACTGCCAGCGTTGACCGGCAAGTCGACCCGGACAGCCTGAGCGGCGAAATACGTTCATCGGCCTGCCCAATTCCGCTTGCTGTCCAGGGCGTGCGCCTTCCAGCGGATGCGCATCCGCCAAGGGGGAACTGATGCCAGACCTGTTACTCCTTCTGGTGCAAATTGGCGCAATCCTGGCGCTGGCCCGTCTGGTTGGCTGGCTATTTCGGAAAATCCGCCAACCGCAAGTCATGGGTGAAATGGTGGCGGGCATCCTGTTAGGGCCCAGCCTGTTTGGCTGGCTGGCGCCCGAGGCATCCGCCGCGCTGTTCCCCCCTCAGAGTCTGGGTTTCCTGAGCGCTATCAGCCAGATTGGCCTGCTGCTGTTTATGTTCCTGGTGGGCCTCGAGCTCGACCCTCACATCCTTAAAGGCCGCGGCCACACGGCTGTTGTGGTCAGCCACGTCAGCATACTGGCGCCGTTTTTTCTGGGCGCTTTGCTGGCGCTTTATCTCTACCCGCGGGTTTCCGACGACAGCGTTGCCTTTATGAATTTCGCTTTGTTTCTGGGCGCGGCCATGAGCATCACGGCTTTTCCCGTCCTGGCGCGCATCCTATCGGAGCGCAAACTGCTGAACACCCACTTGGGAGTAATCACCATTGCGTGTGCCGCTGTGGATGATGTGACCGGCTGGACGATCCTGGCAGGCGTAGTTTTCCTGGTCCGGGCTACCGGTTCGGCTGCTTCCATTTGGTTCATGTTGCTGGGGATCGGGGCTTACATCCTGGTGATGCTATTTGGTGTACGGCGCATGCTCAACCGCCTGGAGGCCGCCTATGAAAGGCGCGGCGCTATAACCCAGGACATGCTGGCGCTGATTCTATTACTGGTTCTGGCTTCCAGTTGGATTACCGAAACATTGGGCATTCATGCCCTGTTTGGCGCTTTCCTGGCAGGTGTCATCATGCCCAAACAAACCGGGTTCGTGCATGCTCTGAATGAAAAGCTGAACGATACAGCCGTGGTGTTGATGCTGCCGCTCTTCTTCGCTTTTACCGGTCTGCGCACCAGCATCGGGTTGGTGAATGGTGTGCATATGTGGTTTTACACCGGGCTAATTATTCTCGTGGCGATTACCGGGAAATTCGGCGGCTCTTCCATTGCTGCTCGCCTTTCCGGTATGAACTGGCGCGAAGCTGGCGCCCTGGGTATCCTGATGAACACGCGTGGCTTGATGGAGTTAGTCTTACTCAACATCGGACTGGATATAGGCGTGCTCTCACCGGCTCTCTTCACCATGCTGGTGCTGATGGCGCTGATCACCACCTTTATGACCGCCCCGCTTCTGGAATGGATCTACTACGCCCGCGTGTTGCCGGGTAAATACGTGCCAGGAAATTCCTCCCAGGATACCGCCTCAGAATCCATGACCCTGCCCGTGGAATAAATCCTGAGCGTTGTACACCTGCGGGTTAACAGGATTTGGCAGGCGTTCACCGCGCAAACCCGCCAGCATGTTCTCCAGGGCCATCTGAACCATATTGCCGCGCGTCCCCACGCTGGCGCTGGCAATGTGCGGGGTGATGATCAAATTATCCAGCGATAGCAGGGGATGATCGTCCGGGATTGGCTCCGGTTCGGTCACATCCAAGGCTGCAGCAAATATCGTTTTATTTTTCAACGCCTGATAGAGCGCGTCTGGATCCACAACAGGTCCACGCGCCGTGTTGATCAGGATGGCGGTTGGCTTCATCTTTGCCAGTGCATCCGCGCCGATCAAATGAACGGTTTCGGCATTGAGCGGCGTATGGATGGAAACGAAATCCGATTCCCGCAGTAAGGTATCCAGATCCACACGCTGGATACCGGCAACGCCTGCTGGTGTGTTCTCGACCAGCGCAGGATCGCACACAAGGACACGCATATCAAATCCAGCGGCGCGTTTAGCCATCCCTCTGCCGATACGCCCAAAACCCACCAACCCCAGGCTCGCTCCAGAAATATCCTGCCCCAACAACTGGGTCAAACCCCAGGTCTTCCATTTGCCTGCCCGCGTAAACTGATCGCCTTCCACAACACGCCGGGCTGCTGCCATCAACAACGCAAAGGCAAAATCAGCAGTGGTTTCGGTGAGCACACCGGGCGTGTTGCCCACAGGAATGCCGCGACGTGTAGCTTCAGCCACATCGATATTATCGTACCCCACCGCGCAATTGGAAATCACTCGTAACCCTGGCCCGGCGGCATCCATTACCGCTGCATCGATGCGATCGGTCAGCAGTACCAGCAGCGCCTGTTTACCTCTGGCGCGCTGCAGCAAAACCTCCCGGGGCGGGGGCAGCTCATCATCCCATAGATCCACTTCGCAGGTTTGGCGGGCGATGGAAAGCTTTTCCGGGGGAATCCGGCGGGTAATCAAAACACTCGGAAGGGTCATGGTCTTCTCCTGAAGCACATGTTTGTATTCTGCGCATTGCGGGATGAGCATGATCGATTATAACGCCGGTTGGCGCGCATCAAAGCGATTCCTCTTGACTTTACTACGCCAATGGCGTACAATCGCATTAAGGGCCGATCCGGGCAATGATTATTGTTGAGACATCGCTCTTCACCAGCCAGATCCAGTCGCTGCTCTCCGCTGACGAGTACCGCGAGCTGCAGGTGGCGCTGCTGCTGCGACCGGAGATGGGCTCGATCATCCCGGGCAGCGGTGGTTTGCGAAAAATTCACTGGGGAGAGCGTGGGCGAGCCAGAGGCGGCAGTGTGCGTGTGATTTACTACTGCGCCGAGGCGCAGATGCAGATTGTGATGCTGCTGGCCTACACCAGGAATGAGGCCGATAGCCTGGCGCCCAACCAATTACAAGTATTACGCCGGATTATCGAGGAGGAATATCCATGAAAGACAAGCTGTTTGCGGAACTGGTTGCCAGTGTAAAGGAAGGCAGGGGTATTCTGCGTGGCGAAATTAAACCCTCGCGATCTTTTCACCTGAACAGCCTGGATATCAAAACCATTCGCGAAGGATTCCACCTTACCCAGGCTGAGTTTGCAGAAATGCTGGGCATCAGCGTGCGCACCCTGCGCAACTGGGAGCAAGGCCGGCGCGTCCCCGAGGGACCGGCAATGGTGCTGCTGCAAGTGGCTGCCAGACATCCCGAAGCCGTATTAGACGTCGTGCGCTCCAGCCGGTAGGCCGCAGCGCACACACGATACTTTCAGTTATTGGGGGTTGGGTTAGAAAGCCTGGGAAAGCACCCATTGGGGTGGGAAGCCGTCAGGAGCTACCCCGGAGCCGCCATCTAAAAGCGAACCATTCCAACCATGCCCGCTGTTATCGGTCAGGATCGTTCCGACGCCATCTGACATTTTATAATAAGCCGCCAGCCCATTTTCTGCGCCGGTAAGCTCCATCAGCATATTGGCCTGCAAATCGGCTGCGCTGCGCCCCGTGTTCCAGATGCGCACTTCATCGATCTGTCCCTGGAAGGTGTAGTTGCGCGTCGTACTGACAATGATCCCACCAAAGTAGAGGACTGACCCGCCGCCAGGGGGTTGGCGGGTAGCGCCGCTCAACTGATTGCCAGCCTCAACACCATTCTTGTAGATGCGCAGCACGCCAGCATCGTGCACCAGTGCAATATGCACCCACTCGCCAGGATTGTATTCCACACCCACCCGGTCCATGCTGCCGTCATAGTTAAAGACCCAGATTCGATCCAGCCCCCCGGCAATACCACGGCTGATCCCCCAGCCAGTGGGTTTATCGCCAAAAATATAATCACACGAATCAGGCGTGCCGGTGGTACAGGTAATCGGTGCTCCGTCGGGTCTTACCCATAGCTCAACCGTCTTCGTTGTCGTCCAACTGGCAGACATTATCAGCGCAGTCTGATTCAGACGCACATTGTCATTCGATCCATCAAACGCCAGGGCATAACCGGCCCCTCCAGACGGCGGAGGTGTGAAGGTTGCCGTGGGAGTAGGCGTTGGAGTATCATACCGGGACCTCCGGCGTCAACGTAGGTGTTGGGGTCGGCTCCTGCGGTGTTGAGGTCGGGGTAACAGTTGGCGGCTCCGGCGTTAAAGTGGGTGTATTGGTGGGCAAAACCGGCGTAAACGTTGGGGTGAACGTCGCCGCAGGCGGCTCCGGTGTTTGGGTTGGCGTTTGGGTTGGCGGTGCCGCTGTCGAGGTAGGGGTAACTGTTGGCGGGATGGGGGTAAAGGTCGGGGTTACCGTAGGCGGCACAAACGTCGCTGTGGGCGTGTGGGTAGGCGGCAGTGGAGTGAACGTCGGTGTCACCGTGGGCGGCACGAAAGTCGCCGTTGGGGTCTGGGTAGGCGGCACAGGGGTAAAGGTGGGGGTAACTGTAGGCGTGTTGGTAGGTGAACCACTTCCGAAAGCCTCAGAAATCACCCATTGCGGCGGACTGCCGTTAGCCGGTACGCCTGGGCCGCCGTCGATCAGTGTCCCGGTCCAGCCATGTCCGCTGTCATCCGTCAGGGATAAACCCGAGCCGTTGGACATGCGGTAATAGGCCGCAAGACCTGGCTCGCTGCCGGTCAGCTCCTGGGTCATATTGGCCTGCAGCTCAGCCGGCGTGCGCACGGTGTTCCACATTCGCACTTCGTCGATCTGTCCCAGCATGGTGTAATTGCGGTTGGTGTTCATGATGATGCCGCCCAGATACAGATCCGGATAGGCGCCGGTGCTGGGCTGGCGGGTTGCACCACTGACCTTGCTGGCAATTTCAACGCCGTTGCGGTAGATTTAAGGATGCCGCCCCCATGCACCAGGGTAATATGCACCCATTCTCCCGGGGTGTAAGTTGCCCCGACACGGTCAGGGGTGCCATCCCAATTGAAGACCCAGATTCGGTCCTGTCCGTTGATAATGCCGCGTGAAATGCCCCACCATTCGGGTTTGTCACCGAAAATGTAATCACACGATTCAGCCGAGCCGTAGATACAGATGGGCGACGGCCCCTCGGGCTTGACCCACACCTCTATCGTCTTCGTCGTTGTCCAGGTGCTCGCCATCATTTCGGCGGCATGTCCCAACTTGACAGTATCATTTATGCCGTCAAACGCCAGGGCATAACCGGCATCTGCACGCGTGATACTAACCGTGATGTTAACCAAAACAATCGTCATTAAGACGACAGACATAAAAATATACGCCGGGCTCAGGCGCTTGGTATTCGACTTGGCTTTCATTATGTAGTAATTATACCGCAATTCTAATATTAAGCTCCTGACAATTTTCAGCAAATTCCTAATTTCAAGTTAAGTTTTTCATAAACACATGAAGTCCGGGTAAAGGGAGATGGGAGAAGGGAAATTAAACAACAATCCGGCCGATAAATTCTCTGTATTGGAGAGAAAATGATCGCCGGAATTGGCATGAACCAGGTGACCCGTGAAGGACTCGAACCTTCAACCAGACGATTAAGAGTCGCCTGCTCTGCCAGATTGAGCTAACGGGCCGTGCCGCCAAATTATACACCAAAGGGAATAGATGTCAACCGGAGCACCCGTAATTTTTTCGATGTTATAATCTCCATTGCAGACTGCTTGCTGCCCAACTACCTGACCCGTTGCTTGAACTGCAGATGCCTGAAAAGCCGCTTTCCATCACCTCAATTCCCGGTATACGCATAGGGCACGCCCAGGATGACGTGGCTCTTACCGGCGTTACCGTGCTTCTATGTGAAGCCGGTGCAGTTGGCGGCGTGGACCAGCGCGGCGGCGCTCCTGGCACACGTGAAACCGATGCTCTCCACCCCATGCACCTGGTAGAAAAAGTGCATGCTGTTGTCCTTTCCGGCGGGTCGGCCTTCGGAACTTAATTCAGCCTCCGGTGTGGTGCGCTATCTGGAAGAACGCGGCATTGGTTTCGATGCCGGTGTGGCGCGTGTCCCCATCGTCCCGGCTGCCATCCTGTTCGACCTGGGTCTGGGCAGCGCCGCCACCCGTCCAGATGCTGCCATGGGCTACCAGGCCTGCCTGAATGCCAGCAACCTCCCACCTGCCGAGGGTAATGTGGGCGCCGGCACGGGCTGCAGCGTGGGTAAGGTGCTGGGCATGTCGCAGGCCATGAAATCTGGCGTTGGCTGTGCCGCCGTCGAAATTGGTCGCGGCGTGGTAGTGGCTGCGCTGGTCGCGGTCAACGCCTTTGGCGATGTCGTCGATCCCACCAGCGGGCAAATTATCGCCGGCGCCCGCCGGCTGCCCGGTGAGATGCCCGGCGACGCCCAAACACCTTTCGCAGACACCCTGCAGATCTTTAAGCAGTTCGGCGCACGACCACTGGCGGGGTTCCACCGTCGTGAGCACACTGTAATCGGTGTTGTCGTCACCAATGCCCGCCTGAACAAGGAACAGACCAACAAAGTCGCCCAGATGGCGCAAGATGGTCTGGCGCGCAGTGTTCGTCCATCTCATACCATGTTGGACGGCGACACCCTGTTTGCCCTGGCGACGGGTAGGCGCAACGCCGATGTCAACATTGTTGGAGCATTCGCAGCCGAAGTCGTGGCTCAGGCTGTACTGCGTGCTGTGCGCCTCGCCCGCCCTTCCGGAGGCCTGCCTGCCGTCTTGGATTTGCACAATAGATGATGAATAGAGAAACGATCCTTATTGTAGAAGACAACGACGCCCTGCGCGAGGGTCTGCGGGATATTCTCAGCTCCGAAGGCTACACCGTCATCGCTGCTCTGGATGGCCAGGATGCGTTGGAGCAGATGAAAACCATCACCCCTGATATTATCCTGTCAGATATTGCTATGCCGCGCGTAGACGGTTACCAATTCTTCCAGACCGTGCGCTCTCGGCCTGAATGGTTGACCATCCCCTTCTTGTTCCTTACTGCCCGTGGTGAAAAGCAGGATGTCATCACCGGCAAGAACCTGGGTGCTGAAGATTACCTGATCAAACCCCTCACCCGGGAAGAGCTCCTCACAGCCGTCCTTGCCCGCCTCTCCCGCTCGCAAGAGCTGCGCACCGCGCAATTGCAGCGCGCCTATGAATCAAGCCTCACCATGCTGGCCAATGCGATTGATGTGCGGGATGCTTTTACCCGCGGCCACGTAGAGCGTGTGACAGCCTATCGATGGCGATTGCCACCGAAGCCGGCCTTTCCGGACGTGCATTGGGCCAACTGCGCTTCGGGGCGATCCTGCATGACATCGGAAAGATCATCACACGGGAAACCACCCTGTTCAAAAAAACGCCTTTAACCAACGAGGAATGGGAGGAAATCAAAATCCACCCGCTGACCGGCGCCGAAATGATTAAAGACATTGCGTTCCTTGCACCGGCAGTGCCCATTGTGCGCCATCATCACGAGCGCTGGGATGGCACAGGCTATCCGGATGGACTGGCGGGCGAGGCCATCCCCGTTGGGGCTCGCATCGTAGCGCTGGCTAACTCATTCGACGCCATGACCATCCACTGCCCCTATCGCCGTGCTATGCCATTGGAGCGCGCCTTCGAGGAAATTCTGGACTGCGCTGGAACGCGCTACGACCCGGTCCTGGTGGCGGCCTTCCAGCGCGCCTGGCATACTGGCAAAATTCAGGCTGTTCGCACCGGATAGGCAGCCTGCATCTTCTCTGTCCATTGCATCCGAGCAGTCTGGAAACTTACTGATTTTCTACCAATTTCTTTGTGCGCGTTGTATTGATCAGCGCCACCGCGCTGAGGATGACCAGCGCCGCGATGAGAATCCGCGCAGAAAGCGCTTCACCTGCCATCAGGCTGCCCAGGAGAATGGCAATCAACGGGTTCACATAGGCATAGGTTGATACCAGCGGGGTCGGCGCTACGCGCAGCAGCCAGGTGTAAGCCGCAAAACCCACCAGCGCGCCAAATACAATCAGGTAGCCAAGACCCATCAACGACCGGCTCGAAATGCCCGCCAGATCCAATCGAAGCCATTCACCCACCAGCGTACCCAGAAGCAGCAGACCCACCCCTCCAGCCAACATTTCCATTCCGGTGCCCATCAACGGTGACCCGGGCAAACGCGCATTTCGGCTGTACAGCGAGCCTGCCGCCCACAGAATTCCCGATGCAAAAAGAGCCAGCACACCCGCCAGGTTAACCTGTTGGATGTGCTGGCCCGTTTGCCATCCTCCTACCAGGAGGCCAATGCCTGCAAAACCGATCAATACCCCGGCAACCGTTTGCCAACCCGGGCGTACACCACCCGGGCGCACCGCATCGATCAAAACCATCCACAGCGGTGCTGCGCCCACCATCAAAGCCGTGATCCCGGAGGGTACGTACTGTTCGGCCCAGCTAACCAGTCCATTGCCACCTACCAGTAAGAGCAAGCCAATGATCGCCGCTGATTTCCACTCCAGCTTTTGGGGGGCGGCATCGCCCGCCAGCCGGCGCCAGCCATAAAGCATCAGCCCGGCAATCAGAAAGCGCGTACCCGCCATCAAAAACGGCGGAATGGTCTCGACGGCAAAACGGATCGCCAGGTAAGTCGAGCCCCAGACAATGTAGACAGCCAGCATGGCTATCCAGATTCGTGTCCTCATTGTGGATTTTCTTGCAAGATATTCTCCCAGGCCAATAGCGCTTTCTTGCGGGCCGTGCCCCACCGGTAGCCGCCGTAATCTCCCATTTTACGAATCACGCGGTGACAGGGGATCAGCACCGGCAGCGGATTGCGCGAAACTGCGTTGCCAACCGCCCTGCTTGCCCCCGGCATACCAATCTGGGCGGCCAGTTCCTGGTAACTCACTACGGCTCCGGGCGGAATACGCAGCAGCGCCTCCCATACCTTGATCTGAAAATTTGTACCGTGCAGGTGCATATGCAGCGGCTCCATCTTTCCCCCGACCAGGAATGTAAACACCTGGTGCACCACCGGGCCCATGCGCTCATCATCCTCCACCAACCTGGCAAGCGCCCAGTGAGAGCGCAGCACAGACAGGGCAGCCTCGCGATTATTCTCTTGCACAAATATCAAATTGCAAATACCCCGCCCGGTCATCGCCACCAGGCATTCGCCAAACGGCGTAGGTTGAAATCCGTACGTGATTGTCAGGCCTTCTCCCATGTGCTTGAATTCGCCCGGCGTCACAGCCTCGCAGGCAACAAACAAATCGTGCAGCCGTCCCGGACCGGAAAGACCGGTTTGATAGGCCACATCCAGCAAATTATGGCGATTCTCCAGCAAACGCTTGGCGTTTTCTTTAGTCAGGAATTGCACAAATCGCTTGGGGCTGATCCCTACCCAGCGCGTAAAGATGCGTTGAAAATGATATTCGCTCAACCCGATATTGGCTGCAATTTCACTCAATTCCGGTTGGCGCCGGTAATTTTCCTCCAGGTACTGTATCGCCTGTTCAATTCTTTGATAATCTTCAGATAACTGTTCGTACTCAACCGTTTGCGTGTTCATCGAGCGTCTCCTTCATGCACATTGATCTAATTGTAAGCCATCACTCTCGAAAGTATAGCGATTTTCTTCAACCTGATCCACCCGATTCTTGCGCTCTTTTTTTCGAAAGATATCCTTGTCCCTCATCCAATCGAATGAATAGCCCATTAGTCCTACGAACAAATTTGTAAAGGCTGTTTCTCTTCATCTCATATTAAAATCACGATGCAATCATCTGCGCTGACAACGGTGCATCCACTTCATCTCATGCAAAGAATACACAACACCAGAATTTTCAGTTTATTTGAGCGCCTCCTGGAGCCGGCAATCCTGACCGGTCTCCTTCTGCTGCTGATGGGCGGTGTGGCGATTTCAGGTCAGCTTCACCCCATCCTGGTAAAAAACGCCGGGGTCCCTCTAACCGGATGGAAAAACCTGCATTCATTCCTGATCGGGATAAACATGATTTTTGGCGTCACAAACATCTGGTTTATGTGGTACTCCAGGCACGATCGCTCTCCAAAAAACCAGCCTGCCCACCAGGCTCCAGAAGGTTATGAAGAACGCTACCAGAGCTTGTTTCACAATAGCCACACCATCATGCTCCTCATCGATCCAGCCACCGGTAAATTCATCGATGCAAACCCGGCTGCCTGCACTTTCTACGGCTACGACCGGGAAAAATTCCTGGAATTACGGGAAGCTGATATCCAACCAAATTCACCCGGGGTTATCCAGCATGATCTCGCTCCTGCTTTTCCATCCGGAAAAGCACGCCAGGAAGTCTGCCACCAGCTGTCAAACGGCGAGTTGCGTGAAATGGAAGTTCACTCCAGCCGGGTGATTTACAATCACAGAGATCTTTGGTTCATCATTGCACACGATATCACCGAACGAAAAAAGACTGAAGAGGCCCTGCAATTCAATGAATCTACATTGCGCAGTATCTTTCGTGCTGCTCCCAATGGCATCGGCATGGTGCAAAACCGCGTGTTCGGTTGGGTCAACGACACCCTTTGTAAAATGACCGGTTACACCAACCAGGAGCTTATTGGACGCTCTGCCCGGATGCTTTATGTAACCGATGACGAATACGAACGCGTGGGAGTTGAAAAGTACAATCAAATCCGCACGGATGGCACTGGCACCATCGAAACCTGTTGGCGCTCCAAAAACGGTCAAATCCTGAATATCTTGCTGAGTTCCACACCATTGGATCTGTCAGACTGGTCCGCCGGTGTGATTTTCACCGCAACCGACATCACTGGCCTGAAAAATGTCCAGAAAAAGTTGGAACTGAGCGAAGACCGCTACCGCGAGTTGTTTGACACAATGTTGAGCGCCTTCGCATTGCATGAGATCGTATTGGATGAAAAGGGAGAACCTGTAGATTACCGGTTCCTCGAGGTGAACCCGGCTTTTGAGCGTCTGACCGGGCTGCAGGCCAGCCAGGTCGTGAATAAAGTCGTTAGCCAGGTCATGCCGAACATTGAACCCTACTGGATCAAAAGCTATGGCGAGGTCGCTTTGACACGCCAGGCAGCCAGATTTGAAAATTACTCCCAGGATCTGCAAAAGCACTTCGAAGTTGTGGCGTACAGCCCTTCCCCGGGCAGGTTCGCTACGCTTTTCCAGGATATCACCGAACGAAAACAAGCTGAAAAGCAGCAGCTTGCAATTCTTACCATCTCCAACCACCTGCGCACAGCCGACTCGCGCGACGATATGGTATCCATCATTTTGAAAACCGCGAGCGAGCTGCTTGAAGCTCAGAGCGCTGCCCTGGGTATTTACCAGGCCGAGTCTGACGAAGTACGGATTGAAAAAGCCGTTGGAAAAGCGGTTAATTCGCCGCTCGCAATACCCCAATCCCTGGTCAACCAGATAATGACCAGCGCCAAACCATTGCGATTTAATCCTGACGACACAGACCGCTTGACCAATCTTCTCTGGGCAGCTGATGACTCGCCTGCCCTGGCAATTGCTCCCCTCATGGCGCACCATTTTCCGGTAGGTCTGCTGATGGTTGGCCGGGCTGCTCCTTTCAACGAATCGGATCTTCAGATTCTGGCCGGTGTGAGCGAGATCGCAGCCAATGCCCTACAACGCACCAGTATGCTTGAACAGACCCACCGGAGTTTGAATTGCCTGGAAGCTCTCCATAAAATTGACCTGACGATCCAATCTGCCCTGGATCTACGGATTACGCTGGCGGTATTGCTGGATCTTGTCATTACCAATCTGGATGTCGATTCTGCCGATGTGCTGCGGTTCAATTCAATCACACACACATTAGAAATGGCTGCCAGCCGCGGCTTCAACAGCGCCGCCATCAACCAGACCCATCTCTATTTGGGCCAAGGGCTTGCCGGTAAAGTGGCATTGGAGCGCAAAACCCTGCAGGTCAACGATATTTTGAACAACGAATATGACCCCCGCCAGGCAGCCATGATCCACAGTGAGGGCTTTATCACCTATACCGGCGCCCCTCTGATCGCCAAAGGCGAAATCAAGGGTGTTCTGGAGGTGTACCATCGGAAACCTTTCAGCGCTGATGCTGAATGGCTTGCTTTTATGAACACCCTTGCTGGCCAGGCTGCAATTGCCCTGGATAACGCCGCCATGTTCGCTGACTTGCAACGATCTAACCTGGAATTAGCCCTGGCCTACGACACAACTCTCGAAGGGTGGGCCAAAGCCCTGGAAGGTCGCGACCAGGAAACGGAAGGGCATAGCCGCCGTGTGACCGACGCAGCCCTGGAATTGGGGCGCACCCTGGGCCTCACCGATGATGTACTGGCGCACATGCGCCGCGGCTCTCTTTTACATGATATCGGAAAAATGGCCATTCCCGACGCCATTTTACATAAGAATGGCCCGCTCTCCGATGATGAATGGCAAATCATGCGTAAGCATCCCGAATATGCTTGTGATTGGTTGGCCGCCATCCCATTCCTGCGCCCTGCCCTGGACATTCCTCGTTGCCATCACGAAAAATGGGATGGGAGTGGATACCCGCGCGGGTTAAAGGGCGAGCAAATTCCCCTCAGCGCCCGCATCTTTGCCGTCATCGATGTTTGGGATGCGCTTCGCAGCGACCGGCCCTACCGCTCTGCCTGGGAATTCGACAAGGCATTCGAATACATCCAAAACCAGGCAGGCTCACACTTCGACCCAAAGGTAACAGAAACCTTCTTGGCGCTGCTTTCGAGTGGCAAACTCCCCGTTTGACCTGCTCTAATCAAAAAAACACGCAATTTCTGCCTGCATTTCAGCAGTTTCAGCGTATAATCTGGAACAATAACCTCTACCACAGCGTCTATACCGAAACAAGCTGGTTTGACGAGGAAGAGATATGCACAGGCAATACTTTCGTTTAACACTTTTCACAGTCTTTGTAATGCTGCTCCTGATTAGCTGCGGGTTACTGCCCCCTACTCCGGCTGCTGATATTGACGCGGTGTACACTGAGGCCGCCAGGACGGTATCTGTACAGCTCACCCAGCAGGCCTTTGGCACGCTGGTGGCACAGCTCACCCAGATTGCCACAAATTACACCCCAACACCCACCACTGGCGTGATTGTGCAAACCCCGGGGCAAACCCCCATCGCCCCCACAAACACCATGCAGGCTCCGCCACAGCCCCCCGCGGCTTCACCGACCCCGCCCCCCCCGCCCACCGCCACCACCAGACCGGTGCGCTGCAACCAGGCTGCTTTCGTCAAAGATGTCACCGTATCCGACGGCACAGTCTTTTCGCCTGGCGCTGAGTTTACGAAAGTGTGGCGTCTGCACAACAGCGGGTCTTGCACCTGGGATACCAGCTACTCGCTGGTGTTTGTCGATGGTGATCGCCTTGCTAGGCGATCGAAGCGTCCGCCTGGCTGGTGTTGTAAGACCGGGTGAGAGCGCCGATCTGGGCATTGATCTCACCGCCCCGGAAAAGAAAGGCAGCTACCTCAGTTACTGGATGCTGGCAGACAGCGACGGCGACCGCTTTGGTATTGGTAAGAAAGCCGATGAGGCCTTCTGGGTAGACATTAAAGTGCTTTCGCCCAACAGCAATTACGCCTACGATTTTGCAACCAATATCTGCACCGCAAGCTGGCGCAGCAGCGCTGGCGACCTTACCTGCCCCAGCCCCACTGGCAGCGACGCCGGTTCGGTGGCTCTGTTGGATCGCCCCACGCTGGAAAACGACCGCACGGAGGATGAATTCACCCTTTGGACCCGCCCGCAGACCAATCGCGGCGGATGGATTAACGGCGCTTACCCGGCCTATAAAGTTAAGGAAGGCGACCATTTCCTGGCAGATGTGGGCTGTCTTTCCAACAACGAGGGCTGCGGTGTAACCTTTACCCTGGATTACATCCAATCGAACGGGCGTCTCAAAAACCTGGGCGAATGGTATGAAGCCTACGATGGCAAGATCACCCGCATCAATGTCGATCTATCCAGTCTGGCTGGCAACAGCGTGCAGTTTGTCCTGGGTGTGATCAACGAAGGCAGACCCGGCAGGGCTAACGCCTTCTGGCTGGCCCCATCCATACGTAAGGCTGCGCCGCCTACACCAACCGCCACACCTACGAAAACACCCGTGCCCACCTTTACGCCCACGCCGCCGGATAACTCCACCGAACCAACCCCGAATCCCGGCAATAACCCAGCGGTAGTGGCTGCCCAGCTCAAAGTAGCCCAGGATCTGGGAACTAACCCATCTGCCCTTCTGGTGATGAGCGTGCAAGCCATCCAGTGGAGTAATAGCTGTCTGGATATCCCCTTCACCGATATATCCTGTGCGGCAGTGATCGTCCCCGGCTACCGCATCATGCTGGGGAATACCGATGAGATCATCGAAGCGCGCACCAATCAAGATGGCAGCCTGGTCTACTGGTTCAGACCGTAATCCCATTTACAGGATGTTGAACCGCGGGTAGAATGAACGAGGAAGAACCTATTCGAAAATTGGATGATTGGCGTTTTGGGTGTGCAGCGGCTTCGCCGCAGCACACCCAAAACGCCTTCCTTCCGAATTTTAGGATAGGCATTAAGTCAATCAATAAAGGAGTCAAAATGTCTACAGAAAAGAAATTTAACCCAACCAAAATCTGGATCACCAGACTGATGAGCAGCCTGCTGGTGCTGGCGCTGCTGGCCGGCGCCCTGCCGCAGGCTGCACTGGCAGCCCCTGCAGCCGCAACGGCCGTGACCTGCGTATCAAAATACACTGTAGTTTCGGGCGACACACTGACCGGGATCGCCGCAAAATACAGCGTCACCCTGGCCGAGACTGGCAGCCGCCAATGATTTGAAAGAGCCCTACTCCATCTTTGTCGGGCAGTCGCTGTGCATACCGGCCAGTTCCACATCCTCTGGTACGACTACCACCACTACAACCACCAGCAAGGCCGGTTTCACCATCGAGCGCACCGGCGATACCCTGGTCATCAAGGTCACCAACCTGGCCAAGAAGAGTGTCTTTGTCGTCAAAGCCCAAAAGACCCGCCGCGGCAATCACGCCTGGATTAAGGTAGGCCGCGTGAAAACCAGCAAAGCTGGCGTGGGCGGCGCCACCCTCAAGCTGCCCAAAACCCTGCGCACTGCCGATGTCCTCACCGTGTGCCTGAAAAACTCCGTCACCGATACGATTGTTTGTCAGACCGTGAGGTAGCCACCAAACCCGGCTGCATAATCTAAAGACCAGACGCCTGCCCTTTCCGATCGGAAAGGGCAGGTTCTTTTTAACCAAATCCCCAAAGAGAACCACGCAGTCGCACCCTGCAACCCGGCAGGCGCACGTCCACACACATGGCGGGCGGGTTACCACCGGCTGCGTAATAAATGCGCCAGAGCATGCCGTAGGTCTGCGTGGTCAGCTGCTCGATGGTGAAGTTATTGTATTATAAATCGAAAACCCCTCAAGGAGTTTATGCAGAGGCATAACAATGCTACATAGGATTACTGACCCATTTGTTTTTCTCGTACTATTTTTATTGACGCAGTCGACTTTATACAAGGCTTGCGCTTGTGAGAGAAGTGCTGGCGGATATTGATGTCAGCCTTAATCATGATCATCACAGGTTATGATCTTCTTCTTTCGACATGATGTATTCAACGAAACTTTTCTCTGGCAATTCCTCCCCTGTCTTCAAACGATATTCATCCTGCAAATTCTTCACAAAATATTTATAAAGATCGAGCCACCATGATAAATCACCGTGTAGCAGTGGTTCGCAATATTGGCGCAAAGCCTTTGCATATGTGATGAGACGTTTTTCAACCCTTGAAGTAGATGACCAAATATACCATTTCCCTCGAGATTATTGATTTCACTTTCCCATCGGTCAAATAATCGACAATGGTGTCCACAGATAGCCATGCAATTTTTGGTTCTGTTGATGGACCGATCAATATACTCAAGTCTTCTCGATCTAACATAATATATATTATTACATTACTTGACTGCAATTGAATAATTCCGCCCCCGAACGGTTGTGTATTGTACAAGTTTTCGGTAATCGAATACCCATATTCTTCGATCAGGAAACCGAAGTGACGCCTTACGAGTGCTGAGAAAGATTTTTGTTCCATGGGTAACTTTTTCCTCATTTTCCTGGAACCAATTTGTCCACTCCATTCTCGGTAACGAGTTTATAACCGTGGGCAAGGAGAAACTGGATTTCCTTGTATAGATTCGTCTTAGTTTAATTTTCTTGCCTCCTTAAAGGGAGTTTGTAGTATAAATATTTTACCCGCTTTGACTGCATTTACCAAGAATTGCTTATTCACTTGCCAAAAAAGTCCTGGAATTTTATTCACATATGCATATAATTTAACATTCATGTCAAGATAAGAAGCTTTTAAAGCTTCTCCCATTTTTGTATAGCCGGCTCCATCTAGCCATAACCCGATTACAACTGTGCTAGAGCCTGGCTGTATTGTACTAATTTCGGCAAACCATGCGATCACATTAGCTGTTGCTTTAATCGCCCCACGTATACCAATTGCTAATTCGATATACGTTAATGGGTCATGCAATACGTCTGCTGTTGAAGTTGCTGTGTCATTTCCATCGTCATAACTGCCCAATCCCACCACCTTCCAATAAAATAAGTTGTTCGGTCTTTGACAAGCCTCCCCAATTATAATGTGTACCTCCATCCATCCAAAGGTCACGTTTTGCATTGGTTAAACTCAATTGCTCTTTGTTGAACGGAAAGACTTCCTGCTTCACAATATGATTCTCCGAGTGCACAATCCACACTATGTCCATTGGGATCATTGTAATTTATCGGATTCGACCGGACGTATTGGTAACGATCCCAGTCGAGTGGGTTTTGAGGATCGGGTATCATGCTGTCTGCCTGCGCCATCCGTCCCAGTGAAGGATCAAACCAGCGAGCATTATAAAAATACAACCCGCCGTTATCTTTTCTCTGACCTGTGAAGCGAATATCGGTTGAAGTCGCAGTCTCTGCAAAACCGCTTTGGCGATTTTCTCCCCACGGCATATAACGCAGGCTCAGCTTGCTTGGTGAGCGCGCCCGCTATGCTGAACTTCATCGTGATCGATGTGCTGCCTAGGTGATCGCCCAGGAAATAATACATCCCATTTTCCACAGCCGTCGGGCTGCCTTCGACGCGCATCGCAAACGGGTTACCACCGGCAGCGTAATACATGCGCCACACCGTCCCATAGGTTTGGGTGGTCAATTTTTCGATGGTGAAGTTGTTGCTGCCGTAATTGCCGGAGGTCGTCCAGGCATATTTGATCTCAGGCGCATTGATCACCGTGCCGGGCGAGACGGTGCTGGCAGACACCGCCGGATACCCGCCCAGGTTGTCGATGTGCAGGGTGCAGTTGCAGGAATGTCATTGCGGGTTGTTATTGGGTTGGTAAGATGCGGTTATCCGCCTATATTATCGCAGATTTTTGTGCGCCCAGATCTTGAGGTTTTCTTGCTTGCGCGACGGGATGGCGGGTGAAAAGGGCATCTTGCGATAATCAACCTTTTGTCAACCTAGCTAGGTCAAATACTGTGTTTTCCTGGCGGTCAACCCTCTCTGCGGAGTTGACACAAGCGAACCATGTGCAACACCTAACTCTTGGGCTTGACCTTCGGTTTATCCCTGACAAAGTCAACGTTAAAGTAAACCTTTACCTGTTCCAAAAATGCCTTCGGAGAACGCGCCATAGTCGGCGCAAGGGCGTAAAGACAGCCCCCATCTTCCAGGAATTCAACTTTCCATCCCGGCGCCCTTTGAAAGAACTCCCGGCCATATTTTTCAACATACCGGGGGCCAAAAAAATTGGCCCAATAGACGTGTGGAATCCGAACGTTTTCTACATCCTCAACTTGTGAAACCGGACGACTTGCATATTTCCATCCAGGCAAAACTCGGCGAAACAATCTGAACCAGTTCCTGCATCATTCTCATTGCGAGTTGAGAATTTCGTTCGGCGCCATATTCCTGTCTTCGAAAAACTTTGGGGTCCGAATAGCCGCTGACAGATGCCTGCCTGGTTTCTTCCGTGCCAGGGGCCTGCCATCGAAGGAGAACCCAAAAAGGATGCAAAATTCTCCTCATCAAATGCGAGGAAGGTCAGCTCTCCCTTTTCATAAGCAATATCCAACCTATTATAAACTTGATCGTCCAATTTGCGCCAATATGCATACAAATTTGTGACATGGTCACCGACTTGTATTGGGTCAAGCTCATAACCCAGATTAGACACTCCTTTTAGGATTTGTTCAAGGCTACCCGGCTGGCCCAGGTTTACCGGGGTGATCAAACGAAAGTTAACTTCTCGGCTCATGGCACGACCTCCACAACGACACCAATATCCTCCAATGCCTTACACACAGCATCAGGTACGCTGCCATTGAAGACGAATTTTACTTGGTCGGTGTACTTATAATATTCTTTGGCTTCGTCTACAAAATCACGGATAACCCTCCGTAAATTCGCCTCCTTCTGATAGTAATTTGATGCCCAGTTATAGTTTTTTACTTCCACAAAGCTACCATTCTTTAATACGAAGTCAATCTTCGCGCCCGCCTGCAAGCCTCCTGCCAATCTCAGCTATATCATCGGCAAATCTTGCTGCGTAATTCAATTCAAACCGGGCGCCTTTCACGATTTGCCAGGCGCCATTTGCCAAATTCCGGATAATTTTTTCTGAGCCAGGTATATGTGAAATCTTGAAAAATTGTCGTACTAAATCAATACCGCCCTCACCTCGGTTAAGGACTTTAAGTAACATTTCTGCTCCAAACCTGCGGACAAAGTGATAAATTTTATTTGCAAGCGCAACCGCCTCGTCGCCATAACGAAAATACCCGACCGAAGGTATTACTGGAAGTAAGGATACGGCGTCCAGTGCTGCCCAACCCGCATTCACCCATGAAGGATTTGCGTTAAATTCAGCACTGCTTATGGCAAAGAAAATGAAGTCAACTACATCCCAAATTGTGCGCCCACTCGGATCGGTGTACCGCAACGGATTGTTCCGGACGTAACTAAACCGATCCCAATCAAGTGGGTTGTACGGATCGGGTATCATGCTGTCTGCCTGCGCCATGCGTCCCAGCGAAGGGTCAAACCATCTTGCATTGTAAAAATACAACCCGCCGTTATCTTTCCTTTGCCCCGTATAGCGGATATCCGTCGGAGTCGCCGTCTCCGCATACCCGCTGGCGCGGTTCTCTCCCCACGGCATGTAACGCAGCTCGGCTAACTTGGTGAGCGTGCCCGCCATGCTGAGCTTCATCGTGACCGACGTGCTGTTCAGCTGGTCGCCCAGGAAATAGTACACGCCGTTCTCTGCGGCGGTGGTGCTGCCTTCCACGCGCATGGCAAGCGGGTTGCCGCCGGCAGCGTAATACGTGCGCCAGACCGTGCCGTAGGTCTGCGTGGTCAGCTTCTCGATGGTGAAGTTGTTGCTGCCATAATTGCCGGAGGTGGTCCAGGCATATTTGATCTCAGACGCATTGATCACCGTTCCGGGGGAGACCGTGCTGGCCGATACCGCCGGATACCCGCCCAGGTTGTCGATGTGCAGGGTGCAGTTGCAGGATGAAGGACAGGAAGGAGAGGCGTAATTAAGACGGTAATTGCCATCCGTGTAGGATGTGGTACTGGCGATGGTCGTATTGGTCGTCGCGGTCTGCCCCGTCCAGGGTAAGGGCGTGACGCTGGTGACGGTCGGTGCGGTCGTTGCAGTTGCTGTAAACGATTTCGTTGTCGTCTGACCGTGGTTGATCGCAAAAGCAGAAATTGTGCTGTAACGATAAATACCACCGGTCAGCTCCACACGCACATACGCCTGGTAACTGCCGCCATCCAGCGATTGAGGATCAAAATTCAACGTTGTCGATCCATTATCATTGAAGACGTAGACGCTTCTTACAAATGTGGAATCGTACTTGTAAATATAGAGCGTAGCGCTGACCAGAGTTTGGAATTTTGCCGCCGAGACGGATGCGCTCAAAGTTCCCGTTCCAGGCGCGACGGTGCACACTTCCTTCCGGCGCAGGTTCACGCCAACACCGGGTACGGCGACGCTGGCCTGGTTCTTTACCTGCCCGGCGAAAGAAAGAGCAGTCGGGGTAGGAGTGGGCTGAGGCGTCGGGACTGCAGTCGCAGGCGTGAAAACTTCCAGCGCGTTGCCAACATAGACCGTCACGCCGTCGCTCTCGACAGCTTTGACGCGTTTGCCGTCGCCGTCATAAACATATTTGGCAACGGTGTCGCCGTCCATACCAACAAGCTGATTGTCTTCATCATAGGTCAGTGCGTATTCCGTCGCTCCCAGATCCCGGAAAGCCATATTCCCATTGGCGTCATACGTATAAGTATTCGAACCCATCAATGTAGCCGCGTGGAATGGCTCATAGGAACCGCTATATGCTATGCTTTGTCCATCTTTTGAGATGAGGCGTCCATCGGCATCATATTCGTATTGGCGCGAATTGTATGTCCCATTCGCTCCACCTGTTGCGACGGCTGAAGCTAATCGGTTCGCATCATCATACGTGAAGGATTGCGTCTGCGGTCCAGCCTTGCTATCAACAATCGTCAGGATGTTCCCGTTGTTGTCATAAGTATAATTCAGATCAATGTCGCCTGCCCAAATCCTTTGCAGTCTTCCCCATTGATTAATGGTTGTCCAGCCAAAATAACTGAAGTTGGTGGCATAATCGGCTGTATCCAGGTCGCGGTTGGTTACGCGCCCGGCGGCATCATACGTGGAATGCTGCACATACGTACGGTTTCCGATCACCGTGTTAAGCGCCAACTGTCGGTAGTAGGCGTAATTGACCTGCTCGCCAACAGTACCGTTGGTATCCTTTGGGTATTTAATGTAGGTCAACGCATCGGCGGGGTTGTACCCATATTGAGTTACAAATGTGCCGCCGCCGGTGCCAGAGATGATCCTGGTTTCCTGGGTAACGCGCCCGCGTGTGTCATATACCCAGGATGTCGAGCCGGATACATCCGACATGGACGTGCGCCTACCAAAGCCGTTCGTCCCCTGGTCGTAGGTATAGATCGTGGGGGTTGTGAACTCCCGATAATCATCCACATAGGACGTATATGATTTGAGTGAATGGATGAACTTGTAACTCAATCCAGCTGGCATCCCGGTATATATGAAGGAGGCAGATACCGATGGATCATTTTCTTTATACACCTTCGCTACAAAACCGCTGGAATCATCCAAAACGATCTGCAGGTTGTACCAGGTGTTAGTCTGGAGCGTGGATAGAAGTGTTGCCAGTGTCGTATACGTTGAGCCATCTTTGCGTTGGAGGATCAGATTGGTTGTGTCGGCGATGACCGCAAAGTAATGTGTAGCATCACTGGATTCGATATAGTAATTTGCTTTGGCGTTACTCTGGCTGACTTTGAAACGCAGTTGAACCGTATCGCCGTTTGTTAACGTATAAGCTGACCGGGTGAAGCGGCAGTCCCAATTTGTCCCGTTCCCGGTGAGAGCCACAACGTTGTTTTCACCGTCATTAAATGGCACAGTTTGACAGGTTGTTCCCCATGTCCAGTTAGACGTATCCTTCAGATTGAACAAATCTGTATAGGAAGGCGATGTCGGTGATTTTTGGGTCATACGTCCGGCAGCGTCGTAGGTCAGGGAAGTTGTCTGGAGTTTCGCATCGGTAGATTTAACCAGTTCACCCAATGCATTGTACTGGTATGACCAGGCACCCATATCCGGATCTGTCATAGCGGTCTTGTTCCCGGCATAATCATAGGTGATCTGGGTTTCGGGCGCGCTCCCCTTTTCGACGCCGATCAAACGATCCAGAGCATCATAAGTGTAATAAACTGTGGGAACAACAGGTTCGGTGTCACTGCCCGTGATAATGTGATCGACTCGACCAAAGCTGTCGTTCACGGTTTTGGTCGGATTACCCCTGGCGTCATACGCTGTGGTTGAACTGTCGCTGTATTCGTAGCTTGCCGTGACTTCGTAGGCTCCACTGGTTTGAACTGCCCGGCTGGACACCATACGACCCAAAAAGTCATAGATTACCGACGTTCTGGCAGCCGTCTGCGGCGTGCGGTATCCACTGCCGGTTGACACACTATATGGCGCCGAGGTCCATGCCTGGTTACCGTACGCGTCATAGCCATAATCGATGATTACATTCTTATCCGGGTCCCAAGCATTCGGCTTTTCCAGGAAAGTCTGTGTTTGGATGAGTTGTCCCAATCCGTTGAAGAATTGGCTGAGTGTATTGGGGGACGTACCGCCGGTCTTTTGATCCAGGATCACCCAGTACATTGTAGATGACTGACCATAAGTCGCCTGAATGGTAGGCGATGAAAGGGTATCCCCAGGCTGGGCGATCTTTATCACACGGGCTGAAGCATCGTAGTCCACATCGGTGACTGCATTATTAGGATCCGTCTGGCGCGTGGGGGAGCCAAATTTGTAGTTATACGTATAGCTGGTCAGATGGTTAAGCGGGTTCTTCTGCCAACCCAGATAGGTGTGATACTCATCTGCCACGCAGTTGCCGCCGGCATCAGGCGAGCTTTGCCCGAAACAGCTGGTCACCGTCCTGCCGCCTGAGCTGGCGAGGGTGCTGGATGTGCCTTCTGATGTGTATAGGGTAATGCTGTTTTGGTTCCCCCAGGTATCGTAGGTGTAGCGCTTATCTGAATAACGCGGATCCGAGTAACTTCCGGCGAAACGGATAAATGCACGCTCGTCGGTTAGTTTGCCATATTCAGGCATTGCAGTATAGTCTGTGCCGTGATTATCATAGATATAGATATGGCTGGCAAGCAAATAAGATAAACCATACCCCGCTTGATCGAGGTTTTGCTTCAGGCGCCCTCTGTAGAGCCGGATGGACAAGCATACTGGTTCTGATATGCCGGTAATCCGACCAGATATTTTCCCGTGACGTTTCTGGGGTAAAAGCGAAAAACGGAGGCGCGATAGTCCTGCCAGTTCGACCCATCCCATGAGGATTGGATGCTGTGAGTCTGGTTTCCGTAGTCACCCCCCATATATGTCGTGTCGTAGAAGAAATATTCACGGTTGCCAACAAAGACGCCATCGCCTTCGAAGGTCAGCGACGTGTGTGATGCCTGGCGCGTCCATCGGATTTTCAGGTCGTTGTATTCATTGAAAGCAGTGTGGACATTGTAAAATGAAACGTCGTAGTCGGAAAAAGATGCATCATAAATCCTGCCTTCCGAATATTCATCCAGCCAGGTCGTTCCATTATTCGTCTGCTGTATGAACCGCCAGGTTGTGTTGGCAGCCAGGGTTTCACCGGGCTGGTACGATACTGCTGCCACGGTATGATGCGGATCATCCCGTTTCCATACGCGGGCAAACAGATTTTCGTTATCCATGGTAAGTTGCACAACATACCAGATATCCTTTTGGATATCGATCCCCATTTCGGTGGGGATGGATGTCCAGGCATTCGGGAAATAATAGGCCACCAGGTTTCCGTCTGACCAGACTGATATTCCCCACCGCCGATAATCACTACCCGCTCCTGCATTGTCAGCCAGCAGTTCGGTGGCGACGCTGGCGCCGCTGATCCTGAATTGTACCAGCACTGTGTCATCGTTGACCATGCTGCCCGCCGGTCGGGATATTTTGGCGTTCCAATCTGCATTTGGATTGGTGGAATTCAGACCGTTGTCTCCTTCGAGACGTACAATGGAATGTCGAGAATAGTTCGATGGCGAAAAGTCCCAATCAGAATCGTAAGATGAGATGGTTGTGTTTTCAAAACTTTGGGAAAAATCACGCCTCCCGACCATCGAAAGGGATGTATTTCCGACCAGATCGTCGTCCTGGTAATACCAGGATGTCACAACCGAGCGATTCCCATCCGAGCCAATCGGTCCGATTTCACGCGCCATGGAGTTGCCACGATATCCTGATAACGCTTCGTTATATAAATCATCATGTTCGGATATATGTTGTGATACAGCATAGGAGTGGACAAAATCATTCGTAGCTGCGCCATCAAATTCATAAGTAAAGGTATTGCTCTGCCCGGTCTGAGTATCCGAAATGGTTTTTGTGTTCACCCGATAGCGGGTGACGCGCAGTTTAGCCCCGATATTTACAATGCGCACCCCGTCGGAAGACACCACCCACTTCAAGAACTTGGCACTGGCAGGGATCAACACCGAGTTCATACTGGCCGAGGCCGTCTGCCCATCCGGGATACTGACATTATTCAACAGTACCACGACATCGGTGGTCGGATTATCTCCATATTGAAGTTTGACGGTTGCATGCGCATCATCACCCTCGTAGTCGATATCGCGCAATTCAACGAATACAGAATAAACACCCCCGGGATGGACGTTACCAAAATTATAGGTAGCAACGCCATCCAAATCGACATATAACTTGCCCCCCACACAATCCACATTATTCCACTGGCCGGGACAATAAGCTGCTGGAGTTGTATAGTTGTAGGAGTCGGGCGAGTCGATTTCGTACCACGGGGTATCTTCGTAATCAAAGGTCACAGCCCCACCCAAACCATTACTGACCTGGATCAGATGCAGGTAGCCATATGTAAAATTAATGGCAGGCATTGTAGCCTGTTCGTTAGCATCCAATTCCTGGATGCTGGAAATGGAGAAGGTCTGACCGCTTGCACCCCAGGTCACACCCGGGAAGATCGTCGCGCCATAGCTCAAATCATAGGTACGCACAGTATCTGTGATTCTCGTTCCACCGCTGACCGTAACATTCTGGATTAGACTTTGTCGAGGCGATAACGATTGAAGAACGTTCGATAGTTTGCGTCCGTCCACCACTCGGATTTGTAATCTGTGCGAACCGCCGTATCCTGAATGAATTCAACAAAATACCGATCGTTTGGATATTTGATTCGCAGTGGATAGATCGCAATATCTGCCGGGTCGAGATCCGTCGAGCTGCATGGATCATCGACATTCTTGGTGTCTTTGATGTATGAGTAAATCAATTTTTGTCCGAAGATGTTGGTGACTTCGGTTAATGACCACCTCCACGTAACATATCCTTCGGGATCACAATTACCAAAATACTGCGGATATTTTGCCCGACTGGCATCGTTCAAGCCAAATGTATATGTATTCCCCTGCTGGTCATATACTGTCCAGACGTCACCGCTGTACTCGATTTTCCAGAAATTTTCGTTGGCAAGACGGTATTTCCCACTGCTGTCGAGCAGGATCTGGCTGCTCACGCCACCTACGGATAATGAAAAGGTGTCGTCAGTAGTGCCATCCTGGGTGCCGTGCATATCCCGCTGGATATATCCGGTATCCAGGTTCCACCCCATTCCGACCCATCCAGCCTGGTTGAGTGAACCAATGGAGCTGTCGGCAATCTGGCTGTTATAAGACAGTGAAAGACTGGGCTGTAAACTGCCGGGACCGGGAGGGGTCCATATCCCGAATGAATAGACAGAAGCGCCCGTTTGTTGCGCTACCTGGGAGTCCTTGACCGACGGCATTTGAGCCATCTGCCAATCGTTTAGGCCGGTATCAAAAACAGACAGGTGGTCGGAAGTTGCGCGAAGTATCCTCGCATTAGAATCATAGATGGTCGGCAGGGGTAGCCACTTGCCTTCTTGGGGATCGTAATAGAATATCGAAGCGTCACGCTTCCCGTCGTAAGGAGTTTCGATGGTGATGGGTTGGTCAAATTTGTGAAGGTAGTCCTTGCTAATTTGTCCACGTGCGATGATTTCAAAAGGGCGCCCGCTCAGGGAATGTGGCGGCATCGCATCCGGGATTGGCTCCCGGATATACACATCCATGGGTTCAGAAGATGCTTCCGGTAAAAAGGACACGTTGACACCCAGGTCAGCATTAATCACAAAGCCACCGCCGCCCACGGAAACCGTTGAGCCGCTCGAAAAGAGTTGATCCGTGGTGAGTGCAGCAACCGACTTGTCTTCTTGAAGCAGGGATGCGGTCAAAGTGACTGGATCGTTGGATAGATCGTCTGCCAGTTTCCAGGAAATGTGCCCATTTTGACTTCTACCGGCAGATAAGGTCAAGAGACC
This sequence comes from uncultured Chloroflexia bacterium, assembly GCA_963705155.1. GTDB lineage: Bacteria > Chloroflexota > Anaerolineae > Anaerolineales > UBA4823 > CAVPJC01. The sequence continues at coordinate 168,065 of CAVPJC010000004.1, read as the reverse complement.
TGCATTTGCATCGAATACCCCGTCAAATTTCCCGGACGGCTCGAAGCCGGCAGGTACAATAAACTGAATTGAGAGGCTATCCGAGATCTTTTCTTGAGAAGTGATGATCCAGGTCGTGTCAATTTTTCCGCCCGGAGAGAGGTTTGGAGGAAATGTATCCATGGTAATGAATATGGGCGCTGCGGAAAGGATTGGAATTGCAGCGGTATTTGTAGGTGTAAGCGTAGGAGTGATCTCGGGCGTTACGGCTGGCAAGGTTGCAGTCACAATTGGGGTAGGCAGCGGTACTTCGGTGATTAGTGGAGTCGGTATGACCGTGGCTGTGATCGTCGGCGAGGGTGCGGGCAGGGTGGACGTCAGGGTCGATGTTACCGTGGGGATCTCCAGCGTGGGTGTGATCGCTTCTTCTGTTTCAGCAGGTACAGCCGTCTCGGTGGGCACGGGTGTTTCGCTCGCTTCAGGCGTCAGGCTGGGGATGGGCGTGTCGTCGCCGGCCTGGTACAAAGAAGCTGCCCGGGTGGGCGTGGGCGCCAGTCCGGGCAGCAGCATCGAGAGGATGAGGATCAGGTGGGTCAGGCGGCGGGCGTGCGTGTGATGCATGAGCTTTCCCTCCAGCATGCAATGAGCGAGGACAACCTTGACAAGATCAGCATAGAGGATATTCTGCCACGAAAACAGTGCCCTTCGTTATGTTTTTTTTTGTGACATTTGTCACAAAATCCAGACAAATGTTTTCCACGGCCGCAGGTTTTACAAACCCTCCTTGCCCCTGCGATGAGGGGTATTTGCCCCAATAGTAAGCCGTTCCCTGGTTGCCGGATCCAATTTTAACAAAATCCCCTTGACATCCATCCCACCGCATGATATAAACCACAAAATTTAAATACTGAGAACGCTCTTATCCAGAGAGGCGGAGGGACCGGCCCGATGAAGCCTCGGCAACCAGGGAGAAAACCCAAGGTGCCAATTCCGGCAGAGTAAGATCTGGAAGATGAGAGGTGGATGGAACGAACAATTAACCTCTTCTTTCAGAAGAGGTTTTTTCTTAAAACCTTCTCCTGATCGACTTTCAGCCAACCGGTTATCCTCTCCTGCGCCGGGCGCAGGGGTGAGCTTTGCTTTATCGATATCCAAAAAAGGAGAGTACCGCATGACGTCCCAACCACACTACCCGGAAATTTGGCTTCAATACCCGCCAGCTCCACGCCGGGCAGCTGCCCGACCCTGCCACCGGTTCGCGCGCCGTCCCCATTTACCAGACCACCTCTTACCAGTTTCAAGATACCGACCACGCCGCCCGCCTGTTTGCCCTGCAGGAATTTGGCAACATCTACACCCGCATCATGAACCCCACCAGCGATGTCTTCGAGCAGCGCATCGCCGACCTGGAAGGCGGTGTGGGCGCCCTGGCGGTCAGCTCCGGGCACGCCGCCCAGGCCCAGGCCATCTTCACCCTGTGCGGCGCCGGCGATCACATCGTCTCGGCCTCCACCCTGTACGGCGGCACCTACAACCAGTTCGTCTACACCTTTCCCCGCCTGGGCATCGATGTGACCCTGGTGGATCCCACCGACCCCGAAAACTTCCGCCGCGCCATCCAGCCCAACACCAAACTGCTCTTCGGCGAGACGCTGGGCAACCCGGGGATCAACGTCTTCCCGTTCGAGGAAGTGGCAGCCATCGGGCGCGAATTTGCCATCCCGCTCATGATCGACAACACCTTCGCCACCCCCTACCTGTGCCGGCCCTTTGAGTGGGGCGCCAACATCATCGTGCATTCCGCCACCAAGTTCATCGGCGGGCACGGCACCTCCATCGGCGGCGTGATCGTGGATGGCGGCAACTTCGACTGGGCCGCCAGCGGGCGCTTCTCCAACTTCACCACGCCCGATGACAGCTATCACGGCCTGGTGTATGCCACGCTGGGCGCTCCGGCGTTCATCCTGAAGGCCCGCGTGCAAATCCTGCGCGATATCGGCGGCTGCCTCTCGCCTTTCAACTCCTTCCTGTTCCTGCAGGGATTGGAGACTCTCAGCCTGCGCATGGAACGCCATGTGAAAAATGCCCAGGCTGTGGCCGAATTCCTGGAGGTACACCCGCGTGTCACCTGGGTCAAATACCCCGGTCTGAAGAGCCACCCCGACTATGCCGCTGCCCGGAAGTACCTGCCCAAAGGCCCGGGTGCCATCCTGGGTTTTGGTCTCAAAGGCGGTCTGGAAGCCGGCCGCCGGTTTATCGACCACCTGCAGCTCTTCAGCCACCTGGCCAACGTGGGCGATGCCAAAAGCCTTGCCATTCACCCCGCCACCACCACCCACAGCCAGCTCAGCCCCGACCAGCAAACCAGCGCCGGGGTAACCCCCGATTTCGTGCGCCTGAGCATCGGGCTTGAAGACATTGAAGACATCCTGTGGGACCTGGACCAGGCCCTGGCGGCATAAATCCACTACGATCAGGAGGTGCCTATGAGCAGCGCATCCGTTGGATTGGTGCAGCGCCAATACTACACTTTTGCCCGGGATGAGCCAATGCAGTTGGACAGCGGAGAGACGTTGGGGCCGGTCACTCTGGCCTATGAAACCTACGGCTGCCTGAACGAAGACCGCAGCAACGCCATTTTGCTCCTGCATGCCCTCTCCGGCGACGCCCATGCAGCCGGGTATCACAACCTGCAGGATCAAAACCTTGGCTGGTGGGATGACTGCGTGGGTCCGGGCAAGGCTTTTGATACCGGTAAATATTTTGTGATCTGCTCGAATGTCATCGGCGGCTGCCAGGGCTCCACCGGCCCTGGCAGCCTCAATCCGCATACCGGCAAACCTTACGGGTTGAGCTTTCCGGTCGTCACCATCGGCGATATGGTGCGCGCCCAGCGCCACTTGATTGATTATCCTGGGCATCGAGAAGCTGCTGGCGGTAGCCGGCGGCAGCATGGGCGGCTTGCAGGTGCTGCAATGGGCCGCCAGTTATCCGGAGCGGGTGCGTGCGGCCCTGCCCATCGCCACCACGGCCCGCCACTCGCCCATGCTCATCGCCTTTAGCGAGGTAGGCCGCCAGGCCATCTACGCTGACCCCAATTGGAACGGCGGAGAACTATTACGATAGCCCCCGCCCGAACGCCGGCCTGGCGGTGGCGCGCATGGTCGGCCACATCACCTACCTCAGTGAAGATTCCATGCACCACAAATTTGGCCGGCGCCTGGCCGAGCGCGAGCGGTTCGGTTACGATTTTGACACCGATTTTGAAATCGAAGGTTACCTGCGCTATAAAGGCACCCGCTTCACAGAGCGGTTTGATGCCAACTCTTACCTGTACGTTACCAAAGCCATGGATTACTTCGATCTGAGCAACGGCTACCACAACCTGGCAGCCGCCTTTGCCCGCAGCGCCGAGGTCATCTACCTGGTGGTGTCCTTCACCTCCGACTGGCTTTACCCCGCCTACCACTCGAAAGAGCTGGTCAGCGCCCTCACCGCCGCCGGCGCCGATGTAAGCTACCTTGAACATTAAATCCAGCCTGGGGGCACGATGCCTTTTTACTGGAAGTGGAGACCATGACCGGCTTGCTCTCCAACTTCTTGGGGCGGATTTCAGAACGCGTCGGCATTCAAGCCTGTAAAGAGGAAGCATGAGACCCACCCCGCTCCCCGATCTGCGCCCCGATCTGCTGGCGGTTGCCAGCCTGGTGCAAAATGGCGAAAAAGTGGCCGATCTGGGCTGCGGCGATGGCTCGCTGCTCCTGTACCTGATGGAGAAGAAGGCCGTTACCGCCCGCGGGGTCGAGCTCTCTGAAGCAGGTGTGCTGGCCTGCGTGCGCAAGGGCGTCAGCGTGCGCCAGGGCGACCTGCACCAGGGACTGGTGGATTACCCCGACCAGTCTTTTGACACGGTCATCCTGAGCTACACCATCCCCTATTTGAACGACCCGGCCTTTCGTCATCCAGGAGATGCTGCGCGTGGGCAGCCGAGCCATCGTCAGTTTTCCCAACTGGGGGCACTGGCGCTGCCGCTTAGATTTTCTGCGCACCGGGCGTATGCCGGTCACACCCGGCCTGCCTCAATCCTGGGACAGCGGCCCGCGTGCCCGCCCATTGACCATTCGCGATTTTGAAGATTTCTGCGCCCAGCGCGGCCTGCGCATTGGCAGGGAAATCTTTCTGGATGGTTCGCGCCCGATCTCACCGGGCGCGGCCAAAAACCTGCTGGCGACCACGGCCATCTTTGAGTTGAAACGCCTCTAGCGCCGCCTGACAACCGCTCTCTGAGATCTGCCCGGGCCTCAGCCTACAACCGCCGCCTCCACCGAAAGCACTGGCGGCAGGAAGTCGGCCAACAGCTCCCAGGTATCCCCGGCATCCCGGCTGTAGAAAAGCTGTCCGGTGCTCGTCCCGGCGTAGATGCCGGCATCTTCGAGCGTATCGGTTGCCATGGCCTCCCGCAGCACCACCAGGTGCGCCTTCTCCGGCAGGCCGTTCACCTGGCGCGTCCAGTTCTCTCCGCCATCCCGGCTGCGCCAGACTGCAAAACGCCCGTCCACGCTCATGCGGTATTCATCGCTCTGTTCCAGAACGACGTAAACGGTCTGTGGATCATGCGGGTGCACCGCGATCGGGAAGCCAAAGCGGCTGGGCAGCCTGCCCTCGCCGATGTCGATCCAATCTTCACCGCCGTTGTCTGAACGGTACACACCGCAGTGGTTTTGCTGGTAGAGCACTTCCGGCCGCCTCGGGTGCAGGGTCATCTTATGCACACACTGCCCGTATTCCGGAAATTTATCGGGTGAAAAATCGGCGCGCACATTCTTGTTATAGGGTTTCCAGCTCGCGCCGCCGTCATCTGTGCGGTAGCACCCGCCGGTGGAAATCGCCACGTACATCTTCTCAGGATCGGTGGGGTGAGCGAGGATCGTGTGCAGGCACAACCCCCCGGCGCCCGGGAACCAGGTGGCGCGGTGCGGGTGATCGAACAAAGCCTCATTGATCTCCCAGGTTTCCCCATGGTCGCTGGATTTGAACAGCGCCGCCGGTTCCACACCCGCGTAGAGCACACCCGGCTCATCCGCCCGACCCCGGCTCGATATGCCATACTTTGATCACCTTTTCGGCGCTATCCTTGATGCCTTCCACGCCGCTGGCCTCATTGTAAGCCTCTTCCGGGGTGCCCAGAGGGCGGCCCGAGCGGGACGCCCGTGCAAATGCCGGCACCTGCCCGGCCTTGCGTCCACGTGCTGCCAAAATCATCGGAATAATGCGTGGTGGGACCGTAAGCGTAGTGGTTGACCGCCGTGTGCAGCCTGCCATCTCGCGGGTCAAGGCGCAGGTGCATCATATTCCAGCTCTTGAAGAGCATATCACTCACCTGCCATTTCTTGCGCTGCCTGTCGCTGGTAAAAATGAACCCGCCTTTGCGTGTTCCCACCATCACCATCACTTTTGGTTCACTCATGGCATTCTCCTGTTGTCACGTAATAGAATAAATGTTCTGTATATAAATTTTACCATAAATGTCCGAATTTTTGTCAAGAAAAAGGACGCACGAATGAACCTGCGTCCTGATGTTTCTTCAACTGGCAAAAAAGGTCTAGCCTGGCGCAGTTAGCTCGGCCACCGGCCAGTTGGGCAGCACATCCATCTCAAGCCCATCGCGCTGGCCGCGCACAAAGCGGTGATAACCTGCCCCGGCGATCATGGCGGCATTATCCGTGCAAAGCGAAATGCGCGGGATGTGCACCCGAAAACCAGCCTGGTCGTGAAATGCCTGGCGCAGGGCACGGTTGGCCGAAACGCCTCCCGCCACCAGGATATCGCTGGCGCCAAACTCACGGGCAGCTTTCACCGCCTTGCCCACCAGCACATCCACCACAGCCTGCTGGAAGCTGGCAGCCATATCGGGCACGCGCAGCTCCTGGCCGCGCTCTTCAAACCGCCGCACTTCGCGCAGGACTGCTGTCTTGATCCCGCTGAAAGAGAAGTTCCAGGTGCCTTCCAACCAGGCGCGCGGGAATTTGAATGATCTCGGATCGCCGCCTTCCGCCGCCCTCTGGATGGAAGGTCCGCCCGGGTAAGCCAACCCCAGCAGGCGCGCCACTTTATCGAAGGCCTCCCCGGCGGCGTCATCCAGGGTGGCGCCCAGGCTGCGGTATTTGAGATGCTCGTTCATCAGTACCAGCTCGGTGTGCCCGCCGGAGACGATCAGCGCCAGCATCGGGAAACGCGGCTCGGGAAAGGGGCTGTCGCCAGCGTCGTACAACCATGCCGAGTACAGGTGCGCCTCCAGGTGGTTGACCCCGACCATAGGCAGACCGCTCCCCAGCGCCAGGCCTTTGGCAACGTTCAACCCTACCACCAGCGAACCGGGTAAACCCGGGCCGCGTGTGACCGCGATAGCATCCACATCGCGCAGGTTCAGATGCGCCTGCTGCAAGGCCTGCTCCACAATCGGATACACTGCCAGGATGTGCTGGCGCGACGCCACCTCCGGGAACACTCCTCCGTATTTGGCGTGCAGGTCTACTTGCGACGCCACCACCGTCGAGAGGATCACCCGTCCGTTCTCAACCACCGCGGCAGCCGTCTCATCACACGACGACTCAATCCCCAATATGCGCGCCGTGGGCAGCTCTATCTCCACTTCTTGGTCCGTGCGTCCGTCGTCTTTTACCATTCGCCCTCAGCCATCTGCCATCATCCCATCTTGAGCACAAAATCCATAGGATAATCTGCCAGCACTTCCATTTTTCCATCCGGGCGCACCCACACGGTGTCTTCCAGCCGGACGCCCATCCCACGCTCGGGATAATACAGCCCCGGCTCGATCGTCACCACTGACCCCGGCTCCAGGGTATCCGCCGGGGCCGCCTGCCGCCCGAACCAGGGCCGCTCATGGATGTTAAGACCCACCCCGTGACCCAGGCTGTGCACATACCCTTCCTGAGTGCGCGGATTGCTTTTCACAGTGGGGTGTCCCTGGGCTTCAAACAACTCGCAGGTGCGCTGCTGGTAATCCGGGCAGTGCGTACCGGCCTTCAATTCGCTCGTGATTTGCCGGTAGACTGCCAGCACATCCTCGTACAACTTTTGGGCTGCCTCGGGTGCGTAACCCAGGCACCACGTACGGGTAAAATCATAAAAATAGCCGCCGCCCGCCTCGCATGGGTAAATATCAAAAACAATCGTTTGCCCCAGGCGCATCCAGTCACTTTCAGTGCCTGCCGAGTGCGGCACACCGGCATCCCGCCCGATGGCGAAGATCGTGCCTTCCGGGTTTTCTGCGCCCCGCTCTGCCAGCCACAGGTTGATGCGCCGCTTGACATCCCCGATTGTCAACGGTCTGCCATCCTTCCCGACCAGCACTTCGTTTTCAACACGCTGACCGGTCAGGAAATCTGCCACCTGCCCCACAACCGCCGTGGTTACCGCGCCCATATTACGGATACGCTCGACCTCAACTTCATCTTTGGTCGCCATGGCTTCGAGCAAAAGCGAATCATCCATTTTGCCCACAAAAGACAGCCCCGGCATGGCCTGCGCTACTGCAGAATAGACCGCGTAGGCTGCCCCAGCGTCCATTTTTCCAAACAACGCCACCCGCCCGGTAGTGATCCCCAGGTCGTGCAGCATTTTCTCGTAACGGGCTGCCGAAGCCCGCACCATATCGTTATCGTTTTCTTTCATCAGCTCGTTGAACTTGTATTCCCCCAGGTCGCGGGTTGCCAGGCCGGTTTTGGCGGCTTCATCGCGTTCCATGTCATTGTAAAAAAGCACCGGCCCTTCGCCGCGCTTTTTAATCAGATCGCCTTTTGAAATATGCCCGCCGCCGGTCATATAATACATGGCGGGGTTGTGCGCCGCCGGCCCGGTGATGAGCAGGGCGTCCACGCCTTCTGCCTGCATGATGCGATCGAGATCAGATTTCATACCCTTGGATCCTCGTGGTTCGTATCGATTGAATGAGTTGGTTTATTTTAACAGATAGCGCCGCAGCAGGGTGATGACTTCCTCGTCCTGCTCTGGGAGCACCGTGCGCGGGTCGAGCACCACGCGGTCATCCAGAGTACGGGCAATCAACGGCGGGCGGCTCTGGCGCAGGCTCATCAGGGTGCGGTTGGGGCTTTTCACTTCCAGCGCCAGCAGCCAGGTTGGCAGGGTTTCGCCCGGCAGGCTGCCCCCGCCGATGGTCGATTCGCCCCGGATCACTTCGCCGCAGCCTGACTTTTCCATCCAGTGCGATGCCCGTGCCTGGATGTCTTCCACCGCAGCCGCCATCATTCGCCAGATGGGAATTTCTCGCTCGGCTTCACCCTTCAGATAGTGCAGCAATGTGACCGAGAGCGCCGCCAGGCACAGTTTATCGGCGCGCAGCGCCCGCGCCAGCGGGTGTTTTTTGATTTTTGCCAGCAAATCCGCCCGGCCGATGATGATGCCCGCCTGCGGGCCGCCCAGCAGCTTATCACCCGAGAAACACACCAGATCGGCGCCGGCTGCCAGCGATTCCTGCACCATCGGCTCATGACCCAGCCCGAAACGGCTGGTGTCCAGTAATGCGCCGGAACCCAGGTCGTCCACCAGAGGCAAACCGGCGCGGTGCGCCACACCGGCAACTTCTTCCAGGGTCGGCTCGCTTGTGAAACCCAGCAGGGTAAAGTTGGAACGGTGCGCCCGCAGGTAGAGAGCCGGGCGCTCATCCAGGGCCGCCTCATAATCACTCAGGTGCACCCGGTTCGTGGTGCCAATCTCTACCAGGCGCGCCCCCGATTGCTTCATCACCTCGGGCACACGGAACCCGCCGCCGATCTCCACCAGCTGCGTGCGGCTGATCACCACCCCGCGCCGCTTTGCCAGCGCTGAAAGCGCCAGCAGAACCGCTGCCGCGTTGTTATTCACCACCAGCGCGGCTTCTGCGCCCGTCAGGCGCTGCAGCAAAGCCTCGGCGTGCACCGATCGTGAGCCGCGCTGCCCCTTTTCCAGATCATATTCCAGCGTGGAATATCCCAGCGCCACCTCGCTTGCAGATTGCGAGGCGGACGGGCTGAGCGGCGCCCGTCCCAGGTTGGTGTGCAAAATTACACCGGTGGCATTGATCACCGGCAGCAGCGTCGGCGCTGACCACTCTTCCAGCCTGCCGCGGGCGCTGGAAAGCAGGTGTTCCACCGCGGGTACGGTCGAGCCTGGCCGGTATTCTCTCCGCACCTGTTCCAGGGTCTCCCGCAGGGCTTCCACGGTCAAACGGCGTCCAAAAGCGGCAGTCATCTCGACTGCCGCCGGTGTTTGCAGCAATAACTCAATGGATGGCAGTGATCTCAGTGATTCCACATCCAATAATTCCAGGCCTGCTCACCTATCGAGGCTTATGGCGTCCACTGGCTCTTTTCTCGCAGCCGCAGCAGCCATTCCATTAATATCAATCCCACCAGGATCACCAGCGCCAGCGGGCCTGTCAGCACACGCCCGATTTGCAGCCAGGCCAGGGTCGCAAAATAGATGCCCACCCACAATGCCTCGCGCAGGATCACCCCTGCCGGAGCGGGCGGTGTGGTGGGAAAGCGCAAATTGAGAAAAGCTGCCAGCGGCAGAACACTGCCGGTCAGAGCCAGCACCAGCATAAAGAAAAACAGCCAGCGCGGACCAATGGTGGGCAGGGTCAAAAAAACCAGTGCGGCGATCCCCAGCCAGCCTGTCAGGGCCATCATCAGGGAGGCCGGTAGTACCGATCTTATCGTGGGGGCGGGGGTTGCTTCCATTCTATTGATTTCTCCGGACAGTCGCGTCAAAATTCTTCTACCTTGACCTTCAAACCGCCCAGTGCAGCTTTGATTTTGTCCAACCCGGCCTGTGTCTCCTGCAGTTTTCCCTGCTCGGCGCGCACAAAGCGGGTGTAGGGACCCACGGCTTCGTGGATGTTGCTCAGGCTGCGCTCGATCTCGCGCTCAAATTGCACTCTCAGAGCCTGGACAAGCTGCTCACGCATGGCGGCGATTTTTGCGCGCATCTCCAGCTTGGCCTGGCGTTTGCGGGCCGGGATGACGAACAACCCCAGGGCTGCCATCACGCTTGCCAGCAGCACGCCGGTGACATCTGCAGATACGCTAGTAGCAAGGATTGCAACCAGCGTGCCAAGTCCCAGCGCGCCCACCTCCACTGCCGCCAGGGCTGCCACGGTAGTGCGGGCGCCCTCAGCAATGGCTTGCGCTTCACGCGTCTTATCATAGGTCTCCACCACGCGGCGCGCCTCGCGCCCCACACCCTCGATCAGGCGCTCGCGGTCATGGTGAAAACTGCTCCCGGCGGCATCCCCCACAATGCGTCCCTGATGTTTGCGGCGGCGCTCAGCCAGGTGATCCATAACCGCCTGCCACTGGCGCAGATCCGCATCCACCAGCCAGTCGATCATCTCACCGGCTTTGGTCTCAATCCTCTGGGGAGCGTCGGCGACCACGCGGTGGATGAACTCCTGCTGGATGCGACTCTTATTCAGCAGGTCAAATATCCGTCCCAACCGCAGGGTTTCATCGAAATAATCCTGGCCGCGCTGCTCCATCTCAAAAAGCACGTTCTCCACATCGGCAATCCGGAAATTGAAATCCCGGTGCATATCGTCTTTGTAGACGCTCAATTGTGCGTCCACGTCTGCGAGCGTGGAGAAATCCTCCTTCAACAAATCCAGCCTGCCGTCAACCACGCTGCAATACTTCTCCGCAAGATGCAATCCTACCCCCAGCGGGTTCAGGAATTTCAAGCGGATCCGCCCGCTCTCATCCAGCGTTTCCTGGATGTACTTCTCCAGCGGCTCAAAACGGCTTTCAGACCACAGCGCCGGCTCGCCCAGCTTGGCGCGCAGCGCCAGCCGGGAGCTCACCGGAAAGATCTCCGGCGTCAGGCCGAACAGGGCGCGTGCATTTTCGGCAATAAAAGCCTGCACCTGCGCCAGCTCTTCCTCGTTCTGAAACAGGTCGATCTTGTTCAGCACCACCACCACTTTCTTTCCCCAATCACGAATGTGCTCTAAAAAAGCGCGTTCGCTCTCGGTGAAAGGCCGGTCGGCGGAGGTGATAAACAGCACCAGATCGGAGCGCGGCACAAATTGCGAGGTGATCGCCTCGTGCTCCCGGATGATGGCGTTCGTGCCCGGGGTATCCACGATGCTGATCTCCGCCAGCATCTCCACCGGGGCGCTCAACGTGTGTACGTGTTCGCTTTCCACCACACGTTCCTGCGATTCGCCATAGCGCAGGATGTTTACCTGGGTCGTTGTGGGGGTAACGCCTTCTTTCAACACCTTTTGACCCAGCAGCGCATTGATAAAGGCGCTCTTTCCGGCGTTAAATTCACCCACAACCACCAGCAGGAACAATTCATCCAACTGTCGGATCGAACGTCCCAGGGTCTCGTGGTCTTCAGCCGCGGCGCCAAACTGCACCAGCGCCACGCGCAGCTCATTGAGCTCCTGGCGTTCCTGGTTTAAAAGAGTTTCTTGTTTTTCGTCGAGAATACGCATGTTTATCTGTCCCTGCCGAGAATTATAGCATCCCTGTCATGATTGTGCAGCCTTTCCTCATCACCCAAACCCGGTTATACTCGCCCGTATGCAAAACTCCCAAAATTACTCATCCTGGGTGGAGATCGACCTGCAGGCCATTCAGAATAATGTCAGGACGGCGATGCGCCTAACCCGTACCGGCGTCATGGCGGTGGTAAAGCCAACGCCTACGGTCACGGCGCCGTCCCGGTGGCGCGGGCAGCCCTGCTCGCCGGGGCGGCCTGGTGCGCCGTGGCCCGCCTGGAAGAAGCCCTGGAGCTGCGCAACGCCGGGCTGGAATGTCCCATCCTGCTGCTGGGTTACACCCCGCCCGGCCGCCTGGATGAGGCCATTTCGAGCAACATATCCCTGGCAGCCTGGACGCCAGCTCATATCGAGGCAGCCGCGGCTGCTGCCCGCCGCCTGGATCTCCCCGCCCGGCTGCATCTCAAAGTGGATACCGGCATGGGCCGGATCGGTGTCCAATTTCCGGAGGCGCCCGCTCTTGCGCACCTGCTCGCCGAGACGCCCGGTATCGTCTTCGAGGGGCTTTTCACCCACTTTGCGCGTGCCGACGAAGCCGACCCGGCTTTCAGCGACCTGCAGGAAGCGCGCTTTCGCGATGTATTGGAGGCCATCACCCGCGACGGTCTCCGCCCCCCCTGCGTCCACGCCGCCAATTCACCCGCCGGCCTCACCCGCCCCGGCGCGGCTTTCGATTTTATCCGCCTGGGCATCGGCCTGTACGGCCTTCAGCCCTCTTCAGAATGCCCGCTCCCCCCGGGCTTCCAACCGGCTTTAACCTGGAAAACCGTGCTCAGCCATGTCAAAACCGTACCTCCCGGCACCGGCTTGAGCTACAACCACGAATATTTCACCACGGCGCACGAGCGCATCGGCACCCTGCCGGTGGGCTACGCCGATGGCTTGCGCCGCCTCCGCCCCAACCAGGTGCTGCTGCGCGGTCAGCGCATCCCGGTCGTCGGCCGCGTGTGCATGGATCAGGTCATGGTCAGCCTGCAAACCGTGCCAGAGGCTCAACCCGGTGAAGAAGTGGTCATCATCGGCGAGCAGGGGAATGAAAAGATCAGCGCTGAGGAGGTGGGCCGGCGTTGGGGCACCAACAACTACGAAGTGGTCTGTTCCATCGGGGGACGCGTGCCGCGCCTGTACACGCCGTCAATCCCGGCGGATTGAGATCAGGCCCAGCCCGGCAAAGATCAGCCCAATCCCCAACACGGCCTGCGCCGTCAGATGTTCCCGTAAAAAGAAAACCCCCAGCATGCTCGCCGTCAAAGGTTCGGCCAGGGTGAGCGTGGTAGCCGTGGCCACCGGCACGCGCTGCAGGCCGTAGGCAAACACGGTGTATGCCAGAGCCAGTGTCACCACCCCCAGGTGCAGCACCACCCCAAAACCGGCGGGCTGCGCCAGCCAGGTGAGATCGGCGCCCGGCAGGAGCGGCAGCAGCAGCACGGCCCCCACGCAAAACGCAGCCGCCATCACGGCCTCGGGCGGGTGTTTTTCCAGCAAGGTCTTGCTGACCACCGCAAAGCAGGCGTAAGCCCCCCCTGCGCCGATGGCCAGGAGAACTCCTACCAGATCAACCTGGATGCTGCTGCCGGCTGCGAGCAGCAATCCACAGCCAATGACAGCCAGGGTCGTGGCAATCGCCCAGGTGCGGGTCGGCTTTTCATGGCGCGCCAGGTAACCGATCATCCCGGCCAGCACCGGCGAGCTGCCGATCGCCACCACCGTTCCCACCGCCACACCCGTACGCACCACAGCGGCAAAGAAGCATAACTGGTAAGCTGCAATGCTGGCGCCCGCCAGGAGTGTAATCATCAACGGCCAGCGCCCACCCTGCCGGAAGCCGCCGCGCCAGGCTGCGAATGCCATCAGCAGAGCCCCGCCCACCGCCAGGCGCAGCGCCCCGATAACCGCCGGTAGCGCCCCTTCCGGCGCCAGGGCCTGGGCCGTGCCGTTGGTGCCCCACAACACCGACGCAATCAGAACCAAACCTGCCCCGATGCGGCGTCCCTGCTCATGCCCGGCGGGTGCGCTCATCCCACCTCACTCGCCCGCCGCGCCAGGTAAATTCCCAACAGCGCCACGCAACCACCTACAGCCTGCCACAAACCCAACGCTTCTTGCAATAACACCCAGGCAAAAACGGCAGCCATCACCGGCTGCGCCAGCAGGGTCACCGACGAGTACGCCGCCGGCAGGCGCGCCAGTGCGAAGGTGATCAACCCCTGCCCCCCAATCTGCGAAACCAGCGCCAGCGCCGCCAGCACCAGCCAGCCGTTCCAACTGGCCGGCCAAATGACTTTCGCCCGCTAGCCAGCGCTGCCGGCAGCAGGATCAGGCCGGAAACCACACCGCTCCAAACCATGATCGTCCCCGTAGAAAAATCGTACCGCAGGCGCTTTACCCACAGGAGATACCCGGCGTAAAACACCGCTGTTACCAGCCCCAGCCCATCGCCCAGTAAGTGCTGGGGGCTGAGGGAAATATTCTCACCCACCAGCAGCAGGACGCCCGCCAGCGCCACGGACATCCCCATCACAAATTTTCCGGTCACGCGCTGTTTCAAAAACAGCCAGCCGCCCAGGGCAACAAAAACCGTGGCAAAATTCGCCAGCAGGGTGGCATTCGCCACCGAGGTAAACTTGATCGACCAGTGCCACACCCCCAGGTCGCCGGCGAAGAAAAAACCGGCCGCCGCCAGCCGCAGGTAATCGCCCGAGGTTGCCGGGCGGCGCGGCCGCTGTGCGCCGCTCCCTTCCAGGCTCATCCACAGCCACAGGGCCGGCATCGCCAGCGCCAGCCGCCAGAAAGCCGTAGCACTTGGCCCCACCTCGCTCAGGCGCACGAAGATCGGCGCAAAGGCAATCCCCAGCGCCCCTGCCAGCAGGGCGTTCACCGCCAGGTTTAGCCCCCGGCGGGTTGTCGTCACATTTACAGCCTGCATACACCCACCCATCTATAACAACAGCCGGAGGCCTGTCGCACGACAGCCCTCCGCTTCCAATGCGTCCAATTTTATCACGGCCTCTATTCATCTGAAAAATGAAGCCGTGTGGGTTGGGTTTCGCTGGAGCTCAACCAAACCCACGGTATAATTTACACATGTAATATCAGATTGTTATACCAGGCAATCCGGATCGTCCTTTGAGGACGCCTCTTCCAGATCGAAGCTGCGGTGATCCTGCCGGAATAGTTCAGCAAGGTAGGTTGGGGCGAGTGGGTCCAGCCAGGCCGCTATCTGGTATTACATCAACGAGACACAACGAATTTACCCGACAGATTGGGGAGCGAGTTATGGTTCGGCTGAGGAAACCGGACGGAGCTATGTTGGGTTGGTGGGCAGGCAGCTCCTGCAATAATATCGCCGTTATTGCCCACCATCCCAACCTACAACTGCATGGAACACCAACCCTCGTAATTAAGCCTTGGTAAATGATGCCCAGAGCCGGATGAAATGGCAAATGCCATAACAGTCGATTATTTGGAGAATGATTTTAGGATACAGATCATGAAATCAAACAAACTCGTTATTGGGTTCGGCTTGATACTGGTTATGCTGTTGACCAGCAATTGCGGTAGATCAGGTCATGGACCAACCGTAACAACCCCAACTGCCACAATTCCTGCCTTTCCTTTAGCAACGTCTACAGCGAGCCAGATCGTTAGCAGCTCTACACCAGCCATGGTGATCACACCTGCCCCAACATCGACTAAAGAAACTACGCCGATACCCGTTCCCTCAGCAACGGTTGGCGTAATTCCAACCCTGGCTGTCGAAGATGCCCATGCCCGGTTGATCGATCTGCTGGCGAATAATGGAGGCTGCCGATTGCCCTGTTTTTGGGGAATTACACCCGGTGTAACCACAGCTCAGCAAGCGCGGGATATTCTTGCACCTCTGAGCAGCCTTTCGGATTTTAATGTTTTCAAGTCCGAATCCGGTACGATCGGCTTAAATGCTGGATTGAAAGACGACCAATTGTTGGATATATCAATTAGTTACCTGGAAAATAAAGACAATATTTATGGTGTTGCTTTTGAGGTGCGAGATCTGAAAAAACTGGTTGATCCACAAAGCGGAGAGCTTGGTTTTCAAGATGTCTTTGACTCACCTTACTTTGGAGAAAAGGTGGATTTCTACATGTTGCACCAGGTCCTCGCCGCCCATGGCCGCCCGGGTGTGGTACTGCTTACGACCTGGGGTAAAATTCCTACGCCACGCTATGGGCAGGGGAATTTTAAGCTCATCCTCCTTTATCCAGAGCAAGGGATTGCCATGCAGTACACCACCGAGATGCGCGTGGTTGGCAAAAATGTGGAAGGCTGCCTGGCGAATGCCCATGTTGAGATCGATCTCTTCCCGGCCGGGAATGCCGCTGCTTTCGATGAGTATTTAGCTCCCTGGGGTTGGAAAGATCGAATGGCTTACTATAAACCGCTTGAAGAAGTCACTTCCCTGAGCATTGACGATTTCTACCAGATATTTCGACAACCTACGAAAAAATGTCTGGAAACACCTGCAAATAAGTGGCCGATCCCGGAATCATAAGAAAGCAATACCAAAAGTGGTTTTTAGTATCTACGCAAGGGGTGATGGGCAAACAAAGATCGGGTGTGCCGGTCAGCGAGACCGACCCCAACAGCGTGACCACCTGGGCCGAGTACGATAACTTCGGGCGGCTGGCCAAGGTGATCAAGCCCGGCGACAGCAGCGGCTCGCCCACCGTAGCCCTGAACTATTACGACACGGCCACGCCCTTTAACACCCGGGCTGTGTAAAAGATCGACGCCTCCACCAGCCAGACGGTGTGCAAAGTGTATGATGGACTGGGTCAGTTGATCCAGACCCAGACCGGCGGGGCGGTGCTTTTCGATGGCGCCTGCAGCGACGGGGCGCACAACCCGGACTGGTGCGACATCATTGTAGACAAAGAATATGACACCTATGGAAACCTCTCCCGCCAGACGGTGCCGCTGGCGTTGAGCAAATGGGGCGGCAGCGGCAGCCCCTACCGCGGGCGCAACTTCGTCAGCAGCCCGCGCACCTACATCGGCACCGTCTACGATGCCGTGGGCCGCCCAACGACGGTGTCCGATCCGGACGGCACGAGCACGTTGACCAGCTACCCGGATACCCCGGAGAGCTACTCCGCCTACAACGAAATGCGCCTAACCGACGCCCGCAGCAACACCACGCGCAGCCTGATCGATGTGTGGGGGCACACCCCGCTCGTCATCCCACTGGACGGGGATTACGACGGCCGCCCGATCCAGGTTACCGATGCCCCTGGAGTGCCCACCAAACAGCAGCCAGCCCGGGACAGGTTCTACCGGGAAGTCATCACCTTGAGGATGAAGTTAACAATAAGTGAGAGATTGCCTGACAACTTTGGGTTTTCTTTGACATTTCTTTGCGCGCAAGGTATAATTCTCTTTCGCGAATAGTACCTGAACTTTTTTGCACAATTATGAAATCACACCACCTCAGCGTGGTTTGTATCAATTTGTTAGGAGTAGCGCTATGGAAACGAACGTAGTCCCGACAGAGAAGCGCAGAGCAGTCTGGCCTGGAAGAAATCAAGCGAAAAACCCAATATACCGGTAAAGTGATTAAAACCACCCTGGCCGGCGCCGTCGTCGATATTGGACTGGACGTACCCGGGGTGATCCACATCTCGCAGCTGCAGGAACAACCCACCAACCGGGTGGAAGATGTTGTTAAAGTTGGGGAAAGCGTGGAAGTATGGGTCAAGCGTGTGGATGCCAAGAAGAGCCGCATCGATCTCACCATGATCAAGCCTCTCGATCTGGAGTGGCGCGAACTTGCCAAAGGCTTGAATGTCAAAGGTAAAGTCACCCGCCTGGAAAAATTCGGCGCCTTTGTCGATATCGGCGCAGAACGGCCCGGGTCTGGTGCACATCAGCGAGATGACCCACGATTACATCAAGACCCCCGGCGATGTCGTCAAAGAAGGCGACGAAGTCAACGTGCAGGTGCTGGAAGTCAACCGCCGCAAAAAGCAGATCAAGCTGTGCATGAAAGCCCTGGAAGAAAAGCCGGACGTGATGGTCAAGGCCGCCCAGCAGATCAAAGAAAAAGACAAAGAAAAAGAGCGCAAGGAAAAGAAAGAAGAAGCCGAGAAGGAAGAACCCATTCCTACCGCCATGGAGATGGCCCTGCGTGAAGCCATGGAGCGCACTAAAGTCAAAGAGCCCGTTCAGAAGGGTAAAGAGCAAGCGCAAAGCCAGCTCAGAAAAAGGACGAAATCGAAAATATGCTGGACCCGCACCTTGCAGCACAAAGTGCGCACCGGCAAATAACCATATAATAAAAAATCGGGGGGTCCGACGGCGTACCCCGATTTTTTTATTCGTATTTCAAGGCATTTACCGGGATCAGCGTGGCGGCGCGCAGCGCCGGATACAACCCCGAGAGCAAGCCGATCACCGTGGCAAACACCAGGGTGAAGACCGGCAGCCAGACGGGCGTGTAAACCGCCACCGAGGGCGGCGGCGCCCCGGTTTCGGCGCTCTGCCCTGCCAGATATGCCATGGCCAGCACGTTGATGATCTGCCCCGCGCTCCAACCCAGCACCACGCCGCCCAACCCCCCGATGAAGCCAATCCCGGCCGCCTCCCCCAGGAAGATGCTCAACACGTCCCGGTTGGTGGCGCCGATCGCTTTCATCAAGCCGATCTCACGCGTGCGCTCCAGGATCGCCATCGCCATCGTATTGGCAATCCCGATCGCCGCCACCAGCAGGGCAATCGCTCCCACCCCGCCAAAGATCACCTGCAGGATCACGTAAAAGCTGTTGATGCCCTGCACGAAGGACAGCGGGCGTGTACACCTGGTAGCCCAGGCCTTGATCTGTGTCGGCAATTTCAGCACCTGGCCGGCGTCCTCCACCTTGACCAACCGCCTGGTTGTAACCATCTCGGTTGCGGTTGATACGCCGGCCCATCGCCCACTCGTTGTAGGCGGTCATGTCTTCCATGCGGGATGTAAATCTGTAATCGGGCTCGCTGCGCGTCCTCCGCCAGCACGCCCACTATCCGCACTGGCACCGATTTTGCGCACCTCGGTGCCGTCCTGAGTCCACTTGATCAGGATCAGCTTCACCGTTGCTCCCATCAAGATCTCGGCGGCGTCGGCGGAGCCTGCCCGGGTCGCCAGCGTGGGTCATAAAAATCCTGCGACACCAGCGACCCCGACAATCGCGGTGCCCTTCTCCAGGGTAGCTGCCGCCCTCAGCGGTATACACCCAATACACTCAAGTCTGTGAGCCCACGCCCGTCATCGACGCATACGCCTTCCAGCTTGTCAACCTGAGATCAGCCCGCCCATGCAGGTAATCCCGCGGGATGACACTGCCGAACCCCGGGATGCCAGCCAGCTCGGCTAAGCGTGTCGTTGGTATCAGCGTCTGGTTGGCGCGGCGACACCGCCCGCCACCGCCGCCGCCACCCCCAGTTGACCACAGACACACCACTCCCGGCCCGCCAGGGTTCGCCATAATTGGGCATCACCTGGATCTGCGTCAGATCGCCAATCCCGTAAAGCTGCTCGTTGGCGTTTCGCTGCAAGCCGATCGCCAGCGAAACCAGGATAACCACCGCCGCTGTGCCGATCACCACCCCCACCGCAGTCAACGCCACGCGCGCCTTGCGCCGCCCCAGGTTTTCGAGATCAAGAAGACCAGGTCGAAGAAACTCATCGTGCAGCCTAACCTTACCTGCAAACTATCCCTTGGGGCCAACTTTGACGCGGGCATGGGCCATCCGGCAGCTCGCCTGGCGGGAACTCGCCCGGCAGCATCTCGCCCGGCGTTGGGTGCTCAGCCCGCTGTCCAATCCGAGCAGGCCCGGACAAAGCGCCAGGCTTTTTGCCAGAACGTCTCCGGCTGCAGTCACCGGGAATCTCCCCGCCGCCATCGATCCGCCTTCGCCCGGGAAAGGCTCCGGTACGATCATCTCCTGCACGTCCACCGTCAGCGTGCGGCTGATCACCTGCGCCTGGTTGAAATCATCTGTGTAATCGATGGTGACGTCAGCTCCAGCGGCCCGGGTTGGTCGGGGATCACGGTGGTATCCAGCGTGTAATAGCCGCCGATATCCAGCGCGCCGACCAGGATGGTGTTGTTGCTCAACTCAGCGCCCTCGGCCGTGACCCGCATGTTGCCCAGCACGGCACCCTTGCGCCCCAGGTTTACCACCTGCAGGGGCAGCAATGCCCGGCTGGCCGGCAAACAGCGGGTCGGGCTGGCGGTAGAAATTGATGTCCACTTAGGGCAGCGAATAGACCAGCAAGGTGACCACCTGGTCGTCGTTGAACAAATTGCCTTTCTCATCCCTGTAGGAAAACGAAATCTTCATCGGATAGGCGCCGGGGTTGGTTGTGGCATTGACGATCAGCATGGCTGTGGCGTTCATTGGGCGCTGCCTGCGCCCATATCGCCTAATGAATTGCACGTTTGAAGATGCCACCGGCGCGAAGGTGCCGAAATCGCCGCTGGCGCCGGAAACGCCGCCCACCGTTGGTGTGCCATCCCCATTCCCGCTCGAGCCGCAGCCGCCTCCCAGGATCATGCTGACCCGTTTGGCAGCCTGGTTGCCCAGGTTCTCGACCTTCATCGCCAGCTTGAAACGCTTGCCGGGCTGCAGAGTGTCCACATCGGTCTGTATAGCCGGTGATCACCAGCTGCGGGCGGTTGATCGCCGCCGAGGTGGGTGTTGGGGTGGAGGTTGCCGTGGGTCCCGGACCGTACACCGACGCCACCCGGCAGCTCAGGTTGAACGTCTCGGTGTAAGCCGTTCCGCGCTGTCGGTGTACTTGACCGTCATCACCAGCGTCGCCAGCGACTTGCCCGAAAGCTCCGAGCTGGCTGTCAGCGGTTGTTGCACCGCTTTAAATCGCCGTTGTCGATGTGGGCAATCGCCACCACGCCGCCGCTCTCCCGTGGGATAAAATCACCCGGCGTGAACACTGCCACAATGTTGGTCGCCCCCGCCCGCCTACGTTTTTGAGTTTGATGGATAGGTTTAACGCCTTTCCGGGGGTGATCTTATCGACGCTGGTGCCGTAAGGATTCGATGACCAGCAGCGGGCGCACCGACGGCGTGGGTGTGGCATCCCCCGGAGGGCGTACTTGTGGGAGGCGGTTGGGTGGTGGCAGTCGGCTCGTTCACCGTCAAGGCATTCGCCAGCGAGGCCGCGCTGGAATCCGGGTTCACCACCGTCACGGTGTAAACGCCCGGCGCCATTCCTGCAGGCAGCTCTGCCCGCAGCACGGTGTCGCTCACAAATGTGGTCGTCGAGCGCGCCAAAGTTCTCCACGATCACTACCGCCCCATCCACAAAACCTGAGCCGGTCACCACCAGGTTGACCGAGGCGGCGGTGGAAACCGTGCTCGGCTGCACGCTGTTGATCACCAGCCCAGCCTGGGCGCCTGCCCCGCCCGCCAGCAGCAAGGCTGCACAAATCGTCAAAATTGTCAGCACGATGGATGGCATGTCGTTTGAATTTCATGAAGATCTGTACCTCATTTCTGTTCGTCCTGATTGGACAGGTTGCTGGGCCGCCACGCCGGCGCCGCCGCCGGCTGCGCCCGGGAATGCCGTGGCAGCCGGCATAGGTACTTCTCATCCACCACGCGCCCGTCCAGCAGGCGCACAATCAGGGTGGCAATCTGTGACATGCGTGCATCGTGCGTCACCACAATCACTGTTCGTCCGCTATGGTGCAGCTCTGCCAGCATCTGCATGATGCTTGCTCCGCTGGTCGTGTCCAGGTTGCCCGTGGGCTCATCCGCCAGGATGAGCTGTGGGTCGTTCACCAGAGCACGCGCAATCGCCACACGCTGCTGCTGACCGCCGGATAGTTCGGTGGGCTTGTGGGTCGAGCGATCATCCAGTCCCACTCGCTCCAGCAGCTCTTTGGAGCGCTTTTGCCGCAGGCTGCGCGGGATACGGGCAAAGCGCATCGGAAAAGACACATTTTCACGGGCGTTCATGGTCTGGATCAAATTGAACGATTGGAAGATGAAACCCACTTTCTTCCGCCGGTATACCGCCAGTGCGTTTTCATCCAGGGTATCAATCGCTCTGGTCATCCACCTCGATATGCCCGGAGGTGGGCCGGTCCAGACCGCCGATCAGGTGCAGCAGCGTGCTCTTTCCAGACCCGGAAGGACCCATAATCACAGTAAACGAGTTTTTGGGGATTTCCAGGTCCACTCCATCCAGGGCGTGCACAGCCACGCGTCCCATCTGGTAAGTCTTGCGCAGGCCGGTAATGCGAATAAATGCCTCGGTCATAAGTTATCCAACCTGCGTTGGTTTTAGAAGAAAGGCCTCACCACGGTCAGCGCTCCCAGTTGAGCCAATCCAAAACTCATCAGTGCCTGCAAGCCCACGACCAGCCCGATGGTAAAGAGCACGCCGCCCACCGCTTTCGCCGGCGCCAGACCGTTTCCTGCCCGCACGCCGATAATCAGTAGCAGAACGTGCCACAAGAGGTACACGTCTACCAATGCAAGCAGCGCAGCGATGTAGGCGGTAAAACCCTCCGCTCCCGGCGTGGCAAAACCTGCCAATCCGGGGGATTGAATGAGTTTTTTAGTCGCCAGCATGGCGACCAGACGAACTACATCGCGGAGCGCAAAGGGCAGTCCTGCCCATGCCACCAGGTTAAAAAGCAGAGCGCGTATCGCCGCGCCCACCCAGCAGCGTGAAAACCAGGTGCAGCAGCCCGCTCACCAGCAGCCAGCCAATCCAGATGCTTAACAGGGCTGTGATCGCCGGGAAAATATATAGAAACACCGGGCTTTTGAGCGCTTCCTGAGCCTGCATAAATTGCGCTTGCATTTCAGGACTGTAATATTGAAAGTCCGGTGGAAGCTGCACCTCGCCCATTAAGGCCGCCTGGTGCTTCAGCCATCCTTCGGCAAGCACACGGCCCAGGGAGGTCACCGACAACACCAGCATGGGTGTCAACCACACGCCGCCGGTTTGGGTTGCTACCCTGGACAGCAGCTTGCGTGGCTGGAATATGACGCCTCCCAACCAATTGAACTGGAAGCGTCCGGGGGTTTCAGGTGGGGTAATGAGTTCTTCGGTCATAGGCACCCGGCATTGAAATTCGTCGACATTGAGATCGTATGCAGCATTCTACCATGAAGGTTGCGGCAAACGCCATACACCCAGGACGTACACAGGCTTATTTTAGTTCCCAGACCGGTCAATTCGATCGATTCAGGATAGCCCATCGCACCCTGATAGAGACTGCCGAAAGGATTTCAGTTCTCAATCACCAGATAATTTCCAGATAAGCGTCTGAGCCCGGGCAGCCAGATCCGGGCGATCTTGCTCCAGCCACCAGCCAGAATAAGCCTCCATTTCACGCTCTGCTTCGGGGATGCCCGCCAGCAGGCGGATTGCATCATCGGGCTTTCCAAGCCAGGTGTAACAATACCCCAGAGCTTTTCGCGTCCCGTGCCGCCCGGGGTCCAGGGCAAGCGCCTGTTCAAGGTGACTCTGCGCCCGGTGGAAATCGCGCTCACGCAGGGCCAGTAACCCCAGGCGGTAGTGCGCTGTAGCGTTGTTCGGGTTGGCTTGCAAAGCCCGACCGAAGAGGGCCGCCGGGCCGGCGTACTTATCGGCGTTCGTGCTCTCATCCCAACCCGCTGTGGGAAAACCCACCAGGCCGGTACGCGCCATCTCCACCGCCCCCAGATCGCTGTACCAGACAGCCAGCAGCGGGCCGCGCTGCCAGAACAGGCATCCAATTGCCAGCAGCGCCAGGCCAGTCCAGGTCTTCAGGCCAATCCTCCTGGTCAAGGGGGAAATGGCCGATCGCGCTTCTGCTGCCTCACCGGCAGCCGCAGCCAACAAACCTGGCACAGCAAACAACAAAGGGGTACCGGCAGCGCCGTAGAGCGGGTCATCCACCAATCCATGCAGGGTCATCACCATCAGTGCACCCAGCAGCGCCCCACGCAGCCCGCGCGGCTGGCGGGTTTGCTGAGCTGGCATTGTCAACACCAACCAGAAGCTTCCTGCCAGGACTAATAACAGGACTACCAGCCCCGGCAAGCCCTGTTCAACCGTCACATCCAGGTACAGGCTGTGGGCATACTCGAAGAACAGCACCGGGATCAGGAGCACATATTCGGAGTACTGCGCCGCAAAGGCCCTCAGACCACCGCCGCTAAAGGGCATATCTGCCGCCAGGCGCAGCGTGTTAGCATAGATCTCCAACCGGCTCACCGTGCTATCCGGACCGGGCAGGCTTCCCAGAAAATCTACCAACCCCACCCTCCCTGTCAGTGCTGCCCCTCCGGCGAACAAGAGAACCACAACCCCTGCCCCGCGCAGGGCCATCTGCCGGCGGCGCGCCCACCGCGCCCAGCGCCGCGTCCACTTCCCATACCAACCAGACGGCCAGCGCCGCGCCCAACGCCAGCCAGGCGGCCCGCGAGCTGAAAAAACAAGTCCAAGCCCGGCAACCAACCCCGCCGCCAGTGCATAAACCGCTACCAGCCAGCGCTGCCTGCGCAGCGCCAGCAAAAACAACCACAACAGCAAAGGCGCAACCATGGCGATCAACCCACCCACCAGGTTCGGGTGCAGCCAACCCCACGCAAAACGCGGCCGCACCTGCATCCAGGTCAGAGCCAGCCGGTTTACCAGTCCGATATCAGCGGGCGCCGCCGCCCAGTTATGCGTCAAAAGGAAGTATATGGAAATCAGCGCGCCAATGCCGCCCAGCAGCCCCGCGGCCGCCTCCAGGTTTCTCACCGGCTGCCCGGCCAACGCCTGGTAAACCAGTATGCCGGCTGCTAACAGCCAGAACTTGGCCCAACTTGCGGTTGGATCGTAAGCCGCCCACACCCCTACACCTGCCGTCAGGATGAACAGTATTAATAATCCATCGAAGCGTGTCTGCTTGAAAACCGGCGTACCGCCAGCCAGGCGCACTCCCCACGGCAGCAAGACAACCAACAGCGGCCACCCCTGCAGTTCGGGTCTGGCAAAGATCAGCCAGCCGCATAACAATGCCAGGCATAGTTCACCCAGCGCCAGCCAGCGGCTGTTGGCAATGGCAATAAACAATCCACGCAGTTTCTCCACACGATGAGGCGACATAGCAGCCTGTATTTTACCCGGTTAAACAAAAGGCGAACCGGCCGGAAGCCAGTTCGCCTCATTCGATTCGAAACAGGTCACTCGCCGGCGCGCATCCCTATTTTGCCCGCCATCTGGGTGCCAATCGGCGCCCCGCTATCAGTCGTGCTCCAGGTCAGGTGCTCCAGACCCACCCGCAGGGCAGTCCTCACCGTCGACCAGTCTGAAAGCAGCATCTTCAAATAGGTCATCACCGGACCGGGACGGAAAGCCCATTCGCGGAAGGCGCGTTTCTGCCAGTACAACAGCCGTTCGGCGGGCAGGTCGGGGTAATCCAACACCGTGCCCTTATCCATATCCACCTGCTCCCAGCGCGTTCCGGGCCGGAACCAGCCGTTTTCCACCACCTCGAAGAAGAAGGGCGTGCCCGGGTAAGGCGCCGCCACGTGGAACAAGGCGATATCCAGCGGCAGCTTCTTGGCAAAGTCGATCGTCTGTCGGATGGTCGCTTCCGTCTCGCCGGGCAGCCCGATGATGAAGTAACCCCAGTTCTTAATGCCGGCCGCTTTGGCCCAGCGCAGGGCGCGCTCAGCCTTGTCAGGGTAGGCGCCCTTGCGGGCGTGTTTGAGGATCTGCTCGTTGCCGCTCTCGATGCCCCAGGAGATCAGCCAGTTGCCGGCCTTGCCCATCATCTGTAGCATCTCTTCGTCCACATAATCCACACGGCTGTTGCATGTCCAGCGGATGTTGATGTTTTCCTCGATCATCAACTGGCACATTTCCATCACCTGCTCGCGGTTCACCGTGAACAGGTCGGCGTACATGTGGATGTTGTGAATGCCCAGCTCTTTCAGGCGCTTCATCTCGTCCACGATCAGGCGCGGCGAGCGCACGCGTGTGCTGTACTGGTAACTGACGTGTTTGATGCAGTAGGTGCAGCCCGCCGGGCAGCCGCGGCTGGTCATCATAAAGGTGAACGGCCCTTTGATCAGCGGCATGCGGTATTTCTTCAAAGGCAGCAGCTCGTGCATCGGGATGGGCAGGTCATCCAGGCTCTGAATGAAGGGACGCGGGCAGATTGAGCACGATCTCCTCACCCTTCCGCCATGCCAGGCCCTTGACACCCGCCAGATCCACACTGCCGTCTTCGTTATAAGACGGCTGGTAGGTGGGATCGTGCCGCGCAAAGATATCGCGCATCGTCTCATCGAGCGCTGCTCCGATCGTTTTCCAGATGATCCAGCAGGTCACGGATGGTCAGGTCAGGCTCGCCCACAAGCACAAAATCCAGTGCTGGGATAAGGCCGCATCGTCTCACGCGGCATGGGCGTGACGTGGGTGCCAAAGGCTATCGTCTTCGCCCCGCGCGCGATGCGCCAGGAAACAGCCGTACATGTCGTTTTCCAGGGTGGGCGCGGTGACCTGGGTCAGGTAATATTTTGGCTGGTAGCGGTCCAGCAGCCGGGTGAACTCGGCCCAACCCATGCGCTCGGCATTGGCGTCGATGATTTTAAGGCTGTAAACCGGGTGCAGCAGGGCGGCCATCTGCGCCAGTGATACTTGCGGCCAGACCATATTTTCACGCGTGCGCCGCCCCACACGGTGCTGGGTGCGGATCCACAGCGCCCCATCCGGCGTGGGCGGGTTCACCAGTAAAATATCCACCGCTTCCGGGCTGCGCGGCGCACTCAACAGACCCTTGCGCACAATTTCATCGGTGTTAGGAAAATTCACCATGCGCACCGGCGTCAGCCGCCGGGTGCCCATGTTTTCCTTTAACAAACTCTCTTTAGAAATGAGATTTGTATCACTCATCTTTCAAACTCCTTAATCAAAAAAACAGTAAATCCAATCACCCGGGACCCCTTCGATGCCTTATTTCCGATCAAGCGCGAGTTCCGGTATAATTTCCGTTATGCAGCCAGCCCTCTTTCTGGACCGGGACGGTGTGATCATTGAAAACCGTCATTCCTATGTGCGCAGTTGGGAAGATGTTGAAATCTATCCCCAGGCCATCCAGGCCCTGGTGCGCGCCGCCTCCAGTCCTTATAAGATCGTTATCGTTACCAACCAGTCGGCAGTCGGGCGGGGCATCATCACCCTCGAAACCGCCATCGAGATCAATAACCGGTTGGTGCAGGTTATCCAGGCTGCCGGTGGACGGGTGGACGGCATCTTCCTATGCCCTCACACCCCTCACGATGCCTGCGACTGCCGGAAACCTCGTCCTGGCTTGCTGCTGCAAGCTGCCGAAGCCCTCTCCATAGATCTGGAGCGTTCCGTGATGATTGGTGACGCTTTCAGTGACCTGCTTGCCGGTCAGTCTGCCGGGGTGGCCCGGCTTGTGCTCGTGCGCACTGGCCGTGGCGCGGCCCAATCGGCTCTGCCCGAATCCAGCCGGGTTCAAACTTTTGTAACGTACAACTCGCTCTCCGAAGCGCTGGATGATCTGCTCTAACGCCATCAGCAGGCGTCGCGCCCGGTGTTCGTTGCCTCCGCAGGCACAGGCGCATCCTTATACTTTAACGCTTTACACATCAAATGTTCCATCATCAGATGGATATCCTCCACATGCTCAATGCTGTTGCTGGGAACGTGCAGGTGAATATCCACCATGCCTGCCAGTTTGCCGCCGTCAAAGCCGGTCATACCAATTACCGCGCTCCTGCCTGCCTGGCAAACCCAGCCGCCTTCACCACGTTGGGTGATTTCCCACTGGCCGAAATGGCAATGACAATATCGCCTGGTCGCACAAAGCTCTCCAGCTGCTGCACAAATACATTTTCATAGCCTTCATCGTTAGCCAGTGCAGAAAAAATAGCCATATTATCCGTCAATGGCATTACGCGGAAGTTCGGCATATCGCCCCGGCGTGTGTTTTTTCCCAGGTCACAGCCAAAATGCGAAGCCGTTGAAGCGCTGCCGCCGTTTCCCATGATAAACACCTGGCGCTGGTTCAGCCGTGCTTCATGCAGTACATCAATCGTCTCCTGGATCAACTCGTCAGGCAGTTGATGAAGTGTAGATTCAAGCTCTGCAATATAATCCCAGACTACATTCATTTAGCACCTATCGATGGTAATTAAAGATAACTTTGGTTCCATCATGTGTCAGTTGAAATGGCAGTTCTCGTAAACCACGCAATGCCCAGCGCACATCGGCATGAAATTCATGCGGACAGTATAACAGTAAAAAGCCGCCGCCGCCTGCGCCAGTGATTTTTCCACCGGCCGCCCCGGCCTCCCGGGCTGATGAGTACATGGCATCGATCTCAACATTCGTTACAAGGCTTGCCAGGCTTTTTTAATTCCCAACCCTCATGCAAAAACTCACCCAGGGCATCCACGTTGCCGTTCTCCAGCTCGACGCTGGCCTGGTAAGCCAGCTTCTTCAACGCCCGTAATGAAACCAGTTTACTGGGAATATTCTCCCGCTGCTCCGCAAGAATGGTATCGGCGCTGCGAGTTACCCCTGTGAAGAACAACAGCAGGTTCTCGTTCAAATGCCGGTTGGCATCTGTTGGTAAGTTTAACCCGCCGGCTCTCCACACTCCCATTCTCGCAGAATTCCAGAACGCGCAAACCGCCATAAGACACAATGTACTGGTCCTGAATGCCAATGGGTTTATTCAGGATATCCAGCTCGATCTCACAGGCTTCCCGCGCCAGCTGCTCTGCGGTCACAATCTCTCCCTGCAGCGTGTAGAGCGCCTGCAGCGCCCCAACCGTCACGGTGCTCGATGATCCCAAACCCGAGCCGGCCGAAGGGATATCGCCCATCGTGTTTACCTCGATGCCAGAGGAAATCCCCGTTTTTCGCAGCGCCTCGCGGATCAACTCATGCTGGATTTCATCGACATGATCAACCATTTCGCTGTGGGTATAACCAATGCGCAGTTTTTTATCGAAGCGCCGCTTTACGGTTATAAAGATGTATTTATCAATCGTAGATGTGAGTACGCACCCGCCTTCTTGTTGATAAAAAGATGGGAAATCCGTACCGCCTCCCAGAAAGCTCACCCGCAATGGTGTTTCGACGATGATCATTAAACACTCCAGGGTAGATAAAACAGTTAACTTCCGAAGCCCCCCCTGGCTGGCTCCGGAAGTTGGTGGTGTGTTTTGTTTGGTTCAATAAGCTCCGCGGCTTTTTAAGACAGCCGGGAGGGTTTGGCTTAACAACTGCAGATCCAGCCAGATGCTCCAGTTTCGAATGTAGTACATATCCAAACGTACACGCTCTTCATATGTTACATCCGAACGCCCGCTGACCTGCCACAACCCGGTAATTCCCGGTCGCACGGTGAGCAGATTCATATCCCAGTGGTTGTACTTGTCAATTTCCGCCGGGCTGATCATCCGCGGGCCCACCAACGACATCTCGCCTCGCAGCACATTCACAAGCTGCGGCAGTTCATCCAGGCTGAACTTGCGCAGCCACTTACCGATCCGGGTTACGCGTGGATCATCTTTGAGCTTGTGGTTGCGCGCCAGTTCTTCCTGCAGCTCAGGGTACCTGGCTAAAATCTCCTCACCATTCACATACATCGTCCGGAATTTGAATGCATCAAACTCTTTCCCGTTGATGCCCATCACACGTCGCCGGTGAACGATGGGACCGGGCGAATCAAGTTTGATGGCAGCCATAATCACCAGCAGGAGCGGCAAGATGGCGATCATCCCCGGGATGGTCAGCATGTAATCCAGCGCCATCTTCATCACGCTGTCAATTCCGGTCAGGCGTACCGGGTTGACCCCCACCAGCGGCACATAAGCAAAATGATTCACGGTCAACCCGGTTGTAATCACTTCATATAAACCGGACGACATGTGCACATTGATCCCGCTGGCAACCCCATACTGCTTGAAGATATCCAGCTGCTTATCCCGAGACGAAATGGCGCTGGTAGCCAGGATGATCTCCACGATGCCGTATTGCTTGATGATGGCATCCATCTGCTCTACACGGCCCAGGCAATGTAAATGCCGGTACACGGGCTTACCCACCGGCAGCTTTTTATCCAGAAAACCAACTACATGGATGCCGGAAGCTTTCCAGCGCACCAGCTGTTCGGCCAGCGAAATACCCTCATCGTTTGCGCCCACAATAACCGCCGGCGAAAGGAAATACCCATACGTGCGCAGGTAATAAATCACCCGGCGCAGGCTGAACCGTCCGATAGCCGTGAATAAAAACGCAAAACCCCACGCCATCAAAAGCCAGCCGCGGGCAAAGATGAACTCGGGCACCAGAAAGCCAGCCGCAATAACTGCCAGCAACCCGACCGTGCTTCCATTGAACACCTTGGCATATTCCTCGGTGCCGCCCAGCAGGTTCTTTCTGTCATACAAGCCGTTTATTGCAAAGATGATCAGCCAGATGGGTATAATGATCGCCACCAGGCTTTGATAAAAGGAAAATGCTGGTGTTACCTCTAACTTAAAAATCTCAATCGTTGTCTCAAAACGGAAAAAATACGCCGCCCGGAATGCAAGACCTGTTAACAACAAATCGTTGATAATCAGGGCGATTGTAAATAATCGCCACTGCCAGACGCGAGAGATGGTATCGGTAGCCTGTCGAATCTTATATGTTAGCTGCAGTTCTCGGGCTGGTTTAATGCTCTGCGCACTAGGCTGCATATGGTTCTCCTCTATTCACTGTACCAATTACAAAACAAAAACCGAACACCGTAAAGTGATCGGCAAGCATCTGGCTTGAAATGATTCCAATAACAAATTGACTAACCTGCAGCCAGTTGCGCTGCCACACTACAAAACCCACAAGATTTCAGATGCAAAATCACTTCTATGCATATTTTACATTCGAGTTGTCTTTGCATTACAATCTGCAAGGTTATATTATCATTTTTACCCAGTATAATCAACATGACTTAAGTACGTGTTAATGGATTGTCATTTTTTCGTTAAGGTTTGGACAGGAATTGTCTTATTAATCTGATCCATGCAGTTGGTCGGGTAATGAGTATTGAAACAACCCCGGGTCAAAGATACACGCTCCTTGACCCGGGGTTGTAGGTTTGGTATAGGCCATTAATGGGCGATTACGCCTCTCGGAATTCCCCTTCCAGAACTTCGCCATCGCCATCTCGACCGTCGTCCTGTCCATTCCCTTGTCTACCGGCTGGATTTTCACCAGGTTGAGACCCGCCAGCCTGCCGGGCATATAGCTGCTGGCTCATAGCGTGCGATGCGTTTTGTAGATCATCGTGCAGGCGTCGGATTCGCCCGACATCCTCACTTTTGACCGCTTCTCGCAGCTCGCCTATCTTTTCTTCGATCTTGCCGCGCTCTACCTGAGAAACCTGATCGCCCAATTCTCGCATCACCTTCTCGATCTGGTAGATCAATGTATCAGCGTTGTTGCGCGCTTCAATCAATTCGCGGCGGCGGCGATCATCCACCTCGTGCTGGCGAGCTTCATTCACCATGCGCTCGATTTCACTCTTGTTCAAATTGGTCGAAGCGGTGATTGTCACCTTCTGTTCCTTGCCTGTCGCACGATCGCGTGCCGTCACGTTCAGAATTCCGTTGGCATCGATATCAAAAGTCACTTCCACCTGGGGCAAGCCACGCAGTGCCGGTGGAATGCCTTCCAATCGGAACCGACCGAGACTCATGTTATCGCCGGCCAGGGGACGCTCACCCTGTAAGACATGCACATCCACGGCTGTCTGGTTATCCTCGGCGGTGGAGAACACCTCGCTCTTTTTGATCGGTATGGTGGTATTGCGTTCGATCAAAGTGGTCATAACGCCGCCCAGCGTCTCCAATCCCAATGAAAGCGGGGTAACATCTAACAGTAGGACATCCTTCACCTCGCCGCCCAATACGCCGGCCTGGATGGCTGCGCCAATCGCAACGACCTCGTCTGGATTCACACCTTTGTGAGGCTCTTTGCCAGTCAGGGAGCGCACCAGCTCCTGCACCATGGGCATGCGCGTGGCTCCGCCTACCAGCACAACCTCATCCATGGCAGTTGCACCAAGCCCGGCATCGCGCAGTGCGATGTTGAATGGACCGCGCAGCCGTTCAACCAGGTCTTCAGAGATTTGCTCGAAGCGCGCCCGGCTGAGTTTCATCTGCAAGTGTTTCGGGCCAGCGGCATCCGCGGTGATATAAGGCAGGTTGATTTCTGTTTCCATCACGCTTGAAAGCTCAACTTTGGCCTTTTCGGCTCCTTCACGCAGGCGTTGCAAGGCCTGGCGGTCAGTCCGCAGGTCAATCCCATGTTCCTTCAGGAAAGCATCTGCCGCCCAGTTTACAATGCGTTCATCCCAGTCATCGCCGCCCAGGTGGGTATCGCCATTGGTCGAGCGGACTTCAATCACGCCATCGCCCACGTCCAAAACACTGACATCAAAGGTCCCACCACCCAGGTCAAACACCAGGATGGTTTCATTGGCCTTCTTATCCAGCCCATAAGCCAGAGCGGCGGCAGTCGGCTCGTTGATAATGCGCATCACTTCCAGACCGGCGATTTTTCCGGCATCTTTGGTAGCCTGTCGCTGGCTATCATTGAAATAAGCCGGTACCGTGATCACCGCCTTGCTGACGGGTTCGCCCAGGTAAGCCTCAGCATCAGCCTTTAGCTTGCCCAGGATCATGGCTGAGATCTCCTGCGGGGAATAGTCCCGTCGCGCCAACGGTAGGTTGACCCGTGCGTCGCCAGCAGAGCCGCTC
Organism: uncultured Chloroflexia bacterium; assembly: GCA_963705155.1. Classification (GTDB taxonomy): domain Bacteria; phylum Chloroflexota; class Anaerolineae; order Anaerolineales; family UBA4823; genus CAVPJC01. The sequence goes on along the minus strand of CAVPJC010000004.1, from coordinate 135,694 downwards.
ACCACCTTATAAGGCGCAAGTTTACGTTCAGACTCCACCTCATCGTACCGCCGTCCCATAAAGCGCTTGATGGAAAACACCGTATTCTCGGGGTTCACCACCGCCTGTCGCTTGGCCGTCTGCCCCACCAGGCGCTCGCCATTTTTATTAAAAGCCACGATCGAAGGCAGCAATCGTCCTCCTTCCGCGGTCGGGATCACGATCGGATCACCGCCTTCTATGACTGCAACCACGCTATTGGTGGTTCCCAGGTCAATACCTATAATCTTAGACATCTTTTATTCCTCCTGCATCAGGTTTTATCGATTACCCCAAGCATACCGCGCCTGTGCAAGAGCTACGTTAACAACCCGTAAGAGCCATATCAAATTTCGCATCCCACAGATGGCATTCAACTTGCACACCCCAATTCCTCCAATACACCCGAATCTCAAAACATCCTGGTTTGAGACTCCAAACTTGGCATGAGATGCACCTTGCCTGCCCGCGTTTCATCCCTCCTAGATATTTTAAGATTAGGTGGTCCGCCCTCTCATCGTCTGACACTTATGTTAACGAACGTGGCACATGTGGGGGTGGTTGATGGATAGCCCCTAGGTATGGGTTTATTTTGCACGCATAAATCAACACTCCAAACACGGTCAAGGGAGCTGGATTTTTTAACAATCGCCAACCTTAAAGTATTGTTTATTTTTAGATACCCGTAGGTTATTCGTATTGCACTTAATCGTATATTTCTGCTAGAATGTCTCTTGGATAGCCCAATAGCATTTGGGGGGGCTGGGAAATCATCCCTGTTGACCGGCTTGAGCCGGTCAGGCGAAATGAACTCAATCGATCGTGACGATCTCCTGCACATATTCCTGGCAGGGGCATGGGTTCTTTGCGTCTATTTCGCTGGTTGAGGAGGAATGCATGATGAAACCCGAACAGGCCTGGCAAGCCGCCATCGGACAGCTGCAAATGGAAATGCCGAAAGCAGCTTTCAATACCTGGGTGCGTGACACAGAACTGGTATCGTATGAAGACGGCAGCTTTATTATTGGCGTGCAGAATGCTTATGCCCGCGATTGGTTGGAAAGCCGTCTCTCCAGTACAGCAAAACGCCTGCTCACCGGCATCATGAACCGTTCTGTAGAGGTGCGTTTTATCGTCTGGCAGGGCATGCCTGAAACCACCGGTTGGCAGGATCTACCACCCGCCGCCTCCTTGGAAGAAACCAGCCTGTCTGCGCCCGCTACCCCAGCCTTGGTCGCGGCAGATAATACAACCATCAATACTCGCTATTCTTTCGAGAATTTTGTCGTTGGGCCCAGCAATCGTATGGCGCATGCGGCATCACTGGCTGTCGCAGAAAACCCCGCTCAGGCCTACAATCCGCTCTTCGTCTACGGCGGCGTTGGCCTGGGAAAGACGCACCTGCTGCACGCCATCGGTAATATGGGCACACGCCGCGGTCTGCAGGTGCTCTATGTTTCATCGGAAGAATTCACCAACGATCTGATCAATGCCATTCGCACCCACAACACACAGTCATTTCGTGAAAAATACCGCCGCATAGACGTGTTACTGATTGACGATATCCAGTTCATTGCCGGGAAAGAGTCTACTCAGGAAGAGTTCTTTCACACCTTCAACACACTGCACGGGCAAAACAAGCAGCTCGTCATCTCCTCCGACCGGCCCCCCAAAGCCATGGTCACCCTGGAAGAGCGGCTGCGCTCACGATTTGAATGGGGTCTTACCGTTGATATCCAGCACCCCGATTTTGAGACCCGGATCGCCATTTTGCGCTCCAAAGCCGAGCGCGCCGGTTACCGCATGCCGCAAGACATATTGGAAATGATCGCCCGCCGGATCCAATCTAATATCCGTGAGCTGGAAGGCGCTCTCACCCGTGTAGCCGCTTTCGCCAGCCTGAGCGGTATGCCCGTCACACCCCAGCTGGTTGAATCGGTGTTGGCCGATCTGATGCCGCGCCGCTCCGAAGTGCAGCCCAACGAGGTGGTGCGTAAAGTCGCCGATACCTTCGGCATCCCCATGGAGCGCATGCTCGGCCGCGACCGCTCGCGCGAGGTGGCTTTGCCCCGCCAGATCGCCATGTACCTGCTGCGCCAGGAGACCAACATTTCGCTGCCCCAGATCGGCGATGCCCTGGGCGGCCGCGACCACACCACCATAATGTATGGCTGTGAAAAAATTGCCGATCTCCTGGAAGAAGACGACCGCTTGCGCCGGCAAGTGATCGATCTTAAGGAACAGATTTACGGCGGCGCTCGCATCAGCTATTAGCCCTCGCCCGTGCCCCTTCCAAACGAGCCCGGCCGATTTGCCTTCCCCGGCCAGGCTCGCCTGGTTTAATGGGATCGTTGCGGCCCGCCGCCAACAACCAGAGAGGCAAACATGCAAACCGAAGTCTACCCTATCATCGAGTTTGACACAGACCGCCGCTCCCTGATCGAGCCCAACCGGATATTCAAAGATATCGGCGCTCCAGAACATGCGGTCGTTTGTTTTTTCAAAGAGATCATCGACGATCTGCTCCATCAGGGCCGCTTGAAAGTCATCGCCAACCGTCGAACCGAAGATCACGATCGTCCCCTGTTCGAAATGGAATTTCAAGGCCGCCGGCTGGCTGTTTTTCATCCCGGTGTGGGCGCTCCCGTGGCCGCCGGTTTACTGGAAGAGAGTATCGCCCTGGGCTGCCGCAAGTTCATTGCCTGCGGTGGTTGTGGTGTCCTGGATCGCCAGATTACAGCCGGCCGCTTGCTTATTCCCACCACCGCCCTGCGTGACGAAGGCACTTCCTATCACTACCTGCCACCCGGGCGTGAGGTGTCTGCATCTGCTCAGGCCGTATCTGCCATTGAGAAGATACTTCAAAAGCATGCTGTCAGCTACAAACTGGTAAAAGTTTGGACAACTGATGCCATCTATCGCGAAACTCTGAGGAAAATTCAACTGCGCAAAAATGAGGGCTGCCTGGCTGTCGAAATGGAAGCCGCAGCTTTCTTCGCTGTCGCTCAGTTTCGTGGCGTGCCTTTCGGCCAGATCCTGTATGCCGGGGATGACATCAGCGGCGAGGAATGGGACTCCAGAAACTGGCAGGCTCACACCGGGGTTCGACAGAATATGTTCTGGCTGGCTGCCGAGGCCTGCCTGGAGTTATGAACGCCGTCTGAAGAACCGGCCAACCGCCCGCAGCCGCCGCTGCCAGCGGGTCAGCGGCATTTCAAAAGGCTCGGACACCTGTTTAGACTCAGTCTCCGGCCAGGGATCCAGATCAAACATTTTCCGGCCAATGTAGCTGCCCACCAGGTTCACCGTTGCCAGCGCCGGCGCGGCCAGAACCAGGCCAATGATGCCGATCAGGTTGGCTGCAATAATCGCCACAATCAACACCCCCGCCGGGTGGACACCCAGCGAGTGGCCCAGAAGCCGCGGCGAAACCAGATTATCAAAGATCTGATCCAACACGATCGATGCTACCACCACCAGAACCGCATATTGCAGCGGCTGCAGGCCAAAGTAATTCCCGGCCTGAAAAACCGCCACCAGGAAAGTCACAATCGTCGTACTTAACGGTCCAACGTAGGGCACGAACCGCGCCAGACCTGCAAGAATGGCAATGCCCACCGCAAAGCGCACCCCCAGAATCAACATCAAGATTGTGTAGGAAAATATCACCAGGAGGATAATGAGTAATTGACCGCGTAGATAGGCATTCCAAATTTTTCGCAGTTCATGCCCGAGACGCGAAATGTCTTGATTATAACCAGGCACCTCGATGTGAACCAGCTCGTCGGGAAACCGGCCTGCATCTGCCAGCAAAAAATACGATACCAATATGATGAAAAAGCTCCACCCCAGGGTAGCCGCCGCGCTCGTGGCAAACGTGCTGATTAAAGAGCCCATCCGGCCCAGCAGCGGCTGCACCACCGATAACAACTGACGGCTGAGTGTCTGCAGGTCAAACTGCTCCATGTTGAACTCAAAAGGCCCAAGTCGAAACACCTGCGTCGAAAGTGAGGCCGCCCACTGCGGCAGGTCGGTGATCTGCAGACCCACAAAGTTGATCAGGCTCTGCAGTTGCTGCACCACCGTCAGTCCGGTGACGGTGATCGAGCCCAGGTAAATCACCACCAACAGCAGAAAAATCAGGTTCACCACCGCCCGCCACGATAAGCGCGTCAACTGGCTGACCTTCATCGAAACCGGGTAGATTAAATAAGCCAGGATAAACGCTAGCAAAAGAGGCCCGATGATGGTGCGGAACTGTATCAGCAGGGCCGCAACGATTGCGATGATCGTCAGGCCAACGACCATTTTGGTCGTGGACCCCCAGCGAGGGGAGACGGGAGCGGGGATTTCGTCGGTCATATCACACCTCAACCGCGTTGTTGGGGTTGTTTTCGCGGGTCAAATTTGCGATACCAGTGCAGGTTGGGCGGCGGCAAAGGCGGGGCGGCGCTCTCCGGAAATGGTTCCAGATCAAATAGATTGGCGTACACATAGCGCCCCAGAACACGCAGCGAGGCAATCGAAGGCGCCGCCAGTAAAACCCCAAGCACGCCCGCCAGCACCGCCCCGGTCACAATCCCCAGGATGACCACCAGCGGTGGCAGGTGAACACTGCGTCCGATGATGCGCGGGATTAGATAATTTAAGTCGAACTGCTGGTACACCAGGTGCAGCCCGATGATAATCAGCATAAAAGCCCAGCTTGGCAGTGGTATCCACGCGGAGCCCCCAAAAAGAGCCAGCATCGATGCCACAGCCAGCCAGATGCCGTGTCCGATGCTCGGCAAGAATTCCAGCAACCCCGCGAATACCCCCATTGCCAGTGCGAAGGGCAGCCCCAGGATGAAACCGATCACGGTGAAAATTACGCTCACCACCAGCGCCAGGACAATCTGGCCCCGGAAAAAGGCCGCCCAGATATTCCCAATCTCATTCCGGATGTGCAGGTAATCTTGCCGGTAACCCGGCGGCACCAGGTTCTCCAGCCAAAACCGCAGCGCTGGCCCATCCTTCACCAGGTAGAAAGAAACCACCAGGATGAAAATAATCCATACCACAGACGAAATAATTTCAACCGCCAGCCCCAGGGTCTGCCCAAACACCGGCTCCAACATCCCTTGCAGCGATCCGACCGTCTCCCGAATGATTACATCCAGATCAATCACCTGCCCCAGCACCACATACTGCCTGCCCAACAGGTTTTCCACCGCCAGCACAAAACGCTGAATATCCAGATTCAACGAGTTGACCTGGTCTGCCAGGGTCGGTGTAATCACAATCGGCAGTGTAATCACAACCCCCAGCAAAACAACGTATGCAAGAACCGTAGCCAGGCCGCGCCGGTTGCCCACTCTGGGCAGGATCAGGTTCATCACCGGCGTCATCACGTAAGCCAGAATCAGGGAAATCACCATTGGCGCCAGTACAATGCTGAAACGATACAACAGGTAAATGCCAAAGGCAAGCAGCAGCAGGATTATGGCGGTTTTTGTGCGGGGAGACCAGCGCGGTCGCGTTGCTTGCATAGCTATATTCTATTCAATTTGCGAACCAGCTCGAATCAGTTCAAGATGAAAGACAGTGCAACCAGAACTACAAAGAAAGAGCCGGCCAGTATGCCGATGCGCTTCAAATCTTTAGCCACGTAGCTGTAATCTGGTGAGAACTCGCGTTCGGCGCTTCGGTTGGTAGCAATCGTGGAGCCGGTGCCGGAGGATGCCCGGCGGATTTGTTTTTTGCCGCTTTTTTTCATAACTTTCTTACTCCAATGATTAAAATTTTATCCACCGCTTCCTTGTAATCGTGCGGTTACGACAATGCGCTGATCATCCACCAGATAAGGGTAGCAGGATATCAGGGTTACCACGGGTTGGGTGGTTGGGGCCATCACTTCAACCTGCGTAGGCTCCACCACCTGCGTATCCACGACAATATACGTATAAGAGCGTTGGTTAGAAAACACAATCACTTCATCCCCGGGCTTCAAACGATCCAAGTCCCGGAAAATTTCTCCAAAAATGTCATTGTGAGCCGAAAGCACTACATTCCCGGTTTTGCCCGGGTTTGCCGTACCCACGTGCTGGCCCACACCCTTCTTAAGCTGCTCCCAGCCATCTCCCAGCACCACCGGAGCATCCACCTGGATGGCAGGCACCTGAAGACGAACAGCCTGTTCCGGACCGGGTGTGGGCACCGGCGCTCGCGCCAGTGATTGCACCAGCGGGCGCAGGTGTTCAGGGATTTCAGCATCGTTCGGGCGCGCCCCGCCCTCGGCATTGGGCGGCGTGTGCCCCGAAGGCAGCACCACTGCCACGATCAGCGGGGTTGGAGTCAGGGTTGGCTGCTCCAGCGCCGAAACCACCTCACGGTTCAACTCTTGCATCAGGTTCAAGCCGTTCATCAGCACAAAGATGAACCCCACCACGGCACTGACCTCCACCAGCAGCAGAAGCACATCCAACAGGCGGCGCATTCGCGATCGCGGTGCATCGCCGCCGGTTTGGAGAGCCGCATCATCAGCCATGGCGTTGCTGCGGAGCTGCTCCAGCGAGCCTTCTGAGTCCGAAGCGAGCACCACCGCCCGTCCTGTCTGGCGAAAGCGCTCCACGCGTTCGTGCCTTGCCGACCGCCGTTTTTCCACCAACAGCCAGCGCAGCTCATCCACACTCAGCTCATCTGCTGCCTTCTTTCGGGTCACGCGGGTGATTATACCTCATTCACCGCCGGCTCGATCACCGGCGTTTAATTCAATCTGCTTCGGTCTGGTAATTCGGCCGCTCACCCTGAAGGCAGTTCTCCAACAGGGTTTTTACAAGAAGCTTGACAGTCAGCCTTTTTCGGCATGTCTTTGCGAACCCGGCGCTTTTTGCCGGGTGAAGCAATCTCTCTTCTTGCCCGAGGGCTGCCGCCGCAGCGACATTGCCTACTTTGTGAACGCCCTGAGCTCTCCAATTTAAGATATTGACATTGATCCGGAAAGTGCTATATTTCAGTCGATCTGTTTCAGGTCTCATTTTTGATGGTCAAATATTTGTCAGCCTTGCCCGGTTTCTAACACCCACACTCAGAAAGGTCTTCCTGTGATGAACCCTTCGCCAGCCGCTCCACAATCTTCCCAGGCGCCAGGTGCACCTCTCGATCCGTTTTGCGAATCACTCCTCCAGCGCATGACCCTCGAAGAAAAAGTCGGCCAGATGGTCCAGGCAGACCTGCACTGGAAGCAAGATATCGAGGCGCTTTTACGCCAGGGCCGCATCGGCTCCCTGTTTACCATCAAAGATGTGGCCAGGATCAATGCCCTGCAGAAAATCGCCGTCCAGGAATCCCGCCTGGGCATCCCCCTGCTGATCGGAAATGATGCCATCCATGGCTACCGCAGCATCTTTCCCATCCCCCTGGCGCTGGCCTGCACCTGGGACCCGGCTCTCATCCAACAGGTGGGCCGGATCATCAGCCTCGAAGCCTCTGCCTCCGGCACCAACTGGAATTTTGCCCCCATGGTTGACATCTGCCGCGATCCTCGCTGGGGCCGCATTGCCGAAGGCGCTGGCGAAGACCCCTTCCTGGGTTCCGCAATCGCCGCTGCCTGGGTGCGCGGCTTCCAGGCCGATCCATTGCCGGGTGGGCGGCGCATTGCCGCCTGTGTCAAGCATTTCGCTGCCTATGGTGGAGCTGAAGCGGGTAAAGACTACAATACCGTCGATATGTCTGAGCACCGCCTGCGTCAGGAATACCTGCCTCCTTACCATGCCGCAGTTGAAGCGGGCGTCAAATCGCTCATGACTGCCTTTAACGATCTGAACGGCGTCCCGTGCACCGCCAATACATTCCTGCTCCAAGACATCCTGCGCAAGGAATGGGGTTTCCAGGGACTGGTTGTCAGCGACTATGACGCCATCGGCGAATTGATCCTGCACGGATACAGCCAGGATCACCGCCAGGCTGCCGGACAGAGCGTGAAAGCCGGCGTCGATATGGATATGATGGGGAACGCCTATCATTTCCACCTGGTCGACCTGGTGCACTCCGGCCTGCTCTCCGAAAGCCTTCTGGATCAAGCCGTCCTGCGCATCCTCCAGCTCAAGTTTGACCTGGGTCTGTTCGATAACCCCTTCGTGGATGAAACCGCCCTGCCAGGCATTTTGCTCCACCCCGACCATCTTGAGCTGGCCCTGCAGGCTGCCGAGCAAGCCTGTGTTTTACTCAAAAACGAGAACCACCTGCTCCCGCTCGATCCCGCCGGTAAAACCATCGCCCTGATCGGCCCGCTCGCCCGCGAGACCCGCAGCCTGCTGGGTTCCTGGTATTTCGATGGGCGCCCTGAAGAAACCGAACCTCTTCTGGAGGCTTTCCGCCGCAACCTGCCCGAATCAACCCGCCTGGTCTACGCCCACGGCTGTGATGTGGATGGCGGCCCAGCCGATTTCTCCGAGGCCGTTGACGTAGCACGGCACGCCGATATCGTCCTCCTGGCCCTTGGTGAAACCGATGCTATGAGCGGCGAAGCCCATTCACGCGCCCACATCGGCCTGCCCGGCCACCAGCCGGCCCTGGCGCAGGCCGTTGCCGCGGCTGGCAAACCGGTCGCCGCCTTGCTCTTTAGCGGCCGTCCGCTCGCCATCTCCTGGTTGGACGAGAACATCCCCGCTATCCTCATGGCCTGGCAGGGTGGCAGCAAATGCGCCCAGGCTGTCGCCAATCTGGTATTGGGTAAAGCTGCGCCCGGCGGCAAGCTTACCGCCAGCTTCCCACGCAGCGCAGGCCAGCTTCCCATTTATTACGCCCACAAGAGCACCGGCCGCCCGCATTACACCACCGGTACCCTGCAGTTCAACGCTGCCCATAAAACCGGTTACCTGGATGAAAGCTACCACCCGCTCTACCCCTTTGGTTACGGCCTGACCTATACCACCTTTACCTACAGCAGCCTGACCGTCGAAACCCCTGCCGTTCGTGCCGGTGAGACTGTCGTTGTCACCGCCTCGCTCTACAACAGCGGCCAGGCCGCCGGGCATGAAATTGTCCAGTGCTATGTCCGCGACCTGGTAGGCAGCCTCACCCGTCCGGTGAAAGAGCTCAAAGCCTTCCAGAAGGTCTTCCTCCAGGCCGGCGAAACCCGCCAGCTGCGCTTTGAAATCCCGGCTGCCAGCCTCAGTTTCTTTGGCCCGGATGCGGTGCCGGTGATCGAGCCGGGCGATTTCAACGTCTGGATCGGCCCCAACAGCCAGGAAGGCTTGGAAGGTTCTTTCACCGTCACGCCCTGAAAGGGGTTACTAAAATCATCTCGGTGCCATTTTCGTTGAGGCGGTGCATAACAGCAAACTCCCTCACCAAAAATATTTTTCCCAACGTTAACCACCAGGACCCTGATTATTCCGACAATTCTGCCAAAAGTACCTTTGCGTCTCTGCGCCTTTGCGGTGAGCTATGTCACATCGGTCTGACCGGCAACATGCGGTTGTGGCTCTCACCCGCCCCCCGACGCACCTCCCACGATCCCTCCCTCCGTCAGCCGCCGCAGATCGCCCAGCGCCGCCTCGATTTCCGCCCTCGTCACCGGCCGGTCTTCATCCCGGTGTTTCAACGTCCCCGCCGCGATCTTCTCCAGCGCCGCCTCCCCGATGGTCACATCCCGGGTTAAAGCCTCTTTCACCAGCGCCGCCCCGGCTGCATACCCGATCAACGGATTGAGCGCCGTCACCACGATGGCATTGCGCCCCAGCCAGCCCTCGGCCTTGGCCCGGTTGGCCTGCAACCCAACCACGCACTTCTCGGTAAACGCCCGCACCGCCCCGATCATCACCTGCATGCTCTCGAACAGGTTGTGAGCGATCACCGGCATCATCACGTTCAGCTCCAGCTGCCCGGCCTGCGCCGCCAGCGAGATCGTCAGGTCGCAGCCCTGCACATGGAACATGGCCATATTCAGCATCTCGGCCATCACCGGGTTCACCTTGCCCGGCATGATGCTGGAGCCCGGCTGCACTGCCGGCAAGCGCAGCTCATCCAACCCGGTGGATGGCCCCGAAGCCAGCAGGCGAAAATCGTTGGCGACGCGTGTCAGCGTTACCGCCAGCGTGCGCAGCGCCGCCGAAAAATCAGCGGCATCCGCCATGGACTGCATCGACTCGAACAGATCATCCGATGGGTACAGCGCCAGTCCGGTCAGCTCTGTGAGCCGCCCCACCATACGGGCGTGGTACTCCGGGTGAGCGTTCAATCCAGTCCCGGTGGCAGTCCCGCCAATTCCCAGGCGGCGCAGCCCTTCCGCCGCCCGCCGGATGCGCTCGCCGTCCCGCTCCACCGCCCGGGCATACGCCCCGAATTCCTGCCCCAGGCGCACGGGTACGGCATCTTGCAGGTGGGTGCGCCCCGATTTGACGATATCGTCAAATTCCACCGCCTTCTGGCGCAGCGCAGCCGCCAGCCCGTTCACAACCCCCAGCAGCTCATCCAGCCGCCACAACGCCCCCAGCCGGATGGCAGTCGGGATGGTATCGTTGGTCGATTGCGCCATATTGACATGATCGTTTGGGTTCACCCGGTATTCTCCCAGTCTCCCGCCCAGTATCTGCGTCGCCCGGTTGGCGATCACCTCGTTGGTGTTCATGTTATGGCTGGTGCCCGCCCCGGCCTGGAACGGATCGACCACGAACTGGTCATCCCAGCGCCCCTCCACCACCTCCTGCGCTGCCTGGAGGATCGCTGCCGCCAGGTCACCATCCAGCAGTCCGAGATCGCGGTTCACCTCGGCCGCGGCCCGTTTGATCGTCGCCATTGACCAGATGAAAGCCCGCCAGGGTCGCAGCCCCGAGATCGGGAAGTTCAGCACCGCCCGCCGGGTCTGTACCCCGTACAGGGCGTGAATCGGCACCTCAACTTCGCCCAGTGAATCATGTTCCACACGTGTAAAAGAATTGTTCATGCCTGTCTCTTCTCCATCCAGTTCACAAAATGTGGAGTAACTTTTAACCGATTTGCACCGCCGGGAATCAAGACAACATAGTCCGCAGACTTGGGTATAATTGGGTTGGCAGGGTCGCCTGCGCAGTTCGTACACAGGAATTTTACCCCGGTAACCCCAATATGCTCATTCATTCTGCTTCCCAACTCCTCACCCTCACCGGCGGCCCGCAGCGCGGCCCCAGATGGGCCGCCTGGGGATCATCGCCGATGGCGCCGTGCTGATCCACGATGAAAAAATCATCGCAATTGGTCCAGCTCCGAGCTGCGCGCGGCCTACCCCGATGAACCCACGCTGGATGCCGGCGGGCGGGTTGTCATGCCGGGCTTTGTTGACCCGCATACCCATGCCATCTGGGCCGGCGACCGCGCCGCCGAATTCGAGATGCGCCTGCAAGGCAAGACCTACCTGGAGATCCTGGCAGCCGGCGGGGGCATCCTCTCCACTGTGCGCGCCACCCGTACCGCATCGCTGGAAACGCTGCTAGGCCGAAACCCGCCCCCGCCTGTGGAGCATGTTCACCTACGGCACAACCACCGCCGAGGTGAAAACCGGCTATGGGCTGCGCACGGCCACCGAGCTGCGCATGCTGCAGGCTTTGCTGGCTCTCGAAGCCGAAGGCCCGCTGGAGCTCGCCTTACCTTTCTTGGCGCGCACGCCATCGCCCCGGAATACAAAGACGACCCCGATGAATACACCGCACTGCTCTGCGGCACTATGCTCCCGGTGCTCAAAGAATGGTGGCCCCACCATGCCCCGAACTACGCCATGCCATTTGTCGATGTGTTTTGCGAGACCGGCGCCTTCACCCTGGCCCAGTCACGCCGCATTCTGGAAACCGCACGCCGGCTTGGCTTTCCGCTCAAAATTCACGCCGATGAATTCGATAACCTGGGCGGCGCCAGCCTGGCAGCCGAGCTGGGCGCCGCCTCTGCCGATCATCTGGTCGATCACCAGCGAGCCGATATCGCCGCCCTGGCCGCCAGCGATACCGTGGCCGTGCCCGCCCTGCACACCTTTTGGCCTGGCAGAAGGCCACTACTACCCCCGCCCGCCAGATCCTGGAAGCCGGCGGCCTGCTGGCCATCGCCACCGACCTGAACCCCGGCACGGCCTGGTGCGAAAGCATGCAGTTTGCCATGGCCCTGGCCTGCCGCTACCTGCGCCTGACCCCGGCGCAGGCGATCGCCGCCGCAACCATCAACGCCGCCGCCGCCATCGGGCGCGCCGACCGCATCGGCTCCCTCGAGCCCGGCAAACAGGCCGACCTGCTGGTGCTCTCTGTCCCCGATTACCGCCACCTGGGATACCGTTTTGGCACCAACCTGGTGCAGACGGTGATCAAGAAAGGCCGCGTTTACCCTGTCTAGCCGACTTCCAGCATGCTTTCACCCGAAACAGCCCGCCAATGGTACCCAGAAGCCGATCCCGTACATGGCTTCGACCATATCTTGCGCGTGCTCATACCTGGCTGAAGCGCCTGGCCCTGGCCGAAGGCGCCGACCTGGAGATCGTCCGCGCCGCCGCGCTGCTGCACGACGCCGCCCCCATGCAGGAGAACGGCCCCGACGACGCACAAGACGGAAGACCACCGCCTCCCGCCAAGACCACCACCTGACCAGCGGCGGCATTTGCCGCACAGGTTCTGCGTCTCGAAGGCTGGCCCGCAGAGCGCATCGCGGCCGTGGTGCACTGCATCCGCGCCCACCGCTTCCGCGATGCACCGCGAAGCCCCGGCCATCCCTCGAAGCGAAGATTCTCTTCGATGCCGACAAGCTGGATGCCATCGGCGCCATCGGCGTGGCGCGCGCCGTCGCCTTCGCAGCACGCATCGGACAGCCCTTTTACACCCAACCCTCAGAAAACTTCCTGCACACCGGCCAAAAAGCGCCCGGCGAAGTGCACAGCGCCTACCATGAGTATCTCTTCAAGCTGCGCAAGCTGAAAAACCGCCTGTTCACCCCTACCGCCCGGGCGATTGCCCGCCAGCGCCACGAGTATATGGCCGGCTTTTACCGAGCGCCTGGCAGCCGAAATATCGGGTGAAGAATAGCCTCCTGGTTGCCCTTACAAATCTGTCGCTTGCCCACTGGCTGATAAAAAATTACAATACCTGCATGAATATACCCTTGGCCCCCTTCTGGTTGTCGAGGATGTGCCTCACATCCTGCAGTTGTTGGAGGTCACCCTGAAATTCAAAGGGTACCCTGTCATCACTGCCACCAATGGCGAGGAGGCGCTTGCGATCACAGAACGTGATCATCCCGCCCTGGTGATCACCGATATCCTCATGCCAAAGCTGGATGGTTTTTCTCTCGTCCAGAAACTCCGCACCAACCCTCGCACACGCCAGATTCCGATCATCTTTCTTTCTGCCACTTATGTGACACCCGAAGATAAGGCTTTTGCCCTGGAGCTGGGCGCAACTCGCTTTCTGGAAAAACCGGTGGATACTGAAGAGTTCTTGCTGACGGTCGCCGAGGTGCTCACCATGGGCCCGGCCGATCCGCAGCCGCCTCTCGCCGAATCAGAATTTTACAAAGGCTATCGCGAGCGCCTGGAGACCAAACTCCGTCACAAAAATACCCAAATCGCCCGCACAGAGCGATTGCTGGTCACCCTTCCTGAGGCGCAAAAGCCTTCCTTCCGCACCTTGCTGGCAGAGGCGCGCAGCCATCTGGACGAAATCCAACACGAGCTGGATATTCTCTACACTCTCCTGGAGCAATTTAAGAGTTGATGCTTCCAACACTGATTGATCTGGAAACGTTGGCCCGTCGAGCCGGAGAAATTCTGCGCGCCGGTTTTGGCACCCACCACCAGATCGATAAAAAAGGCGAGATCGATCTGGTCACCGAAGTTGACCATCGCTCCGAAGCCTTTATCCTGGGCGAAATTCAACGCCGCTTCCCCGACCACAAAATCCTGGCTGAAGAGAGCGGCGCTCAGCGCGGCAGTGATTGTTGCGCCTGGATCATAGATCCCCTGGATGGCACAGTGAACTACGCCCATGGTGTGCCCATCTTTGCAGTTTCTATTGCCTTCCAGTTGGAGGGGGAGATTATCCTGGGTGCAGTCTACGATCCGATGCGCGACGAGTGCTTCAGCGCCGAAAAAGGAAAGGGAGCCTGGCTCAACGGCACTTCCATTCGCGTTGCTGCCACGCAAGATCTCAATAACAGCCTGCTCGTCACAGGATTTCCATACGATGTGCGCAAAAATCCAGAGAACAATCTGGATAACTATGCCAGGCTGATGATGCTCACCCAGGGTGTCCGCCGGCTTGGCTCAGCCGCCATCGACCTGTGTTATGTGGGCAGCGGAAGGTTTGATGGTTACTGGGAGCTGCGCCTATCGCCGTGGGATATCGCCGGCGGCGGGCTGATTGCCCGCGAAGCGGGAGCCGCTGTAACCAACCTCTTGGGTGAAGAAAATTTTCTCTCTCCACCCTACTCCATCATCGCAGCCTCGCCCCGTCTTCACGCCGCTATGTTGGAAATAATCCGCGGAAACAACCATAACAGCCGTTAATCCTCTCCGTTCTTCTGGCGTAAAAGCCTGTCCAGTTCAATCAAATTAACCCTGGAAGTCAAATCCAGACTGAGAGGCGTAACAGATACCTGGCGGCGCACGCGCAGAATGTAAACGTCTGTATCGTTCGGGTCATCATGGGGTGAGCTGGTCAATCGATACCCCACACGCCCCGGCTCATCCCAGGAGGCGCGCTGTGGAGCAACCGGTTCGAAGTATGTTTGCCTGGAAAGCCGGGTAATCGCCCAGGGTGTCTCAGGAGTGGCATCCGAGGGCACATCCACCTTGAGCAATTGCACATCGGGCAGCAGCTTGCGTTTCAGAAGCATATCTGCAAACAGGGCGGTAAAGTGAGCCGCCGCCGAGAAATCAATATCGGTGGAATAAGAAAGATGGTGGGCTACTTCTGTTTCCAGCGACACTGCCAGCGAAGGGATGCCCATCGAGGCGGCTTCCATTGCCGCTCCCACGGTTCCCGAAACGGTGATCCCGTTGCCAACATTTTCGCCGTAATTAATCCCCGATACCACCAGGTCCGGACGCCTGGGCAAAATCTCCAAAACGCCGTGCAGAACCGCCTGAGCAGGCGTCCCACCGACAGCGTGCACCGTCCAGGACTGCCCGTTGACCTGCACCTGTTCCACACGGATCACACCATCCGATGTGTAAGGCAGGCTGCGCCCCGCGCCCGAGTACTGTTCGCGTGGGGCTGCCACATGTACGTACCCGATCTTGGATAAAGCTGTGGCTGCCGCCCACAGGCCGGGCGAGCGGATGCCATCGTCATTGGTTAAAAGAATTTGCGGTTTTTCCATAGAAACCTTCGATCTCAGGATGCCAGACATTGTACCCTGTTTGCAGGGGTTTTCGGCGAACACCATCCAACAAAAGACCTGGCTGTCGATCATGATCACAGGCAGCCAGGCCAACTGCAATATATCCAGCCAACGGTTATCAATCTACCGCAGCCACTCTCCAGCGCGGTTCCCTGTTCTGCAGCACCGCCAGCACCTCTTCTGCAATAGCCACTGCGGCGCGGCTCTGGGCTTCTTTCGTTTGCGCAGCGATGTGCGGGCTGGCAATCACCCTTGGGTGGGCAGCGATACTCCCGGGAAGCGGCGGCTCGGAAGCAAACACATCCAGGCCCGCTCCGGCCACGTGTCCGCTGTCCAACGCTGACCGCAAGGCTTCTTCATCGATAACGCCCCCGCGCCGTGCAGAGCAATCGCACGCCTGCCTTCATCTTGTGGAATTGTCCGGCGTCGATCAGGCCGCGCGTCTGCTGGGTCAATGGCAAATGCAGGGATATGTAATCCGATTGTGCCAGTACTGTATCAAATCCTGCCGGTTCAGCCTGGCGCTCGCGGATCTGGTCTTCCGTGAGATACGGGTCGTATGCCAGAACGCGCATCCCAAAAGCCAGCGCAAACTGGGCCACCTGCGCACCAATCCGGCCAATCCCCACCAGACCCAGGGTTTTCCCGGATAGCTCGCTGCCCATGAAAGCGCTCTTTTCCCACTTGCCTTGCTTCAAAGAAGCATCGGCCGCCGGGATTTGACGGGCAAGCGCCAGCATCAGACCCAGAGTATGCTCGGCTACAGCATTCGTCGCTGCCAGCGGACTGTTGACCACGGTGATCCCATGCCGCAGCGCTGCCGCAACATCAATATTATCTACGCCAACCCCTGCACGTCCAATCACCTTCAAGCGCGAGCCTGCGGCAATCACATCTGCTGTGACCTTCGTCCGGGATCGAACAATCAGAGCATCAAAATCAGGCAGGGTTTCCATCAACTCGGCAGGTGTTATTTTGGGATTGGATGTAACCTCCCCCACCTGGCGCAGCAGCTTCAACCCATCTTCACTCAGGCCATCGGAAACCAGGATGTTGAAATCAGCCATGGCGCCCCCCTATCCGTTCTTTCGCTGGAATTCGCGCATAAACTGGGCCAATACCTCGGCCAACTCGAGCGGGAGGGCATTATAAAGCGACGCGCGCAGCCCGCCAACCGAACGGTGCCCTTTCAAACCGATCAAACCATCCTGTTCAGCTTGTTTCGCAAAGGCTTTTTCCAGCTCTTCGGTGGGCATTCTGAAGGTCACATTCATCAATGAGCGGCTTTCGCGCTGGGCGTGCCCGCGGTAAAATCCGCCGCTTTCATCAATGGCAGAATATACCGTGCCGGCTTTTTCCTGGTTTCGCCGCGCGATGGCTTGCAAACCACCCAGGTTTTTCAACCACTCCATCACCAGGCCCACAAGATAAATTGAGAAACATGGCGGCGTATTGTGCATCGACCCCCCGGCTACCTGAACCTGGTAATTCAGCATGACAGGCAGCTCTGCCGGAACACGCTCCAGCAAATCTTCCCGGATCAGCACCACGGTGACGCCCGCCGGGCCGGCATTCTTTTGCGCGCCGGCATAGATTAAGCCATATCGGCTGATATCCACCGGCTGGCTGACAAAGTTTGAAGACATATCACAAATCAGCGGCACACCCTGCGGCGGCTGTACTTCCTGCCGGTACGCCACACCGTGAATGGTCTCATTCGAGGTGTAGTGCAGGTATGCCGCCTGCGGGTCTAGATCCAGGGTCTCTTGTGCGGAAACCCGGTCGAAATTGGTGCTCTCAGTTGTGCCCGCCGCCCGCGCCCGGCCAAGCTTCTGTGCGTCTTTGATGGCGGCCTTACCCCAGGTGCCGTTAACAATATAATCAGCCGAGGCGCCGGCTGGCCGCAGGTTCATGGGAAGCATGGCAAACTGCATGCTGGCGCCGCCCTGCTGGAAGATCACCTTGTAATTGGCCGGGATGGTCAGCAGTTCACGCAGGTCAGCTTCGGTTTTTCGCATAACCTCTTCGAACGCCGCTGATCGATGGCTCATCTCGAGGATCGACATTCCCGTACCGTTGTAATCCAAAAGCTCAGCCTGGGCTTTTTCCAAAACCGAATGCGGCAGAACCGCCGGCCCGGCATTGAAGTTGTGCACCTGCCGTCCGCCAGGCGTGGATTTTTTAGAAAGTTCAGTTGGAACAGACATCATTTTTATAACCTCACTCATCAAACAGGAAAGTTGTTTCTCCGTAGAAACGAACTTCTTTGGAAGACATCTTACGCCGCACCCAATCCTGCAGGTTACCATTTTTAATTTCCAACGGTTCTGAAGACTTCAATTCACTCAGCGGGTAGTTCACCCGTAAAACCCGTCCCTGGATCAAGTGCCGCGTTAACCCGGCTGGCAGCAATTCGCCATCCCTCGCCAGGGCGAGCACCTCAAAAGTATCATACTGCGGAAAGATGACCACGCCCGTCAGATTGGGATAAAGCGCAGTCGCCTCTTGCAAACTTTCTGTCATAGCCCTGTGGAGATGGCCCATCTGACTGGTAAGTGTCCACAAGAGCATTGAGCAACTTATTCTGCTCGTGCACATTCAACCCGGGCGTTTTGGGCCTGGCCACAAATACCTGCCCATCCACCCGCACAATATAGATCAGGCACTCGCGGCGGGCCAGACCCGCCCGGGCGTGGAGTAAATCCAAAGGAAAGAAATCCACACCCGGCACATTGCTCAAGTTGTTGGTGAATGTTTCAGGATCTAACCCCGAAATCAGGTGGTGCCAGGTGGTCAGCGTGATAATGGGTTCTTCATACCTGACGACCTGCGCCAGTACATGCGGATACCCCAGGCTGGTGAGGGCTGTCGTGCGGTTGGCGCCATCCAGAACGACAAAACGCCTGTCGCCATCACCTATTGGGGTGACGATGGGCGGATTTTTCAAGAGACCTTCCGCTTCCAGCCGTTTGGCCAGTGGCAGCGTCCTCTGCTTGTCGCTAAACTCATGTTCTACCAGCAAATTGAGCGGGATGATGCGTAGATCAGGGGCCTGAACATTATCCGATGGGTGAACTTGTGTGGCCATATCAAACCTCTTTCCTAGGCTGGCACAGGGAAATTCTCACACACCTGGCCCACTTCAGCCCGGACTCGCGCTTGCAATTCCAGGTTTTGACCGTCCCGCAAGACAGCGCCAATCCAGGCAGCAATTTTCTTCATTTCCTCAGGGCCCATGCCGCGTGTTGTTATCGACGGTGTGCCCAGGCGGATACCGCTTGTGACGGTGGGTTTGGCAGGGTCATACGGGATCATGTTTTTGTTGGTGTGGATGCCGCTGTTGTCCAGGGCGATCTCAGCGTCTTTACCGCTGATATTATATGAACGCAGATCAACCAGCATCAGGTGGTTATCTGTGCCTCCGCTTACCAATCGGAAGCCCTCAGCCTGCAAACTCACGGCCAGGGCCTGGGCATTATCCAGTATCCGCTGGCAGTATCCTTTGAAACCTGGCTGCAGCGCCTCCCCAAATGCCACAGCTTTTGCGGCAATCACATGCATCAACGGCCCGCCCTGCATGCCAGGGAAAACCGCACTGTCAACCTTCTTTGCCAGGTCTGCTTTGCAGAGAATCATGCCGCCGCGCGGTCCGCGCAGGGTTTTGTGAGTTGTGGTGGTGACCACATCACAATACGGCACAGGATCGGGGTGCAGTCCGGCAGCTACCAGCCCAGCGATATGCGCCATATCCATCATCAGGCTGGCTCCCACGGAATCGGCGATCTGGCGCAAGCGGGGAAAATCGAACCAACGGGGATAAGCGCTGGCTCCTGCCACAACCAACCTGGGCTGGTGTTGCTCTGCCAGCGCGGCGATGTCATCATAATCCAGCCGCTCTGTTTCAGGGTGCACACCGTAATGGATGAAGTTGTACAGCTTACCGCTAAAATTGAAGGCTGCGCCATGCGTCAGATGGCCGCCGTGATCCAGTTTGAGCGCCAGGACCGTGTCACCCGGCTTGATCAACGCCTGGTAAGCGGCTGCATTGGCCTGCGCCCCTGAGTGCGGCTGCACGTTGGCATGATCCGCGCCGAAAAGTTGTTTTGCGCGCTCGATCGCCAGGTTCTCAGCAATATCAACACTCTGGCAGCCGCCATAATAGCGATGACCTGGATAGCCCTCGGCATATTTATTTGTCAATACCGAACCCAGCGCCCCAAGTACGGCTGCGCTGACATAATTTTCTGAAGCGATCAGTTCCAGCCCCTCATTTTGGCGTTTGCGTTCTAACCTCAATGGCTTCATACAGAGCGGGGTCCTGGTTTTTTAAGATCTCACGCGGGTCAGGTGCGTCCACCCAGGCGCCCTGCCCATGCAGACTTGCGGATTTTTGCTCAGATGCCATCTCGGTCCTCCTGTCCTTGTGTAATACCATCCATGGCATGCAGACCGGCGAATCGCCGGCTGCATGCCGTGGAATAATCCAATCAACCTTTATATACCTGCGCTGACGCCTAGCCTTTGTAGCACAGCACCGGATTACGCGCGGCTTTTGTTTCATCCAGGCGCGTTACAGGTGTCACGTGCGGTGCAGAGTGAAGAAGCTCGGGTTGTGTGCGGGCTTCCTCGGCGATCTTCACGAGATCTGCAGCAAATAGATCCAGTATTTCCTTGCTTTCGGTCTCGGTTGGCTCAATCATCAACGCATCGTGGACGATCAGCGGGAAGTAGTTTGTAGGAGGATGGTGACCATAGTCGATGAGACGTTTCGCTACATCCAGAGCCCGCACGTCAGTACCGGGGATATCGCCATGGACAACAAATTCATGCATGCAGATGCGATCCACAGCCAGCTCATAATGATCGGCGACCAGCGCCTTGAGGTAGTTGGCGTTCAAAACAGCGTTCTCAGCAACCGCACGCAGGCCGTCTGGTCCCATCATGCGGATGTAGGTGTATGCCCGGATGAACATGCCATAGTTGCCGTAAAACGCCTTTAGCCGTCCGATGGATTGTTCCGGGGTTGCCAGTTGGTAACTATCGCCTTGCTTCACTGCAATAGCACCCGGCAGGAAAGGTTTCAAACGGTCATTCACACCCACCGGCCCACATCCGGGGCCGCCGCCCCCATGCGGGGTGGTGAAGGTTTTGTGCAGGTTGAAGTGCATCACGTCAAAACCCAGATCACCCGGCCGGGCTATCCCCAGCAAGGCATTCAGGTTGGCGCCGTCACCATACATCAGGCCGCCGCAGGCATGCACTGTCTTGACCACTTCCAGCACGTGCTCTTCAAACAAACCCAGGGTGTTAGGATTGGTGAGCATCAGACCCACGACGCTGTCATCACAGGCTGCCCGCAGCGCATCCAGGTCCACATTGCCGCGTTGATCCGATGGTATTTGAACCACGGTGAAACCGCTCATCGCGCTGGTCGCAGGGTTCGTGCCGTGCGCCGAATCGGGGATCAGAACCTTGGTTCGCTTGGTGTCGCCGCGGCTTTCATGATATGCACGCATAATCAAAACACCGGCAAACTCTCCGTGTGCTCCGGCAGCCGGCTGAAGCGATACGGCTTTAAAACCCGAAATTTCTTTCAGGGCTTCCTGCAGTTTGAACATCAGCTCCAGGCTGCCTTGAACTGTGGCAGCCGGCTGCAAGGGATGCACCTGTGACAGACCTTCGATGGCGGCAGCTTTCTCATTCACCTTGGGATTGTATTTCATCGTGCACGATCCCAGAGGGTAAAAAACTGTGTCAATCGAGTAATTCTTCGTGCTCAGGTGGGTGTAGTGGCGCACGAACTCCAGCTCGCTCACCTCGGGCAGCTTCAGATCTTCGCGGACGTAATTGTCCGGAAGCGGTGCGGTTGGAACATCGGTCTCTGGCAGGGTAAATGCCGTCCGGCCTGGAGAAGAGATCTCAAAGATTAAGGGTTCGGGTCGAGTCCACATGGCATTACTCCTGGATAGCTTTCAAGTTCTGAACCAACCAGTCAATCTGCTTGCGTGTGTTCATTTCAGTCAAACACACCAGCATCTGGTTCTTGCGACCGGGGTAATCCCGCTGCAGATCATACCCGCCCAGAATACCTTTCTTCAACAGTTGCTCATTCAGTTCTGCAACCGGTTTGGGACACTGAACTACAAATTCATTGAAGAACGGCCCCTTTGTGAGCACCTGGTAACCAGGCAGATCGTTGATCTGGGATGCAGCGTAATGCGCTTTGTGATAGCACAGTTCAGCCACTGCCCGCAGACCTGCCTTTCCCATATAAGCCAGGTACATGGCAGCCGTCAAAGCAATCAGGCCTTGATTGGTGCAGATATTGCTGGTAGCTTTTTCACGCCGGATATGCTGCTCGCGTGTGCTCAGGGTGAGCACAAAACCGCGCCGTCCTTCTGTATCCGTCGTTTCTCCGATGAGGCGCCCGGGCATCTTGCGAACGAATTTTTCACGCGCAGCAAAAATGCCAAGATACGGCCCGCCAAAGTTCAGGCCTGCCCCAAAAGGCTGGCCCTCAGCCACAACGATATCGGCTCCATAAGCGCCAGGCGCCTTTAGCAGGCCCAGGCTCATCACGGGGACCGTCACTACCACCAGCAGCGCTCCAGCGGCCTGTACAGCCTGTGCAAGACCATCAACGTCAAGCAGGTCGCCAAAAAACGTTGGGTTCTGAATAATCAGACAGGCGGTATCAGCATCCAACAGCTTCTTCAAATCACCCAAACCTGCATCCAGGTTTTCATCACCAACCACCTTTACCTGATCACCTGGTAAATAGGTTCGCAGCACCTGGCGGTACTGTGGGTTCACAGAGGGTGAAACAACGATTTTTCGCCGTTTGCCATTGGATACGTTCACCGCCATGATGGCGGCCTCTGCCATGGATGTTGCGCCGTCGTAATGGCTCGCATTGACAACTTCCATGCCCGTCAATTCGGCAACCATGCTCTGGTACTCAAACATGGCTTGCAGAGTTCCCTGGCTCACCTCGGGTTGGTAAGGCGTGTACGCGGTCAGAAATTCGCCCCGGCTCACCAGGTAGGGGATCGCGCTGGGTACAAAATGGTTATAAGCACCAGCTCCCAGGAAGGTGGCAAAACAGCCGGTTGAGCTGTTCTTAAGCGCCAGTGCATACAGCTCATCCAGTACTTCCATTTCGGAAGCGGCTTTTGGTAGGTTCAGTTCCGGAAAACGGTAATCGGCAGGCACGTTTTGGAATAATTCCTCCACAGAGGAAATTCCAATCCGGGCCAACATCTCCTGCCGGTTGGCATCGGTATTTGGAATGTATGGCATCGTTTTACTCTCCAGAGAATTCCTTGTAGGCTTCGGGAGTAAGCAGGCTGTCCCAATCAGATGGATTTGCCGGTTTAAACTTCACCATCCAACCCTCGCCATAGGGATCTGTGTTGATCACCTCTGGCGTCGTGATGAGGGCTTCGTTAACCGCTGCGATCTCGCCGTCCACGGGAATGTACAGGTCGGAAGCAGCTTTGACCGACTCAACGGCGCCGATCGTGTCGCCTTTGGAAAATTTGTCACCCACTGCGGGCAGCTCGAGAAATACAATATCAGAGAGTGAATTCTGGGCATGGTCGGTGATGCCATACGCCAGCAGGTCACCTTCTTTGCGAACCCATTCGTGCGATTCTGTGTAACGTGCATCTGTATCGATTTTCATTTTAATCACTCCTTACCTGAAATTTTTGTGATGAACTGATTAACGCCGGTATGCCGGCACGTAAAACGGGCGCTTAACCACTTGAGCTTTAACCGGTTTGCCCCGAATGACGATCTCAATCTCAGTGCCACGGGCAGAAAGCTCGCGCGGTACATAGGCCATCCCCAGGTAGCGGTTCAACGTGGGTGCGAACATCCCCGAGGTCACCCAGCCAACTTCAACTCCGTCTTTAGCCACAATATAATGCTCACGCGCTACGCCCCGTTCAACCATCTCAAAACCCACCAGTACCTGGCCGGGTTTTTCCAGCTTCTGCTTCAAAAGAGCGTCGCGGCCGATAAATTTCTTGTCCAGGCTCAAGGCAAAGTTCAGACCTGCCTGAACCGGCGACAACCCATCTGTGATCTCGTGTCCGTAAAGCGGCATACAGGCTTCAAAACGCAGGCTGTCTCTGGCCGCCAGTCCAATCGCCTTGACGCCATCTGCTTCTCCAGCTTTCATGATGCCTTCCCACACCCTCACGGCCTCTGTTGCCGGGAAGAACAGCTCGAAGCCATCCTCGCCCGTGTATCCTGTGCGACCCATCAGCACCGGCACATCGCCAAAAATGGTATCCCTGGACTCCTGTAAAACGAGCCATGGTCATCAAATCGACATTGGTCAGCCGGTTCATAATTTCGGGGGCCTTTGGTCCCTGAAATGCGAGCATATAGGTTTCATCTGAGATATCCGTGACTTCCACATCGTAGGCGGTGGCATGCGCTTTCAGCCAGGCTACATCCTTTTCGCGGTTGGAGGCGTTGATCGCCAGGAAGAAATAGGTATCTGGATCACCGGTCTGCGGATCCGGCAGTTTGTAAATGAACAAATCGTCCACGCAGCCGCCATCGGCATAGCAGAAGATCGCATAATGGGCGTCAAACAGCTTCATTTTGGTCACATCGTAGGTGACCATGCGATTCAAAAAGGCTATTGCCTGTGGACCGCGCACCTCAGCCTGGCCCATATGGTCGATATCGAACAACCCCGCCACCTGGCGGGTGGCGTTATGCTCCGCCAGCGGGCCGGTTGGATACTGCACGGGCATTTCCCAACCCGCAAATGGCACCATACGCCCGCCATTTGCTACATGCCAGGAGTATAACTGTGTTTGTTTCAAATTTTCTGTCATAATTCTCTCCTTTTGAACCTGTCCTTGACTACCCGGTCTTGCCCCACCTGGTGACCGGCTATGAAAACATTTTTTCGCCTGCTCTGGCCCTTACACGCTACACCTTGTAGGGTTTTAGGAAAACGTCGGGGAGGTTTACCAATTCCTTGGCGGCGGGTCGGGAATAGGCCAGGCGCTTGCTGGTGCGGAGCCCATAACCTACCAGCCCCTCCAGGATCTTCAATGCGCTGACAACACCATCAATGACCGGCACACCCAGTTCAGCCTCCAGCTTCTTATCCAGTCCGGTCATACCCGCGCAGCCCAGGCAGATCACTTCAGCGCCATCTTCCTCAATTGCCCGGCGGGAAGCTTCCAGAATCATCTTGTAGGTATCCTGCTCGCCCGATTCTAAAGCCAGCACCGCCATGCCGGTAGTCCTTACCGATGCGCAGCGATCGACTAATCCGAAGTGTTTTACCGCATCCCACAGGAGCGGCTTCCATTCATCGTTGGTCGTCACCACACTGAATTGATAACCCAGCATACAGGCCACCGACATGGAAGCATCGGCAATCCCCAGGACGGGTTTGTCGGTAATTTCGCGCAGCGCGTACACTACCGGATGGTCACTGTAACAGGCAAGAACAAATGCATCAAATTGATCGAGCTGATGGATTGCCAGCTCCAGTGTACCAGCCGAACTGAGCAGCTCATCGTAGATGCTTTCGATGGATCGCGGCCCCGAGGCGGGGTTCATCGCCACTACCTGGGTAGTGGGGAGGGCGTATTGTTGTGCAATCGCCTGGATTTTTTCTGTAAAACTCTCCGAAGTGTTCGGATTTATAAATAAAATGCGCATAATAATGCCTCAGCATTTGATCGAGGCGATACCCGGTTTCAAAAATTCGTACTGTGTAAGCGGGAAAACCCGCTCACACAGTACGGTCTTTGTGCTAAACGTGTGTTTTTTCCAGATCTTTTTCAGTAAAGGTGAAATCTTTTGAGAACCGGGAGAGCGGCAGCCAATCCAGGAGCAGCGATTTCTCGCCGGTGGCAATGTACTTGGCCATATCGCGTCCAACTGCCGGCCCTTCGATCACGCCATTTCCGCCGCAGCCAATTGCCAGGTTGAAGCCCTCGACCGGAGAATCGCCCAGGATAGGCAGGAAATCGGGCGGCTCGGCGCGGTAGCCCAGCCAGGAGAATGCCACACCCGAATTGATCAGCCCGGGTGCATGCTGTTCAAGCTCGCCAAACAGGAATTCCAGGAAATATTCATCCGTACCACCCGTGGGGGTCAATTTGTCAGGATCCCAGATACCGGCGTGCATCGGGTCATTGAGGTCCATGGTCAGGTGAGCTTTACAGATGAAAATGTTATCGCCTTCACGCCGGGCATAAAAGCGCGGGTATTTCAAGACCGGGAAGGTGTAATCCAATTTCTTTTTGGGAGGCACCAGGAAGAACACCTCAGCCTTGGTGTGCCAGATCGGCATTTCCAGCCCAACCATGCGGCCGATGTAGCGCGTCCAGGGGCCGGAGGCATCCACAACAACATCCAGGTCAAAGCTGCCATCCGCTGGTTTCGACGCCGGTGACCCGGTTGCCCTTGAGGTTGATCTTTTCAACTTTGGTGTACTGCAAGACCTTACCGCCATTGGCGCGTGTCTTTTTTGCGAAGGTGTTGGCCGCCATCGTCGGGTCAAAATAGCCGTCTTCAGCAGTCCAGCCCGCGCCGCGTACGCCTTCCAGATTGATATCCGGAAAATGTTTGACAATATCATCCGGGTTGGTCAGATATTCGCACTCATAGCCGGCCGCCTTGGTCAACGCGATGCCAGTTTTGATAAACTGTTCAACCTTCTCGTCCGTGGCGACTACCAGCGTGCCGGTCTTATCAAAACCTGCTGAGCCGCGCTCCTCTTTTTCCATATTGACGTAGGTCTGGAAACCGTACAGGCGCACATCCCACCAGCGGTGCGTGAGGGAGTCGTCAAACAAACACACGGTGCCCGCCGATTTTGCCGTAGTTCCTGAACCGATCTGATCTTTATCGAACAGAGTGACATCGATCCAGGGGTACAGGCTCAAATTATAAGCCAATGCGGTGCCGACAATTCCGCCGCCGATCACGCCGACTTTCTTTTTCGCCATACTCATTTTATGTTCTCCTTTTTACCAGCCTGAGACCTGTCAGGCCTTTAAGACCTGACAGGTCAAGGTTTATTTTTGGGAACTTACGGGATAATACAGGCCATCACACCCTTCTGGGCATGCAGGCGATTTTCGGCTTCGTTGAAGCAAGCTGTTCCCCACTTGCCATCCAGTACGGCGTCAGATACCTCGGCGCCGCGTTCGCACGGCAGGCAGTGCATGTACTGGGCGGTCGGTTTCGCCATGTTCATGCGCTTCTCATCAGCAATCCAGCCTTTGTACTTGGAAAAGAGCTTGACCATTTCATCCTGCTCGGGTTTCTGGGTAACGGGCGGGAGCAGATCCAGGGCCACATAGTTTTTGGCGTACACAATGTCAGCGTTTTCGCAGGCATCTTCCATTTTATCAGAGACACGGTAGGAGCCGCCGCTGGCCTCAACGTTAGCTTTAATCGCGGCCTCGATATCTGGGTCGATGCGCATCTCAGGCGGGCGGGCAAAGACAATTTCAGCGCCATACAGGCTGGCGGCATACATGAAATCGTGATGCGGTGCGATCGGTTTCTTGGGAGAAGAGCCCCAGGTCCAGGTGACACCCAGTTTGCGCCCACGCAGGTCGCGGCCATACATTTCGCGCAGCGTCATGAGGTCTGCCATACCCTGACAGGGGTGGTAGATGTTGTCTTCCATGTTGATCACCGGCACATGCGCCCACTTCGCAAATTCCCTGATGATCCTCAGGCTTTTGTCGTATTCCCAGTTCACCTTATCGCCCAGGATGCGGATGGCGATGCAGGCTCCCATACGCGAAAGCACCCGTGCTACATCTGAAATGCGCTCCGAACCATAACCCTGATCTTCGCCTTCCAGGGTGGGCAGGCGCGTGGCTTCGGGCACCAGGAAGTTGCCGTGACCGCCCAACTCGAAGATGCCAATTTCAAAGCTGTTGCGCGTGCGCAGCGATGGGTTGAAGAACATCATGAACAGGGTTCGCCCCGGCAGGATGTCGTCATGGCGTCGGCGCATGGTATTGTCGGCTTTGAGCTGGAGTGCTACATCCAGCATGGTGTCGATTTCTTCTGTGCTGAAATCGCGCAGGGTGATGAAATCTCGTCCTTTTAATCCTTCTGTAATCATAGTTCAATCCTCCAATTCAGATTTTGATTTGTTATCCCAAAAGCGCGCGCTTCTGGGTAATTGCTGGTGTTATTACGCCTCATCCACACGTTTTATCAGCTTCAACCATTCGGAGATCGTCTCGTTTCGCCATTCAATTTTGTGCTCTTCCCGCAACCGCCGGCGCAGTTTCAACGATTCCTCTTCAATTACCCGGGTGGCTTCAGCCGGTCGTTCAATCCAATGGGACAGCTCATTAAAATCCCGGTCATAAAACACACATACCGGTATCGAACGGTAGAGCCCATCCTTTCGGTATGGGAGAATCAGGTCCGGGAATTGGTCACGGTGAAAGATACGCAGCTCCCAACCTGCCGCCTCAGCCAGCCGGATCAGGGGTGGCAGGTTATACATCACATCTCCCGACCAGGGTTCAGCGATCACCATCACGCACAAATCATGTGGCAAAACCTTTGCCTGGCGGCTCTGTTCTTCACTCGGGGTGCTCTCCATCAGGAGCTGCTCAAACCGTGGGCGGTTTTCGCCAAAACCGGCTATGAATTCCTCAACGGTTTCACCTTTATAAAAAAAGTCTTTATCCAAGATCTAACCTCCTCCAAACAGCTTGCGCCATTCCTGACCCACTTTTTCCATCAGCGAGTTCTTCCATGTGCGGCGCATGCGGTATAGATGGAACATGCCCAGCTGCCATTCGGTCATCCAGGCCGCAGCAAAATCGCCGCGGGCAGTTTGCTCAAAGATCTTTTCAATCTCCTCACGGTTGATCACCCGTGGCCCGCTCATGCGCACCGCAAACTCGCAGGTGCGGCTGCTGCGCTCAGAGATGTAGGCTTCAATGCCAATCTCATCCATCACATCGATCACCGTCCGTAGCGAGCGGATGGATTTTGCATAGGCAAAATGAGCCGGATACCCGTGATCCACCATGACTTCAAATACCGCCCGCATCAGGGCGATGGTGCCGCCGTACAATACCTGTTCTTCGAAGTTATCGCCTTCGGTTTCCGAGTCAAATTCCACTTCTACCACACCCACGCGGGTGCTTCCAACGCCTTTGGCTATCGCCAGCACGATCTGCATGGCGTCGCCGGTTACATCCTGGTCCACTGCGACCGCGCCGTAAATGCCGGAACCAACCAGATATTTTTCACGCACCATGTGCCCCGGAGCGTTGGGCACAAACAAAACCACGTTGACATTCTTGGGTGGTTGGATCGCCCCGTAGAGTACGTTGAAGCCGTGCGCAAAGCTCAAGGTGCTGTTCGGCTTCAAATTCTGGTGAATATACTCGCGGTAAACCGATGGCTGAGCCGGGTCAGCCAGCAAAACATGGATGACATCCGCCCGGCGGGTTGCCTCGGCAAAATCATAAACCTCGAAGCCGTCCCGCGCTGCATTATCCCAATCCGGGAAACGGTCGCGCGGGCCTGCGCCGACAATGACGTTCAAACCCTCATCGCGCATGCACAACGCCTGCGGTCCACCCTGAATACCGTAACCGAGCACAGCAATCGTTTTGCCGCGCAAAACATCCAGACTAACATCCTCATCGCGATAAACCTGGTTTAACATGAACTCTTCCTCCTTTTAGTAAATGATCTGCTCATTCAACAACTACCGCCTCTCTCCAGTGCAGCTAGCGGCTCAATGTGTCACTCGTAACCCTGGAGATGTGGTTGCGCATGGCCGTTTCAGCGGCTGCCGGATCCCTGGCTTCCAGGGCGATTAAGACTTCGTTGTGTTCAATCTCCATCTTTTTAGCGCGCTTGCACAGATACAAAACAGCCCGGTTGCTCCCTTGAAAAGCGGGAATGATATGCGAGATGATCTCATTGGCGATATCGTTGCCGCTGGCGTTGGCAATTGCCAGGTGAAAAGCCAGATCCAACCGGGAGAGTTCATCCACACATTCATCACCATCTGGCGATTGCTGCTCAATGATGCGCTGCTGCTCCTCCAGAATAGAACGGATTTCTTCCATCTGCTTTTGGCTGGCGCGCGCTGCTGCCAACGCAGCCGTGAGACCTTCAATCGCCTCGCGAACCTGCAAAACCTGTTCCAATGTTTCCCCGCGCTGCTCCAACCAGAGCACCAGATCTTTGGGCGTAGACCGGGCGGAGCTCCGTGGGCTCACAAAGGTGCCCAGGCCGCGTTTCACCTCCACCAGGCCCTCCGCCTCCAGAACGCGTAGCGCTTCACGCACTGAAGAACGGCTCACATTGAACTGGCGGCCCAGATCCTGTTCTGTGGGCAGTTTTTCTCCGGGTGTGATCCCACCGCTGGATATCAATTCACGCAGCTGCCCTACAGCCTGCTCAAAGATGCGAACAGGAGCTACTTTGTACAACCTGGGAGGATCAGAATAATTAGAATTCATTGGCAAGACTTATTGACTGTCACTCTCTTCGCACAGGTTGTCCGGCAGTCTGACAACCCTCCACACAATTAATCCAGTCTGGCAACTCACTCATCTCTGCTTATTCCGATCAACGGGCATCTTTCTGTTTTAGCCGGGATAAGCCAGTTCATGCCAGATCATAGTCGCGGTTAACATCCTTGTACAGCAGGTACGCCGATTTCTCCCAACCGGTGGCATAAAAGAACTGCGGGCAGTACGGCGCCATGTAGATGAAATCATCCTTCTGGGTTTCCATCAGCTCATGGTTCAACCAGTACAGGCCGCGGCCTGAGAGCATATACAAACCGTGCTCCATGACATGCGCTTCCACAAAACTGAAATACACACCCGGGTCGAAACTTTGCAGGTTGATCCCCATATCAAACCCGAGCTGCTCATAAGGGGTGAGGTGCTGCTCCATGTAGGTGTCGGTAGGATAGGCAGGCACATCACTCTCATGCGCAACGATTGCCGCAGGTACGGCAATATCATCCACTTCCACATAGCGGCGGCGGATCCAGACCACTCGGCTGAGAGCGTCTCCCGGGTTGGAAAAAGTATAGACCTGGTGAGGCGGCAGCCATGCGAAGCTGCCCTTGACCATCTTCTGGGGTTTACCTGCCAGGCTCAGATCAAGCTGTCCTTCCAGGACAAAGAAGAACTGCTCATAGTCCTCATCACGGGCCTTCGTCGTGCGACCATTGGGCTCCACCAGCAGCTCATGTTCGATAAAATTCGCTCCAATCTGGGGTGTAGCCAGTACCTGGGCCAGCACGCCTTCAAAATGTGGCAGATGATGTTCCACACGGTTTGCGCGGGGGAATAGCATGTAACTGCCCGGTTTGTTAACACACCGGCAGCGCGAAGTTACATCGGTGTCGCTAACGATCATTCTTTCTGTTTGAATATTACCCTGCATACTGTTTTCTCCTTATTTTTCTGTGTCAACCAGCCAGCGTAACGCCAGCAATGTCAGAAATCTGGCTGCTTCCACCAGTTGATCCACAGAGACATGCTCATCGGTGCTGTGGGCCACTGCCGGATCACTGGGGCCGAAAATTATAATTGGGATGCCCTCTCTCGCAAACCAACGCCCGTCGCTGGTTTGCATGTATCCATCCAGCGGCCGGGCCTCGGCGCACACATCCTGGAGTGCTCTGTTCGCCGTAACGACAAAAGGGTCATCAGGCGGGGTGTTGATGTTTGCTGCCACCTCTCCACTGGAGTAAAGCTCATAGTCAAGCGCTTCCACCGAAGCAGCATATTCGTCCAGGATCTGGCGGATCTCTTCAATGGCCATCTCACGGGTTTCGCCAGGAACAAGACGCCTGTCCATCTCCACCTTGCAGTATTCAGGTACCATGTTCCATTGTACGCCGCCCTGTATTTTGCCAATATTCAACGTGGGCGGTGGGAGATATGGATGGCGGCGGGCCTCCAGCCGGGGGAACAATTCCTTCTTCAGCCATGCCAGCGCCCCCGCGGTTTTCAAGATGGCATTCTCGCCTGCCCAGGGCATACCTCCGTGAGCGCTTTTCCCGTAAACGGTCAAATCAATCCCGCAGGCAACCCGTTCTGCAATCCCAACCCGGTTGTTGGTTTGTTCACCCACCACCAGGGCATCTGCCTGGAGCAGTCCTTCCTGAAGAAGCCAACGCGTGCCATACAGGGCGCCGGACTCCTCATCGGCCACAACTGCCAGTGTCAATCGACCACGCACAGCGACCCCGGCTCTGGCCAAAGCCAGCATCGCTGCTGTTTGTGCGGCAACACTTCCTTTATCGTCGCCTGCCCCGCGGCCAAAGATCTTTCCATCCCGAAAATCGGCAGAAAACGGAGGCCTGGTCCACCGTTCCAGATCACCTGCCGGAACAGTATCAATGTGGGAGTGAAAGATGAGCCGTTTTCCGGGGCGGTCTTCGCCCAGGGATGCAACCAGATTGGGTTGGTGCTCACGAACAGCCTTAATTTGGTAAGGTACGCCTGCTTCAGCCAGTTTTTTTGCAACGATCCGCAATCGCCCCGCGGCAATCGCCTGGCGGGTAATCGCTTGGCTGGCGAATCAGAGCTTGCAGCAGTGCCGTAACTTCAAAAGGATCTACCCGGTCTAACACCGCCTTTTCAGACGCGGTGATGTCTGTAACCATATCAGCGTTCTCTTCCGCTGGGCCAGCCGTACACACTTATTGCCTAAGCAAAGGCATAGCGCTGGTTTCGTAGAACCAGTTTCCCAAAGCCAGGTTGCACCTGGATGGCGCCATCCTGATAAACCGTCTCACCGCGGACAATGGTGCGCTCTACACTGCCTTTGAACGAATATCCTACGTAAGCGCTGTGTTTGTTCTTGGAAAACAACTGATCAGCCGTCAGGGTCCATTCCTTGTCGAGATCCACAAGCACCAGGTCTGCATCCGAGCCGGGCAGCATGGCTCCTTTTTGGGGATAAACCCCAAAGACCCGCGCCGGATTAGCTGAAAGCATTTTCATAAGCGCTGGAAGCGTCAGACCGCGATTGTGGACACCTTCTGTCAACAAGGCCGGGAGCATCGTCTGAATACCCGATATGCCCCCCCAGGCTTTCCAGATATTCTCCATGCCCTTCTCTTTCTCTTCCCAGGTACACGGCGAATGATCGGATCCGATGGTATCAACCAACCCTTCAAAAACGCAATCCCACATCGCTTCTACATCTTTTCGGGAGCGGATGGGCGGCGCGCATTTTGCCGAAGGGCCAATGCGTTCAAAATCCTGGTGATCAAAGAATAGATAATGCGGGCAGGTTTCAGCAGTGACGTGCGTGCCATCCCGTTTGGCCTCAGCAACCGCTCGGATACCCTGTGGAATGCTGATATGCACCACGTGCAGGTTACCACCCGTCACTTTGGCCCAGTAACACGCTCGCTGAATGGCTTCCAGTTCCTGTTCGGGCGGTCGCGATTCGTACCAGCTGGCCCGGTCAGTGCGCCCGGCATCCCGCATCTGTTTGCCCAGGTAAGCAGCCACGTACTCATTCTCTGCATGCACACCAAGCACATTGCCCATCCGGCCCATACAGGTCAGACCGGCGTATAACAAATCATCATCGATGCGCTCAAAATCAACGCCGCTGTTGCTCATGAACGCCTTGTAACCAATCACACCTTCGGCGTTCAAATCTTCCAGGTCTGAAAGATTATTGTCAACAAGACCGCCCCATTGACCGTAATCCACCACAGCTTCACCGCTGGCAACACTGCGTTTCAACTCCAACATCGGCAGGTTTGTGGTGGGCGGTGTAGCATTGAGCGGCATTTCCAATACGGTGGTCACGCCCCCGGCGGCGGCAGCCATACTGCCGGTGCGGTAGCCTTCCCAATGGTCGCGTCCGGGCTGGTTAAAGTGAACATGCGCGTCCACCACACCCGGAAGGATGGTTTTTCCGCCAGCATCCACCACCTGGCGGGCATCGATGGCGACATCGCCGGTCACAATCCCGGCAATCTTGCCCTGGTCAACAACTACCCCACCCGGGATAACTGCATCTTCCGTGACCACTTTCCCGTTTTTCAGATAAAGATCCACTGTCATTGGCGCACAGGCTCCTTACCAGAATCAAGTTCTGAGCTTACCTGCCAGGAATTAAGGCACGATCTTGGTGCCGGTTTCCCCGCGCATGGCGCGGCCGATATTATCGGGATTGGTAATGATGGCTTGCTTACCGCCACGCTCAATGAACCAGATGGCGGCCTGGATCTTGGGCGCCATGCTGCCCTTGGCAAAATGGATGCCCTCGGCCAGGTAAGCCTTGGCCTCCGCCACGGTCATTTGGTCCAGCCACTTCTCACCGGGCTTGCCAAAGTTCAAGGCAACTTTTTCCACCGCGGTGCTGATCAAAAACAGCTCCGCTCCCACTCGGTTCGCCAGCAAAGACGAGGCGTAGTCTTTGTCAATCACAGCGGCAATACCTTGCAAATTGCCTTTTTCGTCTGACACCACCGGGATACCACCCCCCCCAACCGTAACCACGCACATCCCGAGATCGATCAGCCCCTTAACGGCTGGCTCTTCGACCACGCGTTTCGGCAGCGGCGACGGCACCACACGCCGCCAACCACGACCAGCATCTTCCACCACAGACCAGCCCTCTTTTTCTTTTTTCTCGAGCGCCTGGTCTTTCTCCATAAAAGTGCCGATCGGTTTGGTGGGGTTCTGGAACGCCGGATCGGCGCGATCCACTTCCACCTGGGTGACGATCGTGGCAACGTCCTTCTGGATGCCGCGCTTTAAAAATTCATTGTGCAGGCCTTGCTGCAGCATGTAACCGGTAGCGCCCTGGGTGTCAGCGCCGCACACATCCAACGGGATTTCATGCAGCCCCTCAACACGATGGGCAATTTCGGAACGGCGCAGTACAAAACCCACCTGCGGCCCGTTGCCATGCCCAATCGCCACAGTCCAACCCTGCTCAATCATATCGGCGATATGCATGCAGGTTTGCTCCACCGCCTGCTGCTGATCTGCAATCGACTCGCGCCCCTTGTTCACCAGCGAATTCCCACCGATAGCAATAACTGCCACCTTTTTGGACATAACTGCTCCTCCTTAGATCATAAAAATCAATTAAACACCCAGCATGCTGGCTACCAGCGCCATGCGGATTGAAACGCTGAACGCAATCGCCTCAAAGTAAAGCTGGCTGGGCGACGTGTCGATGCGCAAATCCATTTCACCTGCCCGGCGGGGCAATGTATGGGTCACATAGATATTCCGGCCTTCTTCCCGGCGAACTTTTTCCAGTGTCTCGTAACGTACCAGGAAACGCTCCATGTATTCTTTGAATTTTTCCGCTTCGGGGCCTTTGGGAGCGCTGCAGCCCGGCAAATATACCAGGTGCATATCCTTGATCAACTCGTTGAAACTATCCTGGTCATGGTCGAACGATTCTTGCACAGTGATACCCATGCTGTTGATTTTCTGAAGGACCTCATCCGGCGTGCGCTTGGATTTCAAGCTCGCCAGGGTCACTTTGGCGCCCAAACGCGCCAGACCCTGGGCCATTGAGTGTCCCGTGCGGGCCTCCACCAGATCCGGGCTGGCTACACACACATTCAAACCCTCAACACGCCCATACATGCGCCACAGCGTATAAAGATCCAGTAGGGCCTGGGTGGGATGTTCCCAGTGTCCCCAGCCGCCGTTGATCACCGGCGATTCTGAATAGGGAGCCGCCTGGCGGGCGTCAACATCATTGAAATGGCGCATAACGATGATATTTGCGTATTTCGAAACCACTTTCAACATGTCCGAAAGGCTCTCTTCTTTAGCTGCCGAAGAGGTTACCATCGGATTGGCCTCACTGATGACCGCCCCACCCAGGCGATGCATGGCCGTTTCGAAGCTCATGCGTGTGCGCGTGCTGGGCTGGAAGAACAAGGTGGACATCACATTTCCGGTGACCAGGGGGATCATCGAACGATTCCATGGTTCCAGCGTCTTGGCCAGCTCAAACAGGCCGTAAATTTGATCATTGCTCAGGTCATTAATCGAGAGCAGGCTGGACCCTTCGAAGTTAATTTCTCGCACCATGGAGCGTATGGTTTTTATTTTGCTCTGGTTATCCATTTTTGACTCCTTGAAAAATATTGGTTTGGATTTGATTGCAAATCAAAAGATAGCTAGTGTAAGTCTATCTTAAAGGGATAAAGATCGAATAATGATGGTATAAGGAAACCGTTAAGAATTTTCCCGGCGGGCTGATTCGGCCGCTCAGTTTTTAATTTTCAGCAGTTGCAAGGCATTCTCGCATTGAACGGCCTGGAGCGCGTCTGCACTCACATTGGCTTTTAGAACACGTTGAATTTCATACCGCTGGTCAAAGTATGGGGCTCCACTCGCAAAAAGCACTCGCGGGCCTCCCAGGGTGGATATGACCTCTTCGATAAAATCCTGGCGATAAATCCCGGCCGTATCAATGAGCAGATTGCTACACCGTTGCAGCGCCAGTGCCGCGTCGGCCTGTCCCAACCCGCTGATATTAATTTGTCCGCCATTGGTCATAACAATGGTCACCTCAGGCCAGCGCGTTGCCAGGTTCATCACCTGCAGGGCCTCTGCAACCCAGGGATACCCTGTTGCAATCACAACAGGGACTTTACGAGCCAGTGCAACCGCCATTAATCTATCCAGAATATCCTGGTCGGCGCGGTAATTTTCTTCCCACGGGCATAGATAAACTGCCCTCATCCCCGGAAAATCCAGGGAGCGCTCAAGAATCTGTGCCGCCTCTGGCTGCCAGGGATCAACGCGGGCCGCCCCCGCCAGCCGGTCGGGGTATTTTTGCAAGTCCGCCGCCAGCCCGGCATTTGCATCCGCAAGATTATAGGAGATCGGTTTGAATGGGTAAGCGAGCGCCATATCAATGTTCAACCCATCCATCCTGCTCAGCAGTTCCTCCGCCGTCTGGCGCAAGCCATCAAAACTTTGTCCAAGATAGACCCGAAAATCAAAGATCATGGCGCACCTGCTGTAGTAAACGCTGGATATTTCCTGCAAAAACTAACGCCTGCTCGTCCAGTGTCAGGCCGGCCAGGCGCACTTTTTCTACCTCGAGTGCAGGCAGGCAACCGGGTCCGTCACTGGCAAATAGCACTCGCTCTGGTCCGAAGGCGTCCACCGCCTTGCGGATCATCCAGGGATAGGGCACCGCCGAAGTGTCCACATACACGTTGGGCAGCGATTTTGCAAAATCCAAGACAGCCTGGGAATGGAAATATCCGCCCATATGACCCATGATGACAGTCGCTTCCGGGCACAACCGGGCTGCTTCCGCCACTTCTTCCGGTAGGGCCAGAGCTTCATCGCCGGTGTGAAAAAGCACCGGGGCGTTGTACAGGGCGGCTCTTCGCATTAACCGCAGCGTAGGCTCTCCATAAGGAAAGCCTACGTAGCTGACCGGGTGCAATTTCAGCCCGCACATCCCCAAATCGCCGATCGCCTGATCCAGCGCATCTCCCGCCTGTGCCGCGTTCGGATTGATGCGAACATAGCCAATGAAACGACCCGGGTAGCGCTGGATGGCATCCTGCACATAGAGGGTAGCCGGATCGTCGGGTCCGGTCGCATCCCGGTAAGTCATGATGATGGCCTGGTCCACACCTGCCGCATCCATCAGCGGCAGCAGCGTTTCAGGAGGATCCATCCAACCCCAGGCCAACACCTCATCCACGTGAGCATGTGAGTCGATGATCATTTTTCAATCCCCAGAGATCAAACCCACCAGATATTTAGGACGTACGCAGTTGGGGGAGGATGGCAATTCCCACCTGAACTGCCTAACACCTATAATTGTAAGGTTTGATCACAAACCAAGATATGCCCGGCGGACATGCTCATTTTCCAGCATGTCTATTCCGCGCCCGTGCAAAACCACCTCGCCGTTTTCGATGACAAACGCCCGGTCCGAAATCTGGCAAGAATGCTGGACATTCTGTTCGACCAGAAGAATGGTAATGCCCAGCTCTTTATTGATCCGCACAACCATCTCAAATATTGACTGCACCAGTTTTGGAGCCAGGCCCAATGAAGGCTCATCAAACAGGATCATTTTCGGAGAAGACATCAATGCCCGGCCAATCGCCAACATCTGCTGCTCGCCGCCGGAGAGGGTGCCGGCGAACTGTTTTTCCCTTTCTTTCAGGCGTGGGAACATCTCGTAAACCATCTGCAAATGCTCGCTGTATACCCGCTTATCCTTGATTTGAAAGGCGCCCATCTGCAAATTTTCCAGGATGCTCATCTCCGGAAAGAGCAAACGCCCCTCCGGCACCTGCACCATGCCGTGCGCCACCACCTGGTAAGCTTCGATTTCGCTGAGTCGCGTTCCATCAAAATCGATCCAGCCATGGCGCGGTTTGAGCAGCCCCGAGATTGTTCGAATAAGTGTGGTCTTTCCGGCGCCATTCGCACCGATTACCGCCACAAGCTCTTTATCCTTGGCATCCAGGGTGACGCCTTTCAACACCTGGGCATCGCCATAAAAAACATCAATCCCATTAACCTGCAACATTGGCTTCTCCTAAATAAGCATCAATGACTTGCTGGTCTTGAACGACCCTGGCTGGCTCGCCTTCTGCAATCTTTTCGCCGTGATGCAGAACAACGATGCGCCCGGCAAGTGACATCACCACCTTCATCACGTGTTCCACCAAAAGAATGGCGATACCCTGCTCGCCCATCCGGCGCACCATGGCGATCACTTCTTCGGCTTCGGTCGGGCGTAAGCCCGCCATGGTTTCATCCAGCAGAATCATCTTTGGATCTGTTGCCAACGCGCGGGCGATTTCCAACCGTTTGCGCCCGGCAATGGGCAATCCGCTGGCCACCTGGTCGCCTAAATGGCGCATTCCCATAAAATCCAGCGCCTGTTCCGCTTTGGCGCGCGCCGTACGAGCATCATTGGTGCGAGCATAAGCTCCGACCATTACGTTTTCCAAAACCGTGATGCCCCGAAATGGCCGGACGATCTGAAATGTGCGCGCCAGGCCACGTTTACAGATCTGGTCGGGGCGCAGCCCGGTGATATCCTTGCCATCGAAAAAGACCTTGCCGGCATTGGGTTTGTAGTAACCGGCGATCATATTAAATGCCGTGGTTTTTCCGGCTCCATTCGGGCCGATCAGCGCCACAATTTGGCCGCTGTCTACATTCAGGCTTAAATCACCCACGGCAGTCAGGCCGCCGAAACGCTTCGTGATCCCATTGATTTCAAGTAATGCCATAATACATCCCTCCCTACTTGGGGTCTTCCCAACGATTGCGAAGCTTCAGGTAAAAATAATGCAGTACACCGGTCAGACCACGCGGTAGAAAGAGAATAGCCAGGATCAGGAATGAGCCGTAAACAATCAGGCTGCTGCCGCTTCGTGATGTCGAAAGCAAACCTCGGGTTAGCTCTGCCAGCGGCTTGTTGACAAACGCGCCCAGCACAGGGCCAGCCAGGCTGCCCAGCCCGCCAATGATGGGAGCTGCCATGATGATTTCAACGTTCAAACCCAGATCGAAAACCTGGGGCGGCTCGACGAAGGTCACGTAGATCGCATAAAAACCGCCGCCGATCCCCGCCATGGCGGCGCTGATCACAACCGCCCACATCTTATACAGCGAGGTATTCACCCCCAGGGCCGCCGCTGCGTCCTCGTCTTCACGGATCGCCATAAAATACTTGCCCATTTTGGACCGATAAATCCAAAACTGCACCAGCACACCGATCGTCAACAACCCTATGGCAATATATAAATAGGGTTCCTTATTCGCAAAAATCATTTTATCCAGGCTGGGGTTGCTCAGGCTGAGCCCCATGCCAATTGCACCGCCCACGAAATCCCATTTCAAGAAAAGGGTTTTCAACGTGACCATTAAAGCAATGGTAAACAGCGCAAAATAGTCTGCTTTCAATCCATACCGCAGTGTGATCAGCGATACTACAACCCCCAGAGATGCCGCTACCAGACCCCCGAGCAAGATACCCACCCACGGGCTGATCAGATAAGTGTCCAGCAAGACAATCGTTGTATAAGCCCCGATCGCCAGGAATATGACGTGAGCGATTAAAAGCTGCCCGGCATAGCCTGCCACGATGTTCCAGGAAATGCCGGTAAAAGCATACAACGTCGTCAGGATAATGATGCCCATGTAGTAAGGAGAACGCACCACCAGCGGTGAGAGGGCTACCAGAAAAATGAGCACAAAGCAAAACACCACCTGCATGCGGTCCCAATCCAAAATCAATGTCTTCAACCAGCTGCGCCATTTTGAAACAGCCGGGGTTTGAGCAGTGTCAGCTTTCATGCCCGCCTCCTTCCGAACAAACCCGAAGGCTTGAAGAGCAGAATGAGAATAAAGACCAGCATACTGGCGATTATTTTCAGATCACCGCCAATCAGGAAACCCGCAAACGCCTCAACCACGCCGATGATCAATCCACCCAAAAAGGCTCCGATGAAATTGCCCATCGTGCCCAACACAACCACCACAAAGGCGGTCACCGAATACGCCTGACCGACCGTTGGAATCAGCTTGTAATTGGGCGTTAAGAGCACACCACCCACTGCGGTCACGGCAGCCCCAATCCCAAAGGTCAGCAGATAGATGAATTTGACATTGATCCCCATCAGCAGCGATGCGTCACGGGATTGGGAGACCGCCCGGATTGCCTTTCCAGTTTTTGTATATTGCAGAAACAGGAACAAAGCTACTGCAATAACCAGAGCTGAGAAAAAAGCAATCAAGCGCGGGATACTGAAACGCAGCCCAATCAGCGAGATCACTTCCGTTTCAATCGGTATATGGATCGCCCGGGGTTCCGCCGTCCAGAAGAATTGCACCAGCCCGATGGTCAGGGTGGAAACCCCCAGCAGCAGGATGATCTGGTTCAACGGGTGCGAGCTGAGCACACGCTGCACCAACCCGCGTTGGATGGCTGCACCCAGCACAAATATCAAAATGGCTGCCGCTGGTACGGAGAGATAGGGATCCAACCCGAACAACGTGAAGGCCCAGTAGGAGATGTACATACCGAGCATGAGGAATTCGCCATGGGCAAAATTGAGGATCAACATGACACCATATATCAGTGTCAGGCCAATCGCAACCAGAGCATAGATACCTCCTGTGAACAAGCCATTGACGATGGTCTGAAAAAATATCTGGGCGTCCACTACACTCTCCTTTATAAAACCTAACGGCTGAGAAGGAACTGACGGAAACCCTGCAATGCGGTTGCCAGAACGAGCACCAGGCCTTGCATGGCGTATTGCCAGTGAATGGGTAGCCCCAGGACGACCACCAGGTTCAGCAGCAAGATGAGCAGCGCCACGCCTGCCGCCGTACCAAACAGGTTACCGCGCCCGCCTGTGAAGGTTGTCCCCCCGACGATCGCCGCAGCAATCGAGTTCAGGTTGTAATCTGCCCCCAGGCGCAGGTCCACATAGCCGATATAACCACTTAA
This sequence comes from uncultured Chloroflexia bacterium, assembly GCA_963705155.1. Lineage (GTDB taxonomy): Bacteria > Chloroflexota > Anaerolineae > Anaerolineales > UBA4823 > CAVPJC01. Next base: position 94,834 of record CAVPJC010000004.1, on the reverse strand, counting down.
GATCAACCCGCCCAGAAGCGCCAGCATGGAACAAATCACATGCGCCCCGATCATCACCCCATCGACACGGATACCGGCGTATTTTGCCGCAGATGGATTGCCGCCCACCGCGTAGATCCAACGGCCATAGCGGGTGTACCACAGGATGAAGATGGCAACCGCGCTGATCACCAGCCACACCACCAGCGCCGCCGGGATAGGACCCACCGGGCTGATACTGACCGCCCGCAGCAAATCTGGAACCGTGCCGCTGGCCTGACCTTTGGTATAAGCAAGACGGGCGCCCGAAACAAACACCAGCATACCGTAGGTTGCGATGAAGGGCGGCACCTGCCGTTTGGTAATCAGAAATCCGTTTGCCAGCCCCACCACCGCCGCTACAGCAAAGGCCTGGATCAAAGAAACGAAGATGGAATTGCCCGCCTCGGTTTGAACGACGATTACTGCCCCCAGAGCCAGCACCGCGCTGACCGAGAGATCGATCGAGCGCACTAACAAGACCAGCGTTTGCCCGGTCGCAACAATCCCCAGGACAGCAATTTGAATAGCTACCGTTTTAAGATTGGTGGGATTATAAAAAGCCGGGGCAATCATTGCGGCAACCACCAGCACTACCGCCACCGTAATCGGGGCTGCCCATTGCCCGGCCAGGTCAACAGCACGCACCATGCGTGGAGAAGGCCGGAATCCCGAAAACCAGCTGCTGAAACCCTTTGGCAATAGAGATGTCGTTTTCATGCCGACCTCGGTGACTTATATGCCGCTACGGCGACCAGGACAATGATCCCCAGCAGAAGCTGCTGGTAGAAAATGTTCACCTGCATCAAATTGAACACGTTGGATAGCATGGCAATCAGTAAAACCCCACCCAGGGTGCCCATCATGGAGCCCCGCCCGCCGTACAGACTGATGCCTCCCAGCGCAACCGCCACAATGGATTGAAAATCCATCCCCTCTGCTGTGCCCGGGTCGCCGACGCCCGTGCGGGCCAGGATGAACAGACCCGCCAGTGAGGCGCACAGGGCGCTGAAGATATAAGCCGCCACCAGGGTCCGGTTCACTCGAACGGCAGACAACCGGGCAACCCGCTCCGAGCCGCCCACGGCAAACAAAGACCGCCCCAGCCGTACCCGCGTGGTGAACATATAGGCTGCCAGCCAGACCAGACCCATGATAATGACATTCACCGGTACGATACCGATTTTTGCGGTGTAGATCTGCTGGTAGATTTCTGGAATTCCACGGATGGGCGTGGTGGCTATGGCCAGGTTGACACCCCGCAAGACATTCGCAATCCCAAAGGTGATGATGAAAGGATTGGCATGCGTTTGGGTAATTAAAAGACCGTTCATCCCGCCCAGCACAAAACCAATACCCAACCCCAACAAAACCAGCGGCAAGATCAACGCCGGGTTGCTGTCATTCAGATTAAAAATCGTTGCCACCACCAGGGCTACAATCCGGGCGATCTGCGCCACCGACATATCCGCCCCGCCGGTCAGAACAACCACGCTTTGACCGATGGCAATCAGCCCCAGGATGATGGACTGCCGTAATATATTCAGCATGTTGGAGGGTGTCCGAAAATTCTCGGCATAAATGGCAGCCGTGACACCCATCAGAAGGATAATCCCGTAGATGAGCAGGATCGAGGCGTTATTCCGAATGAAAACCGATATCTGGCGTGAACGCGGCACACTCCCGCCGCCAGCGCTCTCATAGGTTACAGCCATTGTGCACCTTTTCGTGTTTCCGTGACCATGTACATCTGCGATAATTCCCCGAAATTTACCCGGCCGTTATGCTCTCTGTTTGCGTGCCAGTCGCCAGGCGCATAATTGCTTCTTCGGAAAATTCTTCCCTGGCAAGCTCTCCAGCAATTCGCCCTTCATAAAAAACCAGAATCCGGTCACTCATACCGATCAATTCGGGCAGTTCTGAAGACGCCATTAGTATAGCCACACCCCGGCTGGTAAGCTCGCGGATGCGCAGGTATATCTCGGCTTTGGCGCCTACATCCACCCCACGCGTGGGCTCATCGAAGATCACAAGTTTGGGATTGGCCAGCAACCACTTCCCTACCACTACCTTTTGCTGGTTTCCACCGCTCAGATTTTCAGTGGATAGTTCCGGAGATGGCGGACGGATTTGAATATCAGAAATCGCTTTTTGCACTGCCTGGTTCTCGATGCCGGAACGCAGCACACCCAGGCGCTGGAACTGAAGAAGATTGGGAAGCGCCAGGTTAAAACGCATGGTCTGGTTCAATACCAGTCCAAATGCTTTGCGGTCTTCAGGGATCAGCACCAGGCCGGCTTGCGCCGCAGCCTGAGGTGTGCGCGGCACGGGTTTGCCCTGGTAGTTGATTTGACCGGAACGGATATTGGCCAGCCCCACCAACCCGCGGCAGATTGTGGTACGGCCGCTCCCCCCAAGACCCGCCAGTCCAACCACCTCACCTTCGCGCACCTGAAAATTGACATTAAAAACCGTACCATCGACACACAGATCACGTACTTCCAGCAGCACGGCGCCTGGCGAGCTTTCAGAAACGGAATACATATCCGTCAAGGAGCGCCCTACCATCAGTCGAACCAGATCGGTATCGTTGGTTTCTGCAACATCTTTGGTCGCCATCGTCTGCCCATCCTTGAGCACGGTGACCCGATCGGCCAGTTCAAAAACCTCGTTCAGGCGATGAGAAATATAAATAATGCCATGCCCTTCAGCCCGCAGCGCTTTAATGACCGCAAAGAGCCGGTCCAGATCCCGGCTGGGCAAAACTGCCGATGGCTCATCCATGATGAGAATGTGCGCGTTGGTCGCCAGCGCTTTGGCGATTTCCACGATTTGCTGCTCGCCCACCGTCAGGTTCTTTACCAGTTCGTAAGGGTTAATATGGGTATGCGCTCCCAATCGTTCCAACATCTGTTTAGCCTGTGCGGCTCGGGAACGGATATCGATCAATCCAAAACGTCCTTGCGGCGGAGCATACAGGAAAATATTCTCTGCCACCGAGAGCTCTGGCAGCAAGTTGAACTCCTGGTAAACAACACCCACACCCAGGCGGCGGGCCAGCTCGGGGCTTAAACTCCCGAATTCCTTACCGCCAATCTTAATTGCACCGGTATCCGGGGTGTATGCGCCTGTGATGATCTTGATCAAGGTCGATTTTCCGGCGCCGTTTTCCCCTACCAGCGCGTGGATCTCGCCCTCACGCAGGTCAAAGGAGACATCCGCCAGGGCGTGAATGCCGCCAAAGGTCTTGCTGATAGATTTTAGAGATAGTATCGTATGGGTGGAGCGGGTGGGGTCTACAGATGCTGCCATTGTTTTGCCTGCCTTCAGTGACAGTCTACCACGATGACCAAGGATAATGAAAGATGATGATCATCCCACATCTGTCATGATTTGCGAGATGACAGCATGCCTGCCGGAGCATGCTCCGGCAGGCATAACTACCAAGGGTAACGCTTACTTGCGCCCGAAACCACCGTCGACGTAGTACTTCACATCCACCGTGGCTGGTGGGATGAAGTCGTCGTTCAGTTCAGGAACGTACCACTGAATGAAATCGGTGTGATCGTAAGGATCTGCGCCATCCATCAGGGTGCGCAGGCTGATGAACTTGGTGACCGGCTTGCCTTCCAGGATATCGATGGCCGTCTGCAGGCAGTACTTCGACATGGACGGCGGATCAGGAGACCCGACGAACTCGTACTTGAATTCCTGCGCCAGGCGCAGGAAGCCGTTCGGGACGTTGACCATGGCGAACTTGGGGGCGTCTTTGCCAGCATCCTGGTAAGCCAGGGCCGCGCCGAGTGCCATTTCGCCGCCGCCGGCCCAAACGCCGTCGATCTGCGGGTTGGCAGCCATCAAGGCTTCCATTTTCTGCTTTGCCGTTGCAATGTTCCACTGAGCGTACTCTTCGGCGATGATTTCGATGTCAGGGTATTTGCTCAATGCATCCATGGCAGCAGCACGCCAGGTTTCGGTGGAGTCCACACCGGCGATGCCGTTGAAGAAGATCACCTTGCCTTTGCCGCCCATCAACTGGGCCAGGCCTTCACCCGATCTGTAAGCCACTTCGTAGAAGTCGATATCCACACGGGTGGTGAAATCTTCGCCTTCGATACCATTGGCGCACAGCACAACCGGGATACCGGCGTCGAGGGCGCGCTTGATGACCGCCGTTGAAGCTGCACGGCCGAGCGGTTCCACCACGATGGCGTCCGGTTTCTGCTCGATGAAGTTCTCGATGTCGCTGATTTGCTGGTTGGCATCATTGGTGGCAGAGAACAGCAGGGGCTTGGCAAGCTTGCCAGCAGCCAGCAGTTCTTCACCGTACGCCGCGATGGTTACGTTGTAGGTGTTGCCCCAACCATTGCTGGGGTCTTGCTGCGAGACGGCGATGGTGTACGGGCCATCTTTCTTGTAATGCGGATGTATCAACCGCGGTGGCGGCATCCTTCAGCAGGGCCTGAGAGTAATCCGATGCCAGGGCTGGATCGGGGGTGGCTTCCACAACCGGCGGAAGCGCCAATGCCGCCTTCACGAGCATCCCAACCGGGCACGGGCCAAACTGCCTGGCCAGCGGCCAGGTTATCCGGCCAGATGGCGACCTGCTTGCCGTCTTGCCACTGACCAATGACGGAGGCAGCCTGTGTCAGGCGGCCTTTTTCGTCAAAGGACACTTCGGGCCACTGGAACGCCCACTTGCCGCCTTTGAAGGTGGTGGTGCGCAGCGCTTCTGCCAGGGCTTTCGGGTCGGTGGAGCAGGATTTCTCCAGGGCATCGGCCAACAGCCAGGTCGAGGCATAGGTCGTGTTGTAGGTGCCGCCCAGTTCCTGACCGGTGTAATCGGCAAACTTCTTCTTGAAATCATCGCTTACATTCAGCTTGCTGATCGGAGCAAAGTCGGAGGTGACGATGATACCATCAGCCATCGGAGCCCCGCCAACTTCGTTCAGGAAGAAGGTGGTGGAAAAACCGCCGCCCAGGGTGATGATACCCATCTTGGGGTAGTAACCCTGCTCTTTAGACTGCTTGATAATTTGGGGCGCCTGGTTGTTGCCGAGCAGGAACCATGCATCGGGATCAAGCTGTTTGACACGCAGGATGGTGTCGGTGAAATCCTGGGAGCTGGCTTCATAGGTAAAGCTCTCCAGGAGCTCAATGCCAGAAGCTGCGATGCCTTTCTTCCAGGTATCTTCCACTTCTGCACCGAAGGTGAAGTTGGGCACGGTGATGACGGCCGTCTTGACGCCGTGATCTTTTGCCCATTGGGCATCATCCGCGCCCCACTGCTGCAGGGTGGATACCGTTTGGAAGACAAACTTCATGCCGCGATCCGTGATCAAGCCATCCAGAGCGTTCGGAACGATATAGGGTACCTGGTATTTTTCCGAAATCTCCGAAGCAGGCAGGGTCGTGCCGCTCAATGCGGAACCCATCACTGCAACCACGCCTTCCTTGGTGATCAGGCGTTCCATTTCAGAGTTGCCAGCTTCGGCCTTGCCCTGGGTATCGCCATTCACCAGTTCGAGCTTGGCGCCGCCCATACAGGCAATCCCGCCGGCAGCATTGATCTCGTCAATGGCGAGCTGGTGCGATTTGATGTATGGATCGCCCGCCCAGCCGGCATCTGCACCGGTCAGGGGATACAGTGCTCCTACTTTCACAACATCCACTTTTGTAGTTCCAGCCGGGGCCTGTGTTACGGCCGCAGGCGCCTCGGTTGCCTGGGGTTGAGGCGTCTCCGCAGAGACACAGGCCGCAACCACCATCGATAGGATGGCTAATACAGCAAATACACGGTAGATTTTTTTCATATTCGATCTCCTTCTTCTCTTTTCATGAAAGTTTTACGTACATGGGGCGAGAGTCGCAGCAGTGTAATCTTACTTTCCATAAACCTCCTCTTCAGCGATGGGTTGTGTAAATGATCGAAGCAAACCGGGTGAAATCATTCACAAGCCGAGTTAACAAAAACCCAGCATGTTTAATTTAGCAAATAAACCATCAGGATCGAATAAGGAAGTCATAAGGAATCCGTTAAGAAAACATATTTTTGTTATATTTAGCGCCTACACAACTGCTGATTTCGGCAACACCTGCCTGTTGTATACCACCGAATTCCCCCGAATTGCGCGTATTTACAAGATCAAATCAAATCGGAATTAAAACGATACCCGACACCCGGCTCTGTCAGGATATAGATGGGCCGCAAGGGGTCGTCTTCAATTTTTCGACGCAGCTGCGAAATAAAAACCCTCAGGTATTCACGTTCATCACCGTAAACATCCCCCCACACCGCTTTCAACAGCTCGCGGTGACGTACCACTTTGCCCAATCGCTGAACAAGGTAATGCAAAATATCGTATTCTGTGGGCGTCAGGTGAACGAGCTTGCCCCGCGACGTGACTTGCCTCGCATCGGTATTGATCAGTAAATCTCCCACCAGGATCAGGTGAGACTGTGTCAGCGGACCCGTTTTATACGCCGACCAACGCCGCAGCACCACACGCACACGCGCCAGGAACTCTTCCATGCCGAATGGCATGACCAGGTAATCGTCTGCTCCCAGATCAAGGGCCTGGATCTTGGTGCTTTCAGACCCGATGGCAGAAAGCACGATGATCGGGGACTGGCTCATTTCTCGCAGCCGGGCGCAAATCCTCAGGCCATCGGCCTTGACGATGGTGAAATCGAGATTGAGGATAAACAAATCTGGCGTTTCACGGGCAGCCAGATCATAGGCCTCCAGGTCGTCCAAAGCGAGTAAGACCTCATAGCCGCGGCCGATCAGATTGCGCCGCAAGGTGCGCAATATGTTCGGTTCATCTCCTATGAGCAGGATCGTCGGTGTACTCATTACTCCACAGCGCTGTTCACAAATGCAGGTACTACCAGGCGAAGGATTGGATCTCCGGCAGTGTTAGCCGCTATCTCCATCGTGATTGCCTGCAAATTAAAGATTTGACAGGCCACATGTAATCCAAGGACATGCTCTGGCAAATGCGCATACTTTGCCACCGCTGCGACATCTGCTCTGCATGAATGCATCGTCTGAAACAGATCGACAATTCCTGGATCCAGGCCTGCAATATCCAGGCGCCAATCTTTCTGGTTCTCAACCGCAGCCACCTTGATCTTGTCGGTTTTGTCTCCAGCTCCGAACAAATCGAACAGGAAACTAAAAGCAATGATCAGATATTCATAATCGACCATTACTGGCTTGCCTTCTTTGGGAAGAATGAATTTCGTTTGTAGCTTGGGGAATCGGGTTACGGCATTCGCCTGAACTACCGCCAGAATTTCCTGTAAAGATTGCGGCTCCGGTTTTATCGCCAGGCTGCCGGCCTCAGCCCGAAATGCCAGGTTGAACAGGGAAATCAGGCGTCCAACTTTATCGACGCTTGAGTTGATCGTTTTTAGAAATTCATGCTGGTTGGCGGGATCCCAGAAAATTTCGTAGTTCAACAAGCTGGAAACAGCCGCCTTGATCGAAGCCGAAGAGACTTGCAATCGCCGGCTGGCCTCAACAAAAAGATTCCAGAAATATTCCCGGCTTATCTGAGCGAGTTCAAGATCTTTCCGGAGGGCGGAATTTTCTTGTAGCAGATCTTCATAAGTCGCCGGCTTTTCGCCGGGGTGGTCTGATGACATATTAAGATCCTTTATCCGTCTGTGAAAAATTCAACGCTGGTCTCTTGCGGGCCTATCCACAATCCACTTTGTTTCTGCAGTGTTTCCGGCAGCTTTCGAAGCGTGGTGATAATCACCTGTTCGCCGCCCGACGCAAGGAATCTGGCTGCGGCTCTGAGGATGCGTTGGACAGATTTGGACCGGATGGCATCCCGCCCTAGAATTTCGTCCACATCTTCTTTCGAAAGTCGTGAGCGTCGTTCGGTGCTGAGACCTGCAAGGATAAATTTGCTGTCGCTTTCAATCACCGACAGCAGAACTTTCGCTTTGAGCTGCTGGGCTACCAGGCAGGCCAGCTGTTCGGTCTCGATGACTGCCTCAATTCCACGGTATTCCCCGTTCTCATCACGGGTCACCGGGATACCGCCGCCGCCGCCGGCAATCACCACATCGCCATCTTCCACCGATCGTTGAATACTATCTATTTCCATAATTTCTTTGATCGGGTACGATGGAACCGCTCTGCGGTAGCCCCGTCCCGGGTCTTCAATCATATTCCAGCCACGCGTCTGGCGATACTGGTCTGCCTTATCGCGATCAAACCATGGACCGATCGCCGTTAGCGGAACGCTTTCTGACGGCAGGCTGTTATCCACCAGGGCTTGAGTTAAGATACAAACCACATGCCGCTGGATGTGGCGTTTTGACAGCACATTCAAAAAAGCCTGGGAGAGCATATACCCCGTTGCCCCCTGTGTGTCGGCGCCGCATACATCCAATGGAATGGCGTGCAAGACGTGGCTGGCTAGCTCAGACCGAAAAAGAACAAAACCCACCTGGGGCTTGTTCCCATGCATCACCATCACCTTCAGACGGCTTTGAAACATGGGTAACAAATTTTCGGCCAAATCTTTAGCGTTTTGCCGCTGGTCGGCGATCGTCGAGCCATGACCATTTGCCAGCACTTCGCCGTTGACAACAACTACAACGGTATCGTTCATACCCTTCCCTCCTCACGCCTGCCTGTTCACCGCATAAAAAAACATTTCACTTTCCTCCCCTATTTTACCCTTTTGTCGCACAATCCGAATGTTAAGTTCAGATTATTCACACCTCTGGGGGATTGTTCCGGTAAACCAGCCCCTCTTATAATGAAATAGTATCATCACACCAACCTCACTCACTCAAATGATCATGCCTGTGAAAAAGTCACGAATTGTCATTTTCATCCTGGTTCTATCGACCCTTGCATTCACTCTTTCACCCCTGGAAGCCACGTATCACGTTGATCCTGGCGGCTCGGATAGTACCGGCGATGGCAGCCTTCTCAAGCCATGGGGCAGCATCCGTTTTGCCGCCGCCCAATTATCCGCAGGCGATACACTGATGATCCACCCAGGGGTGTACAGCGGTGGGATCTATGTGAATGTAAGTGGAACGGAGGCTGAACCGGTTCAGTTTATCGCCAGCGGGCCGGGTGTTGTCATTGAGGGCAGCGGCGCAGAACGCGATGCCTTCTTCATCGAAAACGCCGATTATGTCACGTTGGATGGTCTGACCATCCAGCACGCCGAAAGGGCCGGTTTGCGAATTTCTTTGTCACACCATGTGACCGTGCGCAACAGCACCTTTGCCAATAACGGGCGCTGGGGGGTGTTTACCGATTTCAGCGACTACACGTTGGTGGAAGACAGCGAATCCTATGGTGCTGGTCTGGAGCATGGCATTTATATCAGCAACTCCAGCGATTACCCCACCATCCGCCGCAACCGGCTGCACCATAACCACGCTTGTGGGCTGCACATGAATGGCGATGCCAGCATGGGTGGCGATGGCGTTATCTCTCACGGCCTGGTGGAGAAGAACACCGTTTACGAAAATGGCGCCGGGGGCGGATCAGGTCTCAATATGGATGGTGTGACGGATACCATCATCCGCAACAACCTTCTGTATAATAACCATGCCAGCGGCATCTCCCTCTACCACATTGATGGAGGCAGCGATTCGCAAAACAACCAGGTGTTAAACAATACCATCCTGATGCCAGCCGATGGGCGCTGGGGTCTCAATATCCCAGACACCCGGAACAAATTATTTAACAACATCGTGTACTCGGCGCATAACTGGCGCGGCGGCATATCCGTTGAAACACCCATCGACCCCGGTTTTGAAAGCGAATACAACATCGTCATCGATCAATTCAGCACCGATGGCGGCGATACCCGTATCACACTGGCTCAATGGCAGGCGCTGGGCTACGATACCCACTCGCTGATCGCCGCCCCCGCGCAGTTGTTCGTAAATCCGCCTACCGCCGACTACCATCTCAAAACCACCAGCCCGGCGATTGACCACGGACTGCTCCTGGATCTCGTGACCGAAGACCTGGATGGCAACCCCAGGCCTGCCGGATCGGCGCACGATATCGGCGCATACGAATTCATCCCCTTCACCGGCGATCAACGCCTGTACCTGCCCAGCATTCTCAATACGCCCTGAGCGCCTGCACACTCAACTTTCCCTCGCGGCTCACTGCCGCCCGGTTCTATATCTGACCACAGGCTGCCTGGTAACTTTCCAGTACGGTCTGGATATTGAGATTCAGGATTGACCGGGGAGAATTTTCCGCCTCACCGTCTCGGATTTTTTGATATGCCAGGGGCGCGGCCTGGCTGATCAGGGAAAGCGGCAGAGGCTTTTTGCTTAAGTTCTCCAGTAACCGGTTCAATGCCGCCTGAACACCAGGAACCGGCCAGTAATAACGGATGCGATCGCTCAAGCTGTACTGGCGGGCGAATTTCAATTCCTGTTCTGTGCCGGTGTAGTGCTTCTGCCAGTGCAGGGGATTGGCTAACATTGCCTCATCCAGCACTTCGCGGATTTGAGACTGTTCAGATCGGGCAAACAGTTCGGCTTCCATAAAGGCCAGAGCGAAAACTGCCTCACGGAAAGCGAAGGTCAACGCCGGGCCTACCTTCAAGATGGCGAAATGGTCTTCAACCAGGGCGTGCAGCGCAAACCTGGTTTGATGATCGGTGGAGTGCGCCTCGTAAACCATGACGGGGATGGTTTCAATAAATTGGGCCAGCTCCCGGGCAGCGGCAGGCCGGTAAGGCTGTACATCCTGGACGCCAAACTCCACGCCCGGCTGGACGACGACGGCAATCACCCTGTCCCAGGCTGCTTCAAGCCCGGCCTGGTAAAAAGCCTGCCGGGACACTTCAATCGTTTGGGCTGCCGATTCAGGCGTGGTGATGCGCAGCTGCCCTTCATCTTCTGTCGATGCTCCTCCCGCAGCTGGAACCTCCGTCCCAATGACGTAACGCAATGCCTGGCGATTTCTTGCCGCGCTCTCTGCAATTGCCGCCAGTTCGGCGGACCGCCGGGCGATGGTTTCCACACTGAGGTTGGCATCGTCCGCGCAGGGCATGGAAGTATCCAGGTGGATTTTCGTATACCCGGCGAGCACATAATCCCTCACCATGGTCTTGGCCTTCTCCATCGCCGCTCCGGCAGGTTGTCCCACCCACACAAGCGGTCCGAGGTGGTCACCGCTCAGGAGGATGCGCTCCTGAGAAAAGCCTTCCTCTCTCGCCAGCTCGCCAATAAAATTTACGAACCTTTCCGGGGTCATACCGGTGTAGCCCCCGTACTGGTTGACCTGATTACAGGTTGTTTCCAATAATACCGGAGCGCCTGGTGGAGCGCATCTGAACGCAGCCTGCAACACTATGCGGTGCGCAGAGCACAAGGCAGGGATGCCAACCGCCTGCCCCTTCTTATGGGATGAGATGACCGGATCGATAAGATTTGTATTCTGCAACAAAACACCCTGTTAAATCGATGCTACAGATACTTTTCGGCTTCTTCCAGCACCGGCTGGGCCGCCGTACCACCCGCCTGCCGGGTCGAAAGCGCTCCGCAAACACACGCCAGGCGAACCGATTGGTCCAGTTTCCAGCCTTTCAGATATGCATAGATAAAACCGGCATCGAAGCTATCTCCTGCGCCGACCGTATCGACCACCGCCACCGGGAGCGATTCGGCGCGGGCTTTCTCCCCACCCCGGGCTGCCATTGCGCCCCGGGCGCCCAGCTTGACCACCAGCGTATCCACTTTCCCTGTCAACCTGTCCACGGCTGCCTCAACATCTTCCAGGCCCGTTATGCAGCCGGCTTCCGTTTCATTCGGTAGAAAAACGTTCACGTAAGGGAACAGATCATCTACCCCGGCCCAGAGCCTGGATGGGTCATAATTGGTGTCCAATGAGGTGGTCGCTCCCAGGGAGCGCGCCCGCCGGAATAGATCAGGCAGACCCGGCCGCAGGCTGGTTTGTAAAAAGTAGCTGGCAACATGCAGATGGCGGGTCTGCTGCAGCAGTTCGTCTTTCACGTCTTCCGCTCGTAAAGCTGCCATCAGGCCGGGGTACGTGAGAATGGCGCGGTCGCTGCCGCGATTGAGAATAACACTTACCCCGGTGTTCCCCTCTTCACTCCGGAGCACATGCGCTACATCCACCTGGCGGGCCTGCAGTTGGTCCAGCATGTATTGGCCAAACACATCCGCTCCACAAACACCAACAAATGCCACACGCAGACCCAGGCGGGCTGCCCCGCAGGCAAAAATGGCAGAGGAAGAACCAATATTCAGCTCTGCACGATCCAATAGTTTTTCAACCTGCCCAAAGACAGGAACAACATCCCCTGTAAGGATCAGGTCTGGATTTATTTCACCGGCAACCAGAATATCGTATCGCCTCATGCTATGGTTAGGTGGTTTTCTTGAAGTCAAATGCCTGCTTAAACCTTGTGATGTCTGAATTGCGGCAGGTATTCTTTGTGTTGGTCGAACAGCTCGTTGGTCATCTGCTTTATTTCCGCCAACGAAAGCACTGCGGCAGTCAGCGGATCATGACAGATAGCGCGGTAAACCATGGTGGGATCGCCGCTCAATGATGCCGTGATCGCCAGTTCCTCAATCCCAGAAGATAGACCCGTCATCAAAGCGCATTGCGGCGGCAGCGCACCCACATGGATCGGATGAAAACCCGCCTTGTCCACCAGCACCGGCACTTCCACGCACGCTCCTTGCGGCAGGTTGGTCACAAGGTGGGTGTTGGGTACGTTGCCGTTAAATTTGTAGGCATCCCCGCCCTTCAGAGCATTGATGATGCAGGCTGCATACTCCGATCCGCGCTGCAAATCCTCTTTTGTCAGCGGTTGGGCCAGCCGTTCTGTAATCATCTCCTTCCAGGTGTTCTCAGCGTTCTGATATTCCTTCAAGATATAAGCATACTCGCCGGGGTTCCAACCGGTGCCATGCGTGCAGTATTTTTCGATCAGATCAGGGCGTTTGCGAAACCACCAGTTGTATTCAGAATTATGTCCGCTCGACTCGGTGACGTAATAACCTAATGCCAGGTACATCTCATTCCGGACGATCTCCTCATTGTAGACCTCTTGCCGCTGCGTGACGGCTTTGTAGATCAAAGGATACGCATCCTCACCGTTCACTTTGAAATCGATGTACCATGCCATGTGATTGATCCCCGCACAGGTATAGGTTACCTCGTCTTCGCTCGCGCCAATCCAGCCAGCCAGCATTTCTGCCGTTCCCTGCACGGAATGGCACAGTCCCGTTACCTGCAGAAAGGTCTGGCGCTGTAACGCGCCGCACAGCATAGCCATTGGATTGGTGTAGTTCAGCAGCACTGCCCCGGGACAATATTTTTCCATGTCACGCACAATGTCCATCATCGCCGGCAGCGTGCGTAAAAATCGAAAGATACCGCTGGGGCCGCGCGTGTCCCCCACATTGATATCCACGCCGTATTTTTTGGGAATCTCGATATCATGCCGCCAGACTTCTGTGCTGCCCGAAAGGATCGTTGTAAGCACCACATCCGCCCCTTTCAGAGTTTCCACACGATCCAGGCTCGCCTCGACTCTGGCAGGATACCCACCCTCTGTGATGATTTTTGTCACAGCAGTTCTGGCAAAATCCAGGCGCTCAGGGTTGATATCCATCAGGCTGATGGTGGCATCCTGCAAGAGTGGAAAAGTCAGGATGTCGCGGACAAGTTCTGAGGTGAAACCCAGGCTGCCCGCCCCGATAAAGGCTATCTTGGTCATATTTTACCTCGATGTAGAACAGATTTTTTCTATCGCTTCAGACCGCTTAATGCAATCCCTTGAATAAACTGTTTTTGAGCCACAAAAAAGATCAGCAGCAACGGCAAAATGGAGAGGAACGCTCCTGCCATAAGCACCGTAAACTTACCTCCCAACTGCAGCTGCTGTTGGAAAAAGGCCAGGCCCACAGTCAGCGTGGTCTTGTGCATATCGGTTGGCAGGTAAACCAGCGGGCGCAGCAAGTCGTTCCATGCATCCTTGAAGACAAAAATCGCCAGGGCAGCCACCGCGGGCCTGGAGAGCGGCAGATAGATACGCCAGAAAATATCGAAGAGCGAAGCCCCATCCATGCGGGCTGCATCCACCAGGTCACGCGGGATGGTCAGAAAATACTGCCGGAGCAAAAATGTGCCAAAGGCTCCGCCCCAGAAAGCAGGCAGGATCAATGGGAGCTGTGTGCCGATGACTCCGAGATATTTAAAGATGATGAAATTCGGGATCAGCGAAACCTGTTGAGGGATCATCAATGTCGCCAGTAAAAGGGCGAAGATAAAATCTCTCCCCCGGAAACGCACGATCGCAAAAGCAAAAGCAGCCATCGAGCAGGTCAGCAGTTGGCCAATCACAGTCAATATGGACAGCTTAAAACTGTTGTAAACCAGGTATGGAAAGGCCTGGTCAGGCAGGTTATTCCATAGATCAACATAATTCTGCAGGGTGAACGGATTCGGGATAATAATGCGAGCATACTGCTGGGCAGGCAGGCGCAGCGAGACAGAAACCATCCATATAAATGGAACCACCATGGTCAGCGCACCAACAACCAGCACACTATAGGTGAGCGTATCCAATATCACTTTCCGTGTCTGTACCGTCATTCTGTGCTCCTACTCGTAGACCACATAGCGGCGTTCCCACCAGAACATAATACCCATAAAGACCGCCACCAGCAGCGCCAGCTGGATGGCCTGAGCGCTGGCGCTGCCCATCCGGAAGAAGTGAAAAGCATTGCGGTATATGGAATAGACTGCCACCGGTACACTGCTGTCGCCCTGGCCGCGCCGTGTTAACATATAAATATAGTCATACGCCTGAAAGGCATTGATGGTGGAGATAAGCGCCTGGAAGAAAATGCTGGGGGTGATCAACGGCAGAGTAATCTTAAAGAATTTCTGCAAGTCACCTGCACCGTCAATTTCCGCCGCTTCATAATAATCCGGTGGAATAGCCGTGAGACCTGCGAGAAATATGATCATCCCTTCGCCAATCGCCCCCCACACATTGACCACCACCACAGACATCATGGCGTTATCGGTGCAAAGCCAACAGATGGGCGCAAACCCAAAAGTTTCCAGGATGAAATTCAGGATACCGGTATCTTTACCATAGATCATATTCCACACCAGGGCGGTTGCGACCGCCGATGTGACGCTGGGCAGGAAATATATGGTGCGAAAAAGGCCAACCCCCCGGATCTTACGATTGAGTAATACCGCCACCAGCAGGGATACGATCACCACGCCGGGTACGTACATTCCGGCGAAGGTGATCGTATTCCGAAAAGCACGAATATACTCTTCACGCTGAAACAGGGCCAGGTAATTTTCCAGCCCGGCAAACTCCGGCGGGCGGATCAAGTCCCACTCAAAAAAACTGAGCGCCACGGTAGCCAGCAGCGAACCCACCGTGCCAAACACCAGGCCGATCAGGGTCGGCAGCAGCATCAGCCACAACCATAATTTTTCGCGTCCCAGCGGCTTGAGACTATATTGCATGCCCGCTCCAGCGTTTATTCTCGAGAAATCCGTTTGTAATTAACGATTATTTGCCAGCACTTCGTCTGCAGCAGCCACGACTTCAACCAGAGTTGCTTCCAATTCGGCTTCACCATCCCAAACCGGGATCAGCCCATCGCCGACCACCCCCGCCCACTCTTCATATCCTTTGAAAACTGGCTTCATTCTTGCAAACGCAACCGAATCCAGAAATACTTTCTGGTCCAGATCGCCGGGTTGTTTGAGGTAGGCGTCGCCCTCTGCAACCGACTTCAACACAGGTATCGCAAATCCAAGCTCGGCCAGGCGCGTCTGTCCTGCTTCGCTGAGCGCGAACTTGATAAACGAAAAGGCTGCATCTGGGTTCTTGGAATCTTTTGCCACCACAAACCCGGCGCTGTTGATGCTCGTCGCCGCTCCTGCTGGGCCTTTTGGCATGGGCGCAACGCCGAATTTAATCCCCGATTGCACGTAACCGGGAACCGCCCAGTGACCAATGGTGGTCATGGCAGCCATCCCCGATTGGAACAAATCAGCGCCGTATTCGCCGGCTGTGGTAGGAGAAGGAGCCACCCCCGCCTTGTAAATCCCGTCGATAAAAGCCCAGGCATCTCGCGCCCCACCCTCGCCAATCAGGGTCTTGGTGTGATCCGGGCTGATGATATCGCCGCCATAAGCCCAGATGGCCTCGCTCCAGAACAATTCCATGTCCCATGTATCGGTGAAGAAGCCATACTGGTCAACCTTCCCGTCGCCGTCCTTGTCTATGGTCAGAGTCTGCGCCGCTGCCAGCAGGTCGTCATATGTCCAGTCTGCGGTTGGATACGCTAAACCGGCCGCATCAAACATGTCTTTATTGTAGAACAACACGATCGTCTGAAAATCGCGCGGCAGCCCGTAATACCCGTCTGCCAGCTTGTAGGCTTGCAGCGTTTGCGGGTAAACGTCATCCAGGAAACCGGGAGTTTTATCGATATAACTTTGCAGGTTCAGCAGGGCGCCCCGGCTCTGCCAGTCCAGGTAAAGCGGGGCATCCATGGCAAACACATCGGGCGGCGTACCGCCGGCAATGAGCGTGTTCAGCTTCGTCCAATACGAGTCCCAGTCAGATACATCCACCTTCACTGTGATGTCAGGATTCGCCGATTTAGAAATCATCGACCACTTTTTGCCAGACAGCCAGCTCTTCAGGCGCGCCCCACATCATGAACGTAATTTCCACAGGTCCGGCGGCGGGTTTTGCGCCTCCACATGCCGTCACCAACAGGCTGGCAATAACCACGAGAAACAGCATCTTGTTCATTTTTTCTCCTTTCATTCATCAGGCAAATAGACCACGGCTGTAAGATTTTGAGGCAGGTCTGGGTTCAGACCTTTTGACAAAGAGCGTTCATAAGCCAGAAGCTGCAAAACGGGTAAATATAGAACCGATTGGATCGGCTCACTCAGACCTGATCGGAAGGTCACGTTCGTGTCCACTTCGCCTAAAGAGATGACCGTTGCCCCTCTGGCCCGCATCTCATACAGCACCGCCTGCTCCTGGCGGTAATTCGTTACCGATACCAACCCGACAATCAGGGTATGTTCATTGATCATGCTCATCGGACCGTGGCGAAATTCCATAAAATGGAATGGCTCGGAGTGGCTCAAGCTCATTTCTTTCATCTTGAGGGAGATTTCACACGCCAACCCATAGCGTGCGCCGCCCCCCAGAAAGTAGTAACGATCCAACCCGGTGTTTCTGCCAAACTCCTTTGCCAACCCTGCATAGGTTTCGATCAAAAATTTACCGGATGCTGGCAGCCGGATCAATTCATCCAGCAGTTCCATCTTGTCACCACAAACCAGCGAAAACCAGATGGCAGCCAGGTACAGCGTGGAAAAGGCCCGGGTCTGGGCAACCGATTCTTCCTGCGCTTCCGGCAAAACCAGGTTCATATCCCCCAGACTTGCCAGTGGCGCCCTCGGATAGCAGGAGATGGTCAAAACCCGGCCTTGCCCGCCCTGCTTGAAGGCTTCAACTGCCCGCAGGGTTTCGGTGGTTGACCCGGAACGGGATACCGCCACCAGCAGTTGGCGCTCTTGCGATGGATTGGCCTCAGGCTGGTACAACCAGAGTTCTGAGGCAGGCAAACCGCGCCGCAGGTATGCCGGTCAGTGACTGGAACCATGCAGCCGCCGAAAGGGAAAGATAATAGGTTGAGCCGCAGCCGGTGAAGATTACCGAATCAAAGTCGCCATCCTTATAAAACTGACGCATGGCGCTGCGTTGCGTTTGCAGGTGCTCGATCGAACCCGCCCAAACCTCGGGCTGCGAGATAATTTCGGCATAGGTAAGGCCTCCGGGCTGGTTCATCTTGACTACTCCTTGCAGCAAATATCCATTTCCAGACTAACCCGCATCCCCCAACACACGCCGGGCGTTCAAATGATAAACTTTCTCCAATATGTCTTCCGGCAGCTGCAGGCCATAAATAAACCAGCGTCCCTGGACGGGGATATCGCCGGTGTTGTAGTTGAAATATTCATCATCGGTTTCCAGAAAGCGGTAATAAATTTGATAACTTTCCGGATCGGGCCCCATATCCAACCCGAACAGAATCCGATTTGAATATTTTTGAAAAAACCGCCGCGCCGTGTACGGCTGGCGTCCCAGTTCCCCGATACGGGCTGCGATATCGATATAAAAATTGGGGCAGGTATCCAGCAGGTTTCCAACCCAACCCAGGTTCTCGGCATAACAGCCCACATGGGCTCCAATAAAGGTCGTGCCCGGATGCCTGTGAACCAGGTTGGCCAGCCCGTTGAGGATCTCGAGAAATGCAGGAAACGGCGGGCTGGTAAAGGCCCAATCGGGGTGCGCACCGATTTCTTCCCAGCGTTCATTCGTCTCGTCAATCGGGTCGAAGAAAGCCACCGGGTCGGCGACATGCACCATCACCGGCAGACCCAGCTCGCCGGCAGTCTGCCAGATGGGATCCAGGCGCGGGTCATCCACTTTGGCAAGCTGGCCCTCGGGATCTTTGACCAGCAGCCCGAACGGCTTCCAGATTTTAAGACCCTGGGCGCCCCAGCTTCTCTGAACCCGCAGCCGGTCTGCCGCCCATTCTGGAAACGCATCACCCAGCGTTTCCCATTTCTGCCAATCTACCCCGCCAAAAATCCAGAACCGTTCTGGCACCCGGGCTTTGAAATAATCCAGGTGCTGCTGCAAGATGTCCTCGCCCCAGCCGCCGTCCAGATCGACATAAGCTTCGACACCTGCCTGGTCAAGCCTGTCCAGAAGTTCCGCAAGTGGCTTGCGGTCCCAGCCGCCGCCAAAGGGCTCCCCCAGATGGTTGTGGGCATCGATGACAGGGAACCTGGGTTTTTCGACCCGGCTAATCCGGGTCACAAGCTGGGATTTGGGACGGAACTGTTCCAACAGCATTTGTTATCCCTTCTCAGGTTAAAGCTTGGGGCGAAGATTATGCAGCAACCACCTGAATTCCCCGTGCTTCGATCGCGGCGAGAAATTCCGCATCGGTGCTCAGGTCAGTAACCAGGGTATGGATCGCTTCAAGCGGCGCCAGGAACGCAGTGGAGACGACGCCGCATTTCGTGTGGTCAGCCACAACAACAACCTCACGCCCAATTTTTATGATGGCGCGGTCGGTGAGCGTCTCCGCAAGGTAATCGTTGGTCATGCCCTGCTCCAGGCTGAGCGCCCGCGTGCCAATCACAACCCGATCGGCGCGCACTTCGAGCAGCGCCTGCTCGGCGATATGTCCGATGAATGAAAGCTCGCTGGAGCGGAACATCCCTCCAAGAGCAACAAGAGTGATATTCGCCCGGTCTGCCATCAAATTGATAACCGGCAGAGAATTGGTGACGATCGTGAGCTGCCGGTCGATGAGATGATGCGCGACCCGCAGCACCGTCGTGCCGGAGCCCAGGAAAACCGTCTCGCCGTCCTGCACCAGGGCTGCGGCAGCCCGCCCGATGCGTTCCTTTTCCATATCTTGTTCATGGCTGCGGCTCAGGATGGGCTGCTCGGGTGTCGCCCGGCGCAGCAAGACGGCCCCACCATGTACCCTCTGGATGCCTTCCGTATCCGCAAGGGCATCCAGATCGCGCCGGGCTGTAGCTGGGCTGATACCGAACTCCTCGCAGATTTGAGCAACAGAAATTCGACCCACTCGTTCGAGCGTGCGGGCCATCTGATACTGGCGCTCGAGGCTGGTCAATTCAATCATATTACGCCTGATTCAATCACAATCAATCATCATTATAGTGATATTTAAATGAAAATCAAGATGGAATTTACCGAGCTCGTTCATAATCCTGGTTGGTGAATATCTCCAATCAACGCAGTCATTGGTCGCCAGCAATTTCCATTTCACCGATGGTAAAATCCTTACAGCAGGAGGTTTCCTCATGAACAGGGCAAAACCTTATCCTCCGCAAGACTTGTATACCAGGCGCGGTCAACGCGTCTATCGTGGGGTCCGTCTGTCCCAGATCGCTTTTCCTTTAGGGGGCATCGGCGCTGGCTGTATTTGCCTGAATGGGCATGGCGGGTTGCAAGATTTCTCCATCCACAACCGGCCGTCTATCACTGCAGCGCGGCATGAACACCAACCCGGCGAAGCCGCATTCGCCGTTCTTCATGTCGAAGGCAAAGGCATCACCCGTTTGGTAGAAGGCCCGCTTCCTAAAGGAAGAATATACGCTCAAGGCATGAAACCTCGCGGGGTCCTCGGTGCAGGGTATGAAGGCCTGCCGCGCTTTCGAAACTGCAGATTTCGCGGGGAATTTCCCTTCGGCACCGTGACCCTCTCAGACCCAGACTTGCCTCTGGATGTCGAGATCCTTGGCTATAACCCGTTTATCCCGCTCGATGATAAAAACTCGTCGATACCCTGCGCCATACTGGAATACACCATCAAGAATCGCACTTCTCAGATGGTCGATTTTCAATTTTCGTATCATCTTTCTCACCTGGCGCAAGATGAGCACTGGCCTACGCCGGATCGTTCCCGGAATGCGGTGATACCCGGGGCGGGGGTGTACCTGTACAATCTTGAAGCGCCCTCCAGTGGGAAATTCGGCAGCGCCGCCCTCGCTACAATCGGGAACGATCCCAAAATAAAAGCTACGTGGTTCCGGGGAGGTTGGTTTGATGGTCTCAGCGTTCTGTGGCGCGAGCTGGAAACCGGCAAATTCATCCCAAACGATGGCGAGAACAGCAGCGCAGCTCAGGGCCGCAACGGCGGCTCCATTATTAATAGAAGGTAAGCTGGAGGCCGGGGAGGTAATCACCTGTCCCATCGTGATCGCCTGGTATTTCCCGAATGTAGACTATTCACTGGGAAAACCCGAAAACCAGTGCGATGATGCATGCGACTGCAATGACGGTTCCAGACGCCACCCCTGGCAGCCGTATTACGCTTCCCAATGGACAGACGCACAAGACGTGTACCAATACGTTTCACAACATTACGTCGATCTCAGAGCACGCACCCGGGCCTTTCACGATGCACTGTTCGCAACCACGCTGCCCGCTTATGTGCTCGAAGCGGTCTCTGCCAACCTGGCAATCCTCAAATCACCCACGGTCTTGCGTCAATTTAACGGCAATTTGTGGGCCTGGGAGGGCTGTTCGCCCGATGAAGGCTGCTGCCCTGGCTCTTGTACCCATGTCTGGAATTATGCCCAGGCGCTGCCGCACCTCTTCCCCGCTCTGGAGCGCACATTGCGCGAGCAGGAGCTGCTTCGTTCAATCAATGACGAAGGGCATATCAACTTCCGGGCTGCTCTGCCCGATGGTCCGGTCGAGCACACCTTCCACGCCGCATCCGATGGCCAATTGGGCGGGATCATGAAGCTTTACCGCGATTGGCAAATTTGCGGCGACCTGGCCTGGCTTGCAAAGCTTTACCCCGCTGCCAGGAGTAGTATGGAGTATTGCATTCAAGTTTGGGATCCACTGCGCAAGGGCGTGCTGGAAGAGCCTCACCACAATACATACGATATCGAGTTCTGGGGGCCTGACGGCATGTGCAGCGGTTTTTACATCGGCGCGTTGATGGCAATGGCCAGACTTGCTGAGACGATGGGAGAACCAGGCCTGGCTTCGGTCTACCGGGCCTTGGCCGAAAGTGGCGCCCGCCGGATGGATGACCTGCTCTTCAATGGTGAATATTACGAGCAAAAGATCACCTGGCAGGGGTTGCGAGCGCTCGCTGGATGCAGAGCAGCTCCACAAGATGCAGCTGGATAACCCCGAAGAGGCCTCTCTCTACGCAACCGAAGGACCCAAATATCAATATGGTCGTGGCTGCATCTCGGATGGATTGTTTGGCATCCATCTGGCCGCCCTTTGCGGGCTCGAAACGCCCCTCGATCCAGAGCATGTGTTGAGTGCATTGCGTTCGATCTTTGCATACAATTTTCGTCACTCTCTGTGGAACCACGCCAACCCGCAGCGCCCGGGCTACGCCCTGGGTGATGAGCCCGGTTTGCTGCTCTGCTCGTGGCCGCGTGGCGGTAAGCCGACTTTGCCGTTTGTGTATTCAGACGAGGTCTGGACCGGGATTGAATACCAGGTAGCTGCCCACCTGATCCGTGAAGGGATGATCGATGAGGGGTTGACGATCGTCAAAGCCCTGCGCAGCCGCTATGATGGGCAGACGCGCAATCCGTGGAACGAGTACGAATGCGGCAGTTATTATGCCCGGGCGATGTCCAGTTATGCGCTTTTGCTGGCTTTCTCAGGGTTTCGCTATTCTATGGTTGAGAAAAAATTGTGGCTGAAGCCACAAATTTCAGGAGACCGGTACAGCACTTTTTTCTCGACCGCCAGCGGCTGGGGTGTCCTGACCATTCAAGACAACCGGTTGTCGATCGACATGAACGAAGGCGAGCTGGTCATCAACCAGCTTTGTGTGCAATTTAAAAATGATCGGGAAATCAATTGTTCCCCTGGCGCCGTCGCCAGAGTCGGAGAAAAATGTATTCTTGATCTAAGTGAACCGGCTGGATAAAGTACCACGCTACTTTATGTGCTTAACATACCCCCATCGACTGGCAGAATTACGCCGTTTACATAATCCGAAGCTGGCGAGGCCAAAAAGAGTAATGGCCCGCTGATGTCACCCGGATCTCCCCAGCGACCTGCGGGTATTCGGGCCAGAATATGTTCATAGCGGTTTGGATCGGACTTCACACCGGCAGTCATCTTTGTATCGAAATAGCCTGGCGCGATAGCATTGACATTAATTCCCCGTTTCGCCCAGGCGTTGCACAAAGATTTGGTCAGTATCGCCACACCGCCTTTACTGGCTGCATACGCAGGGATATTCATCCCTCCATTGAACGATTGCATGGAGGCAATATTAATTATCTTGCCCCGCCCTCGCTTTAGCATTTCTCGGCCTGCCAGCTGGCAAACCTCGAAGACGGAGGTTAGATTGATTTCGATTATTTCATCCCAGGTCTCGATCGGAAAGTCTTCTGGAGGATATCGCCGCTGAATCCCCTGGCAGTTCACCAGGATATCCAGATCTTTAAGGATTTCCATGGCGCGGTTAAACCCATGAACGAGATCCGCCCGGTCAGATAAATCCACTCGGACGCCTGCTATGGGTATGTTTTGGATCTAAGTCCGTTCAGCCACCCAACCATCCAGATCAGGAATACAGTCCAGCACCACCACCTGCACACCGGCTCCATGTAAAGCCGTAACAATTGCGCTCCCCAGATCCCCGGCGCCCCCACACACCAGCGCCTTGCGGCCGTTTAGGTCAAAAGCTGAATATGCCATAAGAAACCCATGTCCCTGCTACGCCTCAATCATCGGTCGGATTTTCGAAATCCAGGCTTTCGCCGCTGTATAGCTGTCTGGAATAGGAATAATTTCTGCAGATATATACCCGTTATAGCCCATATTCTTTAATTCAGCCACCAGTTCCTCGAAGTTTAGATGCCCCATTCCCGGCGCATAACGATTGCTATCTGCAAAATGCACGTGCCACAACAGGTTGCCGGTTTCACGCAAACAATCGTCCATGATCACTTCTTCGATGTTCATATGAAAGGTGTCCGCCAGCACACCGATATTCGGGCGGTCCGCCGCATGGATAAATTCCCTCGCTTCCGCCAGTGTGTTTATAAAATTCGTTTCATACCGATTGATTGGCTCGATGGTTAAACATACGCCGGATGTTTGAGCAAAATCAGCCAGCTCCTTAACCGTATCCAAAGCTGCCTGGTAGCTGGCCTGGCGGGTTTCATCAGAGCTCACATCCAGCTTCCCACGAATGCTGCCCAACACCACCGCAGCCCCGAGCCGGGCGGCAAACTGTATATGCCCCCGCAGCCGCTCCCGAACTACAGCTTGTACCTGTGGGCTCGGATCGGCGAGGCTCAGATTGTCGTGGAAGTAACTCTGGCCGGTCCCGATCGAAACCACCTTCAACCCTAAGTCGATGACTCTTTAACAATTGCATCTTGATCAAGCCGGTCAGAATCCAGCAAGTTAAGCTCAACCCCATCATACCCCAGTTCGGCAGCCATCTCCATACCCAGATCCATATCCCCTGCGAAGAGTAAGGGCGCAAAATTTGCTTTGGTTGGGGAAATTGCCAGGCATGTTTTCATCATTCGCTGTCTGCAGGCTGATCGAACTTTGACGAGTGTACTTTTTCTTCCAGGATACAAATTTTATTCAACCTGGGCGCATGCCTGCCGCCTGTATAGTCGGTGTTGAGCCAAACCGCAATTAATTCCTCGGCGTGAGGAACGCTGACAACCTGGGCGCCCATTACGAGGATGTTGGCATCGTTATGCCCGCGGCTGCGCGCCGTTGTAAACGCATCGTGACACAGGGCTGCCCTTACCCCCGGGATCTTATTGGCAGCAATTGACATACCAATCCCGGTACCGCAAATAAGTACACCACAATCGACCTGGTTTTCCGTCACAGCGCGGCCAACTTTTTCCGCGTAATCCGGGTAATCGTTCAATTCTTCCGAATACCCACCCATATCCACAACTTCATGCCCCAACTTTTGGAGATACCCGGTCAGGGCCTCTTTATGTTCGTAACCAACCCAATCAGCGCCGATTGCAATTTTCATACACTCGCTCCTGTGCTTCATTTTCGGGGTGGATTGAAATCAACCCCGGGATTTGATCGATGCGGACAAAGATTGCTTTGTAGATATCCCGCACCCACTCTAATGAATTGCGGTATTTCTCTACCCGCTCTGCTGAAACCTTCCCCGTTTCAGGATCTTGCAGATCGTAAGGATGGGTATCGATGACCAGGAACACCTGTTCTCGTGAGGGGTTGATGGCGTTCTTAACCCGCTCCTGATCTATCCAGGGTAGGCAGGTAATCGGAACATGCAGGAAATGTCCAACCCGGCTATTAACATCCAGCCAGTTATCTGCATCGTGCCGCCAGGGAAAAGCATCCTGAGGGATATACCTGTTGTCGGTGAGAATAGACCCGGGATCATTTTCAGACAGACATTTCCAGGGTTGGATGGGGTGCTCGATCGGGATCATCCTGGAATGCCACTTCATCCCTGGCCAGACATCGCTCAGGATCGTGTATCCCAACCCACTCAAGGTGCGGTAAATCTTCGTCCCCTGCTGGGCGCAGCCGTTGCGGTGGACTGATAGCGCTATCTCTCGGCCATTGCGCAGGTAAAAATCTTTTATTTGCCGGCGGGATGTTGATAGAAATTCAAAGAGCCGGTCTTCCGATTCATTCTCAAGAAAATGGGTATCCAGGTGATCGTGCAAGCCGATACACTCACCACTATCAGCCAACTGGAGAAGTATTTCGGGATGCAGCTCCGTCCAGTGAAAATCGTGCTCATTGATCAACCAGCTCGTAGACCCCAGCATGCTCAGGTCAGTATGCACCTGGCGCATGGCCAGCACTCCAACTTTCTGCAGGCCTGGACCGCCCAGGCGCAGGTCTCCGTCGATGCTAACCGCGCAATAAACAATCATTTGCGGTTCTCCGCAAGCCATTTTTGCCGCACTCTCCGCTCCCCGGTTTTCTTCACGACCATAAATTGCCCACCCAGGCTATCTTCCTGGGTGCCGCAGCTGGTGATCTTTCCCGACCCTGAATCGCTCATACGAAAATGACCATCTCAAGCTGACAGCCGGTTTAATACAGGGTATTTACCAAAATTTTTTACTGCATCGAGCATGGCGTAAAGGTTTTCGAGTTTTACGCCATCATGGATCGAATTGCTGGAGCTAAAGATATATCCTCCGCCCGCAGAGACTGCCCTCAATAAAGCCAGCGCCTGCTCCTCAACTTGATGCGGGGTGCCATTCGACAACAACTCACCACAATCCAGGTTTCCCATCAAAGTGATTCGGTCGCCGTACTGCTTTTTTAGCGAAAAGATATCCATCCCGGCATACGGTTCAATCGGGTGATGGGCATCAATGCCAACTTCGTTAACCAGCATATCCAGCAGCTTTGTGGTATTTCCATCCAGGTGTTTTATATACGGCACACCATAGGCATGGCATAGCTCCACGATTTGGCGCAGGTGGGGCACAAAAAATGTCCTGAAATTGGCGGGAGAAAACATCGGCCCAGATTTTAAAGCACCAATCATTTCCACCGATAATGCCATCTACCCCGGCCTCGATCTGGGCGCGCACGAAGCTTAAGGCTCCAGCAGTGGTGATCTCCATATAGCGTTGGATCAGAAGCGGGTCTGTGATCATGGCGGTCAGAAACAGGGGTAGATATGGCGACGATCCTGGATAAGCGACATCGCCCCAACCCAGGACAAAAATCCCCTTCTCTTTCGCAGCCGAAACCGCAGCACGCACTCCTGCCATTCCCGACTCGGCCTGGGGTGGAACATCCACAGGCATCTCTTCCAATAACTCTACCCACCGCCGGAACTCTGCAATTCCTCCCCTCAGGATGGGGTGGTCGACACACATCATCGAGTCGGTCTCCGTCTCGTAGATATGTTCTGACCAGAAACCTTCTTGCCCGGTGATGCGCCAGCGGTTTTCTTCAAGCTCCTCAATTTCCACATCGAAAAGGAAATTTGCGCCATAATTCCCATAACCAAAATCCACCGGCGTCAGGAAATCAGTGACACGTACCCGGATCATATCGATACCCAGCGAAGCATACAGCTCGATCGCATCTTTCCCAGCTTAAATCGCAGCCTGAGTGGCAGTGGATTGCCCGAGCATCTGGGATTGGAGAAAATGCCGGAAGGAAATTCCGCCGTTGGACGGCAGGTACACAGTTCGCCCCAGTATTTGGGAAGCCAGCTTACTCGAAAAAGCAGCCTCAAACAGCGGCACCCGGTCTGGCTCCTGGTGCGCCATCGCCAGCTTTACTCTTGTTTTCCCATCCATATGACCCCCTTATGCCTGAATGGGATATTTGCCGAACTGGCGCGCTGTCTCAAAAAGCGCAACGATATTTTCTGGTGGCACACCGGGCTGGATGTTGTGAATGGGGGCAAACACATAGCCACCGCCCGGCCCAAGCTGGCGGATCGTCTCGCGCGCTTCTGCGCGGATCTCTTCCGGAGTCCCGAATTCCAGCACATTCGTGCGCACAGATGCGCCCCAGAAAGTCAGATGCTTGCCGAAATCCCGCTTGAGTTTTGCTGGCTCCATGTCTTTACATTCTTTCTGAACAGGGTTGATAATTTCGATGCCAGCCTCGATCAAATCGGGAAGGAAGGCGTATACAGAACCATCTGTATGGATGTAGACTTTTGCCTTGGAATTGCGGTGGATGGTTTCAATGATACGGATCAAGCGCGGCTTAAAAATCTCCCGGTACATTTTTACAGACATCATCGGGCCGTGCTGTGTGCCAAGATCGTCGCTTAGAGTAGCAATATCCACCATGTCGCCAGTTTCTTCCAGTGCCCGTTTCCATTGCGCGATTTGGAATACAACCGTCCTTTCAAGAATCTCTTCATACAGATCGCGGTTTTCGATCAGGTCCAGGAAGGCCTGCTGTGGGCCGCGCAGGGTCCAGGTGTGCTCCCACGACCCGGCTGGAGCAACGGTTAGCATAATCGCCTTTTGCCCCTGATCATACACTTTTTTGACGGCCTCGCGCAAGCCAGAAAATCTGCCCGGATCTGTGGGGTCCGGCCAACGATAACTTTCCAGATCAGCCCGTGTCTTCGCCTGCGCCAGAGGGTGAGAATGGTAATCGTAATAATGACCATCTTCTGGCATGAAATAACCGGCGCCCCACTCGTCAAAGAACGTGCTGTCTGAGCTGATATGTAAATCCCAGGCTTCAGGTTTCCCGGTACAGAAAGCAGCCACATCCCCGCCTAAGACTTCATTCAAACGAGGGTCTACCTCAACGGTCTGCAGCCAGAATTGTCTGAAAAGTTCTTCTCTCGGGGGGATTTTCAGGTATTCTTTTAACCGCTGGTGGGCTTTGATGTGGACGGTCGTGTGCCGGCCCCCAAAATCAACTGGGAGGCGCTCTGGTTCTTCATGTTCGAGCGCGGCTAAGACGCACTCCCGCCCGGTCATCACCATTCCGTTATCTCCCGTTCTTGTTCTCACTCATGTTCTGCTTCTCAAGCATTTTGTTCTTATGGCGTTCCGCCAGCACTTCGCCTACTGCCTCGAGATGCTCTCGAAAAACAGCTTCTGCCCGATCTGGGTTCCCTGACCGCAGGCTATCCAGGAGCAAGTAATGGTTCTCTGCGTAATTTACCAGGCTGGGAGTGGTATCTGCATCGAGCTTAATGAAAATATAAATCCGGCGGCGCAGCTTGCTCAACAACCTGCAGAGCAGTTCATGTCTTGAAAATTCATAGGCGCGCAGATGGAACAGCAAATCACTTTCAAATACGCTGGCTTCATCACCTTCATGCGCTTTTTGGACCATCTCTTCGATAATCGCATTGAGTTCTGACATCTCTTCGGCCGTCATGTTTTGAACAGCTAAACGAGCTGCATAGCCTTCAAGCAGGGCGCGAACGCTGTAGACTTCGCGAATATCTTTCTCGGTCCATTCGGCAACAAATGTCCCCCGGTGGGGGTAGGAGACCAGGATCTCTTCCCCGACCAGGTGCTGGATCGCTTCGCGTATCGGCCCCCGGCTGATCCCAGCCTGACGGGCAATCTCAGCCTCATTGACCTGATCACCGGGTTTCAAGTCGCCATTGCTCAACGATGTCAGGATTGCTTGCTCAATCCGATCTCGAAAAACTCTTGCATCTAATGAGTTCGATTTCTACTGGCACAGCCTGCCATCCTTTCCCATAACATACAGGTAAAATCAATAAACACTGGCCTTTTGATTTACCATCGCCATCAAATCCACAAATTGCTGTGTGGTGATCGAATGACCAATCATGGCTTCTATCCACTTAATCATCCGATCGGTAAAAGAATAACCTATCTCAATGTCCTCGGGGATCTCCATGGCTCGCACTGCGTCACGCAGCAAGACAACCTCATAATTAAGCTCCCAGGCGTCTATGATTGTGCATAGCAGGCAGACACTGGCATCGAAACCCGCGGAGAACAGCGTCCGTATATCCAGGTTGCGAAGCAGGGTGTCCAGCCGGGTATCCTTAAATCCGCTGTAGAAGTGTTTCCGGATAAAATAATCGCCTGGCTTTGGCGCTACCGCGGGCGAGATATCCAGCAGGTGTGCTCCTTCGCTGGTGATGTATTCATTGGGATCTACCAGGCCGGGTCGCTCGCTGAGCAGATGCTGCATATCAGATTGTAATGACCTGCCCATCACTTTCCCAAATTGTGAACGGTTGATTTCGATATTCGGAGCGGAATTATGAGCATATACCACTGGCATGCCTGCCTGACGCGCCGCTTCAAGAGCGGGTCGGATGAAATTCAATGTGATGTCATCCCAGGGTTTGTTCATCTCATCGGTAAAGCTTGGGTGATTTTTCGATTTGTCGGTTTTTGGAAAGCCGTGTCCATAGATATCGACAACCAGAAAAGCCGACCGGTCGAAATTCACCTCGAAGTCTTCTTCTACAGCTCCCTTGTACCGCTCAGGGGGATGCAATTGGTAGTACCGTCCGTGAACATTCAAAGATTTCATCATCTACTCCTCCAGGCTTGTCGTAGCGCCATTTCGGTTTACCTTTACCGGCGCTAAGGGTTCGGATTTGTCAGCGATAGCCGCCGGTGCGGAGCATGTCGATCGCCACGGCGATGGTTAGCGCGATACCGCTGGCAATCTGCTGCCAGTAAGCATTGACATTGTTCATCACCAGACCGTTTCTCAGCGTGCCCAGGATCAGTACACCCATGAGTGTACCCTGAATTGTACCTCCACCACCCGCTAACGCCGTGCCTCCCAGGATGGCAGCCGCAATCATATCCAGCTCGGTGCCAGCATTGGCGTTGGGGATCATTGTACCAATCTTGGAAAGCATGATCAAACCACCCAGGGAGGCTGATACTGCCACGACCACGAACAGACCCAGCCGGTGGCGGTCCACATTGATCCCTGCCAGCCGGCTGGCAAGCGGGTTGCCTCCAACTGCATAAGTATTGCGGCCAAACTTTGAATAGCGCAGCATGGTGTGCGCCAATAACATCACCACAGCCATGACCACGATCGCCGAAGGAATGCCCAGAACCTGGGAACGACCCAGCCAGCGGAAGCCATCGCTGTTGATGGCGTGGGAAGTACCTCCCGTAAGCAGGAAAGCGATACCGCGGTACACACCGGCTGTCGCCAGCGTGCCGATGATTGGATTGATGCGCAGCCTGGTGACTAAAGTGCCGTTGATCAGCCCGCATACCAGCCCCGTCATTAGACCTACCAACATAGCCAGGATCGGGTGGAGACCAAAATTCAAATGCACCAGACTGGTAACCACGGTGCTCAGGTCGGCAACCGAAGCGATGGATAAATCAAATACGCCGCCGATTAAGCCAACCGTAACCCCGGTGGAGACGACCCCCATGATCGCCACTGCGCGGCCAATATTCATTAAATTGCGCAGATTGAGGAAGTGAGGCGAGGTTGTCGTAAAGACAGCCAGTAATAAGATATACGCCAACAATAAGGCGAAACCCTCTTTGGATAATAACGGTTTGAGAATATCCGCGAAGGATTTTCTTGACCCGGTCTGTTTCAGACTATCAGGCGTTTCTATTGATCTCACGGAAACCTTCCTTATAACTGTGCTTGTCGGCTCATACACTATGGGCTTGATGCTTCGGCCTTATCCATTCCTGCAAGCGCACATTCCATCAACTTCTCTTGTTTGGCTTCGGTGAAAGAGAATTCACCGGTAATACGCCCGGCGCTCATAACCATGATGCGGTCGGAAATCGCCAGCAACTCGGGCATTTCCGAAGAAAACATCAGAATCGCATGCCCTTTTTGGCAAAGATCATCGATCAGTTTGTAAATCTCTATTTTAGCGCCCACATCCACGCCGCGAGTGGGCTTGTTGAGTACCATGATTTTTGCCTGGGTATCCAGCCACCGGGAGAAAATGACCTTTTGCTGATTGCCTCCGCTCAAGCTGCCAATGTTGACTTCTTGTGATGGAGATCGGATCTCTAATGTTTTTATCCAACCGGCGCAGCTGGCTTTCTCGCTGGTTTCATCGATAAAGAATAGATTGCGTGTGTATTTTGATAAACTCCCGATGGTCAGATTCTTGCGCAGTGAAAGCGGCATGATCAGCGCTTCGGCCTTACGTTCCGACGGCACATAGCCCAGACCGAATTTTTTTGCCAGGTGCGGTGAGGTAATTTTAACCTTCTCGCCGTGGACGAAAATTTCCCCTGAAGAAACAGGGAAAGCACCGAATAGAGCGTTTGCCAGGCGGGTACGCCCGGAGCCGAGTAAGCCGTAAATTCCCAGAACCTCACCTGCCCGCAGCTTCAGGTTGATATTTTTCAACCCATTCCCGGTCAGGTTGCGAGTTTCTAATAGCACCTCGCCCGCTTCGATCCTGTTGCGCGGATACATTTCGTCAAGCGTGCGGCCCACCATCATCTGGACCAGCTCTGCAGGAACGGTATCGGCTACATTAACAGTGTTTACTTTCTTGCCATCGCGCAAAACGGTGACACGATCCGCGATCTCAAATACCTCGTTTATCTTGTGAGTGATATAGATAATGCCAATACCCTCAGCGCTCATACGTTTGAGCAATACAAAGAGATTTTCTGTCTCTTTTTCGTTCAATGCAGCGCTCGGTTCATCCATGATCAGGATCTTGATATCTGAAGTCAAGGCCTGGGCGATCTCCACCAACTGCTGCTCGCCAGGAGCCAGAGCGCTCGCTTTTGTGTTAGGGTCAATCTCTGTATGAAAATATTCAAGGATCTCTTTTGCTTTGGCTCGCAGCGCCTTCCAATCAAGACTGCCCGGCAGCTTTCCATTGGGAAGATTGCCTAAAAAGATATTCTCAGCAACGCTCATCTGAGGCAGCAGATTCAGCTCCTGGTGAATGACACGAATCCCGAACAATTGTGCCGCCCGCGGTGACGAAATAACAGTGTTTTTACCTTCCACAAGGATTTCCCCTGCATCAGGTTTGTACACACCTCCCAGGATCTTGATCAAGGTTGACTTTCCAGCCCCGTTTTCACCCAGGACGGCGTGGATCTCGCCCCTCTTTAACTCGAAATCAACATTGTCCAGGGCTCGAACACCTGGAAATATCTTCACCAATCCAACGGTTGCCAGAATTACCGCAGACTCCATTGTCGCCTCTTCATTGAGTATGTGGGGGCTGTAGGGTACAGCCCCCTTTCTTTTCTTACGACCGGTTATTCAGGATAGAACTCGTCCAGGTTTGCAGCAGTCAGGAACACATGCGTGATAAATACCTCTGGTGGAATTTGTTTTCCAGAGAGCAAGTCGCACCCCAGTGGGATAAGATCGTAACCGTACCTCTCGGGCCGGAACAACGTCGAACCAACAAACCCGGCAGGTTTGCCGGTTCGCAGAGCGTTAATCCCGACCTCGTCCCCACCAATGCCCGCCGCCAGTACATCGCGTTTGGCCGATTCGGCATAGTTCAACGCTGCCACCGCGTTGCTGTCGCCCAGCATGCCGATCAGGATACGGGTGGCTTCCGGATGCGCTTCTAGGGTGGTGGCAACCGCTTCTGCTGCTGCATCTACGTTCGCCCCGCCTTCAAATCGAATTATTTTGTCTTCCGGAAAATCGGGCAGTGATTTCTGGACACCTGCGATGATGCCCTGCGTACGTTTTTCCAGCTCTTGCTGGCCTGCCAGGCTTTGCTGCTCAACCAGAACCAGATCCACCGGCTGATCTCCCCACTTGGCTTTCGCAGCATCTACCAGACCGATCCCTGCAAGTTTACCGGCTTCATAGTTATCGGCGCCGTAATACACTGAGCCAGGAATTGGGATATCGACGGCGATGACGGGTATGCCGGCTTCATCGAAGATTTCTTTGATCACATAATTCTGTTGCTGGTAGTAGTTGAATTCGAAGACGAGATCGATATTTCCGCGCGAGGTAATGATTTCGGCGTTTTCTACGGCCTTGCCGGGATCAAACTCGTTATCCAGGAATAACAAGTCAACACCAGCTTCCTTGGCTGCTTCCTGCACCGATTTATCTACAATCGCAATGAAGGCAAATTGGCTGCCGAAGCCAGCATAAGCCATCTTTTTCCCTTTGCAATCGAACTCAGGCACTACCGCAGGAACTTCGACCGTCTTGACAACCTCGACCTCCACAGTTTTCACGACTTCCACTTCCACGGTTTCCACTATGGTAATGGGGGCGGCTGGTTCAGGAGTAGCTTGTGGTGCTGCTGGAGCACAGGCCGTCAGGGCCATGGCGAATATTACCACCATCGTGACGATATTAAATTTTATTTTGCCGTTCATCAATGGTTCTCCTCAATTTATGGCTTTAGTTATCGCGTTGGGCGGATTGTTGTTCTCCACACTGAAGAAGTGGGAATTCCGATCATCTACATGTTCACCTCCAAAATCAAGACATTCGTCTTCTGAAGGACAGGAGTTACGCTGTGTAGCCTGTGAATTATTGAACGTAGCGATGAATATAAAATAGCACACAAACTGTCAAATGTCAACAGTTGAAATTTGACATTTGACAGTTATTATGTTATTCTGTGATTGCCATCCGATTGATTTCAAATGGAGTGAAAGCGTATGTGCCAACCAAACTTTAACAACCGGCTATTGAAATCCATTTTCTGCGAAGGGGAACCGGATCGGGTTCCAATGGTTGAGGCTGGTATAGCCGTGCCCATCAAGGAACGTTTCCTGGGGCGCAAGATAACATCGATACAAGATGAAATCGAATTTTGGGCGACCGCGGGTTACGATTTCGTTCCCATGGAAGCCGGCCTGCGCACGATCATTGACGCAGCCATCCATCACGAAGGCACTGGGCGCTATGAGGGCCGTGCATCTGACCCGCCAGCCGTCGCCGCAGCCAAGCAGTTCGCCATCCAAAAACTGAACCAATTCATGCTGACGACAGAAAATGAGGATGGCACCCGCCGCACCTGGGCGCCGGAAGGGAAAGGGTTTATTAACAGCCTGGAAGACCTGGGGCTTTCCCCTGGCCCTCTCCAGCAGATCTGGATTATTCAAAGTTTGAAATAATTAAACCCCTGCTGCCGCCGGGAATGGGGGTTATCTGTTACGCCGGGGCCATATTCTCCAGCTTGTTCCTGATGATGGGACTGGAGGAATGTTTCATTGGCATGGCGCTCGGCACCGAATTATTCACCCGCCTTTTGCAGAAAGTCGCCGAGTTCCAGATTAAAGTCATTGAAATCCTGCTCGAGACAGGCGCTGTCGGCGGAATCTGGATCAATGACGATATGGGGTATCGAAGCAGGACTTTGGTCAACCCGAAACTTTTTCAGAAATATACATTCCCCTATTACCGGGAGATCAAGAGCCTTGTGGCGCACAAAGGATTGCCGCTTCTCTTGCATTCAGACGGGAATATTACCCAGATTTTGCCCGACCTGGCCGCCATTGGTTTCAATGCCATCCACCCGATCGAGCCAGAGTCTATGGATATCCTCGAAGCCCGAAAGATTTTGGGTAATAAAGTATGCCTGATCGGGAATTTATCATTGGTTTACCCACTCGGAATTGGCACACCTGAGGAAGTCGCAAAGGAAACCGGCGCTCTGATTCGCAAGATTGCGCCGGGCGGCGGATATTGTTTCAGCTCCGGAAATTCAATCCCCGATTACATTCCATACGAAAATTGGTTGGCCATGCGGGATACCGCGCTTAAGGTGGGTGTATATCCCATCTCTACTGGGGTCTCATGCTAATTATGCATGCCGACCCGAAGCTATCATTCCTGAAATTCCAGTTCGATCCAGGTGGCCTCGTAATAGACTTCCCGGTAACGAGCCAGACGCATGTGCTGGGTGGCATACTGGGTGACCAGCTCGGCTTCTAACTGGCGAATACGAGACTGTAATTCAATCACCTGGCTGCGCAGGCGCAGGATCGCCTCAGTGGCAGCCTCGTCGACCCCCAGATCGTCCTGTAACCGGCGCCGACTGCGCGACTCATAGCCTTCGGGTGGATCATACCAATACCGTTTTGGTGATGGGTTTTCGGGAATCATAGCTTACCTCATTTGGAATGCGGTTGAGCAAAGTCTGGCCGGGAGGAGGCCAATTCGCGGATACTGTTGATCTCCTGGTCGGTCAGCGGATCGGGCAGCACCAGCCTGACCAGGGCAAACAGGTCGCCGTGCGTTTTGGGATCACTCAGGTGGGGCATGCCCTTGCCGCGCAGGCGGAAACTCCGCCCGGTGTTGGTCCGGGGAGGAATCTTCAATATTATCGGACGTTCCAGGGTGGGGATGCGGATTTCACCACCGGCAATAGCGGTGAAGATATCGACCGTCACGTCGATGTGCAAGTCATCTCCTTCGCGCTCGAAGGTTTCATTGGGTAAGATGTACACGATCAAATATAGATCTCCAGCCGGCCCACGGTTGTAGCCCGGCTCTCCCTGACCTGCCAGGCGAATTCGCGAACCGGTACGCACACCGGGTGGAATAACGGCCTGGATGCGGTGCCCATCTATTTCCAATAGGCGATCCGCACCATGATAAGCCTCTTCCAGGGTTAAATCGACTTCGAATTCGACATCACGTCCGCGGCGCGGGCCGGGCGCGGTGCCGCGGTGACTGCCTGGTCGCGCCCGTGCGCTTGGCCAAAGATATCGTTAAAGAAGTCGGAATACGGTGATGCGCTTCCAAAAAGGTCTTCCAGGTCTTCGGGACTGGCGTATTGGACATGCACCCCTTTGCCAGGTTGGGCTGACCAGTTTTGCCAGTCGAAATCCTGTTGGCTTCCTCCAGTCTGCTGCCATTGCTGGTATTGAGCCCGCAGCGCATCATATTTCTTGCGCTGTTCCGCATCCGATAGAACCTGGTAAGCCTCATTAATCGTCTTGAATTTCTCTTCTGCTTCTTTATTACCCGGGTTTACATCGGGGTGGACTTTGCGGGCCAACTGGCGAAAGGTCTTTTGGATAACCTTCTTTTCGGCATTCGGAGGTACCCCCAATATTTCATAATAATCCCTAAAGTCCATTGGGCGCCGTCTTTTCGTCTTCTTGTTCATCGTCTAACTCTGTCTCAATCCTGGACTGCCATTTTTGATATGCACCTTCAATTTCCTCTGCTGTGTGGCTATCGCAGGCGACTATCGGGTGTTGTTTGCCCGGCACGCAGTGACCCCCGGGGCTGGTCACCTTACAACCCACCAGACTGCCATCCGGGGTATATACGGCAAGAACGTTGAATATTCTGGCACATACGATGCAGCCATGTATCTCGACTACGTTTTTATTTTCGGACATGGCGCCTCCAGGATTGATCCGGTCACTGGTCATGGTTGGCTATCTCCCGTTTGAAGCCAGTTCTTCTGCTGCCTGGAATCCAGATACCTGGATTCCAGTTTGTTCTCCGACTCGAATATTTCGTAATCTTCTTCTTCAGAGACAGAATCATCATCCACAAACTCATCGAGTCTCGCTTGTTAAGGCAGTGTTTTGAGGTAGTCGATCAAGTCAGCCAGGTCATCGTTGCCGATATTCCAACGCGGCATATCCGTGTTCAACTGCGTGCCATCGGGATCTTTACCTTCTACAACCGCCAGGCGAAATTTCTCGGGATCGAACTCGCCTTCCAAGACTGACCAACGAATGTCTGCTGCATCCATCACCTGCATCATGCCCATGCTGTGTTCTCCGCCACGTCCATCCGTGCCATGGCATGAGGCGCACGCCAGGCTACCACCACCGCCCATCATCCAGTTATTCGACGCTGGGCCTCCCGTATAGGTAATTGCCGCTCCGCGATCGCTCGTGGCGGTGAAATAGATGCGTTCACCGTTCGAGCCAAAAGCCCCCACCCCCCAGGCGGTTCCGCCAGGCCCCATCGGCTTCTTGGAAAGTACACAACCTGCAATCAGCAGAGCGGTCACGATGATGGGTAATGCGATAGCAATCGCTTTTTTCGAATTCATAGCTTCAACTCCAGCTTTGTCATGGCAAGAATTAGATATCTGACCTCAAATATTAAGCCTGTTATAACCAGGCTCAGTTTAATCCCTGGCTTTAATCCTATCCAGGCACGTTCGCTTCAGCAGAGAGCACCGGCAGCGATCAGCAGCGACAAGTCAGGCATGGATATGCTACCATCTGGTTCTTGCTATGTAGCAACACGGGAAGTGGGTCATACAGACTTAGATCTTAGTCAATAGTTGGGCTTTCTTTTGTTGGAACTCTTCGTCGGTCAGCACGCCTTGCTGGCGCAGGGTAGCCAACTGAGCCAGGAGCGCCGGGACGTTTTCCGAGGCGGCAGCCAGCGCAGGAGCGTCCCAATGTTCACCGCTCTCCAGGCGGGCTTTGGCGTTCAGCATGGCGGTCTTGAATTGCACCGGATTCTCGATGCGCCTGAACAGGTTGACGCCAAGCTCGCTGGCGGTCAGGATTTCCACATCGCCATAATTAAAAATACGACCCAAGGCAGACTGAGCCATCTTGACATCATTGACTTTCTCCAGCGAGGAATTGATGACCTGCTTGTTCAGGATACCGGAGATCTGGATAACCCGCCGGTTGGTGACAACATACTCGTGATGGGTGTAGACCAGGACGTCGTGGATCATTGAAACGATCGGGATCAGAAGCAAACCAAAGCCAACCACGAATGTAATCAAGCGGAAATCTGGCAGCAAGATCACTGATGTGATTATCGCCGCCAGCATGACCAGGATAGTGAAGATTTCAAGAGCAATGGAACTGAGTAGAATAAACCAATGCTGGCGGGCAACGTGCTGGATCTGTTCACGCTCGCCAAGCAGGCTGTCTAGATAGGATTTCGACATAGAATTATCCTCCAAATTGAGCACAGGGCGATCCGGGTGTATTGACTTTAACTAAGGCTGGTCATCGACAACTCCTCTCGTAAAAACCATGTCGCTTACGGCTTTGGCGTCGCCAGCGGATTCTGGACCGGCTGGCCGGCATTGCCGCCCTGATAATAGGGGAAGGTCACCGGCAGGTCAAAACCGAAATACGCCGAAACGCGCGCCACAATCTCGCCCTTGATCTGCGCCCGGCGGGTGTTGTAGGCTTTGACGGCGTCATTCCAATCGGTGCCACCCAGTTGAATGGTATTCATCGCCTCATCAATGGTATCACCAAGCGCCAGGGTCACTTGAGCGTCTGGCACAGGTGGGGGTGCCTGGGTGATGGCGTTGACATAGAGCGTAAAGCCCTGGCCCAGGCCATCGGGTAGTGCGCCCTTGCCTTGCAGATCGTTCAAGTTCAGCTTGGTCGGGTCCAATGGCTGGCCATTTGCGTCGCGATAATTATTCAGCAGGTTGGTCAGCGCATCGGCTTGCGAGCGGAAGTTTCCGGTCCAGACCTCACCGCTGCTGCTGACTGCGTCGTAATAATCCCTGGTGATCTGCGTTTTGGCCTGGATTTTGGCATACTGTGTATCCGTCACCAGCTGGAAATTGGCCGCCGCGGACTGCACGCCCTGCACCAACGCAACCAGCTCGTTGTACTCCGTCGTGCCCGAATTCACGACGCCGCAGCCGGTCAGCCCGACGAACATGGCGCCCACCATAAAAATGGATATGATCTGTCTGATAAAGCGTTTCATGTCTTATTCTCCTTATTTTATTTAATTGCCGCGCCCGGAGCGACCGCTGCCGCTGCCGCCACGCGTCGGCGGACTGCTCCTGCCCCCGCCCGAAGGAAACCCTGATCCCCTGGAACCCGAACCGGAACCGTAGGGATTGAAGCCGATCCCCCCACGGGCCATCTGGCTGAGCGCCCACATCAGGAACAGTAGAAAGATGATGCCTATGCACACCTGACCGCAGACCGCCATAATACCCAGCGGCCCTGATGGCAGCGCGGAGATCGTCCGGGGTCGGCGTGGGGGAAATCAGCGGTGCGTATTTGCTGCGCGCAACCGTGTCAAACCCCTGCACCAGGGTCAACAGCGCCTGATCCATGCTGTGGGTAGATTGGTAAGCCTCCTCGGCGGCGCGGTTGAGGCTCGTCAGTTCGGAGGCGGTGAGTGCCGGCAGACCCAGCCCCACGCCGTAGTGCACATCAATGCGGCTTGGCTCAACAACGATCAAAAAGACAAAGCCGTTATCCTTACGCTCGCCCGCCGGCTGGCCGAGCCTCATGTACCGCAGGAAATGCACGGCGCAGTTAACCCGGTTGCCGACCTGCTCCTGCGGCTTGATCAGGATCATCGTCTGAGCGATGGAATCCTCATTCAGCCGGTCGAGAATCACGTCCACCTCGGTCACAGCCCTCTCCGAGGCATAGTCCTGCCAGTCCACCGTCCAGTGCGCCTGTTGCAGATCGTAGGTGAAGCCGTAATCTGGAGCAGAACCGTCGCCGCATAGGGGCGCAGCGATGGTCGCGCCAGCGCTGGTCAGGGCGAAATAGACCGAAAGGATGAACGCCACCATCATAACCAATGTGGCCCCCATAAGAATCAGCGTGCTGCCACGCCGGGCTGTTTTCCGATCCACGGCTTCCTTCATCTTAAAAATCGCTTATTCTTGACCAGGCTTTGTCCGTTGGAAAAATGAAAAATGCCCGGGTTATCTGCCGCCCGGTTCGCAGCTTACTACCTGGTTCGTCATCACCGCCGCCACTTTCGTGGATTTGGCATCGTGCCCTTTGGCCACTATTTCCCGCACAAGCACCTTGAATTTCGTTTGCACAAGATGACCTGGCCCCGTGGTGTCGCGGGTCAGGTCATCTTGAAATTGCGAATTTTATAGGTCTTTGTTTACCTCGCCTGCTTTCAAACCACCAGGCGGTTGAAGAAAGAGCGGTAGCGCTTCAAGGATGTGCGGAGATCTTCAGTAGAGACCTCATTGCCCTGATTCCACTGGCCCTCCAGCGAGCTATGTTCGTTGGTAAACATCTGGGTGATTTGCTCAATCACCTCAGACACCAGCGCATCCGCCTGTTGGACAGCAGAGCGCGGTTCATCTACAAACATGCCCTGGATCTCGTTCCAGCGTGTGCGAAAATGCTCTGATTTCTCACGGTTGAGCAGGCCCGCCGGTGATCCGGTATTCGTGTCGATAAGGACTTCTTTGGTAATCGCCTCACCCAGCGAAGCCTCGTGGATAATCTTCGCGTCCAGCGGACTATCAATAGCAGCGGTCTCCCCCATCCGGACCTCCTGGACAGGAGTTCTCGTGCATCGGAATCTCATCGACAAGAGGCTCGTGGATCGGGCCGACGGAAGCGACGATTTCGCTTGCCGGCGTCTCGTGGATAAGAGCCACATCATCCACCGGGGCTTTGTCGGCAAAAGGATCTGAATTTTCTACTGGCCTGATCGTTTCCCAGCCGGTTCTCTTAACGAAATCTGAGGTTCTAAACTGTTCAGTCATCTCTATTTCTCCTGTACAACGACTGCCTCTGTTCCGAGTAGTTCTTCGAACAGAGACCGGTAATAAATCATTGCCTGCCTTAATTCTTCAGTATCTGCCTGATGCTGCTCGTTTTTGATCGCGATTTCCCTCGCAGCGCGGTAATTACTTACCAAAGCAGGATAAGTGACTGAGATATCGGCCGCCCGCTGCTCAAAATCAGATACTGGATAGGCGCGAACCTGCATGACTTCCATAATCAGGCGGTCGGCAGCTACAATCGCCTGTCCCGGTTCGTCGACAAATTTAGATTGGACAGCAGTCCACTCAGCCAGATAACGTCCGCGCTCGCTGACAGAAAGCGGGCGAATATCCAAAGCCTCAACATGCTTGCGCCGTACTTCCAGCTCTGTTTGTGCTTTCTTCTCGTCACCCAGGGTCTGCACAGTGTGATCATATTCAGATCCGAAGTGATCATGGAGCCGCTCCGAACGCTTTCGACGAGCAAAAACCAGGCCTAATATCGCGCCTACTATCACTAATACCAGAACTACAATGATAATACTTGTAGTATTCACAAAACACCTCCTTATGATTAGTCAGGTGGAAGCCGCTTGTCGGTTGACCAGGTGGCAGTTGACCTAACGGTCATGTACGATCAAAATTCCGGCGGCGGTGGCGAAGACCGCCTGACCAGGTCCAGTCCGCTCAGAGCCGGATGAGTGTACCCAAATGTATAGTGGCGGTAATCCCAACAGCATTACTTTACATAATTCATTCTATAAACAAAGCCTCCATGACACATCCACCATTCAGGGGATATTCTGCTACACCAGTCGGGGGAGATCAAGATAAGTCCATCCTATAAGGTCTACATAGGCACTACCTGCTTAAAACAAAAACTCCCATACCACCAGATATGGGAGTTCCTTTTTGGTGTACCGCCACAACTAGGCGCCCGCGGCGCGACTCGAACACGCGGCCCTTTGCTCCGCAAGCAAATGCTCTATCCACTGAGCTACGCGGGCAGTACCTGGGCTTTGCAGCCCCGAACATTTGAGCGCACGAGATTTTAATCCAGAACCCGTCGCCGGTCAAGAGGCTAGGAAGCGTGGGAGTGGATAAAGTTTGGGCTTAGATAAATTGATAGACATGAGCTGGGTAATTGGGAAAGGCTTGCTTGTGCAATTGACGCCGATTGAAGCAGTACATGAACAGCTTGAGAGCCGCTTTCAACGCTTCAGGACAACGGGAAAAGCAGCGCGAACGGCGCCCCAAGCGAGCCAGGTAGTGGCGCAATTCGGCATTGTCCGCTTCGACCGAGTAGGTGTCGGTCTTGCCTTGCGAGACTTCATACATCCCCCAGTGATACCACAGGCGATCATAGGCATCAAAAGCATCGCTGTAGTAACGCTTGGCCTTAGGTGCTTCATCTACCATCTCCTGGATTACTTCTTGGGTTCGCTGCCAGACCACTTTGAAACCCAAATAGCAGCGGGTGAGGCGATCTACGATGGTGATGATGAAGATTTGGTTTTTTTCTCCCCAATGAAGCTGAACAACTCGTCCATCTCGGCTTCTTTGACCTGCTCGGGCACCGGTGGATCGGGCAGTTGGGCTGCCTGGGCTTTGACCCACAGCGATACGGTGCGATGGTGAAGACCGAGATGGCGGGCGATCCGGCGCAGGTTCATCCCATCCACATACAGCTGCAGGGCTTTTTGGCGCACTTCCTCGGGGTAAGCCCAGGGCTTGGGGTTGGGCGTGTACTTTTTCATGCAGAACATGCAGATATAACGTTGGCTGCCGCGGGGTGTTTTGCCTGCTCGATTTTGGCGTTCGGTTCGGTGACAATTTGGACATTGGTTCATATCTGTATTTTACCCAACTTTTAGCCACTCCCGGAAGCGTTCTGCAATTCCGGGACCTTCAACCAGATGACCACCGCAAACGCCAGTACAATCAGGCCGCCTGCGACAACCGTGTTGGGTTCTCCGATCCGCGTCGCCATCGCTCCAGCCAACAGCGATCCGAGCGGCATGAACCCGAAAAACGAAAGCGTAAAAATGCTCATCACCCGGCCGCGCAGCTCATCAGGTACATACAACTGCACCAGCGCGTTCGATGAGTTGGCCAGCACCAGAAATCCCAGGCCAATTCCAACCAGCCAGAATAGCGATAGGGGCAGCCAGCGCGTGGCAGAAAATGCCAGGAGCAGCAGTGCAAGCGCTATCGTCCCCCGGGTGACCAATTTACCCCGCGGCGCAAAACCCGCCATGGAGGCCAGGCCCAGCGCGCCCAGCACAGCGCCTACCCCACGCGCCGATTGCAAAAAGCCGTTGGTGGCGGCGTCTCCGCCCAGCACCTTTACGGCCCACGCCGGTATAAGTGTGACAAAACTGATGCCGAACAGGCTGACCATCATCAGGTTCACCATAATGGTGCGCACCACAACATCTTTAGCCACATAGCGCAGTCCGGCGGCTATTTCTTGAAATGCTGATCCACTTCGTTTGCTGGCAGGCACTGGCAAGAGCTTCATTAAAGATAGCGCAATGATGACGGCGATGAAGGATATTCCGTTGATCGTGAAACACCAGGCCGGACCCACCGCGGCGTAAATCAACCCAGCCACAGCCGGGCCGATTGCGGTGGCAGAATTGAACATGGTTGCATTCAGCGCAATCGCATTCGTCAGGTGCTCGCGCGACACCATTTCCAGCGTGAAGGCCTGCCTTGCCGGGGCGTCAAATGCATTGGCGATCCCTAACAATAAAGCCATCAACACAATATGCCACGGCTGGATGACTCCAGTAAAGGTCAGGGCTGCCAGTACAAAGGCCAGCACCATCATGGCGGTCTGAGTGATCACCAGCAGGGTACGCCGTGACATGCGGTCAGCGATCAAACCGCCCCACAGCGTAAATATCCAGGATGGAACCCCGGCTGCAAAACCCACATAGCCCAAATATGCCGGTGAGCGGGTCAGTTCGAAGACCAGGTACGCCTGGGCGGTGCTCTGCATCCAGGTGCCCATGAGTGAAATTAACTGCCCGAAAAACCACAACCGGTAATTGGGGTACTGTAAAGCTGCAAATGTTCCATTGGCATGGCTGATCTTGCGGGAACCAACCAGGTTTGAGCCTTCTGTTTGCGATGCATCCACTGGTGATTCAAATGAGCTTTTCGGCATGGCAAAATTATAAACCCGCCCCGCCCACCATAGTTATAAACTCTCACCAAACGTTGAGAATGGGCTGCCGGCTACAACGGCTGGCGGCCGGCAAACCCTGCGTCCAGGTCGTGCCAGAATTGTACGTTCTCCTCGCCGTATTGCCAACACAGATAGACTTCGCGCCCCTCTCTCAAGGCGCGGAAATCCAACAATCCGGTATTGATGTCTTTCAATTCCGCACCGGCAGCCTGGATCTTTTCGATCAGGGCCTCGATGCGAGAAAATTCCAAAACAGCCTGGCTGGCTGCCTGGCTGCCCCCGTTACCCAGTGCCTTTTGCACCACCGGCCAAACTTCGGGTTGCCGCGCCAACAGCTCCTGGCGCATCTCCAAAAGCTCCTTGACCAGTGGTTTGATCACAACCAGTGCTGCATTGGCTTCTTCAACGCTAAAAAAGTGCGGCATGTTCTATTCTCCCTGACGATAAGCTTGATCCAGGACTTGCATGGTATGCCAGACCGGCAGCGCGTACCCGAGCAAAGCCAGGTGCGAGCGCATCTGTACCAGGCAGCCAATATTACCGGCTGCCACAGCCTGTGCACCGCTGTCCAGGATGCTCCGAACCTTGCGCTCCCCGAGCAGGTGCGCCGTTTCCGGTTGTTCGATGTTATATACACCGGCGGAGCCGCAGCATAAATCTACGTCCTGGATAGATACCAGAGCCAGGTTGCCAACTTGAGAAAGCAGCCGGCGCGGTGCGG
Source organism: uncultured Chloroflexia bacterium (assembly GCA_963705155.1). Taxonomy (GTDB): domain Bacteria; phylum Chloroflexota; class Anaerolineae; order Anaerolineales; family UBA4823; genus CAVPJC01. The sequence continues at coordinate 50,402 of CAVPJC010000004.1, read as the reverse complement.
CAGTGATCTTCTGTGCATGCGCCAGGTGACAGGCGTCATGGTAAGCCAGCCGCACAGGAACAGATAGCGGCGGTGGCTCAACCAGACCGAGCCCGTCCAAAAACTCGCTGACATCCTGAACACGCCTGGAGAACGCTTGTGCTTCGGCCTCCCATTGAGTGCCGGCAAATAAAAGCGGATATTCCTTCATCCCGGAACCGCACCCGGCTGCATTGGTCAGGATCGCATCCACATCCTGGGGAAAGACATTCATATTGCAGCGCGCTTGCTCCTGAGCGCGCTGTTTTTCACCAATGTGCATGGCCAGGCTGCCACAACAACCTTGTCCGGGTGGAACAACCACCTCGATGCCGTTGCAGGCCAGGACGCGCAGGCTGGCCCAGTTGATCTCAGGATCCATGACCTGCTGCACACACCCCGCCAGCAGGGCTACGCGTGCCCGGCGGGCGCCTCGAGCCGGGTATAACGATGGCAGGTTTTGCGTTTCAGGCAGTGTTCCCGGTAATAAATCCAGCATCGAACGCAGCTTCTGCGGCAGGGCGCCCTTTACAGGCTTTGCTAATTTACCCATGCTGGCAGCCATACGAAAACGCCGGGGGTTGGGCAGGGTCTCCAATATCAGTCGGCGGGTTGAACGATCAACAAAAGAGCGTTCTCGCCGTTCCTGCGCATACATCCGAAATGGCATCAGTAATTCGCCATATGGCACGCCCGATGGACAAGCCGTCACGCAGCCCAGGCAGCCCAAACAACGATCCACGAAGGGCAGGGCTTCCTCCAATGCCAGCTCGCCTTCCAGTACTGATTTCATCAGGATGATGCGGCCGCGCGGAGAATCCATTTCCTCGCCCAGCACCTTGTAGGTAGGGCATGCTGGCAGGCAAAAACCACAGTGCACACATTTCTCCACTGCGCTAGCCATCGCTGCGCCTGCCGCGCCAAGCTTTTCGACCGGGATGGTATGTTGCATGGATTATCCTGTCATCTCAAAATATTCTCGCCGATGCGTCTGGACTGCTTCACTGCCCAAAAGATGGTCGGGGTAGGCCTGGGAAAATTTTTGCTCGGGATCCAGGGCCGCACGTACACGCCGGGCAAATTCATCGCCGGCCTGCCGGCCAATTAACGGCTGCGGCGCCAACCCGCGGATGACCAGCCCCGGCAGCTCCAGCTCTTCGAGCAACGTGTGCAGCGTTTGGACGTTTCCAGGCCATCCTATCCAGGCCTGGCTGGCGCCTGCGCTGTAACGCCGCACACATCCGTTCTTTGCAAGCTGCTTATCCAGAACAGGCGCCTTGCTGGGGCTCAGCGGGACCTTCACCAGCAGGTTCTGTGGCGGGACCCAGGCAAACTCGCCTCGGTTTTCCCAGATCTCCGCTTCCTGGCTCGAAAAATCTTCCACCGCAGGCGGCTGCTCCAGGGTTTTCTCCAGGCGTGCGACCCGCGCCTTCAGCGTATCTGGCTGACCTCCCAGCCGCACAAGCAGCTCTACGCCCTCCACTTGAGGTTCCACCTCCAGGGCAAATATTTCTAGGGGCGAGGCAGACAGGCGGTTTAACGCTCCCAACGCACCTTCCAGGCTGGCATAGGTGTAAGTGATTGTGACATAGGCAACCGGGCGCGGGAATACTTTAAAGGCCAGATCCACCAGCACACCAAACTGCCCCAGGCTGCCGATCATCAGCTTGGGCAGATCGAAACCGGCAGCATTCTTGACAACCTTGCCCCCGCCTCGCACCAGATTGCCCTGGCCGTCCACAAATCGCACCCCCAGAAGGAAATCGCGCACCCCTCCATATCTGTAACGTCCCGCGCCGCTCAACCCGGCCGCCACCGTTCCCCCCAGGGTAGCGCCATGGCCCACGAGGGGTGGATCAAAAGGTAGGTATTGGCCATGAACGGCCAGTTGTTGTTCAATAGTTTCAATGCGGGTGCCGGCCAGGGCAACAAAGGTGTACTCCACCGGATCATACTCAACCATCCCGGCCATTCCACTCATGTGCAGTGTGCTCTCATGCTCCTCTGGCGGGCTGAGCGCAGGCTTGCTTCCGCCCCCTCGCACTCGCAGGCGCGGCCTGGAACGCACCATCTCTTGAAGCTCTTCTATCGTCTGAGGTCTCATGTGCCTACCTCTGCCTGGATATAGTCTTAGCCGGGAAACATTTTGCCCCGGTTGGCAAGCCCGTGCGGATCCATTTGCTCGTGAATGGCATGCATGGCATCCAGATCGGCCTCGCTGAACATTACCGGCATAAAACTGCGTTTTTCAACCCCGATGCCGTGTTCACCCGTAATCGAGCCTCCAAAACGCACACACATCCGCAAAATTTCACCTGCCAGCGCCTCGGCATGCTCCAACGCCCCGGGCTTGCGCCCATCGAAGAGGATCAATGGGTGCAGGTTGCCGTCGCCGGCGTGGAAGACGTTCGCCACCCGCAGACCGTATACCTGGCCTAAACGCTGGATCTCTTCCAGCGCCTCGCCCACCCGGCCGCGTGGGACGACGCCATCTTGAACCACGTAATCCGAGCTCAATCGTCCTACCGCCGAGAAAGCGCTTTTACGGCCTTTCCAGATGCGCATGCGTTCGGCCTCATCCTGGGCTATGCGCACCTCATAGGCCCCGGAATCCTGGATAATCTGCATGAGTAGCTGAAAATCCGCCTGAACAGATGCCGTTTCACCGTCCAGTTCCACAATCAGCAGGCCTTCAGCGTCCCGGGGGTATCCGGCATTTACTGCCGCTTCGGCAGCCTGGATGGCCAGGTTATCCATGATCTCGATCGCTCCCGGAAGCATGCCAGCTGCCACAATTTTCCCCACGGTGTCCCCCGCCGCCTTGAGCGAGCGATACGCTGCCAATATTGTCTGGTAGGTTTCAGGTTTCGGGAGCAGGCGCAGCGTCGCTTCCAGTACTACACCAAACAGCCCTTCGCATCCAACGAACAATCCTGTCAGGTCAGGCCCTGTAAATTCCAGGCTTTCACCGCCGAGTGAAACCACCTCGCCGTCAGCCAGCACCGCTTTCAGACCAAGCACGTGGTTGCTGGTCATTCCGTATTTCAGGCAGTGCGCCCCACCTGCATTGAACGCCAGGTTGCCGCCGATGGTGCACACCGGCTGGCTGGAAGGGTCTGGGGCATAATACAGCCCGTAGGGAGCCGCCGCCTGGGAGACGTGCAGGTTGATCACCCCCGGTTCAACCACCGCCAACCGCTCCTCAGGATCCAGGCGCAAGATGTGGTTCATGCGGTTCAGGGCAATCACAATCCCCTCTGCCACGGGCAGTGAGCCGCCCGACAAACTGGTACCGCTGCCCCGTGCTACAAAAGGCACCAGGTGCTTGTGACACAGGCGCACAGTCTGGATTACTTCGTCCTGCGTTTCGGGAATTACAACCGCCCGTGGTCGTACCCTGTAGGAAGTCAGGGCATCCGATTCAAACGGCGCAAGCTCTCCGGGGCGGGTTAAAAACCGGTCGCCCGGGTAAATTGCTGCCAGACCCTGAAAAAAAGCATCCTGAACCTGTTCCATTCGTGACTCCTTTTGATGCTAAACACGCAGGCTGTTCGCAATTACATCCCTCAGCCAGGCCAGCCCGGCCCCTGCCAGTGCTCCCAACCCGCCAAACAAAAGCCCGCCCAGACCACCCAGAACAGGACGGAATTTATCCCACCATCCCGTAGAGTAGGCCATGCGGCGGCCGGCCAATGCGCCCAACACCCCCAACACCGCGGCAGTCATCAGCATACCCGCCGGCCCGGCGCCCAGCGCCCAGGGCAGCATCCCGCCCACCGCGCCCACCAGCACACCGGCAGGCGCCCCCAGTATCGTAAACCAAAAATTCTTCTGCGACAGACCCACTGCTAACCCCACAATCAGCCCTGCCAGCACTCCCATCCAGGCAAGCTGCGTAGCGCCACCAGCCAGCCCGAGCAAAAAGGCAGCCACTGCAATTGCTGCCGTCTCTCCCAGTGTCCGCCACACCAGACCGTAAGCGTTCATCGCCCCCGCATAGATCTTATCGGCTGTTTCCCCGGCTTGTCGCAAATCTTGCGGGACGACACCCTTGCTGGCTGTTTGCAGGACTTGACCAGCATCAGGATTGGATACCTCTTCAGTCTTTACCGGTTTTTCGATGGGCGCGCCGCATGCAACGCAGGCTGCATCGTCTGCATGATTGACCGTCTGACACCAGGAGCACACGATTTTTTTCATCGATTCTTCAGGTGCCCCAGTCTCGCAGGTACAGAAAATCGTACCCGATCGTTCGATTAGAGACCTTCGCAATCAGCGGCAGCACACGCTTGAAATGATTACGGCGCACCCGGTTCACGACCGCATTGACAAAATTCTCAGAAAAACCGGCGGAGACACAATCCTGAGGGGTAAAACGCTGGTCCACCAGCAGGTAAAGCAGTCGATCCACTTCCTCATAAGTGAAACCCAGCTCGCCCTCATCGGTTTGACCGGCCCACAAATCAGCCGACGGCGCCTTTTCGATAATGACCTCAGGTATTCCCAGGGAGCGGGAGAGCTGGCGCACCTGGGTCTTATACAGGTCGCCAATCGGATTCAGCGCACAGGCAGAATCGCCGAACAACGTTGAATAGCCCAGCAAGATCTCCGTCTTATTCCCGGTGCCCACCACCAATCCGCGCGTAGCCTCTGACTGGTCATACAGCACGATCATGCGGGCGCGCGCCATGGCATTCCCACGACGCATGGCGCTGGCATCTGGAAATCGTTCGAATAAAGGGTCAACCATTCCGGTGATCGGGCAGGTGAGTGACTGTATCCCGAGCGCATCGATGACCATCTGGGCGTGCTCCAACGAATCAATGGAAGATGCTTTATATGGCATGCGCACAGCCAGCACATTCTGCGCGCCCAGAGCCTCGGCAGCCAGGTAGCAGGATAACGCCGAATTGATCCCACCCGAAAGGCCGATGACCGCCCGCGAAAAACCAGCCCGTTGTATCTCGGTCTGGATGAAGCCTGTCAAAATGGTGCGGGCAAGATCCGTATTGATAGTCAGGTCAATCTTCATCACGCAGCATCCTTTGCATCTCACGCAGCACCAGGGCGGTACGCTCATCTCGCAGCAGCGGCAGGCGCGCCCGGGAACGGTGCAGCTGGTTGAGATCGATCTCAACCTGTGTCAGGGCTTCCTGGTGATAGGGGCCTTTCACCATCAGCTCCCCATCCGGGTCAAAAACGGTCGATCCACCCCAGAAATTCAGGCCGTCTTCATAGCCAACCCGGTTGGCGTGCGCCACGAACGTGGTGAATAGGCTGGCATACGCCCGGTTGATATGCTCCACCCAGCGCGCCAACTCAAGCTGCGGCTCGTCACGCAATCCCCTTCCGGGAGAAGCCGAAGTGAACAGCATTAAATCTGCGCCGTCCAGCCACAGCAAATACGGCGGCGAGGCATGCCAGAAATCTTCACAAATTAATATCCCCATCCGCCCAAAACGGGTATCGAAAGCGCGCACAGCATCCCCCCAGGCAAAAAACCGGCCTTCATCGAACAAGCCGTAGGTCGGCAGGTACACTTTGTGGTGCACATGCACCACTTCACCGTTCGAAAGGTAAGCTGCCGAAATAAAAAAGCGGTGGCGGCGGTCCTCATCCACGAAACCCACCACCATATCCAACTTGTGGCTTGCCTCCAGAAGGGGTTTAAAAACCGGGTCATCAGGATGCGCACGGCAGGCGACCGTGGGGGTCAGGTCTTGCAGCACGTACCCGGTGAGCGAAAGCTCCGGGAATACCAGCAGGTCTGCGCCCGAAGCGTGCGCTTGTTCTGCCAGAGCGAGATGTTTTTCGAGGTTGGCCTGCACATCTCCCAGGCGGGTGTTCAACTGAGCAAGGGCTAGATTAAGTTTCATAATGGATTCTGGTTTTTTACATAGATGGGTCGCAGCGAATACATCCCGATGAAAAACGATGCAATCACAAGGTAGAAACCCGCCGCCCAGGTATCCAGCCGTATTTCCTGCCAGGATGGAGCAGGATCGGCACGCAAGAACGAAAAAATGAGCATGTAGAAGGAAAACACGACAAACCACACTGCGGCGGCGGCGCCATTGGCCTTCAGACGAGGCCTGATCCAATCAATCGCCGCTTGCAAGCCAAGCATGGAACCCACCCCCAGAAGTTGAAGCGGCAAGCGCTGTGCAAACATTCCCCACTCATCCAGGGCCGGTAATGCCCACCAGGCATTGTTCTGTGCGCCGTATGCGCAGCCATCCAGCCAGCACCCCAGCCAGGCGCTCACGGCCAGCGCCGTACCCAGCGGCAATAAAGCATCAGCCAGCTCCCCGGGCAAGGTTTTTCGGGCGCCAGCAACGGCAAAGAGTGCGATCAGCCCGCCCAAAACTGCTCCAGCCCATGAAAGACCTCCAAGCTGCACCTGATAAATTTCCTGAGGCTGGCTCCGAAAATAGGCCCAGTTCACTGCCACATAACCGGTTCGCGCCCCCACCAGGCAGCCGAAAAGTACCCATAAGCCACCGTCCAAACTCGCCGTTGACTGCTTTGGCGTGCTTAGCCGCACCACCCACACCAGCCCGAGGGCAGCGCCACACCCGAGCAGAATGGCAAACGCAGGTACAGGCATACCACCGGGCAGGTAGAACGCAATCACATTTTAATCATACCACGCCCGGGGCGGGCATTGTGTAATTGCCTACCCCTGGATGTGGATGTATAATGAGTTACAGAACGAGAGGTGCAGCTGTGGAAACCATTTTGCTCAACCCAAACATCGCCTATCTGGCATTGGTCGCAGGTTTTCTGCTGGCAATCCTTGCCATTCTCACACCGGGAACTGGCGTCTATGAAATTAGCGCCCTGTTCGCCCTGCTCCTGGCCGGTTGGGCCATGTACAATCTTCCCTTAAATCTGTGGGCGCTGATTGTTCTGGCAGCCAGCCTGGCTCCATTCATCCTGGCAATGCAGAGAAAGGGCCGCTTCCTTTTCCTTGCTCTGTCGATCGTCATGATGGTGATCGGCTCCGCTTTCCTGTTCCGCGGGGATACCTGGTGGCAGCCGGCCGTCCATCCGTTCCTGGCTTTGCTTGTTTCCCTACTGATGGTGGGATTTATCTGGCTTGCAAGCAATAAAGTGATGCAAGCCCGCCTCCTGCAGCCTGCTCACAACCTTGAGTCCCTCATGGGCATGCTTGGAGAGGCCAAGACCGATATCTTCGCAGAAGGCTCTGTGCAGGTTTCTGGAGAATTGTGGTCAGCCCAAAGCCAGACGCTGATCCCTGCTGGAAGCAATATCCGTGTAATCGGACGTGAAGGGTTAACCCTGACCGTCGAATCGACCAACCAGCATCAATCCTGATGCAATAAAAGAAGGAGGCTCTTCATGCAAGCGTTTGGTGGAACACTCGTATGCCTGGTAGGGGCAGTTCTTGTCGTTGCACTGGCCTTTATCGCCAGTGCCATTCGCATCGTTCCTGAATATCGCCGCCTGGTTGTGTTTCGCCTGGGCCGTTGCACAGGCGCCAAAGGCCCCGGGATCGTACTGCTGATCCCGGTTGTTGACCGCGCCGTGACGGTGGATTTGCGCGAACAGGTGCGCGAAATCCCCCACCAGGTGTCCATTACCAAAGATAATGCGCCTATCTCGATCGATTTTCTGTGGTACTACAAATTGGTCGATCCGACAGAAAGCGTGCTCCAGGTAGGCAACTTCGAAGCCGCGGCACAAGGCATGGCGACCACCACGCTGCGCGCCGTCATTGGCGGTATCATGCTGGATGAAGTACTCTCCGAGCGTGAGCACATTAACAACATGCTGCGCACACGCCTGGACGAAGTGACCGAACGTTGGGGTGTGAAAGTGACCAACGTGGAAATCCGCGAGATCATCCCGCCTCGCGAAGTGCAGGAGGCGATGAACCGGCAGATGTCCGCGGAGCGCATCCGGCGGGCAGTCGTGACCGAATCGACGGGTACGCGCGAGGCCGCTATCAACGTGGCCGAAGGCGAGAAGCAGTCCAACATCCTGCGCGCCGAGGGCGAGAAGCAGTCGGCCATCCTGAAGGCAGAAGGCGAACGTCAGGCCCAGCAGTACCGCGCCGATGGCTTTGCGATTGCGCTGGAAAAAATCTACTCGGCGGCCAAGACTGTCGACACCAACACCATGACGCTGCAGTATTTCGAAGCGCTCAAGTCGATTGGAAACGGGGCCTCCACGAAATACATCTTCCCGATGGAGTTCACCGGCTTGCTGGGCGACTTCATCAAGAGCCGCAAAGAATAAGGCATGACTTCGGTGCCCATCGCTGCGCCAGGCAGCCCCGCCCTGATCCAGGGGGCTACCTGGCGAGACTTGAACGCTGTGCGCCACCTGGAGCAGGTGTGCTTTCCGAAGGACGCCTGGCCCCTGTGGGATATCATCGGGGTGCTGACGCTGCCCAACGTGGTGCGGCTCAAGGCCATGGTGGATGAGCAGCTGGTGGGGTTTATTGCGGGGGATGTGCGGCCCGGGCAGAACATTGCCTGGATCGCAACGGTGGGGGTACTCCCGGCTTATCAGGGGCAGGGCATCGGCGCTGCGCTGCTCGCCGCCTGCGAAGAGCGCATCCGGCAGCCGCGCCTGCGCTTGAATGTGCGCATCTCCAACCAGGCGGCCATCCACCTGTATAAACGCAGGGATTACCTGCAGGTGGGGGTGTGGCCGGGGTACTACCAGGACGGCGAGGATGCGTTAATTTTCGAGAAGACGCTTTCCGAGGGATAAAGTCACCCCGGAAAAGCGAGTGTGGGATGGGGGCTGTCCAAAAAGGGAGTCGTTGCAATTTATCACCGCCACCTGTTGGGGCGAAGCATTCCCCTTTGTACGATATTTGGCGGTATTACCACGCTTCGCCCTGCTTTTTGGACAGCCCCTGTTGTTGTTTACCCTATGCCAGATGCGCCTCCATCCAGTTTGCTATATCTTGCTGCACTTCATCGCGATTGGTCTCGTTCAGGATTTCGTGGCGCGCCTGGGGATAAAACTTGACGGTGATCTCCTGCATGCCCAGCCCGCGGTAGCGCTCCACCAGGAGCTTCACAGAAGCGGTGTTGCCGCCCGCCGGGTCCATCTCGCCGGAAATGACCAGCAAAGGCAGGCGCTTGGGGATGCGCGTTTCATTCTCCGCCGCCCAGATGCTTCCCGCGCCCTTAAACATATCGATCACCAGCCGGTTGCTGAATGGAAACCCGCACCAGGGATCGTCAAAATATTTCTGCACTTCGGCTTCGTCCCTGGAGAGCCACTCGAAGCCCGTCTTCACCGGCTCGAAAGCCTGGTTGAAATTGGCGAACATGCCCATAAAGATCTGCGATGGGGCGTCATCGCCCTGGGCCTGGGCGGCCTGCTCGCCCATCGCCACGACCGCCGCGGGATCGACGCCCAGCGAGCCAAACGTGCCCGATAAGATCGCCCCTTTGAGTTCGCTGCCCCAGTTTTGGATATACTGCTGGGCGATCAGCGAGCCCATGCTGTGTCCGAAAAAGAAGACGGGTAAGCCGGGGTTTTCCTGCCGGATGATTTGATTAAGCTGGCGCACATCCCGCAGCATGCCGTTCCAACCATCTGGCCCGGCAATGCCGGCTTTGCGCAGCACACCGGCAGTTTTTCCGTGGCCGCGGTGATCGTCGGCGTAAACCACGTACCCCGCCTGCGCCAGGAAAGCACCGAAGCGAGCATAGCGCCCGGCGTGCTCGGCCGCGCCGTGGGCGATCTGCACCACCGCCTTGGGTTTTATCCCGCCATCCGGCGCCCATTGATAAACGAATACCTCCGGCCCATCGGGTGATTTGAACGTAAAGGTTGTGCTTCGCATGATTTTCCTCCTGTGAACGATTTGTTTTTATGATGATTACTCGTCAGTCTGGGTAAATCCATCCATCGTGCCATACTTTTACTTTCAAGGTGGGTTAGCATTAACCGCCCAGATAAGCTTTCTTGACCTCCGGGTTCGCCAGCAAATCCGCCGATTTACCCTCAAGCACCAGGTTGCCGCTTTCAAGCACATAACCGCGGCTGGAAAATTTCAATGCCATGCGGGCGTTTTGCTCCACCAGCAGGATGGTGGTACCCTCCTGGTTGATGCCGCGCAGGGCGTCGAACACCTGGCCCATCAACAACGGCGCCAGGCCCATCGACGGCTCGTCCAGCAGCATCATCTTGCGGGCGCTGATCAAAGCCCGCCCCACAGCCAGCATCTGCTGCTCGCCGCCGCTGAGGGTCTCGGCGTTCTGGTTTATTCGCTCTTCCAGGCGAGGGAAGATGCTGAAGACTCGCTCGAAATCGCTCCTGACACTGGCGGCATCTGTGCGAGCATAAGCGGCCAGCTTCAAGTTTTCCATCACCGTCAGGTTGCCAAATAAGCGCCGGCCTTCGGGCACGTGCGAGATGCCAAGCTGGCTGACGATTTTATCGGCCGGGTAGTGGGTCAAGTCGTGGCCCATGAAGCTCATCTTCGAGCCTGCTTGGGGCGGCACCATGCCGGAGATCGCCCGCAGCGTGGTGCTCTTTCCGGCTCCGTTGGCGCCGATGATGCAGACGATTTCACCCTCATCGACCTCGAAGCTGATCCCGTGCAGGGCGCGGATGCGGTCGTAAGATACGGCGAGGTTTTCGACAGTGAGCAGCATCAGGTTTCGACCTCCTTGCCCAGGTAGGCATCAATGACCAGCGGGTTGTTGCGCACCTCCTCCGGCAGGCCTTCAGCCACCACTTCGCCAAAGACCAGGGTCTGGATGCGCTCGGAAAGCTCCATCACCAGCCGCATGCGGTGCTCGATCAGGAAGATGGCCAGGTTGAGCTGGCGGTGCACTTTGCGCACAATTTCAATCATCTGGTGCATTTCTTCCGGGTTCATACCGGCGGTGGGCTCGTCCAGGAAGAGCACTTTGGGTTCAATCGCCAGGGCACGCGCCATTTCCACCCGGCGCTGGGCGCCGTAAGGCAGGTTGGTGACCACGGTATCCGCCAGGTGGCCGATGCCCACCAGGTCAAGCAGCTGCATGGCGATGTCGGTGGTCTGCGCTTCTTCCCGCTGGCGTTTGGGGGTGTTGAAGAATGCGCCCACCACGCCGTAAGTCAGCTTGGAGTAGCGGGCCAGCTTGACATGCTCCAGAACGGTCATATGGCGCCACAGGTTCATGTTCTGGAAGGTGCGCGCCAGCCCGGCGGCGGCAATCAGGTGCGGTCGCATGCCCTTGATGGATTTGCCTTCCAGCAGGATATCGCCTTCTGACGGTGTGTAGATGCCGGTGATCAGGTTGAAGATGGTGGTCTTACCGGCGCCGTTGGGCCCAATCAGGCCGTGTATTTCCCCCGGATTAATCACCAGGTTATAATTAAAACCGCCCGCAAACCTCCGAAGTAGTGGGTCATCTGGTTAACTTGCAGGAGAGACATTTTCCACCTCTTCTTTCATCTGCGGTGTTTTGGGCTGCAAGATTTTCTGTAGATCAAACTCACGAAAGGCGATCAGCCCGGTGGGGCGGTAGAGCATCACCAGGATCAGGAGCAGGGGAATGATGATCCATTTGAACAGCTCCAGCGGGCGCAGCATTTCGCTCAACAGGTTATAGCCGATGGCGCCCACGATCGAACCGGTGACGGAGTTCAATCCGCCAAAGTACAGCATCGCCAGGACCTCGGCCAGTTTTTGCAGCCCGAAGGTGCCGGGGTTGACGTAGCGCAAGACATGGGCGAACAAACCACCGGCCACACCGGCCCAGAAGGCGCCAAACAAAAAGGTGATCATCTTGGTCTTGCGGGTGTCCACCGTCATGGCGTCTGCAGCCAGCTCGTTATCCCGCACGGCGTTCAGCGCTTTGCCCATTGTGGATCGCACGAAGTTATTAATCACCCAGATGCACAGCATCGTCCAGACAAAAACCACCGGCAGGGAGGCCCAGTTGGGCTGGTTGCCGAAACCGCGCGCCCCGCCCAACACTTCCAGGTTTTCGAACAGGCTTTTGACGATGAACGTGAACGCCAGGGAGATGATGGCCAGGTAGTCGCCGCGGGTGCGGAAAGAGGGGAAGGCCACCAGCATGGCTCCCAGGGAGGCGACCAACCCTCCCAGAATCAGGGCGATGGGAAAGATCAGCGGCCCCAGGGTTTCTGGCAGCACGGCGGGTCCAAAATCACTGCCGATGAACAGCACCACGGTGATCAGGGAAGCGATGTAAGCGCCCAGGGCCATGAAACCGGGGTGGGAGCACGAGAATTCGCCCATAAAGCCGTTGACCACATTCAGGCTCAGGGTGATCATAATCGCAATCATCATCAACTTGGCGACCAGCGCCCGGTAATCGCTGACGCTGGTCCACAGGTCGAGGGCCAGGTAGAGCAGGGCCATATGAACCAGGGCGGAGAGACCCAGGCGATAGCGCAGCAGCCAACCGGCCAGGCGGTTGGTGAGCGGGTTAAGGAAACGCACTACCAGAGCGATGGGGAGGATGTAGATCACCAGATCATAAAGCAGGGTGGCCGGCAGAAGCAGGGGTGTCTTCAGGGCGATATCGACGCCGAAGAGCACCGGCGCTTTGCTCAGCCCGATGAGGCGCGCCAGAGGAAAGCCGATCAGCAGCTCCAGGCCGGAAGCGGCCAGGATGCCAAAAATCCAGCCAAGCAGCGGAGTCTGGGCGAAGAACTGGCGGACAGCATTCCAGATGCGGCGGATGCCTCTCCGCGGGGTGGGCGATGAGCGTCCTGATGGTTCTTCCATAATTTCTCCTCGTCTGTGTCGTAAACTTTTAGACCGGGGTTTATAACCGCAGTGAGGCGCTGTGGGTGGTGCCAAAGAAGCCATGCGGCCGGAAGGTCAGGATGATCAGGATAATGGAGAAGCTGATCAGGTTGCGCATGGTGGACGGGAAATAGGTGGCGACAAAAATGTCCAGAAAGCCCATCAAAAAGCCCGCAATGGCCGCGCCCACCACCGACCCGCGCCCGCCCAGAATGGCTGCCACAAAGGCCTTCCAACCATATTCGATGCCCATGTAAGGATCCAACACCGGGTACGCCAGGCCGTAGAACACGCCCGCGGCCGCCGCCAGGGCCGAGCCCAGCCCGAAGGTGAGAGCGGCGATGGTGTTGAGCGGAACACCCATCAAGGGCACCACCAGGAAGTCAGACGACATCGCTCGCATCGCCATGCCCCACTTGGTGCGCTGGAGGAACTGGTGCAGGGCGAACATTAACAGCAGGGAGACCAACACGATCAAGATCTTGGTGTTGGTCAGGCTGACCTCGCCCAGTTGGAAGGTGGTGGTCTGGATGATATCGGGGAATTTCTTGCGGGTGGCGCCCAGCAGGGCCAGGTTGCCGGTCTCGAGGATGATGCCGATCATCAAGCCGGTGATGGCAGCCGAGGCGCGCGGGGCGCTGCGCAGAGGGCGGTAACCGATGCGCTCCACCAGCACACCCACAAAAGAAGTGAGAAACATGGCCAGCAGGATGGTGAGGGTCAGCATGGCCCAGGTGGGCAGGCTGATAATGCCCAATGTGGACAGGCTGATCAGGCCGGTGGCGATGAAGAAGCCGATGTAGGCGCCGGCCATGAAGATATCGCCGTGGGCGAAATTGAAGAGCATCAACACGCCGTAAACCATCGAGTAGCCCAGCGCGATCAAGGCGTAGAAGGAGCCCCACTGCAAGGCGTTGACCACATTTTGAAGAAATGAGCCCATAGTCTTTGCTCCTCATCGAGTAGCGAGGGCGGGCGCAGGGCAGGTACCCTGGCCCGCCCCGGGGTGTCCATGTCAGGCTGGTTGGCGGTCTAAAGTAAAACGCTCAAACATGGATAGGTCGTCTGATCACGGGCAAGACTGCTTGTAGAACGTGAACTCTCCGGCGTCGTTGATTTTGACAATCACGGCGCACTTGCTGGGGTCGCCGGACCCCGGGGTGAAGGTCATCGTGCCGGTGATGCCGGCGAAGTTGGTCACCTTGGCCAGGGCATCGCGCACGCAGGTGCGGTCGGCTTTCAGATCACCGGTGATCGTGCCGCAGTCCTGCATGGCCTGCTTGGCCAGGTTGAAGGCATCCCAGGTGAGGGCGCCCACGTCATCGGGGGTGTAGCCGTGTTTGGCGGTGTAGCTGTCGATGAACTCTTTGGTGGCTCCGGTGGCTCCGGCGGCGGCGTAGTGGGTGGTGAAGAACGACCCGTAGCAGTCCTTGCCGCACAGCGGCACCAGCTCGGAGGAGCCCCAACTGTCACTGCCGACAATCGGCGCAGTGAAACCCAGCTGGTGAGCCTGCTGGGCGATCAGAGCCACTTCGTTGTAGTACTGCGGGGTGAAGAGGAACTCGGCCCCGGAATCGCGGATCTTGGTCAGCTGGGCGCTGAAGTCGGTGTCTTTGGTGGTGAAGCTCTCATAAGCCACCACCGAGCCGGCCCCGTGCTGGCCTTCCCAGGCGGCCTTGAAGAACTCCGCCAGGCCTTTGGGGTAGTCGGAAGCGATATCGTAGAGCACCGCCGCCCTGGTGAAGCCGAATTCCGCGGTGATGAAGTTGGCCACCGCCGGGCCCTGGAAGTCATCCAGGAAGCAGGCGCGGAAGACCCACGGGCGGTTCAACGTGGTGTTGGGGTTGGTTGACCAGGGGCTGATCATGGGGGTCTGGTTGTCGTTGGCAACCTGGCCGGCGGGCACGGCTTGCTTGGAGGCCTGCGGGCCGATGATGATCAGGACTTCGTCCTGCGTGATCATTTTGGTGTTGGCAGACACGGCCAATTCGGCCTTGGATTCGTTGTCCTCGATCACCAGCTCAACCTGGTATTTCTTGCCGCCGATCTCCAGGCCGCCGGCGCCGTTGACGGCCTCCTGCCACATCTCGGCCGCGAATTTGGTGCCTTCGCCAACTTTAGGGATATCGCCGGTCAGCTCTGCGTTAACCCCGATCTTAATCGTATCGGGTGCAGCCTGGCCGCAGGCGCCCAGGATAAAGGCGCTGGCTAAAAGCAGGCTGATCAACACGTGCTTGAAGGTCTTATGCATTGCGTCATCTCCTCTACTGGTTGATTAAGATTTTGAACAGGTGCACTTGAAGCACAGCGATGCGGGCATCGATGCAATCATCCAAGGGCTTAGTTCATGCCACCTCCTTTTTTCTTCGAAATGTCTTTAGTATGATAATAAAGGGGACACGGCAGGCCGATTGTCTTTAGGTCCTGGAGACCGTCTCGCAGTACGACCGCCGTGTCCATCTTAGAAGTAAGCCCGAACAGTTGAGTGGCCGAGAGAGGCCGTATCCTTGCTAGAGTGGGCTCATTACGATTATACGGAGATAACGTACTCATGACAACAACCACGGAAGTATATGTTGGGATCGATGTTGGCAAGACCTGGCTGGATGTTGCCCAGTGGGGTGATGCTGAGGTCTGGCGAGTGTCCAACGACGAAGACGGCGTAGCCAAAACCATGGCTCGTGTAGCGGCGATGGAACCGCAGCTGATCGCAGTTGAAGCCACTGGAGGATATGAGCAAATGCTTGTCCAGACCATGCTCTTGAACAGCCTGCCGGTGGCGGTGGTCAATCCCACCCGGGTCAGGGCGTTATCAAAAGCGACCGGCAAGCTGGCTAAAACGGATGTGATCGATGCGCGCTTGATCGCCGAATATGCCTTCAAGATCCAGCCCGCAGCCCTTGAAGCGAAGGAAGCCAATGAAATCCGTCTCAAGGCGCTGGTCACCCGGCGTGAACAGCTGGTGGAGATGCGTACCGCCGAGCTAAATCGCCTGGGCACCGCCCAAAACAACATGCAGGCGGATATACGCGAGCATATCGAGTGGATCAGTGTGCGCATCCAGCAACTCGAAGCACAGATCGATGAGTTGGTTGACACTCTGCCTGAATGGCGAGCACAAGCCCAGCGACTGGACAGCATCCCAGGTGTGGGTATGATTACTGCCGTAACCGTGTTAGCGGAAATGCCTGAGTTGGGCCAACTCGACCGCCAGAAGATCGCCGCTCTGGCTGGGCTAGCACCCTTCAATCGGGATAGTGGCCACAAACGCGGCAAACGACGTATCTTCGGGGGACGCAAAGGCATCCGCCGAGTTTTGTATATGGCCTGCCTGTCCGCCACCAAGTGCAATCCAGTCATTCGATCCTTGTATCAGCGTTTGTTGAAGAATGGTAAGTTGTTTAAGGTTGCCATCACCGCTTGCATGCGCAAGATGCTTACCATCATGAATGCCATGACCCGCGATCAGCTCTTTTGGAGGGCGCCTTAACCTATCCCAAGTTCTTTTCACCCTTTACTTATTACACAGTTACTGCGAGGCGGCTGCTTGCGAAGGGAACAATCTCGTTTTTTTTTGTAGTCCACGAAGTGCGAGCAGCTTTTCAATTGATAGATTTTGTCGATGAGCAAATAAAACACGGATTCCTGTTCAATTGGAATCCGTGTCAACGCAAGGCAGCCTGGCGGGCAGTGCACGCCGCAGCCAGAGGCTCTCGCAGCCAACCATCAGCCAACCACCTGGCTGCGCGCAGTGCATAAATCTCGCAGAATTGACCTGCCGGAGGGTTCGTGCAACGAGTCAGCATCCCGTTTCGTCCGTTCGTTAAAGAGAGTGTATACCAATTTAAATACTAAAGTCAACAGAAACACACCTGGAGTCCAGGACTTTCACAAAGTCGAGATGTCTTTGCGAGAAGGGCGTTCTTTGCCCAACAGCCTGCCCTCACCCGCCGGCAGCTTCGCTGCGGCACCCTCTCCCAAAGGGAGAGGGCGCGTCCGCAAAGAAGAGCAGGGCGAAGCGGGGTAATACCGCCATAGATTGTGCAAAGGTCACCGCTTCGCCCCTACAGGCGGCGGTGATGAATTGCAATGACTTCCTTTTTGGACCCAACAGCCTGCCCTCACCCGCCGGCAGCTTCGCTGCGGCGCCCTCTCCCAAAGGGAGAGGGCCGTCAGTCCGGCGGGATCAGGCCCATCTCGATGTTGACCGCATGGATCGCCCGGTCGATCTCCGCCCGCAGGAAGGCTTCCAAATTCCCGGCGCCGGCCTGCTCCATCTTGAGCAGCCTCATCAGCCGGATACACCCCAGCCCATAGACCTCCACCATATGGATGATCTCCCCCGTCTCCTGCGCTTCGATCCCCAGCCGGTACACATTGCGCAGCACGTAGCGCATGGCGGCGATCTCTTCCGCCGGCTGCCGGGCGCCGGCGCTCAATCCGGTGCCGCTGGCCATACCAGCGGGGCCGCCGCCGCCCGCCGCCTCGCTCCGCAGCCCGTCTGAAACCGGCTCGATGCCCATCTCCGCGGCGATCTCGTCCGAGACGGCCAGGAAATTCTCCGCCCACTGGCTGGATTTCCCGCCGCTCTCCAGCGCCCCACCGGCCTTGATCAGCTCCCCCAGGCGAGAGGCCGCCAGGTTGTAGGCGTCCAGCAGACGGGCCGCCTCCCGGCTGTCAGGCGTCTGCTCCTGCCGCTCCAGCAGCCGGCGGGCGAGGGTGCGCAGCCCGACGATCTGCTCCTCGATGCCCTGGATGTCCTCGGCCAGCAGCGCCTCCACCTCTTCGCGCGGGTGGCGGCGGGTGTATAACCCGTGTTTGGTGCCTTCCCCGGGCTTGTAGCGCCGCGGCTGGTGGCCGGGCACGCCGAGGTTGCCGATGTGATCGGCGCCGATGTGACCGGCGCCGCTTTGATCGGCAGGCAGTTCCGGCAGGTACCCAAGCCGGAACTTAAATGAGGCTTTGCCCGCACGGCCGCCGTTAAACAGCCACAGCTCGTTCAAACTGGCGCCTTCAGCCTGCTTCAGCCGGATGGCCGTATGGCGCAGCACTTCCTGGGTCAGTTTGGCCTCGGGGATGCCGGCGAGACGGCCGTAACGCTTCAAACTTTTCAGCATCAGGGTGACCGAGAACGGCCGGCCTGCCGCCCAATCGCCAGCGTGCTCCCCGGCTCCATCTTTGAACGGGTCGACCAACCCTGCAAAGATATGATCCTCGAGGCGCATCCCATCCAGCCGCCCGCCGGCCTGCAGCGCCTCCCGGATGGCCTGCCAGACCTCGTCCGGCAGGCGGCTGCGCTCCGTCTCCGGGCGCCAGCGCAGCCAGGCGCCGTCGGCCTCCGGCTCGATCTGGCCCCATTTCAGCTCCCGCAGGGCCCTGTGCGGCGCCCCCAGGTGAAGGCGCGCCAGGGTGTAAGCATAATCCCGCCGACCGAGCGCCGACCGATCGCGCCGCATGGCGCTCAGCAGCCGGTCGACCTCGCCGCGGCTGAGGAGGTGCGCATCCTGGTACGGATGCTGGGCCGGCCACCGCACCCTGGCCGCCGGGTTGAAACCCGCCCCGCATTGGGGGTCGATCTGCCGCAGGCTGCACCAACGGTAAAACTTCGAAAACACGCACAACGCGTTGCGTGTCGTCCCCGGGGCATAACCCTGCCCCAGCATCCAGGCGGCGTGCTGCTCGAAATCGGCCGGGGTCAGCTCCCAGGGCGTCTTGCCGCTTTCACCCAACAAGCGACGCCAGGCCCTCTGTGAGAGGTTGAGCACTCCCTGCTTGCCGGTGCGCCCCCGCTCCACCAGCCACTCGTCGAATGCCCGGCACCAGAGTAACAGCCGCTCGGAGGCCGCACCCTAGGCGGCCTGCGCCCTGTCGCCGAACAGGTAGACGAGCAGCAGCGGGATTTTGCCTTTATCGTCCATTGTGCCTCCGTTTACCCCTCAGAATCTAGCACAAATGTTCGGTTTAAGCAAGGAGCCATCCACGAATGCTCGAATGTGCTCACAGACGCAATGCCCCGGCAGCATGGACATGCCGCCTCCTCAAATCTCCCCTCGAAGCCCGGGGTTCAACAGCCCGCTGCCCTCCCCCCTTGGGGGAGGGGCAAAGAGTAGCCTCTTTTGCGGCGTTGGTCCGGGGTGAGGGTCTCCCCATAGCCCACGCGCAAATAGGTTATACAGGTGCCTGAGTTTTTATAAGTGGATCAAAAATATTATGCACCTATGCAGAAAATGGTGCTAAACTTTAACCAAGATAGTCAAAATCATCACCCTTTGAAGTGAAAATGTTGGTCGAATTCACTCGACCTGGAATCTTGGAATCACATGCCATCCACCGCGTGACAAACCTTAAGGAGGCAAGTTATGGCCTGGATCAGTCAACATAAGAACAGGGTTCGTATCCTGGTTTATGTGCTGTTGCTGATCGCCATCCTGGGTCCCTGGGGCTACGAAGGCGATGGCGTCCCGCCGCCGGAGTTTTGCCACCCTCCTTTTCTCCTGTTAGAGAACGGCAGCTGCGTTGGACGAATGTCAGGCGTCTTCGTTCTTTCATTTTCTACGCTGGCTATCCCACAATTGATTTCTCAACTCTTATCTGGAGAGCTTGTACTTTCCGAGCGTGGCCGGGAATTTCTAATTATCCTCCCGGTATTACTTCTGGTTGTACTGCCCGTCACCAGCACCCTGCTGCTGGCGAGGTCCGCAAATAACCGGCCTTTTCAAATATTCAGTGTGATTTCCTGGGGGCTGGCCCTTGGTTTGATCCTGCTGGTAGCCACCTCCGTCGAAGTCTTCCGTCCAGCCCATTTATGGGGTATCTGGCTCTATTTCGGGTTGGCAGGTGCGATGCTGGCATTGGAGCTGCATTCTTTCATCGAGAGCATGCGGAAACCCTCACATGGTTCATAAGTAGCCGCATGCGCCTACCTCTCCGTTCTCGCAAAGCCTCGAGATAAGCTGCTTCTTTGTCGGCGTCGGGTTGTATACAGGCCAGGGTCAGGGGCAGGTCCTATCATTGGGTACGCAGGGGAGATCGATGCCACAAATCAGGGGCTGGTTTGCTTCACACTCTCGTGCACTTCTGTCGGGGCTGCTGATTTTTTTCGCACTGGCGCTGGGCGGGCTGGGTTTGTTCTATGGGTGGGTAAGCTATATGATGGCCAATCCGCCTCATTACAGCCACCGGGCCGTGTTAGCTGACCTGGACGGCGATGGTGACCTGGATGGCCTGCTGGCCAATGGGGTTAACGAGGGGCGCTCCGAAAGCACGCTATGGATCAACCAGGGTGGGGCGCAGGCTGGCCGGCCGGGTGTCTTCGTCGATAGTGGTCAGCGGCTGGGCAGCGCCGAATATCGCACGCTGGCTGCAGGCGACCTGGATGGCGATGGCGATCTGGATATCCTCCTTGGCAACACTTGGTTCGGCCTGGAAATGTTTATCAACCAGGGTGAGGCGCAGGGCGGGGTGACCGGGCTGTTCATTCGCGGGACGACATTCTCTGGGGGTGACTTCTGGGGAGGGCCGCACCCAATCGGTCTGGGCGACCTGGACAGTGACGGTGACCTGGATATCGTTACTGGCAACTGTTGCGGTGGGCTGATGATGCACGATAATGCCGAACCAGAACGCATCCCGGCCTTCAATATGCTGTGGATCAACCTGACGGCAGAGAATTTGCGCTCTCAGATCAAGAATGGATCTTCTTTTCAGCCTGTGCGCCTGCCGCCAGATGATATGGACGGAACCCGGGCGGCAGCACTAGGCGACCTGGACGGTGACGGCGACCTGGATGTCTTCCTGGCAAAAAGCCTGGAAACCTACGCTCCGAACGATGACTATACTCTCCGCACCTCCTACCAGGTGTGGTGGAACGACGGTGCGGGTAGCTTCAGTCCGGGTGATCTGCATCTCGATTGTCCGAATGTACAGGACCTGGTCCTGGGGGACCTGGACGGTGACGGTGATCTCGATGTGCTGGCCGCGACGATGAGCGGCGGGCAGGTCATCCTTAACCAGGGCGGGCTGCAGGTGGGTACCCCAGGGCAGTTTGCCATCTCCCCAGGAAGCCTCGGCAGATTGTTCACTAGCTCGGTCTTCCTGGGCGACCTGAACGGCGATGGCTTCCTGGACGCACTGCTGGGTTCGGCAGGGCGGGCGCAGATCTGGCTAAACGATGGCGGCGGCCATAGCCGCAGCTTTAGCCGGGACAATTTCCACCAGAGCCCAACAACTCTGCGCTACCCCAGCCGCGCCGCTGTGGCGCTAGGTGACCTGGACGGGGACGGCGACCTGGATGTATTCACCGCCCGCCTGGCGGAGCATTACCGGGTATGGAAAAATAACGGGAACGGATCGTTTACAGCCACCGGCCGTTAAAGGACGAAACCGGGCCACATCAAACGCTTCAGGGATTTCGCATGGAGGCTTAAAACCTGGCTTTCCACAGCCCGCTGCCCTCCCCCCTTTGGGGGAGGGGCAAAGAGCAGCGTCGTTTGCGCCGTTGGTCCGGGGTGAGGGTCTGCCCGGGGTGGATGACAAGACCTCTTCAGGGTGAGGAGAAATTGCTGCACTCCCCGGCCAGGCCATCCACGAATGAAAGGCCACGAACACTCGTATGCCCTCGGCTATGCCGGTCACGGGGTCGCCATGGCGGCCCACCTGGGCAAGACCGCCGCCGAGGCCATGCCGGCCGGGGGGGGCACCTCTTCGCCTCTTTCCCGTTCCCCGCTGCGCCCCAGCCCCGGCTCTGCACTGCTTCGTAACCCTTCGTGGCCTTCGTGGATTCCTAAAACTCCCCCGCCATCGACCCGGCGTAGCCGGTCAACTCAGCATAGCCGTAACCCGCCACGGCCGCGCCATTTCGTTCACCCCCCAGGCGCACCGCCCCCTCCCAGTAGGCATACGAGACGTTCAACTCCTGGTCGGCCAGCAGCGGCTCCACCTCCAGGCGCAGGCCCAGCCTGGGGACTTCGATCACCCATCTGGCGGGGTACTCCACCCGGCTGCGCGGGCTGCGCCATGTCTCCGTGGGCGTGATGCTGAAATCGCCCGCTTCCAGGCGCTGGATGTTCCCGTTCTCATCCACAAAGCTGCCGCTGGAAAAGGGGCTGAGGCTCCCATCCGCCCGGCGCAGGTGAAAGACCTTCAACTCCGTCCCATCGTCGGGCTGCAGGGCGAACCAGTCCCAGCCCACATCTCCGGCCGCCAGGGCGCTGGTGCTGTACTCGTGGTCCTTCCACGAGAACCCCTCCACAGTGTAGCGCTGCCCATCCACCACGATCTCGCCCCGGGTTTGCAGGCGGGTCTGGCTGTAATAGTAGGATGCGTTGCCAGGTTCGGGCCCTTTCTGGCTGTAACCGTCCACGCCCTGCAGCACCGGGCCTTTCAGGTCGGTCAGAGCCAGGTCGATCTGAACCCCGTTCTGCCCGGCGACGAGGCGATATTCAGCGCCGGGTGTACCGGCGGGCAGGCTGCCCGTCGATCCGGCGCTCCAGTCTTCCAGCCAGACCCGGTAGGGCGAGGCCTGCGCCCCCGCCAGCCCGGCGGCCCCGCGGTTGAAGCGCTCAAAGGCATAGTGCTGCCCACCGTCCACATCGGTCAGGGCAAAGTGACCCATGTAGACCTGGGTGGCGGCCCACTCGAGAGCCGCGTTGAAGGGCGGCCTCGAGCGGGAGCAGGCCGCGCCGGAAGACCGTCCACTGGTAGCCAAAACGGCGCCCATCGGGGGTCGAGAGGTTGCCGGTGACATACCACCACTCGGTCTGGTACTCGGGGTGCGGGCCAAAATCCTGCGGGAAGGTGATGGGGGCCGGGGCCTCAGCCCGGGCAAATCCTTGCACCTCCGGGCGGGCGGCCAACACCACCCGCCGTTCCAGCAGGGCCGCCTGCGGGCGGCGGGTCCAGATAAATATCCCGAAGGCCAGTAACCCGGTAGCCAGGATCAATCCAATCAGCCAGCGTTTCATCTTCATTCTCCGCGCAGGGCCTCGGCGGTCATCATGCGCCCCATCCGGTAAGCCGGGTAAATCCCCGCCAACAAGGCTGCCATCACCGCCACCACCAGGGCCAGCAGGAAAGGCTCCGGGGTCAGTCGCATTTGGAGCGTCCAGCCAAACGAACGCAAATTAATGATATACACCAGGATCAGGGCCAGTAGGTAACCGGTGGGCATGGCCAGCAGCCCGGCCGCCCCGCCCAGCAGCCCGGTTTAAATCATCACCAGCCCCCACACCTGGCGGGCTGTCATCCCCACCGCTCGCAGCACGCCCAATTGGCGCTGCTTGTCCAACTGCACGGCCAGCAGGGCGCTGAGCACACCGATGAAGGCCACCACGGTGGCCAGGAGCTGCATCACCCCGGTGATGGCAAAGGTGCGGTCAAAGACCGCCAGGGCGTCATCTCGCAGACCCTGGTTGGCGCGGATAAATAGTTGCCGCCCGCCCACCTGGGCCTCCAGTTGGCGGGTGAAGGCCTCCACATCGACGCCGGGGGCCAGGTACAGGGCGATGGCGGTAAGTTCTGGGTCCTGCCACAGGCGGCGGTAGGTTTCGAGGTCCAGGCGCACCGTCCCCTGGGTGGAGGCGTAATCGGCGAAGATGCCCGCCACGGGGAACTCCTGTGGGCCGAGGGCCGTGTAAAGGGTCAGGCGGTCACCGGGTCCCTTCCATCCCAGACGGCTGGCAAACGGCTCGGAGACGATCACCGCCCCGGCCTGCATAGCCTGCCAGACATCCTCCGGGCTGCCCTGCGCCCAGCGGTACAGGCGGGCGTCATCAATGGGGCGATCGACCGCCGAAAGGTTGACCGGACCGTCCGGCAATTCAACTGTCACCGAGCGCAGGGTGGCCACATCAGCCACCTGCGGCCGGCGGGCCAGTTCGGCCGTCAGAGCCGGGGAGATGATCCCGCCAGCCCGGGCGGCGGTGCCGCCGGGAGCCGAGATGTACACGTCGCCTGCCAGGGTCTGCCCCAGCCAGGTCTCCACGGTGAACCGGAAGCTGTCCACCATCAGGCTGACCCCGATGGTGACTGAGACTGCCACCATCAGGGCGGAGATGGGCACGGCAGTCCGGCTGAGCGACTGCAGGGCATCCCGCGGGGCCATCCGCCCCAGCAGCCCGGCCAGGCGGGAAGTCACCGGTAGGGCGGCCCGCAGTAGGGCCACCGCCCCCAGCGGGGTGAGCATGGCGACCCCGATGATGACGGCAAAGGTGCCGCTAAAACTGACCACCAGGCTGCGGGTGGGGATGAGCAGCACACCCAGCCCCAGCAGGGTCAGCAGCAAGCCGCCCAGGGCCACCCGCTGCACAGCCTGGCGGGCCTTGTCTTCCAGCCCCGAGCGGTACAGGGCAGCCCGCGGGGGAACCGCGGCGGCCTCGAGGGCGGGCGGGGCGGCGGTGAGGATGCTGGCAGCCAGCCCGGCGGCGGCCCCCTTGAGCAGGCTTTCCACGGGAACCTGCACCCCGGTGACGTTGACCACGAAGAACAGGTCATTAATGGTGCGAGCCACCAGGTGCAGGGCGCCCTGCCCCAGCAGCACCCCACCCGCCAGCCCTGCGACCGGCCAGCCCCACCAGGAAGGCCTCCACCACCACCAGCCAGAAGACCTCCTGGCGGGTGAAACCCAGGCAGCGCAGCGTGCCAAACAGCACCCGGCGCTGGACGACCGAGAAGGTGATGGTGTTATAGATGAGGAACAACCCCACCAGCAGGGCCAGCAGGCTCAGGGCGGTCAGGTTGTTGCGGAAGGCTGAGGTCATCTCGGCCACCGCCCCGCTGCGGGCCGCCACACTTTGCAGGCTGGCCCCGGGGGGCAGCAAAGCCTTCAATTGCTCCGCCAATCCGCCGGCAGCCGGCGCGCCAACGGGCGTCTCGTCTTGTGGCAAGACGACATCGATCCGGTCGATCTGCCCGCTGCGCCCGGTCAGCTCCTGGGCGGTGGATAGGTCGGCCAGAACAAGGCTGTCCAAGGCCCGCAGGCTCAACCGGTCAGGAGGTCGAGCAGCCCGGCGATAAAGACCCTGCGCATAACATCGCCTGTCTCCAGGGTCAGCAGGCAGGCTGCGGGACGCTCACTGGCGGGCACGGTTGGGCATGCCTGCAGACCGTACTGTTCTGCCACCCGGCTGGAGATCAGCACCGCTCCCGGCTCGGTCAGGAACAGGGTCAGATCGGCCACGGGGGTTTGGCCTTGGGCTCCCAGGTAACTGCGGAAGGGCGCCTCGGCGAAGGGGTCCACGCCCAGTAGGGTGAAGGGTCGCCCACCCATTTGCGGGGATGAAGCGATATCACTCAAAACGGGCGCCAGCGGGGCGGCGAACCCGGCCAGTTTCAGGTCACGGTAGGTCGAACTGGGCAGCCCCTGCGGGCCCGCCACCACCTGGTGGGTGGCCCGCCCGGCCACGGCCTCGGTGCTCAGGTCGAAGGCCCGCCTGGCGCTGGCGTTGGCCAGGTCGATCGCCACCATCACCGCCACTCCCAGGGCAATCCCCAGCACCATCAGCAGGCTCTGCCAGGGATGGCGCAGCAGGTAGCGCAAGCCGATGTTATGAAGCAGGCGCAGGCGCAGGGTGTAGGCCAGGGGGGCTTGCATGCTCAGACCTTGAAAGGCTCCAGGCGGCCGTCACGCAGGGTCAGCACCCGGTCGGCGGGAGCGGCGGCCTCCAGGCTGTGGGTGACCATCACCAGGTTGCGCCCGGCCTGGCGGCTCAGGCGGTCCAACAGTTCCAGCACCTGGCGCCCGGTGTCCTCGTCCAGGTTGCCGGTCGGCTCGTCGGCCAGCAGGATGAGCGGGTTGTGGACCAGGGCTCGGGCAATTGCCACGCGCTGCTGTTCACCGCCCGAGAGGCGGTCAGGGAAGGCCTTCCAGCGCCCGGCCAGCCCGACCGTCTCCAGCAGGGACTTAGCCCGCTGCACCGCGGGCGGGCCTTCGATGCCGTTCAGCTCCAGCGGGAGCATGACATTCTCCCCCACCGTCAGGGTCGGGATCAGGTTGAAGAACTGGAAGATAAAGCCGATTTTGGCGCGGCGGAAAAGGGTTCGCTGCTGCTCGTCCAGGCGGGTCAGGTTGAGGCCGTCGACGCTGATCTCGCCCCGGTCGGGGAAATCGATCCCGGAAAGCAGGTTGAGCAGGGTGCTTTTGCCGCTGCCGCTCTTGCCCAGGATGGCGGTGAATTCGCCCCGGTCAAAGCCGATGGTCAGGTCGTGCAGCACCGGGCGGCGCTGGTCGCCCTCGCTGAAGGCCTTGTCCAGGCCGCGTATGTCGATAAAAGCGTCTGAAGGGTTCATGCGGATGAATCTTACCAGAGCGTATAGATGATGTCAATATATTGTATAATTTTCAGGGAAGGCGGACTAAACTCGCGGTCCAGCACCACTGGACGGTCACCCAGCAGCTGTTCCGAAGCCCTACCTTGCGCTGCCTCCGCCGCCTCTCCATACAGGTACTCCAGCAGCAGCGGGATTTTGCCGTCATCGTCCATTGTGCCTTCCTTGTATAAACGAAATGTCTTTGCGAGCGCTCTTCGCGAAGCAATCTTATTTTTTTTGCGTAGCCCACGAAGTGCGAGCGGCTTTTACCCACTAAATCTAGCGCAAATGTTCGATTAAGAGCAAGCTGCATTTTTCCATATCTCCCGGCAGTATGGGCATGCCGCCTCCTCGAATCTCCCCCTGAAGCCCGCCCGCTGCCCTCCCCCCTTTGGGGGAGGGGCAAAGAGCAGCGTCGTTTGCGCCGTTGGGCCGGGGTGAGGGTCTGCCCGTGGTGACCACAAGACCTCTTCAGGGTGAGGGGAAATTGCTGCACTCCCCGGCCGGGCTATCCACGAATGAAGGGCCACGAACACTCGTATGCCCTGGACTACGCCGGTCACGGGGCCGCCATGGCCACCCACCTGGGCAAGACCGCCGCCGAGGCCATGCTGGCCGGGATGCTGCGGGAGCATCTCTTCGCCTCTTTCCCGTTCCCCGGAGCGCCGCTGGGGCTGTACAACGGCAGTGCCTGGTACCTGCCGCTGGCAGGTTTATGGTACAGGTTCCTGGATTGGGTTGAATAGGTTTGCGTTCCTCAGCCGCAACTTGCCCGCCTCTCTGACGAAGAAATGCAGGTGATGTCGATGCCGGCAGCCTGCTGCCCGGGTAGAGCAATTGCCAGACCCGGAACCTACCGGCTGCATCTGCGTAAGGTAAATAAAATCGCCCGGGGATGACCGGGCGATCTAAGCTAGCTCGCCAAACAGGAATAGCAGATTAACCGAGGTTTGGCCTGCATCGTTCATCCTGCGCCTCTGTGGTGTGCCTTGAATCTTAGCATAGATGCTCTCCTTAAGAATGCTGGTTTTTCACACATTCGTAGTTTCCCTGCCCTCCATCTTCCTCGTGTGGATTTGCTAGCGCAAGGCACTTAACTAGACTATCTGGAGCCCAACATTACGGAGATATTCGAATGTGCTATTATAAAATGAGGGCAAACGGGTTGCGTCGTTTTCGTCGCCAGAAGGTATAAAGATTATCATACCCTGTCGAGCACGGGTAAGAAGGACTCGGTAAGAATTTTTTAGATAAATTTGCCGGGTAGCATCCCTAACTGTTAGCCATTTGTTACCCTTAAAAGCCTTATATCCCAAAAACCAATTCTATAACGCAAATCAGCATCCCAGGCTACCACAGCCCAATCTAATTCTAAGCCTTGAATGTCGAACTCGGTAGCTATCCCTTCCATGGCATAGGATGATCTTACATCCTGTCGATTATCCAGGAACCAGTGTTCGACTTCGATATCAGAATTAACAAAAATCCCATCAGGGCGCAAACGTGCCGCGCCTGAACTGGCTAATAATCCATAACGCTCACCGCCGCGCGGATGCTGACGAACCCAATTTCGAGCCTGTTGTAAACTACGCGTCAAATAGATAGGATACCTGCTCCCTACCTGCGTGTACAATGTTTGAGCTGTAGCCATATTGCAGTCCAGAATTGCCTTTACCAGGGCTGAAACTTTTTCTGAGCGGAATGAACGTATTGACACCGCCAAGTGCAACCGATCCTCCACGGTTATCTGGCTCGCGGGGAGCAGATCAACTGGCTTTTTGCCAGTAAGGTATTCAGCGTCAGTAATTTGTTGGGAAACAAACACTCGCCAGTGATGAAAATACTTTTGAATAGCATAGAACCACTCGGTCAATCCAGCTTCCCCTGTATGAATCTCCTGCCCCCGCCGATTAAACAGATGATGACAGACCAGTCAGTATGTCTGTCCATTACATTGATGAGGAATTCTGGCTCCGACATTGTGAAATTGAGTTTTCCTCGCTTACGTTTCATAAAACTTGCTGCTTGATCTTTAGTCCAGGCACGCTGAGCTTCGTCAAAAATCACTACCCTCTCTAACGGTGCTGCTTGATTATCGAGATACTCATCCCGGAAGTGATGGATGTTTTGGATAAAAGTTTCTACATTCCGCCTTGCATCTTTTCTCTTTTGCCCTTTGGAAATGTCATCCCGAATTAATGCCTCACGTAAAACGATAACCAATGGGCCATTGCCTGATAAAAACACAGCGTGTTCGTCGCGGCCTATCTGCAATCTTCGGTTGGCGATGTTCAATCCTGCCAAAGTTTTTCCTGCTCCTGGTACGCCGGTAATGAAGCAGATTGTTTTTTGTTGGCTTAGTTTTGTTTGTTCAATAATCCTGTCAATCGTCTCCGATGTTTCGCTAAGATTTATTGCCCCAGCATCGGAGCGCGTAATTTCGTGAACTTCGTGTCGTCGATACAATGCCTGGGCAGCTTCGATAATGGTAGGGGTTGGTTTATATTGTCCAGCTTCCCAGGCTATTGGGTCTAAGGGATAGGTAGATATGGTCTGCAGGCAATCATGTAATAGAATTGCTAATGTTGCGAGATTGGCCCGTAATGGCTTATAAATGTCATCATCGTAAACCTTGAGCGGAATCTATTCATTCCTGGCTTCTGTCGCAACAAGTATGGGTACAACTGGCGGCTTATGACTAGTCTCATGGAAGTTTTTTAAATCCAAAGCATAATCCATGACCTGTTCCAAAGCATGCGATGGGTAATCTTTCTCTCCAATTTTGAACTCGATGACAAATATGATCCCACCTGCCACCAGAATTACATCCACCCGTTTGCCCATTCTAGGAATTGAAAATTCAATGAATATGTAACCGGAAATATTGACCAATGCCTTCTTAAGGACATCAATTTGTACTTTCCAGGCATATTTTTGCTGATCTTCTAAACCAAATTCATGTTGATCTGCTAAATTCCCTAAAATGGTCAGAGGGTTTTCTTTTAGAAATATATCGACGGGAGCCGCATAATACGCTCTACTCATCGAACAGGTCCCCTACTGTGACGTTTAGCGCGTCTGAAATTTTTTTTAGACTTAAAACTGATGGATTGCGTTCCCCCCGTTCAATCGCCCCAATATAGGTGCGGTGTAAGCCTGAGAGATAGCCTAACCTCTCCTGGGAAATATTCGCCTGTTCACGCAACTTGCGGATTGTAAATCCCAAACGCCGAAGGATATCCTCGCTCATTCCCAACTCCTTGAACCTAGATGCTGAGAATCAGGATACCTGGGACGCTACTAACAGGCTACAGACTATAAGTAGCATCCGGAAATCATGTTTGAGCATATTACGTTTAATTAAGATACTTGCCGTTTTGGATATTTCTAAACGAATTAAAAAATTGGTAGCTACCTTCTGCTTGATCGAGGGTAATAAAAGGGGTTGTTTCAAAAGCAGGGCGCAGCGGGTTTAGAGTACAACTGGCGGTGCTATCGATTTCGCTGCGCCCCTACAGAGGGCGGTGGGATTTTGGGTATGACAGGCGGTGCGTTCGATTTCGCTGCGCCCCTACCTGTGGCGTCGGATGGATAATCATCCAATTTGGACGGTCCACCGATTTCTGTTCTCTGCTCTCCGCTCACTCCCCCGTTCTCGATTCTCTCATTCTCGCCTCACGAATTGCCGATCGTATTGTTATTGCCAAACACGATGCTGCCCCCCACATTGCCGCCGATGTTGATCACCGTGCCGCCGGAGGCGGCGCCCGCCTGGCTGGCGGCAACGATGGCACTCAGCTCCCCGGCAAAAAGCGGGTCGTCGCGCAGGGCTTTCTTGAGCTGGATGGTGAAGGCTTCCTGGTTATCGGGGTCGTCCGCATCGGCCATCAAATCTTCGATGGCGCCTTCTGCGGCGGGCTTGCCTGCAAAACGGGTCCCGATCAGGCTCCACAGCTTGCGCAGGGGCGGCGGGGCGCTCTCGGCGGAGGGCGGCCAGAGCGAGCCGTCCTTGAGGCGCATAAACAGGGCCGGCATCCAGGCGTCGGGGGCGCCGGAAGCGGCCAGCACCGCCCGGGCCGCCGCCAGGGCGCGATCCACCAGCCCGTCCTGCTGCAAGCGCTCGAAGAAAACCGGCATGAAGCGCCGGATGCTCTGCAGGGCGATCTTGCCCTGCATGGCGATCACCGCCGGTACGCCGGCTTCGCAGAGCAGCGGGCCAAGGGCCTGCAGGGCGTCGCCATCACTGTTGCCGGCTCCGGTGCTTGCACCGGCTGACTCACAGGACGCCAGCACCACCAGCAGCGGGGGGTTTTCCAGCAGGCGCACCTGCCCGGCCAGATCGGCCCCGGCGACGTGCTGCACCTTCCCATTCTCGTCTTCCAGCCACAGCCAGGGCTGCTCCTGGGCCAGGCTGCCGTGCGCCGCCAGGTAGAAGATGTCGCAGCCGGCCTGCAGGCCGCGCACCAGCGCAGGCAGTGTGCAGCCTCCGGTGTCGGAAGGCAGGCGGGTGAGGCGCGCCCCTTTCAGGCTTTGCGCGGCGCGATCGAGCTCGCCGTCCACATCAATGGCGGCCAGGCTGTAATCGGCCAGGTCAACGGGGTTGGCGGCTGCCAGCAGGGCGCGCAGGGCGGTTTTGGGGCGCAGGGTTACCTCTCTCGCCCCCGAGCCGGCCAGGTAGCGTGAGAACAATATTCTGGCATCCGCGGCCAGGGGGCTGTCATCCAGCGGGTTGCGCAGCGTCTCCCAATGCAGGGCGTGCAGCTCCTGGGCGGTGGGGCCGAAGAGCAGGCGCAGGCGCAGGGCGCCGGCTGCGCTGCGCGCCAGGGCCTGGCTGAAGGCCAGCTTGACCGGCTCGGGCTTGAACAGGGCGGCGGTTAACGCCCGGCCGTAGCCCATTGAATTGAAAGCGTTGATCAGGCGGCTCAAAGCCGGGGCATCGAGCTCGATCTCGACCGGGGCGTCGGCGCCCAGACGCATCTCGGAGGCGCTCCCCGGCGGGGTGAAGCGCGTCTCCACGCTGTAGGCGCGGGAGGCGGCGCCCGCCCGCCGGTGCAGGCTGATCTCCAGATCGCCGTAGGCCGCCTGGGCAGCAGCGCCCGCCAAGGCGGCGCCGCCATCCATCAGATAGGGCTTGAGCAAATTGAATACCGAACCGGGAAGGTTGGATGGATCCATGTTCTGCATGCGGAGTTTACGCGCTAAGGCGCCCAGGGGATGGTGAAGGGCGTGGAATAGCCGCGCTTATCCACCGAGTACAGCGTGCCCTTCGAGCCGCCGGAACACGCTTTCTGATCGGTGAGCTCGTACGAGGTGTTATTGGTCTGGAATAGCAGCGAGGTCGACACGCCGTTCTGGCAAACTTTGACGTTCAACAGGTAACCGCGCGCATCCCCCAGATTGACGTGGCACTGCTTCCAACTGATGGTTACCGTGTCGCCGTTGCGCACGGCCTGGATCGGGGTGGGGTCGCAGGCCACGTTGGAAATCGGCAGTCTCAACGGAGTGATCTCCAGGATGCTGATATCGCCGGTCACTTCGAACGAGCTTTTGGCCGCCCAGCAGTGGCGGTCGTCTTTCTCGACCTGGATGTACAACCAGGTGCTGGAGCTGTTGCGCCCCTTCACAATAGCGCGGTCGCCCTGGAACAGATCGTCCGCCGGCAGATACACACCGGCCGGTCCGTAGCGGCAGAATGCCTGGCCCACAGAGACCACGGCAATGGGCAGCGCCGGGGTTGTGGCGGTGGGCGTCAGGGTGGCGGTGGCTGTCGGGCTGGGCGTGGCCGTTTCCGTTGGCGTGGGCGTAAAGGTCGGCGTCTGGGTCGAGGTTGAGGTGGCGGTGGGCGCCAGAGTGGGGGTCGCCGTTCCTGTCGAAGTCGGGGCGCTGGTTGAGGTTTCTGAAGGCGATAATACCACCACCGGCACGGGAGAACCCTGAGCCGCCTGCGCGGCCTGGGCAACAGGCACCGTCGCCGCCATGCCGGGGACGGTCACGCCCGGCGGCAGCCGCACACGCCCGGAAGAGATCAATGCTGCATAGGCCGCCCCGCTGAACAGGATCAGGATCAGGCCCACGATCAGGATGCTGCTGATAATTTTCCAGGGGCGCGCTCCGATTGGCCCTCCCGGTTGTCGCGGCGGGCGCTGCGACCCCAGGGCGCCGAGCAAATTCAGGTTATGCCGGGTGAAAGCCGCCCCGATTTCATCGCCTGCCGTCTCGCGCAGCTTGAGCGCCTGATTGAGCTGGTCCGCCGCTTCCTGCAGGTCCCCGGCGCCGATCGCCCGGGTGCCAAGCTGGTGCCGCGCCCAGGCCTCAACGGCCGGGTCGCCCAGCGCTCTGCCCGCCGTCAGCGCTTGATCCAGGATACTGCGCCAGGCAGTCCACAGCCCGCGCAGGGTGAGGAAAGCATCCACCCCGCGGCTCAGGGCGATCACATCACCCCAGCGCCCCTTAGCGGCCGCCCAGTTGATCAGCCCCAGGATATTCCCCAGCTCATCCTTGACGAACTTGAAATCCAGGGAGCGCTCTTTCAGGGCCTCGATCAGGCTGACCGTCAAATCGCTTCGAATGGCGTCCCCATCCGCCTTTTCGAGAACCAGGGCGGCATATTCGGGATGCAGGCGCAGGCGCGGGCTGTTGGCCTGCAGCAGGGCCAGGCTCTCCAGCTTACCGCTGGCAGCCGTCCCGCCGGAGGCGTTTTCCAGCCATTCCCGGCTGGCCGAGACGCCCGGAACCGCCGCCGTCATCGCCATCATTTGGCGCTCGCCGTCGCTCAGGAAGTGATTGGCGAATTTCAGGCTTCTCTCGACCGCGGCTTTGTTGGGCTGGGCCGCCTCGGCCTGGATGCGGATCAGCACCAGCAGGGCCTCGGCCAGGTCCACCTCGTGCTCGCGTACGGCGTTGGCCACGGTCACAATCGCCAGCGGCATGCAGTTCAACAGGGTGCAAATTTTCTCCAGGTGGGTCCGGTCGGCGCCTTCCAGGTCGATTTTGGTCTTGTTCGCCAGCAGCTGGACCGCCTCGTCCAGCTTGAGCGGCTCAACCTTGACAATCTCGAAAGTCTCGCTGTCCAGGCCTCGGGCTGAGACGGCCAGAATCGGCGAATTTGGGAACAGGTCTGCCAGCCGGTCGAGGGCTTCTTCATTTAAGTTGAGATTGTCGAGCAGGACGAGCGGGGAGGTGTTGCTCAGGTAGGTGCGCGCCGATGCAAACGAAACCTTGAGCTGCGGCTCCAATTCGAAGAGCGCATCGAACAGCATCTGCTGGATGTCGTCCCACCCCAACACGGCCCCGGTCTGGTCGACCCCTTCCAGGAAAACGACGCCGTTGGGCAGGGCTAGAGCCGCTTCGGCATTGGCAGCCTGCTTCACCAGGTAGGATTTACCGATCCCCTCCATCCCCTGCAGCAGCACGGGCTCGCGTTTGAGGATGCGTTGTTGAAGCTCAGCCAGCTCCCGCTCGCGCCCCAAAAAGGAGCGCGGCGCCCGGGGCGGCTTTGGCGCCATCTCCCGCAGCCTGACTCTGCGGCCCGGCCTGCTTGTAAACCAGGGTTCCATGATTACTGTTAACAACAAAATTGTTGTCACCTGCGATCACAGAACCCTCTACATTTCCGGCTACGGAGATGCTGGGCGAGGCAACTGGTGCGACCATTCGATTTGATTACTCCCGCTGAAACTAGTCTAGCAAACCCCCCGCATTCTTTGGGTTTGTTCGATGTCAATGAATATAAACCAGATATATTTTACCATATATCTAAAATTATTTCTGATTAATTTTTCCTTATAAACACCTTATCGCCTCGGCTGGTAGGTCAGGAGCACGACGCCGGTGCTGGTCGTCTGCGACCTGGTCAGTTTAAGCCTTTTCAACTGGCTGCCATCCATAAACAGGCGCTTGCCTCGGCCCACCACCACCGGATGGATCATGAGGGTCAGCTCATCGAGGAGGTCGTTTTGCAGCAGGGATCGCACCAGGGTCGGGCTGCCGGACACCCCGATGTTCTTTCCGGGCAACGCCTTCAGCCGGGCAATTTCGGCGGCAAGCGAGCCCTGAACCAGGGTCGAGTTTTTCCAGGCCACCTCTTTCAGGGTGGTTGAGACCACGAACTTGGGCGTGTTGTTGATATGGCTGGCATAGGGCTCGTCAGTGGAGGTCGGCCAGTAAGGCGCCCATTCCTGGTAGGTCACCCTGCCGAGCAGGATGGTGTCTTCGGCGGCGATGTGCGCCCCCATGGCGGCTCCCATCTCGGCATCAAAGTTGTCAAACTGCCATTGGTCGGGTGATTCGGTCACGCCGTCGAGTGAGATAAACAGGCCCGAAATTACTTTTCGCATAAACTTTCTCCTTGGATTGGTTGAACGGTTGGCTCAGTCACGGGGCAGCAGAGCGGTTTTGGCGCTCAACTGCATGCCTGCTAAAGCTCTACTGCCCGGGGTCTTCAGTCGCCGGCGGGATGTTGTAGTTTAATCGGAAGAGGTTAGCCGGGTCGTAGCGCCTCTTAATCGCCCGCAGCCGCTCCCAGGTGGCGCCGGGATAGGAGTCGCGTATCCGGGCGGCGCCTTCAGCATTGATGAAGTTCACATACGCACCGGGGTCGCCCTGGTGCAGGGCCGCGGCGAAATCCGCCACCCAGGCATCCCGCCGCACCCGGTCATCGGGGCCATCATAAAAGGCGGCCAGGTTGACCATGATGCGGGACTGGCGGTGGGCGAAGGCTGTCGCCTCCACCGGCACACGCCCCATCGCACCGCCCAGCACCCGCAGCTGTGCAACGCGCATCGGAGGCATCCGATGCATTCAGGTAATCGACAATCGTACCGGCCGCCTGGCGGTCAATCTGGTCGACAAACATTGTGCGCCCCACGGCCGTCGGGTGGTAGTCGCCCGCCTCCGGCGGGAACATCTCGGGGTAACGCATCGGGCGGGTCAAATCGGCGAGCGGCTGAGCCAGGGCACGGAACGGGGCCAGGGCGCGCTGCCCGGCTTCCACGCCGCCGGCGTAGATGAGCATGGCGAGCACAACCAGCCGGCCGTGATGCTCAACCGGCAGGAACGGCATGGGCGGGGCGGGCATGACATTGGCAATCGTGGAGAGCTCGTCTGGGGCGGCTTCCGCCTGTGCGATAAAGCCGGCAATGACCTCGGGCGTCGCCGGCAGGACGAGCATCCCGCCCACGACCGTGTCGATTTCGTGCAGCCGGAACTGGAAACGGGTGGCCACGCCAAAGTTCCCGCCGCCGCCGCGGAGCGCCCAGAACAGGTCGGGGTGGTGACCGGCGTCCACATGCAGGAACCGGCCGTCTGCGGTGACGACTTCGGCGGCCAGCAGGCTGTCGATGGTGAGACCGTGCTTGCGGACCAGGTAGCCCACACCGCCGCCCAGTGTGATCCCGCCGATGCCCACCGAGCCGGTGTCGCCGAACCCGAGGGCCAGGCCGTAGGCGTCTGCCACGGCAGTGAACTCACCGGTGGTCAGACCCGTCTCAACCCAGGCCGTGCGGTGTCCGGCGTCGATGTGCAGCCCGCGCAACTCCTTGAGATCGAGAACGATGCCGCCTTCGCAGACGCTGTGACCGGCGCCGCTGTGACCGCCGCTGCGGACGGCCAGCTCCAGGCCGGTCTGGCGCGCCGAGCGAGACGGTGTAAGCCACGTCGCCGGCGTTTGCAGCCCGGATGATGACTGCGGGCCGGCGGTCGATCCCGCCGATGAAGACCGTGCGCGCCTCGTCGTAACCGGGGTCGCCAGGCGCGATCACCCGGCCCTTGAGGGCGGCGCGCAGCTCCGGGATCGCTAATCCATTCGCGGCGAGCGGGCTGCCATTGGGTCCACGCCGCCTGCCGTTTTGAGCGCCATCCGTCAGACCGGAGCTCGTTTCTACTGGATGGATATCGGTTCGAGTGTTCATTCTGGTTTCAATCTCCTGGCTGCAAATCGTAATCTGCCTGGGGCCGACCGGCAGAAATATTGACAGGCTGCCTCTTGAAGAAGATCCACAGGCCTGGAACCGCCATCAATACGCTGGACAGCACGAGCAGGGCTTCGATGGTGATGATGTCGGCGACCGGCCCAAAAAACAGCATCCCCAGCGGCATGATGGTGCTCATGATCAACTGCTGCACGCCAAACACCCGGCCCTGCATATCTGGCTCGACCGTTTCTTGCAGCAGGGTTGTAGCGGAGGCGCTCCAGAACGGCATGGGCAGCCCGGCTAAAAACATAAATGTCAGGTAAACGGCGAAGTCCCTGGACAGTCCCAGCCCGGTGAACAAAACCGCCCACAGGATACAGCTCAACCCCATGGTGCGGAAATGATTTTTGAAGCCGCCCCAGGCGGTGAGGACGAATCCGCCAAGGATCGAGCCGCCAAAGAATGTGATTTCATTGGCGGTCAGCTTCCAGACCTCGCTGCCAAACGAGCGTGTCACCAGCAGGGGGGTCAGGAATGCAACCGGAGCGATCAAAAAGAAGATAAAGGCAAAGAAGGCAAACAGGATTTTGATCGTCCGGTTCTGCCGGATATAGACCAAACCTGCTTTCAGGTCGTCGAGGTAGCCAGTCTGCTGACCGGCGGCGGCTTTCTGGTGGGCAGGCACCTGCAATGCCAGCAGCAGGCTGACTGCCAGGATGGCGGTGACGACATCGATAAAAAATATGGCTTCCAGGCGCGAGAAGGACATCAAAGCCCCGCTGACGACCGGCGTGGCGATCATGATGAACGGCTGAAGGGTGCCGTTGACGCTGTTGACCTTGAGCAGCTTATCGGCGGGGACGATCTGCGGCAGGAGGGCATTGACCGCGGGTGTCTGGATGCCCGCGCCCACCGAGCGGATGCCGGATATCAGGAAGATCAGCCAGAGCTCCCGGTAGCCCAGCAGGAAGAAGACCGCCAGGATCAAGGTGCTCACAGCGGTGAGGATATCGGCGGCGATGATCAGGAATTTGCGGGGATAGCGGTCGGCCCACACCCCGGCAAAGAGAGAAATGATGATCTGCGGCAGAAAACCGGAGAGCATCGAGATGGTCAGGACGGCGCCGGATTGGGTGGTCAGCGTGACATGCCAGATGATGGCGTATTGGACTAACATCGACCCGAAGAGCGACACGCTCTGGCTGGATAGAAACAGGGCGGCCTTTTTCAGCCACCCTGCATAATTTTCGTTTTCTGGTTGGGACGTACGGTTGTCTAACTCCATAATTTCATCCTCAATCCGGTTCACGAGAGTTTATCATGATCTCGCATAATCGGATAATATAGATATTATTAGTACATTTATTCTATAAATATACCGGAACACCAAAAAAATGTCAAGGTGTATTGCGGCGAGGTTGCACAAAAGCGGCGTTGGCTAATTCGGGTGTACAATTCTATTGGAGCATTCCAAAACCTGACCCCAATCAACTCAC
Source organism: uncultured Chloroflexia bacterium (assembly GCA_963705155.1). Taxonomy (GTDB): domain Bacteria; phylum Chloroflexota; class Anaerolineae; order Anaerolineales; family UBA4823; genus CAVPJC01. Next base: position 12,915 of record CAVPJC010000004.1, on the reverse strand, counting down.
CGGAGGGAATTATGAAACTGAGCGCGCCTCAAAATACAACATTCTACATCGCAGTCGCACTGGCGGTAGTCGCCTTAATCGGCTTCTTCGTTGCTTCGCTTACCCCATTTGCTCCCTGGCTAATGCTGGCGGCTTTTGTTGTGCTTGCCGCCGGCAATCTTTTCGAAGGTTTGTAAACGTTCTTCAGTACGATGTGAGAGGGCGCCATCCCGGTTGCCGAACATGCTCCAGAGCAATGTGGATAGCGCCCTCCGTTTTAATATGCCAAATCTGTGATCTCCGGGCAAAGGATTCCGGGCAGCAACCGGCAATCGGCCCATTCGAAGAAAGGATGTTCAGATGAAGAAAAAAGCCCGTTCTGTCAAAGCGACCAGGTCGGATAATTCTCTTGCGAATTCCCCAGAGCGAGGCATCAACCTGGCATCGCTCTTCAATGTGGCCACTCAGGCGCTGGCTGCAGACCAGTCTTCCCTGAACCAGGCGGATACAGAAAACCAGAACCACGGCGATAACATGGTGCAGGTCTTTTCCATGATCTCTCAGGCGCTGGGCAACCAGCAGGACGCTCCTCCCTCCCAGCAGTTGAGCTACGCCAGCCAGTACGTGGCACAAAATGGCCACAACGGCTCCGCCCAGGTGTACGCTCAGGGTTTGGCGCAGGCGGCGCAGCAATTCCAGGGACAACCGGCGGTGACGCCAGATAACGCCACGCTGCTGGTCCAATCCCTGTTGGGAGGCGGACAGCCGGCGAGCCCACAGGCAGGCGGCGATTTGCTGGGTATGCTGATGGGTGGAGGCCAGGGGGCTTCTCAAGGCGCAGACCTGTTTGGAGCGCTGCTTGGCGGCGGACAAACACAACCTGCAGCGCAAACAGGGGGCCAACAACCAGGCGGACTGGATCTCGGCGATCTATTGAACGCGGGGATGACCTTCATGAATGCCAAACAGCAGGGCAAAGACAATTTGCAGGCGGCCCTGGCAGCCCTCATGTCAGCCGGCCCCATGGGTCAAAAACCGCATCGCCAGCAGTCCGGCCAATTAGTGGCCAATGCCATGCTTCAGGCCATTGCGGGAATGGCGAACCGCAAGTAACTGTGCATGAGCGCCACGCCAGGCAACCCGGCCGTGGCAGCTAAAGAGCTTTAAACCTGGCGCGGTCTTTACCGGGATGGGCTCGCACCTGGTACCAGGTGGTGCGCATCGCGATAAAGACCGCGAACATGGTGAGGGCTTATCCAAAAAGCAGGGCGAAGCGTGGTCATACCGCCCTATATTGTGCAAAGGACATCGCTTCGCCCCTACAGGGGGCGGTGATGAATTGCAACGACTCCCTTTTTGGGCAGACCATCCATTGATCTCGACCGATTATTCGTATTTAATGTAGGTCTCGCCGTTATAGATCATGGCGGCCCATTGGTCGGGCCCAATTTTCGCCCAGGTATCTTTCCCATCGGTCCAGGTGTCCAATATCGTCACCTGATTGCCTTTTACCAGACCGCCCACGCCTTGCGAGGTCGCGCTGTGGTCTTTGCGGATGTGCAGGCTGCGGACCATCACGACGCCCATCTTGGGTGCAGCAGCGGCCTCGGCGGCAGCTTTTTCAGCGGCGGCTTTTTCGGCAGCAGCTTTATCGGCGGCGGCCTTCATGGCGGCGGCCCGCTCCGCAGCAGCTTTATCGGCCGCGGCTTTTACGGCGGCAGCCCGCTCAGCGGCAGCTTTATCTGCCGCGGCCTTTAAGGCGGCGGCCTTTTCAGCAGCAACTTTCTCGGCCGCGGCCTTCTCTGCGGCAGCTTTCTCAGCCGCAGCTTTCACAGCGGCGGCTTTATCGGCAGCGGCTTTATCCGCTGCGGCCTTTAAGGCGGCAGCCTTCTCGGCGGCAGCTTTCTCAGCCGCGGCCTTCTCGTCACGATCGGTAACGGCATCGATTAGCTTATCAAATATGCTTTTCTTTTCTTCGCTCATTTTATTCTCCTAATCCCTTACATTTTCTTATGGGAAAAACTTCACAGTACCATCATTATAACCTATCAGAAGTCGTGTCTGCCGCCGCCCGCCTGTACCCACTTACCGGTTACCGGCAGGCGGGGTTTGGGCGGGTATTACCGGGACTGCGGGGATGCGTTGATCTTTGAGCAGGCGCTTACCAGGGCCTCAGGTTGCCGGCCAGGTCGCAACTAATTTTCTGCGGGCGCAATTGCGTGGCTGAACGGGGGCATATTTCGGCTATAATTGCCCAGATGGATCCAACCAACCCGACCTCACCCATTTTTATCGCCAAAGCGCCCGCGTTGGAGCGGCTGGTGCGCACGCTGCTGGCCGAGCCGATCATCGCGGTGGACACCGAATCCAACAGCCTGTACGCCTACCAGGAGCAGGTGTGCCTGATTCAATTTTCCACACCCGGCCAGGATTTCCTGGTGGACCCATTGGCGCTGGGAGATCTGTATTCCCTGGGTGAAGTCTTCAGCAGCCCAAAAATCGAGAAAGTGTTCCATGCCGCCGAATATGATGTCATCTGCTTGAAACGGGATTTCGGCTTTGAGTTTGCCAACCTGTTTGACACGATGCTGGCGGCGCGCATCCTGGGGCGGGATGAGATCGGGCTGGGGTCAATCCTGGAGAGCGAGTTCGGTGTGCACGTCGATAAACGCTTTCAGCGAGCCAACTGGGGGGAGCGCCCCCTGCCGCAGAGCCTGCTGGAGTATGCCCAGCATGACACCCATTATCTGATCCCGCTGCGGGAGCGGCTGCGGCGGGAGCTGCAGGAGAAAAACCTGTGGCCGCTGGCGCTGGAAGATTTCGACCGGATTTGCACGGTGAACGGCCGGCCGCTGGAAAACAAGGTGGAAGACTGCTGGAGGATGCACGGGGCGCACGACCTGGGGCCGCAGAATGCGGCGGTTTTGATTGAGCTGTGCCGCTACCGCGACCAGATGGCGCGGGCGATCAACCGGCCGCTGTTCAAAGTGATCGGCGACCAGACGCTGGTGGCGATTGCGGCCGAATGCCCGGCATCCCTGGCCGCGCTGCAAAACATCCACGGCATGACCCCGCAGCAGATCAGGCGGCATGGAGCAGCGCTGCTGGCGGCGGTGGCAAAAGGGTTGAAGGCGCCGGGGGTTTACCCGCCGCGCAACCCGCGCCCCGACGAGCGATTTTTGGAACGATTGGAACGCCTGCGCAACTGGCGCAAAACCACCGCCCTGAAAATGGGGGTCAACTCGGACGTGATCCTGCCGCGCGAGCTGATGCATGCCGTGGCGGAACAAAACCCGGGACAGCACGAGGAGCTGGCGCAGATTTTTAAGTACGTCCCCTGGCGCATGGAGCACTTCGGGCCTCAGATCCTGGAACTACTTGCGAGAGTCTAAACAATGAAGATCAATTTTTATGGAGCGGCGCAAACCGTTACCGGTTCGCAGCACCTGCTGGAAATCAACGGCAAGAAACTGCTGCTGGAGTGCGGGCTGTACCAGGGCCGCCGGCAGGAATCCTACCAGATCAACCGCTCGTTTCCATATGAGGCGGGCAAGATCGACGCGATGATCCTATCGCACGCGCATATCGATCACAGCGGCAACCTGCCCAGCCTGGTTATGGACGGCTACCGGGGCAGGATTTACGCCACAGCGGCGACAGCGCACCTTTCGAACCTGATGCTGATGGATTCGGGACATATCCAGGAGCTGGATGCGGCCTACGTGAACCGCAAGCGGGTCCTGCGGGGTGAGCCGCCGGTGGAACCCCTGTACACGATGGAAGACGCGGCCCTGGTGGCCCAGCACTTTGTTCCGGTGGATTACGGGGAAGTTTTCCAACCCATTCCAGGGGTGCAGGCGCACCTGGTGGATGCCGGGCACATCCTGGGATCGGCGGCGGTGGTGCTGGATATTGAGGAGAACGGGCGAAAGCTGCGGTTGTGGTTTTCGGGCGATATCGGGCGGCGCAGGCTGCCGCTGATCGAAGACCCGATTCTGCCTTCGAAGGCGGATTGGATGATCATGGAGTGCACCTACGGCGACAAGCCGCACCGCGACCCGGAGGTGGCTTATACCGAAATGCAGGCGGTGGTCTCCCGAACCATTCAGCGCGGCGGCAAGGTGATCGTGCCCGCTTTTGCGGTGGGGCGCACCCAGGAGATTGTGTATAACCTGCAAAAGATGTTCACGCACGGCGAGCTGCCGCGCGTTCCGGTGGTGGTGGACAGCCCCCTGGCGGTGAACGCCTCGCAGGTGTTCCGGGCGCACCCGGAGTGTTTTGACGATGAGACCCAGGAGTTGATCCGCAAGGACCGGCACCGCGAGATTCTGGGGTTCGATTTGCTGACGTATACGCGCTCGGTGGAGGAGTCGAAGGCGTTAAACAACCGGCGCGACCCGATGGTGATCATCTCGGCCTCGGGAATGGCGGAGACCGGACGCATCTTGCACCACCTGCGCAACAACATCGAAGACCCGCGCAATACGGTGATGATCGTCTCATGGCAGGCGCCGAACACGTTGGGGCGGCGGCTGGCAGACCGTGAGGAACGGGTGAAGATTTTCGGAGAGGTGTACGAACGGCGGGCGGAGGTGGCCACGATCGGCGGGCTTTCGGCGCACGCCGGGCAGGATCTGCTGCAGGAGTATGCGCGCTCGGTGAAGGATACGGTGAAGGGGATTTACCTGGTGCACGGGGAGCAAAAGGCGGCGGATGCGCTGACGGAGAAGCTAAGAGAGGCGGGGATGACAGATGTATTTTTCCCCGAACGGGGGAGCGGGGTGGAACTGTAGTCAGGGTTAGAGCAAGTGCGGAACCGCAAAGACGCAAAGGCGCAAAGAAACCTGACCTTGCCTCGAAACACACGAATTACCCGAACCGGGCAGTTGATGAGGAAGGGCCAGAAGGTCTGTATTGCGCCGCGGGCAGGAATTGGTATAATACGCAGCACCCATTGGAGAGGTGCCAGAGTGGTTGAATGGGGCGGTCTCGAAAACCGTTGTGGAACTCGTGTCCACCGTGGGTTCGAATCCCACCCTCTCCGCTGAGCGTAAAGTCTTGTGAGCCTACCGGCTCTCGATCTGTTGAAAAACGGATGTCAAAGAACGAGGTTTTACGCTTTGGCGTGATCTTCACGCCCGAGATCGCTCAGTGCCAGCTGGGCGATCTCACCTTTAAGCGGTACTCCTTCATTGTACGTACTCCTCGACGATTGTCAAGGTATTGTGGGACACCGGGAAGGCGATTTTGACTTCGGTTGCCATCTGTCCCAATTCTTCCCCTATGTCACCAATGTCCCCTTCTGCACCTCTTTCTCGGATCCAGTAGCGTCGCCCAGCGTCGGGGCGCAGTCTATCCATTAGCCGGAAGAGAATCTCGTAGTCTGGATTGACCTTGACCCACACGATGCGCTTTGTACCCACATCGCAACCAACTTCCTGGATCATCGTCCGCACCAGCATCTTGCGCTCTTCGCGGGTAGCCCATTCCCAGCTGTCATGCAGATTTAGTAGGGTGAGTGCAGCCCGTTCAATCGCCGACTCCGGGATGCGGGTGAGCAGCTCGAGTTTTTCCTTCAAGCTGTTGACTTTCTGCCAGTACTGGTATTCTTCGCCTTCGTACAGGCCCCGCTCATAGTTATCGCGCATCAGGCGCAACATGCTGCGGATCTCCTTGCGCTCAGTCTCCGGGTCGGGTCTATCCTGTCCATCATGTAGGAGTTTACGCACATCCTCCTCCCAGGTGGCAGTCAGTTTGAGTGACTGTATCAGAGCCGCCACCTGTTCATCCAGCCTGTCAGCGTGAATGCTTTGACCTGAGTACGGGCAGTCGTAGTAACCACGCAGGTGCGAATCCTCCCGGTAGTAGGTGGGGTAATTCTTCGGTGTCTGGACACGAAGTCGTCGACCACAGTGCGCACAGACCGCCAGGCTTTGCAGCAGGTGAACCCTGGCAGCCTTCTGCCCGGGTTTGGGAACAACACGCCGGCTAGCACGTAGTGCCTGACAGCGATCCCACAACTCCTGGCTGATGATTGGTTCGTGCTGGCCCTCCGAGACCTGGGGCGGCGTGGAGCGATAGCTAACCCCCTTAGGGCGTACAGTCATCCCACGGTAACGGATCTTGCCGACAAAGTAGGGATTGCAGAGCATATCTCTTACCAGAGTCCTTGTTGAACATGCGATTCTTTGCTGTGAGATACCCCTTTTCGTTCAACCAGCTCGGCAATCTGCATGTCCGAATACTGGCCGGTGGCATAACGCTCGAACATCTCCACCACCACCGAGGCCTTCTCCGGGTCGGGAACGCCCACCTTGCGGTTGCCCTGCAGCATGCTGATGTAACCCCAGGGAACCGTGCCGTTGTGATAGCCTTGCAGCGAACGCTCCAGCTTGCCCTTGTTGGTCTCTTTGGACAAATTATCGCTATAGAACTCGCCCAGGGAGCTGACCAGGTGAAAGAGCAGCTTGCCTTCCGGTGTACCCAGATCGAAGGGCTGCTGGACAGCTTTGAAGATGATATCGAGCTCTTGCAGCTCGTGGACGATCTCCAGCGACCATTCCAGGCGGCGCGCCAGGCGATCTACTTTATGGACGTACAGCACCTTGAACTCGCCGCGCCGGGCAGCTTCGCGCATGGCATTGATCCCTGGACGGTATTTCTTGCGGTAAGCCGATTGGGCCGGATCGGCGAACACCTTGACAATCTCGACCCCATCGCGCTCAGCCTGTTCCTTGATCTGGCGTAGCTGGGCATCCAGGCTGAACGAATCGCTTTGCATCTCAGATGAAAAGCGAATGTAGGCTGCTCCAGGGAGAGGGGAAGAGTCTTCTCTTTGCTTGTATCGGTTCATCTTGTTCAATCCTTTCGTTCAAAGTAGAAATTGATTGAGATATTGAGTGAGAAAACTATCCAGGTTGTTTCACAGTACACCTCCGATCAGGAGCAGCCCGATTTATCTTTAGCTGGTGTCGTTTGCCTTTTCCTGGTTGAGCGCCAGGTAGCGGCGGTTGATTCGCGCCAGCCACTCAATCAGGCTCTGTGGGAGCCTGTCGGGAAGGCGTGACTGCTCCTGGGAAGGGGTTATATCATCTCCGGAAACCTGATTAACTTGTGGGTCAGGTTTTTTAGAAGAGTTTTGACTTACATTCTCATCTGCCATAATTGCACCTCTTACTCTAAATAGAATTGAATGTCTCTTATGCACCTTAGGGGGTAAAAGAAAACTCCGGTCCCGACATTCGTGATGTCAGAACCGGAGCGTTGATTGTGAGATGTATCTGTAATTGGGGTTATTCCTCCTTCGGGTTACTCCAAATCGATAACTGGCCTGGCTGGACGATATTGCTCCGTTTACCAGCGGACCTTCTACCAGCAGCCGCTTTGGCTGCCTGGTGTTCCAGCGCCCAATCCAGCCAAGTTTTGGGACTCACGGGAATCAGCACCGGACTGATTTCGGTCGGACAACCCATGGGCGAGTTCGATACCCGCATCTCGTCCGCAAAGAGCGACTGCAGATCGTCCAGCTCAGCACCGCGCAACACTTCACGGGCAAGCTCGGTGATGTAGGGTAGGAAAGTGGTGAGTTACCTTTGCAGGCACTTTTCCACAGACCCCCCTCCGAACCGGACGTGATGCTTTCGCATCATCCGGCTCTCCAGAACTCATTTGCGTAATCCAGGTGGTGCTTTCCCTGTATGGATCGCATCATGGCACTTCGCACACACGACCAGCGTTTTCCTCTGCATCGTGATCATTCGAATCACCCAATCAGGCTTCTGCTTTCGCCCTCTCCAACGGTTCTTCAGGTTGGACAGTTTCCGTACATGATGGACTTCACACTGTTCTTGCGAGCCACAAAGTTCACACTTCGTTGGCCTGCATCCTTTGGATCAGGTCGCTGCGGTCTGTGATGGCTACGTTGCGCATCCCGATGTTGTCGTCGATGGGTTCAGCACCCAGTTTGACCACTCTCAAGGGGATGCCTCCCCAGTAAAGGTAGCGAGAGCCGTGTTTGGTGGGCACTTCCACTTCCAGGACTTTGTAGGTATACCCATTCACGGTGCGCTTCCTGCCATACTTCTTGTAGATGCTGGCGACAGTCGTCTTGAACTTGCACGCCAGCGTCTTGGTCAAGGCAACTTCCATCACGTACTTGAGCTTGCCGAGGTAGCAGCGGTCTACTGCGTACTTGTAGTATTCCGCCAGTCCTCGGAAGCGTTGCTGGTAGACATCCACGATCTGACCATCCGAGAATGCCAGCAATCCGGCTTCGTGGACCGGTTTCCCATGACGCATATAGCGTGAAGCTACCTGATCCACCTTCCCAAAGGGAATGCCTAACCTGATCTGACCGTTGATACATCGGGTTCTTGAGAGTTTTCCTGATGGGCGTGAGAGGACATTATTGTTGTGATAAACGCTGATGTCATACCCCAAAAAGCGGGCATGTTCTGTGCGTGCGTGAGTGATGAGGGTTTTGGATGCACTCATTTCGAGGTGGAGCTTTTCACTCAGAAACGTTCCAATCGCTGCCTTGATCGTTTCTGCTTCCGACCTTGGGCCGATAAACCCCAGGATGAAGTAGGGTAGGCGGCCAGCGCACAGCATAACCTGTGTTTCCAACCGCCCCCCTCCGAACCGCACGTGCTGATTTCTCTGCATGCGGCTCTCCGCTTTTACACATCCGTGACTGTGTAAACCCATAGTTGGGGGCCTCATAATACTGCGTCTGGGGCTTGTAATTGGCTCAGGATTTCGGCCAAATCCGCCCCGTCATATTTCCCATTGTGGATTTCTCGATGGCATTGGTGACATACTGGAACTTGTTTGCGGTTGACTGCCGCCATGTAAAGACTAAAGCCTTGCACTGTATCCCCGCGCTTGCGGATATGTCTGACGTGGTGCATCTCTACCTGTTCTGAGCTACCGCAGACAATACAACTGTCCATTAGCCTGCTTTGGGTTCGCCTCGGCCACCAGGTAGGAATGGCATCCAGATTGGCTTTTGCACCTTTGGCTTTCTTTACCTGTTTCAAGGGCTGGTTAAAAAGGCAAACCTTCCGCCTGTTTGGTTTCTGGAAGGTAATATCCTTGCCATATTTCTGGAAAACCTTACTCACTGACGATTTTTCTTTGTGTGCGATGGTCTTGGCTAAGGAATATCGAAACACATACCGGGCATAGTTGAGTTGGCCGACGTTTTCGGCGAGTTGGTAGTAGTTGTACCAGCCTCTCAGAACCCCGTTATAGTGTTCGATAATATGGTCAACTGGCTGGTTGATGAAAGCGTTCATGCAAGCTGGTTGACCATCTTTCATGTACTTCTTTAGCTTCTCGTCAATGTTTCTCAGGGGAACCAGAAGGGTGATGTTGCCAGTGGTTGTCTTGATGGTCTGGATGATGTTATGTGGTGAGCCTTTGCGTTGAAGGTTTCGTCTTCGCCATCGGGGGCCAGCCGTTTGAAACAAGTATCCCAAGAATTGAGCGCGCTTGGTAGCCGGGTGTGTAATAACCGTTTTCTGCTGGTTCAATTCGAGTTTCAGGTCTTCTTTCAGGAAGTTTGCCATGTCTTCTCTGACTTGTTCGGCTAGTGATTTTGGGCCAATTATTCCGACAATCACATCGTCTGCATACCTGATGAATTTGACCCTGGTGTAGAATGGGTCATGAAAATCATCCGAGGGGGTTTGCAAGATACGAAGATTGGTTTCTCGGATTGGCTTTGCCAGGGCCTTTCTAAGTCGGGGGTTGTCTTCTCCTTGTATAAGAAGCTGCTTTCGTTGTTCCAGCAGATAGTAGTATTTGGCATTCGGATAGCCGTTCTTCGCCCTGAGTATATTGTTGGCAGATGGCTTCGAGTTTGCGGTCGAGTTTATCCAGGTAGATATTGGTCAGGATAGGCGAAATGACCGACCCTTGTGGCGTCCCGCTGTATGTCTTGTGATATTCCCAGTTTTCCAGATAACCCGCGTTAGGAATTTTCGGGTCAGATTGATGAAGCGGTCATCGTGGATTTTTTCTCGGAGAGTGTCCAAGAGCCGTTGGTGATTGATATTATCGAAGCATTGGGTGATGTCGGCTTCGATTACCCATTTCGTTCCTACCCAGTTCCGCCGTAAACTTTCCAACGCCGTATGGCAACTTCTTCCTGGGCGAAATCCGTGACTGTTCTCGTGGAAGCCGCTTTCGTAAATAGCTTCCAAGATTAGCCGGATGCACTCCTGAATGACTTTATCCGCGCGGCGATGGTATCCCTAACGGGCGAAACTTGCCTTTGGCTTTCTTAGGGATGTATGTTCTCCGGACCCGCTTAGGCCAGTATTGCTCCACCTTCGACAAGTCTATGGTTTTCTGGATGTCTTCCAGACCATATCCATCGAGCGTTTTCCCGTCTGTGCCTGGCGTCATATTGCCCGGCTTGCTTTTCAAGCGTTCATATGCCAGGATATGTAACGTTGGGTTGTACAGTTGCCGGTATAGGTCTCGATTGATCCACAGTGGGTTTTGCAGATTATTTTCGCGTATGATATTCAACACGTCACAGGCTTGTATCATATTCATGACACCTTGTCGTTTGAATGTCCGAGGTCAGCTACTCTCCTTTCCCATGCCCTGCCCATTACAGGCAGCACTTTGAGTACTATGAGAGTTCCGTCAACCGCCATTTTCAAAGCCACCATTTCAGGTGCTTACTCCTACCATGTTCACGGATAATGTTAGGGTTGGTGAGGTTGATCCCGTAGTTCGGTCACTTGAGGTCTTCACTGGATTTAGGCAGATCGTTCGCTCCGTTGAATATGCTCGTCGCATATCGCCTACCGTTCAGAGAGCCAGCAGGCTGACGACTTTAGCCTGTTGGGAACGGTAGCCAGGGTTACAACCCACTTTCCCTGATGTTTACGCTATCACCGCTCGGAACTGATCTTTGGGCAGTTTAGCTCTTGCCATGTCCAGTCTAGCTTGGCCTTCAGTCGTTTGCTGTGGATTGCAAAACTCAGGCCTTTCCCACCATGCTACACTCCCCAGCCTGTTACCAGGTCTGGATAAGGTGGGCGCTTTACAACGTATCTCTCTGACGTTGACCCTCCTTCGGTTTCCTCTTGTGCCGTTTCTCTACGGCGCACGTCATCTGCATAGCGAATGTATTGCAGCCGCCTGAATTTCGGGTCTTGTACGTTCAAGGAGGGCAGTTTCCGGCGTTGTTGTTCGAGTTCCTTTACTCGTTCAGCGTCACCATCCATTCTGGCCCGCTTGATACGGTGTCTGATCCGATCATATTCCAGGTTCATGGCCCGTCTGTCTCCCCGGTTGTATTGGGGAGATGAGTACATCTTCGATGAACGCATCCAATTCATGCAGGTAGATGTTACTGAGGAGGGGGCTGAGCACGCCGCCTTGCGGTACTCCGCTGTAGGTCAGGTGGTAGCGCCAATCCTCCAGGTAACCTGCTTTCATCCATCCGGATGAGTTCGAGTAAACGACCATCGCGGATGTCTTTGGATAGATTATCCATCAACAAGTCGTGGTCGATATTGTCAAAACACCCCCGTATGTCGCCTTCTATGAACCACTTGGTGCCCGTGAAACTAGTCTTGATGTGGCTGAGCGCTGTGTGACAACCACGTCCAGGTCGGAAACCATGCGAGCTATCCCGAAAACGGGGTTCGTAATAGGCTTCCAACAGCATACGCAGTGCTTCTTGCACCAGTTTTTCAGAGAAGTTGGGAATTCCAAGTGGGCGTGTCCCTCCGCTCTTCTTTGGTGATACGGGGACGCGACGGTTTGAATTGAAAACGTTCATCTTGCAACTTCTTGATGATATTGCGGATACGTTCCATGCTCATTCCATCTGCTGTGTCGTTTTCCGATCCCAATGTCAGGGCGCCTTCGTTGCGGCCTATCTTGTTGTAGGCGGCCAGGAACAAGTCCTCGCTGTATAAGCATCGATAGACCCGTGTGAGTGGAATGCATTTTTCTCCCATCTTACGTATTGCTTGTAGGATATGTTCGGCTGTCTGCATTGCGCATACCTCCTTATCGCTAACCAAGCCGCAGTTCCTGCCCCCCTTTGCCCTGTGGTTGGCTTTCCCAACCGCCGTGGGTGGGCGTTACTCCACTGACTACTATGGGGGCTCCATCACCTTAGGGCTCTCGCCCCTTAGGCGATCCCGTAGTACGGTCATAAGTGACGTTATCAGGATGATTTAGGGTGTCCGTTCGTAGCTTGATAAGTCTCATTGACTATGTTTTCGGTAGGAGGACTTCACATCTAATGGACCTCCAGATGTTGCTACCGAAACCCGACTTCAGCCGTTGTGTCGGAAGAGCAGCACGGTCTCTAACTCGCTACTAGACTTCAGGCAATCCAGCTTTACCCATATCATCCAGGTCTCAGGGCTCCAAATCTGCTAAACGGCTTCGCAGTTGGCCCCTTTTCTGACATGCTATGGTTCCATACGGATTTCTCCTTTCGGTAAGTCAGCTGACCTCGCAGGTGTTTTCCTCAACCTGCGGTGCGTTGTGACGCACTATCACTTACGCCGCCTTGCGGCGCACGATTTCTCTTCCTCCACGGGCACGATTACACCGCCGACCGCATCTTGCGCCCCATCAAGGACAGCGCCTGGGCTTCCATGGCATCTTTGTAGGTGGCGAATACCACCTTCGTAACCCAAAATTTGATTTACAATAAATTACCAACCACAACAGGCTAAGCGTTTTTCTTGTACTACCTTTAGCGTTAGGTTTGGTGGTCGGCCTGCGTCATAAAAGATGAGATTTCCTTACCAACTTCGTTTGGGCGTTCAAGATAAGAGAAATGCCCGCATTCCCTCAATACAACCAGGCAGTGCCCCAGGAATTGCCTGGGCAATGTGGGCAGCACAGGTCAACGGGACGAAATCATAGTCTCCATGAATGACCAGAGTTGGGATG
>CAVPJC010000003.1:0-122367 GCA_963705155.1 uncultured Chloroflexia bacterium | reverse complement strand
TCGGCGGCATAATTCAGATTATCGTAATAGCGGCCGAAACGGGTTGCCCGGAAGCCATAAATATCCAGAGAAGGCTCGCCATCGATGATCCACTCGGTCAGCAGTTTGCCCACGCCGCCGGCTGCGCCGAAACCGTTGAGCGACATCCCGGCAGCCATCCACAGGCCGCGGCGCCGGGCACCGGGCCAATGACGGGCTGGCAATCGGGGGTGTAAGCCCCGGGGTGGCAGACCAGCGTGATGATTTCGGCCTCTTCCAGGAAGGGCAGGCGCCGGATAGCGCCTTCCATGAGTTGTTCGAACCGGTCAAAATCTGGGGGCAAAGAGCGCCCGCCGTGTTCCCAGGAGACGCCCTCGATCCAGCGCGCCACGGTGTTGGGTTCGTAACCGCCAATGACCAGCCCGCCCTGTTCTTCGCGGATGTAAACCAGGTTGTCGGGGTCACGCAGGCAGGGGGTGTGGTGGGGGAATTCTTTGCCTCGGACAGCCTTGAGCGCAACGTGCTGGTGATCAACCGGCGTGGTGGGATAATTGAAGCCAGCCATGGCAGAAACGCGTGGTCCCCACAGGCCGGCAGCATTGATCACGATTTCAGTTTTGATTTTGCCCTTATCGGTGATAAACACCGGTGACTTCACCGCGGGGTGAAAGCTCGATCCCGGTGACACGTGTATCGGTATAAATGGTGCATCCCAGCTCACGAACATGCTGGGCCATGCGGGTGGTGGTCATGTAGGGGTCCAGGTGACCATCGCGCGGCAGGTAGATGGCGCCGTACAGCTCTTTGTCGGTCAACTGGGGCATGATTTTGATGGCCTCGGCTGGAGAAATGATATCAACATCCATACCGATGGCTTTGGCTTTGCTGACACTGCGCTGAAGTTCTTTGAATTGTTCCGGGCTGGATGCCACCCGCAAGCTGCCCACGTGGTCAAAGAGCCCCAGCTCGCTGTACAATTCGATGCTGTATTTTCTGAACTGCATCAATGTGTGATTTGTGGCAAATTGGGTTACCAATCCGGCTGCATGACCGGTCTCCCCGCTGGCGATCTCGCCTTTGTCAACCAGGATCAGGTCATTCCAGCCAGCTTTTGCCAGATGGTAGGCGATGTTGACGCCAAAAATGCCGCCGCCGATAACAACAATCTTTGCTTGATCTTTCATACGAACCTCCTTGATAAAGGGTGGAATTAACCATGCTGGGTGATTGGCGGGTCTCACAAAGTGTCCGGTGGCCAGCGGTCAGGCTGTTTTCTGACCACTGGCGCACCGATCACGGGTAGCCTTTCACTCTCGCACGGAAAGCTTATTCAGGTGGGATTTCCTTGAAGGCGTAATCCACATCGATGCCGCGTGCTTTCTGCGCCTGCTTCACCAGGAGATACCAGATCGCAGAAATGACGATGATGCCGAAGGCGATGATCTGCGCCCACAGACCCGATGGGAAGTTTTCGAAGTTCCAGTTGCCCAGCACCCCCAGGGAGGGCGAGAACAAGAAGGCTGCCACCATCAGCACACCCACAATGCCGCCCAGGACGCCCAGAACGGTTACCATGGGCAGGCTGCCCAGTTTGTACTTGGCGCCTGGAGAGCCTTCGTAGACATCTTTGGCCCGGTACGGCAGCAGTGCGCCGGCAATGCAGGAGATCACGAACACATAACCGCAGCCAAAAGTAACGCCCAGGGTCAGTCCGATCCAGCCGGGAACGAGGTTGTAAGCCAGAATGACCGGGATGGAGGCCAGGAAGTAGGCGATATGAGCATTGACCGGGGTATGGAAGCGGTCGTTGACACGGCTCATCCACTCTGGCAGCAGGCGGTCCAGCGACATTGCAACCATGACACGCGTCATGCCGATGTAGCAGTTGTGCACAATCTGGTGACCGTTCAGGATATAGCCGATGGAGATCAGCAGCACCACCAACGGGCTGCCGGTGAGGGCCACCGCCAGGATGGGCGGCCAGAGGTTGAACCCGGCAATGTTGGCTTCACCAATCAGCGACCAGTAACCCGCTCCAGCCACGTACAGGAACTCCGTACCGATGGCTTTTTCCATCGCGACAGCCAGCAGGGCCAGCAGGATGCCGGTGACGATCAGGGAGCCGACGATGATGAAGGACTGGTTCGTGAAGGAACGCGCATCTTTGATCTCACCGTTCTGCTGGGCAGAATAGGTGGCCCACTGCAGCGAGGTCCAGGCGATCGGGGCTACCAGCAGAGTTGCCATCAGGCTGAAGGGCGGGTTGAGGTCGATCCCGGCTCCGGTGACCGCTGCCAGGGCGTTTTCATAAAAGCTTGGGTCGCCCCCTGCAGCAGCCGAGAAAGCATTGAGCTTGGCTGGAACGGTAGCCGGGTCGGCTGTGAACATCACCACCAGGGTGGTGAAGAAGGCCAGCAATGCGCCCACGATCATGACGTTCTGCAGCCGGATGTAGTTTTTGAACCCGGTAATCAGGATGAGCAGTGACAGCAGGGCGTTCAGGATACTGACGATGACGATCCCGGTGCCGGTGGTAAACCAGACCCCTATACCTGACAGCGCCGCGTTGCCCAGGGTTGCCCCAAGGCCCAGGAAGAGCGGCGCAAAGCCCAGGTACGAAACCAGCCATCCGGAGAGCGCCACCCACTGCAAGATCCAGATGACATAGCCAGACATCACCACGGTGAAGGCTATGCCACCGCCGAACACACGGCTTTGGAAGACGTAATCGCCGCCCGAGCGGGGCAGGGCAGTGGACAACCATACGTAGACAAAGGCGATGGGGATTTCGACGATCGTGGCGATCAGGATGCCCCACACCAGTTTGCCGCCCGGCAGGGCGCCCGGCGCCCACAGGTAGGTCCACGGAAAGATCAGGCCCATGGTCAGAATGTTGTAGATAAAAGCAGCCCAGGGTGACATCACCCGCACCAATCCAGACGCCTTACGGGTAAAGACTTCAGGTCGTGCTGTGGTTGCAGTCATCTTTTTGTTTTCTCCTTTGAAAGCAAAATCGGTTGACAATGATCCATAATAAGGCAGGTACCTGTCGTCAATTTCTTCTCGGTGAGATCTCCTCCTTTCTCCTTGACAGGCGCACTGGTTATCCACTCGTCATCTGGTAACCTTCAACTTCGCCGTTGGCGAAGGTGACGATGCAGCCGCGGAAAATGCCTTCACCGTATTCACTGCCGGGGTTGATGCAGGTAGTGCGGCCCAGCTTGACGACCGACATCGACTCGTGGATATGCCCGTGCAGCCCCAGCATTGGCTGGTGCGCTTCGATCGCCTTGCGCACAGCATGGCTGCCTGCCCCGTGCATAACGATTTGCCCGGCTTTCATCACCGGACTGGGCGGGTCTGTGTTCCAATCCAGTTGTGGGCAGGTGTCCAATGTCGAATTGATCGGCGGATCGTGCAAATTGAAGATACAGCGGCTCAGGTCTGGCGCTTTGGCAGCCAGCCCGGTGATGATGGCGTCCAGCTCATCTTCGCTGATTTCACGGGGGGTATTCCACGGGGTGGGTGTGCTGTATCCCACAGAGATCATGCTGTGGTCTTCGTCCACCTGCACCACCTCACCTTCGCAGGCAAAGATCGATTGCGTTCCTGCACGCTTGAGCGCTTCCAGAACCGACGGCTCATCATCATTGCCCCCGGTGACAAAACACCGGATGCCGGTGCCCGCCAGGCGGGTTTCTGCCAGGTCAACCCATTCGGACAGTCGTTTGTGAGCCAGCTGGTGAAAAAGGCCATCCACCGCGCTGCGGTCATCACGGATCGCCTCAAATTCGTCTTCATTCATCACTTTGTGATAAAAACCGAGCATCCCGATCTTCTCAATGATCTGCTGCAGCTCGGCTTCCGTGTTCATCTGTTGGATGTTGCCCTGCAGCGTGGCGCGGTAGTTGCCATTGCCCTCCTTGATGATCGGTATCAGCAGCTTGCCGGTGATATCGCCGCCCATCACGAGCAGGCTCACCTGGTAGAACTTGCCAGCATTAATAAATTTTCGGAACGTGCGCTCCGAGCCGTGCAAATCGGTAGCAAAGAACAGGCGGGTAATTTTCTTCGGTTTTTTCTTGAAAAAGAAGCTCATTCTCGGTTTCCTTCACAGATAAAAAGACAGGATGCCGTTTTGGATTGACGCCCTGTCAGGCGTGTGCGTACGAGTTACTGGGGATCAAGATTTCCACCGAGCGGGCCGCCAGGGAGGCGCGTGCGCTCGCATCCAGGCTTTCATCGGTGATCAGCCGTTGGATCTGGCTGATGGATGCCACCTCAAAGTTGGACACCACACCCCATTTGCTGCTATCTGCCACAATGTTTATCGCGCCGTGGGTGCGCTCGCACATCATGTGCACCACTTCACCTTCGGCATTGGCCGGAACCGTACAGCCATATTTGATGCTGATTCCGTCCACACCAATGAAGGCCTTATTGGCATACACCTGGGAGAGATTCTTAATCGCAAAACGACCTGCCACAGAGTTTGAGCGGGATTGAAAAGACCCGCCCAGGAGCAGGATCTCGAAGCTGGCGTCGACAGCCTCAAGGGTCGCGATGACATTATTGGTGATGATCGTGACGTCTGCGTCCGGGCGGATATGGCGGATGACCTGGGTGGTTGTGCTGCCCGAGTTGATGAAAACGATATCGCCATCTTCGATCAGGCTGGCTGCCATGGCGCCAATCTGCCGCTTTTCTTCGGTGTGGCGTTGGGCGCGCATCTTGTATTCCTGTTCCAGGTTGAGACGCTGGGAAAACATGGCGCCGCCGTGCGTGCGCTCGATGATGCCCTCTTTTTCCAGCCATTCCAGGTCGCGGCGAACGGTTGCATCGGAGGTCTCCAGCACATCACACAGATCTGTTATCCGAGCGATCCTGTGAACTGCCAGGTACTCCTGGATGCGTTCTCGCCTTTGGGCCGGGATGAGGGCTTTGCTCATTGCACCAGGGGTTGCAGGTTTAGCATCATTTGTGATAAATGGTGAAAACTTGGATGATTAATTATAAAGGATTTTGCAAAAATTTGCAAGTTTTTGTGGTTTTCGGTATAATAGGGTTTGTAATTCTTTCCCGGATGCCGAGTTGCGGAAAGCACACCTGAGATCGTGCAACCAGACGTGTCGTGCGCTGTTCCATCACCATCCTTCTGAAATCTTGGAGCCACCTATGACCGAAAGTTCAATCGGAATGCAAGCACAGGATAAAGCTGAACGTGAAAAGTTCGAAAACGAACTGCGCCGCATTGTCGAAGCCAGTAATAAGGCCGGGCTGCTCTTGCGGGTGATCGGTTCGCTGGCTTTCCAGATGCACTGCCCGGAAAATGGCTTTTTGCAGCAGGCAATGGGACGGGCATACACCGATATCGATTTTGGCGGTTACCGCAAGCAGGCTAAAGAAATCAAAGCGCTGATGTCGGGTCTGGGCTACAGCGAAGAGCAGGAAGTCTTCATCGTCAGCGAGGGCAACCGCTCCATCTTCAACCACGCCACCAACGGCCTGCACGTGGACGTATTCTACGACAAGCTGGATTTTTGCCATGTCGTGAGCTGGACCGGGCGGTTGGAAGTGGATGCTCCCACCATTCCACTGGCAGAAATGCTACTCGAAAAAATGCAGATTGTGAAAATCAACGAGAAGGATGTGATTGACACGATCATGCTGCTGCTTGAGCACCCGCTCGGCGATATCGACAAAGAGACGATCAATATTGCCCTGGTGGCGCAGTTGTGCGCCAAAGACTGGGGATTGTGGCGCACCACTACCATGAACCTGGATAAAGTGCGCCAGCTTGCGCAGGGGTATCCGCAGTTGAGTGCCGAGCAAAAAAACCATGTGGTCACCCGCGTCAAAGATGCCCTGGCGCGCATCGAAGCTGAGCCTAAACCCATGGCCTGGCGATTGCGTGCCCGGGTGGGCGACCGGGTGAAGTGGTACAAAGAGGTGGACGAGGTCCATTAAATGGAGAAAATTATATGACCAAACTGGTGCGCGATTTGATGCATCCGGGCTTGCTCACCTGCCCGCCCGATGCAACGCTGGGGCAGGTGGCAGTGATCCTGGATACCCATCATGTGCATGCCTTGTTCGTGAGGGATGACGAAGGCAAAATTGCGGGCGTGATTACCGATTTTGACCTGCTGGCGGGCGAATGGCTTTCGGCAGATCGCGAAAGCCTGAACGCCATGCGCAAGATGACCGCCAGCGAATTGATGTCTACGCCGGTGGGCAGTATCGAAGCCAGCGTGCCGGCCAGCCAGGCCGCTGCGCGCATGCGGTCTGAGGTCATCCGCCGGCTTCTGGTTACAGAAGATGGCGAGCCGGTCGGGGTGATCTCGGTTTCAGATTTTATTGCCAACATTGCCGAAGAAGCCCTCAGCAGCCGCAGGACGGTGGGCGATGTGATGTCAGATGTCTATCTTGCCTGCCGGGAAAAAACCCCCCTGGCATCCGCGGCGCGCGCCATGGCCCACACCGGCTGGCGCTCCGTCCTGGTGGTGGATGACCGCGGCAAGCCTCTCGGTATGTTCAGTGGGCTGGATCTGCTTTCGCTGGGTGATGCGGTTGATTATCGCCGGGTGATGGTTACCAAAGCGATGCATCCGTTGTTGACGATTGGCATGCAGGCAACCCTGCGTGAAGCTGCCAGCATGATGATTGAAAATCATCACCACCGGCTGGTGGTGGTGGATCCGGATGATCCAGAATCGATGCCGTTGGGAATCATCTCTTCTTTTGATATCGTCGCAGAGATGGCCCGCCCCAACTCGGTCTGGCAGCGTTAATCTCAAACAGTGGAATTTGGCCCCCTGGCGGGGGTGATGTTTAGCGATCCTTAAGAACAACTCGAAAACTACAAGGAGAAACCAATATGTCAGAACTTCCCTCACATGCCCAGGTCGTCATCATCGGAGGAGGCGTGGGTGGCTGTAGCATTGCCTACCACCTGACCCAGATGGGCTGGAAAGATGTTGTACTGCTGGAACGGCATGAGCTGACCGCCGGTTCCACCTGGCACTCAGCCGGTCTGGTGGGGCAGCTGCGCTCAGATGCCAACCTGACGCGCATGATGTTCTACAGCACCGATCTATATCGCAAATTGAAAGATGAGACAGGATACGACCCATCCTGGCGAGAGGTGGGTGGTCTGCGCCTGGCGTCTTCGCCAGAGCGCATGGAAGATATCAAGCGCATGGTGGGCATGGCCAATTCTTTTGGCATGCCGATCGAGATGCTCTCGCCGTCAAGAAGCCCATAAGCTTTTCCCGCTGATGAATATGGATGGCGTGCTGGGCGCGGCTTACACACCCACCGATGGCACCATCGACCCCACCGGGCTGACCAACGCCCTGGCTGCCGGCGCAAAGAGCCGTGGCGCAAAAATCTTTATCGAAACCAATGTGGAAGCCATAAAACTAAAAGACGGCCGCGTCGACGAAGTTGTGACCAACCGCGGTACGATTAAAACTGAAATCGTTGTCAACGCTGCCGGGCAGTGGGGCGGCGAAGTGGGCAGAATGGTGGGTTTGAACCTGCCGGTTGTGCCGATGGCCCACCTGTATATCATCACCAAACCCATCGAGGGCATGGGGCACGATTTCCCCACCCTGCGCGACCCCGACCTGCTGGTTTACTGGCGTGAAGAAGTGGGTGGCTGTGTCACCGGCGGTTACGAGCGCAACCCTGCTCCCTTCGGTCTCAAGGGCATCCCAAAAGATTTCAAATACCAATTGCTGCCTCCCGATTGGGATCGCTTTGCCCCACTGATGGAGAACTCCATCAAGCGCGTCCCCGCAGTGGAAACCGCCGAAATCATCCAGCTGTTGAACGGCCCGGAAGGCTTTACCCCCGATGGCGAGTTCCTGATGGGACCCACAGCGGTCAAGGGCTTCTGGGTGGCGTGCGCCTTCTGCGCCCACGGCCTGGCCGGCGGCGGTGGTATTGGCAAGGCCATGGCAGAATGGATCATCGATGGTCAACCCGAATGGGATATGTGGCGGCTGGACGTGCGCCGCTTTGGCTCCAACTACGTCAGCCAGGATTTCACCGTGGCGCGCACCATCGAGACCTACTCGATGTATTACGATATTCACTATCCGGGTGAGGAGCGTCTCTCTCGCCGCAATCTGCGGCTTTCGCCCACCTATTACCGCCTGCGTGACCTGGGCGCAGTCTTCGGCGAAAAAACCGGTTGGGAGCGCCCCAATTACTACAAACCCTACGAAGAACTTGCTCATCACGGACACGAACCCAAGGGCTGGCCGCGCCACGGTTGGTCCCGGGCGATTGGCCACGAGCACCTGATGACGCGTGAAAACGCCGGCCTGTTCGATGAGACATCCTTCAATAAGTTTGAAGTGCGCGGCCCGGGTGCGCTGAAATTCCTCAATTACGTTTGCGCCAACGAGATCGATGTTCCCGTGGGCACAGTGGTCTACACCGAATGCCTGAACAAGCGCGGGGGCATCGAGTGCGATTTCACCGTGACCCGCCGGGCGGCTGACCGCTTCTTCATCATCACCGGCACCGCCTTTGGTGTTCACGATCTCTCCTGGCTGCACCTGAACATGCCCGAAGACGGCTCCGTGACCATTGAAGATGTCACTTCTGCTTACGCCTGCATTGGCCTGTGGGGACCCAAGGCGCGCAAGATCTTGCAGAAGGTCACCGGCACTGATATTTCCAACGCGGCATTCCCCTACATGACCGCCCAGGAAATCAATGTTGGCGATGTGCCTGCCCTGGCTGCCCGTGTGACCTATGTGGGCGAGCTGGGCTGGGAGTTCTACTGCCCGGTTGAGTACGGCCTGCAGCCTGTGGGATACGCTTTGGGAAGCCGGTGCGCCGGAAGGCATGGTGGCTGGCGGCTACAAGGCCATCGACAGCCTGCGCCTCGAGAAGGCCTATCGCTACTGGAGCGCCGAGATCAGCCCGGATTACACTCCTTACGAAGCCGGTCTGGGCTTCGCCGTCAAGCTCGATAAGGGCGATTTCATCGGCAAGGAAGCCCTGCTGAAGCAAAAAGCAAATGGCCTGACCCGCAAATTGTGCTGCCTGACGTTGGAAGACAAGCGCACCATTGCTCTGGGTAAGGAGCCTATCCGATTGCCCGGCAATGAGAAGATCGTCAGTTGGGTGGCTTCGGGTGGGTACGGCTACTCGGTGGAAGAAAGCATCGTGTTTGCCTACCTGCCGGTTGCCTACTCCAAACCGGGCACCGAGCTGGTCATCGAGTTCTTTGGCGAGCGCGTTGGGGCGGTGGTGAAGTCTATGCCGCTCTGGGACCCGAAGGGCGAGCGCATTAAAGCATAGGTGGTTTTGAGTTGAGCGATTGACCCGGCGCCTCTGGGAGAAATTTCCCCGGAGGCGCCGTAATTCCGGATCCATCCCGCCGTTTCAGGCACCCAGCGGTCTTGCTGGCAGCTTGACATAGCCTGCGGATTTCATCTATAATATAGACGTCTATACGTCTATATCTCTGGCGGGTGGGAGCAATCATGGTCGAGTTCACCAGGAGAGAGGGCATTCCGTTATATGTGCGTATCCGAGAGGCGCTGCGGGGGGAGATCAGCCAGGGCGCCTTAAAGTTCGGCCAGAGATTGGTCTCTGAGGATGAGCTGGCTGTCAAATTTGGCGTCAGCCGCATGACCGTGCGCCAGGGCATTTCCGAGCTGATCGACGAAGGCCTGCTTTACCGCCGCCACGGCGTGGGCACCTTTGTGGCATATCCGCATCTTGAGCGCGACCATACTCATTTGACCAATTTTTTTGATTCGGCCGCTTCAGAAGGCTTTGAAGCACGGGCAACGCTGCTCTCACAGGATGTGACTCCCGCCAGGCAGAAGGTGGCCAAAGCCCTGTGTATTCAACCGGGTGACCCGGTTATCCGGGTGAAAACGCTGCGTTACGCCAACAATGTGCCGCTGGCCGTCCACGACGCTCACCTGCCCCATAAGCTTTTCGCCAAAATACTCACCAAAAACCTGGACGTTCAAAATCTGTGGTCTTTGTTTGAGCAGTGTGGTTTCAAGGTCAAGCGCGCCATCCAGCGCATCGAGGCGCGTGAAGCCAGCCATGAGCTGGCAAAATTGATGAATATTCGCGAGGGCGCTCCGATCCTTTATAAAGAGCGCACCGTGTATGCCGAAGACGGTACACCGGTTGAGTTTACCTACTGTTTCAACCGTGGAGATATTTACTCATTGACCGTTTCATTGGAGCGTTAGCACAGCATTGTGGTTTGTCCGGCCGCAAGCCGTCTCCGAAGAAGAGCTGTGCCGCACTGAATAAATCGTCTGCCGCCGACTGACACGAGGGTTTATCCATGGGACTGACACTTGAAGAGGCGCTTGGGAGGGTACCTTTTTTCTCCCAGGCTAAAAATGTAAGGACAACCCCACTTTCGGGGGGCATCACGAACCTGAACTACAAGGTTGAGGCCGACGGCAAAGCCTACGTGCTGCGCATCACCGGGGCCGATACCGATTTGCTGGGCATTCGCCGTGATATCGAACACGCTGCCAACCTGGCAGCTGGAAGGCTGGGGGTGGCGCCAGAAGTGATGTTCTTCATCGAGCCGGAAGGCTATCTGGTGACACGCTATATCAACGGTAAGCGCGTTCCGCCGGAAGAAATCTCAAAGCCAGAGAATATCCGCCGGGTGGCGCGTAAGCTGCGGGTTTTCCATAAGAATGCTCCAGAGCTGCCCGGTGAGTTCAACGTTTTCCGGCGGATCGAAATGCTCACCGGGGTCTCAAAACGCTATAACTGCAAGTTCCCGTTCGATTTTGACTGGATCGTGCAGAAGGTAAACGAAGCCGAAGACGCCATGTTGAAAGACCCGTACCTGCCCACACCCTGTCACGATGATCTGCTCAATCTGAACTTTTTGGATGAGGATGTTTCCGGGGAGCTTGGCGAATTGCGTTTGATCGACTGGGAATATGCCGGTATGGGTGACATCTTCTTTGACCTGGGTAATTTTTGTCACCACCACCGCTTGAACGAAGACGGCGAGCGCATCTTGCTGCATGAGTACTTTGGGTCGGTGACGGCCAGGCACTTTGCCCGGCTGAAATTGATGCAGCCAATGTCGGAGATCCACGAAGCCATGTGGGGCACCACCCAGAGCGGTATTTCCAAGCTGGAAGAAGACTTCCAGGGCTATGCCGATCTTTTTTTTGGGCGCATGCGTGAGCATGTTACCGACGCTCGCTGGGAGACCTGGCTTAAGGATGTCGCCGATCATCACTAACCTGTCTGGTAGAATAAAGTTGCACCTTAAAAAATAGTTTTTGCTGATAATACGGCCCGAGAGGCCGGAACCCTGCCCCGCCTGGCGGCGGCAGCCGATCATGATCGTGTATTGATCCTGGGTTTTGCGTTGCCGTTTCATACAGCCCATTCGGATTTTCCAATAGGCTAAACCGAAAGGAGTTAACAGCCATGAATGAAAGTCCTGTGGAGCGACTGGCAAAAACCCATCCTGACCTGGAAATCTGGTGGGATTCATCTCCCCTGGTTTACAGGCAGTGGGTCCAGAAAATGGTGAAAGCAGCACAGGGAGAACAGCGAGCTCTCCTGGAAGAACAGCTTTCGCGGTTGTACAACGAGGCCCATCCCGGAGAGAGCGTTTTCCGCGGCTGCACCACCAACCCATCCCTGTCCTGGCAGGTCATTCAGAGCGACCCTGAAAGCTGGGCGGCATATGTGGATGATCTGTTGGTCGGGCACTCTGATCTGGATGTGCACGAGTTGGCCTGGCTTACTTACAAAGAAGTTGTCCGGCGCGGGGCGGAGATGTATCTGCCCATTTTTCACGCTACCGGTGGGCGCTTCGGTTGGTTATCCGGGCAGCTGGATCCACGCCTTTTCACCGAAGTGGACCGCATGGTGAATGACGCCGTCGAGCTGAGCTCGCTCAACCCGAATGTAATGATCAAGGTGCCGGCAAGCATGCAGGGTATCGAAGTGGTCAAACAGCTTACCGCCCGCGGGCATCTCCACCAACACCACGGTATGTTTCACCCTGCCGCAGATCATGGCTTCAGCCAACGCCGCCATGCAGGGCATCCAGCTGGCAGAAAAGCGGGGCGTCGATCTGAGCCGCTGGCGGGCGGTGATCACCATGATGATCGGGCGGTTGACCGAGCACAAAGTGCTCGATCTTCAGGCAGAAAGGCGCAATATCCACCTGTCCTGGCAGGATAAGCACTGGTTTGGCATTGCGATCTTCCGGCGGGCGTACCGGCTGCTCAAAGAAGGCGGTTATGCCAGTAAAATGCTGGCCTGTTCGCTGCGCGACGGCCCCCTGGTGGCTGGCAAGCGCAGATTTTGGGATGTGGAATACCTGGCGGGTGGCGAAATTGTCTATACCTGCCCGCCGTACGTTTTGGAACCGCTGTTTGGCCTTGGGGCTGAATTGGATTTCAAAGCGGAGATTGAAAACGATGTTCCTCGGGAGGTGTTGGATAAGGCATTAAAAATTCCATACTGTATCCAGGCTTACGACCCCAATGGGCTTGAGCTGGAGCAGTTTAACGATCACCCTGCTACGCTTGATACAGTCCAGGCTTTTTCCAAGGGATTCTCGAGCCTGGAAGATTTTGTCAGTCAACGCATGACGAAAAGGGCTCAACAACCCGCTTTGTTCACGCATCAAAATTAAGGAGATTTGAAAAGATGTCTGTCGTAAATGCAAAGGATATTCTGATTGAGGCAGCCAAAGGCGGCTATGCTGTCGGAGCATTTAACATCACTGACCTGATCCAGATGGAAGGCGTGGTGGATGCCGCGGTTGAAAAGAAAGCTCCATTGATTATCCAGACCTCGGTGAAACCATCCAAATTCCTGGGCACCAATGTGATGGTTGCGCTCTATCGCACCCTCGCGGAAGCCGCGCCCATCCCGATCTGCCTGCACCTGGATCACTGTACCGAGATCGATTATTGTAAAAAGTGCGCCGATGCCGGCTACACCAATATTATGATCGACGCTTCCAAACAATCGTACGAGGAGAATATTCGCCAGACCAAAGAAGTGGTGGATTATTGCCACGCCATTGGCGGCATCTCCGTTGAAGGCGAGCTCGGCACCGTATCGGGTGTGGAAGACCAGATCAAAGTGGCCGAAAACGAGGCTGCCCTGGCAAATCCTGCGCAATCGGTGGAATATGTAGAACGCACCGGCCTGGATCTGTTTGCGCCTGCCATCGGCACGGCTCACGGCGTTTATAAGACCAAAAACCCCAAGATCGATTTCGAGCGCCTGGGCATCATCCATAAGCTGCTCAATGGCGGCGGGGTGAAGACGCCGTTGGTGGTGCACGGCGGAACCGGCCTGCCGGATGATTATATTAAGAAGCTGATCGAAATGGGCGGCGCCAAGTTTAATGTATCCACGGAGCTTAAGCACACCCTGATCGATACCAAGTTTGAGTACATCAGCGCCCACCGGGACGAATATGATCCCGGCAAAGTGGATGCAGCCGTACGCGATGCGATTCGCAAAGCCGTGGGTCACTGGATTGATATGCTCGGCAGCAGCGGCAAGGCATAATTGCCGCACGATTTTGAATATAAACAGGATAAGGATAAAGAGATGAAAAACTTTGAAGAGTACTATGTCCCGTGGGTGAAAGGGATCCCGATGTACATTTCCGGGCACATTGAGCTTGCCTGGCGCCAACCGGAACTGCACCGCATGATGTCGAACGAAAATCCCAACCCGCCTTCCGACAAGGTGCTGGATGCGATTATCAAGTATGGCAAGATGGCTAACCGCTACCCTGACCAGGGCCTGATTGTGCGTGGCAAGATCGCTGAGATCAACGGGCTGGATGGTCCGGAGAACGTGATGCTGGGCAACGGTTCCAGCGAAGTCTTCGACAATATCTTCCGCTGTTTTCTGGAAGTGGGTGACGAAGTCATCCAGCATACCCCCTGCTTCGGCATCTATAAGCTGCGCGGCACCATCCTGGGCGGCAAGCTGGTTTCCGTACCGATGATCTACAAAGACAAGAAAATGCTCTTTGACGCCGATGGAATCCTCAAGGCCATCACCGATAAGACCAAGATCATCGTTGTGGCAAACCCCAACAACCCCACGGGCAACTTCATGGACGCCGCAGACTTCGTCCGGATTGCCGAGACGGGCATCCCCTTCATTGTGGATGAGGCCTACGTGGAATATGCCGGCCTGGGCATGTCGCAGGTTGGGCTGATCAAGAAGTACAAGAACGTCCTGATCACCCGCACCCTTTCCAAGGCCTACGGACTGGCGGGTCTGCGTTTTGGATATGGACTGGCGCACAAAGATGTGATCGGTCAAATCTCAGCCGCACTGCTGCCCTGGAACGTAGGCACCATTCCAATGTGGGCGGCGTTGGCATCGCTGGAAGACACCGAGGCGTTAGCGCAGCGCGTTAAGTTTAACAACCAGGAAGTGGATTTCATCGAAGAGTCGTTGAGCGATATCCCCGGACTGGTGATCTTCCATTCGCACGCCAACTACATTCTCTTCGATTGTGGCGGCACCGGCAAGCGCGGCAAAGATGTGGTCAGCTATGCCCAGGATCAGGGCCTGATCTTCCGGCCTGAAACCGAAAAATATGGCAGCGATGGCTGGTTCCGCATCACCATCGGCTCTCACGATGAGAACCAGATGGCAGTAAAAGTTGTGCGCGATTTCCTGACCAAATAGCAAATCAAACTCTTCTCAACCAGGAGGAAGGACAATGTCGAAAATCAAAGCGGTCTTCTTCGACCAGGATGGCGTCATTATCGACACTGAGCGCGATGGACACCGTGTTTCGTTCAACATGACCTTTAAGGAATTTGGCTTTACAGACGAATGGGATGTGGAGTACTACCATGAGCTGCTGCAGATCGCCGGCGGCAAGGAACGTATGAAGCATCACATGCACACACGCGGTTTCAGCCGCCCGGTGGCTGCTGAGGAAGAAGACGATCTGATTAAGGCCATGCACAAACGTAAAACGGCCATCTTTGTCGAGCTGATCGAGACCGGCAAGCTGCCGCTGCGGCCGGGCATCCACCGCTTTATGAGAGAGGCCATGCAGGCCGGCCTGGTTATCGGTGTGTGCACCACATCCAACGAGCAAGCTGCCAAGGCCGTCACCGAGAAGATTCTGACGGACATCAAGTTTGATCTCGTGCTGGCGGGCGATGTGGTCAGCAAGAAGAAACCCGATCCTGAAATTTACAACCTGGCCCTCTCCAAGGTGGGTTTCAAGGCCGATGAATGCATGGTGGTGGAAGACTCCAAGAACGGCGTAATCGCCGCCAAGGCTGCTGGAATGCATGTCATCGTTACTACCAACGGATACACTGAGAAAGAAGATGTCAGCAGCGGCGATATCATCCTCACCTGCCTGGGTGATCCAGGCGGCGAGCAGGCCAGGATGACGAAGGGCAGCGACAGCCTCAAGTTTGACGGTGTATTGCACGTAAAGCAGGCCATGGAGTACTTTTCAAGGTAGCCCGTAATCCGCTTGCCGTGCCAGGATAAATTTTTCCACCCCTGTCTCCGTTTCGTTTTTGAGGAGGCAGGGGTGGAATGTAATTGAACGGTGTCACGCCAGGTGCAACCAATCCGGACAAGTTGCGTATATAAAGCAGAAAGGAGTAATGTGATGAACCGGTTTTTGATTCGGTGGTTAATTAATGCTGTTGCTTTGTATGCCGCGGTAGCGTTGGTCCCAGGCATCCATCCGCAGAGCGCCAATTGGCTGTCTTTTGTCTGGATGGCGTTGATTTTTGGCGTGGTCAATGCACTCTTTAGCCCGTTGCTCAAGCTGCTCACCTGCCCGCTGATCCTGCTCACCCTCGGGTTGTTCACCCTGGTGATCAATACGGTCTTGTTTGCGCTGGCTGGTTATGTTGGCACTGCCTTTGGTGTGGGTTTCCTGGTGGATGGCCTTTGGTCTGCTTTCCTGGGGTCCCTGGTGGTGAGTGTGGTTTCCGTCGTGTTAACCCTGATATTTCGAGACGAGATCAAACCCATTCGAAAATAGGTGGTTGAATAGATTGACTTTCCAGCCTGGAGGGCTTATACTCCAAACACGTGGAGGAACAAGGCTATGAGGGTTGTTTCTTCAATCGAATATATTTACAGGGAACTGAGGCACGCGTGTACTGTCGCGTGCTTTTTTTAATCTGATTTGAAAGGAGACGGAGGCGAATGGACTACGGGATGATTGGCAAGATTCAGAAAGCGAAGCGATATGCAGAGCAGCGCGATCGGATTCACATTGAATCACTCACAGTGACTTTTGTAGGTGAGAACAACCCCCATACGGTCCACCTGGAAAATGGCATCTGGCAGTGCGATTGTGATTTCTTTCAGTCGCGCGCTCGTTGCAGCCACACCATGGCCCTGGAAATTATCCTGGAAGGGATGCTGCCAGAATCGGTAATCAAAGAGTAGGACTGTTGCATGTTTGTGAGTTTCAATGATGTACAGGCTCCGCAAGGAGCCTGTTTAATTTATACCGGGTGGTGTGCCAGAGGCCAAACCTAACCTGCTCCATCTTTACGTACCGGTTCTGGCATTTTATAATATTTCGGCGGTTGGCTTAACCCCTGATGCGCGTCTGCCAGCCAAGTGTGGTGAACCACGATCTCAATATCCCATCATACACAGAGGAGATAACCGATGCACAGCGAATTATTTAAGGCCATGGCTCAAAGCATTATCGACGGCGAGTCCGAAGCGGCTGCTGAACTGGCCCACAAAGCCGTTGAGCTTGGCATTGATCCATTGGTTGCCATCAATGAAGGCTTTGTAAAGGGGGTCAACTTTGTGGGTGACGAGTTCAGTTGCGGCAATATGTTTCTCCCGGAATTGGTGATGGCAGGCGAGGCCATGAAGACTGCCATCAGTGTGCTGGAGCCAGAAATGGCCCGGCGTGGTTCCGAGCGTCAGGTGTACGGTAAGGTGGTGCTCGCCACCGTTGAAGGCGATATTCACGATATCGGCAAGACCCTGGTGGGTACCATGCTCTCCGCCTATGGCTTCCAGGTATTTGACCTGGGGGTGGATGTTCCGATCAGCAAGATTGTGGGCACGGCGCGCGAGCTGGGAGCCGATATCGTGGCGGTGAGCGCGCTGCTGACCACCACCATGGTGCGCCAGCGGGATGTGATTGAAGCGCTGGAAGACATGGGAATGCGTGAAAAAGTGAAGGTGATGGTGGGCGGCGCCCCGGTGACCCAGGAGTGGGTGAAGCAAATCGGAGCCGACGGCTACAGTGAAGACGCCATCGGTGCGGTCAGCGTGGCGCGCCAGCTTATGGGTTTGTGAGGAAGGAATCGATCATGGCGCGCAATATTAAATCCATTACCAATCCCAGGCTGCGCCTGGAAGTGCTGACGCCCGAAGAAGTGCGGCGCATCCACACCGCTACGCTGGATATCATCGAAAACGTGGGGGTTCGCTTCCCGTCTGACCGTGCGTTGGAAATTTGGGAAGCGCACGGGGCAGAGGTGGATCGCACCACCTCCATTGTTAAAGCACCGGGAGCCATCATCGAAAATGCTCTCAAGCTGGCCCCGCCTGTTTACGACCTGGCGGCGCGCCTGCCAGCCCAGGACCTGCCCCTGGATGGCAACCATGTCTTTGTGGGCACAGATGGCTGCGGTGTCGAAGTCCTTGATCTGGTTACCGGTCAGCGCCGCCAATCCTGCCTGCAGGATGTCGCCGATATTGCTCGAGTGGGCGACTACCTGGAGGAAGTGGGTTTTCATTGGGTGGCGGTTTCAGCCCAGGACCGTCCTCCAGAAACGCGCGGCCTGCACGAGTTGCGCTCCGTGTGGGAAAACTCCAGCAAACATGTGCAAACCGAAAGCATTTACAACGCACGCGAAGCACGGGCGGCGGTAGAAATGGCTGCAGCAATCGCCGGCGGCAGGGATGCCCTGCGGCGCAGGCCGGTGCTTTCGATCATGCAGTGCACCGCCCCGCCGCTGGGTCAGGATGGCGGCAGCCTGGACGCGGCCCTTGTGGCTGCTGAAGCCGGGCTGCCTGTGGGTTTTATGACCATGGCAGCCTGCCTGACCACCGGCCCGGCGACCCTGGCGGGCACGCTGGCGGTGGGCAATGCCGAGGTGATCAGCGCCACGGCTTTGATCCAGCTGGCCTACCCGGGAGCGCCCGTATTTTACTCCGCCGCCCAGACCGCCTCAGACCTGCGGACAGGCGCCTACACCGGCGGTGGTCCCGAAGATTTCCTCTTCGGCGCCGCCACCAATGTGCTGGCAGATTTTTACAATATCCCGCTCTCGATGGGCTCGTTTGCCACCGGAGCCAAGGAACCAAACTGGCAGGCAGGCATTGAAAACAGCCTGTCCACCCTGATGGCCTGCATCGTTATGTCGGACATGCTTCTGGGGGTCGGTTTGCTGCATGGCAGCCGAATCTGGTCTTACGAGCAAATGCTGCTGGATTGCGAGATCTTCTCAACCATTCACAAAATGATGCAGGGGATCGTGGTGGATGATGAGACCCTCGCCCTGGATGCCATCCGTGCGGTGGGGCCGGGCGGCAACTTCTTAACCCAGAAACACACCCGCAAACACATGCGGGAAATTTTCATCCCTCAATACATGGATCGCCGCCCCTACGATGTTTGGGAGAGCAAGCGCGACGGCGCCCGCGAATGGGCCGGTGCGAAAGCCCGTGAGATATTATCCACCCACCAGCCCGAACCGTTGGAGCCAGGCTTATCTCGCGAATTGGGCAATATTATTGCCTCATTGGAGAACAAGTGAGCCGCCATGCAGCCAAAAATGGAACTCCTGACGACAGATCTGCTCCACCAAATCCTGGATGAAGCCCACCAGTTGCTGGAAACCACGGGGATAAAAGTTCAGTCAGAAGAAGCGCGGCTGCTGCTCTCAGATGCCGGAGCGCAGGTGGAAGCGGCGACCGAGGTGGCGCGCATCCCGCGCCAGGTGGCTGCCAAGGCTTTGCAAAGCGCACCCAGCGTCTTTTATTTATACGACCGCAAAGGAGATCCCCGGGTGGTCTACGGAGGCGATGTGGTACAGTTCGACCCGGGTTCTTCCGGCGTGCATATTTTGGATGCCGAAACGCTCGAACACCGGCCCTCGTATACACCCGATCTCGTGCGTTTGGTGAAAGTGGCCGAAATGCTGCCGCAGTATGCGGCGCAATCGACTGCGGTGGTGTGCAACGAAATTCCCAAAGCCATTGGCGATCTGTACCGGCTGTATATCGTGCTCCTGTATTCCAACAAGCCGGTGGTCACCGGGGCATTTTCGGCGACGACGCTGCATACCATGCTCGATATGCTGGCGATTTTTGCCGGAGGGCGGCGCCTCCTGGCAGAGAAACCCCAGGCAGTTTTTGATGTATGTCCCTCGCCTCCCTTGATCTGGAGCGAATTTGGCTCGGCTAACCTGATCGAATTGGCTCGCGCCGGTGTACCGGCGCAGATCGTTTCCATGCCGTTAGCCGGGGCGGCCGCGCCAGTCACGCTGCTGGGATCGGTGGTCCAGCATGCCGCTGAATGTATCAGCGGCATCACCATCCACCAGCTTGCCCAGCCAGGGGCGCCCATCGTATGGGGCGGCGCGCCGGCTATTTTCGATATGCGCAAAGGCACCACACCCATGGGCGCCGTGGAAACTGCCATGATGGATGCGGCCTATGCTCAGGTGGGCAAAGCCCTGGGTCTGCCCACCCACGCTTACCTGGGCGCCAGCGACGCCAAAGTGGTCGATTACCAGGCCGGGTTGGAGAGCGGCGTCACCACCCTGATCGGCGCGCTGGCGGGCATTAACATGATCTCCGGCGCGGGAATGCTGGATTTCCTGGCCTGCCAGAGCCCGGAAAAACTGGCAGTAGACGCTGAGGCGATTGCCATGGCGCAGCGCCTGTTGGATGGTATGCTCATCCACACCGAAACCCTGGCGCTTGGCATGTTTGAAGGCATTGACTTCAAGGGCGATTTCCTCAAACAGAAAATCACCCGGCAGTTGTTTGCCAAAGAACAACATATCCCCACCAAAATCATTGATCGCGATTCGGTGCGCGGCTGGCAGCAGGCCGGCAGCCAGGATACGTTTGGGCGCGCCCGTGGGCAGGTGCGGGAGCTGATTCAGGCTTACCTCCCGCCGGAGCTGGATCCCACCCAGGAGGCGGAACTGCGCGCCATGGTGGCCAGCCTGGCGCGCGCCGCAGGGATGGATCAATTGCCGGTGTGATCACAGGCGTTCTGTTGTGAATAAATCAGTAGTTACGCAGTTTAAGGGAGAGTTGGGGGTGTGTGGGCGGGCGAAGCCCGCCCACACACCCCCAATCCCCCACCAAGTGCGTAAGTCCTAAAATAATTCCGCCCGTCGTTGGATGGCGGGCGGATGGCTGGTTATTGATTCGGGACGGTGTTGGTTACAGCACAGCTTCGAAGCGTTTGCCGGGAGTGCCGCAGATGGGGCATTTCTCGGGGACGGCGCCATAATGGACATAGCCGCACACCGGGCAGACGTAGGTGTCTATCAATGCCGTCTCTTTGGATAGACCTTCCAGGGCTTTCCTGTAAAGTGCTTCATGCACTTTCTCAGCTTCCCAGGCCCACTGGAAAGAAGTTAGGGCGCGCTTCTCGCCTTCACTTTCAGCATCCTTAATGAATTCAGGGTACATGCTTTCAACTTCATAATTCTCGCCGCCGATGGCAGCCTGTAAATTCTCGGCGGTCGATTTGACTTCACCCAGGGCGCGGAAATGATTGAGAGCGTGGACGGTCTCAGCCTGAGCGGCGGCCCGGAACAGGCGCGCCGCTTGAGGGTACCCCTCATCATCGGCTTTTTTGGCAAACGCCAGGTAGCGGCGGTTGGCTTGCGATTCGCCGGCAAAGGCGGCTTTTAGATCTTCGGTTGTTTTGGACATCTTAAGCTCCTTGTGCAGATAAAATCCCCACAGGTATTCTGGAGATAGTGTGTTTTCTATATTTATTAAAGCATAATACTCCAGATTGCGGATGCACCATCTGTCACGAAGGGAGGGTGATGTTTTGCATGTTTCTACGCCATAAGAGAGAAAATCAAGCCCGGGCGGATGCGCCGGTTCTGGAACTTGTCTTATTCGAACTTGTTGTGACAAAGATTCGATAGAAAACCAGGAGCAGCAGGGAGCCTCCGCTTGCCCAGTACATGGCGCTGCCCCAAATGGTGTTGGTATCCGACCCGCTGACAACCCCGTGCACCATTACCATTGCGAAGGTCAGGAAACTGGCAAAATGGATCAGGCGCCAGGTCTTGTTGCCGAGCTGTTTGCGCACATAAAAACTGCCCACCAGCAGTCCCCAGCCATAAAACGCCAGCTGGCCAAAACCCACCCAGACAGGTTTGTAGCTTTGGGCTGCAAATGGGAGCAGCACCTGGGCCAGGTTGAAGTTGATAAAATGATCTCCCAACAGGATGAGGGCGTGGAAGAGACCAAACCCCAGACCGAGCAAGCTGACATACTGGTGCAAATCAAACGCCACCGGGCCGCCAGGCCACAGGCGCGCCAGGCGGTTGGTGATGATCAACCCCAACGCCATGGATGCCCAGAGCAGCCCAAAGGCCACGAAAGCAGTTCCCCGCGACAGGAACCAGTAGGCTTTTGGCGCCTCCCCCAGTATGGAAGTCACCAATCCGGGCAGCCAGGCCGGTAGAACGACGGCTGAAACCAGCGTCCCGGCGATAATGGCCAGGGTCCCGGCGATCAATACCCCCGCGCTGGCAACCGGTTGGATCGAATCGATTTCGTTGGGCTCTGTTGTCATCTTTATACTTCCTCAAGATAGTTTTGAAACCGGGGAGTGTAAATCAATTCCCCCCGGTGGGTTACCAGCAAGCCGGCAAGAGTTGGGTGGGCATCGAGCCAGGTCATGCCGGCCCGGCTGCCCAGAATGAGGGCGGTTTTAGCAGCGGCTTCAGCTTCGAGTACGTTGGGGGCAATGACTGTGGCGGCGAGCACATCCGTCTGGACTGGTTCTCCGCTGCGCGGATCGATGATGTGGTGTTTCTGAACCCCGTTTTGCACCCAGCGGCGGTGATCGGTGCCAGAGGTTGCAACCCCGCAGCGGCCAAGCAGCAGGGTCGCCAGGCTGTCTCCGGGCTTGAGTGGATTCTGTATGCCAACCGCCCAGGGCTCGCCATTTTTTTTCAAACCGCTGATGGCGATATCGCCGCCTGCATCCACCAGAGCCGGCCCATAGGGCTTCAGGCCCTGAAGGGCCTGGTGGGCAGCCCAACCCTTGGCAACACCGCCAAAATCCAGGCTTATCCCGGCTGGCAGGCAAACAGTCTGCTTTTGAGGGTCGAGCTGAACAGTCTGTAACCGACCGGCTTGCTTCACCGACGGAGTATGCCTAACCTGATCGGGGACCAGGTCTGTGAAGCTGCGATCGTATCCGGCTGCTACCAGCTCCCTCAACAGAGTAGGGGTTACCAGACCCTGGCTGAATGTTTCTGCCTTGACTGCGGCCTGCAGCACACTCCAAAATGTGTTGCTGACAAGCATTTCCGTGCCGGCCTGGTTGTTGACCTGGCTCAGCTCGCTATCGGGTCGGAAACGGCTGAGGCAGGCTTCCCATGTTTCAAACCAGCCCGGCACCCTGGCAAGCAGGCTTTTTACCCGTGGAGTGGGATACTCCAGGGCTGCCAGCATCTGGCAGCCCATGGCCTGAAATTCAATCTGATGCGTCATTATGACGAGCGGGTGCGGGTCACTGGAACGCGGCGCGCCGGGGCGCCGGGTGCGGTGTCAGGTTTGGAGCCGCCCAGAAAGAGTTTGCCTGTGGCCGGTAATGAAGCCGCGATATTCACTGGAGGCTGGATCGTTGTGGAGGCTGCGGCCAGGGACGACTCCAGGGCTGGCACCAGGGTGGGCATGGGTGGTAACTGCAGGACAACCCGGTTTTCCACCTGTGCCTGAGGAAGCGCGTCCGAAACTTGAGATGTGTCGGTCGAGCTGCTGGTGGAATTCTGATTTAGCCTGGAAAAGAGCGCCCAGAACCCCAATGTGGAGGTTACCGCCAGGGTAAGCACAACCCTTTTGGCGCTCTGAAGATCTGCTTTACCGGTGCGTGGGTGGTTCGGTTTCTTGTCCATCTTAACCTCTTAGTATTGTCAGAGCGATGCTGTTAATCATCGTGATCTTGTTCGTTTTCATGCTCGCGTTCGTGCCCCCTGCTGCCGGAGACGCCCGGATTCTGGCTGGCTATCTGGGTGGCTGCCATGCTGCCGACCACCTGGCCATCCAGGCTGACATAGACCACATCGCCGGAGCTGAAAGTCACCTGGTAGAGCATAACACCCTGCACAGTGACAGGCTCGATTGTGTAAATGCTGGTTTGGCCCAGAAAATCGGAGGCAATCGTGGCTGCCTGTTCCGGGGTGACCATACTCTGGGCCGTAGATGCCTGGCTGCTTTGTTGCAGGGCAGCCAGTTGTGTCTGCAGCGCTAGTTGATCTTGTTGAGCCTGGGCCAGACGTGTGTTGGCTTCAGCGATCAATTGCTGGTAAGCAGCTTCCCGGTCGGACAGAGCTTGCTGCAGGTCGGCAACTGCCGCCGCGTCATTGTTGGTTGCGGCTGTTAGTTCGATTGCGCCCGTTTGTCCGGTTGCTGCTGTCTGGGCTGTGTCTGCGGCCCGGACCATATAGACAATCCCACCCACTGCCAGCAGGATAAACGTGGTAAGGGCAATAGAGATGATAAAAGCGGTTTTGTTCATCGTAAATCCTTTCCTTTTTATAAAGGGTACCTTTTGAATCGGTTTTTACGCCTTGATACGTGTAAGGATAACAGCCGAATATTGGAAACAACTAAAAAAAAGGCGCTGATATTCCAATCTTTTTCCAATGGAATACGAGTACACTTATAAAGCAGCAAGTCGAATTTCAAAAAGTAAGTTGGTGGGCCTGCTCTTCTTGAAATTGCGTTTCTAAAGGATATGCAAATGCGAGTTTTGATTATTGAAGACGATAAGCGTCTGACAGCCTTGATGCGCAAAGTGCTTGAAATGGAAAAATTTTCCGTAGATGTGGCTCATGACGGCGATCTGGGTGTGGAGATTGCATTACGCGGGGCGCATGATGTGATTGTTTTGGATTGGATGCTGCCTGGCCGGGATGGACCTTCCGTGTGCCAGATGATCCGCTCGGCCCGCATCCCTGTTCCAATCCTGATGCTGACTGCCCGCACCCAGGTAGAGGACCGGGTGGCAGGCCTGAACAGCGGGGTGGATGATTACTTGGGCAAGCCATTCTCTTTTGACGAATTGGTAGCCCGGCTGCATGCCCTGAGCCGGCGTTATACCGACCGGGCCGTAGATGGTCGTGAGCTGCGTGTGGGCAGCCTGGTGATGGATCTGCACACTCATTCCATCCGGCGGGGTGACCAGGTGCTCGACCTGACCCCTACTGAATGGTCGCTGCTGGAGTATCTGATGCGCCATCCAGACCAGGCCCTCACCCGCCAGCAAATCCTGGATTATGTCTGGTCGTATGAGGGTAATGTGCAACCCACCATGGTGGATGTGTACATTTCTTACCTGCGCCGGAAACTGCACCGCAAGGGAATGAAGGATCCCGTTCAGACGCGCCGGGGCCTGGGCTACAGCCTGGTGAGTGAAAATGCTTAGGCGCTTGAGATTGCAGCTTACCCTACTCTATATCCTGGTTGCGCTGGGTCTGGTAGCGCTGACCGGATTTGGAGCGTACTCGTTTTTGAAATACTACTTTCAGCGTGAGACAGACCTGGCTTTGCAGTACAAAATGGCGGGCGAGTTCCGCATGTATGGCCTGACGCCGCCTGACGAGCTGCAGCAGGCTGAAGCGGTCTGGTTGGGCCAGCAAGCCCGCCCCACACCGGTGTTCACACCCACGTCTCCGGCTAAGACATCCGAAAATTCAAACGAAGAAGAGTCCGACGATGACTCTGTCCAAGCAGCATCTGAAGAAGAGCCGGAGCCTTCGAAACACTCTGATGAAGAGCGCTATGACAGTCAGCTCGCATCGATTTTCGTGCTGCCGGTCAGCGTGGATGGTAAGGTGATTGCCAGTGCTGGAGCCAGCCTGCCGCCCTTTGAACTGGATGAGCAGGCCAGCCAGGCGGCCTCTGTAAATGGGCATGATCTGCGCACCGTTCTCCAGGTCAATGGCAGCCCGGTGCGGCTGCTGACCTACCGGCTCTCTGGCCCGGATGGACCCTTCTTACTGCAAATTGGGCGTCCCCTGGGAGACCAGGCGCGCCTGCTCCAGCAGTTCTTGCTGGGATTGCTGCTTGTGTGCACGTTGAGTACCATCCTGTTAGGGCTGGGGAGCTGGTGGCTCTCGGGACGTTCCCTGGGGCCAGCCCAACGAGCCTGGGATCAGCAGCATGCCTTCGTTTCCAACGCCAGCCATGAACTGCGTACGCCGCTCACGTTAATCAGGGCTTCTGCCGAAGTGGGTCAGCGGAGCTCTTCGCAGGGCGAGCAGGTGGAACTACTGGGTGATATTCTGGGAGAGGTGGATTACATGAACCACCTGGTGGATGACTTGCTGCTGCTCTCCCGCCTGGATACGCGCCGCCTGCAGATGTCACGTGAGGCCTTGTCTGTGAAGCAGTTGTTGGAAGAGATCGCTCACCAGGCGGGTAAGCTTGTTGCGGAGAAAAACATCCGGTTGGAAACCACCACAGCGGATGGCGTGGTTTGGGGCGATCCAGCGCGCCTGCGCCAGGTGCTCTTGATATTACTGGATAATGCCGTGCGGTTTACGCCCCCCAACGGTGTGATCAGCCTGGAAAGCCTGCAAAAGGGTAAGACCAGGCAAATTATCGTGCGAGACAGCGGTCGTGGAATCCCGCCACAACATCTGCCGCATGTCTTCGAGCGTTTTTACCAGGCAGGCCCGCCCGGCGAAGCCCAAACGCGCAGTAATGGGCTGGGCTTATCCATTGCCAAAGGCATTGTAGAAGCTCAGGGTGGGCGAATCCGTATCGAGAGCCAGGTGGGCAAAGGCACCCGCGTCATTCTCGAATTTCCGGCATAAAGGATTGACGACCCGAGTTAGTCAGGTCCTCTCGCCAGCTACCTCACCGTTACCTGTGCATACACCTGCTGTGCATTGCCATCCAGATCGGAAACCACGAAGCCGACCAGGTACTGGCCCTGGGCCGCGAACACTTCCTCCCAGGTGAACATCTGGGCCCCAAACGTCAACGTAGCGCCGGGCTGTGAGCTGGTGGCGGCCACATTTCCGCTGCCGTCCAGGTCCAGCCATTTCTCCAGGATGGTGAAGGTGTCACCCGCCTGGGGGATGATCTCGCGCGGCGCACCGGTTTCATTCTGGCTGTTGAAGCCAAATACCTGCCTGAGCTGGCCATCCCGGAAATACAGGCGGGCATAGCGCGCTTCACCGCTGCCGGCATAGGTGTAGGTGCCGTCCACGGTGTAAACCGCCTCCTCTGCGGAGGCGCCGTACTGCTGTGGGGTAAACAGCGCCACCACCGATTGGCTGCCGTCATTGATGGCAAAGAGGGTGGGTTCCCAATCAAATTGCATCGTAAAGGTTTCACCCGCACTCCACTGCGGGTAGAAGACACCGCCAGCTTCACGCGTCTGTGGGCTTTCCAGGTAATCGCTGTCGGCAACGTAGATTGAATTGGAGGCCTGGTCGTAATAACCGACGAACAGGTACACGTATCCAATGTTCTGGCCGCGAATATCAGCGGTCAGGCGCACCGGCTGGCCGGGAGCGGCCGTATTAGCCGACAGGCTGATGGGTGAGACCTCAATCTGACCCGCGCCCGGCGCACGTTGTGCGGCGCTTTGGCTGGGGATGACGCTTTGTCTGACAGCTGGCTCGAAGGAGCGGTCGGTATAGTGAAAGGCCAGGAAATCATCCCAGGATGATTCTTCGGCAAAGCGGCGGGCCACCGCATTGTAAGACTGGGGACCGGTGATCGGCGAGCGGTACAGGGTGGAATTGGGGAAATAGATGGATATGCCGGTCGAACCGGGCTTGCCAGAACCGTGCTTTTCGGCGATCACAACCTGCGACAGGCTGGCCAGGACGCCATCTGCGGCTTGCGTCAGGCCAGTGTCGCGGGTCTCTTTTTTGAGCAGTTCAACGAAGTTTCCCAGGTCGATGTACGAGGGGGGTACTTCACGGCCCCACACGCTGGTAAACGACTGGGCATAGCTGCGCGCCTGCGCCACCGCCGATTGGTCCACGCTTTGCAGGGCATAGGCCAGGTCGTTGAAGCGGTCGTTCAGCTCGGGCAGGGCTGTCAGGTCAGCGGCGGTGATGGTGATGCTGCGCGCCATCTGCTGGGCTAACTGGTTGGCGCTCATCACGTTCAGCGAGCCGAAAAGGCCGCCCATGGGCGAACCCTGGCGGAGAAACTCGGCCCTTGCTTCGTCATCCACAATGCGCTGGTCATCCTGAATGTAACTCTGCACGATCTCGCGGCCCAGCTCGGCCCCATCCATCCCGGGATTAGCCGTCAGGGCGCTCAAAAAGCCGGTGTAAGCCCACCCTAAAGCGGGCTCGGTTTCCTGCGAGGCTACAGCGTAGCGGGCATGCGGCGCCAGGGCTGTGAAGACTTCCAGGTGGGCCATCAGGCAGGCATCCATGCCGATCAATTCGAACTGGTCAATGCCCGCCTGCTGGCGAACATCTTCGAGGGTCTGGTCCAGCTCCATCAAGTACAGGTTGTCGTTCAGGGCTGAGGCAATTGGAGCGCGGCTCGTGTCTTTCCCGCCAGGGGCAGGGTCGCTCCAGCCGCCGGGCCAGCCCATGCCGTGATCCGAGAGGATCAGTGCGTATTTATCGGCCGGGTAAGTCTGCACTGCCCAGGTTACGAAATCGGCCAGAGTGGCGCTGTCGGCCATGTTCACTTCACCCAGGTCATCCACCATCTGTGATCGGACGCGGTCCAGGTCGTCATCCTGAGTGATGAAGTAACGCCGGGCCGAGGTCCAGTCGCCATCGCCCTGATAAGCGCCGCGGAAGCGGTCGACCTGCGCCACAATCTGGACCTGATCGGTGGAGCCGACGCGTTCGACTTCGTTCAAATCGACATAGATATCCTGCTCCAGGATCTGGTCGTCGGCGTCCTGGTAGAGCATCACCAGCCAGGTGTCCCCTCGCGCTGAACCCGCCGGTTGTGTGCGCACCGCGGTGGTAGGGGCAGGTCTCCGGGTGGGCTGCACCTCCGCTACAGCGGGGGCCTCGGTGAAGACGCTTTCGGGGCCGGCGCCGCTATCCTGTGTGGCTGGCTCCTCCCCGCCGGAAAACAGGCGGAAGACCACAAAGAGGATCAGCAGGACAACCGTCATCCACAGCGGCAGGCGCCTGCCACCGGTCGGCAGGCCAGATGGCCGTGAACCTCCCCCTCCCATGGTGGGCGGAACCCCGCCAGATCCGCCCGGTCGCTGCCGTGCAGGGGCTTCGGCGCGCTGCCCGCTAACGGGCCCTGAGGATGCACCCTGCCGCCGCCGCTTGACCTCGATGGTTTCTTTTTGTTCCTTGCCGCTGTTATTAAGAGACATTTTCACACCCCAAATGTGTTTTTTCGAGTTTCAATTTGAAATAAATTTTATGGTGTTCTGAGTATATTGTACACTCAATTACTTTCTATCTGGCGCAGGGTATTCAAAATCGGTTACCACGCTGAGCTGTTGAAACCCGTGCCGGGCGACAATCGGCTGGCTTTCCGGGCCGGCTTCGACGATCAGATAGCGGCGGCCGCGCTGGACCGCCTCCTGCACCCGCGCTGCCAGGATAGCCGTGTACAACCCCCTCCGGCGGTATTGTGGGATGGTGGAACCGCCCCACAGGCTGGCAAACTGGCTTCCGGCAGGATAGTAGGTCCAGCCGCAGCAGGCGGGCTGGTTCTCAACGGCAGCCACATAAATGCTGAGATAACCGGGAACCTCCAGGTGCGAGCCCATACGGAGGCGCATCCAGTTGAATTTGCCGCCCCACACCTGTTCTTCGATGTCAATGACCTGTTCCAGCTGGTCAGCAGACGTCAGCCGCCTCACGCTATCAGGCAGCGGCTCGTAAAGGACCGCCGGGATATGCTCTAGATCCAACACCATCAACGCCGCGCTGTCATCGAGCTGAAAACCATGGGCCACCAAGCGTGATTTCAGCTCAGGGGGTGTGTCGTGATCCAACACTTTCCAACTGAAGCGCAGTTTGTTTTGAGTGAAATATTCCACCTGCGCCTGGATGGCTGCATCCAGGTCGGCTGCATCCAGGCGGCTGTAGGAAACAAAGCTCATCCCGGGAGCCGGGCGAATATGCCGCACCAGCCCGGGCAGCGCTTCGCGGCGCATGTCGGGATATTCAATTTCGATGCGCAGTTCCCGGTTGTATAAATCCAGCATTTCTCAGGCCGGGTTTGCTCCTTCGGATTCACGGCGCAGGCGCCGGCGGCGCCGCCCAGCATCACCATCTGCCATGGGGGTTTCACTGCGTTGGGCGCTCAGCCAGGCTGTGCAGTTCTCATCATTGCCCATGAACACGTTGGCCGCCAGCACGGTCTTGCGGATGCCCTCTTCCAGGGGGTTGGTGATGGCGCAGGTCATGCCGGCTGCAATGGCCATTGCTATGAAGGTGGCATTGAGAGTGGGGCGGTCGGGCAGGCCGAAAGAGATGTTGGAGGCTCCGCACACGGTGTTGACGCCCAGCTCTTCACGTACCCGCCGGACAATCGTGAACAGGGAGGTGCCTGCATAGCGCATGGCGCCGATGGGCATGGCCAGCGGGTCGATGAGCACATCGGCGCGCGGGATGCCGTAGGATTCAGCCCTTTCCACAATCTTTTTGGCGATGGCAAAACGCACGTCCGGATCCTCGGAAATCCCGGTTTCGTCATTGGAAATGCCAATCACAGCCGCCCCGTATTGTGCGATCAGCGGCAGCACCCTTTCCAGGCGCTCTTCTTCGCCGGTGACCGAATTGACCAGCGGTTTGCCTTTGTAGGCCTTCAGCCCGGCTTCCAGGGCAGCCATGATGGACGAATCGATGCTCAGCGGCACGTCCACCAGCTCCTGCACCACACGAATCGCTTCCGCCATGATGGCGGGCTCGTCGGCCAGGGGGATGCCTGCGTTGACATCCAGCATCTGGGCGCCGGCTTCAACCTGAGCCAGGGCGTCAGAGCGCACACGTTCAAAATCCCAGGCAGCCATTTCAGCGGCCAGTTTTTTGCGTCCGGTGGGGTTGATGCGCTCGCCGATGATGACGAAAGGCTGGTCGGAGCCAATTTTAACCACCCGGGTGGGTGAAGTGAGGATCGTTTCCATCAGTTGTCTGTTTCCTTATCTGGATTTATTTTTGGCGCGTGCTGCTGCCAGCGGCGCGGCAGCAAACCGGCGTCTTCAATGATTTCGGCCACAAGTTCTTCCTGCCGGTAAGCCATCATGTGGATGCCGCTCACGCCCCCGGTTTCACGCAGCTCCTGGATGATTTCCACGCAGATGCGTTTGCCCTCCTGGCGCTGGCGGGCTGCGGGGGCAGCGTTCAAGCGGGCGATGATATCGTCCGGGATCACCACACCCGGTACATGCGAGCGCATCCACTCGGCGGCCTTCGCCGAACGCAGCGGGCCGACCCCGATCAAAATAAACACACGCTCGTGCAGGCCCAGGTCTCGAACGGCCTGCATGAACTGGCGCAGGCGCGGCATATCGAAGCAGTACTGGGTCTGGATAAAATCGGCGCCCGCCTCCACTTTCTTACCCAGACGCAGCGGGCGGTAATTGTAGGGAGGCGCAAAAGGATTTTCTGCTGCGCCCAGGAACAGGCGGGGGGAGACATCCAGCTTTCTGCCGCTCAGGAAGTGCCCCTGGTCGCGCAGGGTGCGGGCGGTGCGCAGCAAGGCTGATCGAATCCAGGTCGAATACGGGCCTGGCTTCGGGCTGGTCGCCGGCCTGCACCCCGTCGCCGGTCAGGCAGAGCACGTTGCGCACGCCCATGGCAGCCGCGCCCAGCAGATCGCCCTGGATGGCTATCCGGTTTCGATCACGGCAGGAAACCTGCATCACCGGTTCGTACCCGGCGCGTGTCAGCAGCGCGCACACCCCCACGCTCGACATGTGCACATTGGCGCCGGAGGCATCGGTGGCGTTGATGGCGTCGCAGACTTCGGCCAGCACCAAAGCACGTTCGTACACCGACTGCGGGTCGGCGCTGTCGGGCGGGTTAAGCTCGGCGGTCACGGCAAATCGACCTGAGCGCAGCACGCGCTCCAGGCGTGAACCCGATTTCATTT
This sequence comes from uncultured Chloroflexia bacterium, assembly GCA_963705155.1. GTDB lineage: Bacteria > Chloroflexota > Anaerolineae > Anaerolineales > UBA4823 > CAVPJC01. The sequence continues at coordinate 91,083 of CAVPJC010000003.1, read as the reverse complement.
CTGCCATCCGGCGGGGGCCATTTTCTCTTGCAGGTGCAGGTCATTGACCCACGCTGAAGTGCCCTGCAGGCTGTGGTTGACCGGAGGTTGGATCTGCAGGATTTCCTGCCCGTAAACGGGCATAATTTGCGAGCGTTCCCAGGCGAGCGCCCAGATGCAGGGGCGGTCGGGCAGCACCTCGCAGCGCCCATCCGGGCGCACGCCGCCGCAGGGCCCATTGCGCAGGTTTTTGGGGCAGGTCATCGGGCAGGTCATGCCTGTGCTGTGCAAAATGCACACCCCGCACATGCGGCAGTCGAAAATCGCGCCTTTACTGATCTTTTCGAGGCGGATGAACAGGCGCTCCATCCGGCTGCCGGGCTTCAGCCAGCGGCGAAACGGCAGCAGCAGCTTTTCGATGGCCGCGTAAGCCACCTCCAGGGTGTGGGGCTTATCCTGCAGCCAGCGCAGCATATCAGCCTTCCAAACCTTTGTTCAACATCAGGGTTTGCAGGCGTTCGGCCGGGTAGGCGGCTTCAATTTCAGCCAACAGGCTGTCGGCGGCCTCGGTGGGATCACCCTCACGTTCCATCCATTCTGAAGAGCGCCATTCTTCCAGGTAATCCTCGGTGCTGGTGGTGCGGGCAAACATGGCAGCCGAATCGATCGCCTGCTGGAAGCGTTCCGAGAGGGAACGGCTGAGCCGTTCCCTGCCGCTGCGGATTTTTATCTGGGCGGGGATGTCGCGCCAGTACAGGATTTGATAGTTCATGCTTCGATAAGCTCCTTGAGGCGTGTTTCCAGTTTACCGTACCCGGTTTGCTGAATTTCCAGCGGCAGGCCCAGGCTCTGGGCAGCCCAGCGCGCCCGTTCCTGCAGGGCGGGGTCCTGGCGCTGCGCCAGGTACATCACGCGGGTGTAATTGGCAAAGTATTCATCACGCAGCTCGGGATGGCGGTCGATGCCCAGGCCTTCCAGCACCAGGTGGTCAAAGGACTGCACCAGGTAATCGGTGAGGAAAAACGTACCCGGGGCGTCTGCCATCATCTGGTTGAATTTGCCGTCTGCGTACATCTCATAACAGTGGGGGCCAGCCACGCGCTCCACACCTTCTTTAGCCAGCATGCGGTCGAGCATGCCGCCGGTGCCGCAGTCGCCGTAAACAACGATCACACGCTCATATTCGCGGCGCGCCTTGCGGATGCGCTCCAGCACCGCGCCGGGAATGCGCTCGGGGCTGTTGTGCAGCAGCGAAGGCAGCGCCAGCAGCTCCACCTCCCAGGCGTGCTTCTTGATCAAAGCCAGCACCTCACGCGCCAGGGCGCCGCAGGCTATCAGAGCGGTTTTCAACTGGCCGGCTCCCCGGCAGACAGCGCCTGAGAAATGGCGCGGATGTGCTCCGGCGTGCTTCCGCAGCACGCCCCGATGATCCGTGCGCCGGCGGCGTACACCTGGTGGGCATAACCGGTCATTTCTGCGGGTGTGGCGCGGTAAACCGGTTTGCCGCTCACCAGCACCGGCATACCGGCATTGGCCTTGGCTACCAGCACTGCGTCGGGGTGTGTGGCGTGCATCTTTTGAATCACTGCCAGAATCTCGTCCGGGCCGTTGCCGCAGTTACCGCCCATCGCCGCGGCCCCGTAGGAGCCGAGTTTTTTCGCCGCGGCTTCGGGTGTCACGCCCATCATGGTGCGCCCGTGCGTATCAAAGGTCATGGTTGTGAAGATCGGAATCTCCTGCGATGCCTGCCGGACACCCTCCACAGCGGCGCGGACTTCTTCCAGATCGGCCATGGTTTCAATCCAGATCAGGTCAACGCCGCCTTCAATGAGCGCCGCCGCCTGCTCGGAAAAAGCCGCCACGGCGTCCTCGTAGGCCATCTCACCGTAGGGCAGCAGCACCCCGCCCGTCGGGCCGATATCGCCGGCTGCCAGGGCTTTCTTGCCGCTGAGGCGGATGGTTTCTTTCAAGATCGATGCCGCAGCCTTGTTCAGTTCGCTCACCCGGCCTTCCATATTGTGCAGTGAAAGGCGCAGGCGGTTGCCGCCAAATGTGTTGGTCAGCAGGATCTGCGAACCCGCATCCAGGTAGGCGCGGTGCACTGCGGCTACTTTTTCCGGGTGTTCGATATTCCACAGCTCCGGAGCGCCGCCCGACTGCAGCCCGGCGGCAAAGAGCATGGTCCCCATGGCGCCATCCGCCAGCAGGTAAGGATATTCTTCCAGCAAGGATTGCAGGGTAGTCATCTTTGCGTCTCCCGTGTTATCGATCGGATTGCTTGAGTCAGGACGCAATCTTCTCGAACTTTGGCCGGCAATCGCCGCGCCGTTGCCTTAATTGAGCTGGCCGCGCCGGATTGCCACCAGTTTCTTGGCAGTTTCCACGGCAATGGCGGCATCCCGGCAGTAAGCGTCGGCTTCAATTTCCTCGGCAAAGGCTTCATTGAGCGGCGCGCCGCCCACCAGCACGATGATTTTATCGCGCAAACCCACTTCTTTGAGGGTATCGATGACAACTTTCATATAGGGCATGGTTGTGGTCAGCAGGGCGCTCATCCCCAGGATATCGGGCTTGTGTTCGTGGATGGCAGCCAGGAATTTGTCCGCATCCACGTTGATCCCCAGGTTGACAACACTGAAGCCTGCGCCTTCCATCATCATCCCCACCAGGTTTTTGCCAATGTCGTGGATATCGCCTTTGACGGTTCCAATCACCATCGTCCCGATCTGTGGAGCGCCGGTTTCGACCAGCAGTGGTCGCAGGATTGCCATGCCGGCCTTCATCGCCTTGGCTGCCATCAGTACCTCGGGTACGAAGAGGATGCCATCGCGAAAATCAACGCCGACCACATCCATGCCTGCCACCAGCCCCTGGGTGAGGACATCGTAGGGGGTCATGCCGCGCCTGAGCAGCTCATTGACACTGGCAACCACCTCAGGCGTCAGGCCGTCATACAGATCGTCCTGGATCAGCTCCAGGATCTCGGCGGTTTCTAACTGGGTGATATCGATTTCTTCGCTCATTTTGTTTTTACTCCTTAAATAATCTTATGAATGGCTGGTTTGCAGCCGCTCGCGGATGCGGCCGCGTGATCTGCGCTGCTGGCTGTCTGACCGGCCCGGCAGCAATTTTTCAAGGGTAGGGAAAGCATCTGATGCGTGCGGCAGGTTCAGCGCGGCCACAAACTGGTCCTGAAAGGAGGCTTCCAACGGGGTGGCGATGTGCTGCGACCACCTGGCAAGCTCGCTGGCTTTGGCGCGCAGGCTGCGGTTGAGCAGGGCGAAGCGGGCGCCATCCCCGGCGGCGTTGCCAACCGCAGTGACTTTATCCAGGTCACAATCGGGGATCAGACCCAGCACCATGGCGTGCACCGGGCTGATAAAACTGCCGAACGCTCCTGCCAGGACGATGCGGTCCACTTTTTGGACGCCGCGATGACCCATCAGCAGGCGCGCCCCGGCGTACAGGGCGGCCTTGGCGAGCTGGATCTGGCGGACATCGTTCTGTGTGACCACGATCGGCGCGCCGGTGGCAGAGTTTTCTGCATCCACCAGAACGTATTCGGCAGTGCGGCCGCGGTAGTGAATGCGCGGGGAGCGCTGCGCGGCTGATTCTTCGAAAAGGCCGCCAGAATTGAGGATACCCGCCATGAACATCTCGGCGATGGCTTCGATGATGCCGCTGCCGCAGATGCCGGTGGCTTTGGCCTCAGCAGGAATTTCGCCTGTCCTTCCGGGTGTAATCCATTCCTCGTTGCCAATCAAGCGGATGCGCGGTTCCAGGGTCTGCGGGTCGATGCGCACGCGTTCCACTGCGCCGGGAGCGGCGCGCTGCCCGTGGCTGATTTGCGCCCCTTCAAAAGCTGGCCCGGTGGGGCTGGACGCCACCAGCACCTGCTGTCGGTCGCCCAGCACAATCTCGGCGTTGGTGCCCACGTCCACCACCAGCATGATCTCATCCTGCTCGTGGACGGCCTCAGCCAATTGGACGGCGACATTGTCTGCTCCGACGTGCCCGGCGATGAGCGGCAGGGTGTGCAGGCGCGCTGCCGGGTGCAGCGTAAGGCCAAAATCGCTGGCTCTTAGATCCAACGCCGAGCTGACCGCCAGGGTGAACGGCGCACCGCCCAGCTCGCGCGGGTGAATGCCCAACAGGATGTGGTGCATGATGGTATTGCCAACGATGACGATATCTACAACATCGTCGGTCGTCAGTCCGGCTCGCTGCGTGCATTTTTCAGCCAGCTCGTTCAGCGTGCGCAAGATGGCCCGGTTGAGGCGCGCCAGTCCCTGCGGCTCGCTGTTGGCATAGCTGACGCGGCTCATCAGGTCTTCGCCATACCGCACCTGCGGGTTCATGGCAGCTTCGGTGGCCAACACCGCACCGGTGCGCAGATCGCACAGGTGGGCAACCACCGTGGTCGACCCCACATCCACGGCCAGACCATACAGCCCTTCCTGGTAGCCCGGCTGCACCCGCAAAATCATCTGATCTTGCCAGATGGTGACTGTTACGGCAAACTTGCCTTCGCGCAGCGCCGCCTGCACCCCGGGGTAAACCGCGCTGATCAACCTGCAATCCAGTCAGCCCCCATTGTTCCTGCAGGGCGCCCTGCAGGCATTCCACGTCGCCCAGCGGGTCGCCCATCGCGGGGGGTGTCATTTCCACGTACACCAGGCGCACGGCCGGGTCGACTTCGATCACCCGGTCGGAAGCCGCCTTGGCGATAATTTGCTTGCGCGCCTGGCTTTCTTCGGGCACGGTGATGAGCAAATCACCCAGCACTTCAACCGCGCAAGCTAACCGCCGCCCGTTCTGCCGCTGTTCCAGTGTCAGAGCGGCCTCGCTGGCTGCCAGCGGGGTGAGGTGATCGGGGGTGGAGTGGATGCCGTGTTTTTGGAAATGTCCATCTTCCACAATCACCTGGCATTTCAGGCAGGTCTGGCGTCCACCGCAGATCGATTCCAGCTCCACCCCCAGATCTCGGGCAGCCTGGAGCAGGTTGGTGCCGCGCGGCACGCTGCCCCGTCTTCCGGAGGGCATCAGGGCGATCTGGCAGGTTGGTGTTTCCTGATCGTTTTGGTTTGTCATAAAGTTGCTTCCGCACAGCCCACAGTTCATCACCCGGCGGGTCGCAGTTGCTGTGCAACCCGATAAGCTGCCGGCAGTGATCTGGTCTGGCTGTGAAGCTATTCCTCTGTGGTCTGAGCGCGTTCGTGGCGGCGGCGCCTGCGGCGCGAACCATCATCGTCTGCTTCCATGGCTGCTGCAGCCCGCGGCCAGCCGGCCGGCGGGTTGGAATCTCCAGCAACCAGTCCCGGGAAGGCGGCTCGCACCATGGCATCCAGCTCGGGTGCAAGCGCTGCCGGGTTCTCACGGGTCAGGATTTCCCGCGCCTTGCGCAGCGCGTGGGCGTGTGCATCCAGCCCGCCGCGTTCCAGCCATTGGGCGCGCGTATCCCGGTCGGAAATTTCAGTCAGCAGCATCGTCGAGCGCATCCGTTCCAGGGTGTGCTCGGTGCCGGCAAACATCCCGCCCGGGCCGATTTCGGCAATTTGATCCAGGGCGAAATTCTCTTCGCTGAACTCGAAGCCCTGTTTGATGCGCTTCATCATCAAGGCGATCTCGTTATCGATGACTGCCTTGGCAAAATCGAATGCCATCAGTGCATCGAGCAGCCCGCCCATGTTGAAGATATCTACCCCGCCCAGGTAGCCTGAGAAGACCGAGGCTGCTGTTTCGTAGCCAGATTGGGCATCGTTCACCTTGGCATTGGTCAGGCCAATGTAGCCGCCGGAGGGCACATTATAGAAGCGCGCCATCTGGGCGCAGGCCATGTGCAGCATGCCGGTCTCAATTGCTCCGGGGGAATAGGCGCCCGAACGCATATCGGCAACGGTGGGCAGCGTGCTGTAAATCACGGCCTTGCCCGGCTGGATCATCTCGGTGAGCACGGTGGCCGCCAGGAACTCAGCGTTGCACTGCGCCAGGGTCGCCATCATGGTCAGCGGTGAGGTCAGCCCGGCGTTGGGCACCAGGGAGAAATAGCTGGGCAGGTTTTTCTCACTGAAGGTGATCAGCAATTGTGTGGAGTCGAAGTCCATGGTCAGCGGTGAGACCACCGGGCAGTAATGGTGGGTGACGAAGGGATGGGCGCGGAAAGCTTCTTCGCTGCCGGCGATCATGTAGATCATTTGCAGCACGTTTTCAACTTCGGCAGGCGGCGTATTGGCGCGCACCGGTTTGACCGTGTTCTTAATCGAAGGATAATAGCGCGACAGGCTGAACTGTCCGGGAGGCGCATCATCAGCCAGGGTAGAGATCGAGAAGACATCGTAGCCTGGCAGCTCATTGATCAGGTGGGCGATGCGCGCCAGATCATCCGAGCGGGCGCGGCGTTCGTAACCGGTGACAGGATCGATAATGTTGGGCGCCGAGCTGCCGGTCAGGACCAACGGGCTGTCATCCGGCACAGTGACATCAAAGCTTGGATCGCGGGCGCAGAAGGTGAATTTGGGCGGCGCCATTTTGCGGAAGTTTTCCACTACCTGCCGTGGTATTTTTACGATCTCCGTAGCGGTATTTACCTCAGCGCCGTGCGCTGCGAAAATCTCGCGGGCGCGCTGGTTGCGCACCAGCATCCCCACGCTCTCCAGTATTTTTAGCGATGCTTCGTGAACTCTTTCGACCTGTTCCTCCGTGAGGAGTGTGGCAAATTGTTGGATCATCAGAACTCTCCTTTGGTAAATTATCTATGCACTTGATTAGATGGCGAATGGCGCGGCTTCGGTGATAAACCGGAAGCGATCGCCCCGGTAGCGATCTTTGCCAACTTCCACCGGGATATCCTGCTGGTCGAAAGAGACGCGTTTCTCCAGCATCAGCGGCGCGCCCACGGCAATCTGCAGCAGCTCGGCCTCGAACAGGGAAGCCAACACAGGTTCAAAACTCTGCCGGGCGCGTGCGATGGTCACACCATACTCTTTTTCCAGGATTTCGTAGATCGAGCGCTGCTCCAGGTCGTGCTGCTGCAAACCCGGGAAGCGCTGCGCCGGCAGGGTGTACCTTTCCAGCAACACCGGTTCCTGGTTGATCGAGCGCAACCGTAAGATATGATAGGCAGGCGCTGAGACGGGTAAGGCCAGTTCGCGCGCCAGGGAGGCATCCAGCATGCTGTGTTCAATGGAGATGATCTTTGCGCCGGGTGTCAGACCGCGCTGCTGCATGCCGGTGGTAAAACGAAAAACCACATCCATCTGGCGGTCTATCTTGGGCTCGGCAATGTATGTGCCCACGCCGTGTTTGCGCACGATCAGGCCCTGCGATTCGAGCACGCGCAGCGCCCGCCGCAGCGTCATGCGGTTGACGTTGAGCTTCTCACTCAGTTCACGCTCAGGCGGCAGCTGGTCGCCGGGGGCCAGGTCGCGCGATTCAATCTGGCTGATCAGCCCTTCGGCAATCTGGATGTACAGGGGTATGGAGTAGGCCAGCGGCCTGAGCGGTGATTGGATGACCATTGTGCGCGGGCAAAGTGGAATAGTGGTATAGATCTCTTATACCACTATTCTACCCGGATTGGTCTAAAAAATCAATGCCAAATGGCACGAGATTTGGGAAGTTACCATACCTGACGAGCATACGGACTAAGATTGATAGGGCCGTAGACTTTTACGGCGCGCACTGCCAGAAAGATCACCCCCACTGTCATCAGCGCAGGCGTCAGGTCGCTGCCGGCGCTGGATACAAGGATGAAATCGAATAAGGCATGGAAGATGATAATCATCAGCAGGCTGCCCCGGGTGCTGTTGTAAAGCCAGGTGTTGAACATGGAAGCCATGATGACTGAAATCAGAAAAACCGGAAAACCGAAGATGCCCATCGAAGTGTAGGTGTCTTTATAGAAGAATGCCGGCAGATGCCAGAGGGCCCAGAGCACGCCCAGCAGGTTCGATGAAGCCAGCGCCGTGCGACTGGATTGCAGTTTCGGCAGGGCATAGCCGCGCCAGCCAACCTCTTCTCCCAGGCCAAACGTAAGCAGCCACAAACCCAGCGCAGGGAAAATCCCAATCTTGCCCAGGTAATCGACCACCCCCAGTTTGCTAAGGTCGGGCCAGATTCCCTGCAGCAACCCGGCAGGCAGAGTGGAAAGTAGAAAGAGTAGAAGGAGGGCCCAGGATCGACAGGATGGCGTAACCTGCGCCAACCCGCCATTTCATCAGCCCTGAAAATAGTTTACGGTATCCGGTACCGTACCCGGCTAAGCCTTCAGTCAGGCCGACGATGAGGATAGCTGCTAACCCTGGACCAAAGGATGCCATGTAATGCAGCCAGTGCGGTACCTTCAGTACAGTCAGCCCGCGCAGAGATAATCCAACGGGGATTTCAACAGCCCATGAGATGGCAAAAGCCAGGATGAAGTAAATAGCAAGGCTGTGTTTCTGTATCCAGGCGTTTGAGTGCAAGGGACAGGGTCTCATTCATGGAAGGCAGATTCGCGGTCATTTTCCACCTCGTTTTCTAGTCTCCTTACCGTGATGATCGTCAGGTTCAAATTCTGCAGGCTGGGCAAAAACACCGTGCAATGCTGGCTGGTCGGGTACAGACCCGCTGATGCGTGTCCCCTGGCTGGTGCTTTCAAGGCTGAGGCCTCCCAGCCATTCGCTCCAGGAGGCGTCTAGCTTTTCTTTGATGATGAATTCGTACCGTTCGCGTGGCAGGCGGGCGTCATTCACTTTTCGCCTCCCGCATTCTGAGGAGATCCTTGCCGCCCAGGTCTGCTCCAAAAGAAAGCTTGAGGGCGTCTTTGGCGCAGACTGAGATGCAGGTCTGGCACAGGCTGCACTCGGTGGAAAGTACGGGCTGCCCGTTCAGGATGTAATCGGGGATGCGGATGTCCATCGGGCACATTTTGGTGCAGGCGTCGCATCCGGTTGCAGCGGCTGGCGTCGCCTTTCACTTTTGAGCAGGGAAAAGCGAGAGGTCAGCTTGAGCGGCACGGAAACCGGGCAAACGTATTTACAAAAGGCGCGATTATCCGCGTAGTACGTAAGCCAGGCCAATCCCAATCGCGTAATAGGCTGCATTTCCGGCAATAAACCAGGTTACTGCCTGTGCACCGGTTGCGCCCTGGCGGTAGCCAACGACGAAAACCAGGACCAGGACGATCGCCAGGCTCAGGCCGAAGTGCAGGTAGCGCAGCCAGCCCCACTTGCCCGGCAGCCGCCCGGGAAGGTCGCTTGAAGGGCAGAAAAATCCAGCACCATCACCGTCCAGCATACCCAGCCGCACCATAACCGCCCAAACAACAGCGGACCCGCAATTTTGGCGATGAAGTAATGGATGACCCCCATCTGCACCACGCCGGTCAGCAGACCGAAGAAAAAGCCTTCTATCTGCACGTTTTCCCGGCCCATAAAAATGGCAAACCCCACCAGGAACAGCCCGACCAGAAAGAGCGTCAGACGGCGGCCGATGGGTTTTTGCTTTTTGGGTAGCGTGGCCATACAAACCCAGCCCAACGCCCAGGGCGGTGCCAATGTAACCGAACATGACCAGAGGCTGCGTGTACCCCGAAGCCAGCCAGCCCCACAGCGCTATGCCCCAGAAGGCCAGCATCACGAACGCTGGGACAAGCAGGTTTTTCCATGTAAAATCGTTTTTTGGTTTTGATTTAACCCGGGTCGAAATTATCCTGGACATGTTATCACTCCTTATGGTGAACCACTGTTGGTCAGTCGTCCAGTCGGGCGGTGATCACCACCGGTCCTGGGCGGCGCGCGAGATATCGTTTTCGTTGGGCGCGCCGTTTCCATCGAATTTGACCGAAAGGTACCCGGCGTATTGCGGAGAATGTTGGAATATATCTCGCAATCCCTGGATAACCTCGCCGGGTTTTTCGGCTACTTCTGCCCTGGCTTTCAGTTGTCGCCCCGCCACCAGCAGCGTCACCGGCGCCCCACCGCGCAGGCTGCGCCACCAGGTGCGGTTCTTGAAGCTGACGGTGTAAAGAAAATCGCCGTCCCGGACGTAATTGACCGGCAGTGTGTATGCCTTGCCACTTTTGCGCCCGCTGTAGCTGACGAGCATGATTTGTTTGCTGATCAGCTTGTGCAGCGGTGAGCGCAGCAGTCCTTCCATGATCGGGTTGAACCACATATCTTCTTCCTCCTGGCTTTATGGATGACACCAGTATAGCCACACAGGGTTGTTGCGTCATCTGCTGAAAGTTATATTTCGGGTTTATTTGACAAAAATAAACCAGCCCTCGTAACGCTGACCGGGAGCTGGTTGAGAGGGATTATTATGCAGAATTAAAGCAAATTTAGCGCTCTGGCGCTTGCGATGGCCTGGGTGCGGCTTTTCACATCCAGCTTGCGGTAAATGCTGGCGGTGTGCGCTTTCACTGTGCCCACCGAGATGACCAGTTGGCGGGCAATATCCTGGTTGGAAAGGCCTGCTTCGAATTAAGCGCAGCAGCTCCAGGCTACGCGAGCCGTCAGGGTTTCGACAGTTATCCCGGAGAGTGCGCGCAGGGGACCGCCCGATTTTGCCATTTCCGTTGGGGGTAAAACGGTTGGTGGAAAGCCGGAGATGATTTGATCGATGTAGTCGATCCATCCGGCCCTGGCTGCCGGATCATCGGCCATACGAAGTTCAGCGGGTTTTGTTTAAAGGCGATCAAGAGGGCATGCATCGGCTCACTTTCATCAATGAACGTGCGCCAGATACCCTTCGGGCTGGGCCAGCGCCAGAGCCTGTCCCAGCCGGAAAACGCCCGCCCCGCATCCCCATCCTGCCAGTGAAGCCTGGCGAGCAAGACGCTGGCAGAGATGTAGGTTCCTATCCGCCGCCAGCCTCGCCCTCCTGGCACAGGCGGTCGATGAGTTCGATTGCCTCATTGGTTTGTCCCCGGGTATTCAGCAGGCACGCGTAGGCTAGCAGCTCGACATCGACAAAAATACTCGCATGGTGTCCACGGGTCAGATGGCGCTGTATTGCCAACCGCTGTGCCGAGGCAATATCTATCTTCCCCAGCAGGATGCGCATTTTGCAGGCCGAAAACCAGTTGTCACTGCCGGGTGTCAGCATCCGCTTCGATGCGGCCTGTTCCACGGCGTGAATCAGCTCCAGGGCTTCATCCAGGTTGCCGCTCGCCATCCCTACATACGCTTTGGCGGCGTCGCAGTTCAGCAGCGTATCGATGTTGCCCCGCTTCGGGCAAAGTTCCAGGGCGTTGTCTAATGTTTTGATTGGCCCTTCCAGGTCGTTCCACTCATATCTCAGCAAACCTCGCCCGCTGTAAATCCCTGCTGATGCCGGAGATTTGGGTCTGCCATCCTGCTCCCACCAGGTCTGCTGCCTGAGAATAAATGGTTTCTGCCTGGTTCAGTTTCCCTGGATTTTGTACAGCCCGGCAATCGCATTCATGGCCGGTCACACAGCGTGAATATTGCCGGCACGCAGAGTCATTTGCACAGCTTGCTCGAGGCTCTTTTCTGCGTTGGCGGTGTCGTTCTGGAATAACCATCGCGCCTCCCAGCATGAAGGCGACCACACCCGGATCGAATAGGCCCTTTCGGGTAGTAGCTCCAGGGCGTGCCAGGCGGATTGGATCATGTTTGGTAAATCGCCATGCAGCGCAAAACCATAGGCCTGGATGGCTTCAACCTGCCCATGCAGTGCTCTTGCCCCTGCCTGGTCGTGCAGAAAGTTTCCTCCACAGCGCGGCTGGCCTGGCCCGGGCGCACCTCCAATAGCTGTGCCTAAATCGCCTACCTGTCCTGAAAGCACCAGCGCCCAGGCGTGGTAAACGAATAACCAGGGGCGTTGTTCAAAACAGGCTTCGGGTAATTGCGACAGCCAGACGGGCCAGGCGGGCAAGCTCGTCCTCATCAAGCAGCCGTGCAGCGTATTCCTCGACCAGGCGCGCTACCTGTGCAACATCATTAGATTGAAGCCAATGCTCAAAGGCCTCATCCAGGTATTCCCGCCCTTCAAACCAGGCCGCAGACACGGCTGTGCAGGCGAGGCGCCAGCTCCGGGTGCTGGTGAACAAGCTGGTGCCGCAGCAGGTCGGCAAACAGCCGGTGGTAACCATACCAGCGCTGCTCTCCACCCCAAGCGGGGTTAACAGGTTAGCGCTTTCCAGGTATTCCAGATTGGCCTGAACGCCGGTCTGCCAGGGTGTTCCGGCGAGCAGGGCCTCGCACAGCTCTCTGTTGAGGCGCGCCAAAATGCAGGTATGCAAAGGAAAGACTGCACTTCCGGCGGCTGGCGGCTGAGAGCTCTTCGAATAAATAATCGAGCACGTAGCGCTCGCTGACCGCAAAGCTCTGCACAAAGCCGCTCATCCTGGTGTTCCCTTAAAGCCAGCGCCGCCAGCACCAACCCGCAAATCCGGCCCTCGGTGCGCCCTGTAAGCACATCAATATTTTCCTGCACCAGGGCCAAGCTGCATGCACATTATTTAAAAATGCCGCCGATTCGCTGGTGGAAAAGCGCAAATCGGGAGCCGCGTGTTTTTCTGCAAGCTGCCTGCGGCCGCGCAGTCCCGCCAGCCGCAGCGGGGGGTGGCGACGTGTTGCCAGCAGCAGGGTCATTTGTTGCGGCATCTGTTCGATAAGGTAGGTTATCACCTTTAAGATCGCTGGTTCCCGCAGAACGCTGAAAATCGTCCAGGATCCTGACAAACCGCCTCTCCAGCCGGGCAGAGCACGTTGATCAAGGCTGGCAGGGCTGCCTGTAAATGCCTCATCGCGGGCGTATTGCCTGTGAGGCTTCCAGGTTTTGGAGAATCAATTCACCAAACCCCGGCTGGATGGTTTGTAAGGCTGCAATCGTATACCCGATAAACCGGCCCGGGTCGTTATCGTCTTCATCCAGCGAGATCCAGGCCGCCGCCAGGAGCTTCGACTGGCGCACCCATTTCGACACAGCAAAGTGGTCTTGCCAAACCCGGCGCGGGGCAGTAAAGTACGACACAAGTTCCCCTTCCAGGCTGATTATTCAGAGCGCCGGATGAGCCGCGGCCGGACACCAGGCGCTGTCCGGCCGGTGGGATAACCAATTTGGTGGCGAGCCAGGATCGTGGCTGCGCATTTATGATTAATTTTACACTGGAATATACTAAATCGTCCCGCTTCTGGCAGTTGGTGCACCATCATTCACCGAATGCTGTCTGTAGCTGCGAGAAAGGCGGTGTGCGCCCGAAGAATTCTGATGAGCAGCGCATCTAATGTTGTGTTTAGGTTAAGGTTTCTCCGGGGAGAAGACATTCGTAAAACGGTTGTGGTACAATTTTTATCCTTGGGGGAATTAAAAGATTCGTAAGATTTAAAGTTAAGCAGGGATAAAGGAGGTGTATCTCAGGGATCTCCAAATCATCTGGCTCTCAAATTCCACCCACCGGTCAGCGTTTGAGATAATTTTAATCAATCCAAGAGGAGGATTACATGCAATACAGGCACAGGAATTGGGTCGTTCTAACAACCCTGGTCGTGCTTTCCCTGCTTTCTGCACCATTCATCGGGATGGGTAATGCAGCCCAGGTAGATCAGCAGATCTCGACATCGGCTGAAATTGGCCCAAGCGTAAGTGATAGCCAGCCGGCTGCAAAACATTCTCATCAAGTCATTGTCCAGCTTGAGTCACCTTCGCTTTCAGAGTATGTCGCCGCTGCTGGCAAGTCTGCGGCTTGAAAGCGGCAAGATCGACTTCGCTTCCCCACAAGCTCAATCTCATATCAGCCAATTAAAAGCCGAACAGGCTGCCTTTGTCAGCAACATGCAGGCAGCTCTCCCCGGCGCATTCGTCAGCCAGTACGTTAATCGAGCTGGGCGCCTCGGTTGACCTGACCTACCAGGTCACCTTTAATGGCCTGGCGATTGATCCTGGCCCCATGCGCTATGATGAGGCTTTTCGTGCGCTGTCTGCCTTGCCGGGCGTTAAGGCCGTCTATGCAGACTATGCTCACCAACCTGATCTATATGCCAGCCTGCCGTTGATCAACGCTGCGGCAGCCTGGAATAATGCCGCCATTGGCGGTAAGTCGAATGCGGGCGCTGGCGTCAAAGTGGCCTCCATGGACGGCGGCGCCCACAAAGACGCCCCCATGTTTGATGGCACCGGATACAGCTACCCGCCAGATTTCCCCGCCCTGGGTCTGGGTTTGACCGCCAACAATAACGGCAAGATCATTGCCTCAAGGGCTTACTTCCGTACGTGGGATCCCCCTTCAGTTGGTGACGAAAACCCGTGGCCTGGCGTGAACGGCACTCCCCACGGCACTCACACGGCCTCCACGGCAGCCGGTAACGAAGTCGTCGCAGATTATCTGGGCATCACCATGACCATCAGCGGTGTCGCTCCCAAAGCCTGGATCATGAGCTACCGTGTGTTCTACAACAGCATCACCAATGATGGCTCCTTCTACAATGCTGAAGGCATCGCTGCGTTGGAAGATATCATGATGGATGGCGCCGATGTCCTCAACAACTCCTGGGGCGGTGGGCCTGGCAGTGTCGGCGGCGAATTTGACCCGCTTGATATCGCCCTGATCAACGTTGCCAATGCCGGCACCTTTGTCAGTATGTCGGCAGGCAATGCGGGTCCCAACAAAGGTACAGGCGATCATCCCTCCGACGCTTACATCTCCGTGGCAGCCAGCAGCACCGCTGGCACGCTGGCATCCGGGCGTCTCAGTGTAACTGCGCCCACGCCGGTGCCCGCCACGCTGCAAGACATGCCCTTTTCGATGGCCGGCTTTGGGGCCTCACTGGCTCCTGGCGGGATCTATCCGTACCTGTTTGTGCCTGCCGTCAATGTCGATCCAGCCAATGTAAATGGTTGTAACCCCTGGCCTGCCGGCACTTTCACCGGCAAAGCCGCCCTGATCAGCCGCGGCACCTGCGAGTTCGGTCTAAAGGTACTAAACGCTGAGCAGGCAGGTGCAGAAGCTGTGCTGGTCTATAATAATGTCGGTGGCGGCGATACCCTGATCAACATGGCTCCCGGCGTGGTGGGCAACCAGGTCACCATCCCATCTGCCTTTATCTGGTACAGCAAAGGCACAGCCATGATCGCCTGGTACAATACCAACGGTGCGGCTTCCGAGTTCGCTCTGGATACGGTCGCCTACCAGGCCGGCAACACCCCCGATATCATCGCCAGCTTCAGCAGCCGCGGCCCGGGTGTGGGCAACGTGCTAAAGCCTGATATCGCTGCCCCGGGCGTCAACATCCTGGCCCAGGGCTACACTCCCGGAGCAACGGGCGAAGCCCGCCACCTGGGTTGGGGACAGGCTTCGGGCACTTCGATGGCTGCCCCGCATGTCACCGGCGCGGCGGCCTTGCTGCGCCAGATCCACCCCAGTTGGACCAACGCCGAAATCAAGTCGGCCTTGATGTCCACCTCTAAATTTATGGGCATTTACAACGGCGACGGCACCCCCGCCCAACCGCTGGATATGGGCGCTGGCCGCCTCGACCTGACGAATGCTGCCAATCCCGGTGTGATCCTGGATCCACCCAGCGTCAGCTTTGGCCAGGTAATCACGGGCGCCGTGGAAACCAGGCATGTCATGCTGACCAGCGTAGCCAGCGCCACGGAAACGTATGACCTGAGCACGGTCATGCTCGCCGGAAGCGCCTTCACCTACACGGTCGAAGCTCTGCCCGGGTTTGACGTCAGCCCAGCCCAGATCACGCTTACGGCAGGCGCCAGCGCCATGGTGACGGTCACCCTGGATACTGCTGCAAGCGCAGGCTTTGGCGACAACCAGGGCTACATCGTCATGGATGGCGCCGCTTACGATGCTCACATGCCCGTCTGGGCGCGGGTTGCCCCGCTGCCGGGCGCGGATGTGCTCCTCGTCGATGCCGATGTCAGTGAGCTGTATGGGACGGATTACCTGAGCTACTACACCGACACTCTGGATAATCTGGGTCTGACCTACGATGTCCTCAACTGGTCGTTCGCCGATTTGCCAGACGCAACTACGCTCTCAGCCTATGCCCATATCATCATCTTCACCGGTGATAACTATCAATACGGGCTGAATGCCGCCGAGCAAGATGGGCTGACCGAATACGCCAACGCTGGCGGGAAGCTCTTCGTGATGGGGCAGGACCTGGCCTCGGCCTGGGGCGCTCTCTCTACATCCACTGCCTCGTACTTCTACGGGTCGGTGCTGGGCGGTGTGTACCTGGGGGATAGCGTCAGCGGCTATTCTCTGCCGTCACTGCCGGTTTCCGCCCGGACGGATGGCCCCAGCGCCCTTCAGGGGATCAACATCGACCTGAGCGGGCCGCAGGAGCAGATGGTGACACTCACCGGAGCCAAGGAAGTGCCGGAAGTGGCTACTGATATGTTTGGTGAGGCCTGGTTCGCCTACAATGTGGTCAGCCAGCAGCTCGATTTCTACGTGGAGGTGACTTCACCGGTATCGGCTACCCTTACAGCCTCTCATATCCATGATGGGGCGGCAGGTGTCAACGGGCCGGTTCTGTACAGCCTGTATGCACCGGCGACCCCCGTAGAGTTCATCGGCACAACCTCGTTCCAGGGCTCGGTCAGCATCTTGCCTGCCCATGTGCTCGATCTGCTCAGCGGCGATCTCTACATCAACGTCCATACAACCGCTCACCCGGGTGGCGAGATCCGCGCCCAGGTTGAGGTCGCAGCCAATGGCGACGGCGCTGCCAACCAGTACTACATCGACGAGATCAGAACCAGGCCAAACGTGGACCCGGTGCCGGTTGGTAATACTTACCCGTACCAGGCGCTGCTGCAGTATGCTGGACCGTTCAACGTTGAGCAGGGCACGGTAGCCATGTCGCACCGTGATCAG
Organism: uncultured Chloroflexia bacterium; assembly: GCA_963705155.1. Taxonomy (GTDB): domain Bacteria; phylum Chloroflexota; class Anaerolineae; order Anaerolineales; family UBA4823; genus CAVPJC01. The sequence goes on along the minus strand of CAVPJC010000003.1, from coordinate 74,258 downwards.
CCGGTGTTGGAAAATCCCGGTCTGGCTTACCTGGGCCGCTCCATCTACACCACCTTCGGCCTCGAGGGTGTCAACAATGGCATGGACTCAGCCAGCCGTGAGGATGTGCTGGCGGCCTTCGTGGAATGGGCGATGGATGAACCGGTTGCAACCATTGCGGATACTTCAATTCCCAATGAAAGCAATCTCACCATGTTCACAGCGACATTGGCCTCCAATGTCGCCGGGGTTACTGGCGTAAGCTACCGCTGGGACTTTGGCGATGGCAGCGGCTACACCCCCGCCTTCACCAGCAGGGAGGCTTCGCATGTGTATGCCACCTGCGGCGTCTATACCGTGCGCGTTGAGGCAACCGACACCTGGGGCAACAAGGCGATTGGCGTGCTTGACGCCCCGGTAACCGATTGCGAAACCAATTCGGTGTTCATGCCGATTATCGGAGTTCAAGCACCCGGCAGCCGGTAATGAACTGACCAGGCCGCGGCTCTCCCCTGATTTCGCAGGGTAAGTCGTGGACTTTGACCATAATCGCCCTCTTCTCCTGCTTGCAGGGGAGGGGGTTCTTTTTCAGCGTACTTTTACAAACCAGGCAGCGATGAAACCGGTCAGCAGCACCGGGATCATGGCGTTTCCGGCTGTGATCCAGCCGGCATGCTCCACTACCGCGCCGAAGATCATTGGGCCTGCAAACATGCCCAGGTTCTGGCCGAGCATCACCACTGCCATCCCCAGTCCGGCCCATTGCGGTTTGCCCATCACCTCAGGCGCGGCTGAAAAGATGGCGGTTGGGATGACCCCCACCACCAGACCCATCCCGATCAGCCAGGCAGGGATCATCCATCCGGTGATCCTGTAAGGCAGGAGCATCATGGCGCATATAACCAGGAAAGGATAGGTGAACACCAGCCTGCGGGAGCCGATCCTATCCGAAAGCATGCCTGCAGTGGGTGCTACGAAAGGCACAATCATCGTGGTCAGGCTGGCAGTTGCGGCGGCAAGGTTGATATCCATGCCGCGTACGCTCGATAAAAAGGTCGGGTAATAGGTGTTGCTGCCTCCCAGGCCCAGGTTGTAGGCGGCAAATGCCAGGCCCAGCAGCCAGATATTGGGATTTGCCAGAGCCTGGGAGAGGCCCTTTCTCACTCCTCCAGTATCGAGCATCCCCGGGGCTTTTGCAGGCGTGCGCATAAAAACTGCAAAGAGAATGAAAACCAGCCCGGCGAAACCGGCGCCAAACCACCAGACAGATTGCCAGCCCAGCGCCGATGCCAGCCTTGGAGCCAGCAGGTACATCGTCAGGCTGCCAACCGGAAACCAGGTCGCCCAGATTCCCATCGGAGCGCCCCGTCTTGCGGAAGGGAACCAGGCGGCGATCGCAGCCGGGCCGACCACGGCTATCAGCATCATCCCGGTCCCCTCGATGACCCGGCTGGCAAGCAGTATTGCATAACTGGAAGCAGCCGCCCCCAGCACCGATCCGGTGACCAGGGCGCCTAACGCCAGAAGGCCCGTAGTTTTTAACCCCAGACGCTGCAAGACAACCCCGGATGGCAGCGCCAAGATCAACCCCGTAATCGCAAATACCGACATTAACAGGCCTGAGTTTACCAGGCTCAGGTCAAAGGCGCTCATCAGCACCGGCATAATGGGCGGCACCTTCATCTGGTTAAGCGGCGCGGCCACGCTTGCCAGGAAGACTACGGCAAGGACCACCCAGGCGTAAGGCTGGACGGCAGGAATGGTTTCGGTTGTTTTCGACAGGCTCATGGCGGGTTGATTTTACCCTGATTTTGGATCGAATATGCTGGCAGAAGGCGCACCAAAATATGGTGTAACAAAATAAACGGAGCCGGCGCTGACCGGCTCCGTTGTGCAGCCTAAGTCGATGAACGGACTTAACCGGCCGGATCCAGCATCAGACCGTAAACATTTTCACCGTACTGCACCCGCACCGGCTCCCATCCGGGTCGCATCATCATACCGGTGTTTAAAGCGGTCGAATTCATCCGCTTTGATTTGACCCATGGCGCGCACGCCGTTTTCAAATTCGACCACGCCGATGACGAGATAACGCTGGTCGAAACCCCACGGCAGGTTGTAGATGCGGGTATAGGTCAGAAGCTTGGCCATTCCCTGTGGTTTAAGCGTGTCAAACTCACGCCCTTTGCAGTCCAGGCAGCGATCGTGAAAGGGATAATGCAGCCGGCCGCACTTCTTGCACTTAAAGGCCGTGATACCGATTTCTTTTTTCATTGATCTACCCTCCGCAGCACGAAGGCCAGCACATTATTGCCAAACCCGCCGAAGTTGATCGTAAAGCCGTTCTGCGCATTCTTCACCTGGCGGCTTTTGGGCAGCTCATGGCGAAGCTGGAAGACAATATCCACGATCTGCGCCACGCCGGTGGCCCCGACCGGGTGGCCGCGGGCTTTGAGACCGCCCGAAAGGTTGATCGGAAGCTGCCCTCCCAGGCGGGTCTTGCCATCCAGGGCGGCTTTTCCACCTTCCCCTTTCTTGAAGAAACCGACATGCTCACTTTCGGCAATTTCCAGGATGGTGAAGGCATCGTGCAGCTCAGCCACATGGATATCCGATGGCTTGAGCTTGGCCCGTTCAAAGGCCTGCTGGGCTGCCAGGGTAACTGCTTTCAGGTCGGTGGGATCGCTGCGTTCCTGCAGGGTCTGGTTGTCGGTGGCCTGTCCAAAACCGGCGATGAGTACCGGCGGTTTGGCCGGGTTTTTGAGCATTTCCAGCGGGCAGATCACCAACGCCGCGGCGCCATCGCTTACCGGGCAGGCATCGTACAGGTGCAGCGGGTCGGCGACCACGGGATTGTTGACGATGGCAGCCTGGTTATCGAAGATGCCATCTTTTGAAAGCGCCATTTCGACATGGGCGTATGGGTTGAGCGTGCCCATGGCCTGGTTTTTGAGCGCCACTGCCACCAGTTGTTCGCGCGTCACCCCGTATTTTTCCATGTACAGCCGGGTGAACATGCCCGCCATACCGGGGAGAGTGATGCCGTAGGGATATTCGGCCGTGGGGTGGGTCATGGTGGCTACAAAATCTGTAGCGCGCCAGCCGGTGACCTCGCGCATCTTTTCGCCGCCCACTACCAGTACGGTGTCGTAGTAACCTGAAGCCACGGCCAACAGGCCGTTTTTCACCGCCGAGCCGCCCGAAGCCGGCCCGTTTTCAATCGTTTCGGCGGCTGCCGGCAGCAAGCTCAAGCGGTCGACCAGCGAACTGGCAATGGCTGACTGGTGCTGGATCATCCCGGCGCCCATGTTCCCCACGTAGACCGCATCCACGCTGCCATCCCCCAGACCGGCATCGTCCAGCGCTTTCAGCGATGCATAGGCCAGCATGTCCATCAGCGTGTCTTCATCTCGCCGGCCAAACGGGATCATGCCGGCTCCGATAATCGCTACATCTCTCATGGCCTCATCTTCCTTTCAATCCGGCGATGCGTTCGCGGATGGTATCATCATCTGCGAATAAAATGTCGCGCGTGGCCACTTCCCACAAATCATCGGGAACCGGGCGCTCGCCAACCACCAGCCGCGGCTTGGCTTTGAGATACGTCTCGCGGGTCAGCCGCCACGAGTCGCCGCCGCCCAGTTCGTGCGGGATTTTAGTGGGTTCGAGAGGGTATTCCACCATCCAGCGCCGGAAGCCGATCGGGCTTTCGGCCACGATCAGGACCTCGTCTTGCCCCAGGTAATCCATGTGGTATTCCATCTTGGCGGCAAACAGGTGTGAACCGATGCGCAGGCCGCGATCGATGGCCAGCGTGTGGTAACTCATACCGACCTTTTCGTTTTCCAGGCGGCCGTTGACAATACCCACCAGATATCCATCCACCTGCCCCATCAGGCAGTATTCACTCTTTACCCGATAGCGAAACCAGGCCAACAGCTCGCCGTACAGGCGTGCGCTGACGATGTCGTAGTAATCGCGCTCGATGAACAAGCACGGGTGAACGGATTTCAGGATTTCCGGCACATCCTCGCGCGAGGCCTGGCGGATGACCATCCTTTTGCCGTTCGCCAGGGTGATCACTTTGGGCGGGTAGGGCGCCATTGGATATTGTGTTGGCCGCAGTACAGTCTCCAATTCCATGTCAATTGGCATTGCGTAACCTCCTCGTAAATATAAGATGAGCTTCTCGATCTTGCAGCATAAGATTGGCCGGTTGTCCGTCCACTATGACAGGTTCACCTTGCTGATCGCGTTAATCTTTTCCACGTGCTGTGGGTCAAAGGCATCGCCAAAGCGGGATTTAGGCATGCTGGCCTTTTTAGCCATCAGCTCCTCATATTCATCATCCTCCAGCATGGCCACGCAGCGCCCGATGCACGACTCGCCATCGACAAAGCGCCACGGGAAAAAGCCGATGTTCACGCGACGGTTGATCAGCAGGTCGATCTCGCCTCCCACGCATTCGGCGTGAATGATGCCGTAGGGGAACATTTCCAGGTGCATGAGCTGGTATTTGCTGTCGTCGAAGAACTCCGCCAGCGGCATGCCGTATTTCTTCTTGAACACCTTCTCAGCCTGGCGCGCCTGGCGCGGCATCCAATCCCGGATAATCGTATTCATCGGGTGGTCAGCGCTGCCGCAATCCACGCCGATCCAGCGCAGTTTTTTGGCCTTGGCCCATTCGGCAAATTCGCGGTCGGGTCCCGGGTGCATCACCATGTAGCGCACCTCGTTGGCAGTGGGCATATCCCAGCCAAAATGATGGTAGCCGGTGTGGATGATGAGGATATCGCCCTCGCGCACCTCAACCCGCTCTTCGACCATCTTGCTGGTGTACACATCGTAATCGCCGCACACATCGCTCAGGTCCACCACCGCAGCCTCGTGCACCAGAAAGTCCATGTCCAGCGAAGCAATATCCTTGCCGGGAGTGTGGAAGTGAATTTCGCCATCCAGGTGCGTGCCCAGGTGGTTGGAGTGGGTCACCACCTGCCCGTTGGCCCCATTGGGCGCCAGGCGTTTGAAATATTTCACTTGCAGGGGTTCGTAGGTGGGCCAGGGGGGCGTGGCAATCCCCAGGGGTATGGTCAGATCGATGAATTTCATTTTTCTATTCTCCTTGTAGGTGAATTGGATCAGAGCCCGTCTGTATCAAAGTGTTGAAAAGCTTTCCAGGGCGTCCTTGAAACACTGTTCGGGGGCGCGCAAGGTGCCAGCGCCCACCATGCCCAGGCCGGGGTCTTTGTGAGCAATGCCGGTGTTGATCTGCGGCAGGATGCCGGTTTCCATCACTTTGCGCACGTCGATCCCGCAGGGTGTGCCGCGGAAATTGAAGGCCGGGATGGTAAATTGATCGTGCTCATCACCGGTGATTTCATACATTTCGAGGGTGGTTTGTAAAGCCATTTGCGGCGTGCCGCCCACAAATTGGGTGATGGCCGGGGCGGCTGCCATGGCCATACCGCCGTAACCGGCTGTTTCCGTGATCGAGCTGTCGCCGATATCGGGATTGGCGTCATCTTCGGTGAACTGCGGGAAGTACAACCCCTGCACCTTGCCGGCCGGGGCGGTGAACCAGCGCTCCGGCATGCTCGAGATGCGGATGCCAAAATCGGTGCCGTTGCGCGCCATCACCGTGACGATGCTGCTGCCCGGCACTCCTTCGGCGGGTTCCAGCATGGCCTTTCCGGCCGGCATGCTCAGGTTGAGGAAAAAGTGATCGTTGCGGTCGATGAACTCGATAACCTTCGCCAGGGTCTCGTTATCCCGGTTGGTGCGCGCCAGCGCCGGGCCGATTGCCCGCAGGAACAACGATGTAGCCGCCCGGTTGCGGTTGTGGCATTCATCGCCCATGTGCAGGGCCTGGGCAATCAGGCTGCGCAGATCGATGCCCTCTGGCAGGCTTTCCAGGGCGCGGCTCAGGGTGGGATACAGGTCTGTCTCCATCCATTTCAAGCGTGCATACACTTCTGGCCCCATCCCGCCGTAGCGCAGCACCTTTCCCAGGCCTTCGTTCTGCGTGCAAAATGCCTGGTTGCCAAAGGCCTTGTTTTCAATGATGAAAACCGGCATGGATGGCGAAATCACGCCCGCCATCGGGCCTACGGCATGGTGGTGGTGGCAGGGAGAATACTCCACCGCTGCCGAGGCCGCCAGCTCGGCAGCCAGGGTTTCATCGGCGGCAATCCCCTCGTAGATCAGGGCGCCAATCACCGCGCCGCGCTGCGGGCCGCACATGCGCTCCCAGGAGACCGGCGGACCGGCGTGCAGGAGCATACGATCGTGCATACCGGGGATCACATCCCTGGCGATGCCCATGCCCACCAGCACAGGCCGCCCGCGCTTGATGCGCTGGCAGACCTCGTGGTTGGCGGCCTCGATATCCACTCCCTGGCGGGTGGTGCGCAGGCGCGCTATGCCTTCGGCCGGTGGGCGCCAGTCGACGTCGACCACGGCTACATGCTGGTCTTGCAGCGACTGCGCCATACTTTTCAAGCCGACATTGATCACCGTCAGGGGTTTACCAAAAAGATCGTTGATCTTGGGATTGTTCATAGTCAGGCAAGTTCAAAATTTACAATCTTGGCGGCCAGCCGTGCCGCGGCGGCGTTGCTTTCACACACGATCACACCCGCCTGTTCCATAGCCCGGGATTGCTGGCTCAGGCGCTGTGGGTCTTGCTCCGTGCCCGTCACGGAGGCGATCACGATCAGCTCTCGGCCGGCCTCTCCAGCCAGGGCGCGGGCTTTCTGAACCGCCGGGCCAAGCTCGGCCGCAGGGTCGGGATGGGCGCCGTAGCCCAGGACGATATCCAGCAGGATCACCGCTGTTTCCGGGTCGCGCCCTTCTTGCAGGATACGGCGGATGCGCAGGTCGTTGTCAATCATGGGATGCAGGCGTCCCACCGTGAATTCCTCTTCCCCCAGGTCGATAGCCGAGTGCTGCTGGCTGTGCGTCGAATCGGCAAGCTGGCGGCGTTTATCCAACGGCGCGTTGGAATACACCGGCTCATTCAGGAAGTCGTGCCAGACCACCTGGGCCTCGTAGCACAACGTTCCCCCGGAAAAGAGGCCGCGCAGGTAGCGCTGGCCAGGCTTCAAGCGCCCGCGCAATTCGGAGGCGAGTTTGTCGGCAGCATACGAGCTCGAGGGCTGGCTGTCGCTCCGCGGCAGTATCAGCCGGGCAGCCAGGCTGGCCGCTTCTTCCAGGGTGCGCGCCGCCAGGATGCCCCTGGGCATGGTGTTGAATTCGCCCCCCAGGAAGCAGATCACGGTGGGTTTGATGCTCATCCCCACCTGGCTCACAACGTTGTGGGCCACGGCTGGCGCAGGCGGCTTGCTGATCAGGACAATGATCTGCGTGGCCGGGTCTTCCTGCAAAGCTTTCAAACCCGCCAGCATCATCAGGCCGCCCACTTCTGCTTTCAGATCCCGCCCGCCGGTTCCAATCCCCTGGGTGATGCCCACGCCGTGCCTGGCAAGCTGCGTGCTGACTTCTTGCAAACCGGTGCCCGCCGCTGAAACAATGCCCACCGGCCCTGGCGGGATGACATTGGCAAAACCAAGCGCCACACCGTTGAGGATGGCTGTGCCCGCTCCCGGACCCATTAGAAGCAGTCCGTGTTCGCTGGCATAGCGTTTGAGGGCAATTTCATCTTCGAGCGAGACGTTATCGCTGAAAAGCAGCACATGCAGGCCGTGATGCAGGGCCTCCCAGGCTTCGTCTGCGGCGTAGCGTCCGGAAACGGAAACTACGGCCACGTTGGCAGCTGGGGTTGATTTAATGGCCCCACGCAGTGTTTTCGGGCGGAATTCGCTGGTTTCTGCCTGCGCCCGCCTGGTCAGAAGCGCCTTCTCCGCCTGGGTCAGGGCGGCATCCAGGGCGCTCTCCTCGGCGTTCACTGCGATCACCAGGTCGTTGGGAGATGCGGCGCTGGCCTCAGGCGTCAGCAGACCGGCCTCCTTGAGGATATTTTTATTGGCCTCGGTAGCCATGACCACGGCTACATCCACCACGCCGGTCAGGCGGGTGAGCTCCTGCGCAACCAGCATGAGCGAGACCGAATCGTGATATTCGCTGAGTTTTATCAGGCTTTTAACAGGCAAACCGGCCTCCTCAATCGCTAAATGGGTGTCAGGCTGCCGGAGCGCAGGATTTCAGCCCCGGCAGCCTGGATGCAGTCGTCATTCGTCGACCAGGCCGGCATCCAGCATGGCCAGATAGACTTTTTCAGATGTGTACGGCGGCGACCCCACACGGATGCCGATGGCATCGTAAATGGCGTTGGCCACTGCCGGGATGGTGGGAACCATGGCGTGCTCGCCGATGCCGCGCGCTCCATACGGCCCGTCATCCTGGGGCACTTCCACGATGATTGCCTGGATGTTCGCGGGGTGTCGGTGCTGGTGGCAATGCGGTAATCCACGAAGCTGGGGTTCTGCAAAATGCCTTCTTTGAGCTGCAAACCTTCAAACAGGGCAGTGCTCAGCCCCTGGACGAGCCCGCCTTCCATCTGAGCGCGCACCATATCCGGGTTGATGGCCTTGCCAACATCGAAAGCCGCCACAGCCCGGATCACCTCCACCTTGCCGGTGTCCATATCGACTTCCACTTCCACCGCCTGGGCGCCGGTGGTGTAATGCACTACCGCACGCGGACCCTGGCCCGTTTGAGCGTCCAGACCGGTGACATAGGTGGGCATGAAACTGCCGCGCCCCAATACCGGCCCGCCCACCCAGCCCTGGTCGTTGGGTAAGGGGATGCCGTAGATGACGATATTCTTAAGCGAGATAGCCTCTTCGGTTTTGTAGGAGATGACTTTGCCATCGATGATATCCAGGTCTTCGATGTTTTCCTGCCAGGCCCTGGCCACCATTTCCAGGATTTGCCGGCGTGCATCCCGCGCCGCGGCCGTGATGGCGTTGCCCATCGACCACGTCAGGCGGCTGGCAACCGTTTGCCACTCGTAAGGGCTGTAATCGGTGTTGATGGGTGTGTTCACCCGCACCCAATCATAGGGAACCCCCAGGCCGCCTGCTGCCATCTGGGCCGCGATGGTGAATGACCCCTGGCCAATCTCCTGTCCGCCGACACTCACGGTCAGGGTGCCGTCTTCATTCAGGGCAACCTTGGCGCTGGAACCGGCATTGGGGGGCATGGCGGGGGCCTTCCACATCAAGGCCATGCCCTTGCCGCGGCGTTTATTGGGCGCACTGGGTGGGTCTTTCCGGCCCCAGCCAATCGCCTCAGCAGCTTTCTCCAGGCATTCGGATAGCCCTGTGGGGTGCATCTTCATCCCGGTTGCCAGCGTGCTGCCGGTCTTGATGCAGTTGATGGCGCGGAATTTGACAGGGTCCGTGCCAAGTGAGCGGGCCAGCTCATCGATGCATTGTTCCAGACCGGCGTGCATCTCGGGCATGCCAAAACCGCGCATCGGCCCGCCCACCGGATGGTTGGTGTAGACGCAGTAGCTGTCGGTCCTGACGTTGGGCACCTCGTAGGGGCCGGTGCTGCTGTAGCCGGAGGCGCGGGTAATGTTTACGCCGTACTCGGTGTAGGCCCCGCCATCCCAGTAGAACCGGTTTTCCATCGCCACCAGCAGACCGTCTTTGTCGCAGCCCATCTTAAAGTGGGCCACCAGCCCCTGGCGCACGAACGCCGTGTAGAACTCTTCTTCGCGCGTCAGGCGCAGCTTCACCGGGCGGCCTTTTACCTTCATGGCAACCGCCACCACCAGGGCTTCCATGCTTACGCCGGCTTTGCATCCAAAACCGCCGCCGACATAGGGCGCAATCACCTGAACGTCCGATTGCGATACCCCCAGCCCTTTGGCGATCAGGTTGCGCTGGGCGAACGGTGATTGCGAGCTGCCCCACAGCTTGATCTTGCCGTCTTCTTCCACACGCGCCACGGCGATGTGCGGCTCGATAGGTACATGCTGAATATGCGGGATGCGGTATTCATGTTCCACGATCACCGCGCAGTCTGCCCAGGCAGTATCGACATCGCCTTTGCGGATGCGGAAGTGGTTGGATATATTGCTGCCTGCCTTGGGGAAAATAAAATTGGCGTACTCGTACTTGCCCAGGTCCGGGTGTAGCAAGGGCGCCTCCGGACTGGCCCCAAACTCGGGATCGAATACCCCCGGCAGCGGCTCGTACTCCACTTCAATCAAGTCAAGCGCTTTTTCGGCAATTTCCTCGTTAATTGCAGCCACCCCGGCTACCGGATCGCCGACATAGCGCACGCGGTCGCGGCAGAAAATGTAGCGGTCCGTCAGGTACAGCCCGATCATGCCGGAGTAATCTGCGCCGGTAACGACGGCTTTGACCCCGGGCAAGAGGCGGGCCTGGCTGGTATCAATGCGCTTGATGATGGCGTGCGGCAGCGGGCTGCGTTTGATGCGGGCGTACAACAATCCTGGTCCAAATTGCAGATCATCGGCAAACAGCGCCGAGCCGACCACCTTTTCATGCGCATCCACCCGCTGGACGCTGTCGCCGATGGGATGAGGGATATTTTGGTTTGCGGTTTTTGCTTGCATGGTTCCCTCCGGGTCAGGCTGTGAGAGCTTGCTGGCGTGAGGCGGCATCTTTTACCGCATCGACGATGCGCAAGTAGCCGGTGCAGCGACACAGGTTGCCAACCAGCGCCTCACGAATTTCTTCTTCAGACGGGTCGACATTGCGGTCCAGCAATGCCCGCGCCGAGATGAGCATGCCCGGAGTGCAGAAACCACACTGCACCCCGCCGTGATCCATGATCGTCTGCTGCACCGGGTCCAGCACGCCGTCTTTTGCCAACCCTTCTACGGTGACAACATTCATACCATCGCATTCTACAGCCAGCACCATGCAGCTGTTCACCGGCTCGCCGTCCAGCAGGACGGTGCAGGCGCCGCACTCACCCGCCATGCAGCCGTTTTTGGTGCCGGTTTTGGCCAGCTTTTCTCGCAGCATCGACAGCAGGGTGAGCTCTGAAGGGACATCCACTTGTTCGTATTCACCATTAACAGTTAATGTAATTCTATGGATCGCCATGTTTACCTCATCGGAGGGTTGGGAAGCCGGGCGCAGGTCTTGCTGGTTTAAGCAGCATACAACCCGGCCTCAATTTCCCAAACGCATCCATGTAATTTCTAAAGCTTTTTCGGTCAGCTTGCGCACCATCGCCTTGCGGTAACGGGCGCTGCCGCGCACATCGTCAATCGGCTTGCAGGCCGCCTGCGCCAGGCGCGCCGCCTTTGCAAAGGCCTCCGCGCTGACAGGCTGATTTGCCAGATATTCTTCAACAGCCGGAACCAGCAGTGGAATGGGCGCAACCGAAGCCAGGGCGACCCGGAACCGGTAGCCCGATGGCAGGGATGAGTCTTTGCTGCCGCAGGCCGTTATGCCAACGATGGATAGATCGCTCCTGGTGTTGCGGCCCAGCTTGATATAGGCGCCGGCCTGACCCTCCGGCGGCAGCGGGAAATGAATGGATGTGACGATATCGCCGGGTTTCAATTCCGTTTTACCCGGCCCGAGGAAGAAAGTATCCAGTGCAGCCTGGCGGAAGCCATCTAAACCATGGATATTGAGGTCCGCATTTAACACCAGGCAGGCGCCGAGAGTATCACCAGCAGGGGAGGCGTTGCACACATTTCCAACGATTGTGGCCCGGGTGCGCAGCTGGTAAGAAGCCACCGAACGGCAGGCCTCGGCTAACAAAGGGTAATGGGCTTGCACAGCCGGGCTGGCAATCACCCGGTTCATATTGACGCCTGCGCCAATGGTCAGCCCGTTGTTCGCATCGAAAACCAGTTCGCCGGTGCTGTCCAGTCGCTTGACATCCACAAGGTATTTGTCGTGCCACAGCCCGTCACGCATGCGCACGAAGATATCGGTTCCGCCCAGTAGCGGGCGGGACTTGCCCGGGTGTTCTGCCAGGAACCGGCAAGCTTCGGCGAGAGAGGCTGGCCGGATGTAATCAAATTCTGGAAGTTCTGGGTGGGCATTGATGCTCATCTTCCACACCTCGTAATTGCCAGAGATGTTGGAACGTTGAACCAGGGCAGTCCAACGTTCCAACCTGGCTGAGAGTATAGCTTATAGATTGATATTTTCGCGGTCTTCCACGCCGAACATCTTAGGCGGCAAAATCAGGAAGATCAGGTTGACGATAATCCCCAGCAGCGCCGAGAAGACGATGGCGGGGATGCCGCTGGGGAAGAGCACCGGGATGGGGAAGGGGAACATGCCGTCTGCCAGGCCAAGGTTGCCGCCGATGCCCGTGACCAGAATGGTCGCGCCGATCGCCAGCTGGCGGGGCTCGAACAAGTTCACTCTCTCCGATTGGATCAGTGCAATACCTTGCATGCCGATCACGCCGAAGAGGTAGATCGAGAGACCACCCGTAACGGCGGTAGGCAGGGTGTTGACCACCGCGGCCAGCTTGCCCACAAAGCCCAGTAAGATCGCCATAACCCCGGCGGTCATCAGCACGGGCACGGAGTAACAACGCGTGATCGCCATCAGGCTGTTGTTCTCGCCGTAGTTGGTCCCGGCGCAGCCGCCCAGCAAACCGACGACGATGTCATCGCTGCCATCGGAAACCAGGTTGAGGCCGATCAGGCGCTTGATCTCGATGGGAGCGCGGCCCAGCTCTTTGGCCAGTTGGTCGATGTACAGGCTCATCTGGTACAGGTGGGCGGTGCTTTCCGGAATGGTGGCGATGGCGATCAGGGCGATGCCGGTGATCGCTCCCCAGGCATGGGGATCGGTGAAGGCCGGGAAGGTGAATTTCGGGAAGGCGAGCAAGGGAGCCTGTGCAATCAGACCAAAATTGACCAGGCCAAATGGAATGGAAACCAGCCAACCGACGACAGCTCCCAGCAGGATTGGGAGCATGCCGATCAGCCCCTTGCCCTGCAGGTAGACAGAGAAAGCGATGGTGACAATCAGGGTGATGAATGCGACGGTCCAATTCGCCCCAGCCATACCCAGAGCTGCGCCAGCCAGTGCAATACCGATGACAATCGCAACGCTGCCTGTGATGACAGGCGGCAGCACCTTGTCCAATGCTTCTTTGCCGATGCGCATGATCAACAAGCCGACCAGAATTTCGACAATGGCTGTTCCAATGATACCGACCTGAACAATTCTTACGCCTTCAGGGCAGTAGAAGGTGGCCGGGTCGCTGAAGCAGTCCTTGGCGTACAGGCTCATGGTCGTGATGACAACGGTGATATAGCTGAAGCTCGAACCATAGTAAAGCGGGATGCGGCGCCCCGAAACCAACAGGGCAATGATGGTTCCGATGCCACTGGCAGTCAGCGTAACCCCCACGTCAAATTTAGTCAGGATGGCAACCAGAACGGTCGCCGGGAACATGGTCAATACCTGTTGGAAACCCAGGCTGAGCAGTGCTCCCATGGGTGGGGTATCGGCTGGCAAATAGCCCATGATCTTTGTTTTTGTGGCTGTGCTCATAGCAAATTTTCGCTCCTCTATTTGTGGAATTGGAAAGAATAGCGGATTTGGATGGTCAAGTCCTGTGTTTGGGCGATAGGGCTACCTCCTTTGCTCCATGTATGGGAAAGTTTGGGCAGGCAGGCGTATTATTGTGAATCGAAGAAACAAAATTTCCTGGAAGGTTGTGGCTGGGGAGGCGGCCGATGCGAAGAGAACTGAAATGTTCATTGTGCCTGCCGAATCAAGACCGAAAAGCCTTCGATATTGGAAGGAGAGCCTGGAAGCAGACCTCCCCATCTATTTGTATAACACCCATCTTTCAGAAAAGTCACCCCTCAGGTTGCATCCAACCGCACCAACTCAATAAAAAAGGGGGAGTAACCCGCCCCCGTCTTTTCGAGAAGATGCTATGAATGCCTTATTATTATTGTGGCATTTCGAAGTTAACTCAACTGGTAGATGTCATCTTCTGAGGGTGATTTTAATCGTTATAAAGTTGATATTCGCTGTTCCAGACCCGCCGGGTATGTGTTTTAATCGAGCCCGATGGATTCGATGCCGAGACAGGCAGATTGGGAGAGCATGGATGAAAGTTGATACCGGATTGGCGTTCGTCATCGTGGCCGTTTTGGTTTTTTATCTGCGTCTGATCGTCATCCAGCGCCAGCGCGCCAGGCTTGTGGTGCGTGCGCCGGCGCCGGTCGCAAAAAAGAAAAAGAATGCGCCGGCCGTGCAGCAGCCAGCCGCGCCCGGCTTTTCAATCCTGAGCCGTAAAAAGGGCGATCTGGCAATCGCCGGGGCCGGCCTCCTGGCGATCCTGCTGGGGGTGGCGCTGAACGCCGGCTGGGTGAATCTTCCGGTTGTGCAGCCTTTCTGGTGGCTGCCGGCCGGGCTCGGGATCATTGCTTTTAGCTGGGCGTTCAAGTTATAGAGGTCTAGCATGGCAAACGAGATCCTTTGTCCTGTTTGCGGTCAGGCCGACCGGGTTGGAAAAGTGAGCACAATTTACCTGACCGGCATGGGTGTAAAAAAACCGGATCCTGTCCAGTTTGGTCTGCCGGAGCATCTGTTTCCATCCGGCGCTGCCATGCACGCCGTCAGCCAGAAGATGACGCCTCCCTCTTCCGGTAAACGTGCGCCCACCCGGCCCATCCATCCTGATATGGCTGTACTGGTTTTTAGCGCCATAGCCCCCATCTTTCTCTACGGCATTTATACCAGCCAACCCGGCATGCTGCTGCCGGTGTTGGGTTTGCTGGCATGCTTTTATGCTTTGTACATCTGGCGGCGGCCTGTGCTGATCGCCCGCTTCAATGCCGAACAGGCTGCCCGGAACAGCGCCAATCAGCGTATCCAACGCGGCATCGACCGTTGGATGCGCTTGTACTACTGCGCCCGGGAGGACGGCGTGTTTGAGCCTGGCTCCACCGAATTGACGCCCCTTGATCAGATGATGGGAGTTTTGCTGCGCGAAAAATGATTGCTGCAACGATCGGCCAGGTTGCCAGCAGCCTGTTGGCGCACGACCAGCAGGCTGCCGTGATGGGGGTCACCTCCCGGGGCGTGTTTTTACGCCTGCCATCCGGATGGGTGATATTTATCTCCACCCAGCTTACCCCGGGACCTTTGACGATCAACGTGCCTTCTGATCACGAGCAGCTCCACAGCCTGGCGATTGGGCACCGCGCCTTCCTGTCTCCGGAGATGATATTTTTCCCCGGCGAGGATTTTTCTATCTCGATTACCCCGGCGCATGTCTGGATACCGCCTGCCCCACCCCAACGGGTGATTTCTCCTACCCGGCGCAGGCAACGATTGGCCTCCGTGCTCCGCGCTGTTCTGGCGAAGAGAAGAAAAGGCGGCTGGATCGCCCTGCTGGCTTATTTGGCCGGGGATGGGCGGGCAGCAGGGATGGATGGTTCAGCCTTAATTGCCCGGCTGAAGAACTTGCAGGGCGCGCTTGCTGCAGGCCAGGTCTCAGCCATCGCCGCTGCTCTGGAACCCTTCCTGGGATGCGGACCCGGGCTGACTCCTTCGGGCGATGATCTGATCCTGGGTTTGCTTTTGGCGTTGAACCGCTGGGGTGAGATCCTCCCACTGCAGATAGACAGGCGCGGCCTGAACGCGATCATCATCGAACAGGCCCGCCGGAAAACCACGACCCTCTCGGCCAATCTGATTGAATGCGCCAGCCGCGGCCTGGCCGATCAGCGGCTGATGATCGCTCTCGATGCCCTGGTGACCGGAACACCGGGTGCGGCGGCTGCGGTGGAGTGCCTGTTGGATTGGGGCAGCTCGTCTGGTTTGGATGCGTTGGTGGGTATGGCGTCAGCCATCTGTGCCTTCGATCCGGCGGGTTGATCTTTCCACCCGATTGTTCGAGCGAGGTTAAGTTTCCGGCCATTTCAGGTTGGAATTGGCGTATCCTCCCGGCGCTTCTGCTGGTAAAATTCTGGCGACCCTTACAGGAAGTTTTTAAGTCGAGCTGTTGTGCGCTTTTCTGGAGAAATTTATGGCTGTGCAAGAATTCAACTGCCCAAACTGCGGCGCTCCTATTGATTACGATGGCAGCGATATGCCGACAGTTCGATGTCCCTTCTGCAGCACGGCAGTGATCGTGCCGGCTGAATTGCGTCCAAAAGCTGCCCGGCAGCCCGCTCCCATGCAGGCTGCCGCAGACCACCCGGTGATCTTACAGGTGCCGGCAGGCACGGGCGGAGGATCCAAAGCCGGTGGTTTGCTGGTTGCGATCTTTATCGTTGTTATTCTATTCGGCCTTGCCGTTGTGCTTGTTCCCCTCATGCTGGTGAACCGGAGCAACGCGGCCGTGTCTCAGGTTATCCGGGCCTCCACTCAGAACCCGGGGAATGCACAGAATATCGCCCCCACGCAGCCGGCTGCGCCGACCAGTTCGCCCACCCTCACACCCACACCCGCCTTTGCGCAGCAAAAAGTCGCTTTTGGCGCCAAGGGGATTGGGCAGGGGCTGTTGAATGATGCTCGCTATATCACCGTCGATGGGTCTGGTACGGTGTACGTGGCCGATTATCAAGATGGCCGCATTCAAGCCTTTGACTCAGACGGTAAATATCTGCACGGCTGGCAGGTTGGCAATGACAAGACCATCATCGCTGGCATGGCTGCCAGCTATTCAGGCGTTTTGTACGTGGCTTTTGGAGGGTCTATTCACCGCTACGAGGGCGCTTCAGGCGCGCTGCTGGGCGAGGTGCCTTACAATGCAGGCCCGGAGTTCGGCGCTCTGGCAGTTACCGCCGATGGCGGCCTGGTTGGCGTCTGGTATGAGGGCCGCTGGGGTTTGATCACCTCACTTCAGGGTCATCGGGAAGACCTGGTGTGGTTTGATGCCGGCGGTAACGTCCTGCGCACGCAGGAAAGCTTTATCAGCGCCCAAACCGGGGAATTGGCCCTGGATGTGCTGCTGGCTGTGGACGGCCTGGGCAAGATTTACGCTCTGAGTGATGGCGAGATTTTTAAATTTGACGCCGCTGGTAAATATGTGGACCGTTTCCCCGCCCAGGCCGATCCATCGGCTGGTATGGGCGGCCTCAGCGCCATCGCTGTGGATGGGCGCGGGCGTGTATTTGTTGGCGGCAGCCGGCAGGTAGCCATTTTTAGCCCGGATGGGCGTTTTTTGAGGTCATTTTCGACGGATGTGTTGATCCGAAGCCTGGCCTTCAGCCAGAACGGCGATCTTTATGTGGTCTCTGGAGACCAGGTGGTCAGTTATTCACTCGGCGTGCTGCCCTGATCGGGGTTTCAAAGGAGGCGGATATGGCAATCAGTGAGCTGGCAGGCAAGCCTGCTCCCCAGGCTTTGTGGGTGAACATCCCGGGGTTGGTGTCAACCTATTACACGAATGAGCCAGACCCGGCAGTCCCGTCACAACAGGTTGCTTTTGGCACATCGGGACACCGCGGCACGCCGGGCGAGGGCAGTTTTAACGAAAACCATGTTCTGGCCATTACTCAGGCGCTGTGCGAGTATCGCAAACAGCAGGGTATCACGGGGCCGCTCTTTGTCGGCAAAGATACCCATGCCCTTTCCGAGCCGGCTGAAAGAACCGCCCTTCAAGTCTTTGCAGCCAACGGCGTGCAGCTGCGGATCTCGTCGGGGCAGGCTTACACGCCCACCCCGGTGATCTCGCACGCCATCCTGACATACAACCGTGGGCGGCGGTCTGGACTGGCGGATGGCGTCGTCATCACCCCCTCGCACAACCCGCCCATGGATGGGGGCTTCAAATATAATCCCCCATCGGGTGGGCCAGCGGGGCCGGAGATCACCAAAGTGATCCAGGATCGAGCCAACCAGATCCTGCGCGATGGATTGAAAGCCGTACAGTCGCTTTCCTATCGGGCTGCGTTGCAGTCTGAAACTACACAGGCGGTTGACATGGCGTCGGCCTATATCCATGACCTGTCTGCCGTCCTCAATCTGGAGCAGATCGCGGCTGCCGGCTTGCGTCATTGGCGTTGACCCGATGGGCGGCGCGGCGGTGGGTTATTGGGATATCATTGCTGAGACGTATGGCTTGAATATCAGCGTCGTCAACCGGGCAGTCGATCCAGCCTTTTCGTTTATGATGGTCGATCATGATGGCAAGATCCGCATGGATTGCTCTTCGCCGTACGCCATGGCCGGGCTGATCGGCCTGAAAGATCGATTCGATATTGCCTTTGGCAACGATCCCGATGTTGACCGGCATGGCATTGTTACCCCTACTGCAGGTCTGATGAACCCCAATCATTACCTGGCAACGGCCATCTGGTATCTTTTCCAGCACCGCCCCGACTGGCGTGCGGATGCCAGGGTGGGAAAAACCCTGGTATCCAGCTCAATGATCGATCGAGTGGCGCGCTCCCTCGGGCGTGAGCTGGCCGAGGTGCCGGTAGGCTTCAAATGGTTTGTGGACGGCCTGATTGACGGCTCATTTGGTTTTGGCGGCGAAGAAAGCGCCGGGGCGTCTTTCCTGCGCAAAAATGGCGCCGTATGGACAACCGACAAAGACGGCATCATCCTGGCTTTGCTGGCGGCTGAAATCACCGCCGTCACCGGCCGCGACCCCGGAGAGCATTACCGCCAGCTGGCTGAGCAATTCGGCGATCCCGTCTATACGCGTATCGATGCTGTCGCCAATCCTGCGCAGAAGGCGGTCTTGAAAGATCTTTCGCCAGAATCCGTGAAAGCCGAAACGCTGGCTGGCGAAAAAATAATCGCCAAGCTCACCCGCGCCCCCAGTAACGGCGCCCCGATTGGCGGGTTGAAGGTTGTCGCCGAAAATGGCTGGTTTGCTGCACGCCCCTCGGGAACCGAGGAGATTTACAAAATTTATGCCGAGAGCTTCCTGGGTCAGGCCCACCTGCAATTGATTCTGGAAGAAGCCCAGGCCATGGTGAGAGCAGCCTTTGTGGCTGCCGGCAGCAAATAATTTCGAATATTACAACCGATCAGGTTGGTGATTGGAGTTTTTACGATCCGGTGCTGGAATAGTGCTTCAAGCCTGCCCGCCAGAACTGGTAACCCACCCACAGCAAGAGAATTGCAACCAGCGGCGCCAGCCAGGCCAGCCAGCCGAGGTCCCGGCCCAGGAGCAGGCTGGCGGGAAAGAAGGAAGCAAAACCATAGGGGATGAGCCAGGTGAGCAGGATGCTGATGGCCCTCGGGTAGATGCTCAGCGGGTACTGGGCGAACAGGTGAAAATCGAACACCATGCGCATCACCGGCACGGCATCCATCAGCCAGAAAGCAGTGGTTCCGGTGATCAAATTGAGGGCAATAAAGATTGCCCCGCCGCTCAGCACCCCTCCAACCAGCACCAGCAGATTGGTTGGCGTCATTACAATCCCCAGGTTCTGCACCGAGCGCATCACCAGCACCAGCCCTACAAGAAAATTTCCCACACCGTCGTGGCAAAAACGGTCAGCCAGCAGGTGGAAGAGCGGATCGATGGGGCGCACCAGAAAACGGTCGAAAGACCCTGAGCGGACATACTGCCGCCCGATCGTCCACAAATTATCGGCAAACATATGGTTGATCGATTTTGACAGCGTGATCAGGCCATAGATGAGGAACACCTCATCCATGCTCCAGCCGTTCAGGCTGGGCACCTGGCTCATCACCACCCAGATCGTCAACAGACTGCCGGCTTGCATAAATATTGTGGAAGATGCGCCGATGATAAAGTTGACCCGGTATTCCATCAAAATCTTAAAGCGCATCAGCAAAAAATTCCAGTACAGGTCAAGGTAGCGTGTCATGACTCAACCTCCCTGTACCGTCACTTTGCGCACCGACAGCTTAAAAATAAGGCGGGAGACAACCAGCAGGCCCACCAGCGAGATGGATTGCATCAGCAACAGCTGCGGCGCTTTTGTGAGTGGGGTGATCCCGCTGAGCAGCGACAGCGGTATGTACAGGGATTGAGCGAAGGGGGTTATCACCGCCACCGTTTGCAGCATACCGGGCAGCATGACCAGCGGGATCAAGCTGCCGCTAAAAAATAATTGGATGCCAAAAGTCAGGACGCCCAGCCCCCACACCTCGGTGGTGTAGAAAGTCAGGCACGCCAGGGTCCAATCGAAAAAGAAAAGCACCGCCCGTCCCAAAAGGGCCGAGATTGCAAAGGCCAGCCAGACACCCGGGCTGGTTGGCCACTGCAGGTGGAAAGCCAGTGTCACCACAATCGCCAGGGGGATTTGCATCACCAGCTCGGTCAACATGCTGGCATAGTACTGGCCAAAATAGCTGCCCTGGATATCCAGCGGGCGCAGGAGCACGTGGGCTATCCCACCTTCCCGCAGGTTGTAGCCGAATTCAAAAATCATCTGGGTACTACCCAGAGGGGCAAAGATCTGCGCCAGTAAGATGTATTTGAGCGTCTGCGGCAGATCCAGGCTGGCGATGGTGCTGGTATTGGCATAGACCGCCCGCCAGAAAAACACGAAGATCGTAATCGCAATCATGTTAATCAGCAGGCTGGCCCAGAACCACAGGCCGTAAGCCAGGTAGATCTTGGGGATAATGGCTGCCATGGCGGCGTAGACACCCACCCGGCGTGTGAGGGCGCGCATCATTGGCCCGGCTCCTCCAGAGCGCCCGTATAGATTTGCTTCACAATGGAGGATAGATCGGGCTCTGACAGGGAAAAATCTGCTACCTCTACCTGATCCATCACCTTTGATGCGACCCTGCTGGCGCTGGTCAGCGTCCGGTCGAAACGCAGCACCAGTTTGCGTTCTTGTGGACCGTCATCTTCAGTGACCAGCTCGGCCCCTGGCGGTACGTCAATTTGTCCGACGGCCTGCAGAGTTTCGAACGTGATGGTGCGGTGCTTGCCAAAGCGGTCTTTGATCGTGCTTAGCGGGCCGTCATAGATCAACTGGCCTTTATCGATGATGACCACACGATGGCACAGGTCTTCGATATCACCCAGGTCGTGCGTCGTCAGGATCACGGTAGTACCCTTCTCGCGATTTTGCTCTTTGATGAAATCGCGGATGCGCTCCTTCACAATCAAGTCCAGCCCGATCGTTGGCTCGTCCAGGTAGGCGATCTTTGGTTCGTGGATCAGTGCTGCTGCCAGCTCGGCGCGCATCTTCTGCCCGAGAGACAGGTTCCGGATCGGCACAGACAGCAGGTCTTTGAGCTCAAGCGTTTCGGTGAACTGCTCCAGCAGTTGTTTATAGCGGGTGGGGGGCAGCTCATAGATTTTAGCAATCAGGTTGAGCGATTCGATCAACGCCAGGTCCCACCACAACTGGGTGCGCTGGCCGAAGACAACCCCGATCTGCCGGGCATTGGCCGAGCGGTCACGGTGAGGATCGATGCCGTATACGCGCACCGTGCCGCTGCTCGGCATCAGGATCCCGGTCAGCAGCTTGATCGTGGTCGATTTTCCGGCGCCGTTGACACCAATGTAACCGACCATTTCTCCGGTCTCAACGCTGAAGTTGATCTGGTCGACAGCCACTTTATCCTGGAAGCGCGGCCTGAACAGGGCTTTGACTGCCCCACGCACGCCGGGATCTTTCTGGCTGACCCGAAACACTTTGGTCAGTTTGTCGGTTTGGATGATCGGCATAAGGTTACCTCAACAAACTGCCATTCTACCATAGGTAGAGTTTTACAGATTCACCAGGCGGACGTGGTGAATCTCTGGCTCTTCCTCGAGCTCGACCAGTATGCTGTTCTGCGGCCGGCTGTCCAGGTTTAGAAAAGACACCGCCCGGCCTCCTTGTACTTCACGTCCGTAGCGCCATTGGGCAATGTTGATGCCCGCCTGACCCAGGCGAGTGCCGATTTTGCCAATCACACCTGGAACATCGTCATTTTCCAAAATTAGCACATAGCCATCTGGATATGCATCCACATGGAACTGGTTATACTGCACAAGGCGGGCCTCGCCATTGGCAAACAAAACACCCGCCAGTGTCCGGCTGCCGCCTGCCCAGGAGACACGGCAGGCGATCAGGTTGGGGTAATCTTGCAGTTGGACGAGACCCTTGGCCTGCGTCGTGACAACCCCTTGCTCATAGGCCAGCACCGGGGCTGATATCCAGTTGACTGGCCGTCCATTTACCGGGCGCAGCATGCCGGAAAGCAGCACAGCGGCCAGCGGGCGCACCATTCTGCGCAGACCTTCCCCAAGCACTTCCATTTCCACCTGTTAAATCCAACCTCCGGCGAGCTGCCCATGCAGCTTGCCAAGCTTGGAAGCCAGGTGGATATAGGGCCGGACAAAATTATAGGGGACGTCTTCATTGAATGGCAAATTGACCACGTGGCGGTAATCTTCACCGCGCAATGCCAGGAGCACATTTTCAACAATTTCAAGGGATGTGACGCTTTGGGCTTCCTGCGTGTTCTGGTTTAAATCGGAGGGCCAGAACCACGCCGGACTGCCGGAGCAGTGGATGATCTGGAGGAGGCGGTTCCTCTTCGAAGGTGTCAATTGCCGCGCCCGCCAGATGCCCCGCTTGCAACGCTTCACACAGAGCTGTTTCATCCACAAGCCCGGCGTGAGCGCAGTTCACCAGGCTGGCGCCGGGCTTCATTTGGGCGAATTCTTTCCGGCCGAGCATGTGGTGGGTTTCTGGTGTATAGGCGGTGTGCAGGCTGAGGATATCTGCTCGCGCCAGCAGCTCTTCGAAATTGACCATTTCTACACCCCGGGTGCGTCCATAAGCCAGGTCGACATACGGGTCATAAGCCAGGACGCGCATCCCAAAGCCCTGGGCGCGGGAAGCCACTTCGCGCCCCAGGCGCCCGAAACCGATGATGCCGAGCTGTTTACCTTTCAGTTGGAAACCCAGCATGGTGTGACGCGGCCAGTCTCCGCTGCGCACGGCGCGGTCTCCACCAGGGATATCGCGGGCCATCGCCAGCAGCATGGCAAAGGTATGTTCTGCCACTGCCACCAGGTTGGCGTCCGGTGTGTTGATCACCAGGATGCCCCGGCGGGTGGCGGCATCGATGTCAATATGGTTGAGCTGCGCCCCGGCGCGCGCTGACCACTTTCAGGCGAGGCGCGGCAGCAAGAAGCACCTCATCGACCACGGTTTGAGAGCGCACGATCAAGGCGTCGGCGTTGGCGATGCCGGCCAGCAGCTCAGCCCGGGTGGCGTAGGGGCCAGCGGTGCAAGCATCTCCGGCCTGGGCCAGTGCTTGCCAGCCTGCCTGGTGCAGATGGTCTGAGACGATGATCCGAAATTTATCCATCTGTGGTCTTCTTATTGAGCAAGGAGACAGCGCGTTTACTCAACATCTCTACGCATCGCATCCTGAAATGTGGTTTTTAACTCGGGGTTGCTAAAGCTGACTTCGCCCGAATAAATTCTGCGCAAGCCATCGGCCCACAAGCTGATAAAGCGGGGTTTGTTGCCCACATGGCCCAGCGCCAGTGGGAGCAGTGGGGCCAGGGACTGTGTATGGATGTAAACTGGGGCTTCGCTCGCCACGCGTGGGCGGTAAACGGCTCCGCCAAAACCCACAAATAAATCCACCTCGCTGCTGGCTTCAAGATCCGAAAGTCCGTCGCCAATCAGCACCGCACGCCCGGCCGCTTCACGGCGGATGCGCGCAATGATGCGGTTTTTCCCGTGCGTGCTGATCAGCGGGCTGCTTTCAACAGCCAGATGGTTGGCACGCGGGTTCAGGCCGCCGGATTGTTCCCAGTAGCGCCACCACTGTCCGGCCAGCTGGTTATACTCCAGGTCAACCGCGTAGATGTTCTCCGGCGGCACTCCCAACCAGGCGCCAAATTCGCGTACGGGTTCAATCAAACCACCGCTGACAATAAATACCTGCGCTTCCATCGCCTGCATGGCTTCGATGACCTGGCGTGCGTCGGGTATCACCGTCTGGCGGTAGATCGTGGCGATCTGCCGGATTTGCGCCTGGGTCGGGTTCACCGTGACCAGCCGCTGGCCGTAAATGGCTTCCAGGGGGATATCGCCTTCCATCGCCCGTTTGGTGAGGGCGGCGATGCTCATGGCGACATCATTTTCATTCCCCGCCAGGCGCGCCAGCTCATCAATCCCCTCCACACTGCACAGGGTGCTGTCACAATCAAAGATGACGATGTTACACGGCGGCCAGATTAACGGTTGGGTCACAGTATCCTTCTATCAGGTTCGCCCGGTTCGATTAACGCTTGCCCCGTCTAACAAAGAAGAAGGCCAATCCAGCCAGGATCGCCGCGATTAGCGCGCCGATGGGCAATGTCAGGTTTACCGGAGCCTGTTCTTCCGGCGGGGTCGAATAATCCCGTCCAATGGCCGAGGGGAAGGTTGGCAGTGGCGGTGGCGGCGCCGCAGCCTCCGGCACGGAGGTCGCTGTCGCATCAGGCGCGGGGGGGTGTTGGTTGGCTCTGGCACGGTTTGCTTGAGCACGAAAACGGCCGCTGTCCGTCCGGGTATGCTCAACGTCCCGCTTGCCGGGTCAAATGCAGCCTCTTTGACCACCGGGTCCTGCGAGGCAGCCTGCAACGGGTGCAGCTCCAGGGCCAGCCCATTGAGCGCCCCGGCGCTGAAGCTGGTGGTTTCGGGCAGGGCGTTGAAGGCTGCCACAATCATTTCGTAATTCGGGTCGATATCGGCGCCCTGGGTATCATCCAGCTGCATGATGATCAACCCCGGGATGCGGCTCTCGCGGCTGTCCAGGAAGGTCAAATGCTGGATAACCTCTTCGGCGGCCTGCAGGCGGAAGAGCGACGAAGATTTGCGCACCTGCAGCATCTCCTGGAAGTGGGCGCTGGCAGACTGGATATCCTGAGGGGTGACCTGCAGATTCGGGTTAGTGAACAGGCTGCGCATCAAATCCCAGGCATCCCGGCGGAAATCGGGCAGGCCAACCGCCCAGTTGTTGCTCTGCAGGGTGAAGTCAATGCGGTTGTACCAGTCGCCCGAGTTGTAAGAGTTGCCATCCAGCGATTTGGAACGCAGCAGCTCGTCGCCGGCATGGAAGAATGGGATGCCCTGCGAGAGCATCACCAGGCTGACCCCCAGGTTGTTGATGCGCGCCCGCTCAGCACCGGTGGCCTCCAGCGGCGCTTTGTACTGGATGGCATCAAACAGGGTTTCGTTGTCGTGCGCCGAAATGTACACGATCTGTTCCTGTGGGTCCAGTGTATAACCGGCGGGAGCCCCGTTGTAATTGACCGCTGCGCCTGTGACGGTGTTTCCCCGTGCATCTTCGATCGGATAATCTTTCAAATTGCCGGCCAGGCCAAGCCGGATCCAGTCCATGTACTGCAGTAATTTACCCTTCTGCGCGGTGGGTTTGCCCTGATCGAAGGCGTTGGGCGCAGTCAGCAAGCCGGTGATAAAGCCCTGCTCTTGAACGGGGTTGAAAGGACCGCCGCCGCGTACGGCGTCGCGCAGCCGGTCGTTGAAAGTGGCGATGCCAGTGCCTCCCAGGTTGAGCTGTGTGGCGTTCTGGCCGCGGGCGTTACTGGCCACCTCGCCAAAATCCCAGCCCTCACCGTAGAGCAGGATTTTTGACCCATCCACACCGTCCTTCTCCAGGGTCAGGGCATCCAGGGCCTGGCGCACATGGAGCATGTTGTCAACCATGTGATGGCCCATCAGGTCGAAGCGAAAACCATCCACCTTGTAGGATTTGGCCCACAGTACCACGGAATCGACCATCAGTTTTTCCATCATGATGTTCTCCGTGGCGATGTTTTCGCAGCAGGTGCTGCGTTCCACGCTGCCATCCGCGTTCAGGCGGTGGTAGTAACCCGGGACAGCTTTATCCAAAACCGAACGGGCGCTTTGCCCCGAGGCATTGGTGTGGTTATAAACCACATCCATGATGACCCGCAGGCCGCTCTGGTTGAGCGCCTGCACCATTTGCCGGAATTCAAGAATTCGGGCTGTACCGTTGGGATTGCTAGCATAGCTGCCTTCGGGGGTGATGTAATGGTACGGGTCATAACCCCAGTTAAAGCCGTCTTTTTCGCGCAATGGTCGGAGAGCATTTGCCTGTTCTTCCGAATCGGGCGGGTAGCTTGCCAGGGTTGCCGGGTCAACGCTCTGCCAGAGCGCTTTATCTTCCTCGATGCTGGCGATGTCGAAAGCCGGCAGCAGATGAACGTGGGTCAGGCCGGCCTGAGCCAGCGCCCTGAGGTGCTGCATGCCGCTCGATTCTGACTGTGTGAAGGCCAGGTAGGTGCCGCGCAGCTCGGCGGGAACGCTGCTGTCATTGGCGCTGAAATCGCGAATATGCAGCTCGTAGATGACCGCATCTTCAAAAGCCGCCAGCGGCGGTTTTTCCAGGCTGTCCCAGCCCTCGGGTTTGACCGACTCATCCTCCAGGTTCACAATCTGGCTGCGCTGGCTGTTGAGCGAGAGGCTGGTGGAATAGGGATCGGTGACAAGGTTCTTCTCGACCTTGCCGGTCTGTGGAACAAAAACCTCGATTTCGTAAAGATAATACTGGTTCACCCAGCCGGTTTCTCCCCGGATGCTCCACACGCCGCTGGCGTCGTCCAGGCTCATCGGCAGGCTCGCCGTGGCCTGCGCGGCTGGATCAGGGAAAAGCAGAACTTTCACCGAGCGGGCCGTGGGCGCCCACAGCTGCAGCGTGGGAAGGGAATCTTCAAAAGTGACCCCCAGAGAGCCGGTATAAGGAAACAGATCGTCGAGCACGCCGGGGATCTGCAGGCTTGTGGCATCGATGACTTTCCCGGCATCGTTGAAGGCTACGACCGCCACCTGGCCTTTGAGGATATCCGGCGCTTTTGCCAGGTCGGCGGCCTCCAGCTTGAGGGCGGCGTAATTGGCCAGGTGCGGGCGGCTGGCGCTGACTTCTTCCGCTTGTTTATCTGCGGCATACTGAAGTGGAATGGATTCTCCGCCGCTGATCACCCCCGGCTCCAGCTTCAGCCCACCGTTGGGGGCGTAGTACAGGGCAAAACTTCCACCTGCGGCTGGCTGGGAGATCTGCCAGGCAATTGTATCGCCGAGCACCCAGTGCGCCTGCGCCTTGCCCAGATCACCCCTCGGGGCGCCCTCTGAGCTGATCTGCAGGGTGTGATCGGTTGCGTTGTAGCCAAAGTAAACTTCCTGGTTGTCGTTGGGCACATTGAAGGCGATGCTGGCACCATCTGGCCCGCCGTAGGTTTCATCCAGGCTTTCATGGATGGCGACGATTGCCTCGTAATCACCGGCGGGCAGGCTCTGTGTGCTGAAGACGTAAACGCCGTCGCCGTCCGGGTCCTGGAGCCATGACCGTAAACATCCGGGATCGTTATCTGCCTGGCAGCCCAGCTCGCTCTGGAAGCTGCCCGTCGCCGTTGCAATCACGCTGTTGACATTGTCTGTGATCCAATGGCTTTTGTGGTCATAGTAAAACTTCACCTGGGTCGGTTCGTTTACCACGAGTGGGATATCCCCGCCGCCGCTCTGCCCTCCGATCCCGTAATTTTCAGCCCAGGCCTGGTTCAGGGCAGCCTTGTAGCGCGGGCCGTTATTGTCCTGGTCATTTTCAGGCTGGATCAAAAATGTGCCTTGCCAGACATCATCTTCAGGGTCATACAATAGTGCGGTGTTCGCGGAATCCGGCTGCCAGTCAGAAGGACAGCCCAACTCCGATTGGTGGGTGCCCGGAATCCCGACGAAGTCAGGCTGAGCATCCTGCGCATGGGCCGCCAGGCGGGGGTTCCGGGCGGAAAATGTCCAACCAACCACCATGCAGAGCAGGATCAGCAGCGGCAGCCAGCAAGCCGAAAGGCGATTTCTTGCGCTCATACGCACTCTCCTGAAGCGGGAATAGGAATGAGAGACCCATGTTTGATTTTACTGCAACGTGTTCGATTAGATCGAGATCACTTTTCCAGCCCGGCGCTGAGCTTCGATGATATCCGTCATGCCGCCCACAATCCCCACCTGCACATGGTCGGTCAGATTGTAAAAATTCAGGCAGGTGCTGCACAAGATCAGGTGTACGCCTTTGGCTTCCAGCGATATGAGCGCATCTAAAACCGGCGAATCCCTGACAACCAGGTGCACCCCTTCAGCATAAAAGCAGATCGCGGCTGGCAAGATGTTGTTTTCGTCCAGCAGTTTAAAGTAGGTGGTGACCAGTTTTTTCTGCAGGGCTGGCTCAGCATCGCCCATGCCGTTGCGGGTTACCAGAATGACCGTGTCTGATTCGGGAATGGTCATACCAACATCCTGTGTTACGGGATTAATCGCAGGTGGGCTGGATTGCCGGCTTCCACCTGCGCCTGTTCCCAATTCATGGGATGGTACTGGATGTTGCGCCACAGGTCAGCCATGTCGATGTAATTGGGGTGATAGGCGTGCCCGGATTGCCCGGTGGTATGCATCGCCAGTGAATTTGCCAGGTCACCCAGATCCACAATCATGCGCAGCGATGGCAGGCTTTCCACCTGGTAGCTGCCCGATGCAGCATCCCACCCGGTTGCATTGACGATGGAGCTGCCGCCCGAAGTACGGAACCCGCCGCGATTGAAAATCGCTTCGATCGGCGCAATCCCCGATTCGCCCAGGCTCTGGTTGCGGAAATTGGAGATGTGCAGGTCTCCCCAGGCCCATTTTGCAGGGTCTTTGCCCAGTGATTTCTCGATCTCGTCCACAGCCAGTGCAAACGCTTTCAGGAACATCTGGTCGCGTTGCTCCACATCGGTCGTGGCCCGGTCATCCCACCAGGTTGCATCGGGCTGCTGCACCAGGCGCTGCAAAATTGTTATCGAACGGCTGCTTCCCGAAAACCACGAATTCCTCCGGCAGGTCATCTTGAAAAGTGACCGCCAGTAAGTTCTTGCGGAAGACTTCAAATAGCGCCGCCGGGGCTGAGTCCATGTGATTTTGCATATCCCAACCCGTCAGGATGCCCCGGGCGTTCTCCAGCCGGGCGTCGTTTAAGCTCACCTGCATCAAGACCGGCAACAAGTAGCTGGCGCTCATGTTCTGGTTATCGCCCTGAATTTTCTGCATATAAGCGATGTCCATCGGCCCGCCTGCGCCTTCGATCATCTCGACAATCCGTTTGGCTCGGTAGCCGTAATCCCAGTCGGTGGTGATCAGATAGGGATAATCTGGCTTAACAACCTCGTTGTTGGCTGTGGCGATATACCCCTTGGGCGGGTTAAAGCTGGAGGGCAGTTCTTCGAAAGGCACATAACCCTGCCACTCATGCTCGTCGCTCCACCCCGGAACCGGCAGCCAGCCGTTCCCGTTTGCCCGGATTGGGATCATCCCCGGCATCTGGTAGCCGATATTCCCATCCACATCGGCATATACCAGATTCTGCGCAGGCGCAGAGAAAAAACTGGCAGCCGTGCGGAATTCCTCCCAGTTTTGGGCCAGGTTAAACCCAGGATGGCGTGAAACAGGTTGCTCGGCTCCAACGCCGTCCAGCGCAGCGCGATCCCATAGGTACTTGGCATGCTCAACCCGCCCTGTGCGCCCAGATTGGTGAGCGTCTCCGATACATCCGAAAGCAGCGGTCCGTGGCGTGTGGAGCGCACCGTGATTTCCACCGGGTCGCCGCCGCCGACCTGGATCGTCTCGGTCAGCAGCTCCATATCCTGCCACTGCCCATTCACCTCCACCTGGTTGGGGTTGGCCGGGTTGATCTTTTCGATATAGAGATCCATCACATCCGGCCCAACATTGGTGACACCCCAGGCAATGCGGTCGTTGTGCCCGATGATCACTGCCGGTGTACCTGCAAATGAGAAACCCACCACATTGAACGGGCAGGCCTCGCTTTTGGGTGTGCAGTGCAGCCCAATCTCATACCAGATGGAAGGCATCTGGATCGCCAGGTGTGGATCGTTCGCCAGCAGCGGCTTACCGCTGGAAGTCAGCCTGCCGGAGATCACCCAGTTGTTCGACCCGATTCCAACCCCGCCGGCGCCTAACAGCACGTCCAGGTTTTTAGTCTGAATGTTCAACGCCAAAATTTGCGGGGCGATTGTCTTAAACAGGCTCTCCAGGCCGCTGCTGCCTGTACCATCCCGGACATCCTGATTTTTTAAGCCCGATTTTTGCTGCTCAACGGCAGCCGATTGTTCCGAAGGCGCCACTATGACCGGCATGTTGCCCTGGTAGGGTGGAAAGATCTCGCTCACCTGCTCTGGCGAGAGGCTCTTGAGCAGGTAAGCGCGCTCAATTTCCTCATCCATATTGCCGCGCAGGTCCCACGCCATGGCCTTTGCCCAGGTGAGGGTGTTCAGCGGCTGCCAGGGCTCTGGCTGATAATCGGGGGTGAGCAGCTTGAGAACCGAGTATTCCAGGCTGATGGCGCTGCCGGCATGGTCTGCTAGGTAGGCGTTGACGCCTTCGGAGTAAGCCTGCAAGATCGCCAGCGTCTGCGGGTCCAGCGCTTCCAGCTCCTTCTGAGCCACGCGCGCCCAGCCCAGTGTGCGCAAATATTTGTCGGTATCCAGTTGGCCCTCGCCGAACATCTCCGATAGCCGCCCGGAGCCGGTGTGGCGCCAGAAATCCATCTGCCAGAAACGATCCTGGGCATGCACGTATCCCTGGGCAAAAAACAGATCGTGGGTGCTGCTGGCATAGACGTGCGGAACCCCCAGTGCATCCCGGTAAATATCCACCGGGCCAGCCAGCCCGGTCAGTTGGATCTCACCCTGTGTTTGCGGAAAAGAGCGGCGGGCGGTGGCGGGCGCCAGTATGGCGATCAGGACTCCCAACAGAATCAGAACACTCAGCAGCCCGAATAAGCTGCGGCGAAGGATGCGGCGCATATGGACCTCCTGTGGTGTGGGGTTACCCCCAAAATAAACAGGCTGCTCAGATATTCCTCTTTAGCTGAGCTGCCCGGTGTACCTGTCGATCAGCGGCGCCTACTCCATGGCCACCACGATGGCCACGGCATGGGTTTGGGTGTGGCTCAAGCTCAGCGCCCACTGGTGCAGACCCAATTCGGCCGCTAATTTTGCCGCCTTGCCGTGCAGGTGCAGCACCGGCTGGCGCTCCGGCCCACGCAGGATTTCGATCTCCCGCCAGCCGACGGCCCCAATCCCGGTGCCCAGTGCTTTCGAGACGGCTTCTTTGGCGGCGAAGCGCGCTGCCAGAGAAGCGAAATTTTCTCCCACCTCAGCCAGCTCATTCGATGTAAAGACGCGCCCCGTAAAGCGCTCTCCATAGCGCTGGATGGTGCTCTCCATCCGCCCGGTTTCAACCATATCAATCCCCGTACGCAGCATCTTCAGCCTCTGGCTCAGGGTCCCGCCACTGCAATCCCCAGCCGGTCGGGATCCAAATACTTGCTGGCAGCCTGCAGCACGTCTTCAACCGTCACGGCGCGCAGCAGATCCGGGTAGCGGCGGTAGTAATCCAATCCCAGGTTGTAGCGTTCCAGGTTGATCAGTGATCCTGCAACGCCGCCGTTCGATTCCATTGAGAGCGGCAGGCGCCCGATGAAATTTGCCTGGCTGTCCGAAAGTTCTTCAGTGCTGACCGGCTCGGTTACGAAGCGGGCAATTTCCCTGCGGATCAGATCAATAGCTTTTTCAACATTGGCCGGATCAACGCCTGCCGAAACCTGCCATGGCCCCGGCCCACTGCCGCCGGCCAGGCTGCTGGAGGCATAGTAGGCCAGGCCGGATTTCTCCCGCACCACATCGCCGATGCGCCCCATCATGCCAAACTGGCCTAAAATATTATTGCCCAGCGCCGCTGCCAGGTATTCGGGTGTGCGCCGCGGCGGCCCGGCAACGCCCATCACAATATCAGATTGGTACTTGCCGGGGATGGTCACTTTTTCGGTGATCGTCTTTTCCAGGGTGTGGTGGTCCGGCAGGGAGCTTTCTGCCGGTTGGTCCGGGTTCTGCCAGTCGCCCAGGTAGTGGGCGGCGCGCTCCACGGCTAGCTGCGGCTCTACCGCGCCGACAATGGTCAGCACCATTCCCGTGGGTCCATAATATTTGCGGTGGAATTCTGCCAGGTCTTCGCGCTGGATGGCCTGGATGGTCTCCGGGTAACCTTCTTCCGGCCGGCTGTAGGGATGTCCCGCATACACCTGCCGGTCAAAGGCCAGGGAGGCCATTTCGGCTGTATCCTGGGCGCGGATCGCCAGTCCGGTGAGCATCTGGGCGCGCAGCCGTTCCAACTGTTCGCCCGGGAACGAGGGCTGCTGCAGCACTTCGCTGAGCAATTCCAACAGCAGGTCCAGGTCTTCGGCCAGCGCCCTTCCGCCCAGCCCGCTGGTGTGCGTACCGCTATCCAGACCCAGGCTGGCGCCGGCGGATTCGAGCGCTTCGTAAATTTCCTGGAAGGATCTCCGCTGGCTGCCGCGCATCAGGGCGGAGGCGGTGAAACCGGCCAACCCCAGTTTTTCGTCCGGGTCTTGCAGGCTGCCAACCGTGAGGAAACCACTGATGGCAACCGACGGGCTGTTAAAGTTCGCGCGGGTCAGGATGGTGATGCCGTTGGGCAGCACCATGCGGGTGATATCATCGGGGCCTGGAAGGGAATGCGTCATGGCTGCACCTCTGCGCCGTTGCCGGTTGGAAGGTAAATACCCACCGTGCGATTTTGGGGCTTCATATAGGTTTGGGCTGCCCGCAGTACGTCTTCGGGGGTCACCTTTGCCAGGTTTTCCAGGTAACCGGTAAACCAGTCGTAGTCTGCAAACATTTCGGCAAATCCCAGCCAGAACGCCTGGTTGGTGATGCTGTCTGTGCCGTAGGCAAACAGCGCCCGGGCTTGTTTCATCGCCCGCCTCAGCTCGTCGGCGGGAGGCGGCGCAGCTTGCAGGCTGCGAATTTCACCGTTAACCGCCTCCAGCACCTCTTCGGGGCTGTGTTTTGGGTGGACGATGATGGTGATGGTGTGCAGGTACGGATCAATAGTAGCCTGCAAACCGCCGTGTACGCTCACAGCCAGCTCGCCTTCTACAAGCAGCCGGTACAGGCGTGAGGTTTTGTTGGAGATCCCGCCGCCGAACATGTTCAGGCTGCTCGGCCCGGTCAACAGGCTGTCCAATACGGTCAGGGCCATAAAATCGGGGTGCGCTGCAGGCGGGGCGCGGTGGGCAAGTTGTATGTAGGTGGTTTCACCCGGCCCTTCCACATGCACCCGCCGCTCGCCGGCCTGGGCCGGTTCGCTGCGCACCTGGCGGCGCGGTTCTGGACCGGAGCGAATCGCCTCGAATTTCTCACGGATCCGCCTCAGCATGTTGTCGGTGTCGAAATCACCTGCAACTGCCAGCACGGCATTGTTGGGCACATAATGGCTGCGATAATGGTTGTAGAGATCATCCCGCTGCATGGTTTGCAGATCGGCCAGGTCGCCGATCACCTCGTGGTGGTAAGAATGTACCCGGAAAGCGGCTGCCTGCATCTCCTCGCCCAGCAGAAAGAGCGGTTCGTTCTCGCTGCCCTGTCGTTCGGAGATGATAACCGTGCGCTCGGAAGCCACTTCTTCTTCTTCAAATAGACTGTTCACCATGCGGTCGGATTCGAGCTGCAGGGCCAGGTCGATCTTTTCGGAGGGCATGGTCTCAAAGTAGGTGGTCCAATCCATGTGTGTAAAGGCGTTCCAAAAACCCCCTTCCCGTGAGATAGCCTTATCCAGAACCGAAGCCGGGAAGAGCGGCGTGCCTTTGAACTGCATGTGCTCCACCCAGTGTGAGATGCCCGTCGTGCCCGGTATTTCATTGCGCGATCCCACCCGGTACCAGACCCAGTGGCTGATGATCGGCGAAGCATGAATTTCCTTGAGCAGCACCGACATTCCATTCGAGAGTTTCAATTTTGTAATACCAGTCTCCACAGTCAATACTCCTGTTATTGGTTAACCCTTCCCGCCATCATCTCGTCTTGCTGCTGAACAGGCATGCGCCTCCCCGGGAATCGGACAGCGCAGCTTGCATTTTACGATAGGGGGATATTAATCTCTGCAGGCCGCCAATCGGCTCATGCAAATCGCTCTGGTTCATCGGGATATCCACCGGCGTGGTGGTCCGAGATAACTGACACAAATTCTCCTAAAATATAGCACAGAGAGGCGTTTTTGGGTGGAGTAAAATCTCCTTGTGAAAATGTCCTCAACCTTCTATAATTGAAGCATCGATCTGGTTGTCTTTACAACTTGTTTACCCTGGTTTTTATTAAAGGAGGCAATCTTGAGCACTGAAGGACAGAGTCAATATGTAGTTGCCGTGATTGGCGCCGGCCCGGCCGGGTTGTTTGCCGCCCGCCAGCTTGCATCGGATGGCGCACGTGTCGTCCTCCTAAATCGCGATATCAAGCCAGGCGGCCTGGCGGAATATGGCATTTATTTCACCAAGCACACGATGAAAGAGGGTCTGCGCAAGCAGTTCCGAAAAATTCTGCAAGAACCGCTGATCGATTATTTCGGTAATGTCACCGTCGGCCGGCAGGCCGATTTGAGCCTGGATGACCTGCGTGCTGCTGGATTCCAGGCCCTGTTGGTCAGCGTGGGCGCGCAGGGCACCAAGTGGCTGGGTTTGCCGGGTGAAGACATTCCCTTTGGCGTTTACCATGCTAAAGACCTGGTCTATCACTATAACCGTCTGCCACCCTTCAGCACGCAGAACTTTCGCATCGGGCGGCGTGTGGCTCTGGTGGGCGCAGGCAATGTTATGCTGGATATAGCCCGCTGGATGATCCGCGAAAAGAAAGTCGATGAGGTCATTGCGGTTGTCCGGCGCGGTCCTGCTGAAGTCAAATTCGATAAAAAAGAAATGGAATCGGTGATTGCCAACCTGGATCAGGCTGCCCTGGATCAGGAGGTGGGCCGCGTGGCTTCCATTATGCAGGCTATTGGTCAAGATCCTGAGGCTGCCAGGGCCTATATTCTCTCAGCGCTTCCGAAGGCTAAAGAACCGGTTTCTGAATCGCACTTCAAGTTCGACTTCCTGGCCTCACCCACGCGCATTCTGGGTGATGCCGGCGGGCAGGTTTGCGGTCTGGAAGTGGAAGAGAATACACTTGCCTTAAAAGACGGCGACACCAAGGCGCGCGGCAGCGGTGTGCGCCGCATCCTGGATGTGGACACGGTTGTCTTTTGCATTGGCGATCGCGTCGATGATAGCTTTGGCCTGCCGATCCAGTGGAACGAATTTATCAAGAACCCCGCCCCGCGTTTCCCGGTGGATGGCGTTTCATACGAGGCCTACGATCCGGCAGCCGGAGCACCCATTTCCGACGTGTTCGTCGCCGGGTGGTCGCGCGAGGCAAGCAGCGGACTGGTAGGCGTGGCCCGCAAAGACGGTGAAAACGGGGCCAGGGTTGCCGCCCAGTATCTCCAATCGCTTGCCCCGACGGGCGATGCCCAGGCGGCGGTCGAGAGGCTGCAAGTCCTGCTTGCTAAAATTCAAAAACCTGTGGTTACCAAAAGCGATGTCCAGCGCCTGGAAGAAGCCGAGCTGGCTGAGGCGCAGCAGCGCATGCTCGAAGAGTATAAATTTGCTTCAAATGAGGAAATGCTGGCAGCCATGGGGTTGGCCCTGCCGCAAGGTTAGCGGTTATCACCGTACGGGATAATCATCAAAAAGCCAGCCGCGATCATCCCTTCACCAATGATCACACCCACGGCCTGCCACGGGCCAAAATAGGGGATATTGGGGAAGGGATGGTTGCCAAATCCAAATACATCGGCCATCCCCGCCGCCACAGTCACCACGTAGCCGGTGCTCACCAGGCGCAAGCCGATATCCGCGGCGATCGATTTGGGGCTGCCGTTCCAAAGCGCGTTCAGGGTGATATACCCCCCGATGCACATGATCGCCAGCCCCACCAGGAAAACGGCGATTTGCACAAACCCCGTCACCGGGCTGCGGTCCATTCCAAACATTCCCGGATCGATTCCCAGGAGGTAAACCACCAGGCCGAATATCGTGATTACCAGGCCCACCCGTACGCGCGGGTGGCTGATGCCGTTGCGTGGTATGGTATCGTTCATGGGCTTGCGGGCAGGGTTTGTTGCAGTAAGTGAAGCCAATTGTTTCCCAGGATGGCGGCACAATCGCTTTCCGAGTAACCCTTCTCAGCCAGCAAGGGTACGATTTTATGTAAATCGGCAATCGTATCAATCTCTGCCGGCGCCGAACCCACACCGAAACCGCCGTCAAAATCGGTGCCTAACCCTACAGAAAGGGCGCTGCCCGTCATCTGGCAAATATAATCGATATGAGCAACCAGCCGCGCCAGCCCCACCTCGCTGCGCGGATCGCCGCTTTTCCAACCGGCCTTTAAAAAGTCCCCAGCGGCACAACCCCCACCACGCCCTGCCGGTCTAACAGAGCGCGCAGCACTGCATCCGTCAGGTGGCGGTTGCTGTCTGTCTCCTTCAGGAGCGCGAACGCGTTGGCGTGTGAGGCGATTACTCTGCCGGGGTAGTGATCCAGGGCTTGCAGTGCAGCAGGCTCATCCATGTGACTGATGTCCAAAGTGAAGCCATACTCCGCCATGCAGTCCAACAGGGCATATCCCTGGCGGGTGAGGGCGCCTGGCTCACCGGTGCCCCCGCAGAACTGGTTGCCCGCCCAGGCTAACCCGATAATCCGCACACCCCGCTGCCACCAGTCTTCCACTTCCCGGGGTTCACGGATCCCCTCGGCGCCTTCCATCAGCGGCAGCAGCCCAACCGGGTGTTCTTTGTAACCTGGATTTCGCCAGTGCTCCAGCAGAGCCTCCAGCTCGCTTCTGCTGCCGATCAGGCGAAATTTTTCCGGGTGGTCGTCAGTCAGGCGGTGGTAGGCGTCCAGGTGGCGGCTGTAAATGGCACGCGCTCCGGCGCTATCGGCATAGCTCTGGTGGTCCCAATCGCCGGTCTGGCGCCTCTTCGGAGAGGCAAACAGCGTGGAGAAGATCAGCGCCACCTGACCGCGCTGGTAATCGGGCCAACCCAGCAGGGTGTCGCCGTTCCACTGCGGGATTTGTGTGCCGTATTCGCGGCGGCGCGTTTCACCGGCGGAGAGCGTGTAATCTCTCCCGAAGGTCAGCATATTCCAGGCCAGGTCCTGGTGGGCGTCAACAATCAACATAGGATTGGCTTCGTCTCAATCAGACCGCGGGATGCGCCGGTTGGCTTTCCAGCCGGCGGGCAATCTGCCGGTCAATCTTACCCATCGGGTAATTCTTCAGATCCTCGATCATGACCCAGCGCAAATCGCTGTGTTCCAGGTTCTGCGGCTGATTCCCGTTTGCCAGTCTGCAGGCAAAGGCATGCAGTGTCACCCGAAAGTGTGTGTAAGCATGTCGGTACACACCCAGGCTGCCGCCCACATGGATTTCCGCATCCAATTCTTCGCGAATTTCTCGTTGCAAGCAGTTTGCCAGGTCTTCACCCGGTTGCAGCTTGCCGCCCGGGAATTCCCACAACCCTCCCAGTAATCCGTTCGCCTGGCGCTGTGCGATCAACACCTGGGTCTCGCGCTGGATGACTGCGGCAGTTACTGTGTACTCCGGTATGGAGGGTCTGGATTCTACCACAGGACGCTCCTCCTGCACCCCCAGCAGGCGCGCCTGGCAGATTTCTTTGAGCGGGCAGCCTTCGCAGGCCGGCGCCCGCGGTGTACAAACCGTCGCCCCCAGATCCATCAGCGCCTGGTTGAAATCTCCGGCTTGCCCGGCGGGCAGGAGTTGGCTGGCAAGCTGCCACAGGCGCCTCTCGCCCGCCGGTGAGCGTGCAGGTTCAGTCACATTGAAGCAGCGCGCCAGCACACGGCGGATGTTGCCATCCAACGCCGGTTCATCCTGACCGAAGGCCATCGAGGCGATCGCCCCGGCGGTGTAAGCGCCGATACCAGGCAGCCTGCGTAGTTGTGCTGCGCTGGCTGGCAGTTGACCGCCATATTCAGTTACGACGATTTGCGCTGCCCGGTGCAAACTGCGCGCCCGGCTGTAATACCCCATCCCTTCCCAAACAGAAAGCACCTCCTGTTGGGAGGCCGCTGCCAGGCTGTGGATATCTGGAAAGCGCTGCATCCAGCGCTCAAAATAAGGGATTACCGTCTCGACCCGCGTCTGCTGCAGCATGATTTCTGAAACCCACACCACATACGGGTCGGGGTGGTCGCGCCACGGCAGGCGCCGGGCATGCCGGGCATACCATGCCAGCAGGTATTGGGAAAATTGGGAAGCCACGCTAAATTTGAAAACCGCCCCGGGCTGTGACGATCTTGTACTTAAAATCTTCAACGTAATCTAAAAGTTGGTGGGTGAGATCTTTCCACTCTGGTGTTTCAAGCACATGCTGCATGGTGGAGATGCTGGCGGTTTGCATTGCCGCCAGAATCTGTGGTTGGTCTCCATACATCGTGAACCAGGCGTCGCTCGCTTCGAGGCCCAGGCGCTGGACACCCGGGATAAAATCACGCACCACGAATTCAAAATATTCTTGTTCGCGCCCCGGTAAAATATCCCAGGTCATCAATAATTTGACTGCCATGCAGGTTGCTCCCGGTTATGACCGCTGGTACGCCAGCACGACAACTTTGGTCTCTTCTGGCACCGTGGATGGGGTGACTTTCAGCGATTCCTGCGCTTCGATCTCACCCAGGCCCATTTCTTTCAAGAATTTACTCAACGGCGCCAGATTGAGCAGGCTTGCCGGCGTGCCGTAATGCATGGGGATGACAAGCCCCGGTTCCAACAGGCTCACCACTTCGGCAGCTTTGGCAGCGGTCAGGCCGCCGCCGCCGCCCACCGGTACCAGCGCTACCTGTACCGCTCCCAGGGCTTCAATTTCTGTCTGGCTTGGGACGCGCCGTAAATCTCCCAGATGGGCCACGTTGACTCCATTATAATCGAAGACGTACAGCGTGTTGCGCGGCTCGTCTGCTGAGCGTTGCCCGTGTCCATTGGTCTGCACACCGGTGATAAACACGCCCCCAATTTCGTACTCGCCTGGCCCGGTCAGCACGTGCGATTTGCCCTTTACCGCACTGGCAAAGCTGTGCCCGGGAGCCTGGTGACTGATGGTTACAATATCGGCCTTGAGCTTTAGCGGCTCGTACCCCGCCGCGTTGCTGTCAAATGGGTCGGTGACGACCGTTGCCAGGTTGCGTTCAGAAAGACGAAAACAAGAATGCCCAAACCAGGTGATTTCCATAAAACCTCCGCGAGATTGATTATACTTCATTGCACATGAGCGAACCTGGATTATTGCCAACTCTGTCCCCGGGAGCACGCCTCGCCACAACGGGCGCCGACGCCTGGCGTCTGGAAATCCCCGCAGGCGCCGCCGGGCGCTACCGCCTGGCCCAGTTGGATGATTACGCCCACCTGCCCCGCCGCGCATTCCTGCACCGCCCTCCCCTGGCGCTCAGCCTGTCGGCGCGCGCCTCTTCCCCCGATCTGCCGGGCACCTGGGGCTTCGGCCTGTGGAACGATCCTTTCAGCTTTTCATTGGGTATCGGCGGTGGTTCCCGCCGCTTGCCGGCGCTGCCATCTGCGGCCTGGTTCTTTTTTGCCTCCCCATCGAATTACCTTTCCCTGAGGGATGATTTACCCGCCTCCGGCGGGTTGGCAGGCGTCTTTGTATCGCCCGATTTGCCCTCCCTTCTCCTGGCGCCAGGCGCAGCCTTTTTGCCCCTCCTGGCCTTTCGGCCGCTGAGGCGCCTGCTGCGCCGCCTGCTGCGGCGCTTCATCCGCCAGGAGGCGGCTTCGCTGGCGCTCCCTGTGCAAGACTGGCATACATACGAGATCGAATGGCTGGTGGACGAGCTGACCTTCCAGGTGGACGGGCAGGTGGCGCTGCGCACGCCCCTGGCGCCGGGTAGCCCCCTCGGCCTGGTGATCTGGATCGATAACCAGTTTGCGGCTTTTCCGCCGGATGGGCGCCTCAGCTACGGTACCCTCGCCAACCCTCAGCCGGCCTGGATCGAAATCCGCGAGCTGGCTCTCAACGGCACACCAATGACCCTGCAGCGGCTGGCGTAGCAAAGGTGCAGCTCACCCAAAGATGTCCAGCAAGGTTATAATTTCTCTATGTATTTTTGTTTGCGAAAACCTCACATCCGTCAACCAGGGAAAACATATAGGGTGAATGGGGTATGAGCACAGC
Organism: uncultured Chloroflexia bacterium; assembly: GCA_963705155.1. GTDB lineage: Bacteria > Chloroflexota > Anaerolineae > Anaerolineales > UBA4823 > CAVPJC01. The sequence goes on along the minus strand of CAVPJC010000003.1, from coordinate 34,276 downwards.
CTACCACGCACGTTATTTTGCTTACGAATTAACCCGTCAGGGCGGTGCTGGTGTCGAACGCCTGTCTCGCTCTCTTTTTGACGCCACCGTCGATTTGAACCCGCACCAAATTGAGGCGGCTTTATTTGCTGTTCGCTCACCCATTTCCAAAGGCGTCTTGCTGGCCGATGAAGTCGGTCTGGGTAAAACGATCGAAGCTGGTCTGGTTCTGTGTGAATACTGGGCCGAACGGAAGCGAAAACTGCTCGTGATCTGCCCGGCATCCATCCGCAAGCAATGGGCATTGGAGTTAGGAGAAAAGTTCAATCTTCCAACCCAGATACTGGATGCCAGGTCTTACCAGGAAAGCAATTCGGGCGGCAATCCAATGCCATTCGATTCTAATGCCGTGGTGATCACCTCATTGAATTACGCCAGCAAATGCGCCGAAGAAATCCGGGCCATTTCCTGGGACCTGGTCGTGATCGATGAGGCGCACAAACTGCGCAATGCCTACCGCCAGAGCAACAAAATGGGCCAACGCATCCGGTGGGCGCTGGAAGATCGCCGCAAAGTGCTGCTCACAGCCACTCCGCTGCAAAACTCCCTTCTGGAGCTTTACGGCCTGACCACGTTGATCGAAGACCGCATCTTTGGCGATCTGCCATCCTTTCGAACGCAATATATGAATACGGGTGGAGATGTGGATGATCTGCGGGAACGTCTAAAATACTTCTGCACCCGGACCCTGAGACGCCAGGTGTTGGAATACATCAAATACACCGAACGCAAACTCATCACCCGTCCATTTAAGCCAACCGAGAACGAGCAGAAGCTCTACGAAGCCATTTCCGCTTTTTTGCAGACGGCCGGATACTTATTCGTTGCCCAGACAACAGCGTCACCTGATTACGCTGATTGTTCGCAAACTGCTCGCATCTTCCTCACAGGCGGTTGCCGGGACATTGGAAGCCATGCGCAATCGCCTGATCGACATGCGCGAGAAAGGGAATGCAGATGTCCCCCTGGCAGAGCAGATCATTTCCGAAGAGGAAATGGACGAAGAGCTGCTGGACAGCATCCTCGGTGAAGGCGAAATCCCTGCTGGAGACGAGGATCAAAGCGAGAACGGCCAGGACGTAAAGATTATAGTGGCCGAACCGGCCGAGGAACCGCCGGTTGACTGGAAAAAGTTGGACGCCGAGATCGCAGAGCTGGATCAGTATGTGCGCTGGGCGCGCAGCGTCGGGGTGGATACCAAGACCCGCGCCCTGCTGACAGCTCTAGAAATCGGCTTTGATCACATGCAAGCCATGGGCGCAGCGCAAAAAGCAGTCATCTTTACCGAATCTTCGGCGGACGCAGACTTATATCAAAGACTACCTGGATGCGAATGGATATGCTGGGAAAGTTGTCGTTTTCAACGGAACCAACAGTGATCCTGATTCAAGCCAGATCTATCAACGCTGGTTGGAAACCAACCGGGATACCGGCCGCACGACCGGCTCGCGGGCCGTCAATGTCCGCACCGCCATCCTCGAGCATTTCCGCGATCGAGCCAGCTTGATGATTGCCACGGAGGCGGCTGCAGAGGGCATCAACCTGCAATTCTGCTCCCTGGTGGTCAATTTTGACCTGCCCTGGAACCCCCAGCGGATCGAACAGCGCATCGGACGCTGCCACCGTTACGGGCAAATGCACGATGTGGTCGTCATCAACTTCCTCAACGAGACCAATGCAGCCGACCAGCGGGTTTACGAGCTGCTGAATGAGAAATTCAGCCTGTTCAATGGGGTCTTTGGCGCATCCGATGATGTGCTGGGCAGCATTGAATCCGGCGTCGATTTTGAGCGCCGCATTTTGGATATTTACCAGCAATGCCGCTCCCTGAAAGAGATCGAACAAGCTTTCCAAAGCCTGCAGGCCGAGCTGGACCAGACGATTCAAAGCCGTTTACAAGATACCCGGCGCATCTTATTGGAAAACTTTGATGAAGACGTCCATTCCAGGCTGCGCGCCAATCTTAATGGATACCCGCGAGCAAATGGATCGTTTTTCTCAAATGTTCTGGCTAGTGACCCGTTACGTATTGGATGAGAAAGCCATTTTTGATGAGCGAGAGCTGGTATTTGATCTTCCAGCCAGGCCTGAATGGCTTCCAGGCAGGGCGTTATCATTTGATTTCCAAGAGCGAAGAAAATATCCCCGGCGATTACCTGTACCGGTTGTCGCACCCATTGGGCGAATACGTCATCCAGGCTGCCAAAGACCTGGAGACGCCGCTTGCATCGGTCACCTTCGATATCAGCCACCATCCGGCGCGGATTGCCCTGGTGGAAAATCTAAAGGGCAAGGCTGGCTGGCTCCACCTCCAACAACTGACGATCGACTCTTTCGAGCGCGAAGAGTATCTTCTTTTTTCAGGGTTTGACTCAGGACGGCAATTCCCTGGATCAGGAAACGTGTGAAAAGCTCTTTCGCTGTTCGGGGGAGACGGAAGCGCCCGGTAGCCTCTCCGAAGCCAACCGGCAGCGCCTGGAGCAGGAGGCCCAACGGCACATGGGCGCCGCCATCAGCCGCTCACTGGAGCATAACAACCGCCACTTCAACGAAGCGCGTGAGCGCCTGGAGAAGTGGGCCGATGATATGATCCTGGCATCGGAAAAAGAATTGAAAGATACCAAGCAGCAGATCAATGCCTTGAACCGCCAATCGCGCCTGGCGACCACGATGGAAGAGCAGCACGCCTACCAGGAAAAGATCCGGGAGCTGGAAAAGAAAAAGCGCCGCCAACGCCAGCAAATCTTCGATCTGGAAGATGAAATCGCTCAAAAACGGGATGATTTGATCGCCGCGCTGGAACGGCGCATGACCCAGAAAACCACATTGGAGCCGCTTTTTACGATTGCCTGGAAAGTGGCCTGAATTTGTATCTCACTTAAGGTATAATATGTTACACAAATGATCTTGGCTCTCACAGGTGAGACTCAAACCTGGTTCCATCGGATCGGAGCGAAAGACGGCAGGACAAATGCACCCGTACATCCCTGAAAGACTACCCCTCAATTTGTCTACCCTCAATTGGCCAAAAGTCGCCGTGAAAGTCAGTGAGGCCAGCGCAGCGTTGGCATATTACAACGGCGTCCTGGAATTGATCATCAACCCCGCAATTTTTTTATCCCCGCTTGAAACCAAAGAAGCGGTTTTTTCTGCGCGTATCGAAGGCACAGTCACCACGGTCGATGAAGTGCTCAAATATGAAGTTGACCTCAAACCCGAGAGCCTATCCAAAGAGAACGATATCATCGAGGTGTTGAATTACAGAAAAGCTACCCGGTCTGCCACGGAATGGTTGAACCGTGATTTTCCCTTCAATATCACCATGATTTGCGCAATTCAAAAAGAATTAATTCAGGGAGCACGGGGGAAGGATAAACATCCGGGTGAAATCCGCAAAGAACAGGTCTGGATCGGACCACGTAATCGCCCGCTGGAAGAAGCAACGTATGTGCCACCGCAGCCATCGGGGTTAAAAGGCCCACCTGGACAACCTGATTGAGTATATAAACCTGACCGATCAAGAAGTTTTGATCCAGACCGCCATCCTGCACGCTCAATTCGAGATCATCCATCCATTCCACGATGGCAACGGGCGCACCGGGCGCATCCTCATTCCATTGTTTTTGTGGCGTAAAGGGCGAATCTCTTCGCCCATGTTTTACATCAGCGAATATTTTGATGAGAACCGGGACCAGTACGTGGAGAATTTAAGAAAAATCTCCGACGGTCAAAATTGGGAGTTCTGGATCCTGTTTTTCCTGGAAGCGATTACGACCCAGGCCAGGAGGAATTCCGAAAAAGCCAGGCAGGTGTTGAGTTTATATCATGCGATGCAGGGAAGAATTGCCAGACTGACCAAATCACCGAAAGCAAGCCAGGTGCTGGATGCGCTATTTATGACGCCTGTTATTCGAACATCCAACTTCATCAAGCTTACCGGGTTGATCCCGCAGACCGCCTACCGGATTATTGCACTTTTGAAAGAAGAGAAAATTCTTTCTTCAATCGTTGAACCTGCGGGGAGAACGCCGGAAGTATTGGTATTCGATGACTTGTTTGAGTTGATCCGGTAACGATCAGGATATTAGCCCGGGCAGGTAACGTATGCCAAACCGTGATAGAGATTTCGATATAGCATTTATACACGAACAATTGTACTTTCGAAAATATGAGCCGGAAGGCAAGCTCTATACAAATTTTTCGGAAGCCGATCTGAGCGGTAGTGATTTGAGCAAATTGGATTTGCGCATTTTCGACTTTTCGATGGCAAATTTTTATGATACCGATCTTTCCAGGGCCAGGCTGAGCGGCGTGAGCCTGGAGAAATGCGACTTAAGGCGTGCCAACCTGTATCTGGCCCACCTGGAACGGGCAAATTTACGCATGGCAAGAATGCGAGGCGCCAACCTGCGCCGCGCCTATTTACAGGACGCCAGCCTGGTTCAGGCCGATTTGCAGGAAGCCGATCTATCCTATGCCGATTTTCGCTATGCAGATTTGCGGGGCGCAAACCTGGATCGCGCCGATCCTCAAGAAAACGAAATTCGAAGGCGCATTTCTGCTCGGGGTTTTATTGGATGAAGACCAGAAAAAGCAAGCCGGTTTGAAATAACCGTAAAGAAAAGGATGTTCCATGGCAACCAGTTTTGAGAAATTACAGACCTTGCTGAGTGAGTTGTTCCAATTGGACCAGGCCGACCTGGACTTTGGCATTTACCGGATTATGAACCAGAAACGGGACGAGATCACCCGGTTTCTGGATAAGGATTTACTGCCCCAGGTCAAAACGGCCTTTGCACAGTATCATCCAGTAGATAAGGCCAATCTGGAAGCCGAACTGGCAGATGCGATCGGCAAGGCGCAAGAATTGGGCGTTGACCCTGAGCAGACCAAACGTGTTAAGAAATTCGCCAGCGGCAGGCCCTGTATGGCGTCGATACGGTTTCCCTGGAAAACGAGGTCTATTCGCACCTCTACAGCTTCTTCCGCCGCTACTACGACGACGGCGATTTCATCTCGATGCGCCGCTACAAAGAAGGCGTGTACGCCATCCCCTACGAAGGCGAAGAGGTCAAGCTGCACTGGGCCAACGCCGACCAGTACTACGTCAAGACCGCCGAATACTTCCGGGACTATAGCCTTCAGCTGCCATCGGGACGCCTGGCGCATTTCAAGATTGTCGAGGCCGAGACGGAGAAGGATAATGTCAAAGCGGCCAGCGGGGAAGGAGACGGCGCTTTATCCTGGCGGAGATTCTTGCCACGAAGTACACGAAGTAACCATCGAAGGGAAGAACCGGTGTTGGCTTTCCGTTTTGAATACCGCCCCGATCCGGAGAAGCGCGACCAGAAGGCGTTGAATGGGCTGGCGGCTGGAGGCGATCCTGGCGGCGGCGCCGGAGGAGTGGCTGGCCGATTTGCGAAAGCCTGCCCCAACCGAGGCCGACCCGAGCGCACGCTGTTGGAAAAACGCCTGACCGACTACACGGCGCGCAACACCTTCGATTACTTTATCCACAAAGACCTGCGCGGCTTCCTGCGCCGCGAGCTGGACTTCTATATCAAGAACGAAGTCATGCGCCTGGACGATATCGAAGACGAAGACTGCGCCGCGCGTCGAGCAGTACCTGAGCAAGATCAAAGTCCTGCGCCAGATCGCCCACAAGATCATCGATTTCCTGGCGCAGATCGAGGATTTCCAGAAGAGGCTGTGGCTGAAGAAAAAGTTCGTGGTCGAGACGAACTACTGCATCACCCTGGACCGTGTGCCGGAAGAGCTCTACCCAGAAATTGCGCTAACGACGCCCAACGAGAGGAATGGGTGCGCCTGTTTGCGATTGATGAGATTCAAGGTCGATTTGCTCAATCCAGGTTACATCCTTACCATTGACCACTGAATTTTTAAAAACCAACAATTTTTTAGTGTTAGATACGAAATTCTTCGATGAATTTTTACGTCAGATTTACTACTAGGATATATCGAAAATATCGACCAATAAATTGACGGAGTGCTGATCCATAGCGAGAAATTTCCAGGCAATAAATCTACTTAATAAAAAATATAATGGAAAGATAAATTGTATTTATATTGATCCACCTTATAACTACAGAGACCCTCTGAAATTATATATAAAAATAATTATAAGGACTCTAGCATGGCTTTCCATGATGAGCGAACGAGTAAATAAAGGGATGGGTTTGTCAAGAACTGGATGTCCTACGGCCATTGCCATAGACGATTATTTGTTAGTAAGGTTAGGTGTAATTATTAGACGAAAATTTCCCGGATTACGAGAGGATTGTGGTAGTGGTAAATCACCATCCTCAAGGCTCGGGAGTAAGTAATATTTCACGAACGCATGAATATATGCTATATCTTGTTCCAAACGGTGAAGACCTCATCAGAGGCAAGGAAAAAACAGGAGATATCGAATATCGTAGCTATATGTTAAGTGGTCCAGGGAGAACATAATCTTCGGGATTGGTCGTCCCAATAGTTTTTATGCGCTAATTGTAGATCCGAAAATTAAAGAAGGTAATCCGAATTGAAGCACCACCAAAAGGTGACGATTATCCTAAAGAAGCCACAAGCTGATGGTTATGAGCGTTGGTATCCGATTGGGACGAATGGTAGACAACAAGTATGGTGCAGATCATACCAATCTGCATTAAATTGTCTAAAAAATGATGAGATAACCATTTCACATAATAATTCCGTAAAACTTGCAGTAAATGTGACAGGCAAAAGGTCATTATTATTTAGCAATTGGGTAAATAGTAAGTATAACGCTGGTCCACACGGAACTCAACTTCTTAGAGATATGTTTGGAGATGAAGAAACCTTTCCATATCCAAAATCCCATTACTTGGTTTCTGACGCTATCCATTCGATGGTATGGTATCGCTGGAATTAGCCAATTATGTCTTGATTACTTTGCTGGTTCAGGAACAACTGCCCACGCAATAATAAACCTTAATCGGAGAGATGACGGTAACAGAAAATATATCCTTATTGAGATGGGGTGATTATTTTAGGACGATAACAAAACCCCGTGTTCTGAAAGCAATATATTCTAGAGACTGGAAAAACGGTAAGCCCGTATAAAGGGTTAGGTTCCAGTCATTGCTTCAAATACCTTCGCCTGGAATTCCTACGAGGACACCCTGAATAACCTGACTTTGAAACGCAGCCCGGCCCAGCAGTTGGCGCTGGATGAAGCCCCGGCATTCGGCGAAAGCTACCTGCTTTCCTATATGCTGGACGCCGAAAGCCAGCAAGCGCTGCTCAACATCCGGGATTTTGTCCATCCTTTCGACTACAAACTGAACATTGCCACAGGCGCGGTGGGCGAAACCAGGCCCACCACGGTGGATCTGGTGGAAACCTTCAATTACCTGATCGGGTTGCGCGTCCAGACCTTCCAGAAGTTCGCGGTTTCAGGGTGATCACCGGCAAGAACCCTGCCGACGAGCGCACGCTCATCATCTGGCGCGACCTGGAAGACAAGAGCAACGCCGACCTGGAAGACCTTTTTCCGCAAGCAAGATTACAACCCGCGCGATATGGAGTTCGATCTGATCTATGTCAACGGCGACAACAACCTGGAAAACTTGCGCCGCCCGGATGAGACCTGGAAGGTGCGGCTTGATCGAAGAAGAGTTTTTGAGATTGATGTTCGAAGAGGGTTAACCAGCGAAGGATACCAATGATGACAATTTATTCCGAACGAATTAAACCGACCCATTACAATATCCGATCTTATCTGGATGATTTAACCCGTAAAAAATACCAGATCCCAACCTTTCAAAGAGAAGTGGTTTGGTCTGCAGATTTGTCAAGAAACTATGGGACAGTATTTATCGTTTCTATCCGATTGGCAGTATTCTTGATCTGGAAAACCGATCTGAAACTTCATAATCATCGTTCCGTGGGCGGCCATGTGATCTCCAATTCTGACCAATCGTTCGGATTTCAACTACATTTTAGACGGTCAACAGCGTACAACCTCGTCTCTTGACGTCTTTATACGGTGGGAAAATTGAGGGGAGAGATGACTTTCAATCCGATTTTATATATTGATCTTTCCATAAAAGAAGACACTCCCGGATGACATTGATGAAACCAGTTACAAACAACGCTTTTGTTCTGGAAGGAAATTGAGGATCATGATGACGGGACGATTGAATCGGCAAACATCGCATCGTATGGCGAAATACAAGCAGTGGGGAGATCGTCAGCTTCAAGGATGTCATGCTTTATAATTATGCCGATGTTGGAACGCAAACTGCACAATACAGGGCATTCCGATTTTGATGATCCTATACGTAGCCCGGCTTCGTGATATCCAGACCGTCTTGAATAACTACCGGATTTCCATTTATCGATACTGCGTGGCATCGAGGTTTCGGAAGTCTGCCAGATTTTTGAACGCATAAATCAGGAGGGGAAACCCTTAGATATTTTCGATATTGTGGTCGCCAAGACATTCCGGTTGGCCTCAAATGGTGATAAGGGTTTTTACTTGCGCGAGATGATTGATGGGTTTCGTTCGGAAACTCAAGGCTTCTTTGCGGATATTCCAGATATCTGGTATCTCGAGATGCTGGCAACGCTCATCCTGCGTAATGTTTCCGACACATCCATTTACAATATCACTCCGGTTTACCTTTAACCGTATAAAAACCGAATATATTGTACAGATCTGGCCAGGCAGCTGATCCACGATTAACAAGGTATTCGACTTTTTCGAGAACCATCTTCACTTTAAAGGGCCAGCGTTTTGATCCCAAACCGCTACTTCTACCAGGCGCTGGTGAGCTATTTCTATAACAAATCAGAACCGGATTACAAGTTGTTGAAACAATTCTTTTGGTATGTCAGTTTCCACAACGAAGACTTGATGAACAGTACAACTTCCTTCTTGCGTTATTGTAGATCAATTGGAGCAATCCAAAGAAAGCGGAACGTTAGGTCTGAATCGTTTCTTGATTGACAGACAGCGTTTGCGCGCCGCATCTTACAGATCGCAATCCCGTCTATCGACAGCAATCTTGGCGCTGTTTGCTAACCAGTAACCGCGCGATTGGAAGCAAATCGATAAGCTTGTTTTGGCGGACGTGTACTACTTGTTGACCGACAAACCTAATCTGCACCATATCTTCCCTGTCGATTTCATCACCAATCATCCGGGGTCAAATAAATTGGATGTAAATAGCCTAATGAATATTGCTTATCTGCCACAGATAACCAATTTGCAGATCGGCAACCGCAACCCAATTGACTACTTGCGCGGCTACGACCGGGATGGCTTCGAGCAAGTTCTCGCTGGGCATCTGATCTTCCCTGAGATTCTAGCCTGGGCGCGCCAGGACAGTTTGCCGGAAACCGGGCTGGACCTATTCATCAACCAACGTGTTGAACTAGTGATTGCAAAACTCCGCGAGAAACTGAGCGGTATTCCATTTGATGTTATCGACATCCGTGAAACCGAATCAAATGCATCATAATTAACTACACTTTGCGTTCCTTTCTACAAAACATATTTATGAGAAAACCCAAACAACTCAGCCTCATAAATAAAACGATCAAGTTTTATCAGAAATTAATCCTCAACCAGTGGCTGCTCAGCCTGTTTGAGATCAGCGATCTAAACAAGCTGGCCGAATGGCTGCGCGATCCCTCGTTGGAAGGCTTTGACGAGAACAACATCAGCCATTACTGTCATGTGCTGCGCGCACGCCTGTTCGACCGTAAGAGCTGCCCGGCGATTTGCTCCTGGCGTATGACCAGAATATTGTCCGGCACTGGAAGCGCATCACCGAGAAACGCAACCGCCAGGGGACCTTGCTATACCCAAAATATTTTCAGTATTTGGCGCTGCTGTTCACTGAGATCTATCTCGACCGCTATTTTAGCAATTCTGAAACGCTGCTGGTCGATCTCAACCGGCAGGTGGAGCAGTTCAACGATGGCAAGGTAGCAACCCAACCAGGTGGAGCCATACCGGTTAGAAGAACTGAATAAGGTCGCCTTCTGGATGGCCACCGGCAGCGGCAAAACCTTGCTGATGCACATCAACATCCTGCAATACCAGCATTATCTGGAACTGCACAACCACCACCGGTGATCAACCGCATCATCCTGCTCACCCCCAACGATGGGCTTGTCCCGCCAGCATTTGGCAGAATTTGAACTCTCCGGCATCCAGGCTGAGCTTTTCATGAAAGAAGGCCGTTCGCTGTTTGCCGGCCGTTCGGTGGAAATCATCGATATTCACAAGCTGCGTGAGGAAAGCGGTGAGAAGACCATCGCCGTTGAAGCCTTTGAGGGCAATAACCTGGTCTGGTGGATGAAGGTCACCGGGGCGCCAGCGGCAAGGAAACCGGCGAATGGATGAAACGCCGTGAGCAACTCTGCGAGAACGGCTTTTCCTTCGAGTATTCCGCCACCTTTGGCCAGGCTATGAAAGCCAGCGGCAACCGCGCCCTGGAGCAAACCTACGCCCATTGCATCCTGTTCGATTATTCGTATAAATATTTCTATGGCGATGGCTACGGCAAAGAATACCGCATCCTCAACCTGGAAGACGATACCGATAGAGCCAAGCGCAAGCGCTATCTCACCGCCTGCCTGCTGGCGTTTTACCAGCAGCAGAAGCTGTACGCAGATAAACAGGCCGAATACCGGCCTTACCTGATCGAAAACCCGCTGTGGATCTTTGTGGGCGGCAGCGTCAATGCTGTTCGCACGCAACATGGCCGGAAGGTGTCGGATGTGGTCGATATCCTGCTTTTCCTGGCAGATTTTGCTGGAGTGAACACCGGGCCGAGAATATCGCGTTTCATCGATAGCTTTCTTAAAAGGACAATCAGGGCTGCTGGATGTCCGGGGTAATGACCTGTTTGCGACTGCCTATAGCTACCTGGTCAAGTGCGGACTGAGTGCCGAGCAAGTGTATGCCGATGTCTTGCGGTATCTGTTTAACGCTGACTCACCCGGCTCCTTGCATGTGGTCAATTTGAAAGGCACCGAAGGAGAAATTGCCCTTCGTCTGGGCGATCATGACGATTTTGGGTTGATCAATGTCGGTGATGCCTCCAGCCTGTGCAAGTTATGTGAAGAACATCAAAGAGCTGGTCGTCACCGACCAGGAATTTTCAGGATCTTTGTTCCAGTCTTTAAACCAGAACCAATCCAGTATCAATATCTTGATCGGCTCCAAGAAATTTACCGAAGGTTGGAGCAGTTGGCGGGTGAGTACGATGGGATTGATGAATGTTGGTAGAACGGAAGGTTCCGAGATCATCCAACTCTTTGGACGTGGCGTCGATCTGAAAGGCAAAGACTTCTGCCTGAAGCGCAGCCGGAGAATCGAAGGTATTTCAGCGCCGCCTGATATGGAACGCCTGGAAACCCTGAATATCTTCGGCATCCGGGCCGATTACATGCGCCAATTCAAGGAATATCTGGAAGATGAGGGCCTGCCGGCTAACGAAGACCGGATCGAGTTTGTTTTGCCGGTCTCAACGGCTTGGGTAATCTGAAACTTAAGACTGTGCGCTTGAAAGATGGCGTGGATTTCAAGCGCCAGGGACCCCGGCCCACTCTGGACCAACCGGATGATCTCCTCAAGCGACGAAAAGTTGTTATGGATTGGTACCCAAAAATCCAGGCGCTTGCCAGCGCCCGCGGCCAGGGGCCGCTGCAGGAGCCGAGCGCAACAAGAGCCGCTCTTACCGAAACGCATATCGCTTTTCATGGATCTGGACGAAATCTACTTTGAAATGCAGCGTTTCAAGAATGAGCGTGCCTGGTTCAATCTGAACCTTTCACGTGAGAAATATTACTTGAATTTGTTAAAGCATCCGGAGTGGTACGATCTGTATATCCCGAAAGATGTGCTTGAATTTCGGTCGTTCGAGCAGGTGCGCCAATGGCAGGAGATCGCTATTGCATTGCTTAAAAAGTACTGTGACCGTGTTCTATAAGTATCAAAAAGGCTGATTGGGAAAACAAGCATCTGGAATATGCCGAGCTGACCCCGAACGACCCAAATTTCTTTGCCGAATATCACGTTCTGGTCGACGTTCGCCAGGAGATATCGTCGCCAAGCTGGAAGAAATCAAGACCTTGATCGAAAATAAACAATTGCAGGATATTGAATACCAGCGGTTTGTTCGTCGATCATGTTTGCGCAGCATCTTTACCAGCCGCTACTGTATGTTGGACAACAATTTTATTGAAGTCAAACCGGTTGCCCTCAACGAAGGAGAACGTGATTTTGTTTTAGATTTGAAGAAGTATTCTACGAGACAAATAAGGACTTCTTCAAAGATAAAGAGCTTTACCTGCTGCGCAACATGAGCCGTGGACGTGGGATTGGCTTTTTTGAGGCCGGAAATTTCTATCCCGACTTTATCCTCTGGTTGGTCATGCAGGCGGTCAACAGCGCATTGTGTTTGTCGATCCGAAAGGCATCCGGAATCTTGAGGGTATAGAAGATCCCAAAATCAAGTTCCACCAAACAATTAAGCAATTGGAATCCAGATCTGGCCGATCCATTCGTAAAACTTACCTCGTTTATTGTTTCAAATACCGCCTACTCGCAGATATCCTGGTGGGAACGGGGCATATCAAAAGAGGAGTTTGAAAGGTACAATATCTTGTTCCAGGTGGAAGACAAGAAGTGTACATCGGGAAGATTTTAAACCGGGCAATGCAGTGATCGTAATGGTTGACACTGCCAGCATTGCCGAAAATCGCTCTAAAGGAGCTTCCACTGTGAAATTCGATAAAATCTGTGTGCTCGGGCTGGGCTATATTGGCCTGCCCACCGCCAGCACCTTTGCCACGCATGGCATCCGGGTGGTGGGTGTGGATGTCAACGCTCAGGTCGTTGAGACGCTGCGCAGCGGCGGGCTGCACATCCACGAGCCCGGCCTGCGCACCCGTGGTCAGGCGGCGCTCGCCTCCGGCAACCTGACCATCAGCCAGCCAGCCCGAGCCGGCGGATGCCTTTATCATTGCCGTCCCCACCCCGTTTTATGACGATAAACGCGCCGATCTGCGCGCCGTGACTTCCGCCGCCGAAGCCATTGTGCCGCATCTTGCGCCCGGGCAACCTGGTGGTGCTCGAATCGACCTCGCCTCCGCGCACCACGGTCGACGTCGTCGCCCCGATCCTGGAAAAATCTGGGCCTCAAGGCCGGCGTCGATTTCTACCTGGCTTATTCGCCGGAGCGCGTCCTGCCCGGGCAGATCCTGCGCGAGCTGATCGAAAACGCCCGCGTGATCGGCGGCGTCGACCGCGCTTCAGCTCGAGGCCGGGCGTGATCTTTATGCCATCTTCGTGCGCGGAGAGATCGTCCTGACCGACTGCCACCACCGCCGAGATGGTCAAGCTGATGGAAAACACCTACCGCGACGTCAATATCGCCATTGCCAACGAATTTGCCCGCCTGGCCGATCGTTTTGGCGTGGATGTTTGGGAAGCGATCGCCCTGGCCAACCGCCACCCGCGCGTCAATATCCTGCAGCCCGGGCCCGGGTGTGGGTGGGCACTGTATCAGCGTCGACCCCTGGTTCCTGGTGGAGGCCGCCCCCGATCTCACCCCGCTCATCCGCACCGCCCGCCAGGTCAACGATGCCCAGCCGCACTACGTGTCGATACTGGCTCGCCGTGCCCTGGGCGAACCCTGCAGGGCTGCCGGATTGCCGCCCTGGGTCTGGCTTACAAGCCGGATGTGGACGATCTGCGCGAAAGCCCGGCCGTGGAGGTCGTCCGCCTGCTCACTGCTGCCGGCGCTGAGGTTCTGGCCTGTGAGCCGTATAAGCCCGATCCCCAGCTTCCGGGTGTCGTGGCTGCCCCCACGCTTGAAGCTGCACTGCAGGGGGCCGATGCTGGTTCTGCTGCTCGTGGCCCACGCTCCTCTCAAATCGCTGGATCCCGTTCAGGCGGCTGCGCTCATGCGCAAGTGCAACGCCATCGACACTGTGGGCGTCTGGTCTCCCGCTGCCTGGCAGGCGGCTGGTTTTAGTTTCCACCGCCTGGGTGCAGGTTAATAGTCATGTCGCTGCGCGTCCTCTCCATCTTTGGCACCCGCCCCGAAGCAGTAAAAATGGCCCCGGTGGTTCAGGCCCTGGCGCGCACCCCCGGTGTCGAATCGCTGGTCTGCGTGACCGCCCAGCACCGCCAGATGCTCGACCAGGTGCTCGACCTGTTCAAAATCAGTCCCGGATGTCGATCTGAACCTGATGCGCCCCGACCAGACCCTGGCCGACCTGACCGCCGCCGTGTTCACCCACCTGGACCCGGTTCTCGCCCGCCTGCAGCCCGATTGGGTGCTGGTGCAGGGCGATACCACCACGGTCATGGCGGCCGCCCTGCTGGCTTATTACCACCGCATCCGGGTCGGGCATGTGGAGGCCGGTCTGCGCACCGACGATAAATGGCAGCCTTTCCCCGAAGAGATCAACCGCCGGGTGGCCAGCGTGGTCGCCGATCTGCATTTTGCCCCACCGAATGGTCCCGCCGGAACCTGCTGCGCGAAGACGTGCCCGACCGAGCGCATCGTTGTCACCGGCAACCCGGTGATCGACGCCCTGCATTCTGTGGCAGCCCTGCCGCCCACGCCCGAAGTGTTGGCCCTGCTCGATAAGCTGGGCCTGCCGGCCGAGCATGGACCTGCCGCTCCCGCCTGGTGCTCATCACCGCTCACCGCCGGGAAAACTTTGGCGCACCGCTGGAGGATATCTGCACAGCCCTGCGCCAGCTTGCTGAAGCCTACCCCGATATCCGGTTTGTTTACCCCGTGCATCTCAATCCCAATGTGCAGGAGCCGGTGTACCGCCTGCTGGGAGACCTGCCGAACATGCACCTCCTGCCGCCCTGGATTACCTGCCCTGGGTGCACCTCATCCGCCGGGCGACCCTCATGCTCACCGATTCGGGCGGCCTGCAGGAAGAGGCCCCCGGGTTGGGAGTTCCGGTGCTGGTGCTGCGCCAGGTCACCGAGCGGCCCGAGGGCGTGGAAGCCGGCACGGTGCGCCTGGTTGGCACCGATGCGCAGCTCATTGTTTCTGAAAGCCCGCCGCCTGCTGGATGACCCCGCTGCCCACGCAGCCATGGCACACGCCGCCAACCCCTACGGCGACGGGCATGCCGGCGGAGCGGATTGTCGCGGCCGATACTGGATTATTGGATGCCCCGTGATCTCGCCACCTCTCTGGTGTATGCCCGCCGCCTGCCTGTGATCGGGCGCCTGGCGTATTACGCCCTCAAGCTGCTCGGCGTGGAAATCCCGCCATCGGTCGAGATCGGGCAGGACTTTGAGCTGGCCCACGGCGGTTTTGGTGTGGTGGTGCATTCCAAAACCCGCATTGGCCAGCGCGTCAAGATCTACCCCGGGGTCGGGCTGGGCCGCGCCGATATTTACCTGCCGGCAGACCGCTCACAGTTCGAAGGCATTCTCATCGAAGATGACGTCATCCTTTCTCCCGGCGCCAAGGTGCTGTGCAAGCAGGGCGTGCTGCGCGTCGGGCGCGGCAGTGTGATCGGCGCCAATGCCGTCCTGCTGCAATCCACCGGCGAGTACGAAATCTGGGCGGGCATCCCGGCCCGCCTGGTGGGTCCGCGCCCGGGGTGAATGCCATGACTGCCAGGATATGTCTTGTCCCAAAGCTCGCCGGTGTCGGAGGTATGGTTTCTTTCAGGGCCAGGCTGGCTGCCGGGCTGCAGGCCCGCGGCCTGCAGGTGACCGATGACCTCGATATGGGTTGCGATGCTGTGCTGGTCATTGGGGGTACGCGCCAGCTTCGCGGGCTGTGGCACGCCCGCCGAGGCGGGGCGCGCATCGTCCAGCGCTTGGATGGCATGAACTGGCTGCACCGCCTGCGCCGCACCGGTCTGCGCCACTATCTGCGCGCCGAAACAGGTAACTGGCTGCTGGCAACGATCCGCTCGCGCCTGGCGCATGGCATCGTTTACCAGAGTGAATTTTCGCGCGGCTGGTGGGAACGTGTTTACGGTTCCACGCCGGTCCCGCACCAGGTTGTTTATAATGCTGTCGATCTTGCAGTGTTCACCCCGCACGGCCCGCATACGCGCCCGCCGGAACGCTGCCGGCTGCTGTTGGTGGAAGGCAGTTTGATGGGTGGGTATGAACAAGGGTTGGAGGTGGCGGTGGGGCTTGCCGGGGACGTGGCGCAGCGCATTCGGAATGCGCATAGCCGTCTATATCCGCAGGGCGTTGAGCTGGTTGTTGCCGGGCGCGTCGCCCCTGAAATCGCTGCTCGCTGGCAAAGGCGTTCATCTGTCCCGCTGACCTGGGCCGGTCTGGTGCCTGCCGGCAGCATCCCCGAGCTGGATCGCTCCGCCCACCTGCTCTACTCTGCCGACATCAACGCAGCCTGCCCCAATGCCGTCATTGAAGCCCTGGCCTGCGGGCTGCCCGTCCTGGCTTACGATACCGGCGCCCTGTCTGAGCTGGTGGCAGGCGGCGCCGGTTGTGTGGTGGCCTACGGCGGCGACCCCTGGCGTTTGGAGCCTCCCGACACGGCCTGCCCTGGCGGAGGCCGCCCTGGATATTATCACACACCAGGAAGGGTACCGCTCGGCTGCCCGGAGCCGCGCCGAGGCCCTTTTTGGCCTGGAACTTATGTTGGATGGATACATGAAAGCGCTCCTGCCATGACCAATCCCTTGCTTTCCCTTGCGGCGCTCGCCGCCCGGATCATTCCCCTGCCGCTCAAGCGCCTTATTTACCGCAGCGGCCCGCTGGCTGGCGCTATTCGCCGCCTCCTCAACCGGGCTGCCCCGCGGTCTCACGGAAATCCAGGTGGCAGGCGGGGGACTGGCTGGCGCAAGATTGCGGCTGGATCTGCAGGAAGAAAAGGATTACTGGCTGGGTACGTATGAGACCGACCTGCAGACTGCCATCCGGGAGCTGGTCTTGCCCGGTATGGTCGCCTACGACGTGGGCGCCAATGTCGGTTACATTTCGCTGCTGCTGGCGCGGGCAGTGGGGCCGCAGGGCCGCGTGATTGCTTTTGAAGCCCTGCCGGCCAACGTGGAGCGTCTGCGCCTCAATCTGACCCTCAACCCTGAAGGCGAGCGTGTGTACGTCGTCCACGCGGCGGTCACCGACAGCTCGGGTGAGGTGCGCTTCCTGGTCGGGCCTTCCGGCGGGATGGGCAAAGCCGAAGGCTCTGCCGGGCGCCAGGCTGAATATGCCAGCTCCATCACGGTGCCCGGCCTGGCGCTGGATGATTTCACCGCCTCCGCCGCTCCCCCTCTGCCGCAGGTCATCAAGATCGACATCGAGGGCGGGGAGGTGCTGGCCCTGCCCGGCATGCGCCGCCTGCTCGCCGACGCCCAGCCTCTTGTGCTGATGGAGCTGCACGGCCCCGAGGCTGCCCGGGCCGCCTGGGACGCCCTCACCACCGCCGGTTATACCATCCGGCGCATGGCCCCCGGTTTCCCTGCCGTGGCTGCCCTGGAGGATCTGGATTGGAAAGCGTACGTGGTTGCCGATAAAAAGCCGGCTGGTGGTTCCTTCAACGCAACCCGGGAAGATAACCGCCGTGGCTGATGTGCTTTTCCCCGGACGGTTGGCGCTGCAGCAGCGGGTTCTACCCGACTACCGCGCCCCTTTCTTCGATCTGCTGGCGTCAGCCTGCCAGGCCGGGATGAGTGTCTTTGCCGGGCAGCCCGGTCCGGGTGAAGCCATCCATTCCACTTCCGGATTGCAAACGGCGCGCCTGGTTCCGGCTCGCAATTACCATTTTGGCCCGGTTGGCTCGCCGTTTTATCTATGCTGGCAGGCTGGTCTGCTGCCCTGGCTCGAAGCCGAGCAGCCGCAGGCCCTGGTGCTGGAGGCGAACCCGCGCTATCTGAGTTCACGCCTGGCGCTGAACTGGATGCGCCTCCGCCGCCGCCCGGTGCTTGGGTGGGGATTGGGCGCCGCGCCTGCTCACAACTGGAAGGATAAATTGCGCTCGCTCGGGCGCAGAGATTTCTTGCTCCGGTTCGACGCTCTGATTGCCTACAGCCGCCGCGGCGCCGATGATTACGCCGCCCTGGGCTTCCCTTCCGCGCGCATCTTTGTCGCCCACAACGCCGCTGCTCCCCGCCCCTCATCACCGCCGCCCGTCCGCCCGAACAGCTTTGCAGCCCGGCCGCGCCTGCTCTTTGTGGGCCGCCTGCAGGCGCGCAAGCGCATCGACCTGCTGCTGCGCGCCTGCGCCGCCCTGCCTGAAAGCCTCCAACCCGATCTGGAGATTGTCGGGGACGGCCCGGCCCGGGCGGAGTTCCAGGCTCTGGCGGGGCAGGTTTACCCGCGCGCCGTTTTCCCGGCGCCCGCCGCGGCGCAGATCTGGAAGCCTGTTTTACCGTCGCCGACCTGTTCGTCTTGCCCGGCACCGGCGGCCTGGCGGTGCAGCAAGCCATGGCTTATGCCCTGCCGGTGATCGTCGCCGAGGGGGATGGCACACAGGATGACCTGGTGCGCCCCGCCAATGGCTGGCAGGTAACGCCCGGCGAAGTGACCGCTCTCACCGCCGCCCTGCAAGACGCCCTCAAAGACGCCGCCCGCCTGCGCCGCATGGGGCTCGAGTTTTTTCGGATTGTGGATGAAGAGATTAACCTGGAGCAGATGGCGGCGGTGTTTGTGCGCGCTTTGCAGTCGGTGGGGTGAAACCTGGCGGTCAGCGTTGCATAAAAACCCAGTGTTCCCAGTACTCGCGTGGGATTTCACTCTCCTCATAGGGTGGGATTTCTGTAAAACCGTTTGAGCGGTAAAGTTGGTGGGCTGCATGCATGAACCGGGCGCTATCTAATCGAATGTGCTCATACCCGATCTGGGTGGCTTCTTCCAGAAGCTTGCTCAAGAGCGCCTGCCCCAGGCCTTGCCGCCGGTATTCAGGACGCACATACATGCGTTTGATCTCCCCGGTGGACCGGCTTAGCTGCTTCAAGCAAGCCACCCCGGCAGGCCGTTCTTCGGGATAACAGAGCAATAGCCTTCCAGGCGGGGGCATAAATTTGTCTAATTCGCGCATATTTTGCTCGATTACGGCCCTGATATCGAAGTTGATCTGGTAGGCTGCGTAGATTTCGCTGTTCACGCTTTCCAGATACTCCCAAAAAATCTCTCGGATTTGAGGGGTATGCACGATTGGGTCAGCAAGGAAAATCCTGGTTGTCATGTTCATCACCCGTACTAGCGTCTTGAATTTAGCAATCTGTTTCAGAACACTACTGCGCCAACATCGGCATGTACAGGTCAAACTCAGGGATGGTGACGATCACAACGATATAAACCGGTCCCCGCTGACCATCAGGGTCGGAGAAAGTGAGTAGGGCTTTGTGGGTGCCAAAATCCTGCCGCGTCAGGCTGGTAGAAACGGTGATGTCTTGCGGTGTGACGCCGGAAACAGCCCCAAGCTCCACCCAATCTGCGTCGGAAGTAACCGTCCAGGCGATGTTGTTCCCCGGGTTCAGGTTGTCCAGGTAGATCATTCCGCTGGAAATTCCGTCTGTTGGAGATAGGAAGATCAAATCCGGACCTGCTGCCAGCACGTCGGGCTGCGCCGGGAGGTCGTTCGGTGTGCTGACCACCGTGACGATGACCTGCCCGATCACATACTCTCCATGACCATCATCAGCAACCAGGTTGATCTCATGCAGACCCTGGCTCAGGTTGGCGGTGTTAAAAACGGCGCCATTGCCCAAGGGTCCGTCTCTGTCTGAGACCCATTGCAGGTTGTTCTCATCCAGGACGCCCAGGTCATAGTCATAAACCTGCCCTTGAAATGTGATTGTCTGACCGCTGGCGATCACCGTGCCGGAAGCAGGCATGACGATCTCGCCGGTGGGCAGGTGGTTGGGGATGAAGAAGACGCCATCTGAGCTGTCTGTTGCGGTGTGAAGACCATCGCTGGCTGAAACGCGGAACAGCGCCATATCGCTGGCAGGCAGGTTGATCTGGTCTATGGTGGCCTGCGTCCCGGTGATAAACTGTGCCACCGGCTCCCACGAATTGCCATTATCTGCGCTGTAATCGATATTGTAAGTTAACGGGTCGCCGTCATCATCACCGGCGTTCCAGCTCACGGTGATGCTCTCAGCGCCAAACACCTCGCCCCCGTTCGGAGATAAGACCTGCACTGCAGGTAAATTCAATCCGGCCTGCACCTGGTAGATGACGCCCCGGGTCCCTCGACCTCCAGGCTGGCGATCCCCGGGGTATAGGGCAGAAGGAGGAGATCGTTGCAGCTTCGTTTTCATCGCCATCATATGGCGCTGGCCCTCCTTCCAGGCCATTCGGGGTGAACGGATAGCGCGCCAGTGCTCCTCCTCCCGGTCCGCGCAAGACGATAGCGTAAGGACCTGGTTCCGGCGGAGTGACATTTTCCGGGCTGGAAAGGACAAAAATTGGCAGCATGTTCGCCTCACCGCTCAGCGGATCAAAAGCCCCAAAGACCGCCAGTACATCCTGAGCCGAAGCTTGATCCGGGGCGGTGCTGCAGGCGTGGCGGGAGGTAAAACTCAAACGCTTCTTTCAATTTCAAATAGGTGGTCTTGCTCATCCATTGGTAATCGCAGTACGTCATCATGTCCACCCAATTGGGCCCCAGGATGGGATTAAGGCCCTGGATCAGGTGCAGGGAATCAAAGCCGAATATGGCAGATGGATCGAAGATATCAATGGTGGGGCTGATGCGTCCGTTGGGATTGTGTTTCACTGCTTTGGCTTCCCCGCCGCAGCCATCTTCGACATAGCCCGGCCCGCCGCGCACATGCGGGCGCCCGAAGGCATGCCCTACCTCGTGACCGGTATACCAATCGGCGTACGAACCATCAAAGTCCCAGCCCCAATCTCCATCCCCCACAGGTCCGGAACCCGTCCGGGCAAATCCACTGGCGGTGATCATGCCGCCCAGGCTGGCACAGCCGCGCATGAACCCGATGTCATCCGTCACAATGGCATAGAAAGCCGAATTTTTGGGAATGAATGGGTTGCCAAATATGGCAGACCGGTTGTTGGCCTGGTAGAGGTTGAGCCACGAACAGTTCGGAAAAGTCAGGTCCCACGAATTATTCTTGGTGTCCAGTTTGCGTGTGGCCTGAATCGTTGGCAGGCTGCGGAAATAGACCTTGACCTGGCTGAGCGGATAGACGCGTGCCAACCATTCCGCCGCTTTCCAGCGGTCATATGGGCGCGCTGTATAGGTGACATTATTGAAGGTGTAAGGCTGATCGGAGATCACCAGGTGCAATTTGGGCACAGGATCAAAGCTGGCTGTGGTTGCCAGCGTGTTATTGGTGTAACTCGTCTCCTCCGGGCTGCGGGGGCGCCAGCGCAGATCGGGATTGACCTCTGCGGTCAGCGTTACTCCATCAACAAAGGTGGCCCACAGGGGAAGCTCGAACAAAAAGGCATGCGAGGGCACTCAGCCCGATTATAAGTCGGGCGGACATTGATCAGGGGCCCTCCGGGCGAGATGGGCAGTAATGTCTGGGACAAGGCGCCCGATTCGGCTCTAAGGTGGCGATGGTTGGATAGATACTGTTGGTAGAATGAACGTAAAAGCGCACGAAGGTGCGCTTGGCTTCCACCAGCGGGACGCTGTTATTCAGGTCTTGCATGGATTGGGTGATTTCTATGGCATCAGCCACCAGGTCGGTGACCGGGGCGTTGGCTTGCGCTTTCTGCTGGGCGGTCGCGCTGAGTCTGGGGACGCCAACAGCCAGCCGCTGCTGGTTAGCAATCCGGCGATCCCGATCAATATAAACAATGACTTTGCAATACGTTTACCCATGATGGTTTCCCTCCGGCTGGTGATAATCGTCACGGTTTCTGTCTTGGCGGAAATCGTATTAACAGATAGTCCGTTGTAGAGATGCAAACTTGGTCAGAGCAATCGGAATGTTTATCTCTTCCCCCTTCACCGGTATCGACTACTGACTGGACGCCGGCGGGTTTCCGAAGTGATCCACGGAGATTATCTCGTATTAATCCAGCCCAGTCAAATGCAGTGGATGATTCTCGGTGAAACTCCTGCTGAATGTAGTGTTGTCGTACCAGTATCATCGCACCACGATCGGCAATAATACCATTCCCAGAGACATGCCATCAAAAAGGGCTTCGAGCGTCACCTGCCCATGAACGCTGCTGAGTTCGTGCTCGAAACCTGGCGCCAAATACCCGCTTATTTCCACGCCGTCGAACATGCCGTTGGGCCTTCCGCGGCTGGCAGGAAGGTGAACATATCGCCCTGTTTGGGGGCGAACCAAGTGCTGAAGTTGAGCGCCAGCACACCGTCCAGATCAACGCGCCGGTCGTATCTGAAGAAGAATGGACACAGTCATCATTCTTTCACCACCGACCAAATCTATCGGTGAATATTCTCAAGACCGTTTAATCGGATCGCCCCTTAGAGGAAGGATTTCGAAAAATCTTCACTGACAGATCCACCACCCAATTCCTGAGGAAATCCCATAAACTTCGGCTAGGGCGCGGAGTTTGGATGTACGTGTCTTCCGGCTCACCTTCTACAATCACTGTGATCCAGGCATGATTGCCACCATCGTGAATATAGCGCAGGCTATTAAATTCTCTTCTAACCAAAGCGTCCGATTTGTCTCGCCTTCAAACTCTAAACAATCGTGATCAGGTTCAAACTCGAACTTGAGGCGATAATTGCCATCATATACTTAAATCATCTCTGGTCCGATGGTTAAAGTAATCCCAAGGCTCGTAGAACCCGGGGTGATTATCGACATCATCAGTATCGCTCGATCCTCCGGCGCACTCACAGGTGCGCGCCATCGGTTGGAATTGGGGTGAAGCGGAGACAAGTCCTTTGGATACACCGAGGAAACATCATTTAAGATGAATTGTGGACACCGCAGATCGGTATATACCTGATGGATCGCCTGGATAGGACCAATCTTGCGGGCCGGTAGCTCTGCTAGCTTTCCCTTTAGCTTAACATTACCTTTTCGATATCTGAATACACAAACGGTCTGAGAGACATCCAATCTCATCCCGGAAATCCTCATCCACTAACTCTTGAGCTGCTGGCAGAACACCAATATAGACCTGCTCGGATTCGGATTTGGAAATTTTCCATCGAAATTCGCGATAGCCTCCCCGCCGATCCTCGAGGGTAATGTTGAGAATTTCTCCTTTTATAAAACCGGAAGCTTTAATCCCAATGGCTTTATGATCGCTAAAATCCCTCAAATCCTGCTGAACCAGCAGTTCTACTCCATGGTCTTCGTCGAAATCTATAGGTGCATCCACAAGTGTGATGTTATCGGCATGATCAAAACCCAGGGTAACAGGTAGAGCAGTGATTTTAGCTCTCAAAGGTCGCCGTTCATACGGAGGGAGGTTTTCTATAATCCATTCCTCGCTCCCATCACCTTTTGCCAGAAATTCATATACCACCTGCTTGCGAAGCATATACTTCTTAGGATTTGGCTCCGGAACCTTAACCAGGTGGTAGACCACCCTTCGTCGGTTCCTCTCCAGCCCACCATACGTGTCGCATTTCCCGGCGGTCCCATACCACTCATCCTTATTCTCCAAGCTATTCAGAAAGGCGGATCAAAGTAATGGGAAAGCCTGATCTGCTCATACTGCCCGACAACGTCAGATTCCATCGGTATTCTGATTTGCCTTCAGTTGTTCATAAGTCGTCTCGATAGAAATTGGATCGTCCAGGACTAAGGAGCGGTTGAGAATGTATTCGATCTCTTCAATCGTCGTGCTCGGGTACGAGTTCAGAGATCTTTTTCCTCCAGAACGTCTTACAATTCTCCGGTCGACCGAGGAGCCCAATCCACCCTAGTTGGAAGGGCATTTTTTTATTGTCATATGTCTCTTTTCTTCTCTGACGGACTTTATCCATGTAGTTCTCAACGCCCAGGGCAACAAAATCACCAGCGCACATGCGCGCCACCGCGTGCCAGGCGTAACCGCTTATCGCCGAGGCTTCGCTTAACACATGGACTCTGCTGTCATCCGCCCTGTTTCTCAGTTTTGTCAGAAACTCCCCAATCACACGTGCAGCACTGTACCATTCCGGGACACCACTAAGGCTGCCTCCTTTGACTCCATCCAAAAAGACAAAATCTGCGCCGACCGCATGATAAATAGCAGCAAATTCATTCGCAATCTCGCAAAGCAAATCCGCTTGATCTGTGTGGGCAGTTAATAGATCCGGTACATAATTACCTTGACTGGTAACGGTATCATCCAGGCGCATGTCATTCCTGGAACGGGTCCTCCAGGAAAGTGTGTGCAAGCCAAATTTTAGTTTGCGATCTCCCCAGATATCGGGAAGCAGCGGGTCATTTTCTGTATTGATTTTTGCAGAATGAATATCCCCGACTAAATCACTCAGCGCTGCAATCCCAGGGTGCCCACTGAGCAACTGGTCATCTCTGCTTTCGCTTGCAGTTGGTTCATCAGGATCAGGGAACGGCGCAGGCGGAAAACCAGCTTGGTTTATCTTCATCCCGCCCGAGATTGACCAGGTACCAGCATAGCAGACCAGGTATTGAAAGTGACCGAGCTGAGTTTTCTCAATGAGGTAATTTTTATTAGGGCAAGGAGAATCAGATCGATATCGATCTGCGTTATCAATATCTACAAAAAGATAAGATGTTTTAATATCAGGATGTTTTTTCGCCCAGGTGCCTTCTGGAATTGACCCTTCAATCGTCGGGTACGGTAAGCTTTCCTCTCGTTCCACCTGGTGGATTAAATTCATCTCATCCACCGATGCCGGGCACGCAACCAAAGCCACTTTGATTTGTGGTCCTGCCAGCGAATCGCCCGTTGGGCATGGTGTCCCTGTTGGTTTTGGGACAAAATTCCTCAGGCACGATCTCGTCCGGCTCCTCAAAAGATAGGTCAATTCATCCACGCAATCTCCCGGATGGATTACTTTGCTCACTGCCGCTGTCGTCGTTGGTGCTAATGGAATTTCCCCGATAAAATAATCGTCAGTCTGAATAAACCCCGGCTCACTCGGAGGGTGGGTGGTTCTAGGAAGCTTAAATACAAATTGTGCAAGGTAGATCGAAAAGTTATCCGGATTCTGATCGAACGAGACGGATTCCAATTCAAATGTGAAGAATTCATCATGGGCATTGCAGCGTATTCGAATAGACGCCAATGCTGGCTTTTCGTACTGAAATTCGAGCGTGCTGCTCAGGTGATGAAAGCGGACTGCTTCAGGGACGGCGTAGATGAGCTGATCGCCTTCTGTATCCGATTCAGTAGAATCTTCTACGAGACAATCTGCTTCAGGTTCCGCTTCCGGAGAATCTGTATTTGGATGAGCAAGCAGTAAAAAATATTTCGGACAAATCCTCGGATATGGAGTGGTTGCCTTAACGATGAAGCTGATAACCTTTCCCATGCTTGGTTGGATTGTAGAAATTTCAAAATGTACATGAATATTATCGAAGATAATATTCTGGGTTGTAGGGTCTTGATAAATGATCGCCATGGAAGACACCTCTTCTCTTAGTTGTCAGGATATTTCACCGCACCATTAGCGGCAGGTATAGCGTTTGCAGAGCCAGCGCGCCATCATTTTAAGGCTTCGAGGTCACCTGCCCATCCACGATGGTGAGCTCGTATTCAAAACCCGGTTTCAGGCCGCTGATCTCCACGCTGTCGAACATTCCGCTGACGCTATCCGTTGCGCTCAGAAAGGTGAAGGTATCGCCCTGTTTCGGGGCAAAGCCCTGGCTGAAGTTGAGCGCTAGCACACCGTCCAGAGCAGCCGAGCCTGTGACAGCCAGGCTGCCATATTGGCCCGCGCTAGTTCCTGTCAAAGGGATCTCCAGCCGCCCGGTGGGGCTGATGGTCAGGGTGCCGGTGATGACCATCGTCGCCAGGCTATCCTGAGCCACGACCAGGGGTTGCGGTTCAGTCGCCAAAGCGGGAATAACCGTGATCCCCAGGCCGAGCACACCTTCGTTCAACAAACCCATGCTTCCCAGGATGATCTGTCCTGATCCAGACACCAATCCGTTGGGAGCGATATGCATGCCCACTCCTGCCACAACCGTGGCGTTGTTCCCCATTCTATCCAACCGCTGCCGCTCGTGGCCTGGCCGACACGCACGATCTCCGAAGCGCTCAAGTAGCCGCCATCCAGCGTGATTATGCCGAGGCCCACCCGTACCAGCCAGGCCCAGTTCCACGTTCCGGCAGTTAAGGGAACTACCCGTGTTGATGATAACCTCGCCCATGAATTCTCGACCGATGAGGCACGCGCCAAACAACGCGTCAGACACACTCAAGTTCGTAGTCCCCGAAAAACCCAGACCCTGGGTTAAGAATATGTTTCCACTTCCATTCTGACCAAGGATCAAATCGCCGTAAATATCACCTCGGGCGCCGTTGTAAAAGGCCAGGATGCTTCCGTAAGTGCCGCCGACCAAAACAGTGTCCACCACAGCCAGGTACGAGGGGGCCTCCCGTTCGCCGATGCCCGTTAATCGTGAGCGCTCCATTTACGATGTCAACATTCTGGTCGACCGCGCAGTTGACCCCCATTCAACACATCCACAAGACCGCTGTCACCCTGCCCGATGGTCAAGTCGCCTTCAATCGTCCATAAAGAAGGCGGATTTCCGCCAGGCGCAGCACCGTCTATCGTCACCAGCGAATCGTCGCTGAGGACTGCCAAAGCCGACATAGGCGTCGTTCGAGTTCACGCGCCCGCCGTTCTCGATGGCCAAGGGTGCCGCTGATGCCATAGCCCACGGCGATGTTGCCGGTCTCCCACAGCGACCCATCGCCGCCCACCACCGCCGTGCCGGTCGCCGTGGGCAGCAAGCCGCCCAGGCGCGCCTCGGCGCTGGTCAGATGCCCGCCGTTCGTCACGAACAGGTCGCCCGCCCCTTCGTCGCCGATGGTCAGGCGCCCCGTGCCGTTCAGGCTGGCGCCGTTGTTGAACACCTGCAAATGGGCGATGGGTGGATTCGATGGGATTTGCGGGTGGCTCTCCGCCGATGATGGCGTGAATCAGGTTGCCCGCGCCCGAAGTGATTTTCACCGTCCCCCCGTTGTTGACGGTCAACGCCGGTTCCGTCACCGAATCGTCCAGCAGATTCAAGGACAGATTGACGAATTCCACCGTGTTGGTGCCCGAGATGATCGCTCGCCCCACCGGAAAGTTGGCCGTGGCGCAGTTGCAGCGAATACGGGGCTGGCATCCACCGAGTACTGTCCGCTCAGGGCGAAGATGACGGTATCGCCGTCGCCGGGGTCGCCTTGCGGGTCCCAGTTCGTGGTCATATGCCACGAGCCGCCGCTCGGGTTGATCCAGTGATACGCCGGCTGTGAGCAGGAAGGCGCGCGTCTGTCCATTGATGACCCCAAAACCGACGATCTGGCCTTTGTTGTTGATGGCGCGCGCTTCGGACAACACCCAACCCGAATTTGCAGGAATCAGGTTGTTGAGGTCCTGCATCTGGCCATTCGCCCAGAGAAAGGCGTGAGAATTTTGGCCGGTTTGCAGCGCGCCGACCACCTGCCCGTTGTCGTTGATGTCGTTAGCATAGCTGCTGTTCCATCCCAGGGCGCCCAGGTCTTGCATCGAGCCGCTTGCCACAAGAAGGCGTGCACGGTTGATCCACCGGACACCTTGGAAGTACCAACCACATGACCGTCTGTGTTGATGGCCGTCGCTGAGCTGTAATCACCGCCCAAGGTGCCCAGATCCTGCATCGAGCCATTGTTCCATAGAAAGGCGTGAGCAAGTTGTGCGGGGTCTGCGGTGTCTGAATTGCCGACCACCTGCCCGGCGTCGTTGATGCCATAGGCGGCGCTAGTGGTAGGCCACACCGGGTCCAGGTCGCCCAAATCCACAATCCCGCCGCTGTCCCCACAGCACGGCGTGTTGTAATCCGTCAGCGTCCCGGGCATACCCCACCGCCTGCCCGGAGGTGTTGATCGCGAATGCTGCGCTGTAAGTCCCTCCAAGTGTGCCCAGGTCTTGCATCACGCCGTTTTCCCACCGGAAGGCGTGTGTATAGTTATACCCTTGAGTGGTAGGCGATCCCCCGACTACCTGACCGGCATCGTTGATATCATATGCGAAACTCTCTGGCCCACCCAGGTCGCCCAAGTTGGACATCGTCCCATCATCCCATAAAAAGGCATGATAATTGGAAGAAGGGGGATTTGACCATCCGACTACCAGGTTGCTTTCGATTAATCCCGAAAGCCTTACTCAGATTGCCGCCCAACGTTCCCAGGTCGGTGATGGTGTAGGGGGGCGCGGCATCCGGGGAGTATGGACGGGCTGTTTGCTCTATGGAAGCCAACGTAGTTGGTAGACGATGCGCTGCGCCAGACGGGGTTAGTAAGACAGCCACCAGTACGATCGAGATCATTAGTCGTTTCATTTTTTATTCCCCTCCCAATGGCTTTTTAAAACCACTGGTTTTAGGCAATAATTACGATATATTCAATCGGCATGACGCGGGTGAGAGGCTCGCCGACAGGGGAATGCACCTCCGCCCAGGCTGCAATTTCGTGCAGTTTTTCTTCTGAAACCCCTTCTGCGTGAATGCGGATGCTGATCTTCATGTTGAGAGGCCCGGCAGGCTTTGAGTCGTCCATGCCCAGCATGCCCCGATCATCGGAAAGACTGTCCACGCGCACTTCAAGGGCCGTCAGCTCGATGCCGAGCTCGGCGGCGCGCAAAGCAATCATCACCGCTTCGCAGTTGGCAAGGGCGAGCGCGCATCATCCAGCCGGGGGAGGGAGCAGTGGCTTCACCGCCCAGCGCTTTGGGCATGTCGCAGACCAGAGTTTGCCCATCTGGCCCTGTGGCGATGGCTCGCAATCCTGTCTCGATTATGGCAACGGCTTCTTTATCTTGAGAGCGCGCCTGATCTGGATTCTGAGTGTAATACTCGATCACACCTTGGATGGATTCTCGAATGTGTAATTGAGAGGTCATCATACTTTTTCTCCAAAAAAAGGAGCTCGTACAGGTATCAGGTAGCACAAAGATCGCCTTCCTCGCGAGAGATTGAATTGACTCCAGGATCGGTTCTAAGAACATTAGCCCAGCCGCCTTGCCATCGCCACGCCAAGCGCCTTCAAGCTGTTGGCCGGACGTATAAAAACCTCAAATTCGGCGATCAGGACAGCGCTATTGAGCTGAATCAAATCAATACCCTTCAATGACAAATCGCCAACCCTGGCGCTGAACTCCAACGCCCACGTGTTGCCGTCGATCAGCTCACGGTGATAGGTGAAGTCTTCGAACACCTCGCTTACAGTAGAAAGGATCAACCAGGCAGCCTGACGCCCGCTGTACGGCTCCCACAAATACGGCGAGCGGAAAACAACGTCTTCGGCTAGCATAGCTTGCAGCTCCTGCAGGTCGCGGCTGATAACGATATTGTGCCAGCGATCAAGATGGGAATTGTGAGGGTTCATTTTAATCTCCATAGCCAGGTTGGCTTGCGGGATCCTAACGACTCAGCGCTTGCCCCACCACTGAAGTAAGGTGCTCCCATCCGTAAAGCCCAGCGGCAGAAGCGCACCCAGAGTAAAGACAATCAGGTTATCCAAGAAGAAGAACACCCCCACCCACCAGGGTGCAGTACCCAACGTGCGCAGCAGGAGTGCAGCAATTGCCGCCACCAATGAGAGCAGCAGACTCCGGTCGGCCCGCCAAGCGCTCGGCGGATATGTATGGTTGCGGGCAAAGTCTGCTCATCTGGCGGATAAAGAGAAGTACCAAGCAGTCCCCATTTTCCAAGCCGGATACCGATCATGGGATGACCAGTCCGGCGGGCAGCTCGTGCGTGACCGAGATGGTGGACAATATCGGAAACCCAATGCAATACGACAGCGAGCAAACTTCCTACTATAGCTACCCCAACGGGCAAGTTGAGGACGCCAATGCCGACGCTACTCAGTAATACGAATAGCAGGATAGATGCAACGGCGGCAAGAGGCTCAGCACTCAGGCTTAGGCCAGCCACTTTACCTAGTTTGTGTTCGTTCATGGTAATTACCTCCTTGGAGATTTGCCCTAACTTTATTTTCCGCTTGACCTTTTCAGACCATCGCGCAATTTGGATGCGAGATTGGATAAGTCTTCCTGCTCAAATTCATTCAAACATGACCATGGAGAAAAGAAGTATTGGATGGTCAAAGCTTCCGCTTCATCCCGGATACGTTTTCCAATAGCGGTCAAGTGATATTCACCCGATCTCTTCTCCACCCATCCTCGCTCCGCGAGCTCCTGTAAATCCTGAATGTAAATTGCAATTGGAATGCTTCGATAGCCGATCTTTTCAAATAACATATCCGCGGAAGCCGCGGATGCATTATTCCAGAGATATGTCAGGATTTCCCATGTGTGACCTTCGATCTCATGTGCCTGCCAGGCCGCGATGTGGGAGTCATCTCGATAACCGGCCAATTCGCCAAAAAGAACTACGAAGCTTTCCAGCGGGTGCGACACATGAAAGCGTTGATAATTTTCCCGCTTATGGGCAATGAAGAAATGGTGTGGCGGTTCAGGAGCAGACATCGAGGCTTCGCCAAGCCGGGTAAGGTAATCAAATAACCTTCGCATCTGCGCATCAGGTAATCGATTCAAGTGTGAAATGGAATCGCCTGCATCCCGCCATACTTTTTGTGCAGCCATCATTCCTGCTTCGGTAGGGGTATAACTGTTTTGCCCGTCGTAAGCCAGATACCCCTGCCGCATCGCTGAGGCCAAGCGTTCTTCGTTCAGCCGAGCCAGCCCGTAAGGCAGCATACGCATGAAACTCGATGTGGTGATGGGCTCCGATCCGAAAAGCCAGATTGCCGCGATCCAGGTCATCCAGCCGGGTTCGAGACCCAGTTCAGCAGCGCTCTTGTCCATTGCCGCGAACCCATACCCGCCCAGCAAATCGAATGTTTCCTCAAAAACAGACCAGATAGAATTTAGGTTCATAGGTGATCGCCTTAATATTCTCGTTTTAGCGCCCAACGCGATAATTGGGCCGCGAGATCAGGCCAGAGTCACATGTTGCGTGTCCGATCCGCACAGATTAAATGGAGGCTGTTGCGCAGCCTTGTTACCTTTCTTAAAGAACTCACAGCCGGTTAGCCCTGTTAATGAGTCGACGTGCCGGTCGTGCTCTAACGCCAGACGGACGGGAATATTTAGGCGGCGCACTCGCTCGCCTCCGGCGAGGATCGCATCGAATAGGTCGCGCAGCCTTCCTGTGCCCAATCCGGTGAGGTGGTCTAATACCGCGTCGCGCAGCAGTGGCCGGCAGATAATCACTTCTTTAGCTTTATCGTCCCGCTGAGCGAGCCAATAGAAGTGCCAAATCGCACATCTCCAATGAGATTTAGCGACAGTTTCCCAGTTGTACCAGTATAGGCGCCCGTTCCACTGGTAATCACCCACTCTTCCTCAACTCGAATGGTCGGGAATTCGAAACATGTGATACCTGATACACGGTGTAACCATAACTGGCCATCAGCAAAGGTCAAGATACCTGACCCATCAACACCGGTCGAGCTTCCGCTGCCACAGCCGGGAGGAGTAAGGGTCAGATTGTTGTACAGAGAAGTTGTGTAGGTAAATGGCCCCAACTTTTCAACCTCATTACCGCTACCGGTCTCTGCAACCATGAACAGGCCAGATTTACCAACATCTCCTGTTATATAAAATTTCCCTGTAAAAGTTGCATCAAAGGGATCGGAAGTCTGCTCGGCAACGGCCAGTCCGTTGGTCACGCCGATTAGATGAATAACAACAAGGATGCAAATGAACGCCGACCTTTTTATAAGGTCACTGGCCAGCACAAAAAAACCGCGTTTGCTGATCATAATGCTTGGCTCCTTTCATCCGGGGTAACTCCTTTTTGTTATCAAATAATTTTCAAGCGGGCTTAATTTTTCGCTCCTACTGTTTTGGCTAGCTCTTCCAGTTGTACAGGTGTCATCGATTGCAAAACTTCTTTGTGAACCACTGCCGCATGGGCGAACGCCGCCTGTTTCACTTCCTCCACCGAGCTACCGGTAGCGATAAAGCTGCAATCCATACCCGCATCTTTACAAGCAAAGGTTAACTGTGATCTCTCCTTATCCTGATTTTTGAGAACAAATAGGTGTTACGCAGTTCAGATGGGAATTGGGGGTGTTTGGGCAGGCAAACCACCCAGACGCCCCAATTCCAGTCTGAACTGCGTAAGTCCTAACAAATATATTTTCTATTGAGAACCCGACTTATAAACCATCACTTCACCGGCCGTGATTTCAGGCGGACCAGCGAAAAGAGAGACGATATTTTCCTTGACCCAATCTGCCGCCATCCGGCCGGATTCATATGCTCCAGCTTGATCTTGGAAGACACTGACCGAAACAACCACATCGTCCTCTGCATCTACCGCGTAATAAGCCACAAATCCTGGCAGATTACTGATGATGGGCACGAATCCCTGGTTCACCCGCCGCGCCAGTTCGTCTGCTACGCCTGAATCGTTTTGTATCGTCGTATACTAGCGTACATCGTTATCCTGATGGGTTACTTTTCAAAGCGTTGTGTTGGCGCCTTCAGACATTGATAATGCTATTGCGGAATTCCTGCTGACTTGTGGAAATGTACAATGATCCAACGTTCGTCCCTTTTCTCCAGAATCCAGGTGCAGCGCAAGGGCAGCGCCAGAGCCTGGTCACCCATTCGAGCATTGAAAATCCACTGATTGGTTGCCCAGGCTGTGTCTCCTCCAGGCGAGACATGGATGGTTTCAGCACTCACATCGATATGAATATCGTGTAAGGCGGCGTTTTGCGCCAGCATAGCTTGCTCAAGCGCATTGAAACCGGCCAACCACTCGCCCTAGCCGGCGCCAATCCGCGCCGAAATCCGCATCCTGGGTCACAACCTGGGGGAGTAAGGAAATATCTCTTACTTCCACGGCGTTGATCCAGGCATCGATGCCGGCCTTGATGGCAGTCTGTTCACTCATTTGTAGTGTGTCCATGATCTATCTCCTTTTTCGCGATCTGGTTGATTTGAGGCTGCAAGATGTTTATCCATGTGCGTCCTTCAAGTGCCCTCCATTCGGGATACTCACAAAAGTAGCGCCTGGGATTTCCTGTGCTGCTCTTCGTACATTGGAGTATTCCCTGATTTCTCGCCTGCGTAGAGTAAGCATGGAATAGATAATCCGGCCAACTCATCTTCAAAACCAGGCCATTCCCAATATTGCCTCGACCATGCAGCCAGCGCCCGCGTGTCGTGCGTCAGCATCCGCGTTCTCATTCTTGGCGATAAAGGGAAGAGGTCAACAACCTCGTCAAAAATTTCTCTATGTCGGCAACGAAATCCGCTGTATTTTGTTTCTCGAGCCTCTGAGCTCGTTCATCATTCGATTTCGCACTGGCTTCATGAGTGTCATAAGGATGAGCACCACCAATGATCAAGGAGTAACACCGTTCTGGGGCCAGCCTGGCAACGCCATAACCTAAATCACCGCTGGATGAATAACCCATATAGTGCATTTTCTCAAGGCCCAGATCGTCCAGAACTGAGAGGATATCTTTCACCATCAGCTCGATGCGATAAGCGTCAGGGTCATAGGGTTTATCACTATCCCCTTCTCCCCGAGCATCAACAAGGATAAGCTGGTAGTCGTTCTTCAAGGCGCTAACGTAATTCAGCTCATACCATATGTCCAGCGGCCAATACTGACCATACTGAAGTAAAAGAGGGCGGCCTCACCTTCTATTTCGTAGTGAATGTGTATTCCCTGATTGTTGGTAAATGGCATTCTGCTATTTCCTGTTGAAATCTATGTTTGGGTAGACCATCATATCTTGGTATATAAGTCGAAATTCCGACGAACTTTCGCAGTTCGGTGAATAGTACACCGCACAATGGGGTGCAGAGTGGGCATACGTTCGTCTCCGGCTGCATCCTACAAAATCTTCGGCAAGCTGGCCTTGTGGCGCAGAAAATCCTCGGCGCTTGTCAGCGAAACGCCTAACAAAGGTGCGAACTTCGTTCGCCTCATAAGAGAGTGTCATAACACACCAGCCAGTTCAAGCCCATGATATTCGCAGGCTGCTTCGGAAAATCAACTCATCAGCGCCCGTTGAACACGGAAGATAACGCCTGGAGTATAGACCGCCTTCATCTGGCGCCCCAGAACCTTGCTATATATGTCAACGACTTGC
>CAVPJC010000002.1:0-14915 GCA_963705155.1 uncultured Chloroflexia bacterium | reverse complement strand
TGGCTGTTAACCCGTTGGTTTCCGATTCCTTGGCTTGCATGGGTGACAACTATCCTTCGGTGGAGATTCGCGTTTTGGCTCCACCTTCACGACATCGCAGACAGCATTCATATCCTTTCTATTGCAGAGAGAAAATAGCTGGTCGGGATGGCGAAAAATCTTTTATCCATTTCTACATCTCCTCCCCACACAAGTGAGCCTGTAAAGCAGCCGTTTTATCAGGCATCGGGTGTTTCAGTGATCTCATGGATTCTGAAATCGCACAACGCTCCCCCTTCCATCAGGGTTGATGTGCGCTGCATCCGAAGATTGGCATTGAAAGCTCTGTAAGCGACCTCATCTGTACTGCAGGCTATTAAATACCCGACTTGTGGATGGCGGTCTCGAAAATACCTGGCCCATTCACATTCTTTGACCTGGAGCACAATCTCTCGTTCAGATGCGTGCAGGTTCTCGATCTCTAACCCTGCTGTGAACAGGTTGGCTTCTTCCGGCTCAGCGGTGAAATCGGCTATGAATTCAGCCATACTGCCTGTTTTGCCGCCTCCGGCTGCTCTCCGTTCCTCGCGGAGCAGGTCGTAGGCGATTAACTCCCCCTGCTTTCCCTGAAACCGTATCAATGCTTCGGTGAGCATTGCCACCCCATCAAACCTCAGGTGTAGCGCTTCGTAGGCGGTCATCTGCTTCCAGACATTCAGGGATGGGAAGATTTGCATCGCCTGGTTGATAGGGGGCATCTGTTCCACCAGTTGTCTTGCCATGTCTGTCGATATCCCCTCAATGGCATCAGGGAAGAGCCTTGGAAACAAATCGGCAATTGATTTATCAACATCAATCACTCGATCTTGTCCTACGTCCATCCACCCTTTCTTCAAGATTTGTATGTGCAGATCATTGTCATAGTTCTGAAAAACATCCTGCCAGATCGAAAGCGTACAGTCATGCCCCAATCTATGGAGCAAGTGACGTAACCAGTATAAATATGAAGCGCAACATTTTGGCAGCCAGGATGCCATCCTGAACGGAAACATTTTTACAGAACAGGATTTTTTGTCCATCGGTGCATTCGCTTCACTCCCCATTTAGGTGACTCCCCTTGGTTGTTTCTTGAAAGAAGCAAAACGGGTACAATCTAACGCTGCCATACTTTGTTCAGCCTCGCCCCGAGAAGCTCTATGGTGGGTCTCACCTCGTCAGACCCTCAGACGCACGCCCCGCTGGCTCCTCCTGCCCATGAACTGTTGATGGATGTCGCCAGCATGCCGTGGATCGGGGGATTTCATTCAAAGCAGGGGCTTGCGTTCAACCCATTGGATTTTCGTGTTGGTTGTATTCAGTATACAAGAGATTTCTTTTTATTTGCAACATGGCAGGGATGAGTTTTTGCTTTGCCTTCGCATACTGCCGGGTTTCCGTTGAATTGGCCTTTTTTATATCCGCCAATTTCTACTATAATTGAATTCCGCCATGCAACCCCTCGATCTCCAACCCGGCTCAGCCCTGATCCATTCTCCCGCCCGAGGCGGCTGGCTGTACTTTCGTGGCCCGGCGGTTGTGCTGCAGGCGCACAGCCTGGCCGAGATCCTGCCGCTTTTCCATGAAATCGAGCGCCTGCAGGCCGCCCGCGGCCTGTATGCCGCCGGTTACACGGCCTATGAAGCCGGGCCTGCCTTTGACGCCGCCCTGGCAGCCAAACCGGGTTCCAGCATCCCTTACGCCTGGTTTGGCCTGTATCCCGCGCCAGAGCTGGTGAAAGCCCTGCCGGAGCCTGCCGCCGTCCCGCCGGTCATGAAACCGGGCGGCTCACTTCAAACTCTGGAGATCGACCCCAACACCGGTCTGCCAAAACAAATCTCCGCCTGGGCCGCCACGATCACCCGTCCAGAATACGACCACGCCATCGCCGCCGTCAAAGACCATATCGTCCGCGGCCACATCTACCAGGTCAATTACACCTTTCGTTTGCATTCCGCTTACCAGGGGGATGCTTTCCAGACTTTTCTATGGCTGGCGCGTGCGCAGCGGGCGCAGTACGCCGCCTATATCGATGCCGGCAGCTTTGCCCTGTGCTCGGCCTCGCCCGAGCTGTTCTTCACACTGCACGGAGATATATTGCCTCCCGCCCGATGAAAGGCACCGCTCCCCGCGGTCTGACGCTTGAAGATGACCACAACCTGGCCGGCTGGCTCTACCACTCCGAGAAAAACCGCGCCGAGAATGTCATGATCGTGGATATGGTGCGCAACGATATCGGGCGGATTGCCTGCACGGGCAGTGTGTGCGTCCCGGAGCTGTTCAAGGTGGAGAAATACCCCACCGTCTGGCAGATGACCTCCACCGTCACGGGGGAGACGCGCGCCGGTCTGACCCAGATCTTCCAGGCGCTCTACCCGGCGGCTTCCATCACCGGCGCGCCCAAGGCGCGCACCATGCAGATCATCGCCGAGCTGGAAACCACCCCGCGCCAGGCTTATTGCGGCGCCATCGGTTACAGCGCCCCCGGGCGGGAAGCCCAGTTCAACGTCGCCATCCGCACCCTGCTGGTCGACCGCCGCAGCGGGCAGGCCGTTTACGGCGTGGGGGGAGGCATTACCTGGGATTCGCTCGATTCGGCCGAGTATGATGAGTGCCTGACCAAGGCCAAAATCCTCACCGCCAGCCTGCCGCAGTTCGACCTGCTGGAAAGCCTGCTTTGGACGCCCGCCGGGGGCTGCTACCTGCTGGATCTCCACCTGAAACGCCTGGCGGAAGCCGCCGCTTACTTTGCCTACCCGCTCGATATCGAAAGCGCACGGCAGCGGCTGTTGGAGTACACCGCCGGTTTGGGGCCGGAGCCCAGCAAGGTGCGCCTGCTGGTCAACGCCGCCGGTCAGATCAGCCTGGAGCACGAAGCCATCCGGCTGGCCCCGGCGGCTGCCCCGCTGCGCGTCGGCGTGGCATCCTCGCCGGTCAATGCCAGCAACCCGTTCCTTTACCACAAGACCACCCACCGCCAGGTTTACGCAGACGCCAGAGCCAGCTGCCCGCCGGTCGACGGCCTGCCCTGGGACGATGTGCTGCTGTGGAATGAACAGGGGGAAATCACCGAAACCACCACCTGCAATGTCCTGGTGGAGCGAGATGGGCTGCTCTACACACCGCCGGTTGCCTGCGGCCTGCTGCCGGGCACTTACCGTGCCTGGCTGTTAGCCCAGGGTCTGGTGCAGGAACGCGTCATCCCCCTGGAAGAAGTCCGCCGGGAGCGGCGCGTCCTCCTGATCAATTCGGTACGCGGCCAGCGCCTGGCGCAGCTTTACGGTTGAGGCTATTTCCCCTCGATATAGCGGTCGATGGCGCGCGAGAATTCGCTTTCGGAGAGCAGCCGCCCCTTGATGATGTGCCGCCAGGCATCCCGCACTTTTTTGTTATCGAAGAAGTTTTTGCGGTAGGCCGAAAGCTGGATGTTCTTGACTTCCTCGATCTTGTAAAACATTTCGGCGGCATTCAACGACTGGACGATATACACCAGCTCATAGGGCGACAGGTCGTGCTGCGCCAGCATTTCATCGCTGATGTTGTGGAGGTGCAGCAGCCCGGGGTAATCGGCAAACATGGCTTCGGCATTCTCTTTTTGCTCGAAGAAGGCCGAATTTTTGGAGATATTGATCTGGGCGCGCAGCGTCCACAATGAAATTCCCGTGGATACCACCGAGATGAACAGGGCAAACAGGGCAACATACGAATCCGTCGTCATGGCGCACCTCTAAAATCAAACGACCAGCCAAAAACCAATAAAATTACCTGCTGCTGTGGATCATCCCCCTAAAATACCCTTCACGAATGCATCCGGGTCGAAAGGCTCCAGGTCGGTGGGTTTTTCGCCCAGGCCGGCAAACAGGATCGGGAGACCAAGCTCTTTTTGGATGGCGAATGCCATCCCGCCGCGCGCCGATAAATCCAGCTTGGCCAGAATGACACCGTTCACCTTGACCGCATCCTTGAAAGCGCGCGCTTGCTGCAGCGCATTTTGTCCGGTGGTGGCATCCATCACCAGCCAGACGGCATGCGGAGCGCCTGGCATGGCTTTGCCTACCACGCGGTGCACCTTCTTTAATTCTTCCATCAGGTTGAAGCGTGTATGCAGCCGCCCGGCGGTATCGATCAAGACGATATCCGATTTGCGGGCGATGCCTGCCTGCACCGTATCGTAGGCCACAGCCCCGGCATCGCCGCCCATCTGCCCGGAGATGATCGGCAGATCCAGGCGCTGCGCCCAGGTTTCGAGCTGGTCGACCGCCGCTGCCCGGTAGGTATCGGCGGCGCCCAGCAGCACCTTATAGCCCTCATCTGTAAAGCGCCGCCCCAGCTTGGCGATGGTTGTGGTCTTGCCCGAGCCGTTGACGCCCACGATGAGCACGATGGCGGGCTGAACCGGAAAGCTCAGCGGCGGCGGGGTGCTCAATCGTTTGCGCAGCTCATCTGCGAAGGCGAGGCGCAGCTCGTGGGCTTTGGTCAATCCCTTCTTTGCGCTCCCGCT
Source organism: uncultured Chloroflexia bacterium (assembly GCA_963705155.1). Classification (GTDB taxonomy): domain Bacteria; phylum Chloroflexota; class Anaerolineae; order Anaerolineales; family UBA4823; genus CAVPJC01. Next base: position 10,399 of record CAVPJC010000002.1, on the reverse strand, counting down.
CCCACAGGGTTGCCAGGATGGCCTCGCTCGTATCCACCCCCAGGTCGGCCTGGATCATCAATGCTTCCAGCTCTTCGAAGGTGGCGTCGGTGATTTCGGTAGCCCCCAGCAGGCTTGCAATCTGTCCGAAGGCGGCTTTGCTGGTTTTGGCCAGCCCGTTTTTCCATTTATCAAAAATATTTGCCATAGGCGCAATTATATCAGGCGAGGGGGCACCCTCCCACATCCGGCGGATGGGGGATTGAAAATCGTCCAGCAAGATGGCTGCTGGACGATTTAGGTTATCAGACTGGCGCCCTACGGACAGCAATCCCGCAGGTCGATGATGCCTTCCGCAAGCGGCTCGATGACGGCGCGCACCTGGTCCATGTCCATTCCTTCCACTTTGAAGGTTAAGACGCGGTTGGAGGTGCTTTCACCCTGAAATAGGCCGAAAGCGATAAAGTTGCCGCCGGCGCTGGCGATGGCCTGGGTGAGCCTGGCCAATTTGCCTGGTTCTTCGTGCAGCAGTACGGTGGCGCGCACACCGGGGTAGCGGGCGCCCATCAGCTCCAGGAAGATCTTGAACAAATCCGTCTCGGTGATGATGCCTGTGACTTCACCGTCGCGCAGCACCGGCAGCCCGCCGATCTTGTGATCTGCCATGATCCGGGCGGCCTCTTCGATGGGCGTGTCTTCATTAACGGTGAGCACGCTCTTGGTCATCACGTCTTTGACCTTGACCTTGCTCAACAGGTAGTTGATCTCCCACACGCTCAGCGAGGTCACCGGGGAGGGGGATGCGTTCATCAAGTCTTTGTCGGATACGATACCAATCAGGTTATTGTCTTTCATCACCGGAGCGCGCCGGATGTGCTCGCGCTTCATCAGGTTGAGCGCGTCCACAATGGGCATATCAGGCGGGATGGTGATGACCGGTCGACTCATGCGTTCACCAACAAGCATAATGGCCTCCTAACAATGATCGGAATGAATTGTGATGGGTGACGGTTCAAAGCGGGCAGTGGTGCGCCGCCGTCGCGTGATGCCTGATTATAATCTCTTATTCGTCTCCGGTGAGAGTGCTGCCAGTGCTTCGGGCTAGAAATTTCCGGCTCGAAGCACTCCCAGGGAATTTCGCATCTCCCGCCGTAGGGGTGAGGGCCTGCCTCTCAGGCGAATTCCGCCAACAGCCGCGCCATATGGCGGGCGTGTTTCAGATACAGATCCAGGCGCATATTTTCGTTGGGGGCGTGGGCCTGTGTGCCGGGGTAGCCGCATCCGGCAGTTGCCACCGGCAGTCCCAGGTGGTGCACAAAGGCGTGGTTTGGCCCGGAGCCGCCCACCATCGGCACGAGCTGCATCGGCTGCCCGTACACATCCCTGGCGGTTTCCACCACCAGGCCCACGAAGGGATCATCGGGGTCGGTGCGAGCTGGCGCCTCGCCGCCCAGGAAGGTGATATGCACATCATGGAAGCCTTCATTATCCAGGTGGGCACGCAGGTTTTCGAGAACCTGCTCGGGGGTCTGGTCTGGCACCAGGCGGAAATCCACCTTGGCGCTGGCACGCGCCGGAAGCACGGTTTTTGAACCGGGACCCTGGTAGCCGGAGGTGAGCCCGCAGATGGTGCAGGTGGGTTCAAACACTTCGGCCAGGCGCAGCTCGATGCCGCCTTCCAGCCCGTTCAGGAAGCGCTCCACCCCATACCGGCTGCGGTACTCATCCGCCGCCTCGGGCAGCGCGGCCATCAGCTCGATATCCCGCGGGCTGGGCGGAAGCACGTTGTCATAATGCCCGGGGATGCGGATGCGCTCATCCGGGCCTTTCAGACTGTTGAGCGCCCAAACCAGCCGCCACGCAGCGTTTGGGAAAATCGATCCTCCAAGACCTGAGTGTACATCCTGGCTGGCGGTCTCCACCGATAGTTCCACATAGCAGATGCCGCGCAGCCCCACGTACTGCAGGGGCGTCTCACGGTGGTCCACCCCGCCGAACTCCCAGATGCAGGCATCGGCTGCCAGCAGCTGGCTGTGCGAATGGACAAATTCATTCAGGTGCACGCTGCTGGTTTCTTCTTCCCCTTCGATGATGAACTTGATCTTGCAGGGCAGCTCGCTGTGAGCGTCGAGCAGGGCATCGATGGCGAACAAGCGGCTGGTGATGTGGCCCTTGTCGTCGCTGACACCGCGGGCGTAGAGTTTACCATCCCGCAGGGTTGGCTCGAAGGGCGGGCTGTCCCACAGCTCCAGCGGTTCGGCGGGCTGGACATCGTAGTGGTTGTAAAACAGCAGGGTCTTATCGCTGCGGCCCGGGCGTTCGGCAAATACCACCGGCGCCCCTCCGGTGGGGATGACCTGCACTGCAAAACCACGTTGGGCGAGCATCTCACCCACGAGAGCGGCGCATTCCTCCAGACCCCAATTTTGCGCGCCAACGCTGGGCTGTGCGCACAGGCGGCTCAGCTCGCCAATCGAGACATCCAGGTTTTTTTCGAGATAGGCATCGATTGCACGAAAATCTTTCACAGGGAAATCCTCCTTCATCACTCCAGAAGTCCCACCAGGCCGTAGCCAAGGTAGGCGAATGCCAGCATCTTGATCGTCTCACCGACCCAGCACCAGAACAGGAATTTGTGCACCGGCATTTTTAACACACCGGCGACAATTCCGGCGAAATCGAAGAGCGGGTTGGGCAGCGCCGAGAGCAGCAGGATGGTAAGCGGGCCGTTCTTCTGCATCCATCCAGACAGGCGGGCGTACAGGCCGGCGCGCTCAATCACCGCCTGCCCGCTGAAACCCGCCAGGTAGCCCGACAGCTCGCCCAGGGCTGCGCCGGCCCCGGCTGCCAGGGCCACGCCCAGCGGATGAAAAATCGCCCCCATGGTGAACACCACCGCGATGCCGGGCGCCGGCAGGATGACGGTGGCGTACGACAGGAAAGCGATCAGAAAAATGCCCGGGTAGCCGTAGGCGGCAAATTCATCGGCGCGCTCCCGGATGCTGTAAACGTACACGCTGATAGCGATGACCGCAACCAGGGCCAGGATGCGGGCGGCGGTGACGCGCCGGGATGAGGTCATGCAGTCTTTATCCCCCCTCGCTCTCCTGAATGGTGACGCTGTTCAACTTGACAGCCGGGGCATCCGGGCGGCCGGGGTCGCGCGCCGGGATGGAAAGCAGCACATCCAGGCCTTTGATCACGATCCCGAAGACGCTGTGTTTGTTGTCCAGCCAGGGGGTGGGCGTGTGCGTCAGGAAGAACTGCGAGCCGTTGGTGTTGGCGCCGGCGTTGGCCATCGAGAGCACCCCCGGCTGGCTGTGACGCAGGGAAGGGTGAAATTCGTCGTTGAATTTATAACCGGGTCCGCCGCGCCCGGTGCCGGTGGGGTCGCCGCCCTGCGCCATGAAATCGTTAATCACGCGGTGGAAGATGGTGCCATTGTAAAACCCCTGGCGCGCCAGGAAAACGAAATTGTTGACCGTTTTGGGGACTTTTGCAGCATGCAGGGCCACGACAATCTCGCCCTTATCGGTATTGAAGGTGGCGGTGTAGCTCTTTTTGGGGTCAATTTCCATCGCCGGCGGCGACGACCACTGCTTGGATTGGGAAGTCATAAAATCTCCTTGTATTTTCTAATTATCTTTGCGAGCGCTCTTCGCAGCCGGTTCTGAGCCTGCGAAGGGAAGCAATCTCGATTTTCCTGATCCACGCTGTTCGAACTGTCTTAGCGGGTACTTTCACAGCGCATCGCACTCTTCATTCCTGTGGCAACTGTCGTTGCGAGGGTCGGTGCTGTTCCGACCCGAAGCAATCTCCCGGATTGCCGCAATTTTCATCCCTGCAGGGGCCTGCTTCCCTTCGCTCCGCTCTGGGCAGGCTGCTCGCTGAAGTGCGCTCACTCGCAGCGACATTGAATTATCCAGCATGGATTTCAAGCTGGTCGAGCAGGGATTTGAGCCGCGCCACCACCATATCCATGGCGACCGCGTTCAACCCGCCCTCGGGGATGATCACATCGGCGTAGCGTTTGGACGGTTCCACAAACTCCAGGTGCATGGGACGCACGGTCAAAAGATACTGCTGGATGACCGATTCGGCGCTGCGCCCGCGCTCGGCAATATCCCGCTGCAGGCGGCGGATAAAGCGGATATCTGCATCCGTGTCCACGAAGATTTTGACATCGAAAAGCGGGCGCAGCTCGGCTTCGGCAAAGATCAAGATGCCTTCCACCAGCAGCACGGGCTGCGGCTCGATGCGCCGCGTTTCTGCGGTGCGCGAGTGCGTCTTGAAATCATACACCGGCAGATCGACGGGCTGCCAGGCGCGCAATTGTTTGACGTGCTGGATGAGCAAGGGGGTGTCCAGCGAATCGGGGTGGTCGAAGTTAATCACGTTGCGCATTTCGCGCGGCATGTCGACCAGGTCTTTATAATACCCATCGTGAGGCAGGTAGGCGATATGGCGGGCGCCCACCCTTTCCAGGATGATATTGGCCAGCGTGGTCTTGCCTGAGCCTGTCCCGCCTGCCACGCCGATCACCAGAGGGGTTGCGCGTTTGGTCATACCGGAATTATACTGGAAGGGCGGCATCTTGGGGGCGCAACCCTGAAAATCAACATGCCGCCTCCCGCACGCGCAAATCGGGAGGCGGCATGTTTCGTTATTTTACTGGCCGGTTATGCCTTCCGCCTGGCAAACCGTTGCAACGCCATGCGATGGCTGATAATGCAGCGATCGTCCATCAGTCGCTATTGTCTGTAAACTCGGTGCGGGCTTTTATCGCTTTTTTGATGCCTGCCTCGAGCAATTCCCACACTTCAGGACGGGTGCGTTCAGTGTTATCCAGCAGCGCCTTCACTCGCTCGGCAGATTGCCCTTTGACAAGCCTGGCAGTCCGCTCCGGGAAAGCGTAACGGGTGACCGTGAAGATTTTGAGCTTCTTCTCCTCGGTTGCGTCCAACATGCCCCGCTCTGCCATACTGGTTTTCAGCCGTTCGATGATGGTACTCCATGGGGTAGCGACATCCCTGCGCAGCCAGATATAGAACATCGTGTACATGTCGTTCTTATTGTTCGGCGCCAGCTCGGCTGCCAGGTTGAAAAAGCTGGCTTCCAGGCTGTGTTCCGGCAGGCTCACCCCGGGATTGCCGGGAACCGCAAACAACTCTCGCACCTTCCTTAATCCCAGCAAACCTTTCCGCTCCCGCACTTCCAGGCGAATTGCGCCGGCCTGCTCACTCGCCAGGATGGCGGCTGCCAGGATGGCGCCTCCAAGCTGGATGAGGGATACCTTTTCATCCGAGTGGATGAGGTCCACATTTCCCAGCAGCACTTTCTTGGCGAACATCTCCCCGTTCAGGTAAACCAGCTCGCTGGGGGTCAGGGGGTGGTCTGGGTCAACCGTGTTTGTGAACATGGATCGGATCTCCTGGGATAAGTATATGATAACTCTCGCCAACAGGGGCTGTCGAATCAGTAAGGTGTTGTTCCAGGAACAGGAAGGAATTTAGCGATGGCAGCTTTTCAGAACCGGTTGGGCGCGATAGAATAACCATGTCTCGCTCTTTTTGGGTAGACCAGGCGTTTATGACCCTATTAAAAAGACAATACCCCCAATTGTGGGGGTATATACTATCCAACACGCCTTAGCTATCCAGAGCCACCGAAGGGATTCGAACCCTTGACCTGACGTTTACGAAACGCCTGCTCTGCCAACTGAGCTACGGTGGCGTGTTCTGAACCAGCAAGTAGCGCGGCACATTATACAAGGGATAGCGCGAAACGCAAGTCGCCAGAGGTCGTTTTGCGCATCGCCATGCTTTCTTATCACACCTGCCCCCTGGCAACCCTGGGCGGCAAAGACACCGGCGGGATGAATGTTTATGTGCGTGATCTCACCCGCCAGCTGGGCAGTATGGGCATTCATGTGGATGTGTTCACCCGCTCGCAGGATGAGCATGTGCCGCATGTGCTCCATGATCTGGGCTATGGCAACCGGGTGGTGCATGTGCCTGCCGGGCCAGAAATGCCTCTGCCCAAGCAGGAGCTGGCAGCTACATCCCCGCCTTTGTTGACGGCATCCAGGACTTTCGCCGACAGCAAGAGGCTTGAAATACGACCTGATCCACAGCCATTACTGGATGTCTGGGATCGCCGCCCTGGACCTCAAAGCAGCCTGGGATGTGCCGGTGGTGCATATGTTTCATACCCTGGGGTTGATGAAGCAGCGCGTGGCGCGCGAGCCCGGCGAAGCTGAAGGCGATTACCGCATCGCAGGGCGAGCGCGATGTCATTGCGCATGGCCGACCGCATCGTGGCAGCCACCCTGGCCGAGCTGGCCCAGCTGCAGTGGCTTTACCAGGCCGACACGCGCAAAGTGGTCGTCATCCCGCCCGGCGTCGATCTGAGCCACTTTTATCCGCATCTCAGCCGATGAGGCCAAAGAGTTCATCGGCATCCCGCCCTGCGAGCAGGTGCTGCTCTTTGTTGGGCGGATCGAGCCGCTCAAAGGCATCGATACCCTGATCGAAGCCATGGCGATCCTGCGCATGCGCAGGGCCATGTACGTCTGCCTGGCCGTCATCGGCGGCGACCCAGACAGCGATCCTGAAGAAATGAGCGCCGAGATGGCGCGCCTGCAGGCTCTGTGCCAGCAGCACGGGCTCGAACGACCTGGTCGCCTTCCTTGGCAAGCGCAGCCAGGATACGCTGCCGTATTACTACTCGGCCGCTGAGGCGGTGGTCGTGCCCTCGCACTACGAATCCTTTGGCATGGTGGCGCTGGAAGCCATGGCCTGCGGGACGCCTGTGGTGGCTTCGCAGGTGGGCGGGCTGGCCTTCCTGGTGCAGGATGGCGTGACCGGTTATACCGTTCCGGTGGATGAACCCCAGGCTCTGGCCGACCGCCTGAGCACACTGCTCAGCGATCCAGACCTGCGCCTGCGCATGGGCCGCCAGGCGGCCGAATTTGCCCGCGGCTACGGCTGGGATCAGATCGCCGCCCGCATCATTACCGTTTACCAGGAGCTGCTTTCCAACCCCGGCGCCAGCGCGGAAAATTCGCCCCATGCGCTCTAAGCCGCCTGCCTGTGTTGTGAGGATTGTTTTTCTAATCTTCCTGTATAATCCTGTTTAGATCGACTGTCATTGCGAGCGAGCGCCCTTCAGCGAGCGAAGCAATCTCTCGGATTGCAGCAATCTCATCTTTTGTGTGACGCTCAAAGAGCGAACGGCTGTAACAACCTGATTGGGAGTTTATATGCCAGCATCCATCACCCCGCGGGAATTTGTGGAGAAATGGCGACCCTCCACCCTCAAAGAGCGATCCGCCTACCAGTCGCACTTCATTGACGTTTGCCGCCTGGTCGGCCAGCCCACCCCCACCGAGTTGGACCCCAACGGGCAGTTCTACACCTTCGAAGCCGGCGCCAGCAAAACGGAAGGCGGCGATGGTTTTGCCGATGTCTGGAAGAAAGGCTACTTTGCCTGGGAATACAAAGGCAAGCACGCCAACCTGGATAAGGCCTACCAGCAGCTTCTCCAGTACCGCGAATCGCTCGAGAACCCCCCGCTGATGATCGTCTCCGATATCGACACGATCGCTGATCCACACCAACTTCACCAACACCGTCAAAAGAGTCTATACCCTCAGCCTGGATGACCTGCTGCAGCCCGAAAGGCTGGCCGTGCTGCGGGCTGCCTTCACGGCCCCCGATGCCCTCAAAGCCGCCCAGACCCCCGACCAGGTCACCCGTGAAGCCGCCGTGCAGTTTGCCCGACTTTCCAAGTTCTTGCCGCCTACGGTGAAGACCCTGCCCAGGTCGCCCATTTCATCATCCGCCTGCTCTTCTGCCTGTTTGCCGAAGATGTCAACCTGCTGCCCAACCGCCTTCTCACCCGCATGATCCAGGCGACACGCACCCGGCCCAAAGCCTTCAGCGCCCAACTGCAGCCAGCTCTTCGCCGCCATGTCTACCGGCGGCTGGTTTGGACCCGATGAAATCCGCCATTTCGATGGCCGCCTGTTCGATGACGCCGTGGCGCTCGAGATGGACAGCGAAGGCATGGAAATCCTCGCCGCCGTCTCCGGACTGGACTGGTCATCCATTGAACCATCCATCTTCGGCACGCTATTCGAGCGCAGCCTCGACCCCGCCAACCGCGCCCAGCTTGGCGCCCATTACACCGGCAAGGACGATATTCTGCTGATTGTCGAACCTGTCTTGATGGCCCCCCTGCGCCGCAAATGGCAGACCGTGCAGGACGAAGCCCGCCAGCTGCGCAAAACGGGTTGGCGGCGAAAGGGCCTGCCCGCCTGGAAATCCATCTCGCAAGAAGCGCAGCCTGACAAGTTTTGCCGCCGAAATCGCCGCCGTCCAGGTGCTCGACCCCGCCTGCGGGAGCGGCAACTTTCTCTACGTCGCCCTGCGCCAGCTTCTCGACCTGGAAAAGGAAGTCATCACCCTGGCCGGTGAGCTGGGCGTGGGCCGTTTCTTCCCCTCCGTCAACCCGGCCCAACTGCACGGCATCGAGATCAACCCCTACGCCCACGAGCTGGCCCAGGCCACCATCTGGATCGGCTACATCCAATGGCTGGCCGAAAACGGCTTTGGCGATCCCTGCCGACCCCATCCTGAAGCCGCTCGACAACATCCTGCACATGGACGCCATCCTGGGCTACGACGAGACGGCCAGCCGTACGAACCCGAGTGGCCCACTGCCGATGTCATCATCGGCAATCCACCTTTTTAGGCGGCAAGAGACTGCGGGCCGAACTGGGTGATCCATACATTGATATACTGTTCAAGTTATATGCAAATCGTGTTCCTCACGAAGTTGATTTGGTTTGTTACTGGTTTGAAAAAGCCAGGAATATGATCTACTTAAGAAAGTTAAACGTGCCGGTTTGTTAGCGACACAAGGTATTCGCGGTGGTGCAAACCGCCGGATATTGGAACGAATTGCCCACACCGGGAATATTTTTTGGGCTCAGTCAGATCGTGATTGGATACTCGATGGCGCGAATGTCCACGTTTCTATGATCGGTTTTGATAATGGTGAGGGAAATATAAAGCTGCTGGATGATAAACCGGTCACGTCTATTTATCCTGATCTAACAAGCTCTCACTCGATCTCTCAATCCACCATTTATCTGAAAATGCTAACTTGTCATTTATGGGTGTTACACCGGCTGGCCGATTTGATATTCCCGAAGAACTGGCATTGGAATGGTTAGCGATAAAAATAATCCTAATAAACGTTCCAACTCTGATGTTCTAAAGCCTTACTTTAACGGTGTTGACCTGACTACTCGAAATCGTGGTGTCTGGATTATTGATTTTGAATTAATGCCAATGGAAGATGCATCACAATACGAAAAACCATTCGAACATATAAAGTCTGTTGTTAAACCAATTCGTCAAACGAATAACAGGAAAGCTTACCGTGATCGTTGGTGGTTGCACGCAGGACCTAGGCCGGCAATGCGAGCTGCTCTTCGACCGCTTAAGCATTATATTGGTACTTCCATGGTTGCAAAACACCGAATGTTTAGCTGGTTGCCTTCTGATGTTTTACCGGCCAATCTTGTGATTGTTATTGCTCGAGAGGATGATTATTTTTTCGGCGTTCTCCACTCTCACCTGCATGAGCTTTGGGCACGCAAAATGGGAACGCAATTACGCGAAGCGGAAAGCGGGTTGCGGTACACCCCCACCACCATATTCGAAACCTTCCCCTTCCCCTGGCCGCCCGGCAAGGAACCGCAAGACAGCCCGCACGTCCAGGCCATCGCCGCCGCCGCCAGAGAGCTGGTCGAAAAGCGCGACGCCTGGCTCAACCCGCCCGGCCATCGAAGCCGAACTAAAAAAGCGCACCCTCACCAACCTCTACAACCTGCGCCCCACCTGGCTCGACCTCGCCCACCGAAAACTCGACGCCGCCGTCTTCGCCGCCTACGGCTGGCCCGCCGATCTCACCACTGACGAAATCCTTGCCCGCCTGCTGGAGCTGAACCACATCCGTTCCGCAGCCAACCCAAAATAAAAACATCAAAATGGTATGACCTTTGCATCGACGCTCGTTCAGGGATGATCTTTCATCACAAATTGGAGGGCGCATGGGAAAATTTTTATATAATCTGGCTTTACTGGCAGGTCTTGCCGTGGTCTTGTTTGTGGTTGCCCCGGATACCATGAAACAGGTCTTCTCCGTCTATAGTGGGGCTGGGGATACTGCCTGTTATTATCGTATTGGTCATTCTTGTCGCCTGCCCCGCAGTAAGCGGCGGGGCAGACGGTAGGGGCACGACCACAAAGCAGCAGGCTGTCTGTCCTGGCCATCTCCGGCATTCTCCATAATCAGTCCCAGGTTAAAGACTCTCCGCCACCAGCTCTGGTGGCGGAGATGTAATGTTATC
>CAVPJC010000001.1:0-496465 GCA_963705155.1 uncultured Chloroflexia bacterium | reverse complement strand
TTGGGGCGGCGCGGGTGGGGACCAGGGTCGAGGTGGCCGCCGGGTGGGAGCGCGGTTGTCGAAGCTACCACGGGCGTTTCCGGTGTGAGGCTTGCCTGCCCTGCGCCCCCCCGCCGGGGGGGGTGGGGGTGAAAGCAGGTGCAGGCTGGTCCAGGGCTGGCGGTGACGCCTCAGCGCGCTTCGGGCGGGAAGGCGGCCAAAAGAGAGCAGCCTGCGCCAGCAAGGATCACCAGCAGGCTGCTGCCCAGAACCACCCCCATCCAGCGCAATCCATTCATGAAAAGGAAAACCCGCCCCTTTCCTGCAGCACGAGGCGCACCTGGCTTTCCAACCCGGCGGCGCGCTCTTCCAGCCGGCTCAGCTCAACCAGCATGTCGCCTCCTGAGCGGCATCCTGCAGGCTGGCGACGTTGATGCGCACGTTGTACCCGGCGCCGGTCAGGGCAGCGCGCGCCAGGGCGGCACCGGTGCCGGCATCGCTGATGGCGTTCAGGTTGCCGCAACTGCGACCGCCTGCAGCGCCAGCTCCAGCACCTCCACCGCCTTGCGCGGCCACTTCCAGCGGCACGTGGGCCGCCCCCAGCGTGGCGGCTTCCATCGCCTGCAGCGCGCGGCCTGCTGTCTTCGGGCGTCTCTTTGGGCAGCTTGTTGGCCGCCATGACGGCTCAAAAGCGGCCGCGTCTTCGCTGAACGGCGGCGGTCAGCTCCGGCGCGCAGCGCTTCGGCCTGTTCGAGCATGCGCCTGCATTGCGCTTCCACATCGGCATATTTCTTCTTGCCCGACCGTCAGGCGCGCCACCATGGCCACCAGGGCCGCTGCCGGCCGCCCCGCTGTAGGCCGAAGCCGAACCGCCGCCCGGCGCAGGCGTGCCGGCGGCCAGCTCGTCCAGAAAACCCTGCGGACGGCTTTCAGCGGGCTTGGCCGCCTGCAGGCGCGGCGTCCAGGCGCTGTCTCCAGCATCTGTTCGGGCTCGAACTGGTCGAGCTGGGTGTACCACACGGCGGCATCCACCAGGGCCTCCTGCGGGATCAGCCCGACCAGCTCGCTGTGGTGGATGCCCACGCCGTAGCGGTCGGCCTCGCGGCGCATCATTTCCACCACGCGCGCCGACGGGCGTCTGGCGGAAATTGGTCAGGTTCATCGAGACCTGGGCGCGGCCTTCCACCAGCACCCCCATGCCTTTGACATAGCGCAGCCCGCCGGAAGAATTGCGCACGGCTTTGGCGATCTTTCTTGGCAATCGAGACATCGTCGGTGGTCAGGTAAACGTTGAAGGCGATCAGCGGCTGGCGCGCGCCGATCACGGTGGCCCCGGCGGTGCCCACCCGCGCCGGGCCAAAATCGGGGTTGCGCTCGGGATTGACGCCGATTTCGGTCTTCAGCGCTTCGTACTGGCCGCGGCGGATGTTTTCCAGGTTTGCCCGCTCGGGGCGGGTGGCGGCTTCTTCATACAGGTAAACCGGGATGTTCAACTCGCTCCCCACACGGTTGCCCAGGCGGCGGGCCATCTCCACGCATTCCTGCATGGTGACGCCGCGGATGGGCACAAAGGGCACCACATCGGTGGCGCCGATGCGCGGGTGCTCGCCCGTGTGCTGGTCCAGGTTGATCAGTTGCGCGCTTTGCGGATGGCGCGGAAGGCTGCTTCTTCCACTGCCTGCGGCGGGCCGACAAAGGTGATCACGGTGCGGTTGTGATCCAGGTCGGAGTGGCGGTCCAGGACGTGCACTTCCGGGCACAGCGGCGATCGCCGCCAGGATGGCATCAATCACTTCGGGCCGGCGGGCGTCTGAAAAATTAGGGATGCATTCGATGATGGGAGTGGTCATGCCGGGTATTATACTCACAAACCGCAAAACCTTGCGCCGCCGCCAGGTAAATTTCCGCACAGGCAGTAACGCTTTCCAGATCCACCCACTCTTCCACGGCATGCGCTCCAGTTCCCGACGGGCCGAACAGCAGGGTGGGGATGCCGGCAGCCCACAGCGTGGCGGCGTCCGTCCAGTAGGGCACTCCGGCCGTCTCGGGCAGGCGCTTGAGCACGCCATGCGCGGCGGAGCGCACCGCCTGCACCACCCCGGCGTCTGGCGGGGTTTCCAGCGGGGCGCGCTCGATGCCACGCCGCACCACCGCCTTGAAGGCCGGGTCGGCGGCTTGCAGGCGATCCACAATCTGCTGCAGCTCGGCTTCGACCATCTCGGAGGTTTCACCGGGCAGGGTGCGCCGCTCCACCGAGAGCAGGCAGCGCTCCGGGTAGCTGGAAAGCTCCTGCCCGCCGCTGATCAGGGCGGCATGCAGCGAGCCGCTGCCCAGCAGCGGGTGCGTTGGGTTGGCGCGCAAATCCCGGTCAAGCTGCTCGACGGCGGTCAGCACGCCGCCCATTTTGGCGATGGCATCCACGCCCAGATGCGGCAAGGAACCGTGCGCCGCCACGCCGATGGTTTCCACCTCCAGCCAGACAAAACCACGGTGGGCGATGACCAGGCGCAGCTCGGTCGGCTCGGCGATGATGGCGCCATCGGCATGGTAGCGGCGCGCCACCGCCGTGCTGCCCAGCCCGGCGTATTCCTCGTCCACCACCCCCGTGAAGATCACGTCGCCGCGCAGCCCGGCCCGTTTTGCCGCAGCAGCCGCCAGCATGCAGGCCGCCACGCCGCCTTTCATATCGTAAGCTCCGCGCCCGTACAGGCGCCCACCCCGGATGGCGGGCCGGTGCCCATCGGGCATGCCCGCCACGCCCACGGTGTCGATGTGCCCGTTGAGCAGCAGCGTTCTGCCGCCGCCCGTGCCGCGGGCGATGCCGGTCACATTCGGGCGTCCCGGCGCAACTTCCTGCAGGTGCACTTCCAGCCCGGCCTTTTCGAGCCATGCGGCGATATATGCGGCAATCTGGCCTTCGCCGGGTGCGCCGGGCGTCAGGTCGGGGTTGATCGAATTGATAGCAACAAGATCGCTGAGCAGTTGGGAGGCCTGGTTCGTATCCATGTGCGGCTCCTGTGTGGGGGGATGGAGATATTGTATCAAGAATGCTGGCACAGATGACACACGGGGCTCAGAACAGGATTTGAAAAAACTGTCCACCCGGATAGTGAAAAACTCCCCCATCTGCAGGGGGAGTTTTTTTGGGTGCAGGTTATCCTGATATTGGGAAGGAGAGCTCCGCTGAACGCAAGCAAAGCTGTACAGAATAATCCGGCATGACAACCTTCGCATCCGCTAACTCACCTGAAGCCATTCAAAACCGCCTGGGTGGTGGGCGCATCCCGCGCTTCGCCCCGGCGCTGGCGCTGCTGGCTCGCCCTGCTCTCGCCCTCCTGGCCCAGGGATTGACCACCCTGATTTTTCTGCAATGGAATATGCCATCTCCCGCTGTCACCGTCCGCAACTGGTGGACGGTGTCTGGCACGCTGGTCGATCTCGGCTGCCTGGCGCTGCTTTTGTGGCTGGTCCGCGCGAAGGCATCCGGCTGTTGGATCTGGTCTCTTTTGAGAAAAGCAGGCTCAAAACCGATATTTTGACCGGCCTGGGCATTTTTATCATTGTTTTCCCCCTGACTGTTTTCGGCGGCGGAATGCTTGCCAGTTGGCTCGCTTACGGCAGCCTGCAGCCTGCGCTTCCCGAAGGCGCGTTCATCCGCACCCTCCCGCTGTTGGCGGTGCTTTACAGTCGTGTCCTGTGGTGGCCGCTCTGGTCGTTCACGGAGGAGCTGACCTATCAGGGTTACGCTTTACCACGCCTGCAGGCGCTCACCAGACGCACCTGGCTCTCGGTGGCGCTGGTCTGTTTTGGCTGGTCACTCCAGCACAGCTTCCTGCCGTGGATCAATTTCCAGCATGCAGTTTATCTTTTCATCACCTTCGTACCCCTGACCATTGCCCTGCAGCTCATCTACCTGCGCCTCCACCGCCTTACGCCGCTCATCATCGGGCACTGGTTAATGGACCTGGCTTCGGTTCTCTTCATGGTTCAGGTGGGGTAAGGAAGTAATCATGAATCGCACCATCCTCATCACGGGCGCTAACAATGGCATTGGGTTGGCGATGACGAAAAGCCTGCTGGACATGGGCGACAGCGTCGCCGCCCTTGACCTGACCACAGGCAACCTCGACCCGTCTCTCCCCAACCTGCTCCCGTTCACCTGTGATGTCACCGACCCCGAAGCGCGTCCAATCCGTTGTGGATGATGTCGTCCACAAATGCAGGGGTGTGGATGTGCTGGTCAACAATGCCTGCCTGGCTTTGTTCAGGGTCTTTGACGAACGTAGCATTGACGATATCCGCCGCGAGATGGAAGTGAATTTCTATGGTTATCTAAACACAATTCAAGCTGTTCTGCCTGTCATGCAAAAGCAGGGATACGGTGTTGTCCACAACATCAGTTCGGGTGTGGGGTATACCGGCATGCCCGGGATGTCAGGTTACACATCCAGCAAGGGCGCTATTAAATCGCTCACCCGCACGCTGGCCCTGGAATACGCACCGCGCGGCATCACCTTCAACGTGATGCACCCACCGCTGACACGTACCCGCTCCTCAGCCGGTTTTGGAGTCCCACCCGAGATGATGGCCGACCCCGAAACTGTCGGGCGCGGATTGGCAAAACTGGTCGGGAAGACCCGGCCTGTGCTCGTCTCGGGCGTGATCAACAGCATCCAGCTCTGGATGAGTTATCACCTGCGGGTTCAGATGGGCAGGCTGATGTCGATGATGGCCGCGAAGACCAGAGAGGGCCAACAAGATTTAAGCACGCGCTGAAGGAGTTTGTATGACACAGGGAAACTCAATGATTATTGCCCAACTCGGGCTTGCTGCCAATATTCTGCATGGAGAAACGGTTCTGGTTACCGGTGCGGGTGGAGGCATCGGATACGAAACCGCCCGCGCACTGCTCTACCTGGGCGCCAATGTGATCATTGCGGAGATTAACCAGGTAAACTGGTGCTAAACTGCGCAGACACTCGGAGATGAATTCAGCGAGGAACGCATCTTGTTTGTCCGAACCGATGTTGGTGATGAAGCCAATGTGCAAGAATTATATAACCAGAGCATCCGCTCATTCGGGAAAGTGGATGGAGTCATCAACAATGCTACGATTGCCGTGGTGGGCGCTGTCAAGGATTTGCCCATTGAAGAATGGGATGCCAGTTATCACGTCAACCTCCGCGGGCCTGTGCTCATGGCGAAGACTTTTCTGCCTGATATGATTGCGCGCGAAGCACGGCGCCTTTGTGTGTGTTTCATCAACCGGGACAGCTTTTCTGGGCGGATACGAAACTTTCAAGGCCGCACAGGTGCATCTTGCCAATACACTCGATGCTGAACTGGAAGACAGCGGGGTGATTGCCTTCAGTATTGGCCCTGGCCTTGTGCCAACTGAAACTGCATCCAATGCAATCGCAAAGCTTGCACCGTCTATGGGTATGTCTGTGGACGAATTCTTCTCGATGAACAAGAACGCTGTACTTACCATTGAAGAAGCCGGAGCGGGTTTTGCTGTCTCCATTGTCTTTGCCGAGAAATTCCGTGGGCAAGAGATTTCATCCATGCAGGCGTTGAAAGCCGCCGATATTAACTTCGGCGCTGAGGAGATTAAATTCCAGATAAACTCCATGAATGCAGAAGACCGGGAGCAGGCATGGCAGTTATGTGAACGCGTTCGCACGACTCTCAAGGATCAATCAGACGGCTGGAAACGCCGCTCGCTGTTCGAACGGCAATGGGTCATCCGGGATTTCAAGAAAACAGCGGGGATGCCCGTGGAAGAATGGCTGGACGCCCTCTCAAGCCTGCAAAAAGAAATCCAGACAAATACCTCGATTACGCACCCACCCCTGGAAAAACTCGCAGGTTATTACGCTCATCTGGCTGAGCTGGCCAAAGGGTATGAAAAGATCCTGCCAAACTCGATGAAAACTTGCGCCACGTGTTATGGCTGGATGGATGAAGTGGAAAAGCTAAATTTGAACATTATGCAATTCAAGGAGTGAAAAGATGACTACAAATCACATTAGCAACGAAGAGCCGGTATCCTGGAAAGTAGATGAACTTTCAGTTTCCGCGACCCTGACCCGCCCGGCGGGCGCCGGTCCCTTTCCCGCAGTCATTTTTGTGGCGGGGAGCGGCCCGACGGACCGCAATTGGAACACACCCCTGCTTCCAGGAACCAATGGCAGCGGGGCCTTGCTTGCCCGCGCGTTAACCGAACAGGGCTTTATCACCTTGCGCTATGATAAACGCGCCTCAGGCCAGCATGCTCCAGAATACGTAGAACGCATGGCGGGCAAGATCAGTCTGCAGGGCCATGCTGCGGAATTGGCCGGCGGGGTGAGTCTGCTGGCCGGCGATGCGGATGTAAATCCGGTCAAAATTTTTGTCCTGACCAACAGTGAAGGCTGTGTTCACGCCCTCAACTATCAAACCCAGAGCGAAAATCTTCCTTCTGCCGGAATGATCCTGACTTCCGCGTTCGCCAGGTCGGCAGGCGAGCTGGCCCACAGTCAGATTGCCGCCCAATTAGGAGCCGTTCCGGGCGGAGACGTGATCCTGTCAGCGTACGACGAAGCTATCGGTGATTTCATGGCGGGGCGTCCTGTGCGAATCAATGAAAATTTACCGGCAGGCTTGCAGCAGGTAATCCAGGCAATCACCCAACCTGCCAACCAACCTTTTTCCCGAGAATTGTGGAGTTTTAATCCGGCTGCGAAGCTGGCCGAAATCATGGTTCCGGTCTTAATTGTTCTGGGTAAGAAAGATATCCAGGTTGACTGGCAAACGGATGGTTCGCTTTTCGAAGCAGTCGCCAGAGAGCACGACAATATCACCATTGCTTATTCGGAAAACGCCAACCATGTTTTAAAATTCGAGCCCAAACCCCGTTCACAGCTCACCCCTGCCGATGTCATGGTTACTTATGGTTCGGATGACGTGATGCTGAACTCGGATGCAGTTGATGGCATTACTTCGTGGTTACGAGCTCATCTTTAGACTGATCTTGGGCTAGCGCGGCAGATAATAGGACAAAATGTTGTTTTCAAGGAAAAATATGATGAATACCGCTCTTGGAAATTGGATCAAGAAGCACCAGCTCATCACTTTCTTTGGTATTTCTTATGCCATCACACTTGGCGTGCAATTCAGTTTCATCTACTTCAATCCAGGCAAACCCTTGCAGCCCTGGTCGGCGGCCTGGTTCTTCTCCGTTTTCGGCCCCAGCTTCAGTGCATTGATCGTGACATGGATCACCGGTGGGGCGCCGGGCGTCAGGCGTCTCCTTTCCGGGTTTACCCGCTGGAAGGTGGGTTTTCGCTGGTATTTCGCGGCGGCATTTCTATTTCTCGCCCCGCTTGTGATCACGCTGATCTACAAGGCGCTCGGGTAATCCGAGCGCCAGTCTCAAGCCAGGCGAAACAATTTCAAGCATGTTGGGAACGATCATTTTTACCCTGTTCTCCGGCCCATTTTCCGAAGAACTGGGCTGGCGCGGGTTCGCCCTGCCGCGTTTGCAAACAAAATATAACGCCCTGGTTTCCAGTCTCATTCTGGGGGTGATCTGGACTTTCTGGCATATCCCGTTATTCTTCACTGCCGGCGCTGCCCAGATGAGCATCCCGTTTCCGATCTACCTGGTGCTGGTGACCACGATAACGATTTATTTGACCTGGCTGTATAACAACACCCGCGGCAGTCTCATCATCACGATCCTGGCGCACTTCTTCTTCAACCTGACCGGTTTTCTGACCGGTGTGCTGGGCCTGATGCCCCCCATGCTGTTCTATATGGTAGCCGGATCGCTGCTGGGCCTGGTTACCGTCGCGGCTGTATTCATATTTGGTCCCCGTCATTTATCGAAGAAACCGGTCGCTGAACTGCTGCTAGTGGAGTAAATAAATGGAAATTAAAACCGCTCAACTCGATGTGCAAAAAACTTTTCTCCGCGGCTCCGTTGGACAGGCCGTATCCGGTATGATCTGGTTGGTCTCCGCCGCCCTGGGTACCCAGGGCAATCAGAAATACGCAATCCTGGTGCTCGTGCTGGGAGGAGTTTTCATCTTTCCCTCACCCAGCTTGTTTTGCGGCTGCTTGGCCGCCCCGCTGGATTGCCCCGCAATCACCCGATGAATGCGCTGGCAATGCAAGTGGCTTTTATTGCCCCGCTCAGTATGCCTTTGGTGGGAGCCGCCGCTCTCTATAACATCAACTGGTTTTTCCCTGCCTTCATGATCGTGATCGGCGTGCATTACATGCCGTTTGTTTTCCTTTACGGGATGTGGGAGTTTGGCCTGCTGGCTGCTTTGCTGTTTGGCGGAGGTGTAGCAATTGGCCAAATGCTGCCGCACAATTTTGCCATTGGCGGCTGGATCACCAGCGCCATCCTGCTGGCTTTTGTTGTGTTCGTGCAACTCACACCACGAATTAAAAGGGTTTTGTCCCGGCAGAATTGAGATGAAACTACTCAGGCAAACCATTCATACGGGATGCCCACAGAGTTCACTTTACCCTATCCAACCATATGGAGATTGAAATGAACGCTAAAACCGAAGGTACTACAGCCATTGTCGCCGCCTTGCTTGTCCTGCTCAGTGCAATGTGGGATCCGCGCATCTCGGTGGCGGTGTCGGTCGTTGCGCTGGCGGCATTTGGCATCTATCGATTCGCCCGTAAGGATTAGTTACGGCAGCGTTCCAGAGTTCGTGTACAGGGCCTATGCGGAGCAGCGTTGCCACACGCTCATCTCCGGTCAGGTACAAAAACTCCGAGGGCGAAATAGAACCAAGTTATAATCTGATGCATGGACCTGACCGAAAAAATTCATTTGCTGGGCGATCTGCTCGGGCAGGTGATTACCGAGCGTGAAGACCCTCAGATCTTTCTGCTGGTAGAGAAAATTCGCGGGCTGGCCAAACAGCGCCGCAGCACACCGGATGGTGATGCACAGGAATTGGCGCAGGAAGTCGCCGGCCTGTCCGGATGGCGCCGCACGCGCCGTGGCTTCTGCTTTCAGCCTGTATTTTGATCTGGTCAACCTGGCGGAAGAGGATTCGCGCGTCCAGACCTTGCGCCAGCAAAACCGTGAAAACGCCCCCGGCCACGACAGCATCGAAGAGGCGTTGTCCCAGTTGAAACAAAATGGGGTCAGCGCTGCGCAGATGCAAGCCTTGCTCCAGCGGTTATCCATCGAATTGGTATTGACCGCCCACCCCACGGAAACCAAGCGCCGGACGATCCTGGCCAAAACACAGCGCATCTCCGAGATCCTCAGAAACCTCAATCGCACCGATTTGCTGCCGGTCGAGGTCGAGGCATACCGCCAGGCTTTGCACATCGAGATCAGCGCCTTCTGGCTTTCGGATCGCACCCGGACAGCCCGGCCCGAGGTGACCGACGAAGTTCGCACCGGCCTGTACACCATCGATTCGATCTTCTGGGAAGCGCTGCCGCGCATCTATGCCGACATGGATGCCGCCCTGGCAAAACACTACCCCGGGCTGACTGTTGAGCACCCCTGGCTGCGCCTGGCCTCCTGGATCGGGGGCGACCGGGATGGCAACCCCAATTTGACCACCTCTATTCACCGCCGAAACCCTGCGATTGCATCGGGGTCTCGCCGTGGAAAAACACCGCGCCTCCCTGCAAGATCTCGCCCGCCAGTTGAGCCTCAGCAGCGGGCGTGTCCCGCCGCCGAAATCTCTCCAGGCCTGGTTCGAGCGCCGCCGCCCCCTGCCAGAGCACGTGGCCTTCCTGGAAAAACGTTATGCCCGTGAGCCTTACCGCCTGGCGCTGGCCCTGCTGGCAGAAGACCTGGCGCATGCTTCGCGCGAAGATATGCGCGCCAACCTGCTCTCCATGCAGCCTGCTCCCGCCCGCGCCCGGCTGGAAGAGATTACCCATTCTGTGGAGCTGGTCCGCCAGGCGATGCCGGAGCCTTTGAACCGGGGTAATATTCTCAAATTCGGTCGCCAGCTGCAAATATTTGGTTTGCACGCTGCCCGGTTGGATATTCGCGAAGACGCTTCACGCTTAAACGCTGCCGTGGGCGAAATTCTAAGGGGCCTGGGCATCCACCCGGCTTTCGAGCACGCCCCCGGCGAGGAACGCCTGGCGCTCTTGCAGCACCTGCTGACCCGGGATCCGCCCGACCTGGCCCCGCACCCTGGCGTCACCCCTGAAACTGCTGAAACCTGGGCGCTCTTCCAGCTCATTTCCCGGGCACGCAAAGTCTACGGAAGCGCCCTGTTGGGTCCGGTGGTGGTATCGATGACCAAGCACGCCGCCGACCTGCTCAGCGTGCTCCTGCTGGCGCATTGGACCGGCTGCGCAGATGGGATGGATCTTGTGCCCCTGTTCGAAACCATGCAGGCCCTGGCAGATGCCCCGCATATTCTGCACACCTTGTTCCAATCTGCCCGCCTACAATGCCCACCTGCAAACCTGCGCCAACCACCAGATGTTGATGATCGGCTATTCCGACAGCAACAAAGACGGCGGTTATCTCACCGCCAACTGGGCGTTATACCAGGCGCAAGAGAATATTCACCTGACCTGCCGCGAGCACGGGGTGGATTTTACCCTGTTCCACGGGCGCGGCGGGACGGTGGCGCGCGGCGGCGGCCCCGCCAACCGGGCCATCCGCGCCCAGCCGTCCGGCACGGTCAACGGGCACTTCCGCCTGACCGAGCAGGGAGAGATCATCTCGTCCCGCTATGCCAACCCTGAGCTGGCGCACCGCCATCTGGAGCAGATCGCCAGCGCCGTGCTGCTTGCTTCGGCGCCGCAGCCGGCAGGCGCGGCCCACCTGCCGGATGAGTGGCGCAGCGCCATGTCGATCATGGCAGACGCCGCCTACCGAGCGTACCGGGGGCTGGTCTACGAAACACCGGGCTTCCTGGAATACTGGCAAACAGCCACCCCGCTGGCGCAGATTTCCCGCCTTTCGATCGGTTCGCGCCCGGCGGCGCGCCAGGCTGCCGGGGATGGCGCAGCCGGGCGATCTCGATAAAATCCGCGCCATACCGTGGGTATTCTCCTGGATGCAGAGCCGCTGTAATTTGCCGGGCTGGTACGGGCTGGGCAGCGGTTTGCTGGCCTATCTCGACGCACACCCCCCGGCAGGCCGCCTGGAGAGGCTGCAGCGCATGTACACGCGCTGGCCGTTCTTCAAATCCTTGCTCGACAACGCCGAGATGTCGCTGCTCAAGGCCGATATGCAGATAGCCGCCCTGTACTCGGCCCTGGTTCCAGATCAAGACCTGGCCGGGCGGATCTTCGCCGCCATACAGACCGAATACGAGCGCACACGCCAGGCTGTTCTGGCGGTCAGCGGGCACAGCGAGCTGATGGAGAGCGAACCCGTCATCCAGCGCTCGGTGCAGCTGCGCAACCCCTATGTCGATCCGTTGAACTATTTGCAGGTCGAGATGCTCCACCGGCTAAGAGCCCTCTCCGATGCCGGTTCAGCAGAAGCGGATCTGCTCAACGAGATTATCGCCATCACGATCAACGGTATCGCTGCCGGGTTACGCAATACCGGATAGCTTCAGTCGCTTGGCTGTATCGGTAAGGGCACTGGTACTGCATCAACGAGACCCAACGATTTTCCCGGCGGATTGGGGAGCGACTTGTGGTTTTGGTCAGGAAATTGGCCTGGAATAGATGTTGGGATGGTGGGCAGGCTGCTCCTTCAAAAAGAGCATAGTTTTTGCCCACCATCCCAACCTACGACTAGATTTATAACTCGACTGTTGTACTTTGACAATTTAGGTCGGTCATGATACGGTTAGCCCACTCAGGACATCTTGTGGAGGGCCAAACCCATGCAACTTCCGATTGTGGCGCCTGCTCCGATAGTGGCTGCACATGCTGGGGCATTCCGGGATTTATTCGAGAACCGGCGTCAGTTCCAGCATTTCCAGAATTACTTGACGGGGCTGATCGTACTGCCCAACAAGAGCATGGCCAACATTGCTCGCTGTGTGGTGGACAGCGCCGACAAGACCAATCTTTCGCGTTACTTTTCGGAAGCGCCGTGGTTTGAAGAACAGGTCAACCAGCGGCGCATCCACTATCTGCTGGAGCAGACGAGAGCGGTGCGTCAGAGCAAAGAGGGCTCGGTATTGATCCTGGACGACACTTTGTGCAAGCATGTAGGGAGCCTGTTCGATTATGTGGCCCGTCACTATGATCACGGGGATAATAGCTATCCCCTGGCGCATAATCCCGTCACCAGCCACTATGTCAGCGGTCCGGTCCGCTTTCCGGTTGATTTACGCATTTACCGGCGTTATGAAGAACTGACCCGCTGGGAAGAGTTTGTCCACAAGCACCTTCCAGAGCGGGAAATCCCGACCAAGAAGAAAGACCGCAATCGTATGCATCGCGAAGTCGATCCCATTTTGCTCCAAGATGCGGAGTTTATGGCGCTGCACGAGCAATTTCGCACCAAAATCGAACTGGGCATCGAGCTGATCGAAGCGGCTATTGCTCATAAGCTGCGCTTCAGTGTGCTCCTGTTTGATGGCTGGTATCTGGCGGACGAGTTGATCCAGGTGGCCAAACGCCGCAAAAAGGATTGGATCAGCATCTTGAAGAAGAACCGCAACCTGGAGACCAACAGCTTCGTCCTTGAAGGATGCGACGGGTCAACCGATCCAGCCTGGAAGGGCCGCATATCGCCGTGCAGGAGCTGGTAGCGCTCATCCCCGCCAACGCTTACCGAGAAGTCAAAGTGGGCCAGAAGAGCTGTTGGACCTTCACCCTCAGCCTGCGCATCCCGTCTTTGGGCAAAGTCCGCATCGTCATCAGCTATGAACATGCGGATTTGTCCGGCACTTACCTCACCCTGGTGACCAATCGAGTGGACTGGAACGCCCAGAAGATCATTGCCACGTACTTGCTGCGCTGGCCGATTGAGACCTTTTATCAGGATGGGAAAGAACATCTCGGGCTGGATGAGTATCGCATGCGAGACGCTAAAGCCATTGGAAAACATTGGTGTCTGGTGTTCACAGCTTACTCCCTTCTGCACCTGGATTGTTTGCCGCCATCACCGGAGAAAGGCCAGCTCCCGATCAAAACCATCGGAGAGGCGTGTCGGCAGCAAGGTCAAGCCCTTATTCAGAAGTTGATTGGGTATGTTAATGTGCAGCTACTGCAAGGTCAATCTTTGGAGAGCATCTTTACTTACCTGTTTGCTAAGCAGCAGGCGGCTCTACCATCATGATGTTCGATCCGCCAGATGCTAAATCACAACAGTGGGTTAATAACAAATTGTAGGAATAACTATAAAACTCACCACCCGTTAATCTTGGATGCAGTAAAAATGATTGTTGTTTTTGGAACGATCATGGCCGGTGTGGGCTTTTTTTTATCGGAGAAGGCCGCGTTATTCGGTGTGATGATCATCGGTTATCTTACAGGGCATGGTATTTTCGTACAGAGAATTTGGATGAGTTGGCCAATTCAACACAGGTTAAAAAATTATGCTTAATGCCCGGTATTAGCTTAATGATGAGTTCCTGGGGCTTCCTTACTTCTCATCGGAGGGTGTTATTTTGGGTTAAATCCATCCTTGTGTTCTGTGAGGAAAATTCAGGTGCTTGTTGCTACCAACTTATATTTTCCACTATTGGTTGTGCTTGCGAGTTTGTTTATGTATATTTTTTCTCGAAGATCAAGTCGACATCCCCAATGAAACGGCAGCATGACCTGCCGCAACCAGGTGAGCACGCCGGTGTACAATCTCCAGTTGTGTAGGGTGGGTCGAGTGGTTCTAATCGATCGCCCATCTGATCTCCTGGACAGAAACCAACCATTTACCCGGCGGATTGGGGAGCGACTGATGGTTCAGCGCTGGTAACCGGCATGGAATAGATGTTGGGATGGTGGGCAGGCTGCTCCTGTAAAAAGAGCATCCTTTTTGCCCACCATCCCAACCTACGAACTAAGAATGTAATCTGATATTCAAACATTATTGGATTTAAGGTGAAGAGATGATCTACTTTCCTTTACTGGCAATATTTCTGTGGTTCGGTGGTTACTTTATGACAGCACGCTTTATGTCAACTACTGGTTTTACCTCAGATAATTTGGAAAAAATTATTTCTCCTCCTAAGTGGTTGTATTATTTATGTGGGGCTCCTAGTATCCAAAGAATTTCCAAAAGGAACGATGAGAGTAATTGCATTTCAGGCACAAATGGGTGGAGTTTCATTGGGATTATTTTCGGTTTTATCTTTTATATCAAAAGCTACTACCTATGAAAACGTAGCAGGCTTTGCCCTTAGTGTGCTTTTTACTATTGTGATAGTATCGTATGTATCAAAGCATTATGTTTCTGGAAATCGATTCATTATTCATAAAGAAGAGAAAGTTCCGTAAGAAGGGTTGTGCGTTTGCGAATCCTACGCCAGCTGGTATTGCATCAACGAGACCCAATGATTTACACGGCGGATTGGGAAGCGACTTGTGGTTTTTTGTCAGGAAATTGGCCTGAAAAAGATGTTGGGATGGTGGGCAGGCTGCTCCTGAAAAAGAGCATCTTTTTTGCCCACCATCCCAACCTACGACTTCTTTCGCTGAAGGTCACGTTGGTGTAAATTGTACTTGGGTACCTCTGACAGTAAATCTACATAATATTTTTGTTTTCCGTAATAATAGGGAGGATAAACGTTCATCACACACAATATGTGTGTCAAATTAGGTAACCTATGACAAGCAAATCACGACGGCAAAGGAACTCTTTCGAAGATAAGAAGAGGTCATGGAGATAAATATGGAATCAGGCAGCTCATACTTGTGGATATTTTTATCCCTTCCGTTGCTCATAATCGGTATAGTTGCTGGGTTCTTTCCTCACAAAGTGATCCAAATTCGTGCAAAGATTGAACAAAGTATGTTCTATTCGCAGAATTTCAGTGATGAAGATATTGATAAATTGCCTATACAATCCGCGTTGTTTGGTAAAGATTACTCAAAACGCTAGTGTATTATCGTGAGTTTGTTGGCGAAGTCGAAAAGGATGATCTTACCAGTAGGTTTATACTCTTGAATAAGGAAACGTTCAGGAGTAAGCGAAGATGCTAAAACCAGAAAATGATTATCCAATCCCAGAGGAAACCGTCAAAGTTGCCAAAGCCGCCTTTCCAAACGGGAATATCTATCTCACTCTGAGAGATACACTCGGTCAGATCTTTGAAGACGATCAATTCAAGGATCTCTACCCGACCCTTGGTCAGCCGGCTGAAAGTCCAGGGCGGTTGGCTCTCATTACGATTGATGCAGTATCTAGAAGACTTGTCCGATCGACAAGCCGCAGAAGCGGTGCGCAGTCGGATCGATTGGAAATACATGCTGGGTCTCAAGCTCGAAGATCCCGGCTTTGATTTCTCGGTTTTGAGTGAGTTTCGGCAGCGTTTGTTGGCAGGGAAATCGGAAGCCATCCTGCTTGAAAAGCTGCTCGAACGCTGTGAGAGCCTAGGTTTTCTCAAGGGGAAAAAGAAACAGCGAACGGATTCCACCCATGTCGTGGCGGCGATCCGATCCCTCACCCTGTTGGAGCTGGTCGGTGAAACGATGAGGCGAGTTTTGGATGAAGCCGCGCAACTCGCTCCAGCCTGGCTGCGTCAGCACATGAAACCAGAATGGGTCAAACGATATGCGACGGCGGTTTGATGGATACCAGTTGCCCACCAGTAAAGCCAAAGCGAGAAGCATTAGCGGTTGCGATTGGAGAAGATGGCTTCTATCTTCTCCAGACCATTTATTCGGAAGCCGGCCCACCAGAACTAAAAACCTCACCGAAAATCGAAATTTTACGGCGGATTTGGGTGCAGCAGTATTACTGGTGTGACGGCAAAGTCTATTGGCGGACGAAGGAGAAATGGGGGCAACCGCCAGCCGGGAAAATGATCGGCTCCCCCGATGACGTGGAGGCGCGCTACTGCGTCAAACGGAGCACGGAATGGCACGGATATAAAGTCCATTTCACCGAAACCTGCCAGGCCGAATATCCCCGCCTGATAACCCAGGTCGAAACGACGCCTGCAACGGTTCATGATGTGAAAGTCACGGCCAAGATTCAGGATGAGCTGCAAGAGAAAGGACGGTTACCTGAAATCCAGTTGGTGGATGAAGGTTACATGGAGATTGATTTGCTGGTGGACAGCCAAAAGCGAGGCATTGACTTGGTTGGCCCGGTCCCCACCAGCAAAAGTTGGCAAGATCGGGTAGAAGGTGCATTCGATCATACCCAATTTCAGATTGATTGGGAAAACCAGATCGGTCACCTGCCCGAATGGAAAAACCAGCGCTCACTTGTACAAAACGCAAAACCTGGCGAGGAACTCCCAGCTTTACGTTTGTCTTTAGCAAAGAAGATTGCCTGCCTTGCCCCTTCCGTCAGCGCTTGTTCACGAGCCAAGAATGTCGGTCGGACACTGACGCTCTATCCGCAAGAGAAGTACGAAGCCCAATTGGCCGCCCGGCAGCGTCAGCAAACGGAAGACTTTAAAAAGCTCGTATGGAGAACGAGCCGGAATTGAGAGTACCATTTCTCAAGGAGTTCAGAAGAACCAAGTATCCGCTATGCCCGCTATATTGGCCTGGCTCGCACTCATCTGCAACAGATCGGCTTCAGCCGCAGCGATAAACCTGATCTCGATTATTCGCCTGGTTGAGTGGCGAACGCCCCAAACCAACACGGATTTCACCGTTCCAGGCATTAGCTGCCCTAACCTGACTTCGCCAACAAACTCTTATCGTTTCTGTAAAATCTGATCTCTCGAAAAAAGAGTAGGTCTGGTGTATCCTTTGAAGTGGCCAAACTAAACAAAGGAGATGACACCATGACCTACCAATCCGATTTTACCGTACCTGCCGAGCTTCTGGAGCAAATCGCCTCACAAGGCCTCGACTTTATTCCAGAACTCGTGCGGATCCTGGTCAATGCAGCCATGCGAGCCGAGCGTGAAAACTATCTTGGCGCTGAACCTTACCAACGCACGAATGAACGACAGGGGCATGCGAACGGCTACAAACCGAAGACGGTCCAAACCCGGATGGGTGAAATCACCTTTGCAGTTCCACAAGTTCGCGACGGTGGTTTCTACCCACAAGCACTTGAAAAAGGGCAGCGCAGTGAGCGCGCTTTGACCCTTACGCTGGCAGAGATGTATGTTCAGGGCGTTTCTACTCGCAAAGTGAAGGCGATTGTTGAGCAGCTGTGTGGTTCTGGGGTGTCTTCCAGTACAGTCAGCCGGGCTGCCGCAGCCCTTGACGAAGGCTTGCAGGCCTGGCGCAGCCGCCCTCTAGGAGAGATCGTCTACCTGTTTCTGGATGCTCGCTACGAGAAAATCCGCCAGGATGGCCAGATCCGAGATGCAGCCATCTTGATCGCTGCCGGAGTAGACCGGCTCGGAAAACGTCATCTCTTAGGGCTCTCGGTGTCATTGGGCGAGCAGGAAATCCACTGGCGTACTTTCTTGCAGAGCCTGATCGCCCGTGGCTTGTGCGGTGTGCAGCTCATCACCAGTGACGACCACGCCGGACTGAAGGCGGCTCGCAAGGCGGTTTTCGGTGGAGTTCCCTGGCAGCGCTGCCAGTTTCACCTGCAGCAAAACGCCAGCGCTTATGTGCCCCGCAAAGATATGCGAGCCGAAGTCGCAGCCGATATTCGCACCATCTTCAATGCTCCCGATCGTCCGATGGCTGAGGCCTATCTGAAAAAAGTGGTCGAGAAGTATGCCAAAAGCGCTTCGCGGCTGGCGGACTGGATGGAGAAGAACATTCCTGAAGGCTTGACCGTATTCGCCTTCCCGCTCAAGCACCAACGCAAGCTGCGCACATCCAACCCGATCGAGCGCTTGAACCGCGAAATTCGCAGGCGAACCGCCGTGGTGAGCATCTTTCCCAACGAAGCAGCTTGTTTACGCTTGATTAGCGCTGTTCTGATGGAGTATGACGAGGAGTGGCAGACCGGTCGGGTTTATCTGACCTTCGAGAATGATGAACCGTCGCAGTCGTAGCGGTTGTGGGTAAGTGGGCAGCGATTTTCTGTCCACTTATCCACAACCGGGTTTTCAATTCTTAAGGTTCTGCACGTTCACAAAGGATACCAACAGGAATTTACAGAAACGATCTTGCACTATCAAAACGCTTGAAAGCACAACAAGAGAGGCCATATGAATTCACAGCCTTGATAATATGGACAAGAATAATTGGCTTCACTGTTTTAATAATGACTTTCATAGCCGTTTGGTTATTGCTCCTCGGATTTCGAACCGGGAATTTAATAGTTCGATAGAATTATACTCAACCTGTACCTTACCAAGTTCATAACTTCAGTCGGGTAGATTGGTCTGGGTGGTTCTGTTCGGTCACCCATCTGATATTCCCTCAATGAGACCCAACGATTTACCCGGCGAATTGGGAAGCGGCTGATGGTTCAGCGCTGATATTCGGCATGGAAGTGATGTTGGGTTGGTGGGCAGGCTGCTCCTTCAAAAAGAGCATCTTTTTTGCCCACCATCCCAACCTACGACTGCTCAACGAGATTATCGCAATCTCGATTAACGGTACCGCTGCAGGGTTACGGAATATCGGCTACTTTTAACTCGTTTTTTTTAGTTCAATTTCCCAAATTTGTGCTTATCTATACTATATCTGTGTGCATCTGTGGTGATCTGTGGTTTGTTTTCCCCTCTTCAGCGTCTTTATCCCTCTCCCAGCCGGGGCACGCGCTTGCGCACCAGCCAGAGCGGCAGCAGCGTGCAGGTCAGGCTGAAGGCCCCGCCCAGCGCCAGCCCGGCGGCCTGCCCGAGCGCCTCAGGCCAGCTCAACGCCAGGAAGAGCACCGGCGGGCCGAAGAACAGCACCAGGCTCAACGGCAGGTAGAGCATGCTGGCCAGCGCCCCCAGGCAGCCGGCGCTGCCCCGCTGCATCTGGCGCGGGTCTTCCCAATCCATGCGCGCCCCCACCACGCCAAAAGCCAGGTTCAGCCCGCTGTTGCCCGCCACGCACAGCGCCACCACCAGCAGGTTGAACAGCAGCACCCCCAGGCCGGTGCGCTGCATCAGCGAGATGCCCAGCAAAAAGGCCCAGCCCAGCGCCAGCGACGGTAAAAACGCCACGAGAAATTTAGCCGCCAGCATCTGCCAGGCGCTCACCGGAGCGGTCTTCAGCAGCCAGAAGCTCTTGCCTTCCTGTGAAAAACCCATCCCCGCCAGGCGCGCCACCAGCATCCAGCCCACGAAGAGCGAAATGGCCACGTTGCCGTACAGCATGGCGTTGCGGGCGATTTCCATAAACCAGACCGGCGCCTCGCCGCGCCCCGCCGGGGCTTCGCCCCCGCTGCGCAGAAAAGCGAAGGCGTAGACGATGCCCAGGATCAGGGGGGTAACCAGCTGCGACATATTGCGCAGGTCACGCCGCAGCACGTAGAAATCTTTGACCGCCATGGCCCGCACTGCCGGCGGGATCTGCCGGGCGACCCGTGCTGACAGGCTGCGCAGGCCGGCCAACCGCCCGGCGGCTGGTACGCCAGTGGCCGCCGCCCTGGGCGCCTTTTTCTTGCGCAAGTTGCCCTGCATGCTGGCCCAACCGGAATAATACAGCTTCTCGGCGCTGGTCAGCGCCACCGCAAAGACCAGCCCCGCCAGCCCCAGCGCCAACCCCAGGAAGCCCAGACCCGGCAGCCAGCGCCCTTCGCCCAGATCCACCAGCCCGCGCCCGGCCCAGGCCAGCGGCGACCAGGGCGCGTTGAAGCGCTGCAGGGCGCTCAGCGCCTGGGCGGCCTGGTCGCCGGAGACATCGCTGAAGCGCGCAAACTGGCCCGTCTGCGAGCAGATGAAGGACGACACCGCCCCCACAAACCCCAGCACCTCGGCCACGCGCCGCGCCGGGAAGATGCGCACCACCGCCATCACCAGCAGGCCGGAAAGCCCTGCCGCCGCCAGGGCCAGCGCCGCCATCACCACCAGCGCCAGCGGGTAATACAGCAGGTTGTAACCCCCGGCGGCCCCCAGCCCGTAGAGCACCGGCAGGGCAAAGACGCAGATCAGGCTGAAGTTGGGCAGGATGGCCTGCAGCAGCTTGCTGACAAATACAGCCCGGATGGGCACCGGCGCACTGAGCAGAAAGTCCATATCGCCCGCCAGGTAGAGGGCCTGCAGCAGCACACCAAAGCTGGTGAGCAGGATGCCCAGGAAGGCCCCGCCCACCAGCAGCACCGGCACGCTCTCCAGAAAGGGTGTCACATCGCCCACCACCTGCACCAGCTCCGGCGAGCGCAAGAAGCCCAGCAGCGTCCAGCTCAGAAAAAAGATGAACCCCAAAAAAGCCAGCGTGACCAGCACCAGGGCGATGATGCCGATCTTGCGCCGCAGCCGGGCGCGCCGGAAGGCGCTGAAAAAGATCACCCAACGCAGGCGCAGCAGCTTCCAGACCGTGGGCCACAGGCGCGGCAGGGCTGCCGGCGTCTCTTGGAGGGATGGCCCCACCGCGGCGGGGATCACTTCAGCACCTCAGCAATTTCGGCATACTCCGCTCCGCCAGTAAGCCCCAGGAAGATGTCTTCCAGGCTGGCGCCGACCTGCTCTCCGCCGCCTTCTTTACCCAGGAGGCGCAGTTCATCCATGCTGCCCGAGGCGATCAGGCGCCCGCGGCTGATGATGCCGATCCGGTCGCACATGCGCTCGGCAATTTCAAGGATGTGGGTGGAGAGGAAAACCGCTGCGCCGCGCTCAGCCATCTGGCGCAGGATATCTTTGATCAGGCGCGCCGACTTGGGGTCCAGCCCCACGGTGGGCTCATCCAGCACCAGGAGGCGCGGGTCGTGCACCAGCGCGGCTGCCAGGGCGGTCTTTTGCTGCATGCCGTGACTGTACGAATCGATGGTGTCATCGCCGGCCTGGGCCAGGTCAAACAAGCGCAGCAGCTCATCGATGCGCCGCTCCACCTGGCTTGATTCCAAACCATAAAGGTCGCCCACAAAGCGCAGCAGTTCGCGGCCGGTGAGCTTGGGGTACAGGTTGGGGGTATCGGGCACATAGCCGCTGACAGCCTTGGCCTGCAAGGGCTGGGCGAGCACATCGTACCCTCCCACCCGCACCGTGCCGGAGGTTGGCTGCAGCAGCCCCACGATCATCTTGATCGTGGTGGTCTTGCCGGCGCCATTCGGCCCCAGAAAGCCGAAGATCTCACCGCCATAGACCTGCAGGCTGACATCATCCACGGCGGTCTTCTCGCCGTAGCGTTTTACCAGATTTTGGATATGGATCAAGGGAATTGGAGTGGACATGAGCGTGTTCCCGGTTACTGGCAGGTTGCCTTCCCGCCGGTGGAATAGGACAGTGAATATTGTCTGGCGCGTTGGTTGAATAACCAGCTAAATTCTAGCACAAAAAAGGCTTCCGGAGCCACCGCCCACAGGGGCAGGGCATCCAGAAGCCTGGGAGAACACCGCGAAAGCGGTGGTTAGAACCTGACCGTATTTACGCCGCGGCGACCACTTCGGAAGAGGCTGTCTCTTCCCTGGCCTCCCGCCGCAGCAAGAATTCGCCTTCGACCACATCCACCAGGATGGTATCGCCATCCACAAATTGGCCCGAAAGCAGCGCATCGGAAAGCGGGTCTTCCACCTTTTGCTGGATCACACGCCGCAGCGGGCGGGCGCCCATATCGGGGTCGTAACCCTGCTCTGCCAGCAGTTCCAGCGCAGCGGGTGTGGCAGAGATCTTGATCTCGTGCTCGACCACGCGCGTAGACACTTTACTAAGCTCCAGCTCGACGATCTTCTTGATATCATCCCGGCTGAGTGAGCGGAAGACGATGACCGAATCGAGGCGGTTGATAAACTCGGGCCTGAAAACGCGCTTGAGCGAATCAAGCAGCTTCTTGCGCATCTCATCGTAGGCCTGGCTCTCCTGCAGCGCCTCGTCTTTCTTCATGGTGAAGCCCAGCGCGGTCTGGCGCTTGATCATATCGGCGCCCACGTTGGAGGTCATCACGATTATGGCATTGCGGAAATCCACTTTGCGGCCGCGGGCATCCGAGAGGTGACCTTCTTCCATGATCTGCAACAGCATGTTATGGGCTTCGGGGTGGGCCTTTTCGATCTCGTCGAAGACCACGATGGAATAAGGCCGGCGGCGCAGCGCTTCGGTGAGCTGCCCGGCATCTTCGTAGCCCACGTAACCGGGAGGCGCGCCCACCAGGCGGCTGACGCTGTGGCGCTCCATGAACTCCGACATATCCAGCTGCACCAGGGCGTCTTCGCTGCCGAAGAGGAACTGCGCCATGGCTTTGGTCAGCTCGGTTTTGCCCACACCAGTGGGGCCGAGGAAAATGAACGAGCCAATCGGGCGGCGTGGGTCTTTGAGCCCGGCACGGGCGCGGCGCACGGCCTTGGAAATGGCCTGGATAGCCTCTTCCTGCCCCACGATCCTGGATTGCAGCTCGGTTTCCATCTGCAGCAGGCGCTGCGATTCTTCCTGGGCAATCTGCATCACCGGAACGCCCGTCCACATTGAGACCACTTCGGCAATATCTTCCGCCGAAACAACCGGGCTGTTGGAGCGATCCCACACGGTGCGCATACGTTCCAACTGGCGTTCCAGCTCTTCCTGGCGCTCCATAAAATCCTGGGCGTCGTCGTTGCGGCTGTCTTCCGTAGCCATAGCCAGGTTCTGGCGGGCCTCGCGCAGCTCGCGCATCAGCTCTTTGGCGTTGCGCGCCGCCGGGCTTTTGTACATGCGCACCCGCGAGGATGATTCATCGATCAGGTCGATGGCTTTATCCGGCAGGAAGCGCTCGGTGACATAGCGGGCTGAAAGTCGCACGGCGGCATTGAGGGCCTCATCCGAAATGGTGAGACGGTGGTGCTCTTCGTAGGCGCCGCGGATGCCGCGCAGGATCTCGATGGCCTCTTCTTCTGAAGGCTCTTCCACCATGATGGGCTGGAAGCGCCGCTCCAGGGCGGCGTCGCTCTCGATGTGCTTGCGGTACTCATCGAGCGTGGTTGCGCCGATCACCTGCAGCTCGCCGCGCGAAAGGGCGGGCTTGAGGATGTTGGCGGCATCCACCGAAGAACCGGCAGCGCCGGCGCCCACCAGCATGTGGACTTCATCGATGAACAGGATCGAGCCTGAAGATTTGAGCTCTTCGATCACGCGCTTGAGGCGCTCTTCAAACTGGCCGCGGTACATAGTGCCTGCAACCAGCGAACCCACATCCAATTGCAAGACACGCTTGCCCAGAAGGGGGGCGGGCACATCGGCATCCATAATGCGCTGCGCAAGGCCTTCCACGATGGCGGTCTTGCCCACACCCGGCTCGCCGATCAGGGCGGGGTTGTTCTTGGTGCGGCGCGCCAGAATCTGGATGACGCGCTCGATTTCCATTTGCCGCCCGATGACCGGGTCCAGCTTGCCTTCCTCTGCCAGGGTGGTCAGGTCGGTTGCCAGTTGATCCACCATGGGGGTTTTGGCTTTTTGCTGTTCCTGTTTGGCGGGCGTCTTGGGCGTCTCGGGGGTAGCGCTGGTGCGGCGTGAAGCCGTCAATTCCTGCAAGACACGGCGTGTCTGCCGGCGGATCTGCTCGGGCGTAACGCCGAGCTTGCGCAGCACATCCAGGGCCACACCTTCGCCATAGCGCACCAGCCCCAACAGAAGATGTTCGGTGCCAATGTAGTGATGGCCCATACGCCGGGCCTCTTCGACGGCAAATTCCAGCACCTGCTGGGTGCCAGGGGAAAGGTCCAGCTTGCCGCCGCGCGATTGGCCTGTTCCGGTCAGCCGCTCAACAATTTCCTGCACACGCTCGGCTTCCAGGCCCAGCTCGCGCAGTACACGTCCGGCGACACCCCCTCCTCGCGGATCAACCCGAGAAGCAGGTGCTCGGTACCAATGTAATTATGACGCATGCGCTCTGCTTCCTGGTGTGCCAGGCTCAGTACGCGGCGCGCTCGTTGTGTAAAACGTTCCATCCCAGCCAAGGGTTTACCTCCTAACTAGCAAACAACAACCATCGCTACTAAAGCGAGATGCATATACGATTAAGAGACTTTTCGTCCAATTGCAATTCTACCAGAGAAAAGCCCACGCGCAGGCGTAATCATCATGGCAGCAGGGAGAATTTAACGAAATTCTTAGGTAAGGAGTGAGCACAGGCAATACAAGCAAAACCGGCCAGGTGATTTCCTGGCCGGTCACAATTCACCATCAGAAGAAGTATTGACTAAGCTTCGGACTGCTCGCCGGTTTCTTCATCCGCTACAGGACGAGCATCAGCTTCGGGCTCAACATCAACTTCTACTTCATGTTCAACTTCGGTTTCGGCCTTTACTTCGGTTTCAACTTCGGCTTCGGCTTCGGCCTCTACCTCAGCATCTGCACCGTGCACCTCTTCTGACAGGGCCATCTTCCAGTCCAGGTCAGAATAGGCCGGCGAATCCACCTTGCGCAGGCTCAAACCAATGCGGCGCCGTTCCGGGTCCACCTTAATGATGCGCAGTGTAACCTGGTCGCCTTCTTTCACCACCTCTTTCGGGTGGGCAATGCGGTTTTCGCTCAGCTCGGAAATGTGGATCAGGCCTTCCAGGTCTTCATCCAGGCGGGCAAAGGCCCCAAACTTGGTGAGGTGGGTGATCTTGCCCTCGATGAGCTGGCCTTCCTTGAGGTGTTTCACCCGCGCCATCCAGGGATCTTCCTGCAGTTGGCGGATGGAAAGCCCGATGCGGCGGCGGTCGTGATCAATGCTGATCACTTTGACCTTCACCTCTTGCCCGACCTTCAGCACCTCATTGGGGTGCTGGATGCGATCCCAGGAGATCTCCGAGAGATGGACAAGGCCATCGGCGCCGTCAATGTTGACAAAAGCCCCAAACTCGGCCACGCTGGTCACACGCCCGACGCGCACATCTTCTTCCTTCAGCTCGCCCAGCAGGCGGTCCTTCAAAGATTCGCGCGTTTCCTGCACAGCGGCGCGCTCCGAGAGGATCAGGCGGCGGCGCTCACGGTCCACTTCGATGACGCGCACACGCACCGGCTCACCCACCATCTTGGCCCAGCGCTGATCAGGCGTATCACCGCCCAGGGCTGCCCGGCGTGAAAGGCTGATCTGCGAAGAAGGCACAAAGCCGCGCAGGCTGCCCAACGGCACCAGTAAACCGCCTTTGTTGTAACCCACAATCTTGCTGGAATAGGGTTCAGCAGCTTCCAGCAAGTGCTCTGCATCCAACCAATCCTTTTCCTCGCGGGCCCGGATATACGAAAGCACCACGTTTCCGTTGGCGTCTTCGGGCGTCACCACAAACACGGGTATCTCGGCGCCCACGGTGAAGGCGGCGCGTTCTTCTGCGGGGATCTGTTCCAATTCACGTCCCGAGATTACCCCTTCGGATTTGGTGCCGACGCTCACCAAAATCTCGTTATCGCCGATTGAAGCGATAAAACCCGTGCGGACTTCGCCGGGTTTGGGGATTTCCAGGGAAAGCCCCTGTTCTTCCAGAAGCGTTTCCATCGAATTGTGTTCTTGAGTGGGACGATCTTCGGATTTTTTTTCAATAGGCTGGTTGGCTTCGGGCTCGACCCCCTGCCCGGTGAGGGCATTATTTTGATCCATATAATTACTTACTCCAATGCGGATTGAGATAGTGTACATTATAAAGCGGATAAGGTAAGTTGGCAACCTTTATGATAAGATTAGGACTCGGTTATAATCGCAACTGAGGGAAAAAATGCCGCCTATTTACCCATTTACAGCCATTGTTGGACAGGAGCGCATGAAACGTGCGCTGGTTTTGAATGCCGTAGATCCCCGCATTGGCGGGGTGCTCATCCGAGGTGAGCGGGGTACCGCAAAATCCACGGCTGCCCGCGCCCTGGCAGCCCTGCTGCCTCAAGTAGCGGTGGTGCGCAACTGCCGTTTCGGCTGCGATCCTGACCGCCCCGCCACCTGGTGCACCGAGTGCCGGGAGCGTTCTGCAGGCGGTGAAACGCTGCCGATGGAAATGCGCACGACAGCTTTTGTGAACCTGCCGGTCTCGGCAACCGAAGACCGTGTGGTGGGCACGCTGGATATCGAAAAAGCCATCCAGAAAGGTGAACGCCATTTCGACGCCGGTGTGCTGGCGGCGGCTAATCGCGGCCTGCTGTATATTGACGAAGTTAACCTGCTGGACGATCATGTTGTCGATTTGCTGTTGGATTCGGCGGCGATGGGCATGAACATCGTCGAACGGGAGGGCATTTCCTTCTCCCATCCGGCGCGCTTCATACTTGTGGGCACAATGAACCCCGAAGAAGGCGACCTGCGTCCCCAACTGCTGGACCGCTTTGCCCTTTCGGTGGAAATCCACGGCATCCGCGATGCACGTGAGCGTGTCTTGATCATGGAGCGCAACCTGGGCTTTGAAAGCGACGCCGAGAACTTTCGCCAGACCTGGATCCCCAGAGAGCAGGAGCTCACGCGCCAGATCGAGCAGGGCCGCACTCTGGTGGACGATGTCAGCTACACCCGCCGCGATATGCTCTCGATTGCGGCTCTCAGCGCCTCACTGAATGTGGATGGGCATCGGTCTGACCTGGTGATCTTGAAAACCGCCCGGGCTCACGCCGCCTTTGAAGGCCGGCAGGCGATTACCGACCGGGATATCGCCCTGGCCGCCGAGCTGGCTTTACCGCACCGTATCAAACGCGGTCCTTTCCATCAGGCCGAAATGAGCATGGAAGATCTGCAGGAGCGCATCGAGCAGCTGCAGGGAGCGGCATCCAGTGCGGGCGAGCCTGAACCCACACCCCAGAAAGACCCGTCGAACCAGGAAAAAAAAAGCGGTAGATAGCGCGGTTGACGAGGCGGTCGAACAAGACCCTAAAAAAGCTCCGTCTGATCCGGCTCCGCAAAACGTCTTTGACAGCGGCAGCGCAAACTGGTGGGATGGCGGGCAAAAAGTTCAGGTGGGGCAGGCATTTATACCGCGTAAAATTGAAAACCCGCTGGATAAAATGAGCCGCCGGCATGCCGGACGGCGCTCGCGCACCCACACCGAGCGCAAGCGCGGGCGCTACATCCAGGCCCGGCCTTCACCGGGGAAAGTGGATGACCTGGCCTTCGACGCCACACTGCGGGCAGCGGCTCCCTTCCAAAAACAGCGCACCGAGCAGCGCAAGCGCGTTGCCTTCGCTATTCGATCCAACGATTACCAGCGCAAGATCCGCATCAAAAAAACTGCCAACCTGGTGCTCTTTGTGGTGGATGCATCCTGGTCGATGGCGGTTGCCGAGCGCATGGCGGCCACCAAGGGCGCCATCCTGTCGTTGCTTACCGACGCCTACCAGCGCCGCGACCGTGTGGGCCTGGTGGTCTTTCAAAAGGATCGCTCCACGCTGGTGCTGCCGCCCACCAACTCGGTGCAACTGGCGCAGCGCGCCCTGGCGGATATCCCGGTGGGCGGTAAGACGCCCCTTTCCGCAGGGTTGTTCCTTGCCCAGCAGGTGGTGCAGAAAGAGCGCATGGTTCACCCGGACGTCATGCCGCTCATTATCCTGCTTACAGATGGGGCGGGGAACGTTTCCATGGGTCACCTGCCCCCCCAGGAAGAAGCCCACCGCATCGCCGAGCAAATCGCTGAAGAAGAGATCCGCAGCGTGGTGATCAATATGGAACACGCCGCCTTTGACCAGGGATTGGCGCAGACCCTGGCCGAGCACCTGGATGCACCCTGCTACACCCTCAACGAGCTTAAAGCTGAAGCCCTGTACCAGAAAGTGCGCGAGGAGATGAGCGCATAAACGGAATTTCCCCCCCCTCGCGCCGGGCGATGTTGATTGCGCTCAGTGTGATTTTCCTGCTGTACCTGGCCGGCTGCGGAAGCCAGGCGCCGGCCGCCGTCCCGACAGCCCTGCCCGCTCCCATACCAGCGGCAACTGCCTTTGCGACCGCCACAAATCAACCCGGCCCGCCCGCTTCCACGCATCCACCTGAACCCTCCCCCGGGGAAAGCATTGTCCCGCGCACCCATTACACCCTGACGGCAGTTTTGGATTACGACCTGCACTACCTGCAGGTGGATGAACAGATCGCCTACACCAATCATACAGGAGATGCACTCAACGAATTGCTGCTCATGGTAGACGCGCTGTATTACCCGGGGGTTTTTACCCTCAAAAGCCTGACCTGGCAGGACGGCACAACCGTGCAAAATATGACGGTTGAAACCGGGAGGCTGCGCC
This sequence comes from uncultured Chloroflexia bacterium, assembly GCA_963705155.1. GTDB lineage: Bacteria > Chloroflexota > Anaerolineae > Anaerolineales > UBA4823 > CAVPJC01. The sequence continues at coordinate 468,245 of CAVPJC010000001.1, read as the reverse complement.
TGCCTCTGGTTACTTCGCTGTTACCCGGCGACAGCCTGAAGATCGGCGTCTCTTTCGCCCTGCAGCTCCCTTCTCCCACAGCATCAGTTGAAGTCCGGCCGATCCCCTTCGGTTATACCGCCCGCCAGACCAACCTGGTGGATTGGTATCCTTTCATTCCGCCGTATCGTGCCGGGGAAGGCTGGCTGGCCCATCAAGCCGGCTTTTTTGGCGAGCATCTGGTTTACGAAATTTCAGACTACACCGTCAACATCAGCCTGACCAATTCCCGCCCCGATCTCACCATCGCAGCCAGCACGCCGGCTCGCATCGAAGATGACTGGCGCCGTTACGAGCATGAAGCTGCCCGTAATTTTGTTTTTTCGGTCAGCCCCGAATATGAGGTTGCCACAACCACCGTAGGCGATGTCACCATCATGAGTTATACCTTCCCGGTGCACCGGGCGGCAGGGCAGGCCGTGCTGGATGCCACCGCCAAATCGCTGGCAATTTACAATGAATTGTTTAGCCCTTACCCGCGCCAACTGCTGAGCGTGGTTGAAGCCGATTTTCTGGACGGAATGGAATACGATGGGTTGTATTTCCTCAGCAACGGGTTTTACAACCTGTACCAGGGAACGCCGGGGGAATACCTGGTGGCAATCGCCGTTCACGAGACTGCCCACCAGTGGTTTTACGCCCAGGTGGGAAATGACCAGGCCCTGCAGCCCTGGCTGGATGAGGCCCTGTGCACCTACAGCGAGCGCTTGTTTTTCGAACGCGCTTATCCTGATGCACTGGCATGGTGGTGGGAATATCGCATCAAGTATTACGCCCCGCAGGGCCCTGTAGACGGCAGTATCTACAATCCGTCCGGTTACCGCGCCTACCGGGATGCCATCTATCTCAACGGGGCGCTCTTCCTGGAAGATCTACGGACGCTGACAGGCGACCCGGCCTTTTTCGCATTTATCCAGGATTATGTCGCGAGCCAATCCGGTAGAATTGCTACAACGAGACCTTCTTCTCTCTGCTGAGAGAGCATACCCAGGTCGATCTGACTCCGTTGCTGTCCGAATATTTTTCCAATCCATAAGGTACCTTCTGGGGTCTGGGCGCTTAGCATTCAATCTCATCCGATAAGGGTGCTTGCAGCAAGCTGCCTTGCCAGCGGTTAATTTCTACGCCTACAGATCCCGCAAACGAGATGGCGTCTGGCTTCTCCACGCGCACACGCACTCCAGACACCCCCGGTTGGGCTAATACAAGGTCAGCGATGTTCGTTGATAAAGCCTCGACAGTGAAGAAATATGAGGTTTCGACGAATTCCTTCAGCTTATCTGCCAGCTCGGCATAGTTGACCGCGTCGGATATATCGTCGGTCAGACCAGGGCGGTGGATATCAGTGAACACTACCAGGCTTACCAATATTCTCTGAGGGTTGATACGCTCATCGGGGTTTACGCCCAATATCCCAAAAAATCGCAGATTGTTCAATAGGATTTTATCCATGCTGCACCTTCCCCGTAATTATTTGATGTAATGTATTTAAATTTTTTTAATTATTGACATGGAGAAATGATTGATATATTATAAATGAAACCGATTTCAGAAACCGTTTTCATATACGTAGGGATTATGGCCAATATCCTGGATGTAGCCAAACGAGCAGGTGTTTCGAAAGCTACTGTGTCACGTGCTTTCAACCAGCCGGACTCGCTGAGGCCTGAAACCCTAGAACGAGTGCAAGCTGTAGCCAAAGAACTGCACTTCCTTCCCAATCCGATTGCCAGAGGTTTGGTCACCGGGCGCTCCGGAATCGTTGGTCTGATCATCCCCGATATTACCAACCCCTATTTCAGCTATATCGCCAGCGGATGCTCGAACGAACTCAACCACAAGCAGCTCAGTATCGCTCTGTATAACACGGATGAGCAGGAGTCGCTCGAATATTCTATCCGCTCGCTGGTCAACCAGGGGCACGCAGACGGGCTGATTATTATGAGCGAGGCCGCCTCCGTTTCCGAAGTGGTCGATATCCTGCCCGAAACCCAAACCCCCACCGTCTATATCGAGCGCGAGTCGGACAGCCCGTTTATCGACTCGATCATGGTCGATAACCTGGCTGCTTCTCGTCTGGCAGCCGAGCACCTGATCAAATTTGGCCACCGCAAAATAGCGATCGTGACCGGCTTGATGAAAACAATCACCGGACGAGAGAGATTCCGGGGATTTGTAGACACTCTTTCCGCCCACCACATTCCCCTGCCGAACGAGTATATCCTGAACGGCAATTTCAAGCTGGAATGCGGGGTTGAAATGGCAAAGCAACTCATAGGCCTGCCGGACCCGCCGACTGCTGTATTCTTCTCCAGCGATATGATGGTATATGGAGCAGTGGGCGAGCTGGTAACAAATGGCTGGCGGGTGCCGGAAGATATCTCGGTAGTTGGTTGCGAAGACCTGCCGATGAGTGCTTGTTTTTCACCCAGGATTACGACGATCCATGTCCCGATCTACAAATTAGGAAGATGTGCAGCGCAAGCCCTGATCAAGCGCATCGCAAAACCTCAACGAAAATGCAGCATCGAGGTCTTAAATGTCGAACTCGTCATCCGCGAAGTCAACCTGCCCAACCCGGTAACAAGTCGATCCTGTCTACCCCGCTTAGTGTCTTCTTACTCTTCCTGGGCTTTAACTCTACGCTCATGGGGACCGTCATTTTCCCGGCTCTTCCCGGGTTGCAGGAGAAGTTCCACCTTAGCGTGGCACAGCTCAGCTTAATGGCCTCGCTGCCGGCTCTGGTAAGCCTGAGCCTCCAGCCTGTGGTGGGATGGGTTTCCGACCGTGTGAACAGGAAGTCGGTCATCATTCTAGGGTTGCTGGCTTATGCGTTAGGTGGCCTGCTGGTTGCATCCGTTCTGTGGCTAGGCTGGGGAGGTTATTTTCTGGTACTGGTGGGGCGCAGCTTATCGGGTCTCGGCGAGCTTGGCGCGTTTCCACATTATCTCGCCATCATCCACCAGAAATTCCCTGCGAGCAGCCGTCAGCGAGTGCTGGGATGGATGGAATTTGTCACCAGCCTGGGGTCGGTTCTGGCTCCAGTTGTGGGAGGAACGCTGGCAGCCATCGCTCTCGAGCTACCATTCCTGGCAAGCACAGTCTTTGCGCTACTCGCCCTCGCTCTGGCTGCAGTCATCATCCCCAATCTCAAGAGCCCACCGGAAAGCCCAAGCCAGGCTCAACCGAATGTGCGAGAGAGATTCCAGTTCCATTTCAGCTACCTGGGCGCGGCCCTGGTAATGGGCACCCTGGTGTCGATCCACACTTTCCTTGGATCGTATTCATCCAGCCTGTTCGGCTTTGACAGCCGGAAAATTGGTATCATGCTGGCGATCGCCCCTCTTGCGATGGCCGTTGGGGCTGCCCTCGCTGGCAAACATGGTGAACACCAAGAGATCCCTACCCGCACACTCGGGTGGCTGGGCCTCCTTGCAATCATCGGGCTGGCGCTGCTCGGATATGCACCGGTCCCGTGGATGTCTGCTACCGGTCTGATTGCCACTGGTGTAGCGCTGGGCTACTGGTTGACCGTCTTTGACCATGATGCCATGCACGCTGGCAGCCCGGAGCACGTGTGGCCTGCGGCTTAGCCTGTTCCAGCAAAATAAAGCCCTTGGGATTTTGGTCGCTCCGTTTCTCTTAGGTGTGGTGATCGACCAGACCGGGTCGATCCGTTTGATCTATTTCTTGCTGGCTGGCGTTCTTCTTATCGTTGGATGTTTGTTGTTATTTTTGAGATCTGCTCAGGAGGGCAAGCAAATTCAAGGGTTGGAAGGAGGTGATTAATTCCCCAACGTTTGGCCGGAAGCCAATGTGGTAACGACTCTGCCAAGTGCATTTTTTTCATTGGAGACCTAAAATGAAGAAGACGTTTTCTCAACAACTGAAAGAGGATTTCAACACCACGGCTCTCGTGATGATCCCCTTGTGCGTTGGCATCAACATTGTCGGACAGTTTTTTACCCAGTCGCTGCGTCTGCCTCTTTTGGCTGAACGTGATCGGCACGATGATTGCAGGTGTCGTTGCTGGGCCGTGGGTAGGATTTGCCACTGGCATTCTGACCAACGTGGTGGCCTCCTTCACGATTGAAGGCCCGACTGCCCTGGCTTTTGCCATTGTCAATGGCGCGCATGGGCTTGTGGCAGGCTTCATGGCCGGAAAGGGATACTACCGCACGATCTGGAAAGCTGCTATATCCGGCTTCGTTGGGAAACTGGTGGATATTCCCATCGGCGCTCCCATTGTGGTACTCATGTTTGGCGGCATCAGCACCGGCGCTTCCAGTGCATTTACCGCATTCCTCATGGCAACGGGTACCAACATCTGGCAATCTGTAGTGACCACCAGCCTGCTGGTTGATGGCTCAGATAAAGTGCTCTCGGCGATCATTGCCTTTCTCATCATAAAGGCGCTGCCAAAGCGCACATTATACCGGTTCAGCCGGGCTCCGTTCACGGTCTTGGGTGAAACGAAGGAAGAAATCACCGAACCGGTGGCGGCGCCCGTTCGGTGAGGACCTGTCGTCGCGAGGGGAATTGTCACTGGTTCCCCTCGCTTACCTTTTCTCACAACTTGGAGTAACCCATGCGTAAAAGCGCTTTAGCTTACGTTGCTGGCGACTTTTTCATCCACAAACTCAACCCCATCACGATACTTACCTATACATTAGCAGTCACGCTGCTGGGAATTGGGGTCGGGCAAATTGGATGGCTGCTGGTGATCTTTGCATTTAATTTGATCCTGGTGATCAAAGCAGGTGTACTGCGCGAATTTAGCTGGATGTTTCTGCGCGTCACTACACCGATCGTTGTCATGATGTTCGTGATAGACTCACTCTTTTACCCCGGCTCGAAAACCATCCTGTTCCATCTTGGCCCCCTGGCTATCCGGCAGGAAGGATTTATGTTTGCATCAATGATTGTCTCTCGGCTATCAGCAATCCTCAGCGCCTACTTCATGATGGTGCTGGTGATTCACCCGCGCGACTCTTATGATTTCACTGGGTCAACGCGGCGTTTCCCCGAAAGTTGGCTATCTGGTTTTAGCCACCCTTCAACTGATCCCTTATATCCAGCAGACTGCTGAACGTATCCTCGACGCCCAACGCTCTCGGGGATTAAGCCTTAAAGGCAGTGTGATAAAGCGCCTCAAATCTTACCTGCCGCTGATGTCGCCGGTTGTCATGGGAAGTTTTGCATCTCTGGAAATTCGAGCGATGGCGCTGGAAGTCCGCGGTTTTAATCTCACCAACAAGCGGATCTACATCCGAGAAGTGGCTGACACTGTGCGTGACAGGTACTTGCGGCGCGGCATCATGATCGCTGCCTTTATTGTCCTGGCCGCGTCGATTTATTTCCGGATTGTCCGCTGAAGTGCAACAAAGGAAAGCGAGAACTATATGGGAATTCAAATCAAAGATGTCTCTTATCGATACCCAACAGCAGATGAACGTGTGGACTCGGCCCGAGGAGGTTGGGCGCTTTCGCACATAGACCTGGATGTGCAGGACGGCGAGCTGCTGGTGATCCTGGGGCAGAATGGCTCCGGGAAATCTACGCTGTGCCTGCTAATGAATGGGCTGATTTCACACTTCTTCAAGGGAAAGATGCGCGGCGAGGTAATCGTCAACGGCCGGCGCACAACAGACCTGGAGGTGACGGATTTAGTAGCAGAGGTGGGCGTAGTCTTCCAGAACCCATTTGACCAGATTACCGGCGCGGCGAGCACCGTGTACGACGAAGTGGCCATAGGGCCAGAAAACCTGGGTTTGTTGCGCCAGGATTCGATCGCCCGCATTGAACAGGCGCTTGACGACACGGATATTCGCGAATTGGCCCAACGGGCGCCTTTTCAGCTCTCTGGAGGCCAACAGCAACGTGTCGCGATCGCCTCAGTACTTGCCATGCGACCGAGCATCCTGGTGATGGATGAGCCAACCTCGCAGCTAGACCCGGTTGGGACAGACGAAGTGCTCGATGTGATCCGGCGGCTTCACCAGCAAGGGATCACCATTATTCTCGCTGAGCATAAGATTGACGCAATCGCAAACCTGGCGACGCGAGTCGTCGTTCTTAAAGATGGCTGTATCCAATTGGTCGGAACACCGCGGCGAAGTGCTCACCCGGCCAGACCTGGAAATCCTTCGGTATTCTGCCGCCACGCTACTCGGAGCTGGCTTTCCGCCTGAGCGAGCGTGGGATTTGGAATGGATCTTATCCGCTGTCATTGTCTGAGGCGCAGGTTGGCCTCCGGAAGGTGTTGGATGGCAATCTTAATGGCCGAGGACCTTCACTATATTTACCCGGGGGGTGTGAAGGCTTTAAACGGCGTCACTTTGTCGATTGAGCCGGGCAAATTTGGTAGGGATCATTGGCCGCAACGGCTCGGGGAAAACCACGCTGGTCAAGCATATGAACGGTTTGCTCAAGCCGGCCTCCGGGCGGATGCTCGTAAATGGCGAGCCTACCGGCGACAAAGAGCCGTCCGAGCTTGCCGCTACCGTGGGGTTGGTCTTTCAGAACCCCGATGACCAGATCTTCTCCACCCGGGTTTACGACGAAGTTGCTTTTGGCCCGCGCAACATGGGATGCTCAGAGACTGAAATCAAATCCCGTGTGCAAGAAGTTTTAGAGCTGGTGCATCTCGACAAATACCAGGAGTTGCATCCCTACGATCTCACCATCACCGAGCGCAAGCTGCTCTGCCTGGCCTCGATCCTGGCTATCCGGCCATCAGTTATTGTGTTAGATGAGCCAACCACCGCACAAGATCAAATGGGCGTTCGCCAACTCGGTCAGATTGTGAGCGCACTGCTGGCTTCGGGCAAAACGGTTGTGACAATTACCCATGATATGGATTTTGTGGCGGAGTTTTTCGACCGCACCGTGGTTATGCGCCAGGGAGAAGTGATCCTGGATGGACCGACCGCGGCAGGTATTCAGCCAGCCCGACGTGCTGATGACCACCTATGTCAAGCCGTCTGCCATTGCGCAGCTCGCTCATGACATTGGCGCCCCGCATGAGGCTATTACCGTTCCGAAGATGGTGGATTGGGTGAGTACGAGGGTTCCGTCGTGGGAAGCATGAAGAGCCGCGATACTCGCCACCAGAAAAAGATTGTCTTTGATGTTTTAGCAGAGAGTTGTTGATCCAAGGAGCGTCTATGTTATCGTCAAATGAACGTGAAGCAACCCTTGAAACCCAACGCCAGAAACGCCGGGAGGCAGCAGCCTTCTTGAGCGACCGTCTGCCGGGTATTCCAAAGGCGGTTGTGGAGTTAGGAACCGGTCAGAACGGCTTCGCAAACACCTTTGAGCATGAAAAAGTAATTCCATATCACGAAATTCCTCGATTAAAACATCCACCGCTCCTTATCATGCCGGGAGGCTGGTGTATGGGAATTTGGACGGCAAGCCTGTGCTTGTCATGCAGGGCAGGCTGCATATCTACGAAGGCTATACGCTGCAAGAGGTCACCTTTCCGGTGCGTGTGTTCCACGAACTGGGTGTGCCAATCCTGGTGGTATGCAATGGAGGCGGTTCAGTCAACCCGCTCTACCGGGTTGAAGATCTGATGCTGATCCAGGACCATATCAACCTGCTGTGGGGCAACCCCCTGGTCGGGATCAATGATGATGAGATAGGGCCGCGCTTCCCAGATATGACTGACGCCTACAGCCCGCGGCTGCGTACAATTGCCCGAACGAATTGCGGCTAATCAAGATATCCACCTGTGGGAGGGAATTTACGTCGCCAATATCGGCCCAACCTACTATACGCCTGCGGAGACGATGATGGCTTATCGCCTGGGAGGCGACCTGGTGGGGATGTCATCCGTGCCGGATGTTATCGTAGCCCGGCATATGAATATGGAGGTGCTGGGGATTTCCCAGGTGGGCAACCGGGCTGCCGGTCTGCAACAGGGCCCGCTTCCCGAGTACAGACCACGACCCTGCAACGTACGTTTCGGACTGTTTTTAGCAAACTCCTGGCGGCTGACACTCTCCGAAATCCTGTAATGTGCCCGGCGCCACCGAGTGAAACTACCTGGCATATGAGCTGCCGGCGGGGCGATATTGCCCCAGCCGTGGTATTAGTTGCCGCGGTGAGCAGGCTCAGCAACTGTCAAAGTATCTCGATAACGTCCACACGGTCGCCTCCCGGCGCGAGTACATCACAATCACTGGGATTTACAACGGGCGTTCGTTCAGTATCTTTTTCACCGGGTTTGGCTCCCCGCCTTTGGCGATCGCCGTGGAAGAAATCCGTATGGTAGGAGGGGGAGACCTTAATCTGGCTGGGAGAAATCCATCCGCTTGCGCATGTTGATCCTCTCTGTGGAGCTTTCGGATGTGATTCGTCGCCTGGGCAGCGGTGCGAGAAGAATATATAACCTGGCAATATGTACCGCTCGCTTACCCGGCGTTGGCCGATCACAGGATAGCGATGGTGCTTGAACGGGTGACTGGAGAGAACGCGCTGAAGAGTCAGCTCGGGGTCGTACTCACGACACATTTGCCAACAACAAGAGCTTTAAAATTCTCTCCCGGCGGGCCGGTGGTGGAAGCCTACCGCCAGGCTGAAGTGTTGGGGAGTGAGATGGCTATTTCATCGCTGTTTGTTACAGCGCGCTTGTTGGACCTGCGTGCAGGAGCTTTGCTTAGGATGGCAGGGCGTAATTCTGTGACTTATAATATGCTCATGCAGGTCTGCCTGAGTACGCTGGAGCACCTGCAAAGCGGGGAAATCTGGCTAATCACCAGCGCCAAGGGGGAACTGAATGAGCCTTGATCCGATAGGCGATCCTTTTTATTTAATTCAAGTAACAAATGAGCCTGTCTCAGATAGGCCGTTATGTGCTTATGCCGGGAGACCTGAATAGGGCTGGCATGATTGCGGAAATGCTGGAATTGCCGCAAAAGGTCTCACGGTGGGGAGGGCTGGCGGCATATCGGGCTGGTTGAGCGGCGTGCAGGTATTCGTGGTTTCCTCTGGGATCGGCGGCCGGCGGCGGCGGCGGTGGTTGAAACGCTGAGCGTACTCGGTGCACATACATTCATCCGGGTATGCATCTCCGGGCAATGTAGCCCTGGGTGCAGTCGGAGATCTGGTAGTTGTAATGGGGGCGGTGCGCGACGGAGGGCGCCTCACGGGGTTGTTTGCCGCTGGCTTACCCGGCTGCTGCCCATCCAGAAAATTGTGGCAGCTCTGGCCGCCGGCTGTCTGCTATCTGGATGCCGGCATCACGTAGGCGTGGTGCATTCAGACAGATTTTTTATATGCAGAATGGGAACCTGAGCGGAAGCCTGTGTCGGCCCAATTACAAGAAAACTGGCAAACCTGGGTAGCTGCAGGTGTGTTATGCTCTGAGATGGAGTTGGCGGCGATGATGGCAGTGGGAGCGGTAAGCTAAGAAAAAGGGTCGGGGGATTGGTCATCGCTCTGAAAGATGACCGCCCGCTGGAACTGCTGTGCCAGGTGGCTATCCGTGGCGTACAAGAATTAAATTGAACTGGATTGCAAGAGGTAAGCTGTATCACAATCCTTGATAAAGCATCAAAAACACTGGGTAGAAAACAGTATCACCTGCAAGTGGCGCCTGGAGATGTGGAAATTACGTCTTGCTTTTAGGCGACCCCGATCGGTGCTTCGCATTGCCAAATATCTGGATGAAGCCCGGGAAATCGCCTACAATCGCGAATTTTGTACCTGGACAGGTTCTTATAAAGGTATCCCGGTCAGCGCCACATCCACGGGGATTGGCTGCCCATCTGCGGCGATCGCCGTCGAGGAGCTGGCGAACGTGGGCGCCACTCATTTCATCCGTGTGGGCAGCACCGGTGCGTTCCAGCCGGGCATGCGCATCGGCGATCTGGTGATCGCCACCGGGGCGATGCGCAACGAAGGCACGACACGTTTCTATGCCGGTGAGGGTTTTCCGGCAGTGCCCGACCATTTCCTAACACACGAGCTGATCCCAGGCCGCACGCAGGCTGCAAAAGGATGGCGGCTACCCGCTACACGTGGGCTTAAGCGCCTCGGACGATGCCTTCTATGGCGATAATTCCGAATTCATCGCCAGGCTATCGGCAGCAAGATCTTGAATCTAGAAATGGAGGCGTCAGCGATCTTTATCATCGCCCATCTACGCGGTCTGAATGCCGTGATGGTGTGCGCCGTTTCCGGGAACCTGGTGGAAAACGATGTAATCTACGAAGATGTAAACTATGGGTCGGTTCAGGGATGGGAGAACGCCATTCAAGTTGCCCTGGAAGGCATCGCTTCAGTACGAGAAGCGAGAGAACAAGCCCCTAACTACTTCAACCGCAGCCAGACTTACGCTCATTCCTGAAAACTTGTGGAATAGACTCTCCTCACCTATTCTTGATGTCTTAGTATCGGTGGTGCTGGCTACACATCGATGGCAATGGCCATGGAATTGGAGGATCAGCGCCAGATCCCGCTGTTCTTTTTCGAACAGATGGGCAATTCACCCCACCGTATGGCAGCGAATCCTTTTTGCCAGCCGGGAGATCATGTCCTTTGCCGTGGGAGTAGTGCCTCACGGCTTTTATGACCGCCTTGGACATGCCCTGGACCATCTGGTGGCGCCCAAACGTGGGGATGGCGGGCCGGTGCAGGATGTGGTGCTGTTAGGAGAGCAAGCTGATTTGACCCAGCTTCCCATTCCCGTTCACTTTGAGCAGGACGCAGGCCCGTATATCACAGCGGGGATGGCCGCGGCGAGTATCCGAAGACACTGGCTGCAATAACCTGTCGTACATGCGCTTGCAGGTGAAAGGTCCGAGACGCATGGGAGCCAGCCTTCACAGCCGTCAGCACTTATGGGATTACTTCCGGCGATCTGAGCTGGCCGGCCGAGACTTGCCAGTGTGTGTGGTGATCGGCGGGCATCCGGCGGTGATGTTGGCCGCTGCGGCCAAAATGGGAATGGACCAGGATGAATATGAATTGGCAGGGGCCTTGCCGACGTGCCACTTGATATTTGTCGGGCGAAGACGGTAGATGTGGATGTGCCGGCCTATGCGGAGATCGTCATCGAAGGCTTTTTGAGGGCAAATTGCCCGTGAGCCAGAAGGCCCGTTTGGGGAGTATACCGGCTACGCGCTCGAGCTGGTCTACTCAAAACGTGATGGAAGTGACCGCCATCACCCGGCGGGTAGACCCGATCTTTGTTGATTTGGCGCCGGGGAATTCCAGCGACCACCTGAACCTGGGTCGGGCGTCGAAAGAGGCGTGGGTGCACAAGCAGATGAGAGAAGTACTGCCCTATTACAGTAGCATTTACTACCCGGCTTCGGGCACGCATTTCCATTTGCATCCTGCAGATCAACAAAACCGCGGAAGGGCAAGCGCAGCAAGCGGCGATCTTGCTGTTGGGGTTAGATCATTACCTGAAGCTGGTGGTGGTGGTGGACGGCGACATTGACCCGAGCAATGACCAGGCAGTTTGGTGGTCTGTAGCAACCCGAATGCAGGCGGACAAAGATGTGATGATCTTGCCAGGGGTGCTGTGTAACCAACTGGATCCATCTTCAGAAAATGGTATGGGAGCCAAAGATGATCGTGGATGCTACGCTGTCGCTCAGTTCCACCATTAAGCGCATCTCAGTTCCCGATGAAGCAGTTGAATTGGCCCGGCAGATAATTTCGGAATGGCTGAAGGTACGCTAGAGTAATACTGCCTTCGGTCGTTCGCCAGGACATACGAAGATCACATCTTAGTACCCTTTAAGATGAATTATCCCTTGTATAAGATTTATATCTATTATCGTAGTCGTCGTAGGGGCTGGGGATAAGTGGAGAAACCAGCATATGGGAATGCGGCTGCCCTGCATACAGGGGGTTAGCTGAAATAATCCCTCTATATGGCGGCAAAAGCGGATTAAGATATCCCCATCGGATACGGGATAAAACCCGGGCAAAAAGAGGGCTTTTCTCAACCCACAAACCCCTTTCAAATATTTAGGGGATGACAGAAACACACCCCCATATATGGGGGTGTGTAAGAAACGGATAATTCGCACAAAAGAGCGAGTTTTCCCCACTTTAACTACTTTATCCACAGTTTTGCACAAGTTTTCCACAGGTTGGGCTTAAGAGAGGGGGATTGTCTGAATTCAGGCATCGCTATATATGGGGGTATTGAAAAAGCTCACCGGGTTGCAAGATTCCTTGATTGCTCCGGCGGGAAGTACGCCCGTCTCGCACCGCTATTTCCACCGAGAGAAGAGCGCCGTAGGGCTGTAGAGAGGTACTAACAGCAACCTTCAGCTTTGTAAAACCCATGATGCATAGATTAAAGGTACTTGACAAAACGAAGATATTAGACTATCATCTAATTAGATGATAGTCTAAGTTAGACAGTTGCCTTTGTTAGATTGGTGTCTATAGTTCGAAGGAGGATCGTATGGATACCCGTGAATATGACCGAGCCAAAGAATACCATGCTGAATTGGTGCGAATTTCAGAGCAGGCCCGCCGTCTGAAGTCGGCATTTGGCCGGCAGACTTCCCTTTTCGATCGGGCTTTGCTTTTCACCGGTAACACCCTCATCGCCCTGGGCCAAAAAATGAAGCAGCGTGTGGTTGTCTACCACCTGGTTGACGAGCGCTTATGAGCCAGGTAATGATCGCCGAGACGCCCACCACGCCGGCGGCAGCCGGAAGCGTTGCCCTGACCTGGGATATGGGCAGCGCGTACGATCTCTTCCTCAGCCTATTAGTGCTGCATAATCCGGACACCTACGGGTTGCGGCCTTCCTGGGCGGCGGGTGTACGTTCGCGCCTGCCTGCCGCCGAGCGCAAGCTGCTGGAAGAAATCAGCCCGTTTATCTGGGTGCCAATTCACTGGATTTCAGGCCCTGCCTGAGCCTAAGGATGCCGCCACGGCGCTTTATACGCTGCGCCAAACCCCTCCCGCCGAGCGTATGCTTTCCCAGTTGCATATTGAAAAGATCCCGGAAATTGCTGCAATTTTGCAAGAGATTGCGGCGCGCCGGTCGTGGAATAAAAGCGATCTGGAAGCGATCGAGAAAATCCTTGAAAAATACAAGGAAACAGAGCTGATCAAGCTCCTTCCCCCTTATCTGGAGTGGTGGGCTCACCCGGAAGAGTTTGGCGAGCTGTACCTCTCTGCCCTGCAAACGTACTACCAGTCTTTCTTCGAAGAAGAAGAGCGGCGTATTGCGCCGGTATTGCGCCGAGGGCTGGAGCATGCTCAGAGCCTGTCTGCCAGTTTGCCCCTGCCCGGTCTGCTGGCAGAGCTTTCTCAAGGCGTTCACATGGATATTCCCGCCGAAGTCCATGAATTGATCCTGGTGCCGGGCTACTGGAACACGCCTTTGATCCTATACTCTCCCCTTGGGGCGGAGCGCATGCTGCTGATCTTCGGTGTGCGTCCGGTGGATATGGCGCTCATCCCCGGGGAAAATGTGCCCGATGGGCTGCTGCGCGCTCTCAAGGCCCTGTCGGATCCGACCCGGATTCAGATTCTGCGCTTTTTGAGCGGCGAAGAAATGACCCAGGCGCAGCTCGCCCGTTCTCTGCGCCTGCGCGCTCCTACCATCACCCACCACCTGAGTGCACTCCGGCTGGCCGGGTTGGTGCATGTGAGCGTTAATGAATGTGATGAAAAACGCTATGCTGCCCGCCTGGAAGCGGTCCAATCCACCTTCGCTCACCTGCAAGAATTTCTGCAGAAAACCCACTCTGAATAAGAAAACATCGATTTGTCTGCAGAACCATTGCGGGCAGATGACAAACAAACGCCTGTCAACACCGCCCCTATGAATCGATCACAACACGACCCGCGCGCGGCGTCATAAAAACCTACGCCGCCCGCCTGCGCGCATTCAAGCCTAACGCGCGCCTGTACCTGTTCAACGTTATTATTACCGGGGCCGCTATGGGGGTGTTCCGCCTGTTGTTCAATTTCTACGTGCTCAGCCTGGGCTATGATGAAGCTATGCTGGGCAATCTGATCACGGTGAGCAGCCTCACCGCACTGCTGGCGGCTTTGCCCGTGGGCTACCTGGCGGATCTTCTCGGAAGAAAGCGCTCGCTGGTCATTTCTGGTGGGGGTGTGGCCATTTCCGTCCTCTCGATGGTGCTGTGGCCGGGCGAGCTCAACTTTTATGCCATGAACGTGATTTCCGGGTTGGCCCAAAGCCTGGCGGCGGTCACGAACGCCCCTTTCCTGATGGAAAACAGCGACGAAGAAGAGCGCACCTATCTTTTCAGTTTTAGCTCAGGTTTGCAAATGGCCATGGCCTCCGCCGGCAACTGGCTGGGGGGCTACCTGCCCACCTGGGTGGCGCATTTCCGGCAGGTGCAGCCCACTGACAGCACGGCGTACGGCGGGGCGCTCCTGGTAATTGCCGTAGTGGCCGCGACCGCCATCCTGCCGCTGCTTTTCCTGCGCTCCGGGCAATCACAGGCCGCCGGGCGCACGGTATTTGCGCCCATTTCTTATGCCTCCCGGCATCCCGCCCTGCTAAGCCGGCTGGTACTGCCCATGCTGGTCACTTCCATTGGCGCCGGGCTGATCATGCCGTTTATGAATGTCTTTTTCCGCGTGGCGCACAACCAGCCTGATCCTGTGATTGGTTCTTTATTTGCCTGGGGTTCTCTGGCGATGGGGATCGGCCTGCTGATCGCCCCACCCCTGGCGGACCGCATGGGTAAAATCCAGTTCGTGGTGATCACCCAGGGGCTCTCCATTCCATTCCTGATCCTGCTCGGTTTTTCTCCGCTCTTCTGGATGAGCGCGCTGTCTTATTATGTGCGCCTGGCCCTGATGAATATGAGCGGCCCGGTTTACCAGACCTATGTGATGGAGCATGTCGAGCCTTCTGCCCGCGCCACCGTTGCCAGCCTGGTGAGCATGGCCTGGAACTTTGGCTGGGCTTTCAGCCCCACCATCAGCGGCTGGATGCAGGTGCGATATGGATTTGGCCCGCCTTTCATAGGCACCATCCTGCTGTATATCGTTTCCGTATTCCTTTACTGGGTATTTTTCTGGAAACCCGCCAGGCAGACCCGGCCTCTCCCCATGCCCGGGGACTAAACTCAACCAATCTCCTCCTTACTTTTGCCTCTCTCCGGATCTGCCTTCGCCGGAGAGAGGCTGTTTTATGACTGTATGTCACCTTTTTGCCAAAACTGCATCAAAAGAAAGGACTGAGAATGTTCGACAAATAAACCAATAACTTCTAAAGGAAAGAGTGAGAAAAGAGTATGGAAATGATCATCGACTTCCCCGGCGGCGCCCGCGTAGACGCACACTTTGGCACCTTCACTGTTACAACAGACCAACCCCCCGTGGCCAGCGCGCCGACCCCCTTTGCAACTTTCCTTGCCTCCCTGGGCACCTGCGCCGGCATTTACGTACTGGGTTTCTGCCAGCAGCGCGGGCTGTCCACTGAGGGCATCCGGATCATCCAGCGTATGCACACCGACCCCTTCAGCGGGATGGTTGGCAAGATTGATCTCGAAATCCAGGCCCCTCCAACTTTTCCCGAGAAGTACCTGCCTTCACTGGTGCGGGCTGCGGATCAATGTGCTGTCAAAAAGCACTTTGAAAAACCACCCAAGTTCAACATCTACACCCAGGTGGTTGAAACTACCAACTAAATCATTCACATAGAACAAATTCAGGAGAGTGTCCCTGATAAAAAAAAGCCTGCCCGGCGCGAGAAACGGGCAGGCTTGATTTTTAAGGCGAGGTGATCAATCGGCGGACTCGTGGGTTGTTTTCTTGCTGGAGAAGATCGGCAGGAAGCGCGCTCCCAGGGTAAAACCGAGCAGGGCGTAGGCAATGATGCCCAGCGCAACCAGGATTTCGATGCCAGTAGGGAGGTAGGTGGCGGATACCACGTCTCCCAACACACCGGGAGACCAATCGGGAGGCGCCACCAGCCCCGAAAGGGTGACATTCCAGCGGTTGACCACCAGGCTGAAGACGATCAGCGCCAGGGCCACGCCAAGCGCCTTGTTATTACGGCGCAGGGGGCGGTAGAGCAGTATGACCGCCGGGATAACCCCCCCCAGCAGAATTTCCAATCCCCAGAAAGTGGTGGTATAGGGGGTGGTGGATTGCAGCCGCTCCAGGGCGCTGGCGGCGCCCGGGGAATGGCTGTAATAGGATGTGACCGCCCAATCCCACAGTTTGATGTAGAGATAGGCCAGGGTGGTATACCCGATGGCGCGGGCTACTTCACGTTTGACCTCCACGCTCACCAGGGAGCGATGGGTGAGTGTGGAGGTGATCATGGTTGCCAGCAGGGTGAGGGACATGCCCCCGGCAACCGCGGAGATGATGAACATAATGGGCAGGGAGGGCTTGAACCAGATGGCGCGGCCGCTGAGCACGCCATAGGTGGCGCCCAGAGATGACTGGTGCAGCAGGGAGAGGCCCATGCCCACCACCGCCAGGATCGGGGTGAGGCGGTGCAGGTTATGACTGGCTTTGCGCAGACCAGGCCAGCGGTCAAAGAAGCGGCTCTCCAACACCAGGGGCAGCACTTCGAGCATGAGCACGGTGGAATAGAGCACCACGCACCAGGTGATTTCCCACAATACAGAGTGAACGTTCCAGTATACCAGGGGGTGCCAGAAGCGGTCGGGACGGCCGATATCCATGGCGAGAGCCAGCATGGCCGCGGTGTAGCCCAGAAAACCGATGAAGACGGCCGGGCGTGCTAATGATTCCAATCGTTTAATGCGGAAAAGGTAAACGGCTGCCGAGAAGGTAAAGGCGCCGGCGCCCAGGCCGATCCCTGAAAGATCGAGCGTAATCCATAATCCCCAGGGAACCCGGTCGGTGAGGCCGGTGACCTGCAGACCATGCAGCAGTACCTGCGACATGCCGTACACACCGGCCAGGAAGACCACCCCCAGAGCCACCAGCCAGAGCAAAAACGGCCGGCTGCCGGGACGCGAAAAGACACTTGCACTGGCTGCCATGTCAGGCCTCCTCTTTCTGCGGGCGCACATAATGCACTTTTGGCTGTGTGCCCCATTCTTCGCGCAGGCGGAAAGTGTCATGCTGGCGCAAGAAGCGTGAGACGGGGCTTTCGGGGTCGAGGATATCGCCAAACACGCGTGCATTCACCGGGCAGATTTCCACACAGGCCGGAGTAACCGACCGGTCCACGCCGGGTTTGAGGCCGAGCTGCAAGCCGCGGTCGATGCGCTGAACGCAGAAGGTGCACTTTTCGACCACGCCGCGTGGGCGGCGGTCTACTTCGGGTTCACCCCAGGTCGGCTGGTAGGGATTGGCTGTCTCGGAGTCTTTCCAGTTGAAACGGCGCACATCATAGGGGCAGGCCACTTCGCAATAGCGGCAGCCAATACAGCGGGTGTAATCCATGGCAACAATGCCATCCGGGCGCACCCAGGTGGCTCCCACCGGACAGACGCGCACGCAGGGGGCTTCCTGGCAGTGCTGGCAGGGACGGTTCATAAAGAACTCGACGCCGTCTTCCATGCGCTCAGGGAAGACAATGTTCCAGCGCATCTCATCCTCGGGAACATCATTGACCGCCTGGCAGGCGCTCATGCAGTAACCGCAGCCGATGCATTCCGACAGGTCAATCGCCATGTGCCATTCGTGATCGGTGGATCCCTGGTGGGGGTGCGCTTCAGCGCCGATGCCCCGGATGGCCTCGGCCGAGAGCGGCCCGGTGATGACCAGCTCGGTAACCAGGGCAGCGCCGGCCGTAGTCCCTGCAATTTTTAGAAAATCGGAACGGGTGAGCAGCGCCGTTTTTTTATTTTTAGGAGGGACGGGTTTGGGCTCTGGTTTGTTTTGTTCTTCAGCCATATCGGTGCTCCCGGGTTCTACGAGCCAGCCTCGTCGGCTTCGGCCAGCTCCAGCGAGCGGCGCACATTGCGGGCCACAAACCAGGCGGTGGTGCTCCCCAATACCAGGCCGATGATGCCGCCCTGGAACAGGGTGGCGAGCTGGCGGCTGGCCAGGGTGCTTTCCAGGGCCTGGATGCGCTGTTCGGCCGAGAGCGCCCCGCTCCCCTCGACAGCTGCTGGGATGATCACGCTGCTGGTCTCCAGAGTGGTGGTGAGCGTGCCTGTCAGCGTGGTGGTAACGGCGGCTTTAGCGCCATTTTCATATCCGGGCAGGGAAAAGCCGGCGTGCAGGGCGTCGGTGTGGCAGGCCACGCAGGTGGCGGGTGTGATGGTGAAGGTATGCCCGGTGGGGACGATGCCATCGGCAGGCGGTATTTCAGGAGGGATGACCAGGGCGTGACAATCCACACAACCGATATTTTTCTGGATGTGCAAATCTTCCAGGTATTTTTCCATCGAATCTTTATGACAGTTGATGCACAATTCGTCAGAGACTTCAAAAAGTCGATCCTGGCTGTGCGGGTCGTGGCAATCCATGCAGCCCACATCGGCGCCGGCATGCCCGGTGAGGCGCCACTCGTGCAGAGTTGTGGTATGACACGAGCCACAATATTCTGTATCAGCGCGGATTGGCACGACGGACGGGGGGTGACCTGCATCGACCTTGCCATGGCAGGCCTCGCAAGAAACACCCTCAGCCGTGTACAGGTTATTCGAAGCGTTATAGTTGGTGGTATGGCAGAGCAGGCATTCGCCGGGGCTGCCCTGGCCGGTCCAGCTTGCCTGAAAATTGGGGTCATCGAAGGCATGGGCATGCGGACTGGAATTCCAGGTGTTGGCGATATCCAGGTGGCATTGCTTGCAGTCCTGGTCTGCCAGCTCGGCAGGCAAGGTGGGAGTGGGCTGAGCATCCTGCGAGAGAGGGGCTGCGGTCGCCATCCCAATGGTAAGGAGCATGGAGAGCAGCCCTACCAGGCAGCCTGCCAGGATCGGCCAGCGCAGTGGAACAACTGGGTTGGGTTTTTTCATCAGTGCCTCACTCGGTAACGGGAGATATCTCTGAACGGATATCATCACAATAAATCGGATTATCTTTGCTGTGGATGAAAGCCCAAAAAGCATTCTGCGCAACGGTGGCCGGGCGGCGCAGGTTACGGCTGATGTAGATATCGCGTCTGGATCTGGACGCCGCGGATCTCGATGCGGGCCACACGTCCGGCTCCCAACCGATCGATGACCATTTCAGAGATGAACCCCACCCCCAGGCTTTCCTGCACAGCCATCGCAATGGCCTCAGAGTTTCCCAGGGTGAGCAGGGTGTCCAGGTCATGGATCGAGATACCGGCAGCAGCCAGGGCGTCGCGGACAGCGGCATAGGTGCCAGAGCTTTCTTCGCGCTGGATAAAGGGCGCCTGGAGAAGTTCTTGAGGGGCGATCGCACCCTGCTGCGCCCAGGGATGGTCGAGCGGAGCAATCAAAATGACGTGGTCGCACAGGAAGCGGTGCATTTCCAGGTCGGGCTGAGCGCCCTCTGGCATGCTGGTGAGAGCAAAATGTACCCCGCCATCGTTGAGAAGCTGCATGGCAATGTGCTGGGAAGACACCTGGCAGGTGGCGCGCACCTGGGGAAAGCGCTGGTGAAAGCGCGCCAGGAGCTGCGGGAGCACGTATTTGCCCGGGGTGGTGCTGCAGCCTACCATCAAGTGACCGACCACATCACCCTTGACAGAGCTCATGGCTTCGTCAGTGCGCACCGATAGGGAAACGGCCTCGCGCGCAAGCGGGACGAGGGCCAGACCGGCATCGGTCAGCTCCAGGCTGCGCCCGTTGCGCATGAACAATTCGTTGCCAAAACGGCGTTCCAACGCCTGCACGTGCTGGCTGACGCTGGGCTGGGTCATGTGCAGCCTCTGAGCGGCCCGGGTGAAGCTGAGGGTTTCGGCGGCTGCCAGGAAAACGTTGAGCTGGTGGATATCTAGCATGGACTCTTCTCCTTGTGAAGTTTAACACAAGATGAATAAGTAATTCAAGTGATATTTGCCATTTTAGCATAGTTTATGCTTATAAATGGGATAAGCAGAACCTATAAGTAAATGTTATGTTTATCACTTGTTTGCATGACATTTTCTTTTATAATCTAATCGTGAAAAACGTTACAAGCGAAAGGCGCGTATTGATGAGTTTTTACAAACACGTGATCGCTATGCTTTTCAGTGCCCTGCTGCTGACAGCCTGCGGCGTAAACGCATCCCTGCAACCCGCCGAGCAGGCTTTTCCGGCCGGCCAGCAGGGAGAGCCCACGCCCACTGCTTTGCAAGCAGCCTTGGCCGTAGAGCCCACCCCGGTTCCGGTGGATGAGTGTGTGGCTTGCCATGTGGACCAGCAGCGCCTGACCGATACGGCTAAACCGGAAGAAGCCGGTGAATTTGAATCCAAAGGGGTTGGCTGAGGGGGCGATGTGGCTCCGTTGGAGCCCTGGGAAAAAGCGATCGTTAATTACGAGGAATTCAGCCAGAACGTTCACGGGCAAACGCCGTGCACCGGCTGTCACGGCGGTGTGCAATCAGCGGATAAAGACAGCGCCCACGCGGGCATCATCGCCCGCCCAAGCGATGGGCCAGATTCGGTCTGCAAGGACTGCCATCCGGATGTTGCGGGCGTATATGCCAACAGCCTGCACGCCACGCAGCGCGGCTATTTCACAACCATGTACACCCGCAGCGTACCCGAAAACCACCCCGTGCTGGATACAATGTTTGCTAACCACTGTGAGCGCTGCCACACAACCTGCGGCGACTGCCATGTGAGCCAGCCGGCCAGCGTGGGCGGCGGCTTGTTCAGCGGGCATCTTTTTGAAAAGACACCGCCGATGACACGCTCGTGCACGGCCTGCCACGGCAGCCGGGTGGGCAACGAATATCTGGGTAAGAATGAGGAATTCCCCGGCGATGTGCACTTCCGCGAGGGGCGTATGAACTGCATTGACTGCCACAGCAGCCACGAGCTGCATGGTCAGGACTCTAACTGCAGCGCCTGCCATGAAGGCCCGGAAGCTGCCGAGATGCCCCCGGCCGATCACCGCTATTCGGGCGTGCAGCTGCCGTCTTGCGAAGCGTGCCATTCAGCGGTCACCACCGGGCAGGACGGCATCGCCATGCACGCCGAGCACGGCACCGATCTTTCCTGCCAGGTGTGCCACTCCATCACCTATACCAGCTGCGATGGCTGCCATGTGGCCATTAGTGACAAGACCGGCAACCCCTTCTTCGAGACCGAAAATACCTATTTCACGTTCTTGATCGGGCGCAACCCTGACCGCACCTACGACCGGCCTTACGCATTCGTCCCGGTGCGGCACATCCCGGTGGCCCAGGACAGCTACGCCTTCTACGGCGAGAACCTGCTGCCCAACTTTAACCTGCTACCCACCTGGGCCTATGCCACACCGCATAATACCCAGACCAAAACGCCGCAGGCCGAAACCTGCAATGCGTGCCACGGCAACCCGGATTTGTTCCTGACAGCCGACAAAGTTCGGCCTGAAGAACTGGATGCGAACCAGGACGTGATCATCCAAACCATACCGGCAGCTGTGGAAGAGCCTGAACAACTAACCCATCAACCCAGGCCCCATAAGGGCGTCATATCCAACCAAAAACAGGAGAGAAATAACCCAATGATCAAGAAATTCCAACTCATATCTGCCCTGCTCATCATTTTGAGCATGATCCTGGGCGCATGCGCCAGTCCCGCGGCGGCCCCGGAAGTCGTCACTGAAGCTCCCCAACCGGTGGTCACCGAAGCGCCGACCGCCGTCCCGCCTACGGCAGTTCCGCCGGAGCCTACCCCCGAACCGCCTCCCGATTGGGGGGTGCTGTTCCAGGGCATGATCGACGCCTACATGCCCGGTGATAAAGGCTACGGCACCATCAAGCCAGCCACATTGAGCGAAGAGCTTGCAACCGCGGCTCCCTACCTGCTGGATGTGCGTGAACCGGCTGAAGTCGAAGCGGATGGCTACATCGAAGGCGCGGTCCATATCCCGGTGCGCGATCTTCTCAAGAATCTGGATAAGCTGCCTGGTCTGGACGAACCCATCGTCATTTACTGCGCCTCGGGGCATCGCGGTGGAATGGCGTTTGCCGCGCTGCACCTGCTGGGTTACACCAATGTGCGCAACCTGGGTGGGGGTCTGGGCGCCTGGAAAAAGGCCGAGCTGCCGGTTGTGACCGGATCCATGCCCGCTGCTCCGGCTGCGATGAGCAAGCCGATCGTGGAGAACGCCGCCCTCTTCACCGCGCTGGATGAATTCCTCAGCAATTTGCCAGCCGATAAAGGCTTCTACACCATCAAGGCCGACAAACTGGGCGAAGCCCTGACCGGTGCAACCCCGCCTGTCATCGTGGATGTGCGGGCCGCGGCCGAATTTGAGAAAGACGGTTATATCGAGGGCTCGCTCAACCTGCCGTTGAATGAGGTTTTGGGCAAGCTGGACCAGCTCCCCGCCAAAGATGCTGCCATTGTAGTCACCTGCGCCTCCGGACATCGCGGCGCGGTGGTGATGATGGCCCTGCGCATGCTGGGCTACACCAATGTCACCAATCTGGGCGGCGGTACCGCTGCCTGGAAAGCCGCCAGCATGCCCGTGGTGGGCGGCGCCCTGGATTGGACCAAGTTGTGGGGCGATTTCCTGAGCGCCCTGCCGGCCGACCAGGGTTACTATTCCATCAAGGCCGATGTTCTCAACACCGCCCTGGTGGATAAACCGCCCTTCCTGCTGGATGTGCGCGAAGCCGCTGAGCTTGAGAAAGACGGCTATATTGCCGGCTCGGTTAATATCCCGACGCGCGATGTGATGAAAAACCTGGACAAGCTGCCGGCCTTCGACCAGCCCATCGTGGTCTACTGCGCCTCAGCGCACCGTGGTTCTTTCATTACCGCCGCCCTGCGCTTGCTGGGCTGGAAAGACGTGGTCAACCTGGCTGGCGGTCTGGCTGCCTGGAAAAAAGCTGAATTCCCGGTCGAAACCGGCGTTCCGGCTGCTCCCACAGCCGGCGCTGCTCCCGCAGTGGATGCCAAACTGCTGGCTGACCTGGACGCCGCCATCAGCGCCCTGCCCGATGGCTTCAGCACCGTCAAGGCTCCTGATTTGAACTCCGAGATTGCGACCGGCGGCCTGACCATCGTGGATGTGCGTACGCCTGAAAATTACACCGAAGGCCACGTGGAAGGCGCCATCAATATCCCGATCAATGAGTTCATTGCCAACCTGAGTGTACTGCCCGACAAGGCTGCCAAGATTGTGATCCTGTGCCAGTCCGGGTCACCGCGGCGGGATGGCTATGCTGGCCCTGAAGATGCTGGGTTACACCGATGTGCGCAACCTGGCTGGCGGGATGGGCGCCTGGACGACGGCCGAACTGCCCGTTGTCAAGTAACTAAATCCATGCTGATATTCAGCCCCTGGCGGACGCCCGCCGGGGGTTCTTTTTTATATCCCAGCCAGGGAAGTTAACGCCAGGAGTGCGCTCTGCGAAAATGCCGGCGTTGAACCTGACCAGCCTCTTGACAGACGAGGAGTGCTGATGTACAATTGGTGCAATAAGACAATTATACAATAGCACAAAGATACAATTGGAGAACCATCTTGGGTGTAAAAGAAATTCAACTCAAGTTAGATTTTCGGTCGGGGCTGCCGATTTACATCCAGATCATGGATCAAATCCGCCAGCAGATCGGATCGGGAGCGCTGCAGCAGGGCGACCAGCTCCCCACCGTGCGGCAGCTTGCGACCGACCTGCGGGTGAACTGGAATACCGTGGCAAGGGCGTACCGTCTGTTAGACGAGGCAGGACTGATCTCGACCCAGCAGGGGCGCGGCACCTATATCTGGGAGGCGCCCAGCGAAGAGACCGTGCATCTGCTGCGCACGCAAGCCCTGGATGGTCTGACTCGGCGTTATATGGCGGAAGCGGCGCGGTTGGGATGCTCGCCGGCGGAGGTGGCTGCAAATATTAGAAAGGCCCTGGAAGAATGGTTGGAGGCTGGCACGGTGCCGGCTTCTGAAACTGAAGCATAGCAATGTGAGGAATGAATGAACAAGAAACTGGCTGGCAAAGAAGCAATTACAGTTGGAAAAACCACCCTGCGTGTGAGCAGCATCGGTCTCACGCTGATGGTTATCCTGTACACGCTGGCGTTCCTGGGGGCCATCTGGATGGCAAACGCGGGTGTGGCGGATACCGTCATCGGCGTTTTCACGGTAGTGATGCTCCTGGTGGGGGTTTTACATTCTGTTTGGCTTGCAGGTGGCTTCCCAATGGGAAAAAGCTGTTGTATTGCGCGTGGGGCGCTTTCACGGGCTGCGCGGACCGGGGTTATTCTGGGTAGTGCCGGTGGTGGACAATATTGCCCAATGGATCGATCACCGTGTGATGGTGACGCCCTTCAGCGCAGAAAAGACATTGACCAAAGACACGGTGCCGGTGGATGTGGATGCGGTCTTGTTCTGGCTGGTGTGGGATGCCGAGAAAGCCGCCATGGAAGTGGAAAATTACCGGGCGGCGATTGCCTGGGCTTCACAGACGGCGCTGCGTGAGATCATCGGGCAGATGGAGCTGGCAGATATTCTGATCGGGCGGGCCAGAATGGATGCTGACCTGCAGAAAATCATCGATGAGCGCACGACGCCCTGGGGTGTATCGGTGCAAAGCGTGGAGATTCGAGATGTGATCATCCCGCAGGCGCTGGAAGATGCCATGAGCCGCCAGGCGCAGGCCGAACGCGAGCGCCAGGCACGCGTGATCCTGGGCGAATCGGAAGAGCAGATTGCGCACAGCTTTGCGCAGGCTTCGCAGTCTTATCTCAATAATCCCACCGCCCTGCATCTGCGGGCGATGAACATGCTGTTTGAAGGCCTGAAAGAAAAAGGCGCCCTGGTGATCGTACCCAGCTCGGCGGTGGATACCATGAACCTGGGGGGTATGACCGGCATGGTGGCATTGGGAGAGACAGTCAGGGCCTCGCAGAGTAAGGAGTGACACATGGCTGAACCGACACAGTGGGAATACCGGGCGATCAGCGTGGGCAGCTTTTGGAGTGAGCCAAAAGATGAGCAGCTGGAAAACACGCTGAATGAGCTGGGGGCAGAGGGTTGGGAAGTGGTGAGTGCGATGACGCACTACGGCAACAATAAAGTCCGGGTGGTCGCCAAGCGACCCTTGAGCAGCAGCGTCCGCCGGCAGCGTGACTGGCCCGGCTAACGCCTGTCACATCATAAAAGTCCACTCTTCCACATGGGAAGGGGGGCTTTTTTTTGAAAAACGGAGTAATGTTTCACGTGAAACATTGCCAGCGATTTACTCACCGCGCTCCTGCGCCCAGCCCTCGATGGTTTCATCCACGCTGTCCAGGTAAGCATCCAGGGCTTCCACGCGCTCAGCGAAGCCCGAACCCAGCAGGCCCAGGCGCTCGCAGGCAGACTGCCAACCCACCTGAACCGGGTGGTCCTCTGGCTGCAGGCTGACCGCCAGCGTCCAGGTGTGCAGCAGGGGCCACAAGGCGGCCAGGGGCTGGGGGTTGTCTAACAAAGCTTCGAAGGCGCGGCGATAATAGTGCAGGCGGTGCGGGTGCAGGCGGGAGGAAGCGGCCTGGGGCAGCGCTTCGCAGGCAGACTGCCAGCCATCCAGCCAGGAGCGCAGAGCAGGCGCATCGGCGTGGGGGGCGCCGAGCATGCCCAGCAGCCCGGCATGCAGTCCAGGGTGACCGGCTGCCTCGGCCCGGGCAGGGAATCGCAGCAGAAAGCGCCGTTCGGTGAGGGGCGGCCCGTTCAGACCGGCAACGGCATTGGCTGCGTGTTCGACAGCACGCAGATATTTGCCCATGTGCTGCGGGGTGGGCTGTTCTGGAAGTTGAGTGGCAAAACCCAGCCAGATCTGGCGGGCGTGTTCCAACTGCTGGCGGGATCGTCCAACCACGAAATCGGGGCGGTCGAACTGGCCGCGCACGCTGGCCTGGATGAAATCCATAAAATGCTGCGGGTCGTGCAGCACCTTGCATTCAAATATCGTGGGGCCCAGCCAGGGATGCTGGCGCAGGTTGCGCCCCTGGCGGAATTCTTTTTGGGCGTAATGGGCAATATCCAGGTGAATCTCATCCGAGACACGCACAATCTCCCGGCTGCTTTGCGGAAGATCAATGTGAATAAAGGCCAGGTCGATATCGGCGGTACCGCCCAGCAGGTAGTCATCGCCCAACAGGGCCCCGCACAGGTAAATAGAAACGATGCCGCTGTCTTTGCGCGTGCGCTGGTTAATCGCATCTTCAGCAATTTTGATCAGGGTATCTCGATTAATGCGCATGGATGCTGCCCTCGTTTCTTATCTCACCGGTCCGCCGGGCTGAACCCGCCATTGAACGACAATGTCCTAGGGAATGGGCAGCTCGGCCTGGAAAGGCGAGAGGCGCAAAGCCTGGCGTATGCGGTTTTCGACCCATTTGAGGTCCCCGGGACGGCGAACAAAATCCAGGTCATCGGTATCGATGGTTAAAACCGGCACGAATAGCTGATGGCTGGCGCGGTGAGCGTCGCTGTAGAACAGGTCGTAGGCCCGGTTCAACTCATCGATATAATCACGCTGCATATTGCGCTCGTAGGAGCGGTCGCGGAAAGCGATCCGCTGCATGAGGGTGTCGGTTTCGGCGCGCAGGTAGACGATCAGGCCAGGCAGGGGAATTTTTTCCGCCAGAGCAGCATGGACACGGTGGTACATCTCCAGCTCATCGCCTTTGAGGTTGATACCTGCAAACAGAGCATCCTTTTCGAAAGTGTAATCGGCCAGCAGGCTG
Source organism: uncultured Chloroflexia bacterium (assembly GCA_963705155.1). Classification (GTDB taxonomy): domain Bacteria; phylum Chloroflexota; class Anaerolineae; order Anaerolineales; family UBA4823; genus CAVPJC01. Next base: position 441,471 of record CAVPJC010000001.1, on the reverse strand, counting down.
CCGCCGCTTGCCAGGACTTCGGGCACCACCTGGCGCTGCTGGTGGTAGCGGCTGAGCAGGAAGAAAATTTGGGTCTGAAAAGCGTAACGCTCCCGGTCAGCGTAAAAATCCGAGAGGAACGGGTTTTCTTCAAAGACTTCCAACAGTAAGCCAGACTGGAATACCGGCTGGAGCAGCCGCGCCAGCGTGGTTTTGCCCACGCCGATGACCCCTTCGATGGCAATATACATAGGTGGGTGCTCCTCATGCAGTGGAGAATGTGCTAAGGATACCAGCGTTTGAACTTGTACGCAACCCGTCAGGCGCCTTTCAGGGCGCTCAAGACGGCGCGCACCACCTGCTTGCCCGTTTCCAGGCGGTGCGGCACCTGCCCGAGCGGGCTGGAAGCGACGATGGTTTCGGCCAACACGTCCAGTTTATCGCCGCCGCCCTGTTTTGCCTGCATGTAGGCCATACCGATGCCAAGCAGGTAGCCCAGGTCCAAGCCGGCAGGCGCAGACGGGCCGTTTTGCTTTGCAGCAACCTCGGCCTGCTCCCAGGTAGTGAGGGCGTTGAGCAGCGCTTTCAAGATTTCCCCTGAAGTGAGCTCTTCGCCGGCGAGTGGCGCAGGCGGCAGCTCACCAGGCGCCAGCAGGTGGCGGCGCAGGTATGCCGCCAGAGCGTCGATCTCAATGCCGCGCTGCTGGAACTGTGCGGCAATGGCCTGCAAGCCGCGGGCATAGACCTGGGCCGAGGCGTTGGCCTGCATTTGTTGGAGGAGTTCGCCAGCATAAGCCATGGCAGCCGGCAGGCTGGTTTTCTCCATTGTGGCGCGCCGGGCGGCTTGAAAGATAGCCAACATATGATCGCCATGGTTCTGGTTGATCGAATCCAGGCGGTTAAATTCCTCACGGTTCTCCACCAGCAGGTCGAGTGCGGGCTGAAAGAGATCGGAAAGGGGGAAAGTATCACTCATGGTGAGGAGATGGGGGTAAAAAGGGGTGTGGTGTGTTGTTCACCACACCCCTGCATGGGTGTACCGCTTTTGCGCTCAGGAGCGGGTTACCGGGATGGCTTCCAGTTTTTCGAGCATGACGGCAATCACATCAAAACCGCCCTGCCAGAATTCGGCTTTGTAGATATCGATGCCGGCATCCGCCAGGATTTTGGCGGGGGCTTGCGAACCACCCGCCTGCAGGATTTTGAGGAAGCGGGGTTTGAATGCTTCGCCCTCGGCCTTATACTGCTGGTAAAGGGAGAGCACCAGGAGCTGGCCAAAGGCATAGGCGTACACGTAAAAGGGCACCTGGTAGATATGCGGGATAGAGACCCACTCCCAGCGAAATTCATCGCTGACTTCCACGGCGTCGCCAAACTGGCGTTTGAGGTTCTGCAGATAGGCCTCGGCCAGCTCATCTACCGAAGCGCCCTGGCGGGTCATTTCGTGAGCCTGGCGTTCGAAGAGGGCGAAGAACGCCTGGCGCAGGATAGTGGCGTAAGAGTCATCCACCTGGCGGAAAAGCAGGTCGCGGCGAACACGCTCGTCGGCCTCAGTAGCCATCAAGCGGTCGATAAGCATGATTTCGCCAAAAGTTGAAGCAGTTTCGGCCAGCGGCAGGGAAGAATGGGCGGTAAACAGGCTGTGATGAGAAGCGAGCATGGAGTGAATGGCATGCCCCAACTCATGCGCCAGGGTGGCGATGTCATCCGGGTGACCCTGGTAATTCACCAGTACCCAGGGGGTCATGTCTGGCACCACGGTGGAGCAGAAGGCGCCGCCGCGTTTGCCCCGCCGGACTTCGCTATCCAGGTGGTTCTCTTCAAAGACACGCTTTGCCAGCCCGGTGAGATGCGGATCAAACTCCTGTAAGGATTCGAATACCATGCTGGTCGCAGCGTCAAAAGTATAGGTTTTCTCAGATTTGGCCACCGGAGCGTAGATATCATAGCGGCGCAGGCGTTCCAGTCCCAGCCAGCGGGCTTTTAGAGCAAAGTAGCGCTGGAAAAGCGGGGCATTGCTCTCGGCAACCTGCAGCAGTGTATCTACCACCTGGTCGGGGATATCATTGATCAGATTGCGGGCGGCGATGGGCGTGGCGAAGTGGCGCAAGTCGAGCTGTTCGTTGTGCCAGTCACGGGCGATAGTCTGGTACATCTGGCCCAGGATGGGGCCATCATCAGCATAGACACGGTAAAGCTCCTGGTAAGCAGCCGCCCGCAAATCGGGGTCATGCTGGCGGGCAAAAACCATCAATTCGCCGCGGGTCAGCTCTTTTTCTTCCCCGTTGACGTTGATTTTAAAGACGTAGCGATTGGTGATGGCGTCATACAGGTTCTGCAGGGCGCTGGCGCCGGTAACGTTTTTGATGTTAACGATCTTTTCCTCGGCCTCGCTGAGGGTGTGAGGCTTGAAGTGGCGCATTTCTTCCAACCAATACTGGTAATCGCCCGAGCCGGTCATCAGGCGGGCAGCGCTGTTCTCATCCAGGTCTTTCCACCACAGGCTAAAAAAGAGGGTGCGGTTTTCCAGGCCAGCCATGAACTGCTCGACGCGCGCCAGAAACGACTGAGCGGCCTGATCCTGGGTGTCGGCGGCAAAGCTCAAGCCGGCAAAACCATAGACGCGGTGCGCCAGGTGATGGATCTCTTCCAACTGGCGAATGATGGCCATAAAGTCTTCAGCGGAAATCCCGGCTGAAAGCTGCTTGCGGCGGTTCTCAAACTCGGATACACAGGCATCGAGCTGGGTGAAGGCGTTTTTCACTTCCTGGCTTTCAAAACCGGTAAACAGATCGGCCAGGCTCCAACGGGACAGGGTGTACGGGAGGGTCATATTTTCACCTTTTGTTGCAGAAATATTGAATTTTACAAATTAAATCTCACATGCATGATCTCGCCATCGGTGAGGACGTACTCCTTACCTTCCAGGCGCAGTTTGCCTTTGGAACGGGCCTCGCTCAGACCGCCCAGGTTCACCAGGTCGTCGTAGGTGACCACCTCTGCGCGGATAAAGCCCTTCTGCAGATCGGTGTGGATGACGCCGGCGGCTTCCAATGCCGGCGCGCCGCGCCGCACTGTCCAGGCTCGGACTTCATCTTCGCCCACGGTGAAGAAAGATTGCAGGCCGAGCAGGTCGTACGAGAGGCGGATCACTTTGAGCAGGCCCAATTCTGTAATGCCGTACTCGGCCATAAACATTTCGGCATCATCCGGTGAAAGTTGGGCAAGGTCCATCTCCAACTTGCCCTGCAGACCCACCACAGCCGAGCGCTTGTGGGGATATTCCAGGTTGGGGGGCGCCTGTCCATCGGAGAGATTGAGCAGGACCAGAAACGGCTTGCGGGTGAGGAAACCAAACCCGGAAACACCCTTCTCATCTTCGGGCGAGAAATCGATATCCCGCAGTGGGATCTCCTGGGAGAGGGCGGCGTGCATGCGTTCAAAGAGGACGATCTCGCGCTCGATGACAGACTTTTCCCGGCCGCCGCCTTTGCGCTTCTCGTCGTTGAGTCGCTCCATCTTGCGCTCGACCGAGATGAGGTCGTTGATCAACAGTTCGCCATCCATGGCGGCGATATCGCGGGCGGGGTTGATGCTGCCAGATGGGTGCGGTACGCTGGCGTCTTCGAAGCAGCGCACCACGTGCACAAAGCCATCCATCTGGGTGAGCTGGTTGAGGATCTGGCCCGAGATGGCGCTTTTGGAGGTTGAGCCTTCCAGGCCGGCGATATCGGCATAGGTGACTTTGGCGTAGATGGTCTTCTGGGGCTTGAACATGCCAGAGAGGATATCAACGCGCGAGTCGGGGACATCCACCACGCCTGTGTGGACTTCGAAGCGACCGCCGCTCATGGTGGTGGGCTGGTGGCCGCGGGTGAGGGCGTTAAATATTGTGGTTTTGCCAGATTGGGGTAAGCCAATAATACCAAGGCGCATGGTGGTCTTTTACAAAACTCCTGTCTCTTGACCCTACATCTATCTTTGATTATACTTTACCTGTAACGCCGGAGTGGCGGAACAGGCAGACGCGCACGACTCAAAATCGTGTTCCCTCGGGAGTGTGGGTTCGATTCCCACCTTCGGCACACAAAAAGACCCACTCATTATAGCACGGCGCCCTTCCAGAAAAGGCAGGGCGTTTTTGTTAAGGAGGAGATACTATGCCATCTTTAAGTAACGTTGTCGCAGTTATTTTAGGGGGCGGGGTGGGTAAACGCCTGTACCCGCTGACCAAACAGCGCTCCAAGCCGGCGGTGCCCATCGCCGGTAAATACCGGCTGATTGATGTGCCGATCAGCAACTGTATCAATTCGGGCATCCACCGTATTGCAGTGCTGACACAGTTCAATTCGGTATCGCTGCACCGGCACATCACGCAAACGTACACCTTCGACGATTTCCACCAGGGGTGGGTGCAAATTTTGGCAGCCGAGCAAACGCTGCGCAGCTCAGACTGGTACCAGGGCACAGCTGACGCGGTGCGCAAGCAGTTGTTCGAAATCAAAGCCACGGGAGCCGAGCAGGTGGTGATCCTGGCGGGAGATCATCTTTACCGCATGGATTACGATAAGATGATGCAGTACCACTGGCAGAACAACGCCGATATCACAGTGGCGGTGCAGCCGGTGGCGGCGGTGGATGCTACCCGCTTTGGGCTGTTGAAACGCGGCGACGATGGGCGCATCACAGCATTTGTGGAAAAACCGCGCGACCCCGACGTGCAGGCGCAATTTGTGAGCCGGGATGATCCGGTGCGCCCGTTCCTGGGATCGATGGGCATTTATGCTTTCAACACCGATGTGCTGGTTGATCTGCTGGAAAGCTCCACCTTCGACGACTTCGGCGGGCAGATCATCCCCAACGCTCTCAGCAGCCACACCGTGTTTGGCTTTGACTTCGACGGTTACTGGGAGGATATCGGGACGATTCGCTCGTTTTACGAGACCAACCTGAGCCTGACGCGCCCGCATGCGCCGTTCAATTTTTATGACCCGGTGCGCCCGATCTATACACGCTCACGCTTTCTGCCAGGATCGGTGATCGATGGGGCGCGGCTGCACAACGTGCTGCTGACGGACGGCTGCCAGATCCAGCAGGCGGAAATCAGTGATGCCATTGTTGGTTTGCGCAGCCAGATCAACGACGGGGTGACGATGATCAAGACGATCCTGATGGGGGCGGATTACTACGATGAGCCCGGCATCCCGCCGCGCGGCGGCATCCCGCTGGGGATCGGCAAGAACTGCCAGATCGAAGGGGCGATCATCGACAAGAATGTGCGCATGGGTGAAGGAGTGGTCATCCGGCCTTTCCCGCGCGGCACCGATCTGGATGCGGGCAACTGGGTGGTGCAGGATGGGATTGTGGTGATCCCAAAGAGCACGATTTTGCATCCAGGAACAACGATAAGCCCGGAGTAAGAGAGCGATGTGCAGTCCCTGAAAACGTGGAGGGGAAAATGTCTGCAAAACTGCATTTAGGGGTGAACAACGGTTTTTCAGCAAAGACATGGCCCGAACCCGATGCGTGGGCAAGAATCATCGCCGATGAATTGGGTTTAAAACACGTACAATTCTCGTTTGATTTGCTTGATCCAACCCTGCCAGAACCCGGTCGCAGCAAAATCTGTGCGGAGATAACAGAAGCAGCTAACCGCTATGGCCTGCTTTTGCATTCCTCTTTTACAGGAACTATCGTTTATGTCCAGAATCATCTGGCTCATCCTGACCAGGATGTGAGAGAGCATGCATTTCGCTGGTATGAATCTGCTCTGGAAATTTCCAGACGGTTGGGAGTGGAGGCCTGTGGTGGTGCTATTGGAGCGATGAGCGCCGCCGACTACGCCGATCCGGAGAGACGCGCACTGATCCGATCCTTAATGGTGGAATCGGTGCGCAGCCTGGCCATGATTGCCGCAGGGTTGGGTCAAAAATATTTCCTCTGGGAGCCGATGCCAACCCCGCGCGAGATTCCCCATACGCCTCAAGAAGCAATTGACTTAATGGAAGAAGTTAATCAAGGCTTGCCGATCCCAGTCCATCTGTGTTTCGACCTGGGTCACTGTAATTCGTTTGATCTGCCTGAACCAGGAGACCCCATGGTATGGCTGGAAACCCTGCTGCCCTGGACGCGTGTCATACACTTGCAGCAGACCGACGGTAAAGCCGATCGCCACTGGCCCTTTACCAGGGTTTATAACCAGATGGGGATCATCGATCCCCATCTGGTTATCGAAATTGCAAAAAGCTCACCGTTCCCAGATCTACCCTTGTTCTTTGAAATAGGCCATGCTTTTGACACGCCAGATCAGCAGATCATAGACGAGCATAAGGAAAGCGTTGAAAACTGGGCCAAATTCATGTAAGGCCGATGCTAAAGGGATCGGTGACTGTTGGAGTGATTATTGGCAGGGAACCCCATCTGCATTGCGGGGCGACTGCACCACCACCTGCCTCAGGTCGACTGCATCCAGCAGGCGGCGCACCTGTGCCAGGTCGAAATCAGCCCGCTTTTTGAAGATCCACACGGGCGGGTGATCATAGACACTGAAGGCCTCCTCCGCGGCGAGTAGACTGTTGTTAAACAACGGCAGCTGTGGTACTCGATCCCAGGCCCAGGTGCCGCCAATATCCGAAATGTAGAGCGCCCCCAACTTAAACGGGGAGCTGAACTGCGCCGCCAGGTCAAAACCAAGCTGACCGTTAAAAAGGGCGCGGTAGTAGTTCATGGTCATGGGATAAGTGCGCGGGATGCGGCAGGTAGTCCATATGCCGCGCTGGCTGGGCAGGATAATATAATCGGCCTGGGCGATGGTTTCCAAAAACATCTGGCGTTTGTTCTCGGCATCGTACCAGCGCACTTCCATGGTTGCGCCGCGGTAAAGCTGCCCAAACGGGTCGCGCCCATCAAAGGGGAAGGGTAGACCCTCATCCCAATTTTCGTTGGCAATCACGCTGCGAGACAGGATGGCGCCCTGTTCATCAGGTGACGATACGATCAGGTAGTAGATTTGCTCGGCGGCAAGCCCTACCTGGTGGAAGAGCGCCTGGACCGATGGCCCCGGCAAAAGCCCAGGCTTGTTATTCAGGATCACTTCGGTTTCATCGAGTATCGAAAGCCCGCCGGCATCGCTTGCCACCACCAGGCGCAGCCACCCGCCGCCGGTTACGGAAGATGCATGCGGGATCGTCACGCTTGCCAACTTCGCTCCGGTTGGCAGGCTGAAAGGCTGCACATATGGCGCGGCAGCGTTGACCAGCAGCCCATCGGGGGCAGCCAGCGGCAGGTGAAGCTCGGCGCCATCCCGTCCGTACAGGGTCAGGTGCAGCGGCGCCGGGATGTTCTCATAGATCCAGCGTGTGGCTTGCACACGGGTATGGTCGGTGCGGTAGACGGCATTGACAAAAGCGCCGGCCCAGGCCAGCGTGCCCAGTGTGACCAGCAGGATGAGGGCTGCGGGCAGAATCAGGCGGGCCGGTTTCGACACTCCGTTCTGGGTTGTTCGCCCACGCCGCCACAGCTCCAGCAGACCCCAGGCCGCAAACAGGCACAAAAAGGGGTAGATCGGCAAAAAGTAACGGATCGATTTGACCCAGCGGGTTGCCATAAAAAGGAAGTAGCCGCCTGTCCAAACCAGGGGCAGCAGGTGCGCTTTCCAGCCTTCCCCAAACCTGAACGTTCGCCAGCCTGCCAGCAGCAGACCGGCCCAGCCATCACCCCCAGCGGCAGCCCCAGACCCCACAGCAGCATGTTGGCAAGCGGGAAGAGGATGACCGGGCGGTGGGCCCACTGCTCTCCCGGCGGCCCGCCGCCAATTCCATTCGAATTCGGTGCGGGCGGCGGTCATGTTGCGCACCCAATCGGGGTTGAGATGCAAAGTGAAGAGGCTGGTCTCCCCGGTCTCGGCCCGAAAGCTCATCGGCTGGGTCAGGCGGAACGTGACCAGCGACAGCAAAACGGCGCCGGCAACGAAGATGGCGCTGCCGGTAAGGATGTGCTGCAGATCCTGGCGGGTTTTGAGCTTCAAATCTGCGGCGCTGATAAAGGCGGCGACAAAGAGCATGCCGCCCAGAGGGAGCAGGTTGATCCTGGATAGCCAGCGCCATGCCAAAAGCAGTCCCGAACAGCGCATACCATGGAAGCACCCGGCGATTGAGGCGGTAGCCGCCCTGGACTCCCGTGACGGCCGGTGAACGCAAGACAACCGGCTGTTGGGCAATGCGCACGCAAGCGTACATCCCCAGGCTGGTGAACAGCACACCGAAGTTATCCACGGTCATAAAGTGCGACTGCTGGATCTGCATCACCGCCAGAGCGCTCAATGCGGCTGCCAGCAGCCCGGTTTTGGAATTGTACAGGCGCTTGCCCGGTCAGGTAGATCAGGAGAAGCGAAAGGGCGTCGGCGAAGGCTGACAGCGTGCGCCCCATCAGGCGCAGTTCGTCGTAGCCTGTGTTTCCTGAAGCCTGTGCGGCAAAGCGGATGAGGATGATGGGCCATTGCCCCCAACGCATGCCGTTATCGGGGCCGTTGGCAATGACCTGCCCGGAGGCATCGTAGCGCTGGTAAGGGCTGAGCGGCGAAAGACGCGTGTTGAAATAACCATCCAGGTTTTCTGGCAGAGCCAGTTGGGTGAGGGTATTGGTCAGGCCGTACTCATCGGGGTGCAGGTTAGCCCCCTGGCTCCAGTTGACCCACAGGAAACGGCTGGCTACCCCGGCCAGGATCAATAAGCCCAGGTAAACTGTGAAAAGGAATTCGCCCCGGTTTACCCGGGGCGGGTGTTTTTGAAGCTGCATGGTAGTTGATAATTTATTCTGTGCGCTGCCCGGCATCAATCGGTGGCTGGAACAGTTTTCACCTGCGGGGCTGCTTCACCACGGTGCACACCCAACATCATCACCAGCGCCACAGCCATAAAAACAGGCGCCACAATCATGATCGAGTTATAGTTATTGCCAGTTAATTTGATGACCCAGCCGTTGACGTTCGGTCCAACGATGGCTGAAAAAGTGGAAAACAGGTAGTACAGCCCGGTGTAAGTGCCCAGCCGGGCGGTGGTGGTCATATCTACCACCATGGGCAGCGAGTTGATATTGATCAGCGCCCAGGCGGCGCCGGCAAACATCAAGATCAGGCCCACCACCGGCACCTGCCCCAGAACGGGCAGTTTCGCCAGCGGGATGGTGAGGGTGGCAGCCGGTAATACGAACATTGCCAGCATGGCGGCGCTCATCAGCAGGATGCCGGTGAGGATGGTTGGACGCCGTCCGATTTTGCCGCCGATATAGCCGGATGGCAGCGCAAACAGCACAAAGATCAGCGAGAGCTGGCCCAGCAGGCCGGCGCCGTCGGCGGCATCCAGCCCGAGGTGGTTGATGGCATACAAATTGAAAAAGGCTTCAACGGCGGTGTAGCCCAGGAACCAGAAAAAGATAGCCAGCAGGATGCGCAAAGCGCTCTTATCGTTATCTGCCAGAACTTCACGCAGGCTTGCGAGCATGCCCGGCTGCGCCTCGCCGTGTTCGTAAACCTCCGGCTCCTTGATGAAGGCAAACACCAGCAGGGAGGCAGCCACAACCAGCACCGAACCCAACCAGAAAGGGAAAGCCGGGTTGATGCGGTACAGTGCCGAGCCGCCCAGGAAAGAGATGATCGCTCCCACGCCCCCCATAAAGTTGATGATGCCGTTGGCCTGCGAGCGAAACTGCGAAGGAGTGATATCTGGCATGAGCGCTACCACCGGTGTGCGCCACAGGGCCATGCTCAACAACAGGGTGGACGTGCAGGCGACAAACAGCGGCAGCACACCCGCGATGGGGATAATGCCGAACGCCACCGCGCCCAGCGGGGCGCCGATCAAGATGAATGGCATACGCCGCCCGATGGGTGTGCGCAGCCGGTCGGACCACGAACCTACTGGCGGCTGGATAAGCAGCGCGGCGATGTTATCCAGGGTCATAAAGAAGCCGATCCAGACCACATCCAGGCCAAATTTTTGAGCAAGGAAGACCGGCACAAAGGCGTTGTACACCCCCCAGATCACGCTCACACCGAAGAAACCAAAACCCAGCAGAAAGGTCTTGCCATAATTCAGCTTCATGATCGCCTCCTCATTGTTCAGCTTCGGGATCGTCTTGTTTTGCCAGGAATTTGCGGTCGGCCTCGCTCAGGTCGGCTTTTTCCAGGCAGATCGGGTCGCAGCCGGCGGGTGCGCAAGAGCGCCTGCTCTCGCCGCCAGCGCCTCACGCGGGCATGGTCGCCGGAGGTGAGCACATCGGGTACGCGCCAGCCGCGAAACTCGGGCGGGCGGGTATAGTGGGGGTATTCGAGCAGCCCCATAGCGTGCGAGTCATCGGCGGCGCCATCCGGATCGCCCAGCGCGCCCGGCAGCAGGCGTGTGACGGCGTCGATGATTGCCATGGCAGGCAGCTCCCCGCCGGTGAGCACATAGTCGCCCACTGATATCTGGTCGGTCACCAGGTATTGGCGCACGCGTTCATCCACGCCTTCATAGCGGCCTGAAAGAAGGGCAATATGGGGCAGGGTGGAGAGCTCTTGAGCAATGGCCTGGGTGAAGGTGCGTCCCTGGGGGGTGAGCAAGATGACGGGGCACAACGGAGGCGACCCGAGCACCAATTCCACTGCTGCGAAGATCGGTTCTGGCTTCATCACCATACCGCCGCCCCCGCCGTAAGGCTCGTCATCCGTGATGTGATGCCGGTCATGGGTCCAATCGCGGATATTATGCAGGTTCACTTCCAGCAGACCGCGCAGTCGGGCGCGCTGCAGAATGCTGATATTGAGGTAAGGGTCAAACACTTCCGGGAAGAGGGTAAACACGTCAAATCGCATGAATTGATTCTACCAGCAGTCTGGGATTTCCAAAAATCCTGCTTGACATTTTAAAAAAATCTGCTATTTTTAACTAAGTTGTTGTTACAATGTCAGACATCGTGACAACACCAATAAGCACATCCGATAGCACCACCGATATTTTTCCTCCCAAAACAACTGAATCGCCAGTGGCGAGATCACTGGAAACGTTGGATCCAATCCCAGGTTCTGGAGGTACTATGGCAGACAACGCTCATACTCCCGCAACCGTTCTCCGGCAGGCTCAGGCGCGCAATTTTATGGAAGGCCCAGAGCATTGTCGTGAATACATAAAAACCGATAAGCTCTGGCTGGGCACCTCCACGCTGCCCCCCGGGGCACGCGGCAATATTGACCCGGGGCACGCCAACTCTCAGGAGGTCTTTTTTGTGTGCAAAGGGCATGTGCTGCTCTACGACGAGACCCAGTATTACGAGCTTTTTGCCGGCGATGCCATTTTCATTCCCGAGGGCCTGCCACACACACTGGTCAATGTGGGCGAAGAGACCGCCATCCTGGCCTGGGCGGGCGCCCCGGGTATTTGAGTGCAGGCAGCCATGGAAACCATCCTGGCCGTGGATCTGGGAACCACAGCGCTTAAATGTGCGCTGCATGACTTGCACGGCAACGTGATTGCCAAGGCGACCGAAGAGTATGCCCTGATCACGCCCGACGCCCTGTCTGTCGAGGTGGAGGTAGAGACTTACTGGAGGGCTTTCAAGAACACGATTGCAAAGGTATTGGCCGATTCACAGGCAGCCCCGGGATCGATCCGGGCATTGGGGCTTTCGGCGCAGGGTGAAACCCTGATTGTGGTGGATGCAGCCGGCAAACCGCTGCGCCCGGCGATTGTCTGGCTGGATAACCGTGCCCAAACCGAGGCCGATGAACTTGGGGAGCGTTTTGGCCACCGCCACGCCTATGAAATAACCGGACAGGTGCGGCTGGTACCGACCTGGCCTGCCGCCAAGGTGCTCTGGCTGCGCCGCAATGAACCCGATCTGTTTACACGGGCGGGGCGTTTTCTTTTGATCGAAGATTATTTCCTGTACCGGCTGACCAGCGAGTATGTATGTGAAGGCTCACTGGTCACTTCGACCTGCTACTGGAATTTTAAAACACTGCAGTGGTGGCCTGAAATGCTGGATGCGCTCGGCATACGCAGCGAGCAGCTGCCGCGCATCGTCGATTCAGGCACTGCAGTCGGCAAGATCCATCCCCAGGTGGCCGCCGAGCTGGGGTTGAGCCCGGAGACGGTGGCTTGCACAGGCGCGTTGGACCAGGCATGCGGGGCGATAGGCGTTGGCAATATTGCCGAAGGCATCTTCAGCGAGAACACCGGGGCGGCCCTGGCGATCTGTTCCACGGTTTCCGCTGCCACACTCGACCCGGGCAATCAGATGCCCTGTCACTATCACGGCATCCCGGGGTTGTATATGCTGCACACCTTCACCGGCGGCGGGATTGTGTTCAAGTGGTTCCGGGATGAATTTGCCCAGATGGAAAAGAGCGTTGCGGCTGCCGGCGGTCTGGATGCCTATGATTTGCTGGGGCGCGAGGCAGCACTGGCGCCGCCCGGGTGCGAAGGGCTGGTGATGCTGCCGCATCTGCAGGGTGCAATGGCGCCAGAAGCCAACCCGCGTGCACGCGGTGTGTTTTACGGGTTTACGCTGCGCCACGGGCGCATCCATTTTACCCGTGCCATCATGGAAGCGGTGGGTTTTATTGTGCGCCGCAATATTGAGGTGATAGAAAGCCTGGGGGTGCCGGTCAGCGAGATCCGCGCCCTGGGAGGCGGCGCCCGCAGCCGGATCTGGAAGCAGATTGAAGCCGACATCACCCACCGGGCTGTATTGACCACCACCAACGAAGAAGCAGCCACGCTGGGCGCAGCGATACTGGCAGGCAAGGCGGTGGGGCTCTACGGCAGCATTGCCGAAGCAGCCAGCCAGATGGTGCAAATAAAAGAACGTTTTGAACCGGCCCCGTCAAACTTCGCGGTTTACGATGAGGCCTACGCCACCTATGTACAGCTTTACAACGCGCTCTGTCCATTGTTTGAGAAGAGTACGCTCTGATGGAAAATGACCGCTGAATTAAAGCCGCTCTCGATCTCTCCTGTCAAAGTCAGCCATATGACCTTGACGACCGCCACAGCTGAAATGCTGCGGGATGCGATCCGGCAGGGAAGTTTTCCGCCCGGCAGCCAGCTTCCGCCTGAGTTGGAATTGATCACCATGCTGGGTGTTTCCAGGACGACGCTGCGCGAGGCTTTGCGTGCCCTGGAAGAACAGCGCCTGATTGTCCGGCGGCGCGGCCTGGGAACTTTTGTGAGCGAGCAATCCATCCGCAAAGATCTGAGCATCAATTTTGGTATCACAGAGATGATCCGCCAGGCCGGTATGATTCCTGGTTCCAGGGATACGCAATTGCGCACCGAAAAGGCTACCCCGGTACTTTCCCAGGCGTTGCAGGTGGCGCGCGGCTCTCCTATCGTAGTGCTCGACCGGGTAAGGACCGCCAACGAGCGGGCGGTTGTGTGGTCGCAGGATATCATCCCGGTGTCCATCCTCGGCGAGCATGCCATTGAAACCCTGCAGCTGGAGAGTGTGTCGCTGTACAATTATCTTGAGGAGCATCTTAATCTACAGATTTCGCGCGGTGAGGCCCATTTGAGCCCGGTGTCTGCCAGCGCTGAAGTGGCTGCCAGGCTGGATGTGCGTGTGGGAACACCCCTGTTGTATGTGGCACAAACGGATTACAACAGTGAAGATCGTCCTTTGATTCATTCGATTGAATATCATGTTCCTGATGCATTCGTTTTTGTTGTCGCCCGCCGCGGCCCGCACTGGTGATGGGCTATCCCTGGAAGTACACCGGCACAGCATGCCGGGTGGACTTTAACGAACGAGATGAGCGCAGAGGAGGTTTTTTTCAGGAGGACAAGAAAGGAGGATTATTGGATCAAAAGACGCATTGGTTTGTGGGTTTACTGCCGGGTTTCAAAATAGAAATCCCTGATTTCAACCGGGGCTGAGCCCCGGAACGATGTAACAATTCGTGGAGAATGGTCAATGGCAGCAAACGTACCTGACAGTGCAGCTCAATCGGCTGCAGCCCAAGCTGGCGAAGTGTTTGCCCGCCGGGCATCGGGCATGACCCGCGTGGTCAGCCCCATGACGGCGCTGGCTTACTCCTTCGTGGCTCCCAATATCACCCAGGCCAGTTTTTACCTGCTCTGGGCGGTCACATTGTACCCGGGCGCCAATATGCCCTGGGCCATCATGTTCATGCTGACGCTTGTCCCCTTCGCCGCCATCTACACCTACTTTTCCTCCGCAATGCCTCGCTCAGGCGGCGAATATATTTACATCAGCCGTGTCTTGTATCCTTTCCTGGGGTTCATTGCTTCCTGGACGCTCACGATCGTGGGCCTCAACTGGCAGGGCAATAACACCAACTTTGTGATTAACTGGGGCTTTGGACACACCTTCGTCCAGATGGGCTTGATTTCAAAGAATCAAGCGCTGCTCAACCTGGGTTTAGAGCTGGCAAAAACTCAGGGTTCTTTCCTGGTGTGGATTTGTGGAACGATTTCACTGATGCTGTCGTTCTACGTGATCTACCTGGGCACCAAGGTCTTTATGCGCTTTGTGTGGGGAGCGATGATCCTCACATGGATCATGCTGGCTGTGTACGCCGGCGTCCTGCTCTCGGTGAACCCGGATATCGTTGCCAAGGGCATGATGGTGGTGCAGAACATCGACTACCAGGCGGTGATCCAAAAAGCCACAGACCTGGGATGGCAGCGCGGCTTTTTCTCCCTGACTTCGACGATAATGGCAGGCATCACGTTTATGAACCTGACCTGCCTGGGGTCCACCTACTCAGCCAATATCGCCGGCGAGATCAAGCGCGTAGATAAAGCCCAACCCCTGGCGCAGTACGGCTCGATCATCCTGTTCATCATCTACTACCAGATCTTCACCTATGTCACCTACCACGGCTTTGGCGTTGACCTGACTCAGGCCATTTCCAAGCTAAACTCTGCTGGTGAGGACGTGCCCATCTTTGGCTCGTTCCCGCAGATGCCCTTCCTGCTGGTGTATGCCACCCAGAACCCCATTTTGCTCCTGCTGGGCGGATCCTTTGCCTGGGGCTTGATCAACTGGGTGGGCGCGATGGGCCTGGCGTTTGCCCCGGTGCGCAACCTGTTCGCTTATGCCTTTGATGGCATGCTGCCTGACAAGCTGAACGAGGTTAACCGCCGCGGCTCACCCGTATATGCCGTCCTTTTAGGTTTTGTGATCTCGTGGTTCCAGTTCACGGTGAACTGCCTGACCGCCAAGCTCTCGGCTTACCAGGTGTACACCATCACCATCTGGTTCTTTGGCTGGATTTTCCTGAGCATCGCCGCCATCGTCTTCCCCATGCGGCGTAAAGACATCTGGGAGAAATCACCCGCCCTGGTGCGCCAGAGCATCTTTGGCGTACCGTGGATTGTGGTTGCCGGCGTGGCTGGTCTCATCATCAGCGTGGCGGCAGTCTACTTCACCCTGGTGCCCGCTATCGCAAACTCTTCGATCATGCTGCAACTGCCGGCGTTGCTGGTGTCTTTCGGCTTCTACATGATCTTGCCGATTGTCCTGTATTTCATTGCGATTTCCATCAACAAGCAGCGGGGCGTTTCTTTGGACAAGCGCTTCAAAGAAATTCCTCCAGACTAAGATTGCACCCTTTTTACCATCTCCCTTCTCTTCGCTTGCCCTGCGGAGAGAAGGGAGCGCTTAAACCAGCGGGCGATCTAACCAACAGGCAGGATTATCACGGAGGTTGACGTGCCATTATTCGGTAGCAAGAAAATCACCCGGGTATTCTATACCACCGACGTGCATGGAGCGACGGTGGTCTTTAAAAAATTTATCAACGCCGCCAAGTACTACGAGGCCAATGTGCTGGTATTGGGCGGCGACATGGTGGGCAAGATGATCATCCCCATGGTGGCTCAGCCTGGAGGCCGGTACACTGCCAATTATCTGGGTCAATTGTATGATGTGACCTCCGGTGAGGAGATGACCAAGCTGGAGCAGACCTTTGAAAACAGCGGTCTGTACCCCATTCGGGTAACACCTGAGGAGGTGCAGGCTTTTAGCAAGGACCACGACCTGGTGGAAAAGAAATTCGGCGAACTGGCTCACGAACGTGTGGCACGCTGGTTGGAAATTGCTGAAGAACGGCTGCGCAACACCGGTATCCGCTGCTTTGTCCAGCCTGGCAACGATGATCCATATGCAATCGACTCAGCCTTTCAGCAGTCGGATATAATCCAGAACGTGGATGGGCGCATTGTCCAGATCGATGAGGATCACGAAATGTTGAGCGTCGGGGCGGCCAACCAGACGCCCTGGCACTGCCCGCGCGACAAACCGGAAGATGAGCTCATGCAGATTATTGAAGGGCTGGCTGTGAAATTGAAGAACCCCCAGCAAGCCATTTTTAACCTGCACGTTCCCCCGCACGATACCAACCTGGACCAGGCGCCTGAACTGGATGAAAACCTGACACCCAGGCTTTCACTGACCGGCGGCTTCAAGATGGGATCGGTGGGCAGTAAGTCGGTGCGCAAAGCGATCGAAAAATACCAACCCATTTTGGGTTTACACGGGCATATCCATGAGAGCCGTTCGGCTCAGAAGATTGGGCGCACCATGTGCATTAATCCAGGCAGCGAGTATGGCGAGGGTGTGCTGCGCGGGGTTGTGCTGGAGTTTTCAAAGAAAGGCCTGGAAAGCTACATCTTTACACAAAACTGATCCAGGCGATAGCGAGGAAATCTTATGCAGCAGAGTGAATTTGTTGACGAAGCGAAGCGGATTGTGAAAAAAGCTGATGAAGCCGGAATCTTTTTGCGGGTGCTGGGCGCCACGGCATTCCGTATCCACTGCCCCGAATACGTGCATATCCATATCGCTATGGGGCGGGAAATCACCGATATCGATTTTGCGGCTTATTCAAAACAAGAAAAGCTGATCGAGCAGTTTTTCACCAAAGATCATTTCAGTTCCGATCGCAAACAAGGCTCCCTTACCCCGGGGTTGTTTGTCGGGCGGCATATCTATGAACATGCAGCGAGCGGGCTGCATGTGGATATCTTTGAAGACCAGTTGAATATGTGCCATGTGGTAAATTTTAACAACCGCCTCGAAGTTGATTCCCCAACAATTCCTCTGGCCGAGCTGACCCTGGAAAAAGTCCAGATTGTGACCCTCAATGAGAAAGATATTCGGGATATGCTGATGCTTTTTGCGTCTCACCCGGTGGGAGATCATGATCAGGAAACCATCAATGGCAAATATATTGCCGAGATCATGAGCAAAGACTGGGGTTTCTATTACACCACCACGCGCAACCTGGCAAAGATCCGCGGCAGTATTGGCCGTTATGCCAACCTCTTCAGCGCGGTGGATACCCAGAACATTGCGGAGCGCATCGATCAACTGAGCGCGATGATCGAGAAAGCCCCCAAGACGTTAAAGTGGAAGGCGCGTTCCGCGGTGGGTCCGCGCATGCAGTGGTATAACGATGTGGAGGAAGTGGAACGGGCCGACCATCTGAGTGACATCCACTGAATGACGGACCATCTGGCATGGGATACGTAATTGGCTGCGATATCGGCTCGCAAAGTGTAAAAGTTGTTTTGCTGGCAGAGGATGGAAAGCTTTGCGGCGAGGCCAGCGTCAGCTATTCGATTGAATACCCTCACCCAACCTGGGCTGAACAGCCTGCAGAGACCTGGATAACCGCTCTGCAGACCGCTGTGCGGGCAGTCATGCTGGCAAGCAGTGTGCGGCGCGAGGCAGTGCGCTGCCTGGGTTTGGCCGCGCAGGTGGATGGCGTGGTTGCGGTGGGCAAAGATGGCAAACCGCTCCGCCCCGCTATCATCTGGATGGACCGCCGCGCCGTGGCGCAGTGCGAAAACGCCGGCAAACAGGTGGATCCCGGAAAGGTTTTCGAGCAAACCGGTTTAAACCTGGATGCATCGCATGTAGCTCCCAAAATTCGCTGGCTGCTGGAGAACGAGCCGGCAGCGATGCGCCAGGCCGGGCGTTTTTTGATGCCGGGCAGTTTTGTGGCATACGCACTCACCGGAGAGCTGGGAGTAGATTATTCCAACGCTTCTTCCACCCTGCTGATGGATGTGCGCCGGCGCACCTGGTCGCCCGAGTTGTGTGATTTGTTCCAGATTCCAGAGGAATCTCTCGTTCCCATCCTGCCATCCACGACGGTGGTGGGAGCGCTGCGCCCGGAAATTGCGCAGCGAGATGGGGCTTGGACGCATCTACGCGAGTGGTGCTGGGCAGCGGGGATGAACACGCCGCCTGCCTGGGGGCGGGCGTTACCGGGTCTGGACTGGTTTGTGATATTGCCGGCACGGCTGAGCCGGTCTGCGCGGCCAGCGTACAGGCCGTTTTTGACCCGACCGGCCTGGTGGAGACGCACTGTCACGCTCATCCTGACCTGTGGCTGCTGGAAAACCCCGGTTTTGTCTCCGGGGCCAATTACCGCTGGTTCCGCGACCACTTTGCAGCTGGCGAGGTGCTTCTGGGTTCAACCAGCGGCAGAGTTCCGTACGAGCTGCTCAACGACCTGGCAGCTTCCGTGCCTCCCGGTTCAGAAGGCCTGGTTTTCCTGCCTTGTTTGATGGGCGCCATGACGCCCACCTGGAACGCGGCGGCGCGCGGCACCTACTTTGGCTTTACCCTGGCGCACACCCGGGCGCATTTTGTGCGCGCCCTGCTGGAAGGCTCGGCCTACGCGGTGCGGGATATCACCGACCGTATGCTAGCAATCGGCCTGCCGCTGCGGCAGATCCAGGTGGTGGGAGGTGGGGCGCGCAGCCCGCTCTGGCGCCAGATCAAGGCCGACGTAACGGGTCTGCCGGTGGCCTTGCCTGAGATTACGGAAACAACGGCGCTGGGCGCAGCGCTGATGGCCCAGGTGGGCGGCGGGGATTGTTCCAGCCTGGAGGAAGCCGCCGCCCAGGCCGTGCGCATCGTTGAAGTGCGCCAGCCTGACCAGCGCCAGCACGAGAATTATCTGAATTACTACCGGCTTTACCAATCCACGTACCGGGCTTTGCTGCCCGTGTTTGAGCAGGCAGCCAGCCTGCAACAGGTGTTATGAATCCAAATCATCGATTGTCTCAGGTGCGCTGTTTCCTTCTGGATATGGACGGCACCTTTTATCTTGGCGACCGCTTGCTGGAAGGGGCGCTTCAATTTATCGACACCCTGCAAAAACAAGGCAAACAGTATCTCTTCCTGACCAATAACTCATCCAAGCACCGCCGGCAGTATGCCGAAAAGATCACCCGCCTGGGCCTGGCGATACCGGAGGACGACGTTTTCACCTCCGGCGAGGCCACGGCGTTGTACTTGAAAGAGCGCTCGCCGGGAGCGCCTCTGTATCTGCTGGGTACACCCGCGTTGGAAGACGAATTCCTTTCCCATGGCTTCCAACTGGTGCAGGATGGAGCCGAGATGGTTGTGCTTGGTTTTGATACCACCCTGACCTACCAGAAGCTGTGGAAGATGTGTGATTATGTGCGCCAGGGTCTACCCTATATTGCCACGCATCCCGACTTTAACTGCCCGACCGAAACGGGGTACATGCCCGATGTGGGCGCCATGATTGCTTTTGTGCGCGCCTCCACCGGGCGTGAGCCAGACCTGGTAGTGGGTAAACCCAATCGCATGATCGTAGATGCCGCGGCTGCGAAGATGGGCCTGCCGGTGGATGCGCTGGGCATGATCGGTGACCGCCTGTACACCGATATCGCCCTGGGCCAGACCAGCGGTATCACCACTGTCCTGGTTTTAAGCGGCGAAACCCGCCTGGAAGAGGTGGCCGCCTCCCCCTTCCAGCCTGATTCTATCTTTCAAAACCTGGGGGAAGTGTCTGCCTGGCTGTTGGAGCACGGATAAACCGGTATGGCGCCCCGGCATGTGATCATCATCGGCGCGGGTTCCACCGGCGCGGCGCTGGCTCACGACCTGGCCCTGCGGGGTGTACGCGTGACCGTTGTGGAGCAGGGCGGGGTAGCCAGCGGCACCACCGGACATAACCAGGCCCAGCTGCATTCGGGGGCGCGCTATGCCGTGAACGACCCTGAATTGGCGCGTGAATGCATCCAGGAAAACCATATCCTGCGGCGCATCCTGCCTGAGGCTCTGGAATTGAACGATGGCTTGTTTGTGGCTGTGGACGAAGCCGGGCTGGAATACAAGCCGCTCTTTCTGGAGGCCTGTGCGGCGTGCGGCATACCCGGACGCGAAATTTCACTGCAGCAGGCGCTGCAGTGGGAGCCAAATCTCAACCCGGGCATCCTGGCGGCTGTGCAAATTCCGGATGGTGTCTTTGATCCCTATCGATTCTGTCTCAGTTTTCTGGCGACCGCCTGTAAAAATGGGGCGCGGGTGCTGACCTTTTCGAAAGTGACCGGTTTAGATATTCATCGGGGCACGGTCAGCATCGAGCGGCGCATCACGGGAAAAACTGAAATTCTCGAGGCGGATGCGGTGGTGAATGCCGCCGGACCCTGGGCGGGCAAAGTGGCCGCGCTGGCCGGGATAACCGTGCAACTGGAGGCTTCGGCGGGCACCATGTTGACGGTGGGCGAACGGTTGTGCCACCAGGTGCTGAACCTTCTGGCGCCTCCAGCCGATGGCGATATCATCGTCCCCCAACGCCAGACCAGCATCCTGGGCACAACCTCCTGGCGGGTGGATGACCCGGACGGCATCGTAATTCCTGCCGGTGACATCCAGCTCATTTATTCAATCGCCGAAAAGCTGGTTCCGGGTGTGCGCCGCGCTCCGCTGCGCGGGGTTATGGCGGCGGCGCGGCCGCTGCTGGTGCTCGAAGGCTCCGGCGGGCGGGCGACCACGCGTGCATTCCGCGTTTTCCATCACGCCGATCAGGGCGCAGCCGGCTTTTTCTCGGTTATCGGCGGCAAAACGTCAACCGCCCGTTACATGGCCGAAAAGACAGCCGACGCAGTCTGCGCTTACCTGGACGTTTCAACGGCTTGCCGCACGAGCGAAACACCTTTGCTTTCGTACCGGAATTGGTCGCAGCAATGAACATGGACATTACCCTGCGCATCCGCCGTTCAACCGGCTGGCAAGACTTCAAGGTCTCCGTCCCTGCGGAAGCCTACCTGTTAGACGCGCTGGAAGCGGCACAGGAGATCGACCCGAGCCTGCTTTTCCGGCATGCCTGCCACCACGCGTCTTGCGGCAGCTGCGGGGTGCGCCTCAACGGCCGGGAGACCCTGGCCTGTATTACCCCGCTGCGCCAGGTAAGCGGTTCCAACCACCTGGTGCAACTGGAGCCGCTGCGCAACTTCCCCATCCTCGGCGACCTGCTGGTGGATTTTGGCCTGTTTATGGACAGGCTGCGCCAGGTCGATCTCCCTCCTGTCCGTGCGGCAGAGAACGGCGCCTCCGGTTCGACACGCCTGGAAAACTGCATTGAATGTGGTCTGTGTGTTTCAGCATGTCCGGTTGCCGGCAGTGACGCCCTTTACGCCGGCCCGGCAGCCCTGGCGGCTGCCGGCAGGCTGGCGGCTGAACCGCGCGGCAGAGATTTGCGCTCCGTTTTGGATTTTGTGGAAGGCGAACACGGTTTGTGGCGCTGCCATGCTGCTTTTGAATGCAGCGAAGTGTGCCCGGCGGGGGTTGATCCTGCGGGGGAAATCATGAACCTGAGAAAGCGGGCGATGCGATGAAAGCGCTGCGCAGCCGCTGGTTTGAGGTGCGCCTGGGGCCAGGCGGTTTCCTGGCCTTTATGCTGCACCGGCTGAGCGGGATTGGGCTGGTGGTTTACCTGTATCTGCACCTGGCAGTGCTGGACCGCCTGCGGGCAGGCCCTCAGGCCTGGGATGGGTTCATCGCGCTGGTGCGTTCGCCTGTTTTTCTTGCCCTGGATGTGGTACTGCTCTTCGGATTGGTATTTCACGGGCTGAACGGCCTGCGGGTGGTTGCGCTGGGCCTGGGGCGGGGGCTGCGCCTGCAGAAAGCGCTTTTCTGGCTGGCGCTGTTCCTGGCCGTGGGGCTGGCGCTGCTGGGCATTCTCGGTATTCCCGGGGAATGAGCTGTTGGAGGATGGCATGAAGATTTCCGGCCGGTTTTTGTGGATCATCCAGGCGATTTCGGGACTGCTGCTCGTCTTACTGGCAGGCCTGCATTGGGTCGTGCAGCACTACATCGCCAGCGGAGGTCTGCGAGACTATGCGGCTGTGGTTGGCTACCTCAAGAACCCGCTGGCTTTTTCACTGGAAGTGCTCTTCCTGGTGGTTGTCGCCGCCCATGCTCTGCTGGGCGTCCGGGCGATCCTGATGGATTTTGGCCCGGGCAGGCTGGCAGCCCGGGCAATCAACCTGGCGCTTTTTTTGATCGGTGTGTTGACGATCGGGTATGGCGTATTCCTGTCACTGGAACTTATTAGCTGATGGAGGTTCCCATGAAATTGCAATATGATCCCGCGGACGGAGAAACATTCTGGCAGGCAATCAGCCAGCTCCCGGGTTACCCGCACGGCGAGGAAATGCCCATTCGGGTGATGCTGTTTGAGGCTGGAGCGCTGCTGCGCCTGCCGGAGGTGCTTTCTCGAGTGGGGGCTAACCCGGCAAAGCCGGTGTTGGTTGTGATGGATGCTACACCCATGCGCAGAGGCGAAGACAGCCTGAAACCGCTCCTGATTAAGGTGCTGCAGGCCGCCGGCTGGCAGCCGGATGAGGTGGTGATGCAACCAGATGCCACCGGGCAGGTGCACACCGACATGCCCCATATTCACGCCGTGGCAGCCCGTTTGCAGCCCGGGGCGGCGGTGCTTTCGGTGGGGTCGGGGACGATCTGTGATATTGCCAAACACGCCTGCCACCTCTATGGCATGGAAACCGGCGAGAAGCTGCCCCTGGTAGTTTTCCAGACGGCCAACAGCGTCAGTGCGTACACATCGAACATGGCGCCCACCTTCGTGGATGGCGTCAAGCGCACGCTGAACTCGCGTTATCCGGACGCCCTGGTGTGCGACCTGGAAACACTCCGAGACGCCCCGCCCGAGATGACCGCCGCAGGTGTGGGCGATCTGCTGGCTGCCTTCGTCAGCCTGCCGGACTGGTACCTGGCGCACCGCCTGGGAATGGACCGCGGGTACAGCCGGCTGCCTCAGGCACTGATGGGCCCGCTGGATGAGATCTTCCTGGCGCAAGCCGGGGCCATCCGTTCGGGCGATCTGGAGGGAATGTCGGTATTGGCGCGCCTGATCGCATTGGGCGGGCTGGCCATGTCACTTTCGCACGCCACCACGCCCATGTCGGGGTACGAACACGTTATTTCCCATATCCTGGATTTGCAGGCCGAATTGACCAACCGTCCGCTGGCCCAGCACGGCTCGCAGGCGGCCCTCGCCACCGTGCTGGCAGCCGGCGCCTACCAGCATTTCCTGGATGAGTTTGAGCCCGCCGAGGTGCAGGCCGCAAGCTGCTATCCGGCTGGAGAGACCATGGAGACCCTGATCCGGCGCACATTTCTGGAAATAGACCCGAGCGGGAAAGCCGGTGAAGAGTGCTGGGCCGATTACCGTCTCAAGCTGGAAGCCTGGGATGCTCACAGGGCCGATTTCACTTCATTTCTGGCAGATTGGCCCTCCATCCGGCGGGAATTATCGGCTTCAGCCCGCTCACCGGAGCGAATACGCGCAATACTGAGAGCGGTGGCAGCGCCGGAGAAGTTCTCTGAATTGACCCCGCCCTTTTCTGAATCTCAGGTCAAGTTTTCTTTCCTGAATGCGCCCCTGATGCGCAAGCGCCTGACCCTTGGCGATCTGCTCATCTTCCTGGGATGGGATCGGGAGACGCTCTGGAAGCAGGTCTGGACCGGCTGACACCGGTGCGGGGCCTGGCAGCACTCATTTGTGACCAATCTGGGGGGGTGCAAAATATGGTATGATCACTCTATGTACTTGCGAGGCAGTAAATGGAGTATGACGAGCCGTCCCAGGAAGCGATCGAACCCCTGGATGGTGATGCTTTTGTTGGTGCTGGTGGGCATCGGGCTGTACTTCAGCACGGTTGTGGTGCCGGCTACCCCGCCGCTCTTTATCCCCACCCCTACACCCACACGCAGCCCTAAATCGTTCATCAGCGAAGCTGAACAGTTCTATGCGGAAGGCAAGCTGGCCCCGGCGATCACCTCCTACAAGCAAGCGATCGCTGCCGACCCCGATAACCCGGCGTTGTACATCATCCTGGCGCGCATCCAGGTCTTCTCAGGCCAGTATGAGGATGCGGTCACCAATGCTCAGAATGCCCTGCTGCAAAACCCCAACAACCCGCTGGCGCACGCTGTGTTGGGCTGGGCGCAGAGCTTTACCGGCGAACACCTGGCGGCTGAGGCGTCGGTTAAGAAAGCGCTGGAGCTGGATGCCAACAGCGCGCTGGCGAACGCCTACTATGCTGAAATTCTGCTCAATAAAGGCGATTTTGATGATTTTGATAAAGCCGCCCAGGCATCACGGCGGGCAAAAGAGCTGGACCCCAACCTGCTGGAGGTGCACCGCGCCCGCGGCCTGGTGCTGCTGAACTCCGGTGAAGAAAATATCGATGAGGCGATCGAAGAGCTGAAAGCCGCGATTGCGATCAATGATAAAATCGCCGACCTGCACCTGAACCTGGGGTTTGCCTATCGGGTGAAGCAGGAGAACGATCTGGCGGTGGATGAGCTGCTGGCGGCGTATGCTTTGAACCCTCAGAACCCCAATATCCCCACCGAGATCACCCTGGCCTACGCCAACGAAGGCCAGTTTGGCAAGGCTGCCCAGTACGCTGAAGACGCCGTGAAAATTGAGCCATCTAACCCCAAGCTGCACGGCAACCTGGGGATCATGTACTACCGCAATGCCGAGCTGGATCAAGCCATCACCGAGCTGGCCCTGGCGGTGCACGGAGGCACCACCACCGATGGCGTGGTAGTGGAGGGCCTGCCGCTGGATTACAGCAAGGTGGCAGAATATTACTGGTTCTATGGGTTTGCCCTCGCAAAACAAAACCGCTGCAGTGAGGCCGTACCTGTTTTCCAGGCCCTGGTCACAGGGGTGCCCGATTATGAGCTGGCAGTACAAAACGCCCAGGCCGGTATGGAATTGTGCCTGGAGAGCCTGGGCACTCCTGCCGCCACGCCAGAGCTGACCCCTACACCCTGATATGGAAAGAGATATCTGTTATGGTAAGCGTCCCAACTTTCGACCTGCAAACGGCATCCTCAGTGTTTACCGGGTGATGCTGCTGGTGGCGCCTGATCTTTGCCGGCATCTGGCTGCTGCTGGGGGTGGAGCGCGGTCAGGTGAAGCCCCTGCTTTCATGCCCACCCCCACGCCCACGCGCACCGCCGATTCCTATATTCTGGAGGCGCAGGCCTACTTCCAGGCAGGTAAGCTGGATGACCCCGACCCGCCGCAGCCTGCCCCGCCCGACCCGGATGCCATCGATACCTACCGGCGCGCCCTGGAGGTTGACCCTCCAATGCCCACACCTGGGCAGAGCTGGCGCGCATACAGACCTACTCTATCACCATGCTCAGCACCGACGCCGATCGCCGCACCCGGCTGAAAGAGGCGCTGGCATCGATCGATAAGGCCGTGGCGCTGAACCCTGACGACAGCGCCATCCATGCCATCCGCGCTTTTGTGCTGGATTGGAATGCCTCGTATGCCTCTGGGGACGAGGTCCGAGGATTTGCTGAAGGAGGCCGAAGGTGAAGCCGTGCGCGCTTACCAGCTTGACCCGCGCAACGCCGTTGGCGCTGGCCTTTTATGCCGAGGTGCTGCTGGACCAGCAGAAATGGACGCCAGGCTGAGCAGTATGCCGCCCAGGCGATTGCCCTGGACCCGAACTCGATGGACGCCCACCGTGTGTACGCCACCGTGCTGGAATTGCTCGGCCAGTACAACGCCGCCATCGAAGAATACCTGCGCGCCTCGGCAGCTCAACCCCAACCTGACATTCCTGTACGTGTATATCGGGCGGAACTACCTGCGCCTGCGGCTGTATGACCGGGCGCTGGAATACTATGACAAATGCCGCCGATATCGACGAGCAGCTCGGGGTGCGCAACCCCATCCCCAACCTGGAGATTGCCAAGACGTACACGCAGCAAGGTGAGTTCTTCATCGCCGCCCGCAACGCCGAAAAAGCGTTGAGCTTCGACCCCACCAACGCCGAACACCTATGGGCAGCTGGGCAGCATCTATGTAAAATCGCGCAATTACGAGGGCGCCCTGAGCGCCCTGCGCTGCGCCGTGCGCGGCTGCACCGCCGAAGAAAACGATGTCGCCAAGACCCTGGTGGATAACTTCATGCTGGAAAACAGCGTGGCGGTGCAGGGTTTGCCGCTCACCAACCTGACCGTGGCGTATTACTACACCGAATACGGTACGGTGCTGGCCTTTTTGAGCCGCCCGAACCAGAATTACTGCGGTGAAGCGCTGCTGGCGCTGAATGAAGTGCGCGCCAAATTCTCGGATGACCCTGATCATGACGATTGTGGAAGACAGCGAGGGCATCTGCGCCCGAACCTGGAGGGCGGGCAGGTGACGCCCCCGGCCGAAGGCTGCCCGCAGATGGTCGAACCGACGGCGACCGTGGGCGCAGCCGTGACCCCCGCACAAGATCGTGCTAATATCAGAATTTCGTTAATTCCCTGCCAACCCCTTGACTCCCGCCTGAAATCCCGGTATGATTGGCGTGTAAGTTAGCACTCACTAGACGAGAGTGCTAACTTCTCCGCATGTAATCTCACATACCCAAACCATTTTCAGGAGGTAGTTTTATGGCAATCAATCTCAGACCCTTAGGCAGCCGCGTGGTGGTTGAGCCCCTGGAGGCCGAAGACGTCACCCCGGGCGGGATCGTTCTCCCCGAAACCGCAAAAGAGAAACCCCAGCGTGGGAAAATGCTTTCAGTCGGCCCTGGCGACCGTGACGAAGACGGCGAGCGCATCGCAATGGATGTGGCTGCCGGTGATGTCGTCCTGTATGCCAAGTATGCCGGCACGGAAATCAAAGTCGAAGGCAAGAAACTGCTCATCCTCAAAGAGAGCGATCTTCTCGCTATTGTCCTGTAAAGATCATACGAAAACGTAATATAGAAAAAGGAGTAATCATCTATGGCAGCCAAACAACTGGTATTCTCAGAAGAAGCCCGCCGCCGTCTGCAGCGCGGTATGGATCTGCTGGCCTCGGCGGTTGTCACCACCCTGGGCCCCAAAGGCCGCAATGTGGCTATCGACCGGAAATTCGGCTCCCCCACCATCACGCACGATGGCGTGACCGTTGCGAAAGAAATCGAGCTGGAAGACCCCTTTGAAAATATGGGCGCCCAGCTGCTCAAGGAAGCCGCCACCAAGACCAATGATATCGCCGGCGATGGCACCACCACGTCAACCGTGCTGGCCCATTCCATCGTCACCGAAGGCATGAAGAACCTGGCCGCTGGCTTCAACCCCATGCTGCTCAAGCGTGGCATCGAAGCCGCCACCAAGGCTGTGACAGAAAAAATCAAAGCCCAGGCGATTGAAATCACCACCAAAGAAGAAATTGCCAACGTGGCTTCCATCTCCGCCCAGGACCGCACCATCGGTGATCTGATCGCCGAGGTCATGGACAAGGTCGGTAAAGACGGCGTTATCACCGTCGAAGAGTCCAAGGGCCTGGAGTTCGAGACCGAGTACGTTGAAGGTATGCAGTTCGACCGCGGTTATATTTCGCCCTATTTCATCACCGATCCCGAGCACATGGAAGCCAGCATCAGCGACGCTTACCTGCTGGTGCACGACAAGAAGATCTCCGCTGCTCAGGATATCGTCCCCATCCTGGAGAAGCTGGTGCAGATTGGCAAGCGCGAGCTGGTGCTCATCGCTGAGGACATTGACGGCGAAGCCCTGGCTACCCTGGTGCTGAACAAGCTGCGCGGCATGCTCAATGTTGTGGCAGTGAAAGCCCCCGGCTTCGGCGACCGCCGCAAGGCCATGCTGCAAGACATCGCAGCCCTGACCGGCGCCACCGTCATCTCTGAGGAAACTGGCCGCAAGATCGAAAGCGCCACCATGCAAGACCTGGGCCGCGCCGAGAAGATCGTGGTCACCAAAGACGACACCACCATCGTGGGTGGCAAGGGCGACCCGAGTGAAATCAAAGGCCGCATCGAGCAGATCCGTGTCGAGATCGACAAGAGCACCAGCGATTACGACCGCGAGAAACTGCAGGAACGCCTGGCCAAGCTCTCCGGCGGGGTTGCCATCATTCGTGTTGGCGCAGCCACTGAGACCGAGCTGAAAGAAAAGAAGCACCGCGTGGAAGACGCCCTCTCGGCTACCCGCGCAGCCGTCGAAGAAGGTATCGTACCGGGTGGCGGCGTGGCGCTGATCAACGCCGTTTCCGCTCTGGACGGGCTCAAGATGGACAATGATGATGCCCAGGTGGGCGTCAAGATCGTCCGCAAGTCCCTGGAAGTGCCGCTGCGCAAGATTGCCGAAAATGCTGGCAAAGATGGCTCCGTTATCCTGGAGACCGTGCGCCGCACCCAGAAGGAAAAGAAGAACATCAACATCGGCTACAACGTGCTCAAGGAAGAGTATGTGGATATGGTCAAAGATGGCACCATTGATCCCGCCAAGGTGACCCGCGGCGCGCTCGAGAATGCCGCCTCCATCGCCGCCATGATCCTGACCACCGAAGCCCTGATCACCGACGTGCCTGAGAAGGACAAACCGGCTGCTCCTCCCCAGATGCCGGAGTACTAAACCGAAAGTTGGATTGCTGGGGCTGTCCAAAATGATCTGGGCAGCCCCGCCCCCTTCCGCACGGAAGGGGGCTTTTTTATGCAAGAAACGCGGCCGGGAGGCTGCAACTCAAAGAAAATTCACATTTCTTTGACAAAACCTCTAACCCGTGCTACAATGTGCCCTCTTGTAAATCAAGAGCACCGGCCGGAACTCCGGCCCTTCAGGTTACATGGAATGCAAGTCCAGTGGTAGGATGGGGAAATCCTTGACTGCTGTTCGGAAAAATACCAGAGAGTAACTTCAAGCCCCGGCCGGAATCATGCAGAATTTTACCTGCATCCGCCGGGATTTATTTTTTATATAGAGAATATCCACAGTGACGCGAGTTGCTGTTACCAATGAATTTTGAACAAGGAAGTATATGAGTAACACAAAGAAGAACGGAAAAAACAGCGGAGATAAGCTCCGCATCATTCCCCTGGGAGGCCTGGGGGAAGTTGGCAAGAACATGATGGCCTATGAGTACGGCGACAACATCCTGGTCGTGGATGCAGGCCTGATGTTCCCTGAAAACGATATGCTGGGGATCGATTACATCATCCCCGATTTTCAGTATCTGGTGGAAAACCGCCACAAGGTGCGCGGCATCATCATCACCCATGGTCATGAGGACCACACCGGGGCGATCAATCACCTGCTTGAGCAGGTCAACGCGCCGATTTATGCCACGCCCCTGACGCGCGGTCTGTTGGAGATTAAGATCTCACGCAACGGCCTGACGGAAAAACCGGAGCTGCACACGATCCAGGCAGGCGGTACGGCGGAGATCGGGCCATTCAAGGTGGAGTTCTTCCATGTCTGCCACTCCATCCCCGATGGGGTGGGGCTGGGTATCACGACACCCGCCGGTCTGGTGGTGCACACCGGCGATTACAAGTTCGACCACACACCGGTGGATAACTGGCCAACCGATTACGCCAAGCTGGCAGAGTTCTCGGGCCGGGGGGTGCTGGCGCTGCTCTCCGATTCAACCAACGCCGATAAACCCGGTTGGACGCCGTCTGAGCGGGTGATCGACCCGGCCTTCGACCAGGTCTTTCGAACCGCCAAGGGGCGGATCATCATTGCCAGCTTTGCCTCGCTCATCTCGCGCATGCAGCAGGTGGCCAGGGCAGCCGTGAACCATGGGCGCAAGATGGCTTTTGTGGGCACCAGCATGGTGGAAAACGCCAAGATCGCGCGCAAGCTGGGCTACCTGGATATACCCGAAGAAACGCTGGTGACCATCGAGCAGGCTTTGAAGATGGACGCCAAAGAAGTGGTGCTGATGTCCACCGGCACGCAGGGCGAGCCGTCCTCAATCATGGGCCGCCTTTCCACCGGCACCAACCGCCAGTTCGATATCATCCCCGGCGATACGGTTGTGCTTTCCTCGCACCCCATCCCGGGCAACGAGGAGAGCGTCACACGCACGATCAACCGCCTGTTCCGGCGCGGCGCCAATGTGATTTACGAAGTCGGTTGCGCCGGTGCACGTATCGGGGCACGCCAGCCAGGAAGAGATGAAGCTGATGCTGCACCTGGTGCGGCCCAAGTATTTCATCCCGATCCACGGCGAGCTGCGCCATCTGAAGCAGCACGCCAACCTGGCCATGCAGGTGGGCATCCCCGAAGAGCGCATTGCCGTGATTGAGAACGGGCAGGTGGTGGAGTTCGAGAACGAGGCGATGCACATCGGCGAACGCATCCCCGGCGGCTATGTCTTTGTGGACGGCTCCGGCGTGGGTGATGTTGGCCCGGCAGTCGTGCGCGAGCGCGAGGTGCTGGCGCAGGATGGCTTCGTGCTGGTGAACCTGACGCTGGATCGCAACACCTGCCACCTGGTGGAAGAACCGGAGATCATCACGCGTGGCTTTGTCTATGCACGTGAGGCGGAGGAGCTGCTGGAATCGACCCGGCAGATCGTACGCCAGGCGGTAAACTGCGCCAGCAACGGCCGGATGCAGAGCGACCTGGAACAGACCCTTAAATCATTCCTGTACAGCAAAACCAAGCGCCGCCCGATGGTGTTCGTCTCGATGAGCAAGTTGTAAGGGTCAATATTCCTCGCCAGACCAGCCGTACTGGCCGCGCAGCGGCACAAAGGCCACCGGAATAAGACTTTCCTGCTCAAATATTGAGCCGCGGCGGTACCAGCGTTCGAGGTACTGGTTATTGCGCCCGCCCACAGGCAGCACCAGCCGCCCGCCATCGTCCAGTTGTTCCAGCAGGGGGCGCGGTGTTTCAGGGGCGGCCGCGGTGACCAGAATGGCCTGGTAGGGAGAAAATTCAGGCAGTCCCAGCGAGCCATCGCCCACGTGCACGTCCACATTTTGGATCGAGAGGCTTTTGAGGGTACTGGCGGCCTGCTCTGCCAGGCCGGCGTGGCGCTCGATGGTGTGCACCTGGCGCGCCAGGCCTGCCAGCACGGCAGCCTGGTAGCCTGAGCCGGTTCCCACTTCGAGCACATTTTCAGCGCCCTGTAACTGCAGCAGCAAGGTCATCAGGGCGACGATGTAGGGCTGGGAGATGGTCTGGCCTTTACCGATCGGCAGGGGGCCGTCGCTGTAAGCCAGGTAGCGGTATTCATCGGGGACAAAGCAGTGACGCGGCACCGCTCGCAGCACTTGCAGCAAGCGGGCGTCTGTCAGGCCGCGCCCGGCAATTTGCTCATCCACCATGCGCAGGCGTTCAGCGTCATAATCTTTTCCGTCATCGGCCCAATCATCTGAGCACATAGGCTTTAACGATTAATTCTGGCGATAAAATCCTTCCAAAAGGCATCCCGCTCGCCGGGGACAAAGGGCAGGTAAAGCCCCAACCGGTCGGCGACGCCGCCGTAACGCTCCAGCAAAGCCGCCGGCAAATCGGCGGCGGGGGCCACCACGGCGAAATGCAGCCAGCATCTCATCACTCACCAGGCCGGGCATTTCACCCCATTCGCCGCGGGCGGCATGCCCCGACAGGCGTTCAGCGATCTCTTCCCAGCCGTGCAGCGCCATCACCGGGCGATAAGAGGGGGTGGAGGCGTAAAAGGCCACCTGGGAGCGCACAAACAGGTCTTCTTCGGGGGAAGTGACCGCAAAAGCGGTCGTGGAAATTTTGATGGCAGAGCGGCTGCGCCCGGCTTTTTCAGCCCCCTGCTGGATGGCAGGCAGCAGCACTTCGTTCAGGTAGCGGGGGGTGTGGAAGGGATGGACCAGAAAGCCGTCGGCAGCTTCCCCCGCCAGGCGCGCCAGACCGGTGTTTACCCCGGCAATGTAAATTGGAATTTCCGGGTGCTGGATCGGCCCGGGGTTGAAGAAAGGCGACATGAGGGTGAGCTTGTAATGCTCGCCGCGAAAATTGAGCTTTTCACCGGTCTGCCAGGTCTGCCAGAAGGAGCGGATGGCGTTCAACTGCTCGCGCAGCTTGCCGACCACCGATTCGGGCCAGGGCATGCCAAAACGCCGCTCCATATGGGCTTTTACCTGGGTGCCCAGGCCCAGGATAAAACGGCCGCGGGAGGCTTGCGCCAGATCCCAGGCGGTGTAGGCCAGGGTAGCCGGGCTGCGGGCAAAAGCAATGGCGACAGCAGTGCCAAAGTGCAGCGTTTGGGTGTGCTCGCTGATCAGCGCACCTGGCAGAAAGGGGTCGTGCATGGTTTCGGTGGACCACAGCGCGTCGAAACCCAACGCCTCGGCGGCGCGGGCAATCGAAGGCACCGAAGACAGCGCTACCGGGGGGAGAGAGGCGTCTATCAACATGGCAGCCCTCCACAATCAATGCTTATGGTTCGCTTAATACATACGCCGCCACCCACTGTGCTGTGGCGACCAGGGCGTCGGTGTGGGTGCGTTCATAGTTATGGGAGGCGTCTACACCCGGGCCGATCAGGGCTACCGCCACATCACCCCCGGCACGCCAGAAGGCTTCGCCGTCGGAACCATAGTAGGGGTAAATATCCACCTTGTAGTGAATGGCGTTGGCTTCAGCCAGCCGGCGCAGGCGCTGGCTCATGGCGTGGTGGTAAGGGCCGCCGGAATCTTTGACGCACAGGGTAGCGTGGAATTCGTCGGAGGTCTGCCCTTCGCCAATGGCAGCCATATCCACGGTGAGCAGTTCGGTGACCGCGGCGGGAATGCCGGTAGAGGCGCCGTGCCCCACCTCTTCGTAGTTGCTGATATGGATGTAAGTGGTCTGGGCTGGTTTCAAACCGGCTGCCTGGAGTGATTTCACCACCGCCAGGATACAGGCCACACAGGCTTTATCATCCAGGTGGCGGGAGCGCACAAAACCGTTGGTCATTTCAAGGCGCGGGTCGAAAGCCACAAAGTCGCCCACCTCAATGCCCAGGGCCTGTGTCTCTGCTGCCGAAGCGCTGCGGGCATCCAGGCGCACCTCCATGTTTTCATCGTCGCGCTTCATTTCGTTGACCTGCGAGCTGTGCACATGCGCAGACGACTTAACCAGCAAAAGAGAGCCGCGCACCGTCTCGCCCTGTTGCGTGAAGATTGTGCAGCCTTCCCCTTCGACAGTGTTCCAGGCAAAACCGCCGATCTTGGTGAGGCGCAGCCGCCCATTGCTTTTGATCTCTTTGACCATCGCCCCGAGCGTATCGGCGTGGGCGGTGAGGGCGCGCGGGGCATCGCTGCGTTCGCCAGGCCATTCCACCACCAGGTCGCCTTTGCGTGTGCGGCGCAGGGTCAGCCCGTGGAAAGCAGAAAATTCTTCACTGCAAAGGGCGATGGCGCGTTGAGCAAAGCCGGTGGGGCTGGGTGTATTCAACAGGCGGGCGAGAAAATCCAGCAGATAAGATGTATCGATTGGAGGCAGAGGCATATTATTGATCCTTATCAGTGCTTTCTGCAAGACCTTCAAAGGCTGCAATGGCGTGGCGCCAGGAAGGTGGGATGGGAATCGTTGCTCTGGTGGGATAATCGTACATGACCAGCACCGTAGAGCCTTCGGCGTGCAGGCGGCTCGTCTGGCTGTCTTCCAGGAGATACTCCATGTCCATGCTCTTGGTGCCCAGGCGGGTCACCCGTGCCTGGACGCGCACCACCTGACCGAACACCACCGGGGAGCGGAAGATGACATGCGCATCGGCGATGATGAAGCCAATATCGATGATGGAACCGCCGCTCCACAGCCCCAGAGTCTTGAAGTAATGGATCCTGGCCTGCTCCATATAGGTCAGATAACAGGCATTGTTCAAATGTCCCAGGGCGTCCAGGTCGCTGAAACGCACATCGACGAGGTAGTGGTAAGGGGATGCGGGCATGGAGAAATTATAAACTTAAAAGCGGTATAATGGGCCGCATGGAAAATCCGAATTTAGAAGATACATCCCCCATTCATATCCAACCCGAACCTCAAACACCGGTTGATCCCGGTGAAACGCGTCCTATCGTCCTTGATCTGAGTTCGCCAGAGGCCAATGATATCGAGCAAACGGTGCGTACAACCCTGCGGCCCGAGCAGGCCGGTGCAGAGAATACAGCAGAGACCATGCCCGTGCCGGTGAAACCGGAAATCCCACAGCCCCCGCCGCCCGCCGGCCCTCCTGGCCCTGAAGTTCCGGTGCGCAGGTCATTCTCTTTACGCTCGTGGTCGCTCCTGGGACTGCTGGGGCTGCTGCTGGTGGGGCTGTTGAGCGCCTTTGGCGGGTACACCTCTGGCATCGGTCAGCGCACAAGCGCCCAGGCCACCCAACTGGCCGGTGTGGTGGACGAACAATTCCAGCTTGGCATCCAGGATATGGAAGCACACCGTTTTGACCTGGCCCGCCAGCGCTTTGAGTATGTGATTCAGTTTAACCCGGGGTATCCGGGTGTGACCGAAAAGCTTTCGGATGTGCTGCTTTTTATGAACACCACTGCCACCCCCACGCCAGTCCCCATGCCCACGCTGACCCCCACCCCCGACCTGCGCGGTGTGCAGGAACTCTTTGTCCAGGCTCAGCAAGACCTGGCCAACCTGGATTGGGCAACTGCAATCACAACCCTGTTATCCCTGCGTAAAGCCGACCCAACCTATCAGGCGGTGTGGGTGGATGATATGCTGTATGTCGCTTTTCGCAACCAGGGCGCCGATAAAATCCTGAGGGGAGGCGACCTGGAAGGCGGCATTTACGATCTGACCGTGGCCGAGCAGTATGGCCCGCTCGACACTGATTCCAAAAGTTATCTCACCTGGGCGCGCCTGTATATCACCGGCGCCAGTTTCTGGGAGATCGATTGGGCGCAATCGGTGTATTACTTTGGGCAGGTAGCCCCGGCGCTGCCCAACTTGCGAGACGCCTCCGGCTGGACCGCCACCGAACGTTATCGCCTGGCTTTGATCGGCTACGGCGGCTTTCTGGCTACCAGCAACGAATGTGATGCAGCCGGGGAACAGTTCGATTTGGCAGCCACTTTTGGGATTGACGCCAGGTATGAAGAAGCTTACACCAAGGCTGTTGAGGCTTGCAGCGGCGGCGGCGACAACGATGAAAAGAAGGACAAAGATAAGGATAATGAGCCGGCTCCTGATGTCACAGATGAGCCGCTGACGACCGAAGAGCCGGTAGCAACCGAGTCGCCGGTGGCAACCGAAGCCCCACCCGATCCGAACGTAACACCCAACCCATGAGTGCGCCTCCGTACATTGCCCTGAGTATCACTTACTGGCTGCACATGCTGGCTACCGTCACCTGGATTGGCAGTCTGGCAAGTCTTTCGCTGGTAGTGCTGCCCGCGGCGCGGCAGGCGCTGGATACCCAAACTTATGCGGGTTATTTGGAGCGATTACAGCGCAAGCTGGACCCGCTGGGCTGGATCAGCCTGCTGGTGCTGGCAGGCACCGGCCTGTTCCAGATGAGCGCCAACCCCAATTACAGCGGCTTTCTGGCAATTGATAACCGCTGGGCGGCTGCAATTCTGGTGAAACACATCGTCTTTTTTGGGATGACCGGCATCAGCGCCTATCTCACCTGGGGCCTGCTGCCGGCGCTGCGCCGGGCTGCACTGCGCCTGGCCCACGGGCAAGACGCTGCAGAAGCCGAGCGCCTGCAGCAGCGGGAGGCAAACCTGGTTCGCCTGAATTTGCTGCTGGGGGTGGTGGTGCTGGGGCTGACAGCCCTGGCGCGTGCCTCCTGATTTATTCTTCAGGGTGCGGCGACCGGTGGAATATCCACGGTTCTTCCGGGTAATAATGATACAGCTTGCGGTATGGGAACTCCGCTGCCACGGCGGCATTGGCGGTTTCGCCGCGGCTGATCACCACCAGGAATGGGGTGTTCAAGAAGGGGGTTTGCAGGTCCAGCAGGGTGCCGTATTCGATCCAGGAATTGGGGTGCACAATGACCAGGGCCGGGGTGAGCTCCCGGGCGCCCGGTGAAAGAAATGGCTGCAAGTGCTGGCGCGAAACCCCGTATAAACCGTACATGCTTTGCAGGCGCGCCGGTGTGTAATAAACCAGGTTTGTGGAAATCAGCACCGCCAGGACGGCAGCAAGCAGCAGGGGTCTGGAGCGGCGCCAACCGTGATAAGACTGCCAGCGGTCTTGCGGGGCAACAGGCCAGCCTGCCAACCAGGCAGCGCCGGCAGCGCTGAAGAGCGCCAGCCCAAAAATACCCTCATAATAATAGCGCGGCCCGAACAGAGATGACCCAATCCAGTAGGCCAGGTAGACCAGCACCAGTGTGGGAAAGATTGCCCCGGGGAGAAGCGCCTTCCACAGCCGGCGATGCAGCACTGCCAGAGCGCCGAAGGGTAAGAAAAGCCAGGAGTAATAACCCCAACCGAACAGATCCACCCAGCCCACCTTAAGACTGAAGCGGGTGTTGATGCGCGCCTGGACGAGGGTATGACCGCCTTCCAACCGGCCCACACCCGGTCCGAAACCCACCTTGTCATAAGGCCACCACAGGGTATAAGGGTTATTCAGCGGGTCGCCTGTGACGGCATACTGCCAGACGAACAGGAGACCCGAAATGACCAGGACAACCAGCCCGAAGATAACCAGGCGGCCCCGAATAGCTGCCGGGCGGCGAATGAACAAATAAATACCGTGCAAGACGAACGGCAAACACACGCCCACGGCGGTGAAGGGGCGGGTGATCACCAGCAGCCCCAGAGAGCCGGCAGCCACGAGGATGGGCAGCCAGCGCCGGGGGGCGTCGTCTTCCCAGGCGTCCAGCCAGCCCAGGACGAAGGCCGCGCTGAGCACCAACCCAAAGGGATGCGAAAGCAGCGAGCCGGAGTTCATCAGGAAGAAGGGTGAGGTAAGGGTCAGCAAAGCGGCCAGCAGGCCGACCACTTCGCTAAAAATGCGCTTGCCCAACCGGTAAGTGAGCCAGACACCCAGACCGGCCAGGAGCGGGTTGACCAGCCCCCGGGCATCGAAGAGCACACCCACCGCCAGCAGGGCAGGCCAACCGGGTGGATATTTGCCAAAGCGCTGGCCGTTATAATCGACGACAAACGGAACCAGGAAGCTTTTGGGCTCCGGCGGCGAGGGCAGGGTGAGGCGCCCACCGGCGATGGCCTGGGCCTGCCAGACATAAGCCATCTCGTCTTCGATGTGGGGGAGACTTTCGAAGACGCGTTCGGTCACCCAGTAAGCGGCGAACACGGCTACCAGGCTGAGGAACAGGGCAAGGCGATCGGCGCGGGACATAAAAAGTTTGGGCTGTAAGACGTGAAAGATGGCCCGGGGTCAGGCGCCAATGCGCTGCAGGGCGGTGAGCACCGCTGAGTGCAGGTGGGCGTTGGTGGCCAGCAGGCCGCGGTTGTTGGTAAGGGAGCGCCCGGTGGTGAAATCCAGGGGTTTTCCGTCCAGGTCAGAAATCCTGCCGCCGGCTTCTTCAAGCACCAGCGACCCGGCAGCCTGGTCCCAGATTTTCTCGCGGTAATCCGGGTTGGAAGCCGAGAGCAAGCGCACGAGCACTTCGCCCTCGCCGGCAGCCAGGACAGCGTATTTGGCCTGGCTGTCCATGCGCACCGGGTCGGCCTGGGTGCCCAGGGCCCGGGCAAGCTCATCGATCTGTCCGACATTGGTATGGCCCGATTCGAATGAGCGCAACAGGCGCGCCCGGGCGGGGTCAACGCGGTCCGAAACGTGCAGACGCACCAGTTTGCCAGGCGTGTCGAGAGGGGTTGTCCAGGCGCCCTGATCGCGGGCGGCGATGACCAGCGAGCCTTCACCACCTGGCGCGGGAAGGCGGGCGGCGCGCAGTTCCGGGCAGCCCAGCACACCCACCTGCACGGCGCCGTCCACCACCAACGCCAGGGCAACCGCATACTGGTCGTGCCGCAGAAAGCCTTTTGTGCCGTCGATTGGATCGAGGCACCAGAAGCGGGGGGCAGAAGCCGATGCGCCGCGGTCGATCCAGCGGCACACATCGGCTGGTGTGGCCTGGGGGAGCAGGCGGGCGACGAAGGCGGTCACCTGCTCCAGGAGGGGCGGCGAAGCGCGCAGGTCGTCGGCATTTTCCTCAGCAACGAGTATATCATCGGGGAAGGCATATTCCAGCATGTAAGCCACCAGCGCCTGCGAGGCAAAATCGGCCACGGTCACGGGCGAGAGGTCTTCTTTGGTCAGCGCCGGAGAGACCAGCTCGGCCTGCACCTGGCGCACCAGCAGAGACGCCCGGAGCACGGCCTGATGGGCAAATCTAATGATTGGGTTGTTGAGATCCATCTTTCAGGTTCCTTTGCAGTTCAGCAAGCCCGGTGCGGGTGTGGTGTTCACCGCCCGCCTCCAGGCCAAAAAGAATTTCATAGAATGGCACAATTTTAGTGTAGAAATCCAGCCGTGACCAGAAGTTTACCCCCAATTCTGGAGAGTAGCAGGCCAGCACCCGTTCTACAAAGGGCCTGCCGCCGGCTTGCAGCAGGCCCACGAAATCCAGGGCAGGATCGCCAGTGCAGGCATCTTCCCAATCGATGATGCCGGTCACGCGGGCGCTTGCCGGATCGCACAGGATGTGCTCGGGGGCCAGATCGGCGTGGATGAGGCGCAGATCGAAGCGGAAATGCGCCCGAGGTCGCAGGAAGCCCTCCCACAGGGCGATCGTTTTGACCTGCAGGGCAGGCTCGAGCAATGGAAGCACCTGCAGGCGCACACGCTGGTAAAGATCCAGGTACTGGCGCTTCCAATCAAAGATGGAGCGCAGCGGCAGGTAACGGTGGATGGTCCAGGGCAGAGCCTGGGTGTGCAGCCTGGAAAGAATTTCACCAAGCTGGCGGGCGATGTCTGGCATGGCTGCCATACCAGAATCGAAAGGGCGCCCGGAGATTTTACGGTAGCCGGCGTAAGGCTGGCTGCCGTCTTCTGAAGGGGGATGCAGGAATTCGAACTCCGGCACATTCACCGGAAGTGTGCGGGCCAGGTGGGGCAGAAGCACGATCTCTTTTTGCAGGCCGGGGTAGCCGTGGGGCCGGCGCGGAAAACGGAAGATATACTCAGCATTCAGTTCCAGCACAAGGGATGACCAGCCGGCCTGGTTGAGAGCCAGATCGCGGATCCGCAACTCCGGATAGTCTGTTTCAATGATACGGCGGTATTGTGAGATCTCCATGCTCGCTTTCGTGACCGGTAAGGGTCAACCGGCCTGGAGAGGACAGGGGTTGATCTATTACCAGCCAGCCCTATTTTACCGCAAGCGCCGGGAGGTGCAGGATCAAAGCGACGCCCGCGGTTGTTGGATTGTCATGCAACTTGCCGCGTGGTAGAATGATGAAAAACGAGTTCGATTTAGACTCAGGAGGTCTTGATAATGGAGCAACAAATAGCAACATTTGCGGTAAAAAAGGGTCTGGCCCAGATGCTTAAAGGTGGCGTCATAATGGACGTGGTGACCCCGGAACATGCCCGGATCGCCGAAGAAGCCGGCGCGGTAGCCGTTATGGCATTGGAGCGGGTTCCTGCAGATATTCGCGCCACCGGCGGCGTGGCGCGCATGAGCGACCCTGAGCTGATCTTGCAAATTATGGATGCAGTTTCAATCCCTGTGATGGCCAAGTGCCGGATCGGGCATTTTGTTGAGGCGCAGATCCTGGAAGCGATCGGTGTGGATTATCTTGATGAATCTGAGGTGCTTACCCCGGCAGACGAAGCGCATCACATCAGCAAGCATGCCTTCAAAGTGCCGTTTGTTTGCGGCTGCCGTAATCTGGGCGAAGCCCTGCGCCGGATTGGCGAGGGTGCAGCCATGATCCGCACCAAGGGCGAGGCTGGAACCGGCGATGTGGTGGAGGCGGTGCGCCATGCGCGTGCGGTTCTGGGTGAAATTCGCCGCCTGCAGAACCTGCCGGAAGAGGAACTGATGGCTTTCGCCAAAGAAATCGGCGCACCCTACGAGCTGGTGCTGGAAACCCGCAGTCTGGGACGCCTGCCGGTGGTCAATTTTGCCGCAGGCGGCATTGCCACACCCGCCGATGCTGCCCTGATGATGCAGCTGGGCGTGGATGGCGTTTTCGTTGGTTCGGGCATCTTCAAATCTGGCGACCCGGCCCGGCGCGCCGCTGCGATTGTCAAAGCCACAACGCACTTCAACGATCCCTATATCCTGGCTGAGGTCAGCCGCAACCTGGGCGAGCCCATGGTGGGGCGGCAGGTCTCCAGTATGCCAGAATCGGAAATGATCTCGGGGCGCGGTTGGTAGACAGGTGAAAATCGGGGTTCTTGCCCTGCAGGGCGATTTTGCAGAACATATCGTTATGCTGC
Organism: uncultured Chloroflexia bacterium; assembly: GCA_963705155.1. Lineage (GTDB taxonomy): Bacteria > Chloroflexota > Anaerolineae > Anaerolineales > UBA4823 > CAVPJC01. The sequence continues at coordinate 401,046 of CAVPJC010000001.1, read as the reverse complement.
GCCGGATGGGCGTTGAATTGGTGGAAGTCCGCCTTCCGGCGCATCTGGAAGGCCTGGATGGGCTGATCATTCCGGGTGGTGAGTCGACCACGATTGGCAAGCTCGCTATGGCGTACGGCCTGATGGAGCCTTTGCGCCAGTTCGGGCAAGAGCACGCCATATGGGGCACCTGTGCGGGAGCGATCTTTCTATCCAAAGACGCCCACCGCACACAGCCGCTGCTTGGCCTGATGGATATTGTGGTAGAGCGCAACGCCTTTGGCCGGCAGGTGGCGAGTTTTGAGGTGGATTTAATCGTGCCTGCCCTGGCAGAGCTGGATGGCGACAACAGCCCCTATCATGCTGTCTTTATCCGTGCGCCGTTGATTGAATTGGTGCAAGGCGACGCCCGGGCCCTTGCCAGCCTGGAGGACGGGCGCATTGTAGCAGCCCGGCAGGGTAACCTGCTGGCAACTTCTTTCCATCCCGAATTGACCCAGGACGATCGTTTTCATCGTTTCTTTGTGGAGATTGCAGGCTCCAGAGAAAAGGCAAAAAGCCAGCCGGCTGGCTGATTTCTGCCTGTACCTGCAGCCTGCCACCAGAATGAACATTCGACCCTTTGACTGGCGCGACCTGCCGGCGCTGCACCGGTATCGCAACAAGAGCGTTTATCTGCACAGTTCCCTGGTGTTGACGCGCGGTCCGTGGTTGATGACAGGAGCGATCCTCTCTGCACTTTCGCCTTCCATGGGGATATTCACTTCTGTCACTGCAAACAATGGCAATGGCGATCCGGTGCTCATCGGCCAGACGATCCATCCGGCCGGATCGCAAAATGCCCAGCTCACCTTCCTGGCCCCTGACGGCGCCCTGAACAGCGCGCCTTTGTTTTCCTTGCTGGACCATCTTTCGGCCCAATCGGTCGAACGCGGCGCCTTCCGCCTGCTGGCGGATGTGGATGAGAATTCGCCCGCATTTGAGGCTCTGCGCCAGGCCGGTTATGCCATTTACGCCCGCCAGCGCATCTGGCGCTGCAGTGATCCGGCGCCTGCCGTTGATTTCGGGCAGCCTGGCCTCCTCCGGTTGGAAGCAGGCAGTCGAGCGCGATTTGATCCCGGTGCGCTCGTTGTACAATAACCTGCTTCCCGGGATGGTGCATCAGGTGGAGCCTTTTCCACCGGAACGTTTGAACGGGTTTGTTTACCGCAACGGGGATGATTTGCTGGCTTATGTTGAATTGAAGTACGGGTATCGCGGCATCTGGGTCCAGCCATTCATCCATCCCGACGCTGAAGATGTTGGGGCGCGGCTGGCAGAGCTGCTGCAAAATTTGCCGAACCGCAGGTCGCGCCCGGTGTATGTGTGTGTGCGCTCTTACCAGTCGTGGCTGGAACCGGCCATCGAAGAGCTGGGCGCCGAACCCAGCCCGCGCCAGGCCATCATGGTGCGCCACCTGGCCATCCCTCAAAAAGCGGTGCGAGCCTTTGCATTGCCTGCCCTGGAAGGCGGGCGGCCGGAAATCTCCGCACCGGTTGCGCGCATGCAGCCGGCCCATCCCAACGCCTCCACGCAGCCCGGCGTAAAAATGGAGAAACAGTAAATTCTTATGTCGCAGCGACGTATAACCGATGATTTGCAGGCCATGCTGGATGTCTTGCCGCCCGACATCACCAGGGCGGTAACCGAAGCCAATGACAGTGATAATCTACTCGAGGTAATCATGGATCTGGGCAGGGCGCCCACCGCCCGCTTTGTGGAGCGGGAAGTGCCGCTCAGCCAGACGGAAATCACCCACGCCGATATTGATTACGTGGTGACGCGCATTGGGAACTTTGATGCGGATAACCGTGCGGGTATGGAACGCACGCTGCACCGCATCTCTGCCATTCGCAACCGGCGCGGGCACATTGTGGGCCTCACCTGCCGGGTGGGGCGCGCCGTCTACGGAACCACCGATATCATTAAGGACCTGATTGAAAGCGGCAAGAGCCTGCTGCTGTTGGGACGCCCCGGCGTGGGAAAAACCACGATGCTGCGCGAGGCTGCCCGCTTACTGGCTGAGAGCAAACGTGTTGTGATTGTGGACACCTCGAACGAAATTGGCGGGGATGGCGACGTGCCTCACCCGGCCGTGGGGCGCGCCCGGCGCATGCAGGTGACCATGCCCTCCCTGCAGCACGAGGTGATGATCGAGGCCGTTGAGAACCACAACCCCGAAGCGGTTGTCATCGATGAGATCGGGCGCGAGCTGGAGGCCGCCGCCGCCCGCACGATTGCCGAGCGCGGTGTGCAGCTGATTGGCACCGCCCACGGCAACACCCTCGAAAACCTATTACTGAACCCCACCCTCTCCGACCTGGTGGGCGGCATCGAATTGGTCACCCTTTCCGATGAGGAAGCGCGCCGGCGCGGCACACAAAAAACCGTGCTGGAACGGCGCGCCCCGCCAACCTTTGATGTGCTCATCGAAATCCAAACCCGTGACCGTCTGGCGGTGCACAGCGACGTGATGGCTGCCGTGGATGCCCTGCTGCGCGGCTATGCTCAGCCGCCGGAAATCCGTTCACGCGGCGAGGATGGCAATATCCGCATCGAACGCGCCCCACAGCAAAGCCGGCCTTCCCAGATCCAGCAGGGTCAGATGGGTTACCGGCGGCAGTCCACCCTGGGCAGCCGGATCCCGCAGAGCGATGAGGCCGAGGAAGAAGAGGTGGATTTCAACGATGATCTGCCGTCTGCTTACGAAAGCCGCACGCCGCGGGTTGGCCTGCAGCCGGTGCGCATCTATGCCTACGGCGTGGCCCGCAACCGCCTGAGCCAGGCCTCCCGGCGGCTGGGGGTGCCGGTGGTGTTGGTCAACGAGGCCACGGCTGCCGACGTGGTGGTGACGCTGCGCTCCTACTATCGCAAGCGCCAGCGCACCATCATTGAGGCCGAAAACCGCGGCATCCCCATTCATGTGCTGCGCGCCAACACGATCAACCAGATGCAGCAAATGCTGGGCGATCTGTTCAACCTGGCTACAGACGCGCCCCCGGAAACCGGCGAAGACCGATTGCGGCAGGAAACGCATGGCGGCGATCAGCGCGGTTCTGAACGGGGAGCGCTGGGTGGAGCTGCAACCGGCCATCGTCTGCGGTGCGCCGTGTGCAGCACCAGATGGCCCGCCAGGCCAACCTGCTTTCGCACTCCTACGGCAAAGAACCGCGCCGCCGTGTGCGCATCTTCCGGGAGTAGAGCGGGGGCGACCAGAGCGCATGTTCATCACACTGGAAGGCTCGGAAGGCTCGGGTAAGACCACCCAGGCCCCTTTGCTGGCGGAGTATTTGCGTGCCAGCGGCTATGATGTGCTGGCGACGCGTGAGCCGGGCGGCACGCTCGATCGGCGACCAGGTGCGCGCGATCCTTTCGGATTTTAAACATGCAGACATGCAGCCGCGCACCGAAATCCTGCTCTTCCAGGCCTCGCGGGCCCAGCTGGTGGAGACGGTCATCCGCCCGCACCTGGCTGGGGGGGGTGTGGTGGTCAGCGACCGCTACGCCGACTTCGACCGTAGCCTACCAGGGTTACGGCTACCAGGTGGTGGCGCCGGAGCAGATGCGCGTCGGTGATCGATTTTGCCACGGGAGGGCTGAAGCCCGACCTGACGTTGCTGCTGGATGTGGATGTGGAAGTGGGCCTGCGCCGGCGCGGTCAGGCGGGTGGTATGAACCGCCTGGACACCTATGATGTGGAGTTTCTACCGGCGTGTGCGCCAGGGCTATTTTGAGATGGTGCACGCCGAACCCGGGCGCTGGGTGGTGATTGATGCGTCACAGCCGCCCGAGGTGGTGCAGGCGGCTATGCGGCAGGTGGTTTTGGAGCGTTTGGAAGCCGGCAAAGCGGCCAGTTAGCTGCGACGGGTTACAGATCGTCATCGAAACCGCCGGGCATGCCGCCGGCCCCGCCGCCCTCGCCGCCCAGGTCGGGTATGGCCTGCTCAATTTCCTCGGGGCTTTGCCCCGCTTCCAGGCGGTCGATCACATCGTCAAACTCGGGACCCATCTCTTCGCCCATCTCACTGCTCATCCGGCGCATCATGCGGCCCAGCGCTTTCGGGTCATCTTCCAACCCCTCCAGCCCGGCGGGATCGGCCAGGTCTTCCATGCGGCTGTCTTCTGAGCGGGCAATGCGAATGCGCCCGATGCGGCGCTGGATATGGGTGCTGGCGCAGTGCGGGCAGTGTAATGTTTTCGAGCCATATTCACTGTAAGACATGAATACTTCAAAGCGTTTGCGACAGTCCAGGCAGTTGTACTGGTAAAATGGCATAAATAACCTCCGGAGTTCTCTTGAAGCGAAATTATAATATCGCAGGACATGAATGACTGAACCAAACTTCTTTTGATACCAGATGGCCCCCAACCGCTGCTGATTGTCATTTCCGGGCCCTCCGGGGTGGGGAAAGACAGCGTGATCCAGCGCATGATCGATCGCAAACTGCCCTTTCACTTTGTGGTCACCGCCACCACCCGGGCGCCCCGGCCCGACGAGACCAACGGCGTGGATTATTTCTTCCTCTCCAAGGATGAATTCGCCGAGATGATCGAGCAGGATGAGCTGCTGGAATATGCCATCGTTTACAAAGATTATAAGGGCATTCCCAAAGCCCAGGTGCGCCAGGCGCTGGCCAGCGGCAAGGATGTGGTCATGCGCATCGATGTGCAGGGCGCAGCCACCATCCGCGAGCTATCGCCAGAGGCCCTGCTGATCTTCCTCACCACCCAGGATGAGGCGGAAATGGTCAACCGGCTGCGCCAGCGGATGACCGAAACCCCCGAAGGGCTGAATCTGCGCATTGCCACCGCCCGCCAGGAGATGAAACGCTTGAACGAGTTTGATTACCTGGTGGTCAACCGCGAACACCAGCTGGACGCCACCGTGGATGTCATTCTGGCGATCATTCAGGCGGAGCACCACAAGGTGCACCCGCGCAAAGTCAACTGTAAAAGCCGCTCGAATCTTCGTGAACCACGCAAAAACCGAGATTGCTTCGCGAAGAGCGCTCGCACAAGACATCTCGATAAATAAGGATAAAAGCAAATGAAAATTTTTGTAACCGGCGGCGCCGGCTATATTGGCAGCCACACCTGTGTGGAGCTTTTGAAAAACGGCTATGAGCTGGTTGTGGCCGATAACCTGGCCAACAGCAAAGAGGAAGCGCTGCGCCGGGTGCAGGAGCTGGCCGGCAAGCCGCTGACCTTTTATAAAGTGGACCTGCTGGATGAGCCCGCCCTGGATGCAATTTTTACCGAGCACCAGATCGATGCGGTGATCCACTTCGCCGGGTTGAAAGCGGTGGGCGAATTGGTGGGAATGCCGCTGCGCTATTATGAGAACAACGTGGGTGGAACGCTGACCCTGTGCAAGGTGATGCAGGCGCATGGGGTGAAAAACCTGGTCTTCAGCTCATCCTGCACGGTGTACGGTGAGCCCAGCCGGGTGCCCATCACCGAAGATTTTCCCCGCTCGACGGTGAACCCTTACGGTCGTTCCAAGCTGATCATCGAGGATATCCTCGGCGACCTGGCGGTGGCTGACCCTGCCTGGAATATTGTGCTGCTGCGCTATTTCAACCCGGTGGGCGCCCACAGCAGCGGGCGGATCGGCGAAGATCCCAACGGCATCCCCAATAACCTGGTGCCGTACATTTCACAGGTGGCGGTGGGCAAGCTGAGCGCGTCTGTCGGTCTTTGGCAATGACTACCCCACGCCGGATGGCACCGGGGTGCGCGATTATATCCACGTGGTTGATCTGGCGGTGGGTCACATCCACGCGTTGGAAAAACTGGCTTCCAACCCCGGGCTGGTGGTCTATAACCTGGGCACCGGGCGCGGTTACAGTGTGCTGGAAGTGCTGGCAGCCTTCGAGCGCGCCTGCGGAAAGGTAATCCCCTACCAGATCGTCGGGCGCCGCCCGGGCGATATTGCCACCGCCTATGCCGACCCGACCAAAGCCAACCGGGAGCTGGGCTGGTCGGCGCGCCTCGGATTGGATGAGATGTGCGCGGATGTCTGGCGCTGGCAGTCGGCCAATCCGCGCGGGTACGAATAGCCCGGCTCAGTCTGGCTGGCCGGTGAAGCGGGGAAGGCGTTTTTCCAGGAATGCCTGCACGCCTTCCCTGTGCTCGGCCTGGCTGCCGGCGATATCCTGTAGATAGGCTTCATAGTCGAGCACCTGCTCCAGGTTGCCCAGCACAGCCCGGTTGAAAGCGCGTTTGGTCAGCCCAAAGGCGCCCACGGGTCCCTGGGCCAGGAAGGCTGCCCATTCAAAAGCGGCCGCCTGCAGCTCAGCCGGCGGCGCCAGGCGGTTCACCAACCCCAGAGCCAGGGCTTCTGCGGCGCTGATGGGCGCATTGGTGAAGGCGTATTGGCTGGCGCGGCCCAGCCCGATCAGGGCAGGCAGCAGCAGGGAGATGGCCGAATCGGGGGCGAGGCCAATGCCCAGAAAGCCCACCACCATGCGGGCGTTATCGGCGGCAATGCGCAGGTCGCAGGCCAGGGCAATGCCCAGCGCCGCCCCCGAAACCGGGCCGTTGATGGCAGCCAGCACCGGCTTTTCGAGCTGGCGGATCTGCAGGATCAACGGGTTGTAGGTGCGCAGCAGATGCTGGCGGTAGGATGTGCCTTCCACCTGTTTGAAGTCGGTGATGTCCTGCCCGGCGCTGAAGACGCTGCCGCTGGCGGTGAGCAGCACACAGCGTGTGCGCGCATCGCGCTGGGCCTGTTTGAAAGCGCTCTGGGTGGCTTCGATCAACTCAAAGTTGAACGCGTTGACTTTCGGGCGGTTGAGCTGGATGGTGAATACGCCGTCCTTTAGATCTGTGATCAGGACCGGTTCAGGTGCAGCAGACATAACGCCTCCCCTTCATCAAACCTTCTGGATGGTTTTATAATAACACATGCCCCGGGTTACCACAAAAAAACTGCGGATGGTTGCCATCCGCAGTTTTTTGGGTCAACAGTAAGCTCAAGGCAGGTCCGGGAAACCCGGGTCGTCCTGGTTTTCGTCGTTGTCATCTTCTTCGTAACCCAGCTCCAAACCCACTTCTTCATCGACCAGACGCAGCCACAACACTAAAAGATGGCCTTCGTCGATATCCATGAAGCGGGCTGCCACGATGGGCGCCTGCTGTTCCAAACCTTCCATGGTGCGATACTCCAGCTGGATGTTCTGCTGGTTGTGCCATGCCCGGTAGCAGCGCTCCACCAGCGCAGGGCCGTTGAAGGTGCGCAGCCGGGTGACGGCAATATCCGCCAGGTTAGGTCCCTCGTTCAGTCCCAGCACCCAGCCATCGGTCACAGCCTCGAAGGTGGGGGGAGGCCCCTCGATGATTGTGATTTTATCGTCCATTTCCTTGCCTCCGTTCCGGCAAATGATACCACGAAAGTGGGCTGACTTTGTAAGAAAAGCGTTAGAGCTGGGCGGCTCCGGGATGCCCTAATCCGGGTGCGCCCAATCCCCCTACAACTGCATAACTATTAAATGTGTTAGCCGATAAGCGGGGTATAATCGAAAACCGGAGATTTGGGTATGCATAAACTGGTAATTCTGGTTGAACAGCCGGATGACTGGAACGCTTTTGAAGAGACCTGGCCGCAGTTTCTGCGTGCGGCCGAGCAAATGCCGGGATTGCGCCGGGAAGCCACCAGCCGCGTGGATGTATCCCTGTTTGGGAAAACCACCTACACCCTGATGCACGAGCTGTTTTTTGACACATCTGAGGCGGTGCAGCAGGCCATGGCCTCGCCCGCCGGGCGGGAGACCGGCCGGCTGCTGCAGGTGATGACACGCGGGCGGATGGCGCTCTTCCTGGCCGATCACAAGGAGGATGACCTGGAGAACATACGCAAACACCAGAATCCCGTGGAATAATCGGTGGGGTCGGGAGCATATAACCAGGGACTTCTCGGCTTTCAGGCGACCTAATGGCATCTCGTCTTGCGTTTTTTATTCTCCTGGTTGCGGCGCTGGCGCTCCTTTTGGTGGGGGTGGTGGTTTTCTTTGCGCGTGGGGAGGTCCCGGATGGCGGGCGCACCCAGCGTGTGCTGGCCTGGCTCAGGAACCCGGCAGGCGCACCCTGAATGGGCGGTGCGGGCCGGAGAGCGGTGCGGCGAAGCCCCGTTCCTGCTGCCCACCAACGGCTTCATCGGCTACCTGTGGGGCGATTCCTTCCGCCCGGGGCACAGCCACCAGGGCATTGATATCTTCGGCGGGAAAGGTCTGGGAAGACCCCGGTGGTGGCGGCTTATCCCGGCTATTTGACACGCTTACCAGAATGGAAATCTTCTGTCATCATCCGCATTCCGCAGGACCCGCGGCGGCCAGGCCGCCAGGTGTGGGCGTATTACACCCACATGGCCGACTCGCAGGGCAATTCCTTCATCGTTCCCGATTTCCCGCCCGGGACGAGTGATGTGTACGTAGAAGCCGGGACGCTGCTGGGCTACCAGGGCAATTACTCTGGCGACCCGTTCAACCCCACGGGTATTCACCTGCACTTCTCGATTGTGCTGGATGACGGCAGGGGCAGTTTTCGCAATGAGCTGGAGATTGGCAATACGCTTGATCCCTCCCCTTACCTGGGACTGGCGCTGGATGCGGCTGAGAACCGGGGAGAAATTCCGATTTGTGCAGGCCCGTAAGGAAAATATGGAGTGCTTATGAGTGAATTTAGCGGCAAGGTGGCGCTGGTTACCGGAGCGGGGCGCGGCATTGGGCGGGCGCTGGCGGCGGCATTTGCCGCGCAGGGCGTCAGGGTGGCGGCCAACGACATCACACCGGTTAACCTGGATGAGAGTGTCAGGGGCATCCGGCAGGCCGGGGGCGAGTGCCAGGGATTACGTCTTCGATATCGCCGCCAGGATGCCCGTTCAGGCCATGGTTGAGCAAGTGCGCGCAGACTTTGGGACGCATCGATATCCTGATCAACAACGCGGGGGTCGAGCCGCACGGCTCCATCCTGGAGATGGACGAGTGGGACTGGCGCCGCACGGTGGATGTGAACCTGACCGGGCCGTTTTTTACCATGCAGTCCGCCGGGCGGGTGATGCAGGAGCAGGGCGGCGGGGTGATCGTCAATATTGCCTCGATTGCCGGGCGCGCCCACGGGTTGAGAGACCGCTCTGCCTACGTGGCCAGCAAAACCGGGTTGATCGGCCTGACGCGCGAAGCAGCCCGTGAGCTGGCAGCCTATAACATTCGCGTCAACGCGGTGTGCCCGGGCGTGATCGAGACTGAAATGACCGCCGCGCTGCGCCAGAATGAGGCCATGCTGCGCAAGTGGCTGGAGGATATCCCGCAGGGGCGGCTGGGCACGGTGGACGATGTGACCGGGCTGGTGCTGTTCCTGTGCAGCGACGCCGCCGCTTACCTGACCGGGCAGGCCATCAATGTGGATGGCGGCAAGGTGATGTGTTAGGTATGGCGCTGCGCATACCCCCCGCCCTGTTCCATCGCCGTTTCCGCCTGCTGTGGTTCGGGCTGATGATTTCCGTGGCCGGAACGCAAATGCAGGTGTGGGCGCTGTTCTGGCACATCCGCACCCTCACCGACCAGCCGATCGCCCTGGGCGGCGTGGGACTGGCGCGGATCCTGCCGGTGATATTCTTTTCGTTGATCGCCGGCGCCCTGGCCGATGTCGCCAACCGCCGCCAGGTGATGTTCATCACCCAGAGCAGCCAGGCGCTGCTGGCGGGCGCCCTGGCGCTGTTGACCTTCGCAGGGCGTATCGAGCTGTGGCACATCTACCTGCTCACCGGGATTGAACGCGGCGGTGGTGGCGTTTGATCTGCCGGCGCGCCAGGCGCTGGTGCCCAACCTGGTGCCGGCGCGTGACCTGGCGAACGCTTTCAGCATGAATTCCATCGCATTCCAGACGGGAGCGATCGTAGGCCCGGCGGTGAGTGGGCTGGTGATTGCCTACTGGGGCCAGAGCTACATCTACCTCTTCAATGCCGTCTCTTTCCTGGCGGTGATTGCGGCGCTGATCCTGATGGGGCGGGTGGAGCAGCAGGTTGCGGCAGAGCAGCCGGGTGTGGCGGGCCAGCGAGTGGCGATCAGCCTGGGGGCTATCCGGGAGGGGGTGCAGTTCATCCTTTCTCAACCGATCATCCTTTCCACGATGGTGATGGATTTCTTTGCCACGTTCTTCTCATCAGCCAACACACTGATGCCTATTTTTGCGCGCGACATCCTGAAGGTGGGGGCGGTGGAATACGGCTGGCTTTCAGCGGCGCAGTCGATTGGGGCGGTGCTGGCGGCGGTGATTATCTCGCAGATGGCTGAAATCCGGCGGCAGGGGCCGGTTTTCCTGGCCTCGGTGGTGGTTTTTGGGGCAGCCACGATGGCTTTTGGGGCGGCGCGCAGCTTTATCCTGGCAATGCTGGCGCTGATGCTGGTGGGGGCGGCCGATTCGGTCAGCACGATCATCCGCAACACCATCCGGCAGCTGAACACACCTGATTTCATCCGCGGGCGCATGACCAGCGTGAACCAGATCTTTTTCATGGGCGGGCCGCAGCTTGGCGAAGTGGAAGCGGGCCTGGCGGCGCAGTTCCTGGGGGCGCCTTTTGCGATCATCAGCGGCGGGGTGGGGTGCATCCTGGCGGTGGCCTGGATCGCCCGGCGCTGGCCGCAGTTAGCCCGGTTCGATCGAGGCGAGGCAGTGCAAGCCGGGGCCTCAGCCGATTAGGCGGGCAGCGGCGCAGTAGAACCTTGCGCCGCCCGGATTTACGGTTCGACTTTAATGACAAAGACCAGGGTTTGGCCGGCATAGGCGGCGGTGAACTCCCAACAGCCCGCGGTAGGGATATCGGCGCCGATCAGCATAAACTGGCCGCTGTCGTCTGCGTAGCCATTGGTGGCCCGCGAGGCAACGAGAGGCGGAGCTTCGCCATCCAGACGACGGCCGGTGAGGGTCAGAGCAGGCTGAGGTTCACGGGCGACTTCGTAGCCCTGGCTCCAAAAGAAGACTTTTTGAGTATAGCCGGCTTCGGTTTTCGGCAGCGCCTGCCAGACGCCGTCTGGGGGTATTTGCGTCCACAGGGAGGCTGAGCCGTACCAGAAATAGCCCGATCCGGCATCCGCCGGGAAGGGCTCGGGTGGGGTAAAAGCCGAGTCTTGAGGCAGTGTGACAGGGCAGGCGGCGTCTTTGCCGCAGCGTCTTTTGGCGCCCCGGCCTTTGCCGTAGGGGCGCAGGCAACTGCCAGCAGGGGCAGGATGAGCAAAAGGGTAAGGAATTTACCGGGTTTCATGAACACCTCGCTTTCGTATGGTTCTGTTATAGATACACCGGCGGCGGCGGGATAGTTCCTTTCCGAAGCATTTGTTCTTCCAAGGCTATGAGGACTGCATGGCGTCAGGAGGGTATAACCCGGGATTTTCATGCTATACTACTTTTGTCGACCTGCCGCCATGCTGCCATCAGGGGTTGAACTATGCCGGAAAACGGAGCCTCCAGGGAAAGAAACTCGGAAAGCAGTCCAGAAATCCGTGTGGCGCGCATCGGGTTGATCAGCGCCATCATTGTGGCCATCTGCGGGCTGGTGGGCACCCTGGTTACCGTGCTGGGGACAGCCATCAGCGCTTATTTCTCATCCCAGGCGGCGCAGGTGCCGGTGGTGGAACCGATCCGCGCCACACAGACCGCTGAGGCGCGCCTGCTCTTGCCAGGGGTGAGCGGCGAGGTCACCGCGGCCAGCGGGAACAGCTTTTTACTCAAAAACCAGCTGGTTTTGCCTGTGCATGTTTACTTGAACGGGGCTTACCTGGGAGACCTGGCAGCCGGTACTGACCTCAATTATGTGCTGCCAGGTGCGCCTGCCAGCCTGCGCTGGGAGCTGGCCAAAGAGACCACCAAAAGCGGGCGCGCCATCGGGGACGACATGGGCGCCACGATCCAGGGCGTTGCGGCGGGGCAGGTGATTGAAATTACCAATGTGGTTGGCGACCAGGCTTACTTTTACCCGACGATCAGCAATCAAACGGGTGAGGATTGTGAGGCGATCTTCAACCAGGGCTGGGAGAGCGAGAATGTACCCGATGCGATAGTGCCGGCCAACAGCGAGGGGATCGGGCTGGGGTACTACAAGCTCTTCTCCAATTCCAACGTGACGCTGATCTGCGGCGGCGTGCAGCACTGGTGGGGTTTGCAGCCGGATGAAAACGGCGACGACTCCTTCTTTGATCTGGTGGAGGCAGGGCCTGGAACGGTGGAGTTTACACTCAAGCCTTGAAGATATTGCTGTTTAATCAGCTCGCCTGATATCCAGCAGATACTATTGATGTAGTTAGAATATCTGCAGGATTTCGGATGGCATCTCGTCAAAAGTGCGTCCATATAACTCTCGCCCAGTTCGGTGTTTCCTAACACCGCCCCACTGTTTGAAGAAAAATGCAACACCAGCATTATTACATTGATCGAATATTATGTCGACCCAGTTGCGCTGCATTGGTCGAGCACCCGGACCAGATTCTCCACCAACGATCACCCAATGAATGCCTTGGAGCGGAAGATTATCGAGTGGGCCAATCAAAGGTTCACACGATAAAAATCGGATTGAAGCAGTGCACCGCTTGTAAATCTATCACTCGATCAATCACCTGCTGATCTTCGACACTTACGCCCATCCAGACATTCGAAGGCCAAGGTAACGAATGTGATAATTCTCGGAGCCGATAGCTGCGCTTTGCTGAGGATTTGGAATGTGTGTTGAGGGCATTGCTCCATAACAGCGAAGACTCTGTCGGATATATTCCAGGGGAACTTTTTCATGGAATAGATCGCTAATTCAATTTACAAATATTAGGCGGGGTTGTTTCCATTGAAATGGTACTTCTAATAAATCCTCTTTAAGTGTCACATTTAACCCGTCTTTGTATCGCTCTACCTCCATCGCCTGCAGGCGCTTTGCCATTCGTTCTGCATAGCAATTCTTGCAACCTGCACTCACTTTTGAACAACCTGTCACCGGATTCGCAGGTCATTTCCGTCCATTCGATCTTACTCTGCGTTGCCATATTACCTCCGCAGGATTTCTTGAGCTATTTTGACGGCAGTTTTTGCTCCCTTTGGATTGCCAGATGCGAAACAGAGCAAGTAGATCGGATTGTTTTTGGAATTTCGCAACGGTAATGGATTTTCAGCCACTTCAGCGAAAACGGTTTTTAGACGTTGTACAAAGAACTGACCGATTTTTTCAAAATCAGCTTCTCGCGATGTTTCTCTTTGTTCTCCAAATAAGGTCAAAACCTTGCGGGAAGGATAGAAAGCATCGAGCCATGTTTCTGAACCAAACAGGCGGGTCAGCGCGCTTGACCATCCGGTTGGTGGTGGACCAGATTTAGTTAACAGACGATTCACTGCTACACCTAATGGAAACAGTAGCCATAGATCAACTTTTTGAGTTCGCGCAATCTGTTCGATCAATTGCCATTCCACCTGCATTCCATAAGGATCTAAAAATATGACTGCTCGTTCCAGGGGTCCCATCCGTTGACACCAGTCCATCAGATATGTATTTGCATCCTGGTTGATAATCCCAACCCGTTGTGACAGAGGCGGAAATTCCTCCCGCAGATGGGCTAGCTCTCGAGCCCGCTGCACATCTTGCTCGATGAAAATATACCGATGGAAAGCAGGTTGCACTTCCAAGGCTATGCGGGCACTTCCTTTTAGAAAAGCCAGACTGTCTGATTCTGTTAGTTCGGGGAGAAGAATTGCGCCTTCGGGGAAATTTTGTGGTTGGATGCGATAGCCTGTACCTGCAAATGCATCAACATATATAGGAGTTAAGTGACGGGCTTGTTCGTTTTTTGAAAAAATCTGCATATAAGCATGCAAGTATTTTCGCAATCGCTCCAGTTTATCTGTAGTCCAATCACCGCCGAACTCATGCTGGGTCATAAGATTTTCGGACCTCCTAAATGGAACATATATTCTAAGATAGATTATATCACAAAGATGAAACTATAAAGGATAAATAATCCAGGGCATTAACATTCTCATTTAGGTGACAACCGCGAGAAGGGCATCAGCAGGGCAAGCCGAAAAGTGGCGTCTTGCTTGGGCGACATTCGAGCCATGTACACGCAAACATAAACCGATCACCAAGTTGTTCAAGGCCGCCATGATCCGTCCAGCATTCCCCAGGGTCAGGCGAGTAGCATCTTCATGAAAGGTGACATCTCGGCGATGATGCAAGCCATTTTCAATCCCCCAATAGGCGCGGGTCAGCTCGAGCAAATGCTGCGGTGAAGAGCGCTCCGGAGGCCGGCTAGTCAGCCCATAGATCACCTGGCGTGTTCTGCCGCGCAAATGCGGATGCCAACGAATCCGCTCCAGGCGAAAGACTTGCGCGACATGCGGCCAATCCAAATAATCATTCAACAACGTGCTGACGAAGATGGTGCGGGTTTCCAAGCGCCCATGCCCCTTACTCACCTGGACACAAGTTTGGAAGTCCTTGTCCAGAGAAGCTCCCTGACGCAGGTTACACATTTCATGCACAAACAGCTTCTGAATGGCCCACTCGGTCCGGGCCTGGTTTCCTTTGACAAACCAAACATAATCACCACCCGCCTCTACGATTTGGCGGGAGGTCTCTCGTTGAGTATGCATGGCATCTCCCATCACAATTGCACCCTGCAGGTTCACCTGCTTCAAGACGTGTGGTGCGACCACAATCTCGTTCTCCTTGTGATCCACTTGGGCTTGCACCAGCGCCAATCCTTGGTCAGGCACATAGACGGTCAGCAGATGCGTGCCGCGTGTTTCCCCGCCGTGGATCGTGCCTCGCAGCGTCTTCCCATCCATTGTCAGGATGATCTCCTGCTCGGTTTTCAGGCGCTGCTGATGGTAGTCGTGCAGCAGTTGGTCCCATTCATCGGCCAGGATGATCGTTTGCATCACCCGCCGGTAGGTCATGTGACAGGGGGCTTGCGGACGCTTGATGATTTTCATCTCGCTCAGCATCCGCACCCGCCTCCTGACCCAATCGCAGATCCCACTCGGTTTGTCTTCTCCACACAGCTTCGCCAGGATCATGACCAACAACAGGGTCGCCAAGGGATAGCGCTTGCCCTTGGCTTGCCGTATATCGGTGATGTTCCGCAGATACTCGTACAAGCTGCTGGTGGTGAAGATCAGCCCATTCTCATCGACGGTGCGGTTGGGGGCGTGACTGTTATAATCCATTTGGGTCTTCTCCGGTTCTTGATGTTTGAGCGCAACAAGTATACCGAAGAAGACCTTTTTGTCTCATTATTCAGATTAGAATGTTAATGCCCTGATAAATAATCACCTGTTCAGATATAGCCTGCGCCGCGCCAGCTTGAAAATTCTCCGGACACCGCTTGGCCTTTGTGCACGTGTATTTAGCTTAAAACTGGTTTTATGCAACATGCAGGTGGTTGGTGAACTCAGCCCATACGGAATCGCATAGGCTGCCCACCGATCAGGTGCAGGTGCAGGTGAAAGACAACCTGACCCGCATGCGGGCCGGTATTGGCGATGAGGCGGTAGCCGCTGTGGTGGATGCCTTCCTGCTCGGCCAGGATGCGGGCCAGGCTGAACAGGCGCCCCACAGCGGGCTCGTCTGTGGGGATCAGTTCATTAACGGATGCGACGTGGTGGTTGGGGACGATCAGAATATGGGTGGGGGCGACGGGGTGAATGTCGCGGAAAGCGGTGACCAGCTCATCCCGGTAAACGATCTCTCCGGGGGCTGCCCCTGAAATGATTTTACAAAAGATACAATCGCTCACAGGACACCGGCCAGCTGCACCTGCCCGGTGACGGCGTCTTCACCCACTCCGGACAGTTGCACGGGGGTGATCAAGTTCCAGAACTGCTGCGAGGCTGTGGCGTTGACGCGCAGGTAGTTATCGGTCAGGCCGCTCAGGGTCCAGCCTTCGGGGCCGAGGGCGGCGGCGGTTTCCCATAACACGGTCAGGGTCTGGCCGATAAAGCGCCCCTGGTAGGCAGCGGCGGCCTCCGCCAGGGCGAGGCGCATGCGGGCGCTGCGCTCTTTGCGCAGGGCAGATGGCACCTGGGCGGGCATGCGGGCGGCGGCGGTGCCCGGGCGGGCCGAGTAGGCGAAGACGTGCCCGCCGGCAAACTGCATGAGGCGCACAAATTCCAGGCTTTGCTCGAACTCTGCCGGGCTTTCGCCCGGGAAGCCGACGATGATATCGGTGGTGATGGCCATATCGGGAACGGCCGCACGCGCCGCTGTCACCAGAGCGGCAAACGATTCGGGGGTGGTCTTGCGCGCCATGCGGCGCAGGGTTGCGGCGCAGCCAGATTGCAGCGGCAGGTGCAGGTGACGGCACAGGCGCGCATCCCCCCACAGGCTGAAGAAATCCGCATCCAAATCCCAGGGCTCCAGGGAAGACAGGCGCAGCCGGGGGGCATCGGTTTGTTTTAGGATGGACTGCACCAGAGCGCTCAAATGCTGCGGAGGGGCAAAATCCTGCCCCCACGAGCCCAGGTGAACGCCGGTCAGCACCACCTCCTGGCTGCCGGCAGCCAGGGCGCCGCGCACATCGGCCAGCACGTCTTGCCTCGGGCGGCTGCGTCCCGGGCCGCGCGCCAGGGTGGTCACACAGAAGGTGCAGCGATTGTCACAGCCATCCTGCGCTTTGATGAAGGCGCGTGTGCGCAAGCGCGCCCCCGGCACCTGCTGGCGCAGCACAGGCTCCAGGTCGAAGGCTTCTTCGGGTATTTGCAGTAATTGCGAGACGAGCTGGTCTTTGCCGGCATTGGGCACCACAAAGCTCACAGCCGGGAGTTCTGCAGCGGCCTGGGGGTTGAGCGTGCTCCAACAGCCCGTGACCGCCACTTCTCTGGCGCCGGCACGCGCCGCCTGGCGAATTTTCTGGCGCGAGTCGCTGGCTGCCGCGGCGGTTACCGCGCAGGTGTTAACCACCGCCAGGTCCGCCTCCTCGGGCGAGGCGACCAGGGTGTGGCCGGCGGAGCGAAACTGGCGGGCGTACAGCTCAATTTCGCTCTGGTTCAGGCGGCAGCCAACGGTATCGAGATAGATCTTCAAATCAAGGTTTGGTTACCACATAATTATCAAAGTGGATATCGGTGCCAGGGCTTTCGAACGACCCAGCGATCAGACCGACATCACCGGATGTGAAATCGGTATCATCGTACTCAGCCAACAGGTTGCCGTTGACGTGCAAGCGCAGGGTGCTTCCCACGCAGTCGGCGCGCAGGTGGTTGGTATCATTCCCGGTCTTGATGACATCGCTGGGCGGCATGGACTCGACCCCGATCAGGTCTTGATCGCCATTGGTCACTTTGCCAATCCCATAGTATCCGTCGCTGCTGATGATGAAAAAGTAAAAGTTCTCGCTATCCAGATAGCGGCAAACCAATCCATAATCGTTGTTGTCGTCTCCGGCAACCTTGGTGGCATCCACTTCGATTTGCACATCGCTGAAGCTCAAGCCAGGGTTGGACCACACATCGGTGTTCTGGGAGTTGACAAAAATGCGGTAAACGCCATTGGCGTAATCGGTGACGCCGTCGTCGACATTCACCCGGTCCCAGCCGCTTTCGGGGTCAGAAAAATCGTCCTGAAAGAGGACATTGCTGGGTTCAGCCACAGGCTGCCCGGAGTTGCTGTTATCGCCAGCCGAGCTGGCTGCCTGGCAGGCAATGGCTGCCATGAGGAGAACTGACAGGATGAGCAGAAAGCGGGTTTTCATGTGAATTCCTTTCCTCAAAAATAATGGGCTAATTTTAGCATACTTAGGGGAAATAATTTTGCATCAGGCGGGCAGCCTGGTCTGCTGTGGGTGATTCGGGAGCGAGCTGAATGGCCAGCTCCCATGCCTGGCGGGCGCGCTGCTGGTTACCCTGCAAGATATATACCAGCCCCAGGTGCAGATGAGCGGGGGGATAATCGGGCTGGATCTCCACAGCTTGCTGCAAAAAGCGTTCGGCGCTGTCCAGGTCTTTGAGCAGGAGCAACACCTGGGCGAGCACATCCAGGCCGGAAGGCTGGCGCGGGGCAAGCAAAACGGCGTTACGGGCGGCGGGTAGACCCACCTGGCGCAGCTGGAATTCATGGCGAATGCAAAATTCTGCCAGCAAGCGGTAGTAGGCGGGGTCGGTGGGGGCCAGCGCCACAGCCTGCTGGTGAGCCTGCAGGGCGGCTTCCAGATCACCCATCAAGGCCTGCAGGCTGCCCAGATCAGCCTGCAGGGCGGGGTTCTGCGGGTAGAGCTGTGCGGCATGCTGCAAATGGGTCAGGGCTTTTTCAAAATCACCCTGGCGCTGCCAGTACAGGGCCAGGAGTGAATTAGCCGCCAGCGAGTTCGGGTCCAGCTCAATGGAGCGCTGCAGGGCAGCCAGGGCCTGCGGATCTTGCGGGTTCTGGCGCTGGAGGGCCTCCCCCAAAAAGGCCCAGGCGTTGGCATCGTTTGGGCGGGCGTCCAGAGCTGATCGCAGTGCCTCAGCCGCCAATTCCCATTCTCCCTGGGCGGCCAACGCCCGCCCGGTTTCAACCAGGATGCTGGCGGCATCTCCCTGCAGGCTGGCGGTGCGGATGGCGCCGATCAGCGCATCGCTGGAGTCCTTGAAGCGCGGGTCCAGCTCGGCGGCCTGGGCCAGGTGGGCCAGGGCTGCCTCCGGCTGCTGCACTGCCAGGAGCAGACCAAGCTGGTAGCGCAGAGCGCCGTCTGAAGGATGCAGGGCCGTCATGGTTTGCAGATCGGCGACTGCGCCGGGGTAATCGCGGGCGAGGCGGTGCGCCTGCAGGAGCAGAGGAAACACATCCGCAGGGGGTGAGGCTGACCGGCTGAGGTCTTCCCAGATGAGAATGGCGCCCGCCAGGTCGCCAGTTTGCAGGCGGGCCTGTCCCAGAGCCAGCCGCCCCTGCGCCGATAGACTGCCGGCAGCCGCGGCGCGCTGCAGGTGCCGGGTGGCTGCCTGGGCATCACCGCCCAGCAGGGCCTGCCTGCCGGCAGGTTCCCAAAGGTCAGTGCGCCAGGGGTTCTGCGCGGCGAGGCGCGCCAGGGAGCGCGATGCAGCCATATGTTTTTCCGGGCGGGCGCTGGCTTGCATGGCGCTGCCAGCCAGGTGCAGATCACGTTCCAGGCTGTGCGGGCGCGCCCCCAACCCCAAAAGGGGGGCCAGCAGCAGGGGCGCCAGGATGCGCAGGATGATTTTCAGGTTAAATGCACTCCTCACGTGGAGGATTATAGCCGAAGGTATGGGTTGAATTTATGACAAATTTCAGTTGTGCCCGGTTGAGGGATTGGCTATAATGGTAGGAGTTTCAAGCGAGATGACCGGAGGGATCATGGATTTTGCACTGCAAGAAGAGCACCGTATGGTGCAGCAGATGGTCAGGGATTTTGTCCAGCGTGAAGTGGCGCCGGTGATCAAAGAGTTGGACCGCAAGCAGGAAATGGCGCCTTTTATCCTGCCGCGCATGGCCGACCTGGGCATCCTGGGGGTGTGCATCCCGGTGCGCTACGGCGGTCAGGGGATGGATTACATCTCCCTGGGGCTGGTGTGTGAAGAATTGGAAGCGATGGACAGCACGCTGCGGGTGGTGCTCTCGGTACACATTGGCCTCAACAGCATGTGCCTGCTGCAGTGGGGCAGCGAAGAGCAGCGCCAGCGTTTTCTGACGCCGCAGGCCAGAGGCGAGAAGATTGCCTGTTTTGGGCTGACCGAATCGGGGGCAGGCTCGGATGTGGCAGCCCTCACCAGCACCGCCCGCCGGGATGGCGGCAGCTACATCCTGAACGGTGAGAAAATGTGGATTTCGCTGGCTACCAAGGCGCACAATGCCCTGGTAGTGGCGCGCACAAACCCCAACGCTCCCGATCCCCACGACGGCCTCTCGGCTTTCATGGTGGAGCTGGATAGCCCTGGCGTCACCTGCGGCGATCTGCACGGGAAGCTGGGTGTACGCGCCGGATCCACCGGCTGGCTGGCTTTTCAAGATGTGCGTGTGCCGGCTGAGAACCTGATTGGTGAAGAGGGCGAGGGCTTCAAGATCGCCATGTCTTGCCTGGATAACGGGCGCTACACCGTGGCGGCAGGCGCGACCGGGCTGATCCGCGCCAGCCTGGAAGCCAGTGTGCGTTATGCCAACGAGCGCAAAGCTTTCGGGCGCGAGATCGGCAAGTTTCAGCTTATCCAGCAAAAAATTGCCCGCATGGTACAATCTTACGAAGCCGCCCGCCTGCTGTATCTGCGCTGTGGTTGGATGAAAAACCAGGGTCTGCGCAACACACGCGAGACTTCGCTGGCCAAATGGTTTGCCACCGACGCCTCCTTTGAAGCGGCAGCAGAGGCTATCCAGATCCACGGAGCCTACGGATACAGCGACGAATACGATGTGGAACGTTACCTGCGGAACTCGAAAGGCGCCATCGTCTATGAAGGCACCAGTGAGATCCACCAGCTTATGCAGGCCGGTTACGCTCTGGGCTATCGCGAAGATGCGCCCCTGCGCTGCGAACTGCCTGCCTATAATTCAGAATTCTGGCAGATGGAGTAGCCACAAAGACTCTCGCCCGATCAAAATCATTTCGGATTTTAAAAAAACATAAAGGAGGTCGCTTTGAAAATCGTTGTTTGCGTCAAACAGGTCCCCGATTCTGCCGCCAAGGTTGTGGTGGAAGATGGGAAAGTGTCCTGGGGTGATGCACCGCTGGTGATCAATCCCTGGGATGAATACGCCGTAGAGGCCGCTTTGCAACAAAAAGAGGCGCTTGGCGGTGATGTGATTGCCCTGAGCATGGGCGGCGAAAGCGCCAAAGAAGCGCTCAAGCACGCCCTGGCGATGGGCTGCAGTGAAGCCATCCTGATCTCAGATCCGGCCCTGGCCGGAGCCGACAGCCAGGCCGCGGCTAAAGTGCTGGCTGCCGCCCTGAAGAAGGTTGGGGGCGTGGATGCAGCTTTCTTTGGCCGCCAGGCCATCGATGGCGATATGGGCGTCACCGCCGCCCAGACGGCGCGCGTGCTCGGTTGGCCTGTGCTTTCGCTGGTGTCCGTCATCAGCGCCTTCGATCCTGCCGCCGGCAGCGTGCGGGTAGGCCGCGCCACCGAGGAAGGCCGTCAGGTGGTGGAAGCCAAACTACCAGCGGTGCTCAGCGTTGGAAAAGATATTGCCGAGCCGCGCTACCCATCCTTTATGGGTATTCGCAAGGCATCCAAAGCCAGCATTCCCACCTGGACCCTGGCCGACCTGGGTATCTCTGCACCTGTTCCGGCGGTTCGCTGGCCCGAGTTGATCAGCCCACCGGCGCGCGAGGTGATTACCGAGCTGGTTACAGGCAGCAGCCCGCAAGAGATAGCCGAAAAACTGGTCGATAAAATCCTGGCTGAGAAGGTGCTGTCATGAGCAATAAAATCCTTGTTTACATTGACCAATTTAAAGGCCAGGTCCATCTGGCTTCCTGGGAAGCCCTCGGCGCAGGATTGACTCTGGCCGAAAAACTGGGCGGAAGTGTGACCGCCGTGGTGTTTGGGCCACAGTCAGTGGCCGGCCAGGCGATCGAGTTCGGCGCCAGTGAGGCGCTGTTCTGCGATGATGCCTCCCTGCTGGATTACCGCCCCGAGCCATACACGGCCCTGATTGCAAAACTGGCTAAAGAAGCTGCTCCTGCCGCCATGTTCTTCCCCACCACATCACGTGGGCGTGAGTTGGCTGCCATGACCGCCATTGATCTGGATACCGGTGTGATCCCTGACGTGGTTGCCCTGGAAGTGCAGGATGGCCGCGCCGTGGGGACGCGCCCGGTGTACGCCGGCAAGCTGCTCACCAAAGTTGTTTCAGACAAGCTGCCGATGATCTTCACCACGCGCACGCGTGCCTTCGCAGCCGCTCAGGCTGATCCTTCCCGCACGGGCAAGGTGACCAAAGTGGAGCCGGCCGTGGCTGAGGGCGCCATCGCCAGTAAAGTGGTGGAATACACCGTATCGGACGGCGGCGTCAGCTTGATGGACGCATCTGTGATCGTTTCGGGCGGGCGCGGCGTTTCGGTAAACCCGGGGTTGACCCCACCTGCCGGACTGGATGATAAGCAGAGTGAAATCTGGCGCGCCCAGCAGGGTTTCAAGCTGGTGGGCGACCTGGCCCAGGTTCTGGGCGGCGCCGTGGGCGCCAGCCGCGCCGCGGTGGACGCCGGTTATATCCCGTACGAGGCCCAGGTGGGCCAGACTGGCAAAGTGGTGGCTCCCAACCTGTACATCGCGGCAGGCATTTCGGGCGCCATCCAGCACCAGGCTGGCATGCGCACCAGCAAGGTGATCGTGGCGGTCAACAAAGACCCCGAGGCGCCGAATCTTTAAGATGGCGCGCTTCGGTGTGGTGGGCGACCTGTTCGCCATTCTGCCAGCGCTGACCGAGGCTTTTAAGAAAAAACTGGGCAAGTAGGCCTGCCCCAAATCTTCACAATAAAGCGTGGGCGCCAGGCGCCCACGCTTTTATTTTAAAAACCCGATCACCCGCCAGAGCTGTCGTATGCCTGCCTGACCCAGGCGATCAGCTCGTCATCCACCTCTTCGAGGCGGGTGACTTTGACCTTGTAATTGCACATGCCCCCGGGGGGTTGTTCCACAAGACGTTCGGTTCCCGGCAGGCCTTTCATATTTACCCCCACATCGAGGCGCGTGTTGCTGCCCGGGCCGATCATGGCAAACTGTTTTTTCCGCCGCAGGCTGAGATAGCCTTTCTTGGGCGCGATTTCAAATTCGCCAAAATCCTGAATGGCGTCCATCAACCGGTCATGAATGGGGCGCAGGCCGGCTTTGGCGCCCAGGTAAATCTCATTGAGCACATCTTCGGTGGTGGCGCCTTTGGCCTGGGCGAGGCGCTGCCCATCCGATTTGAACACATGATGCACCAGGGCGTTGGCGTCGCCATGCCCCAGTCCCAGCGCCTGCATGAGCATCTCGCGGACTTCGCTGTGCCGGGTGAGCCCGCTGGCCTGCACAAGCTTCTCAAGCTCATCCAGGGTCTTGCCGGTTTTGGTCTGAATGTTCTTCAATTGTGTTTCGTATGCCTGATCCAAGCTACCCATAAAATCCTCCTTTTCGTGATGGCTCGAAATCATAGCACGGATATTCTATTTTGTAAAGTTGCTTACAACCTGCTTACAGTCGTGGATATTCTCCACGTTCCTGTAACACTCTCCTTGACACTCATTCTCAATGGTGATAATCTTCTGTTCGTTAAGTGCAGAAAATCCGACATGGTGAGGGAATGCGCCTGCCCGTTATCTGTGGAAGAATATTTAGTAAGACGGAGAATGAAAATGAGTGAACGAATTGTCGGAACCGTAAAATGGTTCAATGCCGCCAAAGGTTACGGCTTCCTGGGTCGCGAGGACGGCGACGATGTTTTTGTGCATTTTTCTGCCATCCAGACGAGCGGCTATCGCCGGCTGGAGAAAGACCAGAAAGTGGAATATACGGTTGAAGAAGGGCCTAAAGGGCTGCAAGCTGCCAATGTAGTGCCGGTTTAACCACTAGAAACCGAGAAATGCAGGGCTGCCCACGGGCAGCCCTGTTTGATTTAAGCGTTATGGTGTCGTACGGACGATCACACCCAGGTACACGGAGGCGCTGGTATCTGTGGCGCCCCTGGCCTGCGCTTCGCCAGGGATGCGCCAGCCGCAGGTTTCAAAGACAAGCAGCGGCGAATCAGGCGAGAGATAGGCAGCCAGAGATGGGTCTTGCCCGGCAGCCTGTCCGATGGCAGCGGAGAGCGAGGCGCCAAAGTAATCGCGCAGTTCCTTGGGCGGCACTCGTCCCACCGCCGCGAGCGTCAGGCCTTTCAAACGTTTTTTACCTTGCGTGATGACAACCTGGGAGCCTTCCAGCCAGCGCAGGTTGGCCCGCACCCGCTTGAGCGAGAATGCAGCATGATCCAGCCCGCTCCCTTCCACGGCCCGCCGGAAGGTCTCTGCTTCGCCTCCGAAACCCGAATGAATGGAGAGGAAGGTGACATGTGCTGATTCCTCAACCTGGTAGCTGGCGACACAGGCGCGGTTATCGCCAAAGACACACTTCTTCCCCGGGATGAAGGCCATCACGATTGGCCTGCCGCCGTTGACACGCTTATCCTTTGGGATAATCCGGATGCGCACCCAGCGGCTGGTGTTGCTAAAATCAATGCCGTGGAAATCAGGTGCGGGAGTAGGCGCCAGGACCGGCGCCGGTGCGTGCTGTGGCAGCGATGGGGTGGGCGTGAGGTCGGGTTGGCGACGGGCCAGGAACGGGAAAATGCGCTCCAAAATGCCCGGGCCGCCGGGCCGCACG
Organism: uncultured Chloroflexia bacterium; assembly: GCA_963705155.1. Classification (GTDB taxonomy): domain Bacteria; phylum Chloroflexota; class Anaerolineae; order Anaerolineales; family UBA4823; genus CAVPJC01. The sequence continues at coordinate 376,728 of CAVPJC010000001.1, read as the reverse complement.
CGGGCCGCGCCGGGGTAGTTGGGCTGACTGTGGTTGCTGTTCTTGTCGGCGTGGGGGTGAAGGTTGGGCTGGGAGCCGGCGTTGTAGGCGTGGGTGTGGGCGTGTCGTTTGGCCCGGGGGTGGCGGTGATGGTTGGCGAAGGGGCAGGTGTATCCAGAATATCATACTCGCGGACCACCTGTACACCGCTGCCGCACTGGTAAGTCTTGTTCGAGATGCGCGTACAGCGCTGTCCCAGCGACGGCGCAGGCAGACCGGGTTGGGTGCAGTAAGCCAGCACTTCCCAATCCTGGTGGTGGCACAGCCGGAAGCGTTGGCGCAGGCCGGATACACCCGGCACAGGCCCCAGACCCAGGTCTTCGCACACCCACCAGTTGTAGACCGGCTTGGCGGCCTCCAGAGGCGCTGCGAGGCGATCATCAAGGGGAGCCTGCAGCCCGTTTGCCAGGGCCGTGCCCGGCTCTGCAGGCGCCAACATACCCCAAACAACGCCCGCAGCAAACATCAACAGTATTACGCCCGCCAGGGGCGTCATCCAGCTTTTCATAGCCCAATCTCCCGGTTACTTGGGAGGGTAGCACGTTTCGTGCCAACCCGGGCTGATCGGGGATTAAAAATCGGAACTTCAGTGTAGCTGTGCCTGCATCACCCTTGCTTCACTTCGCCAATATAGGGCAGCGTGCGGTAGCGGTCGCCAAAATCCAGGCCGTAACCCACCACCCACACGTCCGGGATCTCAAAGCCCAGATAATCCACCGGCACTTCCACACTTTCACGGGTCTTTCGTACCAGCACGCAGGTGCGCAGGGAGGCCGGATTGCGCCCATTTAAGAGGGCATAGAGATAGCTTAACGTGTGACCGGTATCCAGGATATCTTCCACCAGAAGGACATGGCGGTTCTCGATCGGCTCACGGGTGTCCATCAAAATGCGCACCGCGCCGGAAGTGGTGGTCTTGCCGTAGCTGGAAAGGGCCATAAAGTCGACGATGTGCGGGATGCTCAGGGCGCGGGTCAGGTCGGCCATAAAGATGAAAGCGCCCTTGAGGATGCCGATCATGTACAGGTCTTCGATGCCGCGGTAATCGTTCGATATCTGGTCGGCCAGCTCCTGAACGCGGGCCTGGATGGTTTCCTGGGAGATCAAAATGCGCGACAGGCCGGATGGGATTTTTTTCATGGGAGGTTCTCCTCAACGGGTAAATATGTTAATAAAAATGAGGACAAAAGTATTCTACCTCACGTCGAGGGAATTTGAAGTCAAGATGCAATGTAGCGGCGGGATGAACACTGGTCTGGTATGTTTACTACTGTCAGCGCCACATCTGTGGGGTCAAAAAAACGCGCATCCGGCTGTGAAAATTATTACTTGACAATCCCCATAAAAATCTATATACTTATAATGTAAAAACTACTTTCACTATGTGAAATGAAATGGCTGCTCCTCATATCGTTCGTGGCACGCAATTGATTTCCAAGGCCTGCGGGCTGCTGAATATTGTCGCCCGCCATCAGAATGGCCTGAGCCTGACCGATCTGTCCAATCAGACCGGTCTTCATCCAACCACCGCTTACCGCATTTTGCAAGCGTTAGTGCTCGAAGGTTTGTTAATCCAAGACGAAGACAGCGGAAGGTATCGCCTGGGTTATGGGCTCATCAAGCTGGGAGAGCAGGCCAAACGCAGCAACGATCTTATCCGCATTGCAGCACCGCACGTGAAAAAACTGGCGGAATTATGGGGCGAGACCGTTCTGTTAGACACAATTAACCGCAATTTTGATGTGGTCACCGTTTATTCTCAGGTCTCCTCTTACAGGTTGGGAATTATATTAAACAGCGACAAACCGATACCGGCGCACTGCCTGGCGGCGGGAAAAATTCTCCTGGCCGGGCTTCCGCCCCAACGGCTGGATGATTACCTGAACCAGAATTTTATCCAATATACCCCACAGACCATCACCGATGCCGATAAAATCCGGGAAACCCTGGAAATTGTCCGGCGTCAGGGTTACTCATTGAACCTGGAGGAGTACGAGGTGAGTTTTAACGCGGTGGGCGCTGCGGTGCGGGATTCCAACCAGAGAGTGGTTGCGGCTGTCAGCGTTGGAGGGCCGTCCACCCGTCTAACGCCGGCCTTGCTATCGGCAGTCATTGAATCAGTCATCCAGACGGCAGACGCGATCTCTGCTGATCTGGGATATAGGACAGAGTAACCGATTCAGAAAAGGAGAAAAGGAAATGCGAAAGACTGTGTTGATTCTATGCTTGCTTTTTGTGATGGGGCTTAGCTCGGCATGCGCGCAGGCCACGCCAGCCCCTGGGGCAGTGGAAACACAAGCTCCCGTGGCGGCTGCGGGCGATGTGCGTATCGCATTCATGGGTCCCACAACCGGGCCAGGTTCGGCCGATCTGCTGCTGGCTTCCAAAGGCGCTCAGCTCGCAGTTGACCAGCGCAACGCGGCGGGTGGAATATGCAATGGCCGCATGGCCAAGATGGAATTGTACGATGATAAGGCCGACCCCAAAGAAGCCGCCAATGTGGCTACCAAGGTTGCAGGCGACGCAGGCATCCTGGCGGCAATCCATGGTTGGAACAGCTCGGCTGTCCTGGCGGCTGCACCAATCTTTAACGAAGCCGGCATTGTGCAGATGGATTATTACGGCGTAGCCCCCAAGATCCGGGAGGCCGGGCCGTACACCTTCCGCGTGATCCCCACCGGCGAGTTGATGGCCCGGTACCTGGCAGATTGGGTTGTCAATGGGGAGGGCTATAAAAAAGTCGCTTCGTTCTATGAAAACACCGACTATGGCAAAGGCTTATATGATGTATTTGCGGCAGCCGTCACCGAATTCGGCGGCGAGATGATTGCCAATGAAGCTGTGCTGATGGATCAGAAGGATTTCAGCGCCATCCTGGCCAAATTCAAAGCGGCCGGACCCGATGCGGTGGTCATCTTTGGGCAGTATGAAGCAGCGGCGTTCTGGATGAAGCAAGCCCCTGACGTAGGCTTCTCGGCGCCTCTATTCGGCTCCGACGGAATTTTCGCCCCCGAATTGGTCAATCTGGGTGGGGCGGCGGTCGAAGGGGTGCGCAGCGTTTCGGCTTATACGGTCGATTTAACCGATGCCTACGTTGCTGACTTCGTGAAAGCCTTCCGTGCCGCTTTCGGCACTGATCCGAACAACGGCGCCGGCTATACCTACGACTCGGCAGTGCTGGTTCTGGATGCCCTGGCTGCCGGCAACTGCACTCGAGATGGCGCCAAGGAATGGTTGACGACCAGTGTTAAGGATAAACCCGGCGTTACCGGCGCGATTTCCTTCGACTCTGACGGCGACCGCATGTTCCAGCAAGGTCTTTACCTCAAGCTTATTGTCAAAGACGGTAAGTTTGCTCCGTACGTCAAATGAGTGTCGTTGTGCACCCCATGTCTTAGTTGGGGTTTGGGAGAAGCCAGCTTGCGGCATCTGGACTGCCGCAAGCTGGCTGCCTGAGGAGGATTAGGGTACCTGCAGGAGATTTTTCCGAATGAAGGAACTGATCATACAGCAGATCATCAGCGGCCTGGCGATCGGAATGAGTTATGCTCTGATTGCCATCGGCTACAGCATGGTATACGGAATTCTTAAATTTATCAATTTTGGCCACGGGGCAGTCTATATGGTAGGCACCTACGTGGCCTTTTTTGCCTGGCTGCTGCTGTTGAATTACCTTCCCTTGTGGCCAGCTTTTGCGCTGGCTTTACTGGTCGCTATGGGTGGCGCGGCGATCTTCGGCGTTTTTATGGAAAAGGTTGCCTACAAACCCATCCGTGGTAGAAGCCGATTAACCACTTTCATGAGTTCGCTGGGCGTTTCTTTTTTTATTACGTATTTCATGGAGTTCTTGGTTGGAGCCGAACCCCGGCCAACCCCGGCGCTTTTTGAGGGCGTGCGTTTCAATGTTGGCGGCGCCATTCTCACCGGCATGCAGATCTTCATGATGGCGATCATGATTGTAGCGGTGCTGCTGCTCCAATGGTTCGTAAAATATACACGGATGGGCAAGGCCATCCGCGCCTGCTCGGAAGATAGCGGCGCTGCATCCTTGATGGGCGTGAATCTGGACCATACCATTTCGGTGACGTTTGCCATCGGTTCTGGCCTGGCTGCCCTGGCCGGTATTCTAATCGGAATTTATTACAGCGCGGTGTATCCGACCATGGGGTGGATTGCTGGATTAAAGGGGTTCGTGGCTGCAGTGACCGGTGGAATTGGCAGCATCCCTGGAGCCATGTTAGGGGGGTTGCTGTTGGGGATGGCTGAAAACCTGGGGGCGGGTTTCCTGTCTTCGGGCTATCGAGATGCAATCGCTTTCATCGTGCTTATCGTCGTGATGTTATTCCGTCCCATGGGTATCATCGCCCGCGAACAAAGGAGCTCGTTATGAAGCTCAAACTTCAGAAGCTCCGGTTGCCAGACCGAATTTCGCTGCAGGCTTTGATGCTCATCGTGGCTGCGGTAGCACCTCTTTTCATCCGTTCCACATATGCCATGCACGTGCTTGTGCTCCTGCTGATCTGGGTCGTGCTTTCGCTCAGCTTGAACTTTATCACCGGGTATTCCGGCCAACTCGCCCTGGGACACGCGGCCTTTGTCACGATTGGAGGCTATACCGGGGCATTATTGATGTTGGATTACGGGGTGTCATTCTGGGTGGCGCTGGCGGCGGGCGGCGCGACTGCCTTTGCCTCTGGCTTGATCCTGGGTCTGATGGCCATGCGATTGCGCGGCGATTACCTGGGAATGGTCACCATGGGTTTTGGTGAAATCATACGCCTGATTGCGATTAACTGGATTGACGTTACACGTGGACCGATGGGGTTGCCGGGAATTGCGCGGGTGAATTTGTTCGGTTATACATTCCGCGGCGAAATCCCCTACTATTATCTGGGCCTGGCCCTGGTGGTGCTTACGTTTATCTCGATTCAGCGTATCCTGTTCTCCCGGTTTGGGCGGGCTTGCCTGGCTATTCGGGATGACGAGACAGCCGCCGAAGCAATGGGGGTGGCCTCCTATCGTTACAAAGTGATGTCATTCTGTATATCCAGTGGGTACGCGGGCCTGATGGGTATTTTCTACGCTTCCTGGGTAACTCTGTTCAGCCCCGACTTATTCCAACTGGCAGATTCGATCATGGTTTCCGCCATGATCACCCTGGGTGGGATTGGCAGCCTTTATGGACCGATTTTTGGCGCCATCGGCATTGGTATTCTCCCCGAACTGCTGCGTCCATTTACAGCTGGACCGCGGATAGGCAGCCTGCGCCTGGCTGGAGTAGGTCTGGCGATGGTGATCTTGATCATCCTGCGTCCTTCCGGGTTGTTCGGCATGTCCATCGATTTTGTGTATTTCTCGTTGGAGCCGGTGCGGAAATTATTCCGCAGAATATTTGGGAAGAAGGCAACAACATGACTGCTCTATTAAACTTTAAAAGGAGTGACAAAAACGTTCGGTGGCCTGATTGCCGTCGACTCCGTGGATTTCTCGATAGAAGAAGGGCAGATTCTGGGCCTGATCGGCCCAAACGGCGCCGGTAAAACCACTATTTTTAACTGCATTTCGGGGTTATACCACGCCACTGCCGGTGAGATTGTTTTTCTGAATGAGCCGATCACGCGCCTATCACAGCCAGAGATCACCAAGCGGGGCATCTGCCGTACTTTTCAGCAGCTGCGTCTGTTCAAGGGTATGACAGTGTTGAACAATGTGCTGGTGGGCACACATATCAAAGGCCGGGCGGGGGTGCTGGGGGCATTACTGAAGGACCGCAAAACGATGATTGAGGAGAAGCAGCTTGAGGAGCGGGCGCGATATTATCTGAACCTGCTCGGTCTGGATGATAAGCGTGACTGGTTTGCCCGCAACCTGTCCTATGGCGACCAGCGGCGTGTGGAAGTGGCGCGGGCGCTGGCAGCTGAACCCTCCCTGCTGCTTTTGGATGAACCGGCGGCTGGCATGAATTTGAAGGAAGCTCAAGAACTGACCCAGTTCATACAATGGATACGCTCAGAACTAAAAAAGACCGTACTGCTCATCGAGCATAACATGCGCGTTGTCATGCCTGTGGCTGACCATGTAGTCGTCACCAGCCAGGGCAAGAAAATTTATGAGGGCGCGCCGGCAGCCGTACAGAGCGCTCCCGAGGTGATCGAAGCTTACCTGGGAGAGGCGTATCTGCGCAAACACCTGGGAAGGAAGAGCAATGCTTGAGATTAAAAATTTACACGTCACGTACGGGGCGATTGAAGCGTTGCACGGCGTATCTTTGCACGTTGATGCAGGCGAGGTGGTAACCTTGATTGGAAGCAACGGGGCGGGCAAGAGCACCTTGCTTAACACCATCTCGGGGCTGGTGCGCCCAACAGAAGGCGCTGTGCAATTTAAAGGTGAGGATGTCAGCCACAAGATGCCCAATGAGATCGTGCAGCGCGGTATTTGCCAGGTACCAGAGGGGCGGCGAATTTTCTTCAGCATGTCTGTGATGGAAAACCTGGAGATGGGCGCCCACCTGATCCGTGACAAGGCAGTGATCCAAAAGAATCTGGCGTGGGTCTTCAGTATATTTCCCCGGTTAAAGAGAGGCGTCAGACAGGAAGGCGGCACCCTGAGCGGCGGTGAACAGCAGATGCTGGCGATTGGCAGGGCATTAATGAGTAATCCGCAGCTGCTGCTGCTCGACGAGCCTTCTTTGGGATTAGCCCCGGTGTTGGTGGAAGAAGTCTATGAACGTATTCTCGAAATTCAACGCGCCGGTACGGCAGTGCTGGTGGTGGAGCAGAACGCCTACCAGGCGCTGAGCGTTGCCACGCGCGGTTATGTGATTGAGACCGGTAATATTACGCTGGAAGACAATGCTCAAGAGTTGTTAGACAACGAGTATGTCAAAGAAGCATATCTTGGAGAGTGAGGGAGGAAGCAAATGATTTTGGATTCACACGCCCATATGGATGTTGTACCTTCGTTAGGCTGGAGCGATACCGCCGAAAAATTGATCCGGCAGATGGACCGGGCCGGTGTGGCTAAAGCCGCCATCAGCGGTTACCTGAATGCTCCAGGACCTAGCCCTGACAGCTTAAGAACGATCGCTGAGGCTGTAGAACAATACCCTGATCGCCTGATCGGGTATGCCCGAATGGATCCATGGTTTGATGATGAGTGCATCCGTACTTTGGAAGACGCGGTCGCCAACCTTCACATCCGGGGCGTCAAGCTGCACCCGGCCCACTATACCCTGTATCCATTTGGCGCACTGACTGTGAAACTGGCGTGCCGGGCGGCGGAGCTGGGTCTGCCGGTGCTGATCCATAGTGGAGATGAGATCATGTGCCTGCCGTATCAAATCGACCGGCTGGCCAAACAATGTCCCGAAACAACCATCATCATGGCGCATATCGGCGGCTATTTTTCAGGGGAGGCCGCCCTGGAAGTGGCCGAACGCCGTCCGAACGTGCTGGTAGATACCAGTGAAATGCCATTTCCAGAGATGATCCAAAAAGCCGTAACCCGCCTGGGCGCTGACAGAGTGCTGTTCGGCAGTGATGCCCCGTGTTGTGATATTCGCCTGGAGATTTTGAAGGTGCAGCTTGCCGGGCTTACGCCAGAGCAGGAGCGCCTTGTGATGTGCGATAACTACGCCAAATTGATGGGCATCTCAACGGAGGAAGCGCAATGATCACCCTGGATGCGCACGCCTTTATCGGTGACTATCTGTTTGGCCGCGGACAAACTGCCGAAGAGCTGCTGGTGATGATGGACGGAAGTGAAATCGATCAGGCAGTGATCGCCCCGCACCGCCCACCAGACTACGACCTCAGAACGGCTAACGAGACCGTGGCTCTTGCCGTCCAACGCTATCCAGACCGCTTCTTTGGGGCAGCCCGGGTTGACCCCTGGCAAAGGGAAAATGCCCTGGAGGAGCTAAAACGATCCTGTGAGTTGTACGGCGCCCGGGGTCTGCTGCTGCACCCCTGGGAAGAGCATTTCTCGATCGCTGATCACATTGTAGACCCGCTGATAGATTTTGCTACCCAGGCTGGCATTTTTGTGATGATCGAAGCCGGGTATCCGCTCGTGTCGCACCCGCTGGATATTGCCGAGCTGGCGCAGCGCCACCCTAAAGCCAGGTTGATTGCGACGCATGGCGTGCAGCTTGACGGCGCAGCTTTTGCCCTGACGGACGCCGAAGTGGCCATGCGCGAATGTCCGAACCTGATTATGGAGACTTCCGGGATGTACGCGCCCGAATTGATGGAAAACCTTGTACGCGACCTGGGTTCCCACCGCCTGGTTTTTGGAAGCCATAGCCCCTGGTTGGATATCCGCCTGGAGGTACAGCGCGCCCGCTTGCTGAACCTATCGCCAGAGCAAATGGAAGCCGTGATGGGCGGAAATATGCGACGATTATTGGGCGAGAAATAATGTAGATTGATAGAAGGAATCAGATTATTTTTATTCAAAGGATGAAACCATGAGCATCTTAATCAAAAACGCGCGCGTCCTCACCATGGACGATCAATTTAATGAATACGACCAGGCGGATATCCTGGTCCAGGGTACCAAGATCACCGCCATCGGCCCCAACTTGCCCGTCCCACAAGATGACCCTGATCTGCGCGTGATCGACGGCGCCAACAAGCTGGCGATGCCCGGACTTGTGAACGGGCACGTGCATTCGCCGGGCAACTTTCGCAAGGGCGCCCTGGATAACCTACCGCTGGAGATTTTTATGCTTTACGAAGTGCCGCCGCTCAGCGATACCCCCGAAGACGGCGCCACCAATTATTTCCGCACGATGATTGGAAACCTGGAAATGCTCAAGCTGGGGGTCACATCGGTGCACGACGATGCCTTCTACGTGCCCTATCCCACACCCGAAGCTATCGATGGGCTGATGCAATCCTACGCCGACAGCGGCATCCGCGCAGCGGCGTCCATCGACCAGCCCAACGTTGTTGAGTACGAAAAGTACCCCTTCCTGGCAGAGATCCTGCCCGGTGAAATCCGCCAGCAAATGGCGAATTCACCGCTCAATTCCAAAGAGCAGCTGCTGGAGTGCTACCAGCACCTGATTGGTAAGTGGCACAACACATACGACGGGCGGGTGCGGGCGGCGGTTTCGGTTTCAGCGCCTCAACGGGTGACGGTCGATTACTTCCAGGCGATTTCGGAGCTCAGCCGCCGCTATGATCTGCCCTTTAATGTGCACATCCTGGAGACAAAACTGCAGCGTGTGCTGGGTGAGGAAAAATACGGGAAATCGCTGGTGAAGTATGTGCATGACCTGGGATTGCTGGACGAGCACATGATGATCATCCATGCCATCTGGGTGGACGACGAAGATGTAGCCTTGCTGGCCAGAGCGGGCTGCTCGGTGGCACACAACCCGGTGTGCAACCTGCGCCTGGGCAGCGGGGTGATGACCTTCCGCCGCCACCGCAACCACGGTATCAACATCTGCCTGGGCAGCGACGAAGCCTGCTCTGACGATTCGGCCAATATGTGGGCGGTGGGCAAAATGGCCGGTCTGATCCACTCGATAACGGATCCTGAATACCGCAACTGGCCCAAAGCGCGTGAGGTGCTCTGGGCCCTCACCCGCGGCGGGGCAAGAGCCATGCGCCTGGAGGGGCAGGTGGGTATGCTCGCCCCTGGTTATGAGGCCGATCTCATTCTGCTGGATTTGAACTCGCTGGCTTTCACGCCACTGAACGATATCTACCGCCAACTGGTGTACAGCGAAAATGGCTCTTCGGTTGTGCTGACCATGGTGGCAGGGAAAGTTGTGGTTGAAAACGGCAAGGTCCTGACCGTGGATGAGGAATTGGTCAAGAAAGAAGTGCGCAATTTGATGAAACGCTACCGGGAGGTAGCCGAAACCGCCGCGGCAGCAGCCGAACAACTGGAACCCTACTACCGCGAAATGTACCTGCAGGCGGTCGCCCGTGAGGTGGGGATGAACCGCTGGGTGGGCGGCTAGTATCTGCCGCGTTCCACCGGTGCAGGCAAGTGCGGCATTTCGGCAGAGCGCAGCGCTTCCACCTTGACAGCACAGGCCTTGTACTCGGGGATTTTGGCCTCGGGATCCAGAGCGTCGATGGTCAGCAGGTTGGCGGCGGCTTCTGAAAAATGGAAGGGGATGAACACCACCCCCGGCCTGGTCTTGTTGGTCACCGAAAGGTGCAGCACAACCTGACCACGGCGGGATGAGACGCGCACCACCTGCCCGTCCTCCAGGCCCAGCAGAGCGGCATCAGCCGGGTGCAGCTCGGCGCGGGCTTCCGGGTAGAGCTCATCCAGCTTGGAGTGGCGCGTCATCGTGCCGCCGTGCCAGTGTTCCAGCACGCGCCCGGTGGTCAGGATGAGGGGATATTCGTCGTCGGGCAGCTCCACGCTGGGGACATACTCCAGCGGGATGAAACGCCCGCGCCCGCGTGGGAAGCTCTCGGCAAACAGGAAAGGCATACCGGGGTGGTTCTCATCGAGAACCGGCACCTGCAGCCCCTCGTGTTCGATGCGGGTGTAGTTGATCCCGGCGTAATCCGGTGAAACGCGACTGATCTCGGTCATGATCTCGGCGGGTTGGCGGTAATTCCAGCCGGCGCTGTGGGGGCGGCCCAGGCGGGCTTCGATGCGCTTTGCCAGGTCGCACAGGATTTGCCAGTCGGGGAGCGAGCCGCCCCTGGGCGACAGGGCCTGGCGGACACGCTGCACGCGCCGGTCGGTGTTGGTGAAGGTGCCTTCCTTCTCAGCCCAGGAGGTGGAGGGCAGGAAGACATCGGCAAATGCTCCCAATTCATTGATGAACAGATCTTGCGCCACCAGAAATTCCAGCTGCTCCATGTGTTGGCGGGTAGCATTCAGATTGGGCTCGCTCATCATGGGGTTCTCACCCATGATATACAGCGAACGGATACCGCCCGCATGGGCCTGGGTAAGAATCTCGGTGGTGGTCAGGCCGCGCTGCTGGCTCAGCCCGCCCGGTTCGATGTTCCAGGCCGCCTCGAATTTTGCTGCATTGGCGGGGTTATCCACCGGTTGGTAGCCGGGGTAGTGGAAGGGCATGGCGCCCATATCTGAAGCGCCCTGCACGTTATTCTGCCCGCGCAGCGGGTTCAGCCCGGTGCCCTCCCGCCCGATATGCCCGGTTAGAAGCGCCAGGTGGATGACTGCCAGGGCGCTGGCCGTGCCGTGGGCGAGCTGCGAAATGCCCATGCCCCAGTAGATGGCGCCGCGCTCAGCCTGAGCGTACAGGCGCGCCGCCTGGATGATCAGATCGCGGCTTACCCCGGAGAGCATCTCGGCGTATTCCGGCGTGAATTTTTCCAGCGACTCGACAAACTCGGGGTAGCCCTCGGTGCGTGCCTCGATGAAAGCGGGGTTAACCAGCCCTTCTTTGACGATCACTTGCGCCATGGCGCTGAACACCGGTACGTTTGTCCCGGGCTTGATCGGCAGCCACAGCGCGGCAAATTCGCACAGCTCGGTGCGGCGCGGGTCGATCACGATCAGCTTTGCGCCGTGCTGCTCCACGGCGGTTTTCATCTGCAGGGCGATGATCGGGTGATTTTCGGGAGTGTTGGATCCGGTAACAATGAACACATCGCTGTGGATCACCTCGGCGGCGGTGTTGCTCATGGCAGAGGTGCCCAGGGCCTGCTGGAGCGCCACTACCGAACCGGCATGGCACAGGCGTGTGCAGTGATCGACATTGTTCGTGCGGAACAATGCGCGGAAGAGTTTTTGCAGCAGGTAGTTGTCTTCATTGGTGGCCTTGGCGCAGCAGTACACCGCCAGCGCCTCAGGCCCATCGCGCCGGTAGATATCCACCAGCCGGTCAGCCACGCTATCCAGGGCTTCATCCCACGACACCTGGCGCCATTCGGAAAGGTCGAAGGCCTGGGTGCGCTGCCCGGGGGACTGGGGGGTTTTACGGATGAGAGGTGTGGTGACGCGCTGCGGGTGGTAAATATAATCGTAGCCAAAGCGCCCTTTGACGCACAGATTACCCTGGTTCACCACCGCATCGAAGGGGGAGGTGACGCGAAAAATGTAATCGTCTTTGAGGTGCAGCTGCAGTTTGCATCCCACACCACAGTACGGGCAGGTAGTGGTTACAACGCGGTCGGGTGTTATCATACCAATCTCCTCGAGTGGACAGGAACACGAAACCCGGTGAACGGGTTACGGTTCATTCAACACGTTTTTTTCGTTTGCGCTCCGTGTGGGATACCGACAGAATTTCATCGGGGGTCATGCCCTGTTCCAGCAGGTACTCGCGCCTGGGTTTTAATGCCCCGGTTGGGCAAACCCCCACACACTGCCCGCAGAACACGCAGGTGGTCAGCGGCATGGGCTTGTCAAAGAAGGTGCCGATGCGGGTTTCAAAGCCGCGCCCTTCGAAGTTGATGGCATAGGTGTACTGGGCATCTTCGGCGCACACCTGAACACATCGCCAGCACAGCACGCATTTGGCGTAATCGCGCACATACATGGGGTTGTCGTCCAGCACCGGCATCTCGCGCCGCTCAGCGCCGGGGAAGCGCTCGCGGTCGGCGGCATATTCCTGCATCTGAGCCTGAATTTCGGGCGCATCCTGCAGGTCTACCGCTGAATTGAGCAGCTCCAGGATCGTGCGGCGGCTGCGTTCGACGCGCGGGCTGCGGGTGTGCACCTGCATACCCTCGCTTACCTGGGCCACACAGGAAGGCGCTAGCACCCGGGCATTTTCCACTTCCACCACGCACAGCCGGCAGAGCGCATTGGAGGTGCAGGCTTCGTGGTAGCAAATGGTGGGAATCTTCTCGCCAAGCGCTTCGGCTGCTTTCAAAATGGTGGTGCCTTCCGGCACGCTCACCGTTTTGCCATCAATGGTCAGTGTCACTTCACTCGGCATGGGAACTTCCTGGTTGAGTAGATTTTTGATTTTCAAACAACTGCGGCCACAACTTCATGGCGCTCAAGACAGCACTGGCGGCAGTCTGACCCAGCCCGCACAGGGAGGCGTCTGTCATCGTCCAGCCCACGTCAGACAGGCGGCCGGCATCGCCCGGCAGTGGTTCGCCGCCGGCCAGGCGGGAGAGGATTTCATACTGGCGCTGCGTGCCCAACTGGCAGGGGTAGCATTTGCCGCACGATTCGTGCGCAAAAAAGCGCGCCAGCTGGGCCAGCACCTGACGCAGGTCACGTGTATCGTCAAAAACCATGACCACGCCCGAGCCCAACGGCAGCCCGGCGGCGCGCAGGTCTTCAAATGACATGATTACATCCAATTGGTCGGGGGTGGCAAAAGCGCCTGCCGCACCGCCGAACAAAATGGTTTGCAGACGGCGACCATCGGGCACACCTCCCGCCAGGTCGTCCACCAGGCGGCGCAGCGTGATGCCAAAGGGCACTTCGTAGACGCCGGGGTGGGCTACATCGCCTGAGACACAGAAGAGCTTGGTGCCCGGCGATTTTTCCGTCCCGGTGCGGCGATAGGCGCCTGCACCCAGTGCAATGAGGTGGGGCACGTTGCACAGGGTTTCAACGTTGTTGATGGCGGTCGGCTGTCCGAACAAGCCGTGGGTGGTGGGGAAGGGCGGCTTGACGCGCGGGAAACCGCGCTTGCCTTCGATTGACTCGAAGAGGGCGGTTTCCTCGCCGCAAATATAGGCCCCGGCTCCCAGGCGCAGCTCGATGTCAAAATCAAAGCCAGAGTCAAGTATATTTCGACCGAGCCAGCCGGCCTGGCGGGCCTCATCCAGAGCATGGCCCATCACCTGGTAGGCGTAGGGGTACTCGCCGCGAATGTATATGTACCCGCGGGCAGCGCCAATGGCGTACCCGGCAATAGCAAGCCCTTCGATCACCTGGTGCGGGTCTTCTTCCAGGAGCACCCGGTCTTTGAAAGTGCCCGGTTCGGACTCGTCGGCATTGCAGACCACATATTTTGGCTGCCCGCTTGCACTGGCAGCGCCTTCCCATTTGACGCCGGTGGGGAAAGCTGCACCGCCGCGCCCCACCAGGCCGGAGGCTTTAACATCTGCAACCACCCCCTCGGGCGGCATGGATAAGGCTTTGCGCAGCCCGTTGTAGCCGCCCCGCGAGGTGTATTCTGCCAGGGTGGTGGGCCGCCCGTTGCCGCAGTTGGCGGTGAGGGTGCGCAGGTCTCCGCCGATGACGCCCGCGGGTGATACCGTGGCAATTCCCTGCAGCAGGTCTTCCAGGCGGGCAGGGTCGGCGCAGGCCACCGGGGTTTTGTCCACCAGGGCGGCGGGGGCGTGTTCGCACAACCCCAGGCAGGGCGCACGTTCGATGGTCACGTCGCCGGTGGAAGTGGTTTGACCGGGAGAGAGATTGAAACGACGGCAAAGCGCCTCAAGAACCGCCTCGCCGCCTTTCAAGGCGCAGGCAGGGTCGGTGCACACCCGCACCATCTTTTTCCCCACGGGCTCCCGGTAGAACATGGCGTAGAAATCGATCACACCGCTGACATCGGCCAGCGGCACCCCCAGGGCGCGGCCGATCTCAGATGCAACCGGTTCCGGCAGGTGACCGTAGATCTCCTGGGCAGCGTGCAGGGCGGGCAGCAGGGCGGAACGTCCCTGAGGGGCGAACTGCTCAAGAACAGGTAGCAACCTGGAAAGTTCGAAATCTGACATTGCGCCTCCGATATGTAAATTGTAAATCATGCCCTTCAGGGACGCAACACCAAACCGGGGAATTATCTAAACTAACAGCATCGCAAAGTCAATTTGGGGCAATCCGCGTAAAATAAGAGTGCGGGTGCAGGCGATCCGGTAAACCATGAGCTGGTCTTATGCCACGCTACTTTTAATGTATCTGATCACCGCTGGTATTGCAGCTACGGCGGCGCACTTTACGTTTAAGAGCAAGAACGAACATGCCGCCCGCCCACTCGGGATCACGATGGTGGCAGTGGCATGCTGGTCGCTGACCTATGCCTTTGAGTTATCCAGCCCTGATCTGCAAATTAAACTGTTCTGGGTGCGTCTTGAATATTTTTGCATCTCATTCGCGCCTTTTTTCTATTTTATATTTTCCCTGCGATATACCGGGCATGGCTGGTGGCTGACACCCTGGCGGCGTTTTGCATTGGCCAGCATACCTGCATTGGCCATCCTCCTGGTTTTGAGTAATGATCTGCATGGTTTTTACTGGAAAGAAGTCAGTCTGGAAGCCAATGGATCACTGACGGTATTGAATTACAACCGTGGTTGGGCCTTCTGGTTGTTCATTTTATACTCGTACAGCATGGTTCTGGCAGGTACGGTGCTGGTCATTTCAGCTTTCTGGAAAAAATCGAGCCTGCGGAGTGATCAGGCGGCGATCGTTGTGATGGGTGTAACGGCGCCGTGGTTATTGAACATCCTGTATGTGTTCAAACTGATCCCGTTGATAAATCTGGATTTGACTCCCCTGGCTTTTGCTTTTTCGGGCCTGCTCATATCTGTGGCATTGTTCCGGTATAAGTTGCTGGAAGTAGTTCCAGTGGCCCGCGAGACCATCTTCGAAAACATGGGGGATGGTGTGATGATCCTGGATACGAATCAGCGCATCGTTGATATCAATCCGGTGGCGATGCAGATATTGGGGAAATTATCCAAAGATGTCATAGGCCGTAAACCCGCTGATGTTATGCAGCCAGGTCACTCGATCTTCCCGGCAAACCATCCTGAGCTGCTCTCGCTCGAGACCAGCCTGCCTGCCGATCACCCGGATATTACGCTCGGCGAAGGCAAAGAAAAGCGTTTCTTCAGTGTGCAGATCGCAGATTTAAAGGATGACCGGGACAGCGGTATCGGGCAGATGGTGTTGTGGCGGGAAGTAACCGAACGCAAGCGCTCGGAAGAGGCGCTCCGGCGGCAGTATGAAGAGCTGAGCGTGCTGCAGGCGGTTGCCATCGCTTGCGTTGAATTGGTGGATGAAGACGAATTGATCAACCGGGCTACACGTATCGTGGGTGAGGCGCTCTACCCGGATAATTTTGGCTTGATGTTGGTGGACGAAAGCGCTTCTGGCTTGCGCTTTCATGAATCGTACCGCGGCGTGCCACAAAAATACGTCGATATCGTGATGCCTTATGGCAAGGGCATCACCGGAAGTGTTGCCGCCACGGGCCAGCCCATCCGAACCGGCGATACGACCCGGGTGCCCGAATATTTTTCGATGTATATGAAGACCCGGTCTGAGCTGTGCGTGCCGGTCAAGATGGGTGAGCGCATGATCGGCGTCATCAATGCGGAAAATGCCCGTCTGGATGCTTTCACCGAGGCCGATGAGCGCCTGCTGATCACCATCGCCGGACAGCTTGCGACAGCCATCGACCGCCTGCGGGCTTCGTCAACCGAAAGACGCTGGATGGAGAAGCTGGCAGCTTTGTACCGCGCTTCCCAGGAAGTGATCAGCACCCTGGATGCCGAACAAATCTATGCCGCCACCCACCGGGCCGTGGCGCAATTGATGCCAGCGGATGTGTTTATGGTGGCGCTGCTGGATGCCGGGCAGCAGGTCATCCAGCCCGCCTATTTCAAGGATTTGAACGGCGACCTGGAGGCGCCCACCATTCCAGCCGGACACGGGATGAGCGGGCACGTCATCGAGAGCGGGCAGCCGCTGATGATTGCGGATATTGAAGCGCACCCCGAACTGGACCGCCTGCATGTCGGCCCACCGCCGCGTGTCCATGCTGTTTTGGCGGTGCCCATGCAATCTGGCAGCCACACCTTTGGCGTGCTCTCAGCGCAGTGTTACCAGCCCAATGCCTATACCGCAGAAGACCAGCAAACGCTCAGCACCCTGGCGAACCAGGTGGCAATTGCCCTGGAAAAAGCCCGCTTATTCAAACAAGAGCGCATGCGCGCTTCGCAAATGGATGCGCTGAACACAATTATCGCCCACGTAGCGGCAGCCACGGAACTGAAGACATTACTGGATACCACCCTGGAGCAAATCTGCCAGGTTTTAGCAGTTGAAATGGCGGGCATTCGCATCGGCGGGCAATATGCCACGTTGGGCGCTCGCCGGGAAGTGGCAGAGCTATTTTTGCAGGCAGTCAACCGCACCTCCTGGAAGCCTTCCAGGCCGTTGTGTATCCCGGATGGCTATGACCAGGAGGCCCAGATTCCACACCCCCTGGCAGAGTTTATGCAGACGTACGCATTGCGTGCATCCATAAGCGTTGATATCCAGGCGCATGCTGAACATATCGGCCAACTTGCAGTGATCTCATCCCAACCGCGCCGCTGGTCGAATGAAGAAATCGTCCTGGTGGAGGCGGTGGGCAGACAACTGGGTGTGGCAGCCGAACGACTCGGCCTGATGGATAGCATCCAGTCACGGCTGGAGGAAATGACCCTGCTGAGCCAGGTGATCGCTTTGACGGCGTCTGCCGTGGACATGGTGGAAGCCGTACAAGAGATTTGCACGGCGGTTGCCATGTATTTCAATGCTCCTCAAACGGGTTTTGCATTGATCACCCCGGATGGCTCTGCTGCCGAAGTGATTGCCGAATTTCTTACTCCAGGCCGCCCCAGCGCGATCGGTGTGATGATCCCGGTGACGGGCAATCCATCGATGGCATACATACTGTCTCATAAAACCCCGCTGGCGGTTGCCGATGCTCAGAACGATCCATTGATGGCTTCGGTACACGACATCATGCGCCAGCGAGGGGTGGCCTCGATTTTGCTGGTTCCCATTCTTGTTGGAGATCAAGTGGTGGGCACGCTTGGAATTGACGATTTTAACCCCGCGCCAATTCACCAACGCAGACATCCGCTTGATGGGAAATATCGCCAGCCAGGTGGGCCAGGCGTTTGAACGGCAGCGTTTGTTCACCTCCACCCAAGAATACGCCGGGAGGATGGCCCTGCTGGCTGGCCTGGGCAGCAACTTGAACCGCCCGCTGACAGTGAGCGAGGTGGTTGAAAGTATTGGCAAAGGCGTGATGGATCTCAGCCAGGCCCGCCGCGCCGCGGTGTATATGCGCCAACCCGATTCGAGCGCTGTTTGCCTGTGGTCTGAGGGTCTCTCTGCTGAATACACCCACCAGGTTGCCAGCCGGGTGCGTGAAATGCCCGGAGGGAAGTTCTTTATCAGCTCGGATCCGGTGCTGATCTCGCATGTCGATCAGCTGCCCGGGGCCTCGCCGTTGAAAAACCTGGTTCTGGCTGAGGAAATTCAATCCCTGGCGCTGTGGCCTCTGGTCTATGAGGAACAGGTTATCGCTGGTGTGGGCTGTTATTACGATGCCGCCCATGTCTGGGCCGATTCTGAAATAGAAGTAATGCTGGCCTTTTCCCGGCAGGCGGCTGTGGCCTTGAAAAACGCCAGCCTGTTTGAAGAGACGCGCCGGCGCGCCCTGCACGTGGAGGCGCTCAATGCAGTGATCAGCGCAGCCGCCTCCGGTACCAGCGTGCCCGCACTGGTGGAAACCGTTCTGGACCTGACTTTGGAGGCGCTCAACGTTCACGCCGGGGTCATCTGGGTGGAAGGGTTGCGCGTAACCCGCAATCTGCCCGAAGGCTTCGGCGCGGTTACTGCGCGCGTATCTGGAACGACCGGCCTGGATATTGTGCAAACCCTGGCTGTGGAAGACTGGTCTACCAGGCATAAGGACCGCTCGCTGGCTTTGTTTGCCCGCCATATCACCGCTGTGGGCCTGAGCGCCTCTCTCACCGTGCCGGTGATGGCTGAGCGCAGGCGGATTGGCGGCATGACGCTGTTCCAGGATAAACCGCGCCGCTGGCTGGCGGACGAAATCTCGCTGGTGGAGGCGGTGGGGGGGCAGCTGGGCAGCGCGGTGGAAAGGCTGAACTTGCTGGTAAAAATCCAGCAGCAAGCCAGCCAGATGCAGCAGATCATGGATACCGTTCCAGAAGGCGTCATCTTGCTGGATCAAGAGCGCCGTATTGTGCTTGCGAACCCGGCAGCCAGGCAATTTCTGGAAGACCTCTCGGGCAGCGCCGCCTCGCTGGCGTTCGATGATAAAAGCCAACTTGCTCATCTGGCTGGCCGCAACCTGGAAGGTCTTTTCAGTCACGCTGAGACCCGGGTGGAACTGGTGTCAGGGAGCGCCTCACGGCGTGTGTATGAAGCCGCAGTGCAAAATGTGTGCGGCGCTGGCGGAAGCAGCGGCTGGGTGCTGGTACTGCGCGATATCACCCAGGAACGGGATAACCAGGCGCGCATTCAGATGCAAGACCGGCTGGCTACGGTGGGGCAGCTGGCTGCGGGCATCGCCCACGACTTTTAACAACATCATGGCGGCCATTGTGGTTTACACCGACCTGCTGATGATGGAACCGGGGCTTTCCCAACCCAGCCAGGAACGGTTGGGTATCATCCAAAAGCAGGTGCAGCGCGCTTCCAGTCTGATCCGGCAGATCCTGGATTTCAGCCGCCGCTCGGTGATGGAGCAATCCACCCTGGATTTGCTGCCCTTCATCAAAGAGCTGGATAAGCTGCTGGGGCGGGTGCTGCCGGAGACAATCCGCCTGGAGCTCAGGTACCAGCCGGGTAGTTACATGGTGAACGCCGATCCCACCCGCCTGCAGCAGGTGTTTATGAACCTGGCGCTGAATGCACGCGATGCCATGCCCGGCGGTGGGGTGCTGCGCTTCGAGCTGGATCATTTTGAATATTCGCCGGCCAGCCGTCCAGAGGTAGCCGACCTGACCCCCGGGCGCTGGGTGCGCATCCGGGTGATCGATAACGGCACAGGCATTGCTCCGGAGGCGATGAAACACATCTTTGAGCCGTTCTACACCACCAAGCCGGTGGGGCAAGGCACCGGGCTTGGATTGGCCCAGGTTTACGGCATCATCAAGCAGCACGGCGGCAGCATCGATGTCAGCAGCCAGCCGGGAGAAGGCACTGCGTTTAACATCTACCTGGCCGCCCTGGAGCTGCCGGAAGATGACAGCCTGTTTGTCGAGGCCCAGTTGGGTTCATTCACCGGTCAGGGCGAGAGCGTGCTTCTGGTGGAAGACGACCTGACCACACGCGACGCCCTGGAGACGCTGCTGTGCGCGCAGAATTACCAGGTGATCCCGGCTTCGAATGGATTGGAAGCACTGCGGTTGATCGAACAGCAGCAGGAGCCGATAGCACTGGTGGTCAGCGATATCGTTATGCCGGTGATGGGCGGGCTGGAGCTGTATCGAGCGCTGAGCCAGCGCCATCCTGACCTCAAGCTGCTCTTTGTCACGGGTCACCCGTTGGATGGAGATGCCCAGGCGCTGCTGGAAGAGGGCCGTGTGCAGTGGATGCAAAAGCCCTTTGCCGTGCGTGAATTCAGCCAAACGGTGCGAAAGCTGCTGGAAAACGCCTGAAGCCCGCCCTCAACCTTGCATTTCCCTGTCACGTTTTATCCTGCGCATGAAGGCAGGGGTATTCAGGCCGCGCTCCAGGATGTAGGTGAGGTAATACTGCATCAGCGCTTCCATTTCCTGGTAGATGGGCGCCGGGATCTGAGCGCGGGCGGATTCGTTGTAGCTGCTGCGCTGGTAGTGGCGCAGGAATTTCAGGGCTTGCATGCTCACCGGGCGCACACCGGGTATGCCCCTGCCGCAAGCCGGGCACAGCACGCCGCCGTGCTCGGCTGAAAAATACTGGTCTTCCGGCTGAATGTCTTTGCCGCAGCGGGCGCAGGTGAGCAGCTGGGGGCGAAACCCCAGCAAATCCAGCAGGCGGATTTCATAGTAGCGCAGCACCCGATCGGGCGGCTGCGCCTCTGCAAGGCGGGCCAGGGTATCGACCAGCAGGCGGTAGAGGGAAGGATTTTCGCCTTCTTCGTAGGTGAAGCGGTCCAACAGCTCGATGACGTACGAAGCGCACCCGACCAGGGCCAGGTCTTCACGCAACGGCAGGAACGGGTTGACCGTCTCGGCCTGGGTGACGATTAAAATATCGCGGCCCGTGCGCCAGCTGCAAGCTGACGCGGGTGAACGGCTCCAGGTGGCCTGCCTTGCGCGAGCGCAGCCGCCGGACGCCTTTGGCCAGGGCGCGGATCTTGCCCATCTCGCGGTAAAAAGCCCCAGCATGCGGTCGGCCTCGCCCCAGTTATTGTGGCGCAGCACCACGGCTTCGACCCGAAAAGAGCGCTCCCGCGATGGCATGCCTGGATTATACATGATCCCCATCCCTGGTTGACTGGACCCCATCCTTCTGGTAAAATCCCCCTGCCCGGAGCGTTGTACCCTTCGCCCGGGTCTGCTTCGTGCAGATCTTACACTTTTAGTCGAAAGGGCTAGAGAAATGCGGGTTTTACTTTTGCAAGACGTGTACAAACTGGGCCGTGCCGGCGACGTGAAACGCGTTGCCGATGGTTACGGCCGCAACTACCTGCTTCCGCAGGGGTTTGCCGTACTGGCGACCCCCGGGGCGCTCAAGCGGGTGGAGCATATCCGCTCTCAGGCTTCTGAGAGCCGGTCGCAATTGAACAAAGAGATGAGCGGCGTGGCCGACAAGCTGGCCAAGCGAGTGATTGCCTTCCCCGCCAAAGCTGGCGAAACCGGCAAGCTGTACGGCTCGATCACCGCGCAGATGATTACAGACGCCATCCAGCAGAAGTTTGGCGTAACCATCGACCGCCGCCAGGTGGATGCCCAACCCATCCGCACCCTGGGCGAGCACAGAGTGCGCATCCGCCTCACCCTGGACTTGATCCCCGAAGTGAATGTGATCGTGTACCGTGAAGGCGAGTCGGTAAACCTGGTTGAGGTTGAGGCTGCTCCTGAGGCTGCTCCTGAGACAGTTGAAGCCGCAAGCCCGGCCGCCGAATAATCAGGCCGCCACAGCAGGGTTCGCCTGCCCATATCTGTACTCACCGCCAGAAAAAGGGGCGGGGTTACCCGGACACCCAGGGAACCCCGCCTTTTGTTCGGCAGCCGCTTGAGAGCTTTGAGTTTTGATGAATGTTGAGATTGGCCAGCAGTTGCGCCAGGCCCGCCAGGCGCAATCTCTAACCCTGGAGCAGGTAGCCCAGGCAACGCATGTGCGCGTGCACTATCTGAAGTCGCTGGAAGACGGCGACTTTGCCGCGATACCTTCCCAGGCCCAGGCCCGCGGCTTTGTGCGCATCTATGCCGGTTACCTGGGGCTGAAAAGCAGCGCTCTTCTGGCTGATCTGCAAAACCCGGAGGAGGCGCGTGCCCGCGCCGGCAGAACCGGCGGCCAGCCCGGTGGCCTCCAACGGTCTGCAAACTGGCTCGGCGGCCGAGATTTTTGACGAAATCGGTGCGCGCCTGCAGCGGCAGCGCCAGCTACTTGGCCTCTCGCTGGATGATGTTGAGCGCCATACGCACCTGCGCCGGCATTACCTCAAGGCGCTTGAATTTGGCGATCTGGAAAACCTGCCCTCCCCGGTGCAGGGACGGGGCATGCTCAGCAATTACGCCGCCTTCCTGGGAATGGACCCCGAACCTCTGCTGCTGCGTTTTGCCGAGGCCCTGCAGGCGCAGCTGGCAGTGCGCCAGGCGGCTCGCCCGCCGGCGCCTGAGCGCACCCCGGCGCCAGGGCCGCGCCTGCCCGCCCCTTTGGACCGCATTTTCAGCGGTGAGATGCTGGTTGTGCTTTTTTCTGTGATTTTTCTGACAGCGTTTGTCATCTGGGCTGCCATCCGCATTTTTGCCATGCAGACCCAGGAGCAGCCATCACCCACCGCGCCCTCGATAGCCAGCGTGCTGCTGGCAGACCCAACCGAAACACCCACAGCCACGCCGCGACCTCCCAGTCCCACCGCTCCGGCTGTGATCCCCGCCACGCCCATTTTACCGGAAGGCGCGCTTCAGGTTACCGCCCCGCCCGGCAGCAGCAGCCAGGTGCAGGTTTATATCACCATCCGCCAGCGCGCCTGGATGCGCGTTACGGTGGATGGTGAGATCGAGTTCGAGGGTCGCGTGCAGCCAGGTACGGCTTACCAATACGTGGGGGATGAAACGGTCGAGATTCTGACCGGCAACGGGGCCGGTTTGCAAATCTTCTTCAACCAGCAGGATCTGGGGCCGCTGGGCTTTTCCGGGCAGGTGGTGAACCGGATTTATTCTCTGGAAGGGGTACTGCAGCCCACTCCTACATTGACCTTTACACCGGCGCCCTCGCCGCGGCCCAGCAGCACTGCGCCGGGCGCATCTGTTCCTTAATGGTTGTTATCCATATGAAATCAAAGACTTTTCACCTGGTATCTTTAGGTTGTGCAAAAAATACGGTTGATTCCGAATTGATGGCCCAGCTTCTGGCCGGTTCTGGTTACCACGCCGTGGAAAACCCGCGGCGGGCTGAGGTGCTGATCGTTAACACCTGTGGTTTTATCGGCCCGGCAAAAGAAGAATCGCTGCGTGTGCTGGGCGAGCTGGCCGGGGGTAAGCGCAAGGGTCAGGTGCTCATCGCGGCGGGCTGCCTGACGCAGCGCTACGGGAGCGAAGTGGCCCGCCAGGTGCCTGGCATCGATGGCATCCTGGGTACGCGCCGCTGGATGGATATTGTGGATGTCGTCGGAAGGCTGCGCGGCGGAAAGCATCCTGAACCGGTCTACCACCTGCCGGACGCCCCCACCGTGGGGATCGATGAAGGTGGGGCGCTGCGGGCCGCCATCCAGGGCGCCAGCGCCTACCTCAAGATCGCCGATGGCTGCCGCCGGCCGTGTGCTTTTTGCGCCATTCCCCTGATCAAAGGCACCGCTGTCAGCCGCCCGCTCCACACCATCCTGGCTGAGGCGCAAACCCTGCAAGACCTGGGTGTGCGCGAGCTGATTTTGATTGCGCAGGACACCACCGATTACGGCCATGACCTGGGCATAAAAGATGGCCTGGCGCACCTGCTGGAGCAGCTCGTCCCGGCCGTCCCCGGGGTGGATTGGATCCGCATCATGTACGCCTATCCTGGTTATGTCACCGATCACCTGGTGGATGTGATGGCCTCCAACCCCAAAATACTTCCGTATCTGGACATGCCCCTGCAGCATGCCCATCCCCTGACCTTGCGGCGCATGCGCCGGCCCGCCAACATCGATTGGGTGCATGCCACTCTCGCTAAAATGCGCTCCGCCATCCCCAACCTGGCGCTGCGCACGACCTTTATTGTCGGCTATCCTGGTGAAACCGAGGACGAGTTCCAGAGTCTGCTCGATTTTGTGCAGGAGATCCGTTTTGACCGGGTTGGCGCTTTCCAGTTTTCGTTTGAACCCGGTACGACCAGTGAGCCGCTGGGCGATCCCGTTCCTGCCGAGGTAAAGCAGGAGCGTTGGGAACGCCTGATGCAGATCCAGCAGGGAATTTCGCTGGAGCGAAACCAGGCCTGGGTGGGCAAAACCCTGGATGTGCTGGTGGAAGGCCAGGGCGTGCTGGAAGAAGATGGCGCCAGCCAGGGCTCTGGCAGCCCCATATCGCTGGGGCGCAGCTTCCGAGATGCCCCCGAAATCGATGGTGTTGTGATTGTGGAAGGGGAGGTCCCGCCGGGTGAGTTGGTGCCCGTGCGGATCACCGGCGCCATGACCTATGACCTGAGCGGCACCGTGGACCGGGCTAACCGGCTGATCGTGCTGTAAGGCGTGGTGGATGCCGGAGCGGCGGCGTAAAACAATGCAATGACCAGCCCCATGAAAGATCAAAGCTTGCAGATCCAATCTATGCATCTGTACTCCGATGATAGCCTGCTGGTGATCAACAAGCCAGCCGGGCTGGCCACGCTGCCAGATGGGTACAATCCTGACTTGCCGTATGTCCGCAGCCTGCTGGAGCCAGCTTTTGGGAGATTGTGGATAGTGCACCGCCTGGATAAGGAAACCAGCGGTGTACTGCTTCTGGCGCGTTCAGCAGACGCTCACCGTTGGCTGAACACGCAGTTTGAAACCCGGGCGGTGTCAAAAATTTACCACGCCATCACCGGAAACGCCCCTGAATGGGATGAGAAGACCATTCACCTGCGGCTGCGCGCCAACGGCGACCGGCGTCACCGCACCGTGGTGGATGGAGGCGGCGGCAAGCCGGCGGAGACCTATGTGCGGGTGCTGGAGCGTTTTGGCGGCTACGCTCTGCTGCAGGCTGAACCCCATACCGGTCGTACACACCAGATCCGCGCCCACCTGGCGGCAGTTGGCTGTCCGCTGGTTGGAGATGCGTTGTACGGCGGTGGGGAGGGGCTGCACCTCTCCCATTCCAAGCCGGGCTTTCAGGGCGGCCAGCAGGGGGAAGACGCTTTACTGACACGGCCCGGGCTGCATGCCTGGTCGTTGAGCATCGCTCATCCGGTAAGCGGCGAGGTATTGACCTTCACAGCCCCTTATCCCGAGGATTTCAACCAGGCATTGATGCAGTTGAGAAAGTACGCCCACGGGTGACCGCCGGCGGATGCCTGCAGGCCGCCTTGTGGCCCAATTGTTGCAATTGTTAATCCTGTATCAGAAATTCAGCCTGTAAAAGGGTGTATTCTTGACGTTCTTTTTTCGTCATGGTATCATCATACACGTTGTTTTAGCACTCTAGGTACGCGAGTGCTAAAACAGAAACGGTGAATGATGAATTTATCTGAACGGCAAAGACTGATCCTGGCGCTGGTCATTCGCGATTATATTGAATCGGCCCAACCGGTGGGTTCTTCGCACCTGGTGCAGCATTACCACCTGGATTACAGCTCAGCCACGATTCGCAATGATATGGTGGCGCTGACCGATATGGGCTACCTGCGACAGCCGCACACTTCGGCGGGCCGCGAGCCGACCGAAGAGGGCTATCGCTATTTTGTGCGCCAGTTGATGGGTCATACCGACCTGCCGGCAACCACCAAGCACACCATCGCCCACCAATTTTACCAGGCAGGCACGGACGTTGACCGTTGGATGCGGCTGGCGGCCTCGGTGCTGGCGCAGCACTCGCAGGCTGCGGCGCTGGTCACCGCTCCGCATGCAGAACAGCCGCGCTTCAAGCACCTTGAGCTGATCAACACCCTGGGACGCCAGGTGCTGATGGTGCTGGTGCTGGCCGGCGGCGATGTGCGCCAGCAAATGTTGAGCCTGGCCGAACCGGTAGATCAGGAGCGTTTGAGCGCCGCGGCGCTCCATTTGAATGCGGTTTGCCAGGGGCAGACGGTGGAAGGCATTGCCGCACAGATGAGCCAGGTGGATGTGCTGGAGCAGGATGTGCTCAAGCTGATCACTGACGATATGCGCCGTTCTCAGGCTATTCTGGGCGGCGAAGTGTACCGTGATGGCATCTCCCAGGTGCTCAACGAGCCGGAGTTCGCCGAGGTGGAAGTGGCGCGCAAAGCCCTGCGCATTCTGGAAGAGCGCTCGCTGCTGGAAGACCTGCTCACGCGCACGGTGCTGACCGGCGGTGTGGGAGGTGTCCAGGTGTTGATCGGGGGCGAAGGTACATGGGAAGAGCTGCGCGACTGCTCGATGGTCCTGGCTCGCTACGGTGTGCCGGGGCTGGCGACGGGCACGCTGGGCGTTTTAGGGCCCATCCGGATGGCCTACGGGCAGACCATTTCCACGGTGCGTTATGTGGCTGGCCTGCTGAGTGAGATGGTTGTGGATTTACATACCGAGTAAAGGAGTTGTGCACAGGATGATGGCAGATGAGCACATCACACCCGAAGAAAATCAAGAAATCGCTGCACAGGAAAGCGCTGAGCCAGTTGAAGATGCGTTGAATGTGGAGCTAGAGGCATTGAAAAACGAAGTGATTGAATGGAAATCTAAAGCCGACGAATACCTGGACGGGTGGCAGCGATCCAGGGCGGATTTTGCCAATTATAAGAAACGTGTTGAACGCGAGCAGGCGCAGGCCCACCAGAACGCCAGCGCCAGTGTGATCAAGCGCTTTCTGGATGTGCTGGATGATCTCGACCGAGCCCTGAAGAACCGCCCACAGGAAGGCGATGGCGCCGCCTGGGCCGGAGGCGTGGAGTTGATTTACCGCAAATTTTCCAATATCCTCGATTTAGCCGGTGTAACCACCATGTCTGCAGACGGGCAGTATTTTGATCCCACGCTGCATGAAGCAATTTCGCATGAAGACAGCCCGGAGCATGAGAGCGGTGAGATCATCGAAATGGTGAAGCAAGGGTACATGCTGGGCGAGCGTGTGCTCCGCCCTGCGCAAGTGCGTGTGGCAAAGTAGAACTTATCAATCGTTTATCCAATTCAACCTGCGGATAAAGACAATCACGGAGGCAATAAATGGCAAAAATTATAGGAATTCGACCTGGGAACCACAAACTCGGTGGTGGCTGTAATGGAAGGCGGCGAGCCGGTCGTCATCTCATCGGCGGAGGGCGAACGCCTGGTGCCGTCGGTGGTGGCGGTGAATAAGAACCGCGAGCGCCTGATCGGCCGCGTCGCCCGTAACCAGAGTGTTGTAAACCCGGAAAACACTGTTTCTTCGATTAAACGTTTTATGGGGCGCAAATTCAATGATGCTGAAGTGCAAAAAGCTCTGACGCGCGTACCCTACAAAGTGGCCCAGGCGCCCAATGGCGATATGCGGGTGATCCTGGATGGCAAGGAATACTCCCCTCCGGAAGTTTCAGCCATGATCCTGGGCAAGCTCAAGGCAGACGCTGAGGCCTACCTGGGCGAAACGGTGACCCAGGCGGTCATCACTGTGCCGGCGTATTTCAATGATGCTCAGCGCAACGCCACCAAAGACGCCGGCAAGATTGCTGGGCTGGAAGTGCTGCGCATCATCAATGAGCCGACTGCATCATCCCTGGCGTACGGGCTGGACAAGAAGAAAGACGAGGTCATCGCGGTTTACGATCTGGGCGGCGGCACCTTTGATATCTCCATCCTGGATGTGGGCGATGGTGTCTTCCAGGTGCGCTCCACCAGCGGCGATACCTTCCTGGGCGGCGATGACTTTGACCAACGCATTATCGACTTTATTGCCGACGAATTCAAACGCGAGAATGGCATCGACCTGCGCAACGACCGCCAGGCGCTGCAGCGTTTGAAAGAGGCCGGCGAGAAGGCCAAGATCGAGCTTTCCACCATGATGCAAACCGAGATCAACCTGCCCTACATCACAGCGGATGCCAGCGGCCCCAAGCACCTGGTGATGACCCTGACGCGTGCCCGGCTGGAGCAGTTGACCACCGACCTGATCGAGCGATCCTTGAGCCCGGTGCGCCAGGCGTTGAAAGACGCCGGTCTGGAGGCTTCCAAGATCGATGAGGTGGTGCTGGTGGGTGGAATGACGCGCATGCCGGCGGTTCAGGAGGCGGTGCGCAAGTTGTTCAATAAAGAGCCCCACAAAGGCGTGAACCCCGATGAGGTCGTGGCGGTGGGCGCGGCGATCCAGGCAGGTGTGCTGGGCGGCGAGGTAAAGGACATCTTGCTGCTGGATGTGACCCCGCTGTCTCTTTCAGTTGAGACCCTGGGCGGCGTTGCCAGCTCGATGATTGAGCGCAACACCACCATTCCCACCCGCAAGAGCCAGATCTTCTCGACGGCATCCGACAGCCAACCCCAGGTGGAGATCCACGTGCTGCAGGGCGAACGCCCGATGGCAGCCGACAACAAGTCGTTGGGCCGCTTTATCCTGGATGGCATTCCCCCGGCGATGCGCGGCATCCCGCAAATTGAGGTGACCTTCGATATCGACGCCAACGGCATCCTGAAAGTGACCGCCCTGGATAAAGCCACGAACCGCAGCCAGCACATCACCATCACGGCTTCTTCGGGCCTGTCCGATTCCGAGGTGGAACGGATGCGCAAAGAAGCCGAAGCGCATGCAGATGACGACCGCAAGCGCAAAGAGCTGATTGAAGCCCGCAACGGCGCCGACAATGCTGTCTACACCAGCGAAAAGGTGCTGCGCGACCTGGGTGATAAAGTTCCGGCAGACCTGAAAAGCAAAGTGGAAGAACATGCGGGCAAGGTGCGGGGTGTCTTGAACAGCGAGGATGTTGAGAGCATCCGCCGCGAAACCGAGGCGCTGAACCAGGTGGTGCAGCAGGTGGGTGCAGCCGCATACCAGCAGCAAGGCACTCCCGGCCCTGATGCCGCGGGCGGCAGCGGCGGTCAGACCGGCGGCCCGGCGGGCGGCCCTGGGGCTGGTCCCGAAGGTGAAGATGTGGTGGACGGAGAATTTCGCAACATCTAAAATTAGCGGTTGATGGTTGAAGGTTGGAAGCGATGACTTTCAACCTTCAACTGTTTAACCTTCAGGCGAGATTATGGCGCAACGCGATTATTACGAAGTCCTGGGTGTTCCCAAAAATGCCTCCAATGACGATTTGAAGGCCGCTTTCCGGCGCCTGGCCCGGCAGTATCACCCGGATGTGAACAAGGAAAAGGACGCCGAGGAGCGTTTTAAGGAAATCAACGAAGCCTATGCCGTGTTGTCGGATAGCGATAAGCGCGCGGCTTACGACCGGTTCGGGCATGCCGGCGTGCGTGGGCCAGGCGGCGGGCCGGATGTTTCCGTAGATTTCACCGATTTTGCCGATATCTTTGGCGATCTCTTTGGCTTTGGCAATTTTGGGCGCACCTCACGGCGGACGCGCAATGCGCCGCGACGGGGGGCCGACCTGCCTTACCGCTTGGAACTGACCTTTGAAGAATTGGTGTTTGGTGTTGAGAAAGAAATCGAGATCGTGCGCGATGAGCAATGCACGACGTGTTCCGGCTCTGGCGCGGAGCCAGGCACCTCGCCTGTGCGCTGCAACAGCTGCAACGGTACGGGCGAAGTGCGCCAGGTGCGGCAGACCATCCTGGGCTCCATGGTGCAGGTGGCTACCTGCCCCACCTGCAACGGTGTGGGTGAGACGATCGCCACACCCTGCCACACCTGCCAGGGGCGTGGCTTTGAGCGCCGGACGCGCAAAAAGATGGTCAATATCCCTGGCGGCGTCGATACGGGCACGCAAATCCGCCTGGCAGGCGAAGGCCAGCCCGGCGCCAACGGCGGCCCAAACGGCAACCTGTATATCACCATCAATGTCAAGGCGCACCAGTTCTTCCGGCGGCGTGAAAATGATATCGTGTTGGACCTGGATATCAATATCGCTCAGGCCGTGCTGGGCGCCGAGGTGGAGGTCCCCACGGTGGACGGCCCGGCGCGGCTCAAGATCCCTGCAGGCACACAGCCGGGTAAAGTGCTGCGCCTGCGCAGCAAGGGCATTCCTTACCTGCGCAGCAGCGGCCGCGGCGACCAGCTGGTGGTGGTGAATGTTGAAATCCCCGCCCGTTTGACCAATGAACAGCGCCAGTTGTTCGAGCAGCTTGCCAAGAGCCTGGGCAGTGAAGTGCGCCCCCAGGAGCGCAGCTTTTTGGATTGGCTCAAAGAGACCCTGGGAGGTTGATCCCACAGGGATAATCTGAATGAAAGACACTACCTGGCTTGAAATATCACTGGTTGTGGATGGGGAGCTGGCGGAAGCGATCGCTGAAGTGCTGGCCCGCTACGTGAGCAACGGCGTGGTGATCGAATTGACCGCGGTGACCGCCAACGCCGATGACAGCGAGGGCCACCCGGTGGGGCCGCTGCGGGTGTGCGGTTATCTACCGGTGGACAGCCAGGTGGAGGAGACCCGCCAGCGCATCGAAGAAGCGCTCTGGTACCTGGGACGTATTCGCCCGCTGCCGGCAGCGCAGTATCGCACACTGCAGGAACAGGATTGGGCTGAGGCCTGGAAAGAACACTACAAACCCATTGCCATTGGGCGCAGGCTGATGGTGGTGCCGGCCTGGCTGGAGACGCCTGACCCGGGACGGATTGCCATCCGCATGGACCCCGGCATGGCGTTTGGCACGGGCACACATCCCACCACGCAATTGTGCCTGGAGATGATTGAGACCTACCTGGACGTTGCCGGCCGATACCAGGAAATGGATGAGGCGTCGCAGCCGGACGGTGGATCTGCGCCGTCCATGATTGATGTCGGCTGCGGATCCGGGATCCTGGCAGTGGCTGCGTTGAAACTGGGGGCGAGCCGGGCGCTGGGGGTAGATATTGACCCCGAATCGATCACCGCCTCACTGGAAAACGGCCTGTTGAATGAGGTGAGTGAGCGGCTGGAGGTGGGGCTGGGCAGCGTGGCTGAGGTGCGCGCCGGTAATTTTGGGCTGCGCCAGGCGCCGCTGGTGGTTGCCAACATCCTGGCGCCAGTCATCATCCGCCTGTTGGACGATGGGCTGGGAGAGCTGGCTGTACCGGGCGGCATACTGGTGCTCTCGGGCATTCTGGCGGAGCAGGGTGGGGCGGTGGTTGAGGCCCTGGAGCGGCACGCTTTGCCGGTGGTGGAACAGCGCCAGAGCGGGGATTGGGTGGCGCTGGCAGCGCAGCGAGCGGCTGGTTAACCTTCGTGGGTCAGCCAACGCTCCAGACCGCCAGGGGAGCGGTGGTTTTCCAGAGCGGTCAACAACTCATCGGGCGCTGCCGAACAGGTGAAGAGGGCGCGGTGTTCGGCATAAATGAAACCTTCGTCTCGGGCGTGCTCCACCAGGCTCAGCAGGCGGTCATAATAGCCGCGAGTATTGAGCAGCCCCACCGGCTTGCTGTGCAGGCCGATCTGGGCCCAGGTGAGCACTTCAAACAGCTCTTCCAGCGTCCCGTAACCCCCGGGCAAGGCGATAAAAGCATCGGCAAGCTCCACCATGCGCGCTTTGCGTTGGTGAAGGGTATCCACCACTTCGAGGCGGGTGAGGCCGTTGTGCGCCAGCCGCGGGGTATTGAAGTATTCCGGAATGACGCCGATCACTTCGCCGCCCGCCTGCAGTGCGCCATCGGCGACCGCGCCCATCAGCCCGGTGCTGCCGGCCCCATACACCAGGCGCATACCGCGGGCCGCGATGGCAGCCCCCATCTGGCTGGCGGCTGCCAGGTAGTGGGGATGTATTTTATCGGACGATCCACAAAAGACGCAGATGGTTTTCATACCGCTTTGGATGCGATACTGCTCTTGCTGTCTTTGGATTCGTACAGGGCTTTATCGGCGAGAGACATAAGGGTGTTAATATCGGGGGTCTGCTGAGGATCAAAGCGGGCGGTGCCCACGCTGAGCGAGAGCTGGTAAGTGGATGACTGCCGGTTGTGCTGGCTAATTTTTTGCTGCAGGCGTCCCAGGATGGCGCCGGTAGTGCTGTCGGGGGCATCGATGGCGAGCACGGTAAACTCATCCCCGCCAAGCCGGGCAATCAGGTCTGATGACCGGAAAGTCTCCCGCAGGATGGCAGCAATGCTCTTCAGGGCCTCATCACCAACCTGGTGTCCAAGGCGGTCGTTAATTTGTTTGAGCCCGTCCAAATCGGCATAGAAGAGCAGCATGTTGCGATGGGAGCGCTCGGCAATCTTGATGTGCTGCGCTCCGAGGGAGAGGAAACCGCGCCGGTTGAGCAGCCCGGTGAGATCGTCGATGAGCGACTGGCGCTTCAGGTCAGCCAGGTTGCGGTAGCGTTCCACAGCATACTGGATGGAGCGCACCAGCTGGATGATATCCATATCGCCTTTCACCAGGAAATCCTGGGCGCCCTCGCGCACGGATTGGAGGGCAAGCTCCTTATCATCCATGGCGGTCATCACAACGATGGGCACATCGGGGGCGCGGTGGCGCGTCTGCAGGAAGGTTTCGTACCCTGTGCTGTCGGGCAGGGATAGATCCAGCAGGATGACATCACATGGTGTCCCATCCAGGTGTGTCATAGCATCGGCAAGGGTATCTACCTGAGTCAGCTCAAACTGGTCGGGGTAGATCTGGGTGAGAACCAGCCGCAGCATCCAGGCGTAATCGCTGTTATCTTCAACCAGCAGTACTCGAACGAGGTGGTCGTTCATGGTCATCGCTCCCTTGATAGGTGAAACGCTTGCGATTTTAGCATGGCAGGTCAGGAAGGTCAACGGAGAATAAATCGTGCAAGTATGTTAAAATATCTGCATGGCAAGTGAATTTAGAACACCCAATCAGATGAGGCGCAACCCGCTGACCCACCTCGCTCACCGCAGGGAAGTCTTCTGGCAGATCACAGCCCCGCTGGTGGTGGGGGGCCTGGTGATCCTGGCAGCAGCGGGTGGGGTAGTGTGGGCCGGAGCCAGCGGAGCGGGCGATTTACCCGGTTGGGCGGATATTTCAACGGTCTGGTTGATCGTACCGGCGATGTTCTTTTCGCTGGTATTTCTGGTGCTGCTGTTGGGGATAATTTATGGAGTGACCTGGCTGCTGGGCAGGCTGCCGGGATGGTTCCTGCAGGTCCAGGATATATTTTTGCTGATCAAATTCCGTTTATTAACGCTGAACGACAAAGCTGTTGAGCCGGTGCTGCGTACCCGGCAATCTCAGGCTGCCGTGCAGGCCCTGCTGCGCGCGCTTCAGCGTGGGCGCCGGGCAGACGTGGAGAACAGGTAGAGGGAAGGAAAATGACTGAAATCATTGAAGAACAGGCTGTAGAGAACTGGAAAACGAAGGCGCTGCTGGTCGGCACCGTTCTGGGCGCTGTGGTAGGCGCCGGGGCGGCCTATCTGCTGATCCAGAGAGCGGTGCGCGAAGAAAAACCTCTGGCCGTTTCAGCAGGAGAAGGGGTGCGTATGGGGCTGCTGGTTTTTGGCCTGCTGCGCCAGGTGGCTCTACTGGGAGACGAGAGGTAATTCTGTGACGAATGTTTCCCGGGTAATGGCAGCCGGCGGGCTGCGAGACGAAAGCTGTGTGCCCTGCCGGAATGCAGGACCAGCCATGACGGATGGCGAAATTCATGCTCTGCACAGTCATGTGCCAGAATGGCAGGTGATTGATGTTGCCGGCGTAAAACGCCTGCAGCGTGTTTTTAAGTTCAAAAACTTCGCCCAGGCAATGGAATTTTCCAACCAGGTGGGGCGGCTGGCTGAGGCCGAGGACCATCACCCGGCGCTGCTCACCGAGTGGGGGCAGGTGACGGTGAGTTGGTGGACGCATAAGATCAACGGGCTGCACCGCAACGATTTCATCCTGGCAGCCAGGACGGATGCGTTGTAGGAGGGCGAGTTTGAACGAATTTCCCGACCGGGGAATTTGCGTTTATCCGCAAATTCCCCGGTCTTTTTTGTTATAGACACACCCGGGTGTGCAAAAACGATAGTTGACACGGGTATTTATCTGATATAGAATATGAACGAACGTTCGTTTAGGGTAGGAGGCAGCGGATGTCTGAAGAAACGATCACACGCGGTGAGCGCACCCGCACGGAGATCCTCCAGGCGGCGTATAACCTGTTTATGCTGAAAGGCTATCACGGCACCTCCATGCGCCAGATTGCCCAGGAGACCGGCATTGCCCTGGGCAGTATTTATAACCATTTTTCTGGCAAAGACGAAGATCTTCAAAACCGTATTATTGGAACGGCACCCCTATCTTGAGGTGCTGCCGCTGATTAACGCGGCTGAGGGCGGCAGCATGGATGAGTTCGTGCGTGACGCCGCCCGGCGGTTGGTGGAAGGCCTGGGGAAGCGCACCGATCTGCTCAACCTGATGTTTATTGAGGTGGTTGAGTTTAATGGGCAGCATGTCCCGGCTCTATTCCAGATCGTTTTCCCCCAGATTTTAGACTTTGTGCAGCGGTTTGTCGACTCCAGGGACGAACTGCGCCCGATCCCGGCCATGATGCTGGTGCGCACTTTTGTGGGTTTATTCTTTTCCTATGTGATGACCGAGCTGCTGGTGGGAAACCAGTTCCCCCGAGAGATGCACGACCGGGCTCTGGATACGTTTGTGGATATTTATCTGTACGGTATTATAAAAAATGGGTCTGCCGCGCCGGAGGTAACATGATCAATTCCCGTCTGGTTTCACTGGTACGCAAAGAATTCATCCAGATCCTGCGCGATCCGCGCACGCTGATCCTGGTGCTGGTGATCCCGGTGATGCAGCTGGTGCTGCTGGGGTACTGCTGCCACCAACGATGTGCGCAACGTGCCCCTGGCAGTCTATAACCAGGACCGCAGCCCGGAAGCGCGCGCTTTGCTGGATGCCTACCGCGCCGCCGACTACTTCAGCATCGCCTACGATGTGGATTCCGAGGATGAGCTGCGCGACCTGATCGATAGCGGCAAAGCACGCGCCGGGATGATCATCCCGCCGGATTACGGCAGCCGCCTGCAGGCCGGTGAGGTGGCCCAGGTGGCTTTTGTGCTGGATGGCAGCGATCCCACCGTGGCATCCACAGCGCTTTCGGCGGCGCAGTTTATCGGCCAGCAGCATGCCACACGCATCCTGGTGGAGCGCATGGCCGCGGCGCGGCCAAACCACGGCGGTGCAGCCCCCCGTCGAGGTGCGCACCCAGGTGTGGTACAACCCCGACCTGGTGAGCGCCTATTTCATGATCCCGGGTGTGATCGGCATGATCCTGTTTGCCCTCACTTCCATCCTGACCGCCACGGCGATTGTGCGCGAGCGGAGCGTGGCACGATCGAGCAGTTGATCGTCACACCGATCCGCCCCTGGGAATTGGTGGTTGGAAAATTGCTGCCTTACGTGATCCTGGCCTTCTTGAACACGCTGGAGGTGCTGGCGGTGGGTTCCTGGTGGTTCAAGGTGCCCATCCGCAGCGATTTGTGGCTGATCCTGGCGCTATCGGGTCTGTTCCTGCTCTCCAGCCTGGGCATCGGTCTGCTGGCCTCCACCATCGCCAACACCCAGCAGGAAGCCATGCTGACGGTGTGGATGACTCTGCTGCCCAGCATGTTCCTGTCCGGTTTCTTCTTTCCCATCGAAGCCATGCCCAAATTGCTGCAGTGGATTTCGTATCTGATGCCGCTGCGCTACTACCTGGTGATCATCCGCACGCTGATGCTGAAAGGCGTTGGCATCGGCCGCACTGCGCAATGAGATTATTGCCCTGGCGATATTTGGCCTGAGTATCATGACCCTGGCGTCGCTGCGTTTCCGAAAGCGCCTGGATTGAGACAGGCTGCGACAACCCGCTCACCATTGACGATGTAGAACGGAGGAAGTTTATGCATCCCAACCCGACGAAGAATTGCACCCGTCATTTTACTGATTGCCCTGGCTGCGGCCGGCTGGTGGTATCTGAACAACAACCGCACGGATGCCGTGTCTGGTGAACTTGCAGCTTCGGGCACCATCGAAGCCATCCAGGTGTTGGTAGCCCCCGAGCTGGCGGGGCATGTGCTCGAAGTGCTGGCTCAAGAAGGCGATGCAGTGCAGGCCGGTGATGTGCTGGTGCGTTTCGATGGCGCCTTGCTGCAGGCGCAGCTGGCCCAGGCCCAGGCTGCTCTGGCGCCAGGCGCAGGCCAACTACGAGCTGGCTGCCAAAGGGCTTTCCGACGAGCAGCGCGCCCTGGCGATGGCTTCTGCCGAGATGGAGCTGACCAATGCACAGCAGGCCCTGCAGGCGCTGTACGATCAGCCCAGGTCTGGCTGAAGCCCAGACCCTAGCAAACGATCGCCTCGATTGACAAAGCCCGCGATAAATCGCAGCAGTACCTGGATAATGTCAGTACCCAGGCCAACCCGGCGGATATCGATGCGGCCTGGGCCTCGGTGGTGATTGCCCAGGATAAGCTGGAAAAGGCGCAGGAAGATTTTGAGCCCATATGAAAACAAAGATCAAAGCAACCTGACCCGCGCCGTTCTGCAGGCGCAAGCTAGCCGGCAGCGCAAAAGCAGTACGATGCCGTGGTGGAACGATATAACAACCTGGTTGGGCACAGCCAACAAGTATGAGCTGTCCCTGGCTAAACGCCGATGTGGCCCTGGCGGAGGCGCAGGCTGGCAGATTCGCAGCGGCAGCTACGCAGAGCTGCAGGACGGGCATCGACCCGGATGCGCTGGCCCTGGCGCAGGCGCGCCTGATAGATAGCCGAAGCCAGCCTGGCGGCAGCACAGGCCGAGCCAGGCCCGGAGCAGCTGGCAGCCGCCCAGGCGCAGGTGGAGGTAGCCCGTTCTGCCGCTGCAGGTGATCGAGACACAGATCGGCAAGCTGACGATCAAGGCCCCGGTGGAGGGGGTGGTGCTCACCCGCTCTGTGGAGCCAGGAGAGGTGGCTGTGCCGGGGCGCCGCTGCTCACGCTGGCGCGCCTGGATGACCTGACCATCACGGTTTACGTGCCCGAAGACCGCTACGGTGAGGTCAGCCTGGGCCAGGCGGTGGAGGTGAGAGATCGATTTGTTCCCAGGCGAGATATTCTCAGCTGTGGTGGCGCGTATCGCCGACCAGGCGGAGTTCACACCGCGCAATGTGCAAACGGAGGAAGGCCGGCGCACCACCGTATATGCCATCCAACTGGCAATTACAAACCCGGAAGGCAAGTTGAAACCGGGCATGCCGGTGGATGTGATTTTCAAATAACCCGCTTATGAACAGCCTGATCAACGCTGTTTCACTGAATAAATCCTTTGGCGCCACACAGGCTGTGGTGGATCTGAGCCTGCAGGTGGCGTCCGGCGAAATTTACGGCCTGGTCGGGCCGGATGGCGCCGGCAAGACCACCACCCTGCGGCTGCTGTGCGGCGCGCTGCGGCCCGACCGGCCGGCACGGCGGCCGGCTCCGGCAGATTGAGATCGGCGGGTACGATGTACTGCGCCAGACCGAGCAGGCCCGCGCTCAGATTGGCTACCTGCCGCAGCGCTTTTCATTGTACGAGGACCTGACCGTCATGGAGAATATCCGCTTCTTTGCCGAGGTGCGCGGCCTTGCCCGCCGCCGAGTGGCGGCCGCGCTGCATGGAGATCCTGCGCTTTGTGGGGCTGGACGCCTTTATCGACCGCCGGGCGGGGAAGCTCTCCGGCGGGATGAAGCAAAAGCTGGGCCTGGCGGCCGCGCTGGTGCACCGCCCGCGCGTGCTGCTGCTGGACGAGCCCACCACCGGCGTGGATCCGGTGACACGCCAGGATTTCTGGCAGCTCATCATCCGCCTGGCGGCGCCGGAAAGGCGAAGAGAGCGTGGCGGTGCTGGTGAGCACCCCCTATATGGACGAAGCGGCCCGCTGCCGGCGGGTGGGGTTCATGCAGAACGGCAGGCTGCTGGTGGAAGGCACGCCGTCGGGTCTGCGGACACCGCCTGGATGGGCGCATCCTGGAGCTGCGCGGCCAGCCCGCTGGCGCTGCTGCGCCGGCCTGGCCCAGCCAGGATGAAGATGTGCAGGATGCGCACATGTTTGGCGACCGGATCCATTTGCATGTGCGCACAGGCTGCGCCCAGGCGGTGATGGAGCGGCTGGAGCCAGCGCATCCCCGAGGCGGGCGGCGAAATCATCCAACTGCGCCTGGTTCCGGCCCAGCTGGAAGATGTTTTTATCGATTTGCTGGAAAACAACAATGCCTGAAGATGTCATCATCACCAAGGACCTGACGCGAAACTTCGGTGAATTCGTCGCCGTGGATCACGTCACGTTTCAGATGGGGCAGGGCGAGGTGGTGGGTTACCTGGGGCCGAACGGCTCGGGCAAGACCACCACCATCCGCATGCTGCTGGGGCTGCTGCGCCCCACCGCAGGGCAGGCGAGCGTGCTGGGGTACGATGTGGTGCGGGATGCGGAGCGCATCCGCACCCAGGTGGGGTACATGTCGCAGAAGTTCGCCCTGTACCATGATCTGACCGTGGGAGAAAACCTGGCGTTCTATGCCGGTGTTTACGGTGAGACACGCCGCCAGCGGCTGGACGAGGTGCTGGACCTGGTGGGTCTAAACGCCCTGCAAAAGGAGCTGGTGGGCAGCCTGTCGGCAGGCTGGCGGCAGCGACTGGCGCTGGGGACGGCGATTGTGCACCGGCCGCGCCTGCTGTTTCTGGATGAGCCCACCAGCGGCGTCGACCCGACGGCGCGGCGGGCCTTCTGGGATCTGATCTATGACGCTGGTGGGGCAGGGCGTGACAGCCCTGGTGACCACGCATTACATGGATGAGGCCGAATACTGCGGGCGGGTGGGCATCATGCGCGATGGCCGGCTGCTGGCGATGGATACACCCTCGGCTTTGAAGGAAACGGCGCTGCCGGGCCTGGCATGGGATGTGTTTGTTGGCGAGGCGGATCATGAGCAGGAACCGCCGCTGTTGGTAGCCTTGAACGCTCTGGAAAGTTGTCCGTGTGTTTTCCGCGCCGGACTGACCGGTGACCATCTGCGGGCCATCGCTCCGGCAGATGTAACCGCAAAGGTTTTGGAGGATCGCCTGAACGAGGCGGGCCTGCAGGCTGTACGTGTTGAACAGGTGGAACCCACGCTGGAAGATGTTTTTCTGGCGCTGGCAACCCGGTGAGCTAGGTGGAGGTGAGTAAAATGGCTGCAACCCTGAATCTGGTTAAACGATACCTATCCATATCTGTTTTGCTGCTGCTGGCGCTGCTGCCTGCGGCGCAGGCGGGGCTGGCCTCTGGCTGGCAGGCGTCGGGCAGCGCGGTCCCAACCCTGGGGGTCGTGCAGCAGTGGTCGCTGGCTGCGCCCGACGGAAAAAGCCTGGATGAGTTCGGCAGCGCGGTGGCGATCGACGGCAACACGGCGGTCATCGGGGCGCGCAACGCCGATCCCGACCTGGGCGGGGGAGCGGTGAGCAATGCCGGGGCAGCCTATGTTTATGTGCGCAGCAGCAATACCTGGGTTCTGGAAGCCAGGTTGACGGCTGATGACGCCGCGGCAGGCGATACCTTTGGCGTATCCGTGGGAATCAGCGGCAATACCATCGTGGTGGGCGCCACCGGCGTCGACCTGGCGGATGAGGATCAGGAGGACGGGTGGTTGGATGACGCCGGCGCGGCCTACGTTTTCGCCCGCAGCAGCGGGAAGTGGGTGCAGCAGGCCATTCTCACTGCCGCCGACCCGGCAGAAGACGACTCATTTGGCTCAGGGGTGGCG
Source organism: uncultured Chloroflexia bacterium (assembly GCA_963705155.1). Taxonomy (GTDB): domain Bacteria; phylum Chloroflexota; class Anaerolineae; order Anaerolineales; family UBA4823; genus CAVPJC01. Next base: position 336,910 of record CAVPJC010000001.1, on the reverse strand, counting down.
GTTGACAAATCCACGGTGGTGGTGGCAGCCGAGACGAAGGACATGGGTACCCTGATCGACGTGGGCGCAGCGTATGTTTTTTACCGCAGCAGCGGAAAAAACTGGAGCCAGCAGGCCCGACTTCTGCCGCCTGACCCGTGGCTGGGCGATTATTTTGGCACGTCGGTGGCGGTACAGGGCGATTTGATCGGCGTGGGCGCGCCGCAGTTCAACCTGACGGGCGAGAGCGGGCCGGGGAAGGTGTGGGTGTTCCGGCGCAGCGGAAAAACATGGCAAAGCGAAGCCCGGCTGGAAGCGGAAAACGGTCGAGCCGGGGATGCTTTTGGCAATTCACTGGCAATCCATGGAAAGACGATCGTGGTGGGGGCGTATCATGCCGATCCCGACCTGGGCGGGGGGCAGGTCACCAGCGCGGGGGCAGCCTACGTATTCAGCGACCGGGGGGACGAATGGGTGGAGGAAGCCATGCTGGCGGCGCAGGGCGCCCAGGTTTTTGAGCGGCTCGGCCAGGCGGTGGATATCTACGGCGACACGGTAGTGGTCGGGGCCGATGGGGCCGTTCAGGCGGGTAACAATGGCGCCGGGGCGGTGTATATTTTCAAAAAGAGCAAAGGCGCGTGGAACATGCAGACCCGCGCCGTCACCGACCCGGCAGGCGAGAATGACCTGTTTGGCAAGTCGGTGGCCCTTTCGCGCGACTGGTTTGTCGCCGGGGCCAGCGGGCGCAACCTCGAAGCCAAAACACGCGCCGGTGAGGCGTTTTTAAACCTGCTGGGGGCGGTGCAGCTGCCGGCCACGGGTTTTGCGCCCGATGTGCACACCCCTCTGCCGGCGCAGCCCGCTGCCCTGGCCTATTCTCAGCAGGATGAAATGAGCCTGGAAATCCCTGCGCTGGGCCAAAAGATGGCCATCCTGGGGGTGCCAAAGAGCGGCAGCGGCTGGGATGTGCGCTGGCTGGGGGGCGAAGCCGGATACCTGGAAGGGACCGCCTATCCCACCTGGGAGGGAAACAGCGGGCTGGCCGGGCATTCCACCCTGGCGGATGGCAGCCCGGGGCCGTTTGCCAACCTGCAAACTTTGCAATGGGGCGACCGGGTGATCATCCATGCCTGGGGGCAGCGCTATATCTACGAGGTGCGCGAGAACAGCATGGTCTCTCCCGACCAGCTCAAGGTGCTGCGGCACGAGGAACGGGCGTGGGTCACGCTGATCACCTGCCAGGGCTATGACGAGGCGGACGGCGCATACCGCTGGCGCAGGGTGGTGCAGGGCGGTGCTGGTGGCGGTTGAGCCCTGAGCCCCCTGGCGGCGCACGCATGGGCAGCAGAAATCGTTACTCTGGCAGGCACAGTTGGCGGATTTTGGTTTTGAGGGCGGCATCCACCTCAAAGTGCCGGTCGAGGAAATCGAGGATCGCCAGGGCCGATTGGGGGATGGCGGCGTAGCCCTGGACGAACTGCGGCAGCAGGCGGGCGGTTTGCGGAAAGCGCTGCTCGTAGCGCCGCTCCGGGGCAAACGCGTCCCGCAAGGCGGGCGCTTCGCTTTCCACCCGGCTGGATAACTCCAGCAGGCGGTCGACGGCGTAATGCTGGATGAAACGCTGGGCCGAGAGTTTTTCACCGCGCCGGTAACGCCCCATACCGACGTACAGGCAGGTGAGGGCTTCCCCCAGCAGCCATTCCAACGCGGCGGGTGCTTGCGCCCCGGGAGGCCGGGCGGGGATGCCGATGTCATCGCTGACGCCGGGCGCCTTCCAGACGATGCGGCCTGCGGCAAAGGGCACGGCCTGCAGCTCGTGCGGCTCAAAAATGGCAAATTCGCAGAAGATATCGTCGGCGAAGAGCAGCTTGTAGCCATCGGCGGTATTCTTGAAACGGTAGGCGACCGGGTGGATGGCGCTCAGCCAGGACAGGTCGTCCAGGAAGGCGGCCTTGCAGCCGGTCTCGACGATGACGAAGAAGTCGAGATCGGAGTATGCGTCCAGGCGCTCCTGTTCCAGGCCCACCGAACCCAGGCCGATCAGGGCCAGGGCGCCGGAGGAGCGGGCCAGGGAGGCGCCGATCTCATCCAGGCGCTGCAGGAGGAGCTGTTTTCTGTGGGTTGTTGTCAAGCGATCAGCGTTCCCTACCAACATCGAAAAACGGCTTATACCATGGCATTGTACATTAAACAGTTTAACAGGAGGATATCCGACTTCTTGTTGGATTAACTTGACCTTTTCGAAATCGATGCTTTCCGGAACATCAAAGTGATATTTAGGGTTGAAATAAAGCAAATCCGCCACGGCTCGTTCTGCAGTAGCGATAAAAACTCCACTGTGATCGACGATACCAGCAGGATTATGGAGATAAATATCTTTGAGCTTGCGATACCGAAAAGACCAGGTTCCGACTGAGACGCGCTTGGACAGATCGGCGACAAAAGTATAATCGTAGACCAATTGAGAGATAATCCCCGCCTGCGCGAGGACCGATTCGGTCGTCAGGTAGGTGTACCGGTGAATAACAGCCTGGCCCAGTTCCAGGGGGTTCAGGGAGGCCGGGGAAACCGTAGCGTACATGCCTTTATAGATTGGAAACAGCACCCCCCTGTCAATGTAGCGGGTGATGGTCATATACAGATTGTGCCGATTGGTTATCTTCCACAAAACAGCCAGGTCGTTGGTGTGAAATATCTTGCGGTTCAATTGGTTAAGTTCACTCATTCTATACATTTGTGTATAGGATAACGTATCATCAGTCTAGAGTCAATAGTCGTAGGTTGGATTGGTGGGCAAAAAACGACGGCCATACGCAGGAAAAGCCTGCCCACCAACCCAACAAATATTTCATACCGGTTTCCCGAGCCAAATCACAACCCGCTCTCCAATCCCCCGGAACCATACCCTGCCTGACATTCGTGTGAAAACTGGTTGCGGTCATAACCGCCGTTGTAGCAGTCGTTGGTAAACACCACTTCGATCTGGTCTTTACCCGACAGGGGAGTGTTGGCGCTGTGGGTTGTCCAGGCCACAGCCACGTTGCTCCAGGTGGTTACCAGGCTGCCATTGACGCGCAGCTCCATCGTGGCGCGCACGCCATCGCTGCACGGCGTGGAATACGCCCGCACCTGGATGGTTTTGGAGGCGCCGCCGCTGGCGTTTACGCGGCGCACGGCATGTTTTTTGACCATATCGTAGGTGTAATTTCCACCCGCTTTCTGGGAGGGGTTGCCGCTGGCGGCGTCGTAATCGTAGCTCTCGCTGTAGTTGCCATTAGTAGCAGATGTAACGGTCAGAGCACTGGTTAAGTTTGGCCGGGACAGGATGAGAATAGACATAAATTTTTATGCATCTATGAACATAGATGCGAACACTGCGGTCTCCGCACGTTGTTGTATTGTTACTAATAAGTTGATAATTTCACCATCTCTAAATTCAAGCTTTAATTGGTCATTCATTGAACCTTGGATATAACTTTTATTTATAATTTTACTGTTTTCCAAGCGTTCAATCAACATCGGCGTACCAAGTTTGTCCGCTTCAACTATTATTGTAAATTCATGTGTCAGACCCAAATACAATATGCGGTATGGAATATATACCCATGCCTTTCGGCTAGATATTTGAATACCAAATATTGCTGCTAGGAGTAGTTGACGATCAATTCCTGGTTGAGCTATAACAACTTGATATGCCGCCTGAACGGATGGGTGATAATTGGTCAAGTCATTTGCAATATTGGTTTTATTGGGAATAACAGCTGCTTTTTCCGGATGTTTTATTTGTTGGTAACGCATATATATTCTTTCCAAAGTAATCAATAGTTGGACAATCCAAAAACCAACAGGCAGAATAAGTAATATTTTGGTACTTGAGCCAAATCCCAAAATGCCAAAAATCCAATTTCCAAAGAGAAAGAAAGCAAAAATACTAGCGATGATTGTGCCCCGACGTCTCTCCCCAAGTAACCAGAAACCCAACCCAGGCGCAACTGATGCTAGAGCGCAAATAATTAGATGACCCATTGGTGCAATCTCCGTTCCTGTTGAAATCGCATTCTCAGAGCATAGGAATCGAAACTATCTTGAATATTTACTTATCAGTTATTTGATGTATTGCTGGAAAAATATATGTTTCGTTGACATTTTCAATTACGTTTCTCGTATTGAAATAACTCGACACAGCACCAACTGAGTAGCCAGTCCCAAACCCAATGATTGGTGCAACGGGTCCTGGTGCTACAGCAGCCCCCAAACCGATACCAACTGCACCACCAACATCTCCAAAATAAGTAGACACCAGATCCAAAGCAACACCTTCAGCAGCTGCGGTAGCAACCCGTAACACGGCCTCATCCGGATTGAAATTTTGGTCACTGTCTTGTAGTATTTGGATGCCTGAATTGATAATGACACCAAAAACTGGACCCGGTAATATTGCATCCGTAACTTTTAATGCAAAAGCTCCTTGAGCTATACTTGTCATATCCAAACCAGTTCCAGCTTTTTCTGCAATTTCATCGGTATTAATTAAAGACGATTGAGGATTTACTTGTGCCGCACGAGCATAGCGGATCTTTCCAGCTTTTCTTGATCAGAAATATTCCCTCCACCCCCGCAATCCGGACAAACCGCCATATGCCCGCTCGGATCGTTGTACCTGACCGGATTATTATTCATCGCCGCATAATGATCCCACGCCTGCACGCCCTGGTTTTGCAGCGGTACGATGATATCGGCTTGCGCGAACCTGGATAGCGAACTGTCGTACCAGCGTGCCCCATAAAACATCAGCCCAAACTCGGCAACATTCGAATACTGCCCGGTGTAGGTGAACTTCGTCGGCAGCGTCCCGCTGGCGTATCTTGACTCCCCCCAGGCCTTGTAGCGGTTGTCGGTGCTCAACACACCGGCGCTGGTCGTGGTGATGCTGGTGCTCCCCAGGTGGTCGGTCAGGATGAAGGCCAGCGTGCTGCCCCCCGTGCGCACTGCCACGCGCGCCCCGCCCGCGCTGTAATACTTCTTCATTGTAACCGTGCTGCCGGTCCATTCGAAATACGCCCCCACGTGGGCGGTGGTCACTCCCCTGCCGTGCTCTTCACCCGGTTGCCGTCGCCATCATATGTGAACGATGCCGTGGCCGTGCCGCTCACCCCCGTCATCTGGTTCTCGGCGTTGTATTGGAAGTTGTATACTGGCGTGCCGCTCGGGTCGCGGCGGGTCATATTGCCGTTCCTGTCATAGCAGTAGGTGGTCGTGGTCGTTCCCACTGTGGTCACCACGGCATGCGGGTGGGCCGCCAGCGCCCCTTCCAGGCAGCCGCTGGACTGGGTTCCGTAACTGTAGCTGCCCACCGTGCTCTTGCTGGTGAGGTTGCCGGTTGTGGCGTCATAATTGTAGCTCTCGGTGGTGTAATCGCCGTTTCCACCAGTCCCGCCCGAAGCGTAGGCGCTGGTGATACGGTACAGGTTGTCGTAACCAAAATACTGCCCTTGCGGCGCGCCGCTCTTGTAGTCGTCGATGCGCGTCAGGTTGCCCACGGCGTCATAGAAGGATGCCCCGGTGGATGTGTTGTAATAGCGCAAGTCTTGCAGCGTGGTCAACGGTGACACATCTTCCGACTTGATCCGTTTGAGCCGCCCGTTGCCGTTGACGTCGCTCCAGGCGAAGTAATCGAAATCGGTCTTGACCACTGCCGTGCCGCTGCTGTCGCCCAGCAGGCGCACGTCCACCCGCCCGGCGGCGTCGTAGGTGCTGGATTTGACGTAGGTGTTGGCGCCGATCACGCTGTTGACCAGTCTCTGCGGCAGGTAGGTGGTGGTGACGGTCTCACCCAATCCACCGCTGGCATTCGCCGGGTAGCGCATCGTTACCGGCAGGTCGGCGGAGTTGTAGGTGTACTGGGTCACAAAGGTGCCTGATCCACTGATGACCTTGCTCTCCTGGGTCATGCGCCCGCGGCTGTCATACGTCCAGGTCGTCGAGCCGCTGCCATCCGTCATGCTGGTGCGCCTGCCAATGGCGTAGGCTGCCGCTCCCCCGGCGTCGTAGAAGTAGGTCGCCGCGGGGGTTGCCGCCACATTCAACCCGGTGGGGATGCTGTAGCCCTTCTGCGTCAGGCGGCTGGCGTGGTCGTAGGCATAGTTGATCGTCACGCAACTGCTGCCATTGCAACGGGCGTCTTTCCGGCTGGTCGGGTTTCCCATGGCGTTATAAGTATAAACCCATGTGCCCAGATCGGGGTCGATCTGCTGCGTCATCCGCCCGGCGTAATCGTAGCTCAGGCTGACGGTGGCTCCGCCGCGGGCGGCGGTCAGAAGCCGGTCGAGCGCATCGTAGGTGTAGGCCACGGTGGGGTTGATCGGGCTGCCGTCGTTATTCCCATTGAGCGGGATGACCTGATAGGCATGGCCCCACACGTCCGAAATGGTACGCGTGGTGTTGCCGCGGGCGTCCTGCAGGCGCACTTCGTTGTAAGCCGCATAGCCCGCAGAAGTATCCGGGTAGCCGGTCAGCGTGCTCGGTCCCGTCCGGGGCGGTCACGCTGTTCGTGCGGCCCAGAACGTCGTAGACCGTGGCGGTGTAGTTGCGCGGGCTGCCGATGAAATTCTGCCCGCGGAGGGGGTGGGATACCCCGGCATGCCCGAATACCAGTCGTCCAGGGCGTAGGGTACGGTCTGTGCATTGACCTGCCCGTAGCCGTCGTAAGCCGTATCCACGATCAGATCGCAGACATCCGGGTTGGTATCGGCATCCGTGGAACAGGCATTGTCGGAGACTTCGGCGCGCTGGCGTCTGCACCTGGATGACCTGCCCCAGGCCGTTGTAGAGCTTGCGCTGGCTGTAGGTGGCGCCGGTACCCGCGGTGAGGCGCTGGTGCACATCCACCAGGAAGGGCTGCCAGTCGTCGTGATACACCGCCTGCAGCGTCGGGTAGGCGCTGCTGTCGCCGGGCTTGATCACCTTGGTCATGCGTCCCAGGCCGTCGTACTCGGCCCAGGTGGTTACACTGTTGGGGTCGGTCTCGCTGACCGGCACGCCCAGGCTGTAGCCGGTGTAGCTCGATCCGGGCCACAGCGCACCGGAATACGACCAGTAGACTGTCTGGTTTGTGCTGGCCGTCAGCGGGCTCTTCTCCCACAGCCGGTAGGTGTGGTAGCCGTCATCCGTGCAGCCGCTGGGTTGGTTGGCTGTGCCGTAACACGAGCTGGTTTCGCGCAGGTTGGTGTTCGCCAGTTGGCTGGTCCAGGGCGAGCTCATCAGGAACCAGCCGTAGTCCGGCGAGGTTTTCACCTTGACCGGGTTGCCCCAGTCGTCGTACTCGAACTGACGGTCGCTGAACAGGGCGTAGCTTGGGTTGGCCTGGTAGGTCGCATAACATACCTTGTTGGCGTCGGCAAAACAGGTCATTGTGCGCTGGGCGGTCAGCCTGCCGCTGCTCGGGCTGATCCAGTACCCGCTCTGCCCGTCGTACAGGTTCCACTGCGAGGCGGTCAGATCGCTATCGGCGTAGTCGCAGGCGGCGTCCTCGCATTTGTAGCGGTTGACCGCCGCCGGCAGTCCCACCAGGTGTTTGCCGTTCTGGGTGTAGGGGTAGTACCAGGTGCGCACAGCCCGGTAATCCAGCCAGGCGCTGCCGCTCCACCTGGCTTCGACGACACCCGTCTGGTTGCCGTACTGGATTCCGTTCTGGTAGGTGGGGTCATACAGAGAAATGGTACGCGTGCCGATCCAGGTTCCATCGCCGTTGAAGCTCATCTGCGAAGCGGTCACCGGGCGCGTCCAGTTGATCGCCAGATCCCGGAAGCCACTGAAGGCGGCGTCCAGGGGAGCGACGAGGCCGCTGTCATAGCCGGTGGTGGAGAGTGAATACAGCCTGCCTTCGCTGTATTCGTCCAGGTGCAGCCGGGCGCGGTTGGCGTAGGCCGCAAAGCGCCAGTCCTTACCCGGCAGGCTGGGGTGGCTCAAGGTGTACTCGCGAGCGTCCGAGGGGTCGCTGCGCGGCCAGACGCGCATCAAGAACTTCTGGTCATCATCCACCGCCAGCAGCAGGCTGTACCAGGCCCCTTTCTTGAAGTAATTCAAATCGGCCAGAGTGTTGTGGTAGCAGCTCGTTCCCAGGCAGTAGCTGGCGTACAATGCACTGCCCAGGTTGGCTTGCACCCCCCAGCGCAGGTAGCTGGCTCCCCAATCGCCCACTTCCAGCGCCAGCACCGCTTCGGACTGGCCGGGGGTGGTGCCTGTGATCTGGAACTGCACCAGGATGGCTTCTCCGTCCGAGACGGCGTGCTCGTTGCGGTGCACGGTGTTGTTCCATTCGCCGTAGTCTTCGGTGACCACAAGGGCGCCATCCCCGCTCTTGCGCTCGAAGGCCGGTGCGATCTGCCTCGAGCTCCAGTAGCTCCAGTCACTGGCGTAGGCGCTCCACTGGTCGGCTTCGAAGGTCTGGGTGTAGGACTGCGTGCCCACCAGCGTGCCCAGCGCCTGGCCCTTGCGGGCGTCGTCCTGGGCATACCAGGTGGTGGTCACACGCTGCGTGCCGTCCGTTCCCAGCGGGCCAATCTCGCGGCTCATGGCATTGCCGCGGTATTGCGTATATGGATCATCATACAGGTCGTCGTCATCCTCCGGGTCTTCGCCCGCCACGGCGGCCGAGTGCTCGGCGTCGTTGGTGGCGGGGTCGTCGTATTCGTAGCGGTAGACCTGGCTGGCGCCGGTGACGCTGTCGTGGGTGGTGCGCGCCGTTACCCGGTAGCGGCTGGGCAGCCAGGTGATCTCGAAGTCTTCCACCTTGCAGTTGGGGCAGGCCATCACCATCAACGGGCGAAACTCCCAATCACGGCCATACTGCGTAGCGGCAGGCAGGATCACCACCCCCTCGAATTCCTTCCATGTGTAAGCCGGGATCAATGCGCTGATGTAGCTGTTGCTGCTGGCGGCATGGCGCAAACCGATGGAGGCGTTCTGCGCCGTCTGGATCTCGTTGTAGATGCGGGCGGATACCTTGTAGGCTGTGCCCGGCCCAAACGCGGATGGCTGCAAAAGGTGGACCGCCTCGCCATCGATGTGCAGGACTTCCTGGGCGTCACACGAAGACTGGGCGCCGTCCCAAGAATCGCAGTCATCCGATCCTGGATCGAAATGATATTTGCGGATGTGGTCTTCAGCATTGCTGAGATCGTACCACGAAACGGGATCATAGCTGAAGTCCACGCTCCCGCCGTAGCCATTGCCCGCCAGGGTCAGGTGCAGATCGTCTGCATAGCTGAAGGTGGTGGCAGGCAGCGCGGCGGAGTTCAGACCGGTTTCCTGGATGCCAGACAGGGAGAACGTGCGGGCGTTGTAGGTGTAATCCCATGTCCAGCCGGGGAAGATGACGGCGTTGTAAGTCAGGTCATAGCTGCGTACGCTCTGCCAGGTTCCGCTCGCATTGTGTTGGATCTCGATCGTGTTCAGGCGCTTGTGCATGAAGTAGGTCTGAGCGTTATTGTCTTCCCACTCCAGGCGGTGGTCGTAGCGCTCTTCCAGATTGAATTTGACCCGGTACTTGCCGTTGGGGTAGGTGATATACTCCGGGTAGACGGCCAGATGCGTGGTGCGAGTATCGTCACACAAATCGGTGCGTTTGGTGTCGGTCAAATCGTAGGTGTAGCTCAGTTTCTGGCTGAAGATGTTCTCCACTTCCACCAGCGGCCAGTTCCAGGTTCGCATGGAAATGGTTCCGTTGGAGTTGCAGATCGGGAAACGGGCGCGGGCGTCGTAGGTGTTGTTGGCGTTCTTGCCGAAACGGTAGATCGTTCCGTTTTTATCCCAGGCCGTCCATTTGTCGTTGGTCGCATCGTACTCCACTTTCCAGTAGTTCTCGTCGGCCAGGTGGTATTTGCCGGTATTATCCTTCAGCAGGCTCGAGCTGACCCCACCCGCCAGCAGCGAGTAGGTATCATGATCGGGTGCGTGTTGGCTGCGCTGGATGTAGCCGGTATCCAGCGACCAGCCCATGCCCACCCAGGAAGCCTGAGTGTAGGGGGCGGTGGCGCTGTCGGCGGTCTGGCTGTTGTATGACAGGGCCAATGTTGGCTGCAAACCGGCCAGGCCGGGTGGGGTCCAGATGGGGAAGGAGTACGTGGCTGCCCCGGTTTGCTGGGAGACCTGGAAGTCTTTCACCGAGGGGGTGCGGGCCGTCTCCCAGTCTACGACCGGTGTGTCGAAGACGGTCAGGTGGCTGCTCCGGGCGCGCAGCACCCCGGCATCCTGATCCCATTCGGTTTCGAGAGGCAGCCAGGCTTGCCGGAGAGGGTCGTAATAGGCGATCTGGGCGGGACGCAAGCCGGTGTATGCCGCTTCGATGGTGAGAGGTGGGTCAAAAGCTTCTACGGCTTCGCCGTTGGCCTGCGCGATGATCTCAAAAGGGTCGCCGGTGGGAGAGTAGGGCGGCATGGAGGCAGCTACCGGTCGGCGGATGCGAACATCCAGCATCTGGACATCCACCTGGGCGGGAAAAATGACGCGTACTCGGTCACCTAATCCTGAGGCTACTCCGCCTTCGACAGGCAGGCGGGTCAGGCCGGTCTCCTGCAGGGTAATTGTGCGCGTCGTGATGGCTTTCCCGCCCTGGCTCAGTATGGCGGTCAGGGTGTAAGGACCAGGCAGGTCAGCCGGGATCTGCCAGTGAAGCGTATCAGCGGCAGAGAGCACTGCAAGGCTAATGGGACCGATCTGTCCATCGAGAACACCCTGCGTGCCATCCAGAGTGCTGAAACCGGCAGGGGGTTGGATGACCAGAGATACATCTTTATAACTGTCTGCCCAACCGTCGATCTGCCAGGATAGATTGAGCACCCCGCCCGGAGTGATACGGGAAGCATCCGCACTAAGGGTCAGGCTCATAGGATCGGCGACGAGGATTTCTCCACCGGGCGCAGTCTCCACAGGAGTTGGGACGCTCGTAGTCGTTATGATAGGGGTTGGCGCGGGCAACGTAGGTGTCACGGTCGCCGTGGGAGTGGGTGTCACATCCAACGTCGGCGTCAGTGTGGCAGTCGGTGATGGAATCTCCAGAGTAGATGAGATGACTTCCGCTGTAACTTCCGGAATTGGCGTCTCGGAAGGGATGGGCGTTTCAGTCGCCTCCGGTGTGGCGCTGGGCGTGGGCGTGCCGTCGCCGGCCTGGTACAAAGAAGCTGCCCGGGTGGGCGTGGGCGCCAGTCCGGGCAGGAGCATCGAGAGGATCAGGATCAGGTGGGTCAGGCGGCGGGCGGGCGTGTGATGCATGAGTTTTCCCTCCAGCATGCAGCGCAATGAGCGAGGACGACCTTGACAAGATCAGCATAGAGGTTTTCCTGACATGAAAATAGTGCCCTTCGTCATGTTTTTTTTTTGTGACATTTGTCACGAATTCGAGCAAATGCTTTTTACGGCCGCCAGCTCTATAAGCCCTCTGTTGCCCCTGCGATGAGATTTATTAGCCCGAGAGTTCAGCCACCCCTGGAAAAAGGTAATATCCCCATTCCTCTGCACTTAACGTATAATTTCAATATGGATCCCAAGTCGCCGCGTTTTCTGGTTGCCGGGCAATTGCTGCGGGAATACTTGATTCTGCCTTCCAACCAGGTGCTACTGGATGTCCCCGGGGGGAATGTGTTGTATGCGGCGGTGGGGCTGGCGGTGTGGGAGCCGGAGCCGCCCCCGGCAGTGCTGGCACGCGCCGGCGAGGATTATCCACCGGATTGGGTGGAAGAATTTGCCCGCAGGGGGTTGGATACGCGCGGCATCCGCATGCTGGCGCAGCCGGTGGACATGCGCTATTTTGCGGCATACACCAGCCGCACCAACCGCCTACTGGATGACCCCGTGGCGCATTTTGCCCGCCTGGAGCTGCCTTTCCCACGCGAGCTGCTGGGCTACCGCAGCCCGGCGGGAAACCCGGACAGCAAAACCCGCCTGCAGCCCATCTCGCTGCGCCAGGCGGATATCCCGCCCGACTTTCTGGACGCCAGCGCGGCGCACCTGTGCCCGGTGGATTATCTAACCCACAGCCTGCTGCCGGCGGTGCTGCGCCAGGCGCAGTTCACCACGGTCACGCTGGACCCCTCGCCGGGATATATGAACCCCACTTTCTGGGATCAGGTGCCGGCCCTGGTGACCGGGCTGACGGCATTTTTGCCTTCTGAAGAGGAGATCTGCGCCCTGTTCCAGGGGCGCAGCAGCGACCTGTGGGAGATGGCGGAGGCGCTGGCGGCTTATGGCTGCGAGATTATCGTGATGAAGCGCGGCGAGGGCGGGCAGCTGCTCTACGATGCGGCGGCGCGCACCCGCTGGGAAATCCCGGCTTACCCGTCGCGGCTGGTTGACCCGAGCGGGGCCGGCGATGCCTTTTGCGGCGGTTTCCTGGCAGGCTACCGGCGCACCTACGACGCTCTGCAGGCGGCGCTGTTCGGCAATATTTCGGCTTCGCTGGTGGTGGAGGGGGTTGGACCATTCTATGCACTGGATGCGCTGCCGGGCCTGGCGGAAGCCCGGTTGGAAGCGCTGCGCCAGGGGGTGAGGAAACTATGAGGATCGATCCGGATCTGATCCAGCGGGTGCTCAAAATGGCGGCTGCCATCCAGCAGGTGGCGGCACCCACCTTTGCCGAACAAGCCCGGGCGGCTTTTGTTTTGGAACAGTTCCGGGCCGAGGGGTTGTGCGATGTGGCGCTGGACGCCGCCGGCAATGCCTTCGGGCGCCTGCCCGGGAGCGGCGAGGCGCCGCCGCTGGTCGTCTCGGCCCACCTGGACACGGTGTTTCCGCAGGAGACGGATTTGACCCTGCAGTACTCTGCCGATCAGATTGCCGGGCCGGGGATTGGCGACAACTCAACGGGTGTGGCGGGGTTGTTTGGCCTGCTCTGGATGCTGCGCGACCTGCCCGGGCAGCCTTCCCGACTGCCGGGCGATATCTGGCTGGCCGCCAACGTGGGCGAGGAAGGCCTGGGCGACCTGCGGGGTATGCAGGCCGTGGTGGAGCGCTTTGGCAAACAGGCAAAAGCCTACGTGATTCTGGAGGGGATGGCGCTGGGGCAGGTGTACCACCGCGGGCTGGGGGTGCGCCGCTACCAGATTGGCGTGCAGACCGGCGGGGGCCATTCGTGGGTGGATTATGGAAACCCATCGGCGATCCACGAGCTGGCGGCGCTGGTGACGGCGTTGGCGGCGCTGCCGCTGCCCGAAAAACCGCGCACAACGCTCAATGTGGGCGTCATTTCCGGGGGAACTTCGGTGAACACGATTGCGGCAGGCGCCAGCCTGCTGCTGGACCTGCGTTCTGAAGATCCGCAGGCGCTGGCTGCGCTGTGCGGGCAGGTTGAAAAATTGGCGCGGGCTGCCGAGCGCCCCGGGGTGCGCCTGACAATCGAGGTGGTTGGGCAGCGGCCCGCCGGTGCGATCCCTGCCAATCATCCGCTGGTGCGCCTGGCTGCCCACAGCCTGGAACTGGCCGGCGTGCAGCCCAAATTAAACATTGGCTCCACCGATGCCAATGCGCCGCTCAGCCAGGGACTGCCGGCGGTGTGCGTGGGTTTGACCACCGGCAGCGGCGCGCATACGCTGAATGAGGCGGTCCAGATCCCGCCGCTGGCGAAAGGGCTGGCTGCGCTGTTGAGGTTGGTGGAGGGGGTTTACGCCTAATAGGTCCTGCATTCGGCCCGAGCGCCGGGGGTAAAGACACAGCCGAACCGATAGCCATTTTCGAAGCGCACAAACACACCGTAGACTTCTTCGTTGAAGCCTGTCATGGCGCGCTGGATAGGCAGGTCGTCGGGGTTATCGGTGAGCTCGAGCGTGTAGGCGCCGCGGGCGCCCTGCACAAAACCCTCCACCAGCTTTAACTCGGAGGGTAGCGCCTCTGGAGCGCCGGCCTGCATGCCCTGTTCTACCAGGAGGTGGGTGGTGGTGAGAGCGGTGCGCCCGAAGGTGGAGTACAGTGAGAAGGAGCCCAGCGCGGCCAGCAGCAGGGCAATCAACAGCAGGTTCAAACCCAGCTTGACCGGTGAAAAGTTGGGATTTTGCAGCTCAGCAGACCATAAATTCAACGACCAGCGCACCAGCAGGGCAAAGGGCAAAAGCAGAAAGGTGCGCGGCAGGAAGGTGATCACGAGCATCACCAGGGTGCCAAAGGCGCTCTGTGAGCTGCTGATCACATTCCACACTGTCAGGAGTGAGAGACCCAATGTGCCCAGGACGATACTGGCAAGCACGCCGGGCAGGGCGTCTTCAGGCCAGGCGGCCAGCAAGCCCAACCCGCCGGCCGCCAGCGTGGTGAGGATCACCGCCATAAAGCGCCCGGTGGAGGGAGCCTGCAAAGGCAGGCCGGGCAGGTAGAGCACGTTGACGTAATAGGAGACCAGGCTGTAAGCCAGGCCTGCAAGGGCCCCCAGTAAGAAGCCCAGTCTGCGGCGGGAAGTGTTATTCATGGGTCAGGGTAGTTTTTTGTCGTTCATCGGATCTGCCTGCCTGCCGGCGCCCGGAAGGATACCTATCCATATTTACCAGCCTGCGGGCGATTATGTTCAAACGACCCGCACACGGGCGCGCACGTCCAGGGCAAAAGCGCCCTGACCTGCGGGCAAGACTCGCAGCGGGTTGATCTCGATCTCTGCCAGGTCGGGATAATCGGCGGCAAGCTGGCCCAGGCGCAGGATGGCTTGCAGCACGGCGGCGCGGTCGGCGGGCGGCAGGTTGCGGTAACCGTCCAGTTTGCGCCCGGCCCAGGTGGAATCCAGCATCCAGGCGGCTTCTTCACGGCTGAGCGGCGCCAGGGCAAAGGCCACATCGTTCAAACCCTCCACCTCGATGCCGCCTGAGCCGAACATCACCAGCGGGCCAAACTGCGGGTCTTGCACAGCGCCGACGATCACTTCCTGCCCGCCGGTCAGCATGCGCTGTACGTGCACGCCTTCAATGCGGGCTGCCGGGCAGGCCAGGCTGGCTTTCTGGGTAACGGTGTGAAAACCCTCGCAGAACTGCACGGGTATCTTCCAGATTGAGCAGCACGCCGCCCACATCGGACTTGTGGGAGATGTCGGGCGAGGCCACCTTGAGCGCCACCGGGAAACCCAATTCCCGGGCTATTCCGGCGGCTTCTTCTGGCAGAGCGCGCCAGCTCTGACGGGCAGGGCGGCAATGCCGCACAGGCGCAGCAGCGCAAAGACTTCGGAAGGCGGCAGGGTCTCAGAAGCCTGCGGTTTCAGCAGGTCTCGCAGGTGACCGGCATCCGGTACTGGCAGGCGATCTATTGCGGGCCGGGGGGCGGGCGATGAATTCGGCGCGCCGGGCAAGCACCGCCAGGGCAGAGGCCGCCCGCTCGGGAAAGCGGTACTCGGGTATGCGGGCGAGCGCGGAAGAGATCGGCGGCTGCCAGGATCAGGCCGTCGCCCATCAGGGCCAGGATGACGGGTTTGCCGGCAGCCTGAATGACGGGAATGAGGTCTTGGGCGATGGCCGCTGGCTGCAAACAGGGGCGGCGGCGGCAGGATGACGAGACGCCGTGCACTGCCGGGTCTTCCAGCAGCAGGCGCAGGCAGGCGGAGTACTGTTCGGGTGAGGCGGAGGCGAGCATATCCACCGGGTTGTGCAGGCTGGCGGCGGGAGGCAGCAGGCCGCCCAGGGCGAGGCGGGTGCCGGCGGCAAGCTCGGCCAGCTTCAGGCCGTTGGCCTCCAGGGCATCAGCGGCTGTGACGCCCGGGCCGCCGGCGTTGGTCAGCACGGCCATGCTGCGCCCGGCGGGCAGCGGGCAGCAGGCCAGGGCGCGTGCCCAATCGAACATCTCTTCGGCTGGTGCTGGCCCGGATCACGCCGGCGCGGCGAAAGGCTGCGTCGTAGGCGTTCTCCTGCCCGGCCAAAGCGCCGGTGTGAGAAGCCACGGCGCGCTGCCCGCTGGCAAACCGCCCCACCTTGAGGGCGATGATGGGTTTCTGGCGCGAGATGCGCCCGGCCTCCGCCACAAAGCGGCGTCCATCCCGGACGCCTTCCAGGTAGAGGGTCAACACCCGTGTGAACGGGTCATCGGCCACCGGGGCGAGCACATCGGTCTCGCTCACATCGGCCTGGTTGCCCAGGCTGACCAGACGGGAAAAACCGAAGCCCTGGCCGCGAGCCCAATCGGTCACCGCGGCACAGATGGCGCCGGAATGGGAGATGAAGGCCACGTCGCCGGGCAGCGGGCCGGGGGGCGGCAGGAAGGTGGTATCCAGCGGCAGGTGGGTATCCAGCAGACCGATGCAGTTGGGGCCCAGCAGGCGCATGTTGTAGCGGGCGGCGATCTCCAGGCATTCCTGTTCCAGTGCGGCGCCTTCAGGTCCGGTCTCACGGAAACCGCCGGAGCTGAGGATCACAGCGCGCAGCCCGCGCTCGCCGCAGAGGCGCAGCATGGCAGGGGCGGCGGGGGCAGGGATGAGCAGGACAGCCAGGTCCAGCGGGTCGGGCACATCGGCGATCGAGGCGAAGGTGGGCTGCCCGAGCAAGCTGCCGCCTCTGGGATTAACCAGATACACCGCGCCCGGGTAGCTGCTCTGGACGAGGTTGCGCGCCAGGCTGTAACCCAATTTGGCGGGATCGGAGGATGCGCCGATAACGGCTACCCCCCGGGGGGCAAAGAAGGGCGTGAGGGAGGCTGGGTAAGTTGACATGGTAGATTGGCTGTCTTGCGAAAATTGGATGCGGCTACGCCGAGGTGCTGGCTGCAGATGCCTCAAATCGTGATGCGTATCCTGGCGGTTTGTTCGAATTCTACCGGAAAAGCGTAGCAGTCCTGGCCGCAGGTTTCCCACGCCAGAGGGCTGCCGTTCAGGGCGGCCTGCCGCGGTGGACGCGGCAG
The DNA here is from genome assembly GCA_963705155.1 of uncultured Chloroflexia bacterium. Lineage (GTDB taxonomy): Bacteria > Chloroflexota > Anaerolineae > Anaerolineales > UBA4823 > CAVPJC01. The sequence continues at coordinate 320,080 of CAVPJC010000001.1, read as the reverse complement.
CGCCAGGAAAAAGCGCCCACGAGCAGGCCCGGGGCGTGAAAGCTCGATCTGAAGCTGTGACTGGGCCGGGTCGCTGCCACTCTGAATTACATTCCAACTGGCAACCTCCAATCCCTGCGAGATGTGCAGGTCGCTGCCCAGATATTGCGGCGCCCCTGGCAGCGCCGGGCGCACAGCGAAGACCACTGCGCCATGCGCAGGAATGTCCCTCAATATCAGGGGGGTGTTTGCCTGCAGGAGCTCGACAGTTAATGCGTGCTGCGGGAGCCAGAAACGGCGGGCGTAAAACTCTCCACTGCGGCTGTCAGCGCTGTGAAAATGAAAGTCTTCCAAACGCAGGGACAGGTCGGCGGGATGGTCGGCCCAGTTGATCAGCGCAAGCAGGCTCCAGCTTCCGGCGGGGCCCTGCAGGTCGAGACGCAGGCGGGCAGATGGGGCGGCGTCGAACCAATCGAGCACCCGGGGCGCTTTGCCGATGAGCGGCAGGAGCACCTCGGCGATCCGGCGCCTTTCGGGCGGCAGGGCTGTCAGATCGTCGGAAAGCAGCAGGGAGCCGCCGGTGAGGGCGATAACGCTGGCGGCAGTCAGGACTTCGTCGGGTGTCAGGTGAGTGGTGGGGCGCAGGAGCAGACAATCGGGGTCATTGTTCCACCAGCGGCCGTGCAGCGGGGCGCGACTGATGGCGTTGTGCAGGGCATTGCGAGCGGCGGGCAGGTTTGGCTCGCGGCGGAAAGAGCTCTCAATGCCGGCGAAGGCAGGCGACCAGCGCGAGCCGGTATCGGCGCCAATCCGCATCGCATCCACCAATCCGATGGCGGAACCCAGCGGGCAGGCGCACCCCAGGAGGATGGCATTTTCACCGGCAGCCCGGCGCAGGGCGGTGAGACCGGCATGCAGCACCTGCGCCCGGGTGCGGGTGGCATCGCGGTAGCGGCCTGGCAGTGCGGCAGCGTATAGAAAATCCAGCTTGAGGTAGTCAAAACCCCAGGCGTGCACGGCGGTGTGGACGGTGTCTGCAGCGTATTCCAATGCAGCGGAGTTTGTCAGGTCCAGGGCAGCGGCGAAACCATTCCACAGGTAACCGGCGTTAGCGTACAGGTTTGTCGGGCCGCGCAGGAGCCAATCGGGGTGGGCGGCTGCCAGGTTTGAGCGGCGGTCAACAATGAAGGGAGCCAGCCAGATACCCGGGGTAAAACCTGCCCGGTGAATTTCGTCTGCCAGGGGAGCCACGCCCAGGGGGAAACCGGGGGTGAAGGTTTGCCAGTCGCCGGGAACCTGCTCAAAGCCATCATCGATCTGGCAGACCTGCAGCGGCAGGCCCGGCCGGGCGGCAGACAAAGCCTGCAAGTTGGCCTGGATATCCCGGGCGGAAACGGCGCCGATATAGTCTTTAGTGGAAAATTGATACCAGGAGCACCAGCCGGTGGGGATGGGTGTGCTGCGGAGTTGGTGTAGATCATGCTCTCGGGCTACAGCCTGGATGTAGGCTCCGAGCGGGTCGGGGTCGTCCACATCCAAAAAACTCAGGCAGGCCCAATCCGTGGTGCAGACAGCTCCCGGATCGAGCCGGGCTCTATCGCCGTTAGCCCACAGGCGCAGCCGCAGCGGAGCGAGGTGAGCTTCCAGCGAGCCAAACTGCTGGCGCTGCGAGAGGAAGCCTGCCAGGACGCCGGCCCGCGAGCGCCGGTCGCCGAGCACGCCAAACATATCACTGGCAAAATGATCTCGCCGCCAGGGCTGGGGTGTACCGGCGTTGAAGTCGGTGGGCTCCCGAAAAGGCCCCAGGCGGGTGCGCCGATAGCGATCGCCGGCTCCATAAACCCCGGCATAAGACCAGGATTGCCACCCGTTCGAGAAGAAGGCCGGCTGGCCCACCGGCTGGCTGGCCGACTGGCCCAGATGCAGCTCGCCTGTGGGTGGAACGGCGTACAGCATTTCCACTCGCTCCAGCTGGATGGAACGGGTGGAGCTGTTTTCGATTTCCAGTTTCCACAACAGCAGAGGGTGGCTTTCGGGTATGGCAAAGGTCAATGCGACCCTCATTCCCTGCTCGCGGGCCGGATAATCAAGGTTTAGCAGGTGAAGCAGCCCATGTGGAGACGAGGCAGCTCCCGTCGTAACCACAGGTCGACTGCCGACTTCCGGCAAGCGCAGATGATCGCCACGAGAGCGGCAGGCAGCCCAGGTGTGTACGCCAGTGACGCTCTGATCCCCGGCTTGCAAGTTGTAAACACTCCAGGTGCCGGCGGGCGGGTCAACCAGCAGGCGAAGGGTGTCATTCTGCAGGGCGGCATCCATAGAGTTTTACTTTACGAATTAGACCGGCGCCCAGAAACGGCCGAAGCCCAGCAATGAAAGAAAGAGCGAAGTGATCAGTAACACGACCGAGAAGGTGATCAGGGCGTAATCGCGCCGCCGGTAGTGAAGCTGTTCCAGCCAGGTGCGCGGCCCCACACCAAAGGCACGTAAATCCATCGCATCGATGATGTCCTCGCTGCCGATAATGGCATGGATGGTGACGGGCACGATCAATGGAGCCAGTTTGCGAACCTGGGCAACCAGGCCGCCGCGTATCTTTTCCAGTTCATACCCCCGGGCGCGTTGGGCATCCATGGTCATCTGAAAATCCCGACCGAAGGTGGGGACAAAGCGCATGGTCAGATCCATGGCATAGGCAATCTTGTCGGATAGACCCAGTCCGCGGAAGGTGATGCCGTATTGGGCCGGATTAACGGTGTAGGGAATCAGAATGGTGACGCTGGCGATGCTGAATACCCGAACAAGCTGCGCCAGTGCAAAGAAAGTGCGCTCCACCGTAATATCCAGGCCGGGCCGCCAGCCAAAAGAGGGTGAAGGGTGCATCCAGCCGCCGGATCAGGGTTTCCTGGTTATAGAATTCAACCCCGCCCCGGCCAGTCAGAAAAATGATCGTGGTGTAGAAAATGATAAAGCCGCTGATAAACATCCAGGCGCGGCGCGATTTCATGCCAGGTCACCCTGGATGAGAACACCACAACCAGTGCTATGACAAGAAAAAAGACCAGGAAGCGCACATCCCAAAAAAAGAGCGCGGATGCCAGGAAGCAGGCGTAGAAAATGAACCACGCCCGGGGGTCGAATTTTTGGATCTGAGAATTTCTTGCGCGATAGCGCCAGGTGACAAGCATAGCAGATGATGGATATCTTTACAAAGCAGGAGACATGCTGCGTGATCTGTAGCCTGCCTTGCAAGCCAGAACGGATCACGCAGCATGAGGCGTGAATCAGCGCCCTGACTGGCGTTGCACCGCGGCGTACGCCCCCACCAGAATTGGAACCAGAATGGCGGCAAAAATCAGGTTCGGGCCGGCTGCAGGCAGGAATTCACCCACGATGGCAACCGCCGGCGTGAAACCGTTGATCCAGATGTCAGAAACAGCGGCAAACCCAATGCCCAGGATGTTGCCCAGCATGCTCCAGGTGACGGCGGCAGCTACATCCAGGTTCTGTCCAAAAGCAAAACGCACCACAAGCACAAGGATGAAGCCAATGGCGATAGAGATGCCGGCAAGCAGGGTGATCTGCTGGTCGCCGAAGGCATTTTCCGCCTCATTAAAGTAGGTCATATTGGAAATGGTCGGATTGAGCAGGTAAAAGATCGTGAAGAGGGCGGTCAGGACAGCGCCAGCAATCAATACAGTGTTCAATCCCTTTTTCTTATCGGCGTAAAGCCCTGCCATCCCGGCAATCAGGCCCACCAAACCATTGCCTACACTCCATTGCGGAGAAAGGCCAAAACCTGTCAGGGCGTCGCCGAACATGTTGCCCACCGCTCCGGAGAAGAAACCGACCGCAGGCCCAAAGGCATACCCGAAGAACATGGGGATGGCGATGGCTGGACGCAAGGCCACCTGGCTGACGGAGGGAACCGCAAAAACGGTGCCGTTAAAAATATAAGAAAATACAGCATACAGCGCTGCGCCAATAGCCATATACACCACCTGGCGTGTACCGATCTCCCAGATGGGGTTCTGACTGGTGAAATAATAGATGAAAAAGGCAATCAGACATCCGATGGCGACGAAAACGAAGCGCAGAAGCGGGTTTTCTCCGGTCTGGAAACGCTCGCTGATAGCGCCGCCCACAACAACCAGCAAGACCAGGATCAAGAAGACAACTACCAATGCGACAATCACTGAGAGAAGGTTGCGTTTCATGGCTAGCTCCTATGAAATGAACTTAAAGAGAACGAACATGCGCCAACGCCTCGGCACGTAAGAAACGTCCGCTGGCTGGCAGCCGGTCAAAATTGGCCTGCAAAAGCGAGGTCGGCACCAGCCGGCAGGCGGCCAGGCGATTGTAATCACGCAGCACATCCTGGGGTGGGCCATCATCCACGAGCCTGCCCTGAGCTACCAATAAAACACGGTTGGCGTAGATGACTGCCAGGTCGACATCGTGGGTGATGAATAAAATGGCCTCAAAATACGGCAGCTGGAGGATGGCATCCATAAATTCCATGTAGTTTTTATAATCCTGTCCAGCCGTGGGCTCGTCCATCACCAGTATCCGGGAGCGCATGGCAAGGATGGCAGCGATGCTGACGCGCTTTTGCTGTCCGAACGAGAGTGACAGCGGGGGATCCTTTTCTTTTCCGGAAAGATTGACGATCTCAAGTGCTTCCTTCACCTCCTTCTTGATTGCCTCGGGCTGGTGGCGCAGGTTGGTGGGGCCAAAGGCCAGCTCCTCTTCAACGGTAGAGGCAAAAAGCATGTGGCTGGGGCTTTGGAAGACATACCCCAACGTGCCTGCAATCTGGGCCACACTCATCTGGCGCGTATCTTCTGCATCCACCAGCACCCGGCCTGATTTGGGTTTCAGCAGGCCGATGGCGTGCTTGACAAGGGTGGTCTTGCCTGCGCCGTTGGGACCCAGGACGGCGATCACATCGCCGCGGCGAATGGAGAGAGAGATATCCTGCAGCACGTCGCGGTTCTGCTCATACTCGAAGCGCACATTCTCGAACTGCACCAGCGGTTTATCAGAGCCTGGGGCGGCAGAGACAGCCGGCAAGAAACGAATTTCCGCAGGCGGCGGGTCAACCACAGCGCGCTCCATTACCATTTGGGCGGGCATTTTAACAGCGCGGTAATCCACCACATTGTTAAACCCCGATACCGGCCCCTGGTAACGGATTTGGCCATCTGCCATGAAGATTGCCAGGTCGGGCCTGATTTTGAAACCATCTTCCACCCGGTGCTCGACCATCAAAATGGTCATGCCTTCATCGGCCAGGCGGCGAACAAGGGCCAGGGTTTCCTGAGCGCTGGCAGGGTCCAGGCTGGCGAGCGGCTCATCCAGCAGCAGGATGTTTGGGTGCATTGCCAAAACGCCTGCCAGGGCCACCTTCTGTTTCTCTCCTCCGGACAGGTTGAAGGTCTCCCGTTCGGCGAGGGCGCTGATGCCGAGATATTCCATGGCGGTCTGGACGCGCTGGCGTATCTCGGGACGGGGCAGGCCCAGGTTCTCCAAACCAAAGGCCACCTCGCTGCTCACCCGGGTTCCGAGGATCTGGCGCTCTGGATCCTGAAGGACGGTGCCCACCATTTGAGAGATGCGTGAGAGCAGCATTTTCTCGATGGGCTGCCCATTGACCAGAATGCGTCCCTGGATTTCGCCCTTATAGCTGCGCGGGATCAGCCCGTTGATGCAGCGCACGAGGGTGGTCTTGCCGCAGCCGCTGGCGCCGGCAATTAATACCAGTTGACCCTGCGAGACCTGGAGGGAAATGTCCTTGATGGCCAGGTCCTGGCGATCGCGATAACGAAAGGATAGGTTTTCAATAACCAGCGTAGTTTCCACACGCACCCGTCAGGCTTGATTTTCAGCAGGGGTTGTAACGAGGACATCGTCGCCGATGGCCGGGTTCAGGCGCAGAGCGGCGCTCCCGTTGACGACCGAGACGATCAGATTGCCGGTGCTGCCGTAAAGCGCCACCAGGTCGCCCGGCTGCCGTTCGCCGAAGGTGTTGATCAGCCCTTGAATTTCGGCGCCGCACAGCCGGATGCTGACGCTGGACGGAGCGCCAAGCTGCTCGCGCAGGATATTGGTGGAAATATTGCCAAAATGATCGATGTGCAGCACCTCGCCTTTCCAGCCGGTGGGGGTGGCTTGCGGCCGGGGCAGCTTGAGGCGCACGGGATCGTTAATCGGCGTACCCACCTCGACGAGCGGCACCCCATTCGCCAGATGGGCAGCCACCGGTGAGAAGATATCGCGCCCGTGGAATACGTGGCTGATATCGTGCAGCCAATAACGCGGCCGGTTCAAGTGGACAAATTCGATCGTGGCTTTTTCATGCTCGGCGCGTTCGAGCAGCAAGCTGCAAGAGCCGTTATCTGGGCCGACGAAAAACTGGTAACCCAGGCGCGCCGCGATGGGGCGGCGGGAGGTGCCCACCCCCGGATCGACCACTACCAGATGGATGGTTCCCGATGGGAAGTACGGCGCTGATCGCCCAAGGATCAGGGCGGCCTCCAGGATATTCTGGGGGCCGATCATGTGGCTGAGGTCGGCAATCTGGGTGTGAGGTGAAATGTTCCAAATCACACCCTTCATTACGCCGACATTACCATCTTTGATGCCGAAATCTGTTGTCAGGGAGATAAAGCTCAAGGCTGCCTCCAGCGCAGTATAGACCAATCGTCTGGTCAGGACTATAGCATAGGCGGTAATCTCCGTCAATATGATAAAATCTTCGAGGCCAGAACCGGTAACCTTTTCGTCAAGGATGCATCTAATGAGCAACGGCAAGAAAACCGAGACCTTATCCCTGGAAGCCCTGCGTTCGGGCGACCGGGCTGAATTTGCCCGGCTGGTGGAGAGCAATTATGAGCTCATCTACCGTCTGGCAAGCAAGATGCTCAATGACCAGCAGGATGCCGAGGATGTGCTGCAGGAAACTTTTATCAAGGCGTTCAAACACATCAAAGATTTTGACGGGCGTTCCAGCATCTCCACCTGGTTATACCGTATCGCCACCAATGAAGCCCTGATGGCGCTGAGGCGCAGCAAGCCCAACATGGTCTCGGTGGACGAGCCGATAAAAACCGAAGACGGCGAACAGGAACCGGTGCAAATTGCAGATTGGTGCTGCCTGCCTGAATCCGAGTTTATTTCTGCCGAAGCGCAGCGTCACCTGGATGAGGCGATCGGGCAATTGCCAGACAGCCTGAGGGTTGTCTTCGTATTGCGAGACATCCAGGGTCTTTCAACACAGGAAACTGCCGATGTGCTCAATTTGAGTGAGACAGCCGTGAAAACCCGCCTGTCACGCGCCCGTCTGCACCTGCGCGAAGATCTATCGGGCTACTTCGGCGATCGATTAATTGAAGGGAAGCGTACATAATGGAGCACGAAAACTGCCGCTATTTGCTGGGTTCGCTCTCGGATTATGTGGATGGGGTCCTGCAGGATGAAATCTGCGCAGAGATCGAGCGTCACCTGGCAGGCTGTGAAAACTGCCGCGTGGTGGTGGATACCCTTAACAAAACGATCAGCCTGTATCATGAATTGGCTGCCAGGGTTTCCGCGCCTGAGGAGGTTCGCCAGCGTCTGTTTCGCCGCCTGGACCTGGATAATTTCCTGTAAAGGCGGGCTGGCATCTTTCGGGTGGGTCTGGCAACCAATCAGCATGGAGATAAAAACGGTTCAGAAGCCGGTGAGCAGCCCGGCAGCTTTGCAGCCGCTTGTGACGCAGCCCCGGGAGCAGGCGCCGAAGGCCGGCGATTTGTGCCCCAGGTGTAAAGAGCAAACACTGGATTATGATGGTTTGCTCAACCTGGCCTGCCCGAACTGCGGGCAGGTTTCCTGCGGCTGTTTTACCTGATAGGACAATCAATCAACCCCGTGTGGGTCGATGGGAGTAAATTTACACCATATGAACGAACGTTTGCTGAATGATGAAATCGTCCGGCAGGTGGGTGAGGTTTTTGCGCAGTTGGTAGCGCCTGTGCAGGTGCTGTATTTTGGGCGCAAGGACGGCTGCGATACCTGCGACGATACCCTCCAGCTGGTGGAAGAGGTGGTGGCTATTTCGGATAAGCTCGGCCTGGAAAAATATGATCTTGACGAGCATGCCGAGGCTGCCGCCCGGTACAATGTGGATAAAGCCCCAACCCTGGTCATCGCAGCTCAAGATGGCGATGGTGTGCTGGATTACGGCATCCGCATGGCCGGCATTCCTTCCGGTCATGAGTTCAGCTCGCTGATCCATGACCTGGTGCTGGTTTCCGGGCGCGATTCGGGACTGGATGCAAAAACCCGCCAGTATCTCCAGGGTTTAAGCGAGCCCGTGTTATTGCAAGTATTCGTCACCCCAACCTGACCCTACTGCCCGCGAGCCGTGGTGCTCGCTCACCAGATGGCGATGGAAAGTCCCTTTGTGCAGGCCGAGATGGTGGAAGCCATCGAGTTCCCTGAGCTTTCAGACCGGCATTCGGTCAGCGGCGTGCCGCAGACGACCATTAATGATGGCGCCGGGAATGTGGTTGGCGCGGTGCCTGAGGCCAACCTGGTTGCCGAAATCCGGCGCGCCCTGAAGAACTGATGGATAAGATCGGAGACTCTTCTGATGGCGTATAAAATAGCCGCAGTGACAGAAGATGGGAAAAGCCTGAGCAGCCATTTTGGTATGGCGCCCGCCTACCGTGTATTTACCATCGATAACGGGCGCATCCTGGCTGAAGAAGAACGCCTGAAACCACATCACAGCCAGCATCCCGATCATCAATCCGGGCAGCCGCACGGGCATGAGGATATGTTCGCCCCAATTGCCGATTGCAAAGTGCTGCTGTGCGGCGGCATGGGCACACCTGCTTACCAGAAAGCGCGCTCCTCCGGGTTGGATGTTGTGATGACCGGTGGTGAGATTGAGGCGGCTGTGCGCGCTTTCATGGATGGGCGTGTCACCAGTGATCTGAGCCGTATCCACCAGCATTAGGCTCCAGACAGGTGTCTTCACGAGATGAAAAGAACCAAAACCCGCCCTCGCAGAGTAAACCGCCGTTCTCAGGTGCTGCCCCTGGCGTTGATCGGAGGCGGGCTGGTTGTTCTGGGGATTGCGGCATTCATCTTGCTGCCCGGTCTGGTTGGCGCAAAATCGCCGGCTGATCTGCCGGTAACAGTACCAGCCGAAGTGAATTTCGCCGCTCCGCCGATCGAGCTGACCGACCTGGGCGGCAGCCCGGTGTCGCTGGCAGATCACCGTGGGCAGGTGGTGCTGGTGAACAACTGGGCCACCTGGTGCCCGCCCTGCAAAGCAGAAATGCCCACTCTGCAGGCCTATTTCGATAAGCATGAGAGGCAGCGTTTTACGATCATCGCCATTGAGGCAGGCAGCGCTCCCGGAGATGTTTCGCGTTTTGCGCGCGATTATGGCCTCACATTCCTGGTGTGGCCTGACCCGGACGAAAAGGCGTTGGATGCTTTTCGTACGGATACACTGCCGTCTTCCTATGTTGTAGATCGCGATGGCATCGTGCGCCTGGCCTGGATGGGCGCGATCAACGATGAGATGTTGGAAAAGTACGTCACCCCGCTCCTGGAGGAATGATTGTGGATGCACTCGTAAAGTGGAAGGGCGGCATGAGCTTTGATGGCTCGGCCGATACCGGGTTCAATGTGCCCCTGGGGGCTGAGGCGGCTGTAGGCGGCTCGGAAGATGGTTTTCGCCCGATGGAGCTGATCGCCACCGGGCTGGCGGGCTGCACGGCGATGGATGTGATCTCCATTTTGCAGAAGAAGCGCCAGGTGGTCACCCGGTTTGACGTGGCAGTGCATGCCGTGCGGGCTCAGGAGCATCCCAGGGTTTTTACCAGCGCGGTGATCGAATACACATTGACCGGTCAGGGCCTTGATGAAACAGCGGTTCTGCGCGCCATTGAGCTTTCGGCCACGCGCTATTGCCCGGCGCAGGCGATGCTGGGCCAGGTATTTCCAATCGAATTGAAATACCACATTTATGAAGAAACCGATGACACGGCTGCCCTGGTGAAGAGCGGTGTGTACACGCCCGGGAAAACCTCATGAAGCTGGCAGCATATTTCTGGTGGCTGCCGGTGGGCAGGGTGCCCGAAGTGAACCCGAAAGAATTGCAGGACTGGCTGAAGGCAGGCCAGCCAGTGCAGCTTGCAGATGCGCGCAGCCGGGTTGAATATGAACAGGGAACCATTGGCTCGGCCAGGCATGCCCCGCTGACCGGTATGCCCGCTTCTATGGAACGCCTGAAGCTGGATGCTTCCCGTCCGGTGGTGGTATTGTGTCTCAGCGGACACCGCAGCCTGCCGGGTGTGCGCTGGCTGCGCGCCCGCGGTTACCAGGCTTACAGCCTGCAGGGCGGCGTGGGCGCCTGGAAGCGGGCCGGTTACCGCACGAACAAGCCCAAACCAAGAGAGTGATCTGCTACGCCACGGCGGGGCTCGTTTCTACGTCTACGCCTGGCTGCGCGTCTGCCAGCGTGTCGTGATCAGGCAGGAGCACTTCGACATCGCGCACCATGCGAAAGGCATAGCCGCCGATCCCCACCAGGGTGGCCATGGCGCCGCAGAAGATGAAAACCAGGGCCATACCTGCTCCCGGGCCCACTCCCACCAGCCAGCCCAGGCTGCTTGCCAGGCTGCCGCCCTCCTGCATGGCAGGTTCTAGGGCCAGGTCGGCCAGCGGGCCGGCGATGAGCATAGAAAGCGGGTTGACAAACCAGGCAATCAGCCGGCGGATGGAAAAGACGCGTCCCTGAATATCGGGGGCGACCTTGGCCTGCCAGATGGCCTGGTTGGAGCCATTGATAATCGGGACAAAGAAGGCTGTGAAGAAACTGGCTGCCAGCCAAACCACCAGGCCGCGTCCCAGCCCCATGAACACAAGGCCAAACAGGCTGGAGATGGCCCAACCCGCCAGCACGCCATGCACACGGCGTTTGGGGCCGCCCCAGGCGCTCATCACCAGCCCGCCCACCACGCCGCCGACGGCGCCGGCAGAGCTAACGCTGCCGAAGATCAGCTCATTGTTGCCGGTGCGGGCAAGGATCATGGGCGCCAGGATGGCAAAAGGGATGCCAACGAAGAAATTACCCAGCAGGAAGACGATCTGCAGCCCCAGGAGGCTGGGTCGGTCAAGGATATAGCGAAAGCCATAAGCGGCCTCTTTCCAGATGCTGCCCTGGCCTTTCTGGCCTTCTTCGGTGCGGCGCGGTTGAGGAATGTGCACGACCAATAAGGCCCCAATGGCAAAAACGAAGGTGATGATATCGATGGTCAGGATTCCGCCCAGGCCGATGACGCCCAACAGCGCACCCGCCATCAACGGGGCAAAGATATTCGAGCCGGATTCGGCCAGCGACATCATACCGTTGGCGCGGCCGTACTGCTCTTTGGGCAGCATGGTGCTGATGGCAGCAGAATAGGCCGGCCACTGGAAGGTTTGGAAGGTGCCCTGGATCACGGCGGCAATGTACAGGTGCCAGATTTGCAGATCGCCGGCCAGGTACAGAATGAGGATGCCCACCGTGGCCAGGCCGGAAGCCAGATCGCTGAGCATCATCATCAGCTTGCGATTGGAGCGGTCTACAATCGCCCCGGCCAGCGGGCTGAAGAGCAGCATGGGGGTGACGAAGAAAAAACCCACCAACGCCAGTGCGGTGGCTTTTCCGGTGATTTCGTAGGCCCAGATGGTGAGGGCAAACCCCGACATGTTGGTGCCGACCAATGAAATGATTTGTCCGAACCAGACAACTGTAAAACCAACCATACCAGCGGGCTGTTTTTTTTGTTCCACCATGCACCTACTCGATAAAGATTTCTACGTGCTCGCCGTCTTCTTCATCTACCACGTCGATGATCTTGCCCTCAGCGCCGGCATTGATGGCCTGGAGCAGCTCATCAAAGGCAATCCCCGGGGCATACTGGGCGGCGATGTTGAGCCCGGCGTCCACCAGCCCCATGGGTAGGTTGACCGTTGCTTTGGGCTTGCCGGTGAGCACATCGGTCACGCGCACACGCAGCCAGCGCGCCCCTGCGACGCCGCGCGTGGCAGCCTTGCGCTCAGGCTTTTGGCCTTGCGATAGGGCCGCCAGCAGCCGGGCGCCTTCTTCGGCGGATATTTTGCCTTCATCAATCATTTTTAGGATTTTCAATCGTTCTTCAGTAGTTGCCATAAGGTTGCTCCTGGTTAACGTACCTCCCCGCAGGGTCTATCCAATGTATATCTGTACCTTTTCGCCGTCTTCACCCTCGTTCACCTCCACGTAGAGCGGGTTTTCGGGGGCGGTCGAGCTGCCAAGCGCTGTAATCAGCTCATCCACCGAAGTGTGCTCCAACCCGCGGATCTTGTGCTTGAAGTTCCGCAGGAACCAGGAGGTCAGGCCGATGGGGATGGGAAAGCTGATGGCGATATTCTGAGGCCATTCGCCCTGCCTTTGCTGGATGCGGATATGCAGCCAGCGGGCAGAGCGGCTCTGAAACGCCAGGATCATGATCGTCAGGCCCAGCAAAAAGGGCAGCCAGGTGCAAAAGAAAAGGAAACCAATCCCATTGGCGCGTTGAGCCAGGTACATCAGTACAGACGAAAATACGGTGACGCCGACCCCAACCCATAGAGGGATGGTCCACATGCGCCGCCAATGGGCCATATCAGGCATGGAAGAGGCCGGGGTTTGCCGGTCGGGCTCAGCGGCGCGGTCGTGAGCTGCCCCGGCCGCCTCATTCGAAGGTTCTTGCGCCGCCGCGCTGGTGAGGCTGAGCTGCGCCAGGTCTTGCACACCGGCTGGCTCGTCATAAGCTCCTTCACCAAGGGCAGGCTCATCCTGCGACTGCAGGTCGGCTTCCACGGCTTTCAACAGGCGCAGGCCTTCATCGGCGCTGATCTTGCCACTTTGGATCATCTCCAGGATCAACCGGCGTTCATTTTCGCTGGTCATTTTTAATCCACCTTGCGGCTAACTGTTTTCCAGGGCGGCGAGCAGGCTTTCCGCCTGTTCAAGGGTGATCTTTTTCTGCTCCAACATCCGCAGGATCACCAGGCGTTCTTCATCGGCAACGGCTGCATTGGGTTTGGGCGGCGTAGGCGGTGGCGCGGACCATTCGAAATTCCACGAGCGCCGGCGCTGCTCCTGAGAGCGCCGTTCCTGGGCGTTTTTGCGCAGCTCGGCTTTGCGCTGGGCGGCTGCCAGTTTGCGTTCCATTTTTTCCTGGGCGCGGCGGATTTTTTCCTGGGCCTGGACACTGGCGCGTTCGCTGGCGGCGCGCGCTCGCTCCATAATGCGCTCGGTATCTGTAGCCGAAAGACCTGCCTGTGCGATGGTGTGGGAAAGGTTCTCCATCTGCTCATCCAAAATCTTCATTTGCGTTTGGACCTGATCTTCGATCTGCCCGGCAAAATGCTGCCCGAACTCCTCGGTGAAACCGGTAAAGGCGTCGTCAAATTCGGTTTGCAGCTCATCCATATCCGACCAATCCATCTCCTGGCAGGCAAACAGGATCGACCCGCCGGCGCTGATCTTCATGGACGCTCCACTGCCCAGCGGCAGGTGGCAGTCTTGATCGTAGCGCGTGCTGGCGCCATCGGGCATATGCACCTTGATGGTGTGGGCGCTGCTGTGCAGATCGACCTGCAGACCGGCATCTTCGGGAACGGTGCAGTAGATGTTGCCGCCGGCATGGATGGCGTAATGATCGCCGGTGAGCAGCATGAGCTGGATCTTGGCGTTGCCACCGGCAGATACATCCACACTGCCCTCGGCATCCCGCAATTTAAGATTGCCTCCCACCTGGGCAATGCTGCAGGCGCCCTGGACATCTCTGGCAATGGTGTTGCCGTTCACCTGTTCCACCTGCAGGTCGCCATCGATATGGCGGGCGAGCAGGTCGCCATAGACTTTGCCAACCCGGGCGCCGCCTACATCACGCAGCTCCAACGAGCCGGAAACCAGGTCGATTTTGAGGGCGTCTTCAAGCATCTTGAAACGTGCATTGCCGTTGACGCTGTGCACCTGCACCCGGGCCTCTTCCGGGACGCGCACCAGGCAGTCGCCATGACAGGTGATATGCAGCACATCGGCCTGCATTTCCACAAGCGGATCATCCCCGGGGCTTGTTTTGACCAGCACTTCCTGGCGCTCCCAGCCTTTTAACTGCAGATCACCCTGTACAGCATCGATTTCCACAAGTGGGGTTGGGCCGGTCGAAACCATTTTTTGGCTCATCTTCAACCTCCTCGCTCTTGCAGCATGCCCATGGCTTTTTCAACCGAGATCCGCCCGGCATCCAGATCTTCCAAAACCTTCTGACGCCCTTCACCGCTCAGACCCGGGGGTTCATCGCCGGCGCCCGGCTCAAACCCCATGGCGCGGATCACCTCTTGCAGGCGGTTGCGGATGGTGGGGTAGGAAAGACCCAGCTCAGTTTCCATGCGCGTGATTTTTCCTTCGCAGCGGATGAACGTTTCAATAAAATCAAGCTGCTCGTGGCTGAGCTGACCAAAAGAGCCGGCCGTGAAGCGCCCTTCGATGGTTGAATCGCATTCCAAACAGTGAATGCGGGTAACAGAGATCTCGCCGCCGCACAGCGGGCAGGCTGTTGGTAGTTTGTTCATCGGCAATCTTCCTTTACCTGACTGATCTTTATGTTATTATAGCAAAATATGCAAATAAGTCAAGGAAATCATTAAAATAATGAAACCAAATTTTAATATATTTAATTTTTGATTTGATATTAAATTGACGGTGACAGGAGCAGGCTAGAGATCGGTGCGGTTACCCGTATGGGCTGTGTTGTACCCGCCGAGTGCTTCCACGTTGCGGCGGAATTCTTTGCTCACCAGGTATTCGAAGAGCGGGTGGATGCGCGTGTTATCCAACTGCTCACGGGTCAGGACCAGATCGTAGCGCTCCTGGAAGAGGGGAATAAAATCCAGGCCAAACTGGCGGGCAGCGGCACGGATGCCGAGGCCGGCATCGGCGCGCCCCTGGCGGATAGCCAGGGCGACATCGGTATGGGTGCGCACCTGGTAATGGTAGCCGCGCACCTGTTCAGGTTGGATACCACTGCGCTTGAAATGTGTATCCAACCACAGGCGCGTGCCGGAGCCGCGGTTGCGGTTAACCAGGGAAATGTTCTCGTTGGGCAGGTCTTGTATCCCCAGGATCTGGCGCGGGTTGCCCGGCAGCACCAACAGGCCCTGCTCACGCTCTGCCAGGGTGATGATAGACATCTCCCGGTCGGGGAACAGGTGGCGCACGTAGCTGGTGTTGAATTCGCCGCTGACGGGGTCCAGCAGGTGGCTGCCGGCAATCTGACAGGTGCCCTGGCGCAGAGCCACCAGGCCATCGAGGCTGCCAACCGGCATAACGAGCAGATCCAGATCGCCCTTTGGGGCCTGGGCGAGCAGCTCCACGGCCAGGTCGTGGCTGCCGGAGAGCAAGACGGTCTCGCGAGATGGGTTGTCGGGCAGGATCAGTTCCTGGAAGATGAAAGCGCGGGCGCGGGCGCGGTAAAATTTTTCAACGAAACCCCCGGTGACCTGCACATCCACCATTTCCACCAGGCCCACCCGTTCCAGTTGTTTGAGGTGGTGGCGAATCCAGGCCGGATGTTCGCCGAGGGCGTGACCAAGTTGGGTGAGGGTAGCCGGGGCGGCCATCAGGCGGCGCAAAATGGAAAGCCGGCGCGGATCTGCCAGGACTTTCAACTGCTCAAAATTTCTGATCGGTTCAATCGCAGCCACAGGTAACCAGCACCGGTTAGATAAATTTCTATGGTTAAAGAGAAAGCTTAATGTGGGTATATTATACCGTCAACACATCACGGTATCATATTTGTGGGCATCGGGACAAGGAAAACAACCGGACAACGGCCCGAGCCATTCACCTGGAGCCCATCCGTTTGCCAGCACGCTCCGGCGGCTCAAGCTGCAACCGCAAAAGTTATCTCGGCAGTCGATCTCAACTCGACAATCCCCTGAGCCAGTTTTTGGTTCCACTCCTCGATCAGCCGGGCGGCGTCTTTGCTGTAGCTGCTGTGTCCATCTTCAACCAGGATCACGCGATACCCCAGCTCTTTCCCTCCCAGACAGGTGGCCTTCACGCAGCCGTGCGTGACCAACCCGGTTACCACCAGTGTGTCGATGTACCTTGCCTTCAATTCTTCCTGCAGGTTGGTCTCTTCAAAGGCGTTGCCATGTTGCTTATGGATGGTGCAATCTTGCGGGCCGGGCTGGAGCTGCGGGTGCAATTGCCAGTCATCTGAGCCGTACACCAGGATTTTCTGGTTGGAATGCTGTACAAAGAACACGGGAGCTCCGGCCTGGTGGGCGCTGTCAATCAGGGTGTTGATCTTTACCAAGAGCTCATTGGCTCTAAAGATTGGAATGCTCTTTCTAAACAAGCCCTGTTGGACATCGATGACCAGCAGAGCGGTGTTATTTTGCAAGCTGAGCATGGGCCGCTCCTTTTTTATGTTTTGATTATAGTTCCGGCAGTTTGAAAGTCAAGTCCGCCCTCTGCGCGTCACAGGATGATAAAATGGGAGACCGGCTGATTGCATGCCGGGAGAACCACAGCGTGAGGAATCATTACCGATGATCGAGAGTGATGTGCAGCCGGTTTCAAAATTTCTAGAACTTCTATCCATTTCTTCGATCCCTCTGCTGGGTGACGGCGCCATGGGTACCATGCTGAACGCCCGCGGGGTGGGTTTCGAGGCATGTTTTGACGCTCTCAACCTGGAAAACCCTGCACTGGTAAGCGAGGTGCACCGGGCGTATATAGATGCCGGAGCGCGCATCATCCAGACCAACACCTTTGGGGCCAACCGATTCAAGCTGGCGGCTCACGGGTTGGAGCGCCGGTTGAAGGAGATCAACCGCTCCGGTGTGGAGCTGGTCCGGCAGGCGGGGTTGGCGGCGGGCCGGGATGTGCTGGTGGCAGGCGATGTGGGTCCGCTGGGAGTGCGCCTGGCGCCCTTCGGCAGGGTGCAGCCCGAGCAAGCGCGCCAGGCTTTTGCAGAGCAAATCGGCGCTCTGGCACAGGCCGGCGCCGACCTGATTTTCATCGAGACTTTCAGCGACCTGTATGAAGTGCGTGAGGCGGTAGCTGCCGCCCGCCAGGTGTGCACTCTGCCGGTAGCGGCCTCGATGACCTTCACCCGTGACGACCGCACCCTGCTGGGCGACAGCCCTGAAAAAGTGGCCCTTGAGCTGGCCGGTCTGGCTGTAGATGTGATCGGTGTGAACTGCTCGGAAGGCCCGGCGCAGATCTGGCGCATCTTAAAGCAAATGCGCCTGGCTGCGCCCGGAATGCGTTTTTCGGTGATGCCCAACGCCGGCTGGCCCGAACAGGTAGGCGGGCGCATCATGTACCCGGCCAACCCGGACTATTTTGGCGAATACGCCCAGGCCTTTTACGAAGCGGGCGCCAGCCTGGTGGGCGGCTGCTGCGGCACCACGCCTGCCCATATTGCTGCATTGGGCGCGGCTTTGGAGAAAATCGCTGCCGGTCAAACCATCTCGATGGGTGAGCCGGCGCTGCCGGTGGAGGCGGAAGAGCGCCCTTCTCTGGCCGAGCATCCCTCCCGCCTGGCGCAAAAACTGTCTGCGGGAAAATTTGTGGTCTCGGTGGAGATGGACCCGCCGCGCGGCCTTTCGACCCACAAGCTCATCGCGGGCGCCAGCCTGCTGGCGGAAGCCGGAGCCGATGTAATCAACATTGCCGACAGCCCCATGGCGCGCATGCGTATGAGCCCGTGGGCGGTGTGCAGCATCATCCAGCGCGAATTTAAGATTGAAACCACCCTGCACTTCCCCACGCGCGGCCGCAACCTTCTGCGTGTGCAGGGCGACCTGCTGGCTGCCCACGCTCTGGGCATTCGCAATGTGTTTGTGGTGATGGGCGACCCGACCGCCATCGGTGATTACCCCGAAGCTATGGATAATTACGACCTGGTGCCGTCCGGCTTGATCAAGCTGATCAAGCAAAATTTCAATGCCGGTCTGGATCATGCCGGCGTGGATATCGGCCAGCCGACCTCCTTCTTTGTGGGCTGCGCCCTGAATCTGGCCCCGCAGGACCCCGAACAGGAAATAAAGAACTTGCGCCGTAAACTGAGAGCCGGGGCGGATTTTTTGCTGACCCAGCCGGTGTACCAGCCGGAGCAGGCAGCGGATTTCATCAAAGCCTATGAAATGCAGCACGGCTTGCTGGAAATACCTGTGCTGGCGGGAGTGCTGCCGTTGTACAGCGCCCGGCATGCCGCCTTTTTGCACAACGAAGTCCCCGGGGTTTCCATCCCTGATGAAATTCAACGCCGTGTGCGTTCAGCCGGTGAGAAGGCGCCACAGGAAGGTGTGCGCATTGCCCTGGATCTCATCGAGCAGATGCGCACCTGGGCCAGCGGCGTGTACCTTATGCCGCAGTTCAGCCGCTTTGACCTGGCAGCCGAAATTGTGGAGGGCTGCCTGTGAGATTTAGGAGGGTTTATCCAGCGACTCAATACCCGGCCTGGCGGATCTCTTCAAAACTACCAGCGGGCATGAAGTAAATTTCGGAGACGACCTGGTTGTTGACTTTGAATACTTTGAGCGGGGGATGATTTTTGAGCCAGTAGCGGATTTTATCGCTGGCTATCCGGTCATGCAGGCTCTGAGGGTGGTAGATATGAATGTAATATCCGGCTTTATCGATATCAAATGGATAGGGGATATGATAGCTGGCTATGGACTTGTTTTCGTTGGTGCTGTAATAAGTACTGTTCTGGTCCAATTTTACAAAATCGCCAATCTCATCCCATCGTCGGTTATACGGAAAACCATACGGCCATACCCGGTATTTTTCATCTGGCAAGCCAACCACCCAGCCAAGGATACCGCGATTATTCCAGGGGTACTCGGGAGTATGATCGATAAAAATCAGGTGGGCAACCATGAACAGGAATACAAATAAACTGGCTGGCAGTGCGGTGGTTAGAACCAACCTTGCCCGACCTTTAATCATTGTGTTGAGCGCGGTTTCAAGGGTTTTCAAACCAAACGCCAGCATGACACAGGCCGGCAACAGGTAGTTGTAGATGTGAGTCCCGGGGTCAAACACCAGAATTTCCAAAACACTCCAGGGGAGAATTGCCCACAAGATGACCGGGAGCAGTGATTTTGCGTACACCAGTGCAGAGAGTACCAGAAGCAGATCAATATAAAGGATAATTGTGGGATTATACAGTGTGAATGTGATGATGGAACTGGGGAGCTGATCGGCGGCGCCTTCGCCCATCAATCGTTCCAACCAGTAACTCTGGGTAGCGTTGGATACTGAAAGACCGAAAGGAATGAAGAAGATGATCAGCAGGATCGTAAAAAGGGCAGAAGCCAGAACCAGGTGTTTGCCTTTTTCCCGAGAGGCGATGTGCGACGGGGCTTTGTACCAGCGGATGAGCAGATAAATTGCATAAGGAGCAATAAAGATGCCGTCATAGTGTGTGAGCAGCGCGGCCGCCCAGCAGCACACTCCCAGATAGATACCGCCAATTTTCAGGCGGTTTTCTTTTGCTGCGAGACTGAAGAAATATAAGGTCAAGACAGAAAACAGGAGAACCAGCGATTGGTACTGCGCTATTCTTGATAATCCAATAAAGATACCGTTCAGGCTGAAAAACAGGGCAGCAAACAATCCAATTTTTTTACCATAATGAAGCTGGATAACCTGATAAAAAACTCCGACCGCCAGGATGCCGGCAAGGGCAAAAGGCAGCCGGGTCAGGAAGTTATTTTGATATTCTGGCTGCAGGAGCCCGACCAGGTAAGTGACCAGGAACTGAGTGGGACCCTTTCTCTGCTTAATAATAAAGCTCAGCAAATCTTGCCCGGGTTTGAGCAATGCCAGGGCTTTGATCTCGTCTCCCTGCAGGTCTGAGTAACCCAGGTTGGTTAATCTGAGCCACAGGGTGGCGCCAGAGATAAATAGTATTGGGATTAAATAGGAGCGCCGGGTGAACAGTTGGTTATTCCAGAATTTCTGTATTCGCTCAAAATAAAGCTATGAGCGAATACAGAAAAATTGTCGAGCGCGGTTGGGGGTTTAGATCGCCGGGGGCAGTGGTTCGCTGGGTCCGGCGGGCGGTATAGCTGCGGGTTTGTTGCGCAGCATCAGAAAGCCGACCACGACGGGGATGATGATGAAGATGATGCCCAGGCATATTCCCCCGATGCCCAGACCCACGGCGTTGCCTGGGTCGCTGCTTCCAAACACGTCAATATCTGCGCCCGGGATGCCTCCCACCAGGGCAAACATGGCGCCAAAGCACAGGCTGACCAACCCGGGGCAGCCACACAGTAAGACGGCGACGATTGTAGCGACAATTCCGGTTGTTCTGCGGTCCATGCAAACCTCCTGACGATGATAAGAATTGAAAGCCGAATACGAACTGCCTGAATTATACCCTCAGCCCGCCGGTTCTCAAAAAGGTGGGGGACTTTTTATTTTTCAGGCCCTCAATTTTGCTCCCAGCTCCTGCTCCAACTGGCGGATGACACGCTGGCGCACCTGTGCGGCTTCTTTGTCCGTCAGGGTGCGGTCTGCAGCCTGGTAGGTGAGGCTGTAAGCCAGGCTCTTCATGCCGGCGCCCACCTGTCCGCCGCGGTAAACATCGAACAGGCGGATACTGGTGACGGTCTTCCCGCCGGCGGCGCGGATGACCTGTTCGACACGCTCGGCAGGCAAGCCTTCTTCGACCACCACGGCCAGATCTTCCAGTACGGGCGGGAATTCTGGCACGGGGAGCGAATCATACAGGATAAGGATGAGACTTTGAAGCGCGTCAAGATCCAGCTCGGCAGCCAGCAGCGGGGTAGCAGCAAGAGTAACCGGCAGGTCGTAACCGGCGCGCGCCAGGGGGTGCAGCTCGCCACTGATGCCCAGTAGCTGACTGCCCGAGAGAATGCGGGCGCATTTGCCCGGGTGGTAGGAGGGGTGAGCGCCCGGCTCGAATCGAATGTCCGGGATGTGCAGGCTGTTCAGCAGCGCTTCAAGCACACCTTTCAGATCATAAAAATCCATTGGGGCCGTATCGGCAGGCTGCCAGCCGGGGGCGGAGCGTGGACCTGCCAGCAGCAAAGCCACGCGCTGCGGCTCGCGCGGCAGGTCGTCTTCACCTGTATGCTGGAAGACAGGCCCGATTTCAAAGAGCGCCATGCGCTGGCGCAGGCGGGCGTTGCGCTCCATCACCTCCATCACGCTGGAGAGCAGGCTCTGGCGCAGCACAGCGCGGTCGCTGGCGATGGGGTTCGCCAGGCGCACATAAGGCTGCCCCGGGTGGCAAAATCTTCCTGAGCAGCCTCACCAGGTCCGTGAACAGCCGCGGATGGAAACAGGCGCGCTTCCCGCTCGGGGGAGGTCAGCCGGTAGCTGATTACTTCCTGGAAGCCCAGATAGACCAGCAGGTCGCGAATGCGGTCTTCGCTTTCCAGCGAAGGGTTGCCGCGCTGCGGGGGGAGTTCATCGGCCAGGCGGGAGGCGGGGATGTTGTCGTATCCGTAGACGCGGGCGATCTCCTCCACCAGGTCGGCTGCGCCGGTAATGCCCACGCCGATATCCAGCCGGTGATCGGGCGTGGTTGCGCGCACTGTGTCGCCATCCAGCTCAACGGTAAATTCAAGGCGGCGCAGCAGGGCGGCAATTTCTACAGCCGTCAGGGTGATGCCCAGCAAGCGCTTTACCTCAGCAGGAGTAATTGGTACCTGTGGATCCTGCGGCGGGAGGGGGTAGTTATCCACCAGGCCCTGCGCCACCTCACCGCCTGACCACCGGCGCATCAGTTCCAGGCCGCGGCGCACGCCGCGTTCTGCCTGAGCCGGATGGACGCCGCGCGAGAAGCGGTAGCTGGCCTCGGAGGGCAGGTTCTGCGCCTGGGCCGTCTTGCGAATATTGATGAAATTCCAGGAGGCGCCCTCCAGCAGCACACTGCGGGTATTTGCGCTCACCTCGGTTTCAGCGCCGCCCATGACGCCGGCAATGGAAAGCGGGCCGGCGGTATCACACACCAGCACGGTGGTTTCATCCAGGCTGCGCTCCACGCCATCCAGGGTGGTCAAGCGCTCGCCGGGGTGGGCGGTGCGGGTGATGATGGTGGGTGCAGCCCCGGCGGCGCGCTGCACCAGCACATCGTAATCGAAGGCATGCAGTGGTTCGCCCAGCTCCAGCATGGCATAGTTGGTGGCATCCACGATGTTGTTGATCGGGCGCATGCCCGCCAGGCGCAATCGGCGCTGGATTTGATACGGGCTGGGGCCGATGTGAATATCCCGGATCAGACCCAGGACAAAGCGCGGGTTGAGCTGCGGATTGCGAATTTCGATCCGGGCCTGCACCTGCCCTCCGGCGGCGTGCATATCGAAGTAATCCGGCGGGATTTTGAGCGGTTTACCGGTGATGGCAGCCACTTCACGGGCCACACCGAGCACACTGGCGGCGCGAGCGGTGTTGGGCAGTATCGAAATATCCAGCACGGCATCGCCAATGTATTCCACCAGCGGGACGCCCACCGGGGCATCCTCATCAAAAATGATGACGCCTTCATGTTCTTCAGATATGCCCAGCTCTTTTTCAGAGCAGATCATGGAATAGGATTCGACCCCGCGGATTTTGGTGCGCTTGAGGGTCGTGGGCACCTGGCCGGGCTGGTGACCATCGTAAATGCGGGCACCTTCACGGGCATAGGGCACCTTGAGCGGTTTATCCAGCCGTCCCAGGCCCTTGTAGGGGTAAAGGTTGGGGGCGCCGGTGAGCACGATGTGCTCGCCTTCGCCATCGTAGAGCTTGCACAGAACCAACCGGTCGGCGTTGGGGTGAGGCATGACCTCCGAAACCGAGGCCGTGACGATCTTGGCAGGATCCCATTCCAGCCCGGAGAGCCTGGTCTGGGGGCGGGCATGCCCGCCGGAACTGCCATCTGCATTGTCGCCCGGCAGCGGCAGGCCCACGCATCGAATCTCCTCCACCTCCAGCCCGGCCATGGTGAGCTGGTGGGCCAGGTCTTCGAGGGGCAGGTCGATATCAACAAAATCTTTAAGCCAGGAAAGGGGTATTTTCATTAGTCGATCTCCTGAGAAAAACGAGAATCGCGATTAGAGAATAGAGAATCGTGCTCTTCATCCAGTTCTTCAGCGATGTAAGGCTCCCCAACATCGTGAACCGCGCGGGCGTTTCCAGGGTCTGACTCTCCCTGTTTGCTGCGCTTCAGATAGGCGATATAGCCATGGATCAGACGCATCAGATCATCGCCTTGTGTTTCAAATTCCGTAAAAAGCGCTTCGGGAAGAAAGCCAAGCTCATAAGCAATGGAAATATGACTGAGCGTTTCTGTGAGTGAGCCGCGTGCATTGTAGCAAAAGCGAACATTGTCCTGGTAGTAAAAACGCCCGTACCCTTCAGCAATGTTGGCCGGGATGCTCACAGCTGACCTGCGGATTTGCTGACTCAGCCCCCATTTTTCTTCTGGCGGCAGTAATGGGACAACTTCTCGATAAATTTTTATCGAGAAGTCCTTTGCCTTCCGCCAGGTTTCCAGTTTTTCCAATCCTTTAATGCTCATAATAGCCTTTTTTATCGACGAATCTCTAATTTCTATTCCCGATTCTCTTTCAAAACTGTTCCAAAAACCGCATATCATTCGCCCAGAAAGAGCGGATGTCGTCAATGCGGTGGCGCAGCATGGTGATGCGCTCCGGGCCCATGCCAGCGGCAAAACCGCTGTAGCGGGCAGGGTCATAGCCGCCGTTTTGCAGCACCACCGGGTGTACCATACCGCAGCCCATGATCTCGAGCCAGCCGGAGCCTTTGCACACGCCGCAGCCGCTGCCGCCGCACACGAAGCACTCCACATCCACCTCGGCGCTGGGCTCGGTGAAGGGGAAATATGAGGCGCGGAAGCGCGTGTGCACATTTTGCCCGAACATGCGGCGGGCAAACTCGCTGACGGTGCCTTTGAGGTCGCCAAAGGTGATCTTTTCACCCACCGCCAACACTTCCACCTGGTTGAACTGCATCTCGTGGCGGATGGTGATCTGTTCGTAGCGAAAGCACATACCCGGCAGGATGAGGCGCACCGGCGGTGGGTTGTCCGGGTTTTCAGCCGAATACTCGCGCATGGCGCGGATTTGCCCGGGTGAGGTGTGTGTGCGCATGAGAATGGGGTTGTCACCGCGCGCCCGGCTGCTTTCCACGAAATAGGTATCCTGCATTTCACGGGCCGGGTGCCCCACCGGGAAGTTGAGCAGCTGGAAATTGATTTCGTCGGTTTCCACCTCTGGCGAGCGGTAGACCTGGAAACCCATCTCGCCGAACACGCGGCAAATCTCGCGCAGGGTGCGGGTGGCAGGATGCAAACGACCGAGGGTCTGGGGCGGCCCGGCAGGGTCACATCCAGGCGCTCGGCTTGCAGGGTGCGCTGCAGGGTCGCCTGGCGCATGATTTCGAGGCGTTCGGCCAGGGCGGCTTCGATGGCGCGCTTGACCTCGTTGGCGCGGCGCCCAATGGCAGGGCGCTCTTCTTTGGGGAGTTGTCCCAGCCGGTCAAAAGCCTGCATGATTGGCGCACTGCGGCCCAGGTGGGCTACACGCCAGGCCTCCAGAGAGGCGTCATCCTGTACACTGCCCAGTGCCGCCAGGGCGGCTTTTTCGATCTGGCTTAAATCATCTAACATAGATCCTCCTATATCTGTCATTAAAAAAAACACCCGCCCCTCACCTGGGACGGGATGAAATTTCCCGCGGTACCACCCGAGTTAGCCGGTCACAGCCGGCTCGCTTGATAAATCGAGAAAACTTGCTCAATTCTCCTCCTCTAACGCTGAGGCTGCGGCTCAAACTACTGCTGGTAACGCCTGTTACCCGTTCACTTGAGCTGCTCCGAAGGGAACTTCAACCGGGTTCCACCGGGCGGGGGTCTCAGTCTTTGCCCAGATGCGCTGCATTCTGCAGCGCCCGCCTCCCTGTTGGCTTTCGCCAGTTTACTTTCCTCCATCATCGCATTTGCATGATCAGGTTGTATCGTTTATTATCTGCAAAAAAGGGGTTCTGTCAAGATGGATCGCCGGTTGTCATCTTGACATTTCCAACCAGACTGGGTACCATGAAGATCAAACCAGATGATTTGATTACCGCGCTGCTCGAAAGGCGTGTTTTACAGGAGAACACATGGCCGAAACCGTTTATGTCAGCGAAGATACCTTCCAGCGTGAAGTGCTGGAATCACAACAGCCTGTGCTGGTGGATTTCACTGCAGTCTGGTGCGGTCCCTGCAGGATGCTGGACCCGGTGGTCAAGCAGCTTGCTGCTGACTGGATTGGTAAAGTGAAAGTGGTTAAGTTGGATGTGGACCACAACCCGGACCTGGCAATGCAGTACCAGGTAATGGGGGTGCCTACCCTAATGTTGTTCGTGCACGGAGAAGTAAGCCAGCGGGTGAGCGGGTACCAGCCCAAAGACCGGCTGGTGGCGAAATTTGGGCCGTACATCTAAAGCAGATAGCGTTTTACGCATCGAGGCTGTTGGCGCCAGGGCGGTTTTGAACCACCCTGGCGTTTAATTTAAGCTACAAATCGGATAATTTCTGGTATAATTCTATTGCGAATATTCGCAATAGAGAGTGATTGCAATGACCCACTGCCATACGCTTATTCAAACACTACGCCAGCTCGGTTACCGCCTGACCCCTCAAAGGGAGATGATCATCGAGGCCATCGCCCACGCCGAAGGGCACCTTACCGCCGAAGAAGTTTCCGATCTGGTTAAAGCGCGCACCAGCGCGGTCAATCTGGCCACGATCTACCGCACATTGGATTTGCTGGTGGAGAAAGGCCTGGCAACGCGCGCCGATCTGTGGGATGGCCGCGTGGTGTATGCGACCATCCAGCATGGTCCGCATATTCACCTGGTGTGCCGGCAGTGCGGCGATGTATTCAATGCCGATCATGCCTTGCTGGCTTCGCTGGAAACAGCTTTGAAAAAACAATACGCATTCAGCGCTGATTTGAAACATCTCTCCATTATCGGTGTCTGCGCTGAATGTAGTGGAAAACAACCCGGAAATTGATACAGGAGGTATTTATGTTTGCGGCTCCGGTTCAGATGCATATTCCAGATGGTTTCTTGTCAGTTCTGGTTTCACTGGTTTTGTGGGCAGTTACGATCGGCGTGGTGGCGTATGCCCTGCGGCGGGCAGGGAAAGACCTGGGTGAGCGCCAGGTGCCGATGATGGGGGTCCTGGCGGCAGCCATCTTTGCCGGGCAGATGTTAAACTTCACGGTTGCGGGCGGCACATCGGGGCATTTGATGGGCGCGGCGATTGCAACGATTTTGCTTGGCCCATGGGCAGCCGTGCTGGTGCTCACCTGTGTGGTGGGTGTCCAGGCGCTGGTTTTTCAGGATGGCGGTCTGTTGGCCCTCGGCGCCAATATCTTCAATATGGGCGTGGTGGGTGTGGCGGTTTCCTACATGGTTTACCAAACTGTGCGGCGATTGGCAGGAGATAAACCCTGGGGCATGTTCGTGGGCGGTTTTGCGGCTGCCTGGCTTTCCATTGAAATAGCCGCACTGGGCGTGGGTCTGCAACTGGCGCTTTCTGGCACTTCGCCTGCCAACCTGGCCATACCGGCCATGGGCGGCATCCATGCGTTGATCGGCATTGGCGAAGGGCTGATAACCACCGGCGCGCTGGCTTTCCTGTATGCCTCCCGCCGCGACCTGCTGCAGGCCGGCGGCGAGCGCCAGCCTGCCGGGAAGGCGGTGTGGCTGGTGGGGTTGTTGATTGCAGTGGGGCTGGCGGTGGCGTCGCCGCTGGCTTCATCGAATCCAGACGGGCTGGAATGGGTGGCCGAGCAGAAGGGCTTTCTGGATGCAGCGCGCGGGCCGCTCTTCAATATCATTCCTGATTATGTACTGCCGGGTGTTTCCAATGAGGCCCTGGCGACGATCCTGGCTGGCATCGCGGGCGTATTGATTGTCTTTGGGGCAGCGCTGGCAGTAGCTGTTACCCGCCGCAACCGCACACAGGCAGGCTGATGCATGCTCATTTTTTAGACCCTTACCAGCCGCGCAGCAGCCCCATCCATGCACTGGATCCGCGGGTCAAGTTTGTGCTGGCGCTGGCGTTTATTTTTACCTGTGCGTTGACCCCGGAAGGAGCATGGCCGGTGTACATCCTGCTCTTTGCGCTGGTGCTTTCTGTGGAATTGCTCTCCGACCTGGGGGTGGGTTATGTGCTGCGGCGTGCTGCGCTGGCCCTGCCGTTTGTGCTGGCTGCTCTGCCGGTGATCTTTAGCATGCCGGGCGTCCCGCTCTTCCGGCTTCCTCTGGGTGACTGGATCCTGACAGCCTCCCAGGAGGGCATGGTGCGTTTTATCAGTGTGGCGTTGAAATCGTGGATATCTGTGCAGGCGGCGATTGTGCTGGCAGCCAGCACTTCTTTCCCCGACCTGCTGCTGGCAATGCGCGCCGTGCGCATGCCGCGCCTGCTGGTGACGGTCATCGGGCTGATGTGGCGCTATTTGTTTGTGCTGGTTGATGAGGTGCTGCGGCTGCTGCGGGCGCGGGCTGCTCGCAGCGGGGTCTCGGAACAGCCCGGGTTGAAGGTGGGCGGCAGCATTGCCTGGCGCGCCCGTGTCACGGGCGGCATGGCGGGTAGTTTGTTCCTGCGCGCCTTTGAACGCAGCGACCGCATCTATATGGCGATGCTGGCACGCGGTTACGATGGCGAGGTGCGCGCCCTGCCGCTGCCATCCTTGCGGCTCCAGCACTGGCTGGCAATGGCTGGTGGTTTCGGAGTGTTTGGGTTATTGCTGATATTGGGTTACCTGGTCTGGTCGTAAACTATGCATCATTCGGTTGAAGTTGAAAATCTATCATTCGCTTATGGCGATGGGCACACGGCGCTGCGGGATGTCTCGCTGAAGATCGAGCCGTGTGAAAAAGTTGCCCTGGTGGGACCTAACGGCGCGGGCAAGTCTACCCTGATCCTGCACTTGAACGGAATTCTCAGCGGGCAGGGGATCGTACAGGTGTGCGGGGTAAAAGCCATCCGCGAGAACCTGGGACGCCTGCGCGCCATGGTAGGGCTGGTATTTCAGTCCCCGGACGATCAGCTTTTTTCGCCCACCGTTTACGACGATGTGGCTTTTGGACCGCTCTACCAGGGATTGCCGCCGGCAGAGGTGCAAACCCGCGGTAGAAGAAGCGTTGGCAGCCGTGCGCATGAGTGATTACGCCCGGCGCGTCTCGCACCACTTGAGCGTGGGCGAAAAGAAGCGCATTGCCATTGCCACCGTGTTATCGATGAAGCCTGAAGTTCTGGTGTTGGATGAGCCCACCGCCGGTCTGGACCCGCGCGCCCGGCGTACCTTGATCAACCTGCTGCGCGAGCTGCCGTTGACCATGCTGGTCTCGTCCCACGATATGCTGATGGTGCGCGAATTATTTCCCGCGCATGGTGATCATGGATGAAGGGCGTATTGTGGCAGATGGGCCGACGGATGACTTGATGAACGATGTGGAACTGCTTGAGGCGCACGGGCTTGAGAAGCCTTGAGTAGCTTCATGCACACTACGTGGTCTGAGCAAAGTTCTATTCTTCTTCCTCCAACGACCCGCCTTAAACGACGGGTGTCAGGGAACGTAAAACTGTTTATGAGCAAAGACGGGGAGGGATCAACCACCACGCCTGGCGGCGGTTGATCCCTGCCTCGATGATGACTTTCTACTTGATCACAATATCTGGCTTGGAAATCAGGCGTCCGCTCTCGTCATATTGCAATTCTGCAAAGCGAGACAGGGGCAGCCTGTCTAAGTACCATGAAACCTCGCCGGTCATAACAAAATTGGCAACATCGCGGCCGATCGTGGGGGCTTCGATGACGCCGTTGCCGCCAGCGCCGGCTGCCAGGACATAGCCTTCCACCGGGGTGGGGCCCAACACTGGCAAGAAATCCGGGGGTTCAGCCCGATAGCCAACCCATTCGTTCACGAGCGCCGAGTTGAGCAGGCGGGGGTATTGGATCATCAGCTCTTCGGTCAGGAAATCCCAGAAATACGCATCTGTGCCGCCGGTCATTGGCAGCTGGTCAGGATCCCAGAATCCGGCGTGCTCTGGATCATTGAGATCCATGCTCTGGTGCGACTTGCAAATAAAGACATTGTCCTTGTCTTTGCGGGCGTAGAAACGTGGGTACTTGAGTACCGGGAAGGGATAGCCGAGCTTTTCGGTTGGTTCCAGGATAAAGACCTCGGCCTTTGTGTGCCAGATTGGGAGCTTTATACCCACCAGATGGGCGACATTGCGGACCCACGGTCCACTGGCATCTATCACCGTATCGAGATCGTAGTGACCCTTATTGGTGTTCACGCCGGTCACTTTACCGTTCTGAGTAAGGATCTCTTCGACTTTTGTGCCAATGTGGATCTGAACGCCGCGCTCGCGCGCCAGGCGGGCGAGGGTATTGGCGGTCATGGTGGCGTCAAAGAAACCGTCATCCGGGCACCAGCCTGCACCCAGAACGCCATCCAGATTTAAGTCGGGGATCACCTGGAGGATTTTATCTGTATTGGTCCAGTATTCGGCGTTGTAACCCGAAGCAATGGTCAGGTCAACTGCCTGCTTGACATACATTTCATATTCTTTATATGGGCACACCGTCAGGGTGCCGGTTTTTTCGAAACCGGTGGACCCAGGATACTGGCTTTCAATGCCGGTGTAGAATTTAAAGCCAAACAGGCGCACCGACCAGAACTCGTGTGAGACTGAATCGTCGATCAGGCAGTAGGTGGCGGCCGATTTTGCCGTGGTGCCGGAGCCAATGCTATTCTTCTCGAATAAAATAACTTCTGCGTCTGGATACTGGCTCAGATGGTAGGCGGTAGAGGTTCCGATGATACCTCCACCGATAATCCCGATACGTTTTTTCATTTGATTACACTCCTTCTGTAAATATATTCATAAAAATTAGGCGCTGTATGCAGAATAATCTTGTATTAATCTGTTGGAGAAGACCCGATTGGAGGCTATTTCCAGACCGGGCGTACACCCCGCGCCTTGATCCGGTCTATGAGGGCGGGTAGAAATTCGTATAAATCTGCCACTACACCATAATCGGCCTGCGCAAAGATCGGCGCATTTTCATCCATGTTTACTGCCGCAATCAGGTGCGAATCGCGGATTCCAACGATATGCTGGATGGCTCCAGAAATGCCCACCGTCAGGCAAAGCTCTGGCTTAATCTTCGCGCCAGACAGACCCAGCCACTCCGGGAACCAATCCCGGTCTGATGCGATCGGCCGCGAGCAGCCCAGCTGTCCATCGAGCAGGTCTGCCAGGGACTGGATCATTTGCAGATCATCGCGCTGCTTCACCCCCTGCCCGACATCAATTACCAGTTTCGCTTCTTCGAGATTCAATGCCGCTGGCCGGTTTTGGTTTTTCTCCCAGGATGGTTATGCGCGGCGTGCCCGTGGGCGCTTCCAATGGCAGAACGTTTGCGGTTTTACCGGGAGTTGCTCTGGCTTCGAAAACACCCGGAGCGGCGGTCAGGATGGCTGTGCCAGGTTTGAAGCGGTAGGTCGCCAGGCCGGTGCCGGTATAAAGCATGCTGTGCGCTGTGGTGGTAAGCGTGCCAGCATCGACTTCAAAACCGACCACCCAGGCCGCATAGCCCAATCCCTGGCGATCTGCAAGGCGCGGCGCAACTTCCATGCCGAGTTTTGTTGCGCCAATCAGCACCACGGCTGGCTGAGCCTGGCGAAACGCCGCTGCCAGAAAGTCAGTGGTTGTTTCGGGGTTACGGATATCGCCTGTAATTTGATAGACTACATCCGCGCCTGCCTCGCCCAGGGCAACTGCGCCCTGCGCCGGCGCGGCGGCAGCGACAGTCCATCCCAGGGAATCCGCCTGCTGGCGCGCTTTTCCCAAAAGCTCCCGCAAAACACCGGGTCTCTCGCTGAAAACTAAAATTGTGTTGGCTGCCATGTTACGCGCCTCCTTTAAGGACATTCTCCTGAAGAAGTGCATCGATCAATTGATCGGCTAATTCGGCGGGAGTCTTGCCCTTGAAAAGATTTTCTTTACGATGAACGACCACGCCCACCTGTGTGGCTGACGCGAAACCGCGCAAATTTTCTAATTCGGCCACCGAAAGACCCAGATCTGCCAGCTGCCAGGTGGTGACGGGTTTCTTTTTTGCTTTGAGCGCATCCATCAAAGTAGTGCGCCGCGGCGGGAAGGCCTCTTCAGCCACGCTGACCAGCGCAGGCAGAGAGGCTGCCACAGTCTGCAGGCCATCCTCCAGATCGCGGTCAGCCTGTAGTTTGTTATCGCTCAGGCTGAGCTGGCAGACGTATGATATCAGGGGTAAACCCAGGCGTTCAGCCAGGCGCGGCCCCACCTGGTAGGTGTAGCCATCATCACTGGCAAAACCGCAAAGGATCAAGTCAAACGGACCCAGCTTGCGGATGGCGGTTTCCAGAATTCGCACAACCATTGGGCTGTCCGCCTCACCGCCAAAGGGATCCTCAACCAGGAATACTTCGTCTAATCCCATCGCCAGCACGTCTTTGAAGCTCTCACGCGCTGCAGCCGGCCCGAAGGACAATGCCTGCAGGGTTCCACCTGCAGTTTCCTTGAGTTTTACTGCCGCTTCGACCGCATTTTTATCGATGTTGCCAATCTTGGCAGGCACCCCGGTCATGAGTAATTCTTTGGTAGACGGGTTGACTTTGATCTCTGACGTATCGAAGGAATACTTGATTAATGCTAATATCTTCATGGACCTCCTCCTTGTTCGTTAGCGTGGTGGTAAACACCGTTATGGAGAGCATTGCTATCCATAACGGAAGATGATGCCAAAGCCCCCCTGCGGATTGCGCCATGTGATGCCCTTGTTACCGCCAGAGTCACAGGCAATCTGGCAGGTGCCGCACTCCAGGCAGTTCTCATAACGCACGGCCACGTGCTCGTCCACCCATTGATATACATAAGCCGGGCAAACCGTCAGGCAGGGTTTGATGACGCAGGTCGTACAGAGTGCCTGATCAACCACAATGTGGCTCTGTTCTTTGTCGATCTCGTATTTATCCAGCCCAAGGCGGGCATCCAGGCTCAATGTTTTTGTGTTCATAGCACTACTCCTCGGGAAATCTGGTACAGATCTTTCATCAATGTCAACATGGATAGTTTTCCCTGCATCTCTTTCCGCATCATTGCCAACGCTTTTGTACCCGGCTGGGTTGTTGGGCTGAACATACTCTCCACAACTTTGGTGACCAGGTCGGGATACAGCTCGAACAGCCTCTCGTTCTCCAAAAGCGGGTAGGTGTCTTTGTAGGTTTTCCAATCCTGGTATATCGAAGTCTGCTTGAGGTTGGTTTCGTACACTGAAAGATCGGCGGCATTGAAACTATCCTTCTTTTTGGCCGATAAAATTGCCTCAGCAGCCGCTGCGGCCGAGATCATTGCGAAATCCATCCCTCTCAGGGTTAAGATGTTGTTGAGCAAAAGGCGCGCAGCGCTGCCTGCCACCACGTAGCCATCTCCGTACAATCTGGACATCAGGTGGAAACCACCACGATGGACCGTTTGAGCAGAATACTCGACCACTTCTCCGCCTTCAACCAGGCGAGCAACCAGAGGATGGCTTTTGAATTCATCCAGAACCTGATGAGGCTGTAATTTACTTTTATACAGTGAGTCGATCTTTACCACTACCCCTAACGACAAGGATGCTTTGTTAGTGTATAGAAAACCACCGCCTTCAATCCCCCGGGTGTGACCCACCAACGTGTAGGCCATACCAGTCTCCGGGGAACACAAAAAGCGCTCTTCGATGGTCTTCTCTGGTAGTGCGATAATTTCTTTGACCCCCAGGGACACATCATGCGGATGGAACTCCTCGCGCAGCCCAGCCAGCTTGAGCAGCAGCGAGCGGGTGCCTTCAGCCACCACCACCACATCCGCGCCCAACTGGTCTGGCCCAGCCTGAATGCCGATGACGCGGCCATTTTCAAGCAGCAAATTGTCCACAGTAACGCCAGTGATCAGCGCAGCGCCGGCTTCTTCAGCTTGCTGCGCCATCCATGGATCAAACCGCGCTCCAGCACGCTAAAAGCGTTGTAAGGTGGCTGCGAGGCTTCCTGGCTGCGAAAATCCATGCCAACCGAAGCGCTCTCAGACAGCATCACGAGCTGGTGGGCTGTGATAGCGCGCTCAACCGGGGCGCTGTTCCAGAAATCCGGGAATATTTCTGCTGCCAGCTTCGAATAGATCAGGCCGCCCGAAACATTCTTGTTGCCCGCGGCCTGGCCGCGTTCCACAATCAAGACATTCAGACCCGCCCTGGCCAGAAGCGCACCGGCGGTAGATCCCGCCGGACCTGCTCCGATAACGATCACATCAAATTTTTCCATATTTGCCATCCTTTTACCTGCTTAATCTGCAGGTACAGCTTCTTCGATGGGCAGCCCGGCAGCTTCTCGCAGCTGCTCTGCCCGGTCGGTGTACTCCCAGGGCAGGTCCAGATCGTCGCGGCCAAAATGCCCATAGGCGGCCATCTGGCGGTAGATGGGACGGCGCAGCTCCAGGTCGCGGATGATCGCGCCAGGGCGCAGGTCAAAGTTCTCGGAGACCAGGCAGCGATCTCGATCGTCGGGGATGCGCCCGGTGCCAAAAGTTTCCACATTGACGCTCAACGGGTGGGCCACGCCGATGGCATAGGCCACCTGGATTTCGCAGCGCTCCGCCAGCCCGGCAGCCACCATGTTCTTGGCGGCCCAGCGGGCAGCATAGGCTGCCGAGCGGTCCACCTTGGTGGGATCTTTGCCGCTGAAGGCGCCGCCGCCATGCCGACCCATGCCGCCGTAGGTATCCACGATGATCTTGCGGCCGGTCACACCGGCATCACCCAGCGGGCCGCCGATGACAAAGCGCCCGGTGGGGTTGACGTAGATCTTGAGCTCGCCATCGACCAGCTCGGCAGGAATGGTGGGATGGATGACATGCTCGATGACGGCGTCGCGGATTTCCTGCTGGCTGACTTCAGGGGCATGCTGGGTGCTGACCAGTACGGTATCGACGCGTCTGGGCTTTCCGTAACGGTATTCCACCGTCACCTGGGTTTTGCCATCCGGGCGCAGCCAGGGCAGGGTGCCGTTCTTGCGCACTTCGCCAGGCGGCGGGCCAGCTTGTGCGCCAGGTAAATGGGCATGGGCATCAGGGTGGGGGTTTCATTGCAGGCAAAGCCAAACATCATACCCTGGTCGCCGGCGCCGATGGCTTCCACTTCAGCCTCTGTCATCTCGCCGGTCTTTGCTTCCAGGGCTTTGTCAACACCCATGGCAATATCGCCGGATTGTTTGGCAATCGCCACCAGCACACCGCAGGTATTGCCATCAAAACCTTTGTCGCTGTCGTCGTAACCGATTTCGGTGACCACCTTGCGCACCAGTTCGTCGAAGTTGATGGCTGCACGGGTGGTGATTTCGCCCAGGAGCATTACAAAGCCGGTCTTGGTGGCTGTTTCGCAGGCCACACGCGAGATAGGCATCCTGCTCCAGGCAAGCATCCAGCACAGCATCGCTGATCTGGTCACAGAGTTTATCGGGGTGCCCTTCGGTGACCGATTTCAGATGTAAACATCAGGCTGGGTGAATTCATAAAAGTGGTGCTCATTAACTACCTCCGTTAAAAGAAAATTGCCCCTTCCGGTTGCGAAAGGGCAATACACGTAAATAACGGTCTGCCCTCTCATCTTCCAGAACCTCCGTCTGCCGGAATTGGCACCTTGTTCAGCGATTAAAGCCGTCAGCTTTCAACTCACAGGTTGCCGAGGTTTCACAGGGCCGGTCCCTCCACCTCTCTGGATAAGAGTGCCGCTAGGGGCTATTAAATTGGTAAAGGCGATGATACCATTAGTGCAGGTGTATGTCAATTCCTGAACGTCAGTCTATCCAGACCGCGCCCTGCACCACAGGGGCGCCAGTAGCGCTGCAAGACCTGGACCTGATCGGTAAGGTTACAGGAAGAACCAGGTGATCAAATAATAGCCGATCACGCCCGCCCACAGCCAGGAATCAACTCGATCCAAGACGCCGCCGTGACCGGGAATGAGATGCGATGAATCTTTGATGCCCACCTGGCGTTTGATCATGCTCTCGCCCAGATCGCCCAGCGGGGTGAGGACAGCCAACAACAGCCCGATCAGCGCGCCGCTGCCGAGTGTGATGGCGCTATCTGCGGCGGCGCCGGAGCGCCAGACCATTACCATGAGCATCCCGCCCAACACACCGCCTGCCAGGCCGCCAAAGAAGCCTTCCCAGGTCTTTTTGGGGCTGAGGCGTGGGCTGAGCTTGTGGCGGCCGAAGCGGCTGCCAATGAAATAGGCTCCCGAATCGGCCAGCCAGACACTGGGCAAAACCAACAAGATCCACCATTTGCCATCCGGCAGGTCGCGCAACGATACCAGGTAAGCGCCGATCCAGCCGAGGTAGAGCATGGCGGAGACCGTAATGGCAAAATCGGTGCCGGCCTGGTCGCGGCCGCGTTCATAAGCAACCAGGTGGTAGGTCATCGCTGCCAGGATCAGCAGGCTGATGATCCAACCGGCGCTTTCAAAACCATTCCACATACGTCCCAGCACCAGAAGGGCT
Source organism: uncultured Chloroflexia bacterium (assembly GCA_963705155.1). Lineage (GTDB taxonomy): Bacteria > Chloroflexota > Anaerolineae > Anaerolineales > UBA4823 > CAVPJC01. The sequence continues at coordinate 284,383 of CAVPJC010000001.1, read as the reverse complement.
GCTCCGGCAGGAATCAAAATACCGGCGGGTTTATACCCACCGGTGCGAAACAGCTTTTCATACTCCCAGGCTGCCAGCGCCATGATGAGAGCTATAAACAGGGCAAACGGAACACCACCGGCTGCTATCAGCAAGAGGCCGATGGGCAGCAGGATGATGGTAACCACCGCCCGTTCAACGAACATGGGTGGCGGGTTCCTCTCCTGGCTGGGTTACCCCACCGTAGCGCCGCTCCCTTTGTGCAAATTCGTGCAGCGCTTTCAACAGCGCCTCACGGTCGAAATCAGGCCAGTAGGTGGGCGTAAAATACCATTCGGAGTAAGCGCCCTGCCAGATCAGGAAGTTGCTGCCGCGCAGCTCGCCAGATGTGCGAATAATCAGGTCGGGGTCAGGCACACCCGCGGTAAACAAGTACCGGCTGACCAGTTCGTCGGTGACATCTTCGGGCTTGACCCCATCTTCAAGGATGCCCTGCACTGCGCACACAATCTCGTCTCTGCCGCCGTAATTAAAGGCCACATTGAGCACCAGGCGCGTGTTGTGACGGGTGAATTCAACGGCATGCATAACCTTATCCCGCAGGATCGGGATTGAGACGATCCAATCTGCCGATGTGGCGGAGCTGGACGCCCTGGTCTGATAGTTCCTGCAGCTCACGGTCGATGACATCTTCCAGGATACGCAGCAAGCCCTGGACTTCTTCCTGAGGCCGTCCCCAGTTTTCGGTGGAGAAGGCGTAAATGGTCAGATAACGGATGCCAAATTCGATGCAGGCTTCGATGACACGGCGGAGATTTTCGGTGCCGGCGCGGTGCCCGGCGAGGCGCGGCAGGCCGCGCGAAAGCGCCCATCTTCCATTGCCGTCCATGATGATAGCAATGTGGGTGGGGATTTGCTGCGGCAGATCTGTGCGTTCTAAAGGATCCATAAATATCCGTGCTAACCGCTTTAAACTTCCATGATTTCTTTTTCTTTGTGTGCACCAACGGCATTCATCATCTCAATGTAGCGGTCGGTGATTTTTTGCAGCTCGGCTTCGCCTTTTTCCAGATCGTCTTCGGAAATCATTTTTTCCTGTTCGAACTCTTTCAGATCACGGATACTGTCCCGCCGGACATTACGGGCAGCCACGCGGGCTTCTTCGGTGCGAGCGTGAACCACTTTGACCAGGTCGCGGCGGCGTTCTTCGGTGAGGGGTGGGAGGTTGAGGCGGATGCTTTTGCCATCATTGTTGGGGGTGAGACCCAGATCGGATGCCAGGATGGCTCGCTCGATCGTCTTGATGGTCGAGGCTTCAAAGGGCCGGATCAGGAGCTGGCGTGGCTCGGGGACGCTGATGGATGCCAACTGGATGAGAGGTGTGGGAGTGCCATAATATTCCACCTGGAGGCGCTCCATCAGGGCAGGGCTGGCCCGCCCGGTGCGAATCCCGCTCAGATCTTCTTCCAGAGCCTGGATGGCACCCTTCATGCGAGTTTCGGTTTCCTTGTAAACTTCTTTGAGCATGTGCGCCTCCTTCTGCATATAGGATACCCGAAAATGGGAAGGTAGGAAAGGGGGAAAACGAAAATCAGGGTTTGATTGGCCGTTCAAATGCCCGACAAACCCTGATATTTAGCGCAAATTACTCAATCTGAGACGAGTGTGCCCACTTTTTCACCGAAGACCGCCTGGCGGAGCACGTCGGGCTGCCACAGGTTGAGCACCAGGATCGGCAGGTGATTGTCCATGCACAAGGAGATGGCTGTGCTGTCCATCACTTCCAACCGGCGGTTGATGGTTTCCATGTAGTTCAGGCTTTCGAAACGCACAGCGGAGGGGTTTTTGACCGGGTCGGAGTCATACACCCCATCGACTTTGGTGGCTTTGATGAGCACATCGGCGCCGATCTCCATGGCGCGCAGGGCGGCGGCGGTGTCGGTGGAGAAGTAAGGGTTGCCGGTGCCGCCGCCAAGAATGACCACGCGGCCCTTTTCCAGGTGGCGGATGGCGCGGCGCCGGATGTAGGGCTCGGCGACGGCATGCATCTCAACAGCAGACTGCACGCGGGTCACCAGGCCCATACGCTCCATGGCATCCATCAGCGCCAGGGCGTTCATCACGGTGGCCAGCATGCCCATGTAATCGGCGGTGGCACGATCCATGCCCCGGTCCAGCCCGGCGCGCCCGCGCCAGACGTTGCCCGCCCCGATGACGATGGCAACATCCACGCCCAGATCTCGCACTTCGCGGACGCGTTCGGCTACGTCTTCGGCGCGGCGCGGGTCGATGCCGTAACCCGTGGGCCCTGCCAGCGACTTCACCACTCAGTTTGAGCAAGATACGGTGGTATTTCAGGTTTTGTTCCATAATCCGTTCACTCCTTTGTGAACTCACATAAAAAGAGCCAACCAGGGGTTGGCTCTTTTATTGAATTATGATGCGGTACTTTCGCCCAGCTCCCAGCGGGCGAAGCGGCGGATGATGATGTTCTCGCCAATGGCTGCAACGTTCTGCATGAGCAGTTTTTCGATGGTAATGCTTTCATCCCGGATGTAGGGCTGGCGCAGCAGGACACACTTCATCTTTGAATTTGATCGATGCGGCCTTCGATGATGCGGTCCAGGATGGCTTCAGGTTTGCCTTCTTCGCTGGGCACGGGCGCGGGCAATCTCGCGTTCGTGCTCCAGCACAGCTTCCGGGATTTCGTTCTCCCGGATGTAGCGCGGCGCTGAAGCAGCGATTTGCAGGGCCACTTCGTGGGCAAAGGTGCGGAAGGACTGGGAACGGGCGACGAAATCGGTCTCGCAGTTGACTTCCACCATCACGCCCACCCGCCCGTTGCCGTGCGAGTACAGCTCAACCATGCCTTCAGAGGCGTCGCGGTCCGCGCGCTTGGCAGCCGTTGCCAGGCCTTTCTCGCGCAGAAAATCTACGGCTTTGTCAAAATCACCGCCGGCCTGTTCAAGCGCTTTTCGGCAGTCCAGAATGCCTGCGCCGGTAGCTTCACGCAGCGCCTTGATTTGTTCAGTGGTTACTGCCATTACTTATTCCTCATCCTCTTTGGTTTCTTCTTCAGCGACGTCTTCGTCTACCAGCTCATCAAGAGCTTCCACAGTTTCTTCGGCTTCATCAACATCTTCAGCTTCATCAACTTCTTCGGTCTCATCAACCTTTACAGCTGCTTCGGCTTCTTCTTCCATTCCTCTTCGCCTTCAAACTCGATGACTTCGTCATCTGAGGAGATGTAAACGGCAGTGCGAGGGGTGAGCTTTGCCAGGGTGGCCTCACCGAGCAATTCTTCATCGGAGAGCTCGCGGTCGTCGCCGGAGGCGGGGCGGATGGACCGGCAAGTGTTTCCACGTCTTCTTCCTTGCGCATGGCACGGCCTTCCAGGGCGGCGTCGGCCATTTTGCCCACCAGGAGCTTAATGGCGCGGATGGCGTCGTCATTGGACGGGATGACATAATCCACGTTGCGCGGGTCGCAGTTGGTATCCACCAGGGCGATGACGGGGATGTTGAGCAGGTTGGCTTCGTGGATGGCGGTTTCTTCACGGTGCACATCGACGACGAAGAGCAGGTTGGGCACTTTGGTGAGGCTGCGGATGCCGCCCAACAGAATTTCCAGGCGGTCGATCTCACGGGTGAGCAGCAGGGCTTCTTTTTTGGTGATGCGCTCGAAGTCGCCGTGATCGCGCATGCGCTCCAGGCGTTCGAGCTCGTTGATGCGCCCGCGGATGGTGCGCCAGTTGGTGAGCATGCCGCCCAGCCAGCGGTTGGTGACATAGGGCATGCCGGCAGCGCATGGCCTCAGCTCTGCATGGTTTCCTGCGCCTGGCGCTTGGTGCCCACAAAAAGCACCGTGCCGCCTTCGGAGACTGTGTCTCGCACCATATTGTAGGCTTGTTCGAGGGCTTTGACTGTTTTCTGCAGATCAATAATGTGGATACCGTTGCGTTCGGTGAAGATGTAGGGCTTCATGCCCGGGTCCCACTTGTGGGTACGGTGCCCAAAGTGGACGCCGCTTTCAAGCAGCGCTTTCATGGAAATTACGGCCATATTCAGCTCCTTTGCGTTAGGCCTCCGCCACCTTCAACCCCGCCCCTCACCGCAGATGCGGCACGCAGGGCAGGTCCGGATGGCGTGTGTGATAGGATATGCGCCACTTTCTGGCGCAAGGATGGATTTTATCATAGAGGCGGAAGATTCGTCTAGGGAAGGATGATTTTTGATGTTAGAATTAACCTATGGATCGAAACCTCCCTCGAAAAATTGCTGTCTGATCTGCCGCTGGGAGCGCTGCGCTATTTTTCGACAGTGACCTCCACCAACGACCTGGCGGCGCGTTGGGCAGAGGCCGGTGCGCCTGACCTGGCGCTGGTGGTTGCCGATGAGCAGACCGCCGGGCGCGGCCGGCTGGACCGGCGCTGGTATACACCGCCGGGCGCGGGGCTGGCGTTCACGCTGATCCTCGAAAATCAAGGCCAGGTGAGCGGGCAGACCGCGCAGCTGCACCTTCCGTACAGCCCGCGCTACACGGCGCTGGGGGCGCTGGCGGTGTGCGATGCGCTCAATGCCGCCCTGCCTGCGATGCTTCCGGCGCAGATCAAATGGCCTAATGATGTGGTGGCGCAGCGACGTAAGCTGGCAGGTGTACTGGCTGAGGCGCAATGGCATGGCAGCCAGCTCACGGCGGTGATCCTGGGGATCGGCATCAATGTTGCACCCGAATCGGTGCTGCCGGCAGAACAACTGAATTTCCCGGCGACCTGTGTGGAAACCGCCCTGGAGAAACCGGTGGATCGCTGGGGGCTGCTGCACGCCGTGCTGGAACGGCTGCTGTCTGGCGCAAGCGGCTGGATGCTCCGGAGTTTATCCAGAGCTGGGGCATGAACCTGGCTTTCCGCGGCGAATGGGTGCACCTGGCGTTTAGCGATAAACCCCCGATGGAGGGGCAGGTGTTGGGGTTGAGCCCGGATGGATCGCTGCGCGTTCGTAACCGCCAGGGTGATGTGCTGATTTTACAGATGGGCGAGATTCACCTGCGCCCGGTTGAAGCCCGTTAAGGAGGCCGAGGATGTTGGATGATTTACGGCGGGATGCGGATACGACCCCCTATGAAGAGGAAGATCTATACGCGCTGGAGGAACGCCCGAAGCCGTATTTTCTGGGTATGTCCCCGGCTCAGCGCCTGGTGGTGGCTGTGATGCTGCTGGTGATCACCTGCCTGATCGGCGCTTTTGCCCTGCTGGTAACCGAAAAGATTGTGCTGCCGTTTATGTAATCAAATGCGACCGGCCAACTCTGCATGCTGCTGACCGGTCGTTTCTCGTTATCCCTCTTCTGATGTAGCCCCGGCGCGCTGTAAGTCTGCTGCGGCGATCCGCGCCAGCGAGGCCACCTGATCCCCTTCTTGCATGGTCATAAGAATTACCCCGCGGGCGGCGCGCCCTGAGCGGGAGATATCTTTCACCTTGGTGCGCAGGATAACGCCGCCGGTGGAGATGATGGTCAGGTCATCGGCTTCCTGAACCACACGGGCAGCGGTGACCATGCCAATTTTTTGGAAGGCGTCTTTGTTGATGGTCTTTATTCCCGCCGTGGCGCGGCTCCTGGATGGATATTCGCTCAACGGGGTGCGCTTGCCGTACCCACGCGTGGTTACCACCAACAGCTCGCCAGACGGCTCCACCACTTCCATGCTGGCAACTTTATCGTCGCCTTTGAGGTGAATACCGTTTACACCGGCGGCCGTGCGGCCCATCGAACGGACCTCATCTTCTCGGAAGCGCAAAGCCTGCCCCTGCTCGGTGACCAGGACAACATCATCTTTCCCACGCGTCAGGCGCACCCAGCCCAGCTCATCGCCTTCATCAATATTAATGGCAATCAGGCCAGAGGGCCGGACAGCAGCCAGTTCGGAAAGAGCCAGGCGTTTAACCCGGCCGCGGCGGGTTGCCATCATGCAGTAAGCGGCGGCGTTGAAATCGGGCACAGGCACTACTGCTGTAATCGTCTCGCGCGCATCCATCGCAAGCAAATTGACCATGGGACTGCCGCGTGCGGTGCGATCGGCATCGGGAATCTGGTAGGCCTTTTCAGAATAAACCTTGCCCCGGTCGGAGAAGAACAGCACCGTATCCAGGGTGCGGGCCGGGAGGAGCATCATGACTTCATCTTCATCTTTGGTGGCGTGCCCGGTTACGCCGCGCCCGCCGCGCGCCTGGGCGCGGAAAGCCTTGGAGTGCGACGCGCTTGATGTAACCGCGCTGGGTGATGCTGATCAAGATGGCTTCGTCAGCAACCAGGTCTTCCACTTCCAGATTTTCGTGGGCGCCGTGGGCAATGTGCGTGCGGCGCTCGTCGCCATATTTCTCGGTGATCTCTACCAGGTCGTTTTTAATCACATCCAGGATTTTTTGCGGGCTGGCAAGCAAATCTTCCAGGAAAGCGATCCGCTCCAGGGTCTGGCGCTGTTCGTCTTCAATCTTCTGGCGCTCCAGGGCCGCCAGGCGGCGCAGCTGCATATCCAGGATGGCCTGGGCCTGCAATTCGCTGAGATTGAATCGCTGCATCAAGCGCTCGCGGGCGGTTTCTACGTCTGGCGACTGGCGGATGGTTTGAATAACAGCATCCAGGTTAGCCAGGGCAGTCAGCAGCCCTTCCAGGATGTGCGCCCGGGCGCGGGCTTTTTGTATCTCGTACTGCGAGCGCCGGGTGATGACTTCCTGGCGGTGTTCGATGAAAATGTGCAGAGCACGCTTAAGGGAGAGCAGGCGCGGCACGCCCTCCACCAGGGCGAGGATCTGCACGCCAAAGGTGGATTGGAGCGGGGTATATTTGTAAAGCTGGTTGAGCACTTTTTTGGGCTGCGCGCCGCGGCGCAGCTCAATGACAATGCTCATGCCGCGCCGGTCCGAATTCGTCGCGCAGATCGGAAACTTCTTCCAGCCGGCCTTCGCGAGAAAGCTCGGCAATGCGCTCCAGCAGGCTGGTTTTGTTGAGCTGGTAGGGGATCTCGGTGATGACGATGCGATGGCGGTTGGTGCCCATCTCTTCGATGTGCGCCAGACCACGCAACACGATCCGCCCGCGCCCGGTGCTGTAGGCCTGCAAAATCCCTTCAGAGCCGACGATCACGCCGCCGGTGGGAAAATCGGGCCCGGGGAGAATGCGCACCAGCTCTTCAACCGGGAGATCATCGATGCGCTCGTAGTTGTCGATAACGTATGTCAGGGCCGCAGCCAGCTCGCGCAGGTTGTGAGGCGGGATGTTGGTAGCCATGCCTACGGCAATGCCGGAGGCGCCATTCAAGAGCAGGTTGGGCAGCCGGGAAGGCAGCACATCCGGCTCTTTGAGTGAATCGTCAAAATTGGGGCTGAAATTGACGGTATCTTTGTCGATATCGGCCAACATTTCTTCCGCCATGGCTGCCAGGCGAGCTTCGGTGTAACGCATGGCGGCGGGCGCATCGCCATCGATGGACCCGAAATTGCCCTGCCCATCTACCAGCGGGTAACGCATCGAAAAATCCTGGGCCAGGCGCGCCATCGTTTCGTACACGGCGGCATCGCCGTGCGGGTGATATTTGCCCAGCACTTCACCAACGATACGGGCCGATTTCTTATAGGGAGTATTGGCGCGTATCCCCATGTCGTACATGGCGTAAAGGATCCGGCGATGGGCGGGTTTCAGCCCGTCGCGCCGCATCGGGCAAGGCGCGCGAAACGATGACGCTCATGGCGTAATCCAGGTAGGCGGCGCGGATCTGCCCGTCTATATCTACACGTTCAACAGTGCCAATTTCCATGGTTGCCTCTCAGAAGTTGTATTATACCGCGGCGTGCGAACTCCAGCCGGCGGGCAAACCGGGTATTTTTGAACACCTGAGGCGCAATGCCAGGTTTGAAGGATTGGGCTGATCGACATGCAATAATTTTGGTATAATTTCTCTCAGTACAATGACAGATGCATACGGTAAGCTAACTTTTCTATCTCCCGGGGGCGTGGAACAGGAATTCACGCTGGGCAAAGCCAGTGTCTCGTTGGGCCGCGGTCTGACGAATGATATCGTACTGCCAGATGTGCGTGTGTCGCGATCGCACGCCAGGGTGGAGTGCGGACTGGCGGGCTGCATGCTGATCGACCTGGGTTCAGCCAACGGAAGCCTGCTGAATGGCGTCAAGGTGGCGCGGATGGCGCTTTCTCCGGGAGATGTTATTACTCTGGGCGACAGCACCCTGCGTTTTTCGGTAGCGCCAGCAGTCGTTGAGGCCGACGTTACGATGATCGATTCCGAAGCCGAGCTGGATGCCACCCTGGCGCATGCTACCCTTTCGATGGCGCTCAATGACACAGTCAAGGCGCGGTTGGTGGTTTATTCCCCGCAGGGTACCTGGGAACTGCCTCTCGAGGCAGATGGCATCCAGATCGGCCGCCAGCCTGGCTGCGATATTGTCATCGAGCATGAGAGCGTCTCCCGGCAGCATGCCCGCGTAGAACGCCGCGGCAATGTATATGTGTTGAGCGACCTGGGCAGCACCAACGGCACATGGTTGGGTGAGGGGCGCGTGGATCGGCACACCCTGCAGAACGGAGACACATTTCGCATTGGTGATGCCCGCCTGGTGTTCAAAGCCGGCTTTCTGGCAGAGGAATTAAGCGCGGATGAGGGCACATGGTCTGGGCGGAAGTCTCTCCGACGGCCGGTGGTGTTTGTGCCGGGTTTTATGGGCTCGGAGTTGTGGTTGGGGAATGAAAAAATCTGGCCAAACGTAAAACACCTGTTCAAAAATCCCGAGATCTTCCGCCTATCCAACGATATGCCGCTGAAACCACATGGCTTGCTGGGCGAGCTGGTGATTGTTCCCAATTTGATTAAGCTGGAGGGGTACAACCGCCTGGGAGATTACCTGGTGGAGGAGCTGGGTTATACGCGCGATGTGGACCTGTTAGAATTTGCATATGACTGGCGCCGCGATGTACGCCTGGCAGCGCAAAAATTAGCCCGGGCAATCGAGGATTGGGGTCTGAACCGCCCGGTGACGCTGATTGCTCACAGCCTGGGCACGCTGGTGGGCCGTTACTATGTGGAACACCTGGGTGGTAAGAGCAAAGTGGAACGCATGCTTCTGTTGGGCGGCCCGCATGCGGGTGTGCCCAAGGCTGCGACCAGCCTGCTGGTCGGACCGGATATCCTCCCCTTCGGTCTGATGGGCGAGCGCCTGCGGCAAGTGATGGCTACATACCCATCCAGTTACCAGATCTTGCCGGTGTACCCCTGTGCGATCGACCAACATGGGAAAAGGATCAATATATCGGAAGATGAGGGTTGGCTGCGAGAAGCACAGCGGCCGCTGCTGCGCAGCGCCCGCGAGTTCCGGAAGGAGCTGGGCCGTCATTCCAGCATTCCGACCGTCTCCGTGTTTGGTTATGGGATTAAGACGATCACGCGCATCCATACCCGCCGCGACGCCCACGGAGCCTGGCAGGATGTCAAGTTTGATATTGAACCGGGGGGCGATTCTACCATACCGGAATTCAGCGCAATTCTGGAAGGCACAGAAATTCACCCGGTGCGCCAGTTCCACGGCGCCCTGTACACCGATAACGACGTCAAAATGCGCCTCAAGTTAGAACTGACGCGTTAAAAACCTGCCCGGAGGCAAGGGAGTGTCCCCCTGATTTAAAATGCAGGTGGGCAATCCGGATATCGATTGCCCACAGATGCAAAGAATGGAGGCTGGTCTGTAAAAGCGGATCAGCCGGTTTTGTTTAGAGGGTTTTCAGGTAAGCGTCGATCGATCCGGCTGCTTTGCGACCGGCGACCATGGCAGTAACCACCAGGTCGGGTCCGGTGACGGCGTCGCCGCCTGCAAATACACCCGGACGGGTGGTGGCGCCGGTTTTCTTATCGATGCACGATCAGTCCCCAGTTCTTGGTTTCCAACCCGGGGGTGGTTTTACCGATCACGGGATCAGGCCAATAGCCCAGGGCCAGGATGGCGGTATCGGCTTCGACGATAAAATTGGAGCCTTCGACCGGGACGGGCTTGCGGCGGCCTTTGGCGTCTGGCTCGCCCAGCACCATACCAATGCACTCAATTTGCGCCAGGCGGCCATCTTCACCGGCGATGAACCGCACCGGCTGGGTAAGGAACTGGTAGCGGGCGCCTTCTTCTCGGGCCAACTTGCGGTCTTTGCGCCCGCCGGGCATTTCTTTTTCGGTGCGGCGGTACAGGCAGGTCACTTCTTCGGCGCCCATCCGCAGGGCGGTGCGCAGGCAGTCGGAGGCGGTGTCACCGCCGCCAATGACCGCCACTTTGCGCGCCGATGGTGGGGCGTGAAGACATTTCGGGCGGAAGCTGGTCCATATCGACATTGGCGCGGATGAGAAACTCGGTGGCTTTGTACACACCGGGCAGGTCTTCACCGGGCACTTCCATGGGGGCGTCTATACCGGTGCCGACGCCGACAAAAACGGCCTGATAGCCTTCGGCAAAAGAGTTCGTCGATGGTTTTTTGCTTGCCAATATAGGTGTTGCCCACAAACTCCACCCCGGCTTTTTCCAGGTCTTGCCAGCGGGCAGCGACAACATCTTTAGGGAGCTTAAAATTGGGGATGCCGTACACCAGCAGACCGCCGGGCGCAGGCCTGGCTTCAAAAACGGTTACCTGGTGGCCTTTTTGCACGAGCTGCTCTGCGCAGGCCATGCCAGCCGGGCCGGCGCCAACGATGGCGACTTTCTGGCCGGTGGATTTGCCCACTGGAATAGCCACACCAACGGTCTGGCGCTCATAATCCATGACAAAGGCTTCCAGTTCACCGGTGAGCACGGGTTCGTGATGTTTGTTACACGAACAAGATCCCTGGCAAAGCTGCTCGTGCGGGCAAACACGCCCGCAGACTTCGGGCAGCGAGCTGGTCTGGCGGTAAAGTCTGGCGGCCTCCAGGAACTGGCCTTGCTCAATCAGCCACATGGCCGATGGAATGTCATTGTGAGCCGGGCAGGCGACCGTACAGGGGGCCGGATCGGGGCAGTGCACACAGCGCGAGGCCTCTAACATGGCCCTTTCTGCATCGAATGAGATAACGACATCTTCGAAATCACAAATACGGTCCTGCGGATTGCGGACATCTACCTCATTAAAGGGCATATAAGCCCGGGCGCGACGGTCGATGGCCAGAAAATCACTGGGAATGGCTTGCATTGGTTTCCTCTCCTTGGAAAATGCTCTTTCGCTGGTTAAGATAATAACGACAAAAGAGGTTTAATTTCAGTTTCAGATGTCACCTCTTTCTGTGACGGTTGTCACAAAAAAGATTCTTAGAGTTATATAATAATTGTGACAGTTGTCACGGCGGGCAGGGTGGAAACCGGCGATTTGCGATAAAATGGATAGGTTAGCAACAAGGTACGTTCAGGAAGGTAAGTTTGAATAAGAAACTCATCTGGATACCCGCGGCTCTGGGAGTGCTGGTTTTGGGCTGGCTGGGGGTAAGCCTTCTTCAGAATAACAGCCAGGCGAAAGCACTCCAGAATCTGGAAACAGAGGCTGTACAGCGCGGGAACTGAAAATCTCCCTATCTGCCGACGGCACGGTACGCGCCAATCAAACGGCGCAGTTGTTCTGGCGCACATCGGGGATTGTGGATAGCGTCAAGATACAGGCCGGTGGGCGCGTTTCTGCCGGCCAGGTGCTGGCCGAGCTGGATCCATCTTCGCTGCCGCGAGCAGTCATTCTGGCGCAGGCAGAGCTGATTCAGGCACAGCAGGCGTTGGATGATTTGCTCAACAATCAGGTACGGGCAGCCCAGGCGCAAAAAGCGGTTGAAGAAGCCGAGAAGGCCTTGCAAGACGCCCGAGATCCCGCCCTGGCGCAAGCGCAGGCCCGCCAGGCGCTGGCTGCGGCCCAAAAGGAGCTGGATGCTGCTGTTCGCTATCTGGAGACGATCGAATCACCCGCGCCGGAAGCGGCCCTTCAGCAGGCGCGTACCAGTATGCAGCAAGCCGAGAAAGTGCTGAGCGGCACACAAAAGACGGCGGATCGAATTCGCAACCGGCTGAACAGGCCGGAAAGCACTTACATTTTCTTTGAAAGCAAAAAGTTTTACCGGCGTATCCTGGAAAACCTGGAATTGAAGCTGATCCAGGATCAAAAGGCTTACGATGCTGCCGCTAACCGGTACGAGGCGCTGCTGGTGCCTCCCGACCCGCTGGACCTGGCCCTGGCGCAGGCCAACGTGGCTGGACGGCAGGCGCAGGTGGTGCAGGCGCAGCTCGACGTGGAGCGGCTGCAATCTGGGCCAGCCGCAGGAGATATTGCCGTGTTGGAGGCCCGTCTGGAAGATGCGCGCCGGGAATTTCTGCGCGTGCAGGATGGACCCGGCGAAGACGAGATTGCCGCTGCCCGGGCCAGGGTAACGGCCGCCCAGGCGGCGGTCAATTCAACCGCTATCACAGCGCCATTTGACGGTGTGATCACGGGCGCCAACAACCTGCCCGGCGACCTGGTTTCGCCTGGTGAGCTGGCCTTTCGCCTGGATGATCTGGATACCCTCCTGGTCGACGCTCTGGTGTCTGAGATGGATATCAACCGCGTTCAGTTGGGGCAGACGGCTGTGCTCAGGTTTGACGCTGTTCCGTCCCGGGAGTACCGGGGCGAGGTGGCGGAGGTGCCGGCAGTCGGAAATTCGATTGGCGGGGTGGTAAGCTTTAAAATCAAAGTGAAAGTTTTGGATGGAGATGACCAGGTGCGCCCGGGTATGACATCGAGCGTCACAATTGTGGTCGGCGATTTGAAGGATGCCCTGCTGGTGCCTAACCGAGCTGTGCGCATACTGGATGGCGAACGGGTTGTTTATGTGCGGCGGGGCGATGAGCTGCTGCCGGTGGTGGTGAAGCTGGGATTAGCCTCAGATTCTTACAGCCAGGTACTGGAAAGCAGCCTGCAAGCCGGCGATTTGATTGCCCTCGAACCGCCTGTGAATTGAGATTTGGAGGTTTTTATGAAACGTTGGTTTTTTGTAATCCTGGGTGTAATTGTAATTGCAGGTGGAGTGTATATCTTTGGACCGCTGCGCAGCCAGCGTCTGGCGGCGGCTCAGGCCAGCCTGCAAACGACGCCGGCAGCGCGAGGCAGCCTGACGGCTACGGTGGGGGCGACCGGTTTGGTGCGCGCAAACCAGAGCGCGGTATTGAGCTGGCAGTCTTCCGGCACGGTGGGCGCAGTCATTGTGCGCGTCGGCGATACGGTTGCCAGCGGCGATATTCTGGCCACGATTGAGCAGACCACGCTGCCGCAGCCGGTGATTATGGCGCAGGCCGACCTGGTGACAGCCCAGCGCGCCCTGGATGACTTGATGAACTCGCAGCTGCAGGCGCCAGCGCTCTGCAGGCAGTGGAAAAAGCCCGCCAGGCGCTTGAAGATGCGCGCAACCCCGAGCTGACCCGGGCGCGTGCTCTCGAAGCCGTAGCCAATGCCCAGAAAGCGGTAGAAAATGCCGAGCGGACCGTGCGCTGGACGAAAACACCGGCAACTGAGAGCTATGTGGACGAGGCCCGGGCGCAGGTGACCCTGGCTAAAGATGCCCTTGACAGCGCAAAAGAGAAATATGCACCCTACGAGAACAAGCCGGAAGATAATGTGGTGCGGGCGCGCCTGCTTTCGAGCGTGGCAACCGCCCAGCAGCAGTACGATTTTGCCGTGCGCAATCTGAACAGCCTGACCGGCACCGCCAGCCCGCTCGACCAGGCGGTAGCCCAGACCAACCTGGAGACCCTCCAGGCGCAGCTGGCCGAGGCGCAGCGCGAATATGAGCGTGTGAAAGACGGTCCCACTCAGGCCGATATTGCCCTTTTGGAAGCACAGCTTGCCGATGCCGAGCGTGAATGGGAACGCCTGAAAGATGGCCCCGACCCGAAAGACGTGGCCGCGGCAGATGCGCGCGTGGCGGCGGCTCAGGCTGCCATTAACCAGGCCAGGATTGAGGCGCCTTTTGGCGGCACGGTGACCGAGGTGGAAAGCAAGCCCGGAGACCAGGCTGCACCCGGCACGCCGGCGTTTCGTGTGGACGATCTGTCCCGCCTGCTGGTGGACGTGCAGGTTTCCGAAGTGGATATCAACCGCATTCAAATCGGGCAGGATGTCAGCCTCGTTTTTGATGCTATTCTGAACCGTGAATACAAGGGGAGCATCACCGAGGTAGCCCTGGTAGGCGCTGCCAACCAGGGTGTAGTAGATTTTACCGTGACCGTCGAGCTGACCGATGCCGATGCGGCGGTTAAACCGGGAATGACCGGCTGCGGTGAATATTGTTGTCAGCCAGTTGGAAGATGTGCTGCTGGTGCCAAACCGCGCCGTGCGTGTTCAGGAAGGCAAGCGCGTGGTTTATGTTTTACGCAACGGCGCGACCGAGGCGGTGACGGTTGTCCTGGGAGCTTCATCTGAAACCAACAGCGAAGTGGTGGGTGGTGATTTGAAAGAAGGGGATGCGGTGGTATTGAACCCGCCGGCAGTGTTTGAGCAAAATGGCCCGCCGCCGTTCGTGAATCAAAGGTGACGTATGAGTGACTGGGTAATAGAGGCAGAGAACCTGACCAAGGTTTATAAGATGGGTGAGGTGGAAGTGCACGCTTTGCGCGGCCTATCCATGAAAGTGTCGCGTGGCGAAGTGATTTCTGTTATGGGCCCATCGGGTTCGGGAAAATCCACGTTGATGAATATGATCGGCTGCCTGGATCACCCGACCACAGGCAGGTATATTCTGGATGGCGAGGACGTCTCCAATTTGCGGGACGACCAGCTGGCGGATATTCGCAACCGCAAAGTGGGTTTCGTTTTCCAAAGTTTTAACCTGCTGCCACGAGCAACCGCCACCGCCAACGTGGAACTGCCCATGCGCTACGCCGGGTGTAACCAAGGAACGGAAGATGCGCGCCCGGGCAGCTCTTGAGCTGGTGGGCCTGGGCGACCGCATGAGCCACCGTCCCAATGAGCTCTCGGGCGGGCAGCAGCAGCGCGTGGCAATTGCGCGGGCGTTGGTGAACGACCCCGCCATTATCCTGGCCGATGAGCCCACCGGCAACCTGGATACAAAATCGGGAGAGGAGATCATGCACCTGCTGTTGAACCTCAACCGAGAGCGCGGCACAACCCTGATCATTGTGACCCATGACCCCGAGGTAGCCGCACAAACACAGCGCAGCATCCATATTCGCGATGGGGTAACGGTGGATTAGTACAGGTGGAGCATTTTCAATGAATATTATTCCGGCATTCTTCGAGGCGCTTGAAAGCCTCACATCCAACAAGCTGCGCTCCGGGTTGACCATCCTGGGGATTGTGATCGGCGTGGCGGCGGTGATTGCCATGGTGTCGATTGGCCGCGGCGCCCAAAACACGATCACCGGCTCGATCCAGGGGATTGGCACCAACCTGCTGTTTGTCTTCAGGGGTGGCTCCGAAGATGTGCGCAACCCCAAACCCATCACACTGGGCGACGCCGATGCCATCCAGGATCCATTTGCAGCCCCTGCGGTGGAGGCCGTGGCGCCGGTTCTGCAGGGCAGCGGCACCGTTACTTACGGCGGGGAGACAGCGGTGACCTCCATCGTGGGCGCCACACCCCAGTATGGACCGGTGCGGAATTTCAAGATGGCGGAGGGCGAATTCATCCGCGAGGAGCACATCCTGGGACAGGCATCGGTAGTGTTGTTGGGTCCCGATGTAGCCGAAAAGCTTTTTGGGCGCACGCAGGGTCTGGTGGGTGAGACCATTCGCATCGAAGGGCAGCCTTTTCGGGTGCTGGGGGTGCTGGAATCCAAAGGGGGATCGTCGTTCAATAACCAGGATGACCTGGTGATGGTGCCCCTCACCACGGCGCAAACCCGTTTACTGCGCCGGTCGAGCCGCGACCGTGTGGATCTTCTGGTGGTGCAGGCCGTCAGCGCTGAGGCGGTGCCGCTGGCATCGCAGCAGATCGCTGAAATACTGCGCTCGCGGCACCGCACCGAAATTGGCGCGGATGACTTCACCGTTCTGACCCAGCAAGATTTCCTATCCACGGCGCAAACCATCACGGGCGTGCTCACCATTTTTCTGGGCGGTATTGCCGCCATTTCGCTGCTGGTGGGCGGCATTGGCATCATGAACATTATGCTGGTTTCGGTGACGGAGCGCACCCGCGAGATCGGTCTGCGCAAGGCGCTGGGGGCGCGCCGGGTGGATATCCTGGTGCAGTTCCTGACCGAATCCGCCGTGCTCAGCCTGATCGGTGGGTTGGTGGGGATCGGCCTGGGATACACCATTTCCTTTGTGGTTGGGCGAATCGCTGCCGCCAACGATGCAGCGATCAACCCGGCCATCGGGTTGGATACCATCTTGATGGCGACGCTGTTTTCAACCGCGGTGGGGCTGTTTTTTGGCCTGTACCCGGCCAACCGGGCTGCCAGCCTGGAGCCGGTGGAGGCGCTGAGGTACGAATAACTGCTCGCACAGGTAGCTGCCGGAGCCGTGAAGTACGCCAGCACGGGTGAAGGACCGCGCAGCCAGGCGATCTGGGCCGGGGTGTTCGTTTAAACGGGAACCTGAAATCACCTTCCGTCGTCTAATCTATGGCATGTTCGATTCGAACGGAGGTGACTGTTGAGCAAACGACGATTGTTACTGCCTGTTGGGCTGGTAATCTCAACAGGACTATTGGGGATTTTCCTGCTGACCGGCTGTTCGGCTGCACCGCCATCCATTCAGACGCCAGTCGAGCTTCCCGAGACTCCCTCGCCGGTGACTGCCAATCCTCCACAAAAAACACCACCCTCAGAAACCCCCCTGGCGCAGCCCACGCCAACCTTTTCCCTGGTCGAAGCGATAACGGAGGAGCCAGTGACCACCCAGCCTGGTGAAAGCATACCCCAAGACGCCTACATCGTTGACCTGATCCAACAGGCCAAACAGGATCTCTCGCAGCGGATCAATACTCCCCTGGAAGAAATCGAAACCATCGGTTTCGAAGAGGTATCATGGCCCGACTTCAAGCCTGGGCTGCCCGCAGCCCGATATGGCCTATACCCAGGTGATGGTAGAAGGCTTTCGCATCCAACTGGGTCACGCCGGGCGCATCTACAACTATCACGGCGGCGGCAAACGCCTCCCCTTCTGGTGCGAGAACCCGGCCTTTCCCTGAGACTCGCAGCCTCCATCTGGTGTAGAAAATCTGAAACCAAAAACAAGGTCTTGTGAGCGATCGATCGCTCACAAGACCCTGTTTGTGATGCCTCATTTCCCTGTTCCCGCCTGGCAAAGCAGCGAAATCAGGGGGTGGGGGTTAAATTCTTACCAAAACCGCTATCTGGTCACGGTCACATCAAAGCAAGCCACATTCACACCCTGGAACATGTCGCTGATGAGCTCAGCGCAGTTGGTCCAGGTGCCGGCCTTGATGCCCTGAGAGCTATACGTGATGACGTGCGGTGCGGCCGGGATGGGCGCCGTGGAGGTGACTGCCACTTCCACAGTTGGTCCGGGCGGGGTGCCGATGCCGTCAACGTAGAAGTTCTGGCCGCGGTTGCCGTACCTGTTCTCGGCTCCAACGGTCAAGAACCCCAGATCGCCGTTGGACACAGTCCCATACGTGAAGGTGATATCTTGCACAGTTCCTAACCGGATCCATACCTGGAACGAATTGGGGGCCCGGTTGGAGTAATTGACCACGCCCTCCCAATCGATTACCAGCCAGGTGTCAACCCCATCGGTCAGGGTGGCGATGCGCACCGCTCCGCCGAAGGCCGGGTTCAGGTCGCTCCAGAACGGCGCCAGCACATTGTTGGGAGGCGTTGGGTCGGGCAGGTTCTGGTTGATAAACTGCACATCAGCGCCGGTTCCACCGCCAACGACGACATAACCGTTGCTGACCACGCCTACACGGGTGAAGGTCTCTCCGGCAAAGGAGAAGGCGGGCACGTTGAAGTTGACGATGGTCTCGTCACCCATGCCTGCGATCGGGGTTACGCCGAACAGAGATAGCGGCAGATAACCAGCCGGCGAGGGGCCAGGTCCGACCATCACATCGGCCGGCGTCGCTCCAGCTAAAGCGCCCGAGAAGGTAACGTTTCTGCCCGAAAGGGTGCCACCCGTTACGCTGGCTGGAATTGGGAGTAAGCCCAACGGGATTTTGTCCGCAAAGCTGACCATCGTGGTATCAAAACCGCTGTTCAAGAGGTCGCGGTACAGGTGGTTGTCTGCCCGAAGAGCAGGTTTGCCGGGGTGCAGCTCTTGGTAACCGTTACAACCGGCTGCCGGCGCACGATGGTGATCGGGAAGTGCAGCGTCCCGTAGCTCGATGTTGATGTCAGGAACAGCGTGGCATGGCGCACTTCGCCGATGGGCACGCGGCTGGCATCTACTGTAATGCTGAAGGTAGCTTCAGCGCCCGGCATAAGCGAGATGAATCTTCTTGGAGTGGTTACCTTAACGTCTGCCGGACTGTCAACCGATATCATCCAGGTGCTCGGCTTGGCAAGCACGCTGCGGACTGTGCGCTCGACGGTGATCTTTCCCGGCATGCGGGGCACATACAGGCTGGGGTAGTTGGCGTTCCAGAGCTGGCTTTGAAGGGCCACATAGTTGGCGGCCGTCTCATCAAAGGTCAACCCGGGAGAGCCGGCGTTGTTCAGATTGATCCGTCCGGAGCCGTCGTCGAAAGGTGTCGCCGGTGTGACGCCATCTTCCTTTAGAACGCCGCCCATGGCGGTAGTCATCAAGGCCGATTTGATCTGACCCGGCGTCCAATCGGGGTGCAGTGCTTTCAGCAAAGCCCCGGCGCCAGCCACGTGCGGGCTGGACATGGAGGTGCCAGCGATCGCCTGGAACAGCTCGCCGTCCGGGCCGTAGGCCACATCCGTAGAGTAACCAGTATTTCCTGCGAGAACTTGCACACCCGGAGCGGTTACATCGGGTTTGCTTATGCCCAGGGTCTGGTTGACGCCGCCGCGCGAGCTAAAGGAGGCCATCACATCGCCCTGGGAGGCGACTGCCACGCCTGCCGGCCAGGTCGCCGTTGCGCCGGGATTGGCTGCCAGGAAATCAAGCACAGCCACACCCTGGTTGAACTGGATGTGTACAGTCGGCAGGTAGTGATTGTCGGTCTCCAGATCAGTAACGGCGGTGCTCTGGTTGTACAGGATCATTCCGGCTGCGCTGCCTTGCAGCACCTCAAAGCCCTTCTGGGCGCGCCCGGTGGTGCCGCGCCGGCAGACAACGATTTTGCCGGTAAACGTGCCGGGAGCGTAGGGTCCCAGGCAGAGCGGATCGGGGGCGACCACCACTTCCAGCGGGCCAACCCCGTCTGTGAGGGTAGTGCCGGTCAGCGCCAAGCTGGCCCCGCCGGCTCCGGCAAGGGTCATGGTGGTCTCGAAGGCGCGGTTTTGAGTGCTGGCAGCCACTGTCATCGCCCAGGGCTCACGGTGAGCGGTTGTATCAGCGCCAGGTCCTGAATTCCCTGCCGAAGCAGCCACAAAAACGCCGTTGTTATAGGCAGCCAGGAACGCCAGGCTGACGACGTCGGAGAAGGGGTTGGTGCCCCCGCTGATCGAGAAGTTGAGCGCATCGACGCCATCCAGAATAGCCTGTTCGACTGCCGCAGCCGAGTCGCTGCTATAGCAGCCCACGTCAGCGCAGACGCGATACATGATCACCTGGGCGCGCGGGGCAATGCCAGATACCACGCCACGCGGCACGCCGTAAATGCTGGCTGCAACCCCGGCGTTTCCGGCCGCAGTGGATGCAGTGTGGGTGCCGTGCCCGGTATTGTCTCGGGCTGAATTGAATCCATCGGCGGGCAGACTATTCACTGTCTTGTAAGTATCCAGAAACTCGTAGGCGCCGATCAGTTTGTTATTGCAGGTGAAAGGCGCATCCATCGGGTTATAGGCCGTGTTGCCGAAATTACAGGTATCGCGTGGAACGCCTCCACTGAAGCCGTTGGAGCCGGGCACAACCGCCGGGGGCGCGTATGGCTCGCCAGACGGGTCAGGGTCGGAGAACGAGGGGTGCTCCGGCCAGACGCCTGTGTCGAGGATGGCAACTACCACACCCTCACCAGCGTTTTGCTGTCCACCCAAGGCCGCTCCAAACTGTGGGCGCGCCAACAAAGCCCGGGCTGTTTTCTGTGTCCGGCTGCCTGAGCTCATCCAGGTAGACATTCGTCACACCCTTGAGGTCTGCCAATGCTGCCACCTGGGATTCTGGCAGCACCAACGAAGCACCGTTGAACAGCTTGGAGAAGCGATGGATCACCGTCCCACCGGTTAAAGCCTCCAGGTCGCTGGCTTCGACGGATAAATCGAAGGTGACGATCACACTGACCAGCTTAAAATCGCTGGCCGCTGCTGCTCGCCGTTCGGTAACGGGAGCTGCATTTTCCGTCTTGAGGTGATCTGC
Source organism: uncultured Chloroflexia bacterium (assembly GCA_963705155.1). Taxonomy (GTDB): domain Bacteria; phylum Chloroflexota; class Anaerolineae; order Anaerolineales; family UBA4823; genus CAVPJC01. Next base: position 263,963 of record CAVPJC010000001.1, on the reverse strand, counting down.
TGAGTAGAAAGAATAGGGAGTGACAGCATCAGGCCCCAGGGTTATTCCGCTCTGGGCAAGACCGGATGTGGAAAACGAGAGTACTAAAACGAAAACGAACAAGATGTTAAGTATCTTGGCCTTCATTTGTATTCCTCCTGTGTGAATCAAGCATTGATTTGTAAAGTAGGGTAACGAAAAGATCTGGTTGATTTTGTCCGGTCACCTCCCTGCTCTGATCTAAGATTTTCACCCCTGATATAAATTGGATACAATTTCCCAATGAACAGCCAATTTCCCCCGAGCTGTCTTTCTCTGGCAGTTTGATTACAACATTATCGTTGCAGTTTCATTATATATAAAACCTTTCAAAAATGCAAGGTGTGGTTTGAAAAAAACAGGTGTTTTGCATGCCGCTCCGGCGCATGCAAAACACCTGTTGACTGACTGACGAAACCTGACTGTATTTAGCGGGCCAGACTGGGCAAAAATACCACCTTTGAATCGACTAAAGCCGAAGAGAGGGTGCGAGTTGTGCTGTCTTCCGAGCAATGCCCGGGGCCAAGCAAGCCGTTGTTGTAATCATCCAGCATACTGGCCAGGGCGATGAATTGAGCGCGCAGCGACGAGTTGCTGCGCAGTGCGGCTATCTGTGCGGGGGTATACATCCCAAAGAGCCCCGTGGCGGTGTTGAAAGCCGTCAGAACATTAGCGGGGATGGCGGCATCGTTCAGTTGGTTCAATTGGGCAGCGATGTAGGCGTGCGCCAGGATGTAATAGGCGTTGCCGCGGGGTGCAGTCCACAAGACATCGTAGTAAGACTTGCCGCTCAGGAAGAAGGGGGTGTTCTCGCCAATCTGCGCCCAGGTATCATCGTAGGGGGCTGGGCCGTAGCTCGAGTGGGTCTTCCAGTAGCCGGGCGTGAGCGTGCAGCCGCCATCGCAGGGCACGTTGATATCGACTACCCAGGTGTCGCTGCCGGTGGCGCCGGTATCCTTGGTTATAAAGGAGGCCTCGTTGGTGAACTGGTAGGCGCCGCAGGTTTCGAAGGGGCCAACCGGGAGCGAGTAGGTGAAGGTCTTGGGCAGATCGGTGATACAAACCGTGCCCAGTGCGCCGAGCTTATCGTCGACCACGTCTACACATTTGTCGAGTTCGTTGGCGGGTGCGCCGAAAAGGACATTGGCGTGAGCGGTGTAGGTGGCTCCATTGCCAATCACCGTGACCGTGTTGATACGCGCAGCCCCATCAGGGAGCGATTTGTCGTAAAAGCACTGCATGCTGGATCCCGCCGGTATTGTGTAGGGTAAGATATGGGGGCAGGTAATATGATCCACAGCAATGTCTGGAGAAATCAGATCGGTGATGCTGGTGACTTCCAATGGAAGCGCCGTTCTATTTTGTATCACAATCTGGCCGCTCACCGTATGGTCGGAATCCTGGGGGACAGCAACCAGGTCAACCCTGTACTGGACATTGAAGATCTGTCCCTGGGTGAGGGTGAGGCTGGAGACATTTCCCGTCTTGTCAATGCTCCATTTCCAGACGCGATTGAATGTGGTTCTGGCGTCTTTCTTGACGAGCACGTTTGGGTCTGGCGGTACGTCGTTGGCGGTAGCCACCTGCCAGGTAGCCGCAATCCCGAGCAGCACGGCAACCAATGTGATGAAAACTACGAATCGTTTGACGAACATGTGAACCTCCTGTTGGGAACTTAATTAAAAAATCGACCGCTCGGGCCGGTTTCGCGTCTGGCTCCCCACCGCTCCAGCCTGACGGCTGCGCGACCAATTTCTCCGGTGGATCACAGCTTCCCGAATATAATGTTACAGTTAATAACGTTGTCATAATGTAATTGTTACACAACCGTTTGGCCGGTTTACTCACGACTGTTTTCGGTTTTTGCGTGAATTGGAAGGGGTGTTTTAAGTCTGGACGGGTAAAATATACGTGCAGCCTGGAAATTAAACCCGGGAGTAAACCTTATGCGATACGGCTATTTTGACGATGAACGGCGTGAATATGTGATCACGAGGCCAGATACCCCGCTGCCCTGGATCAATTATCTGGGCAGTGAAGCTTACTTTGGCCTGATCTCCAACACTGCGGGCGGGTACTCGTTTTATCGCGATGCCCGGCTGCGGCGCATTACACGGTATCGTTATAACAATGCGCCGTTGGATGTGGGCGGGCGTTACATTTACCTGCGCGATGATCAGAACGGGGAGTACTGGTCTCCGAGCTGGCAACCGACACGAGCTGCGTTGGACTCTTACACCTGCCGGCACGGCATGGGGTACACGCTGATTGCCTCACAGCGAGCCGGCATTGCCGCCCAGATGCGCTATTTTGTTCCCCCCGGGCAAACGCTGGAGGTGTGGCAGGTGGAAATCACCAACCAGCGCAGCAGCCCGGCGGCGCTTTCGCTGTTTTCGCTGGTTGAGTTCAGCCTGTGGGATGCACAGGATGACGCCACAAACTTCCAGCGCAACTTCAACACCGGTCAGGTGGAGGTGGAAGATGGGGTGGTTTACCACAAGACCGAATACCGAGAGCGCCGCGATCATTTTGCCTATTTTGCCTGTTCCGAACCGCTGGCAGGTTTTGACACCCAGCGCGAGGCTTTTTTGGGGGCGTACCGTGGTTTCGACCGTCCACTGGTTGTGGAGCATGGGGCCGCCTCCAACTCGATGGCACACGGTTGGGCACCGGTGGGTTCGCACCATGTGCGCCTGAGCCTGCAGCCTGGAGAAACGCGCCAGCTGATCTTCCTGCTTGGCTATTACGAAAACCCGCGGGAGGCTAAATTCGACCCGCCGTTTTCGCAGGTGATCAATAAAAGCGGGGTGCGCCCGGTGATCGATCGTTTCCTGAACCCGGCGCAGGTGCGGCTGGCTTTTGATGCGCTGGGCGCGTTCTGGGATGAATTACTGGGGATCTTTCAGGTGAGCACGCCCGATCCCCACACCAACCGGATGGTGAATATCTGGAATGCCTACCAGTGCATGGTAACTTTCAACCTGTCGCGCTCGGCGTCTTATTTTGAATCGGGTGTGGGGCGCGGCATGGGTTTCCGCGATTCCAACCAGGATTTACTGGGGTTTGTTCACATGGCGCCGGAGCGCGCCCGCGAGCGTATTCTGGATCTGGCGTCCACTCAGATGGAAAGCGGCGGCGCCTATCACCAGTACCAGCCGCTGACCAAGCGTGGCAACGATGCGGTGGGCACGAACTTCAATGATGATCCGCTGTGGCTGGTGGTGGGTGTAGCGGCTTATTTAAAGGAGACCGGCGATTTTTCCATCCTGAAAGAGCCAGTGCCATATGACAACCTGCCCGGCAGCGAAAAGCCGCTTCACGAGCATTTGCAGCGCTGCCTCCAATACACGCTGGACCGCCGGGGACCGCACGGATTGCCGCTGATTGGACGCGCCGATTGGAACGACTGCCTGAACCTGAACGCCTTCAGCAATGAACCGGGCGAATCCTTTCAGACCACCACCAACCAGGACGGTAAAGTGGCCGAATCAGTGTTTATCGCCGGCCTGTTCGCACTGGCTGCTCAAGAGATGGCCGGGATTGCCCGGCAGACCGGCAGCCCGGAAGGCGCCGCTGAGTATATGCGCCTGGCAGATGAAATGCAGGCCGCCGTGCAGGAACACGGCTGGGATGGCGGCTGGTTTTTGCGGGCGTATGATCACTTTGGCGGAAAGATAGGCTCCCGAGAGTGCCAGGAGGGGCAGATCTTCATCGAGCCGCAGGGTATGTGCATTATGGCGGGCATCGGGCTGGAAGATGGGCGCGCCGCCCGCGCTCTGGCTGCGGTGAAAGAGCGCCTGGCAACCCCTCACGGGATTGTGCTTCTCCAGCCGGCCTATTCGCGCTATTACCTCAACCTGGGTGAAATTTCCACCTATCCGCCGGGGTATAAAGAAAACGCCGGGATCTTCTGCCACACCAACCCGTGGGTGATGGCGGCGGAGACGTGTGTTGGCAATGGCGACCAGGCTTTTGATTACTATCTGCGCATCAACCCTTCAGCACGCGAGGCCATCAGTGAAATCCACCGCTGCGAGCCGTACATCTACGCACAGATGATAGCCGGGATGGATGCTCCCACTCATGGTGAGGCCAAAAATTCGTGGCTCACCGGAACGGCAGCCTGGAATTACGCCGCCATTACCCAGTGGATTCTGGGGATACGCCCCGCTCTGGATGGGCTGCAAATTGCGCCGGTGATCCCCACTGCATGGCAGGGGTTCTCGGCAAAGCGCAAATTCCGCGGCGTGATCTATGAGATCAACGTGCGGCGGGAGGGCGCTGGAAACCGCGCTGCACTGTACGTGGATGGCGCCCCGATCCAGGGCAATGTGGCGCCCCTGCCACCCGCAGGCACGGCTTCGGTGCGTGTGGAGGTGGTGCTCAGCTAAAGCGCAGGCGCCCGGATACGATCGATTATAATGGGCGGCATGCCAAAAATCCTGTCCTGGAGAAGCTGGGCCAACCCGCTGGCTTACCTGGTTTTGCTGGTGTTGAGCTTCGGTTTGATGATCCCCTGGTTGGGGTTTTACTGGGATGACTGGCCGATTGTGCTGGCAACGCGCTTGCAGGGGGTGAACGTTTTCTGGGATTATTACCGTCTGGAGCGGCCTTTCTCGGCCTGGTCGTATATTGTCACTCTGCCGGTTTTGGGCACCAGCCCGCTGCCCTGGCACATTTTTACGCTGATCTTGCGCTGGCTGACGGTGGTGGGGATGGGGTGGAGCCTGAAGCTGCTGTGGCCCGGGCGCAGCCGGCAGGTGGTCTGGATGACGATGCTCTTTGCTGTTTATCCAATCTTCACCAACCAGCCGGTGGCGCTCACCTTCAGCCAGCAGTGGATTTGTTTCGGGTTGTATTTCTTCTCGGTGGGTTTAATGCTGCTGTCGGTGCGGGTTCCCGCCCGGGCGCTGCTGTTGAAATCTGACCGGGGTTGCCGCGGTTGCGGTTCACATGCTGACGATGGAGTACATCTGGGGGCTGGAACTGCTCCGGCCTGTGCTGTTGTGGCTGGTTTTCTCCGGCATGATCCCCGGGTGGAAAGAACGGCTGCGGGCCACCCTCAAGGTGTGGCTGCCTTACCTGCTGGTTTTTGCCCTGGTTGTTGGGTGGCGGCTGGTATTTGCGGGGCAATTGAGCCAGGGGAACAAACCGGAGTTGTTGTATGCCCTGGGCAGCAGCCCGCTGACCACCGCCCTGCAGTTTTTGCAGGTTGGATTGCAGGATATGATCAACAACCTGGTAGGCGCCTGGTACCTGACGATGAACCCCGTCGAAATGGACCTGATGGACCGCACGGTGCTGGCCTCGCTGGCGCTGGCGGCGATCACCGCCAGCCTGGCATTTTTTTACCTGATGCGCATGGATGGGGAGGATGTGCAGCCGCCGGCCTCTGACACAAAGGACACCTGGGTGCAGCAGGCGCTGCTGGTGGGCCTGCTGGCGGCGCTGCTGGGTCCGCTGCCGGTGTGGATGATTGACAAACAGTCGCTCTTTGGTTTGCACAGCGGTCGCTTTGCCCTGGCAGGAATGAGCGGCTTGAGCATCTTGATTGTGGCTGTGCTGGAGTGGTTCACGCCGCGGCGGCTGCCCAGAGTGGCTTTGCTGGCGGTGCTGATCGGCCTGGCGGCTGGTTTTCACCTGCGTAATTCGGTCAGCTATTACCGTTCCACTCTAAAGCAGAACGAGTTTTACTGGCAGCTTTACTGGCGGGCGCCTTACATCAAACCCAATACGGCGATCTTATCGGCGGATGAGCTTTTTATTTACGTGGGCCGTAAACCGACCGCTGTGACGCTTAACCTGCTCTACCCTCAACCCTACGGCATCCGCCAGGTGGGCTACTGGTTCCTGGAGCTGTATCACGATGTTGGCTCCAAGGTGGTGCCAAAACTTGCTCGAGGCCGGACGTTTGCTCCTGATTTTCGCACCTTTAATTTTATCGGCTCCAGCCTGGACAGCCTGGCGATTTATTACAAACCCGGCGCCGGGCGCTGCCTGTGGGTGCTTTCACCGCAAGATGCCGATAACCCGGAAGTGCCGGAGCTTACCCGCCAGGCGCTTCCGGTCTCGAACCTGAGCCGCATCGAGGCTGAACCTGCTGCGGGGGGTTACCCGCCCACAGACCTGTTCGGAAAGGAGCCCGAGCACACCTGGTGTTATTATTACCAGAAGGCCGAGCTGGCCCGGCAGTTCGATGACTGGCAATCAGTCATCCGGCTGGGTGAAGAGGCCCGGCAAAAGGGTTTTGCAGCCGGTAACGCCCATGAGCGGCTGGTATTCATTGAGGGATATGCCCGCAGCGGCGGGTGGGAGCAGGCACGCGAGTTGACCGCCGCGGCTTATGAAATGAACGCCGATACAGCCCCACGCCTGTGCAGCCTCTGGCAGCGTCTGCTGGCCCAATCTGCATTCCCGGAAGACCAACGCCTCTCCCTCGAGCAGATGCGCTCTGAATTGCAGTGTGCGCCTGCGCCGTAGAAAACAAACGCAGGTATCCGCTTAACTTCTGATTGGAAGTCACCGGCATGTTTATTCAAACCCAACGACAACGGCTGGTTGAACTATATCACGAGTATCCTCGCCCCTTCTGGACGCTGGTCATCGTCACCTTCATTGACAGGCTGGGTGGGGCGCTGCTCTTTCCGTTTTTTGCGTTGTATATCACCAGGAAGTTCAATGTTGGCATGACCGACGTGGGTGTGTTATTTGCCGCTTTTGCCGGTTCCAGCTTCCTGGGCGCCTTTCTGGGCGGCGCGCTGACCGACCGCCTGGGACGCAAGGGCATGCTGATCTTCAGCCTGATTGCCACCTCGGTGAGCAGTGTCCTGATGGGTCTGGTGGACACGATGCAGGCGTTTATTGTGCTGGCTCTGTGGGTGGGCGTCCTGACCGATTCGGGCGGGCCGGCCCACCAGGCCATGGTGGCAGATCTGCTGCCGGAAGAGAAGCGCACGCAGGGGTATGGGCTGCTGCGAGTGGTGTTTAACCTGGCGGTGACGATTGGCCCGGCGATCGGCGGTTTTCTGGCGGCGCGCTCTTACCTGCTGCTGTTTATTGCCGATGCGATCATCAGCCTGATCGCCGCCGGGGTGGTGTTTCGATTTCTGCCGGAGACAAAGCCCGAAGCAAAACCAGGCGTTCAAGGCGAAAGTATGGCGGGCACCTTTGGCGGCTACTTCACCGTGCTGCGCGACCGGTTTTTCATGCTGTTTATTCTGGCCTGCATTTTTATGGGCCTGGTGTATATGAATATGAACACCACCCTGGGGGTCTATTTGCGGGATACGCACGGCGTGCCCGAGTTGGGGTACGGTTTCATCCTCAGCCTTAACGCCGCCATGGTGGTGGTATTTCAGTTCTGGATCACGCGGCGCATTGAAAAACGCCCGCCCATGCTGATGATGGCCCTGGGCACTTTGCTGTATGCCACCGGCTTTGCCATGTACGGGCTGGTTTCGGCCTATGTGCTTTTCCTGCTGGCGATGGTGGTCATCACCATCGGGGAAATGATCGTGTCACCCGTATCGCAAGCGCTCACAGCCCGCATGGCGCCTGAAGACATGCGCGGCCGCTATATGGCGATTTTCGGCTTTTCGTGGGGTGTGCCGTTTGCTGTGGGCCCCTTGCTGGCAGGCCTGCTGATGGACAACGGCGACCAGCGTTTGCTCTGGTACATTGCCGGGGGAGTGGGCATGCTGGCGGCAGCCGGGTTCCTTTCGTTGCACGGCCCGTTGGAGAGGCGGCAAGCCGCGGCAGGCACCCGGGCTGGAGATTAAGCGGCATCAAGTGACCGTCAGGCGTTGGCGGGGAACATTTTCGTATAGTTTTTCGTCAACGATCGTGCGCATGCGCTGCAGAGCGCGGTGGATATCGGTGAAGGTGGTGTACATGGGCGCAATCCCCAGGCGGATGTTATCGGGGGTGCGGAAATCGGGGATGACCCTGACCGCGGGTGGGGATGATTTGATCATTGCGCGGCAGATGCGGTAGCCTTCCGGGTGGCGCAGCGAGATATGCGAGCCACGCAGCTCGGGCTGGCGGGGTGTCCCCAGACTAAAACCCAAGGGCTGCAGCCAGTTTTCGGCCAGGTAAATCAGGTACTCGCCCTGGCGGATGCTTTTAGCACGCAGGCGCGGCATACCGGCTTGCAGGATCAAGTCCAGGGCGGGTTCCAGCGCTTTGAGCGAGAGCATGGGGGCGGAGCCGGCGCGGAAGCGAGAGATATCTGGCGCTGGCTCAAATTCCAGATCGAAATCGAAGGGTGATTTTGCGGCAAACCAGCCCCAGATGGGCGGGAGAAGTTTCTCCTGCAGATCTCGGCGCACATAGAGGAAAGCGGGCGAGCCAGGGCCGCCGTTGAGATATTTGTAGGTGCAGCCCACCGCCAGATCCACATTGCAGCCGTTCAGATCCACCGGAACAGCCCCAACCGAGTGGCTGAGATCCCACAGTACCAGAGCGCCGGAACGCTGCGCCAGGCGGGTCACGCGGGCCATATCGTACAGAAAGGCGCTTTTGAAAGCCACATGCGAAAGGCTGAGCAGGGCGGTGTCTTCGGTTAGCGCGGCCTGCACAGCTTGCATGGAAACCGTGATCCCATCGGCAGAAGGAATCAATTCCAGGCGGTGGCGGCTGCCCAGAAGGTCCACCAGACCCTGGAAGATGTAGAGATCGGAGGGGAAATTGAACACATCACTGACGATGCGGCTGCGCTGCGGCTGGAGGCGCAGGGCGGCCGCAACCAGCTTGAAGAGGTTGACCGAGGTGGAATCGGTCACCAAAATCTCATCCGGTTGGGCGCCGACCAGGCGGGCGATTTTGGCCCCGGCAGCGCGGGGGCATCCATCCAACCTTCGTTCCAGGAGCGGATCAGACGATCGCCCCACTGGCGTTGGATCACATCCTGCATCACCTGGGGTGTGCGGCGCGGCAGGCGTCCCAGCGAATTGCCATCCAGGTAGATCAGATCGGGATCGGCGATGACGAACTCACTGCGAAAACCAGCCAGCTCGTCTTCGCTATCCAGGCGGGCCGCCAGGGATAAATCGGTGCTGTTGAATTCCACGTGCGCCTCCCCGAGCCGCCCGGCTCAACGGTAGAGAAAAAAGCCCAGCAGCGCTGCGCCGAGGATGATAATGACCGGATTGATGGCGGTGAAAGTGAGCAGGGCAAAGGCTCCCGCCCCGATGACGAGCTTATCCCAGCCGCCCGCCAGGGCTGCCCCCAGGCCAAGCTTTTTGACCCCGAAGACGGTGTTGAACATATCGTAAGCCGTCCACAACAGCAAACCCACCACCACCGGGCGCACGGCGCTGAGCATGGCTTTGATGGCGGGGGTGTCTTTGATGGAGAAAAAGTACACCACCATGATCAACATCAAGATCGTGGTGGGCAGTACAGTTCCGGCGGCAGCCATCACGGCGCCCGGGATACCCGCCAGCTTGTAGCCCACATAAGCCGAGACCTGCGGAGCGATGGGGCCAGGCAGGGCGTTGCCGATGGCGACGGCGTCGGCAAACTCATCGGGGGTCACCCATGGCACAGGCTGTGCGGCTCCAGGGGGAAGCCACAGGGCGGAGGTGGTTTCGCGCTGCATCAAGGCCAGGGAGGCTGGCCCGCCGCCCCAGGAGAAGAGCGCCACGCGAGTAAAGACGATGAATATTTGCCACAGGATGTTCATGGGGTGTGTTTACCTCTGCAGGTTGAGATGGTATTGCATGGAAAGGTTGCGGTGTTAGCAGGACGAGATTATAGCATGCGAGGGTTATAACCCTTTCTTCTTTGCAACTGGAAAATCGAATCACGGTGCAGGCAGATCGCCGAGGGCATACAACTTGCCACTGCTGGTGGCCACATAAAGCCGGCCCGGCGCCAGAGCGCCGCCGCTCGGAAGGATGCTGCGCTCGGATGCTGATCGTTCTCGACCCGGATCGTCCCGGGTCACATTCCCGTCCGGGTCAATGTGCACCTGCCACAGCCATTCAGCCTGACCCGCCTGGTTGGCGCGACAAAGCAGGGAAGTTTTCAGGGGGGATTGGTAGCCCACCGCGCAGACATAAGCCGTTCCATCCCGGTCAAACCCCAGCAGAGAGGCGGACTCCCCCGACCAGGGATAGGAGGCGGCAGACTGCATCTGGCCATCCTCAAAGATCCACACCAGGCGCCCGTACTCAAAGGTGCCAGCGTAGTAGATCCAGCCTCTGCCGTCCGGGGCGATACCCGAGTCATGCGGCAGGCGTGAAACCAGGTTGAGGGTCACGTAATCCCATTGCAGGGAGGGAAAATACTCGATGCCATTGCCCGACTGCTGGACGGCGGAGATCATTCCTTGAGACCCCAGGTAAGCATTCCCATCTGCGCCTACCAAAAAGCGGTCCATTGGGTCCAACGTTTCTTTGGTGAGCGTTTCGCCGGTGCGCGTATCCACGATGATATCTTCAAAGAAAAGCCATTGATCGTCTGCGCTCAGGCGCAGACCGGGGTTGATGTAGCTGTATTTCGGGATGCGTGTGGCCCAGACCAACTTGCCCAGCGAGTTGATGGCAATGATGTTACTCTCGCTGAGATAGTAGACTACATCCCGGTGATCGACCACCGGGCTGGTGAGCAGCGTGACATCTTGCTCCAGCCGGACCGCCCAGAGAAAATCGCTGTTGGCCGAAAAAGCCGCCAGCGTACCCAGCTGGTCGAGCACGAAAACATCGCCGCGCGAATTCAGCGCCGGGGTCCCAAAAGCCGGTCCGGGCAGCCTGGCGTCCCAACGCAGGCGGCCGTCTTGATCCAGGCTGTATAAGTGTCCATCCAGCGTGCCGATATACAGGCTGCCATCGGCAGACACCACCGGACCGCCGGAAAAGCCAGCCTCGGATTTAAAGCTCCACAACAAACCGGGTTTTTTTGGCCCCTGAACAGCCGCCCAGGAAGTACCCTGGCTGTCGCGCTGCTGCGCGGCCCAGTAATGACCACCCGGGATGGAAATAGCCGTTGCCGGTATGACTGAAGCCCGGGTTTCTAAAACCACCAGGGCTCCGGTAATGATCAGGGCGAGCAGGATGCCGGAAGTATAAGCCTGCTGTACAACGCGTTTCCAGCCAGAAGCGGGGTCGAGCCAGCGTTCTTCCAGCCAATACCCCGCCTGATCCAGGGCCAGCGCGATGCGGGTCTTTTCCTTTTTGGTTTCCCAGCGATCCAGGCGCAGGCGCAGCCCTTCGCCCAGCATGTTGAACCCCAGGACAATGATGAACACCAGGCTGCCGACTGCCATCAGCATACCGGGTTGGCTGAAGGCCAAACCAGCCGCGCTGGCGAGCATTTGACCCAGCTCGGGATGGCCGCTGGTGCGGATGGCCGAGAAATCGCCCAACGGCAGCCAGATGGCATTGACGAAATAGCCAAGAAAGCCCAGGCCGGCGACGGTCATCAAGGTGCTGCTGATCTCGAATGACAGCAGCATCCACACCAACGGCATGATCTGAGGCAAGATATGCCAGATCAAAATTTGGGGGCCTGACAACCCGAGGGCGCGCTCGGCTTCAATGTACGGCTGGATACGGATGGTGCGGGTGAGCTCGCGAATCATGCGTGCAGTTTCCGCCCAGCCGGTGACCGCCAGACCCAGGAAGAAGGCCAGGCGTTCAAATTTTATGCCCACGGCTGCTATCAGGCACAGGGCCACAAACAGGCCCGGCAAAGCCAGAGCGGCAGAAATGAGCCCATTCAAAACCCTGGCGCTCCAATGATCGACCCAGCCAGATGCCAGGCCGATGATGATGCCCAGAATCATGCGCAGGGCAGCCACCATGAGCACCAGTTGCAGCGTAGGTCGCACCGCCCAGAGAAGCTGGCTCAGGATATCGCGGCCCATCCTGTCGGTGCCCAGTATGAACCCCGGTACAGCGAAGGCGGCAAAAGGAGGCTTAACAAACTGGCGGGTGTCTGGATGCCGGACAATGGCGTTGACCTGCATGGGGTCGCGCGGGGCCAGGGAAGGGCCAAAGATGGCCAGAAAACCGGCAATCAAGACCAGGGTGATCCCCAGGGTAAGCTGCCAGTTTGCCAAGCGAGGCGGCAGGGGGTTGGGCTGGCTGTCTGCGCTCAATGCCCGCCTCCTGTCTCAGTAGAGCGCAGGCGCGGATCGGCAGCATGGATTGCGATGGTAACAAGCGTATCTGTGGCGACAAAAATGAGTGTAAAGACCGAGAGCAAAGCTGCCACCAGCTCGGGCATAAGAAACAGGAGGTGGGCATTCGCCAGGCCCGCCACAGTGGCGCTGGAGGGAGGCACCAGCGTGCGGGCAAGCATCTGGCCAAGCCCGGGCCAGTCAAAGAGCCATTCAACCAGGATCAATTCGCCGACCAGCAGGCGAAAGGAGCGCGCTACCGTTAAGATCACCGGCGCAAGGACATTGCCAAGGGCATGCTTCCAACGCACGCGGCGCCAGGGGATACCGTGCGAGCGGACGGCAACGATATACTGCTTGTTCAATTCGCCTGCCAGGAGACTGGCCGTGAGCCGGGCGATTTGCATGGTTGGGTGCACCATCAGGGCGATAACGGGCAGGACCAGGTGCAGATCCCAGCCGAAGCCGAAAAGCGGCAGGGGCAGGCGTGCCTCCGGGCCGGCGCGGGTGAGGGTGGACACGCCCCATAAGATGAAAATCGTGCCGATATAGTAGCTCGGCATGGCCTGGCCCACAGCTGAGAGAGGCGCAATCCAGGAAGATATTTTAGCAGGCTCATTTTTTACGGATCGGAAACCCAGCAGCAGGCCCAGGACCAGGCTGGCGGCGAAAGCGACTGCCAGGAGACCCAGGCTGGCGCCGGCGGCTTGTGAGACTGCCTCCAAAATGGGCAGGTTGGAGGGGGCCGGCATGGCGCCAAAATCCAAACGGAGCACGCCTGCCAGGTAATCCCGGTAGAATGCGCCGATGGGGATAGGCCCTTCGGCCGACGAACCATACGGGTTTTGCTGCGCATGAAAGCGCTGCGCCAGGTGCGAGTAGGCAAACCCCAGGAAATTGGCGGCGACGACGGCCAGCGGTATCACCAGAAAAATTCTACGTGTAATCAGCTTAACCATAAATTGAGTTTCCAGCAATCACCTGAGCGTTGAGACCAGGCAAACCGTCTCGCCCCGGGCGAGATGGTTATGGTTCGAGTATTTTTACCAGCTCGAGAGCGCCGTTTTCCCACAATTCCCGGTAATGCCTGTTGATGGTGAAACCATGCTTCTGATAAAACTCCAGGGTAGCATTGTAGGCCGGGTTCACCTCGGGCGGAACGGTGAAGGCGATGACCCGCTCAAAGCCCAGTGATGTGACATGTTGAAAGAAGGCATCCAGGATGCACGAGCCGTAGCCCTGCCGGTGGTAAGAGGGGTGGACGCCCAGCAAGGTGATGTGGATGGAGCCATCCAGGCTGGTGAATACCAGGAAGGCAGCCAGGGCGCCGTCTTTGCGCAGGCAGAAGGCATCATGGAAAAGCAAATCGCGGCGTGTGTCCCCGGGCACGTTGGGGGTGAACCATTTGCCGGTCAAAAGTGCGGCAAGCTGCACAATCTCCTCGATGATTGCAGCAGGCGGCCTGCGCCAAAGCTCAAGTTCGGTCTGAAGGTTCATTCCTTACCCGTTTATCTACCGGAGCGAAGTCGTGCGTACTGGCGGCGCAGACGCATGGCAAGCTGCAGCAGCCGGCTGTGCTCATACTCCTCCAGGCGGGCGCTCAAGCGCTGATTTTCCTGATCGAGCTGGGCCAGAGACCTGGCGGGTTGGGTTTGATATTTTCGAATGATCTCATCCCGGTGCAGGGTGGCGGGAGTCCAGTTTTCTGCCGTTTTATAGGCATGTAAAACGCCGTGATACGGGCCGGGACGGCCGTCGCGGTAGTCGAGATGAAATTCGCTGATCCATTCGATGCCGGTGAAGCCGGCAGACACGACCATCAGCTCCAGGCAGGCGCGGGTCGGGATCCACCAGACATCGCCATGCTGGTAGCCGAGGAACGTAGCCGCCGGGTGGGGCGCCTCATCCGGCTCGATGACGGTGGCAATGATGGCTACCTCACGGGTGACGCTGGCGATGTTCCACAGCGCCCTGACCGGGTCGGTGAGGTGCAGCAGAACACTGCCGCAGAAAGCCAGGTCAAAAGTCCCCACGGTTTCTGGGGAGATATCGTAAATATTGACCAGCTTGCGCCTCACTTTGGAGTCCAGCGCCTGGCGGGCAACCTCAAATGGCTGGTGCAAATACGCCGCGCCGGTATCGGCGGTCTTATCAGGCTGGTAAACGGGACTAAAATCGTGGTCGAACCACTCCGGAAGGTCGGTGGCGGTGACGGCTGCGCCGCGCCGTTCGAACTCGAAGGAAAAAAAGCCGCTGGCGGCGCCGATATCGATGACGCTCTTGCCATCCAGCTGCTCGGGCAGCCGGTAATACTTCAGGAAAGGCCGGTGGTCGTAATGACCGGGGGTGATCACGCCATTGCCCAGATCGATGCTGTGATACCACTCGAGAGATTGGATGGCGGCAAGCAGATCGTTTTGGTTTGGCATGCAAATGACCTCCAGGTATTTTTGGACAGCATCCAGGCAAGCATGGCAGGATGTGACCGGCGTGTGAGATTATGACCCAGGAACTCTCCAAAGTCAAGTTCTTGAATCCACCTGGTTTTTATGCTATAGTATGTTTAACAACCCCTCATGTCAACGGCTTATACTTCGCAAGCGGTAAATTCAGGCCGTATTGGATAGAACATCAAAGCCCGCCATGGTTTATGGTGGGTTTTGCATTTTAGTCTGTATGTGAGGTATGGAGGTGGGGTATGAGTGTGATCACGATTTCTCGCCAGTACGGAAGCGGCGGTGATGCGATCGCGGAGCGGGTTTGCACGCTTTTGGGTTACCGCCTGTTCGACAAGCATCTGATTGCCGAAGCGGCGACAGAAGCCGGCATATCTGAACAGGAGATCCTGGACTACTCGGAAGACCATTACAAGGTGAAGACTTTCTACGACCGTTTGCTTGGAGCTTCCCGCCCCATCGCGGTGGCCAGAGTCTGGGTGGAAGACAGCCAGGGTATGCGCGTGGCCGACCAGATGAACCTGAGCGAAGAGAATGTCATTGCGCTTGTGCAAGTAGCGATTGTAAAAGCCTACGAGGCTGGCAATATGGTGATCGTCGGCCGTGGGGGCCAGATGGTGCTCAAAAACAACGCGGGTGTGCTGCATGTGCGGATTGAAGCGCCAAAGGAAGAGCGCATCCAGCGTCTCAAGCTCCAGCTCAAGGGTGATAAAGCCGTGCCTCTCGACAACCTTGAGACGCGCCGTGCGGCTCAGGATATTATTGAGATGCACGATGGGGCTTCGGCAGATTATCTGAGGCATTTCTACGGGGTTGACTGGGCCGACCCGGCGCTGTACCATGCGGTGCTGAACACGGGAAAGCTGAACGTGGACCAGGCAGCCCTTATGATTGTGGAGATGCTGGGTGTTCTGGAGGGCGTGCAGGTAGCCTGATTAGCGCCAGCCGGGCGGCGACGGCTGTATTTGGTCTTCACCGGTGGAGCGGCCGGGCGGTCAACAGATGTAGGGTTCGAGTGTTTTGTAAGGTGGAAACTGTGATGATCTAAATCATTAAATTGTGACTTCTTTCACGTGACAGGCAATGGGCCGGGATGTATAGTAGAGATGGGTGGGAAATGCATACCCTTTTCCAACATCCCGCCAGGAGCCTGCCATGTTTAGCTTACGTGGTCTACCGGTATTACTGGTCTTTCTTTCCCTGCTTTTCCCTGCGGCGATTTTCCAAATTCCAACCGAACCCCAAGGGTACCCCGCACCTATCCACCCGTGGTGGGTGACCTGCCGGCGGCGGCGGGTGCCGGCGAAATTCAGCCCTCGTACCACGCACCGCTGGAAAGTTATGATTTGGCATCGTACACACGCCTGGTTTATCAGACAGTGGGTTTAACCGACGGTGTATATAACTGGGAGATCATGCGCGCTCCGATGATGAGTGATAACCAGCCATCGCAGAACCTGACCAACCACTCCAGCTATGATATTACCCCGCGCCTGAGCCCGGACGGAGGAAAAGTTGCCTTCGCCAGCAATCGCGATCGGAACTACGAGATTTACTCAGTGAATTGGGATGGCAGCGGGTTATCTCGCCTGACAACCACTGGAGTGGATAAAGACGATACCTCTCCGATCTGGTCACCGGACGGCAACCGGATTGCTTTTACCTCCGATCGTGATGGCAACAGCGAGATCTACGTGATGAACGCCGATGGCACGGGACAAGCCCGGCTGACCTATGACAGCGCCGCGATTTTGCCGCCGCCTGGTCGCCCGATGGACAGAAGATCGCCTGGATCAGGGCGGTCAGCCAATCTAGCAGGGTTATATTGTTAGCCGATGCCGATGGCAGCGATGTTCAGGTGTTGTCGCCTCCCCTGGCTTATCTGGATCACCTGGCCTGGCGGCCGGGTGTGGGCATGCTGGGGTTCACCTATGATTCGAATGGCGACCTCTGGTTTGATATTGGGTTCATCAACGCGGACGGCACAGGACTGCGCCCGGTCAAGCTGGGTACATTTTTGAGGGATATGTGGATGGGTTCATGGGTGTCCGATGGCTCCATGCTGGTGACCCAGATCAAATACAACGCGCAGTTCGATATCACCGGTTCCGAAATGTTTCGGATCTACATCTCAGACGGCAGCAGCTTCCAATCCTTTGCGGGTTTTGTTGACCCCTTCTACCCACATGTGCAGCTGTTGGATGACGACCCCCCCATCTCAGCGGTGCATCCGCTGCCGGAGTATTCCCGGGCCAGCGGCTTTCCTGTGAGCTGGTCGAGCGTAGATGTGGGTGTGTCTGGGGTGCACCTTGTCGCCACGGAGACGCGCGAGGGACAGACCGGAACCTGGACGCATTGGTGGTCAACTCTCCCGGACATGTTTCCGATTCCCTATTCTGGAAACCCTGGACAGGAAATATTTTTCCGCAGCTCGGCCAGCGATAGGGCGGGCAATGTGGAAACCTGGCCTCCTGGCGATGGCGACGCACACACAACGCTGTACCGGTGGCAGATGAGCGGGCAGGTGATGGACAGCCGCGGCCATCCGGTGCCGCTGGCGCCGCTTGGTATCACCCCTGACGCAGCCAACAGCCTGCAAAGCGGGCTGGATGGAAGTTATCTGGCCTACCTGATCGCAGAGGGTGATCATCGTCTGACCGCCAGCCATGTCGGATATGGTGAGCTTCCAACTTTGAGACAGGGAGTGAACGAAGACGAGATACTGGATATTGTTCTTCCCCCGCAGGTTAATATTGTTACCAACGGCGGGTTTGAAAATACCCAGGATCCGCTGGCGGGATGGAGCATCACCGGTACGCTGCCGGTCACAACCACCTCCGGTCGCAGCGGCGAAGCCGCCATACGTCTGGGCGAGTTGTGCGGTCCGGCCTGTCTGAGCCCTGCCGAACAGCCTTATACGGCGCATTATTATGCCAGCCCAAACATGGATTACGCTCCCGATGGCACACTGCATGTTGTTTGGAACCGCACCGAGCATGCCGCCCGCTCCCCGGCCGGAGTTTGGAGCTATGAGGTCATCCCCGGTGAGTTTGGCACCTTCGGGGATGTCGACAGCTACGAGCCGCTGGTCAAAGTGGACGCCCTGGGCACCCTGCATGTGATCGTCCAGGGAGATACCCAGGCCTATTATGTACAAAAACCGGCCGGGGGCGCCTGGTCTCAGCCCTACGAATTGGGTGATGCCTGGCAGACCCAGATGACCGCCGATTCGGCGGGAGGTGTTCACCTGACTTACTACTGTTATAACTCCTGTGATCACGGCGCGGGTATATTTTATTTGCACCGATCCCCTGCTGGGATGTGGCAGACCCCGATTTATATTTGGAATATCTGGACTCAACTGCCAGCGCTAACGGTTGGAACGGATGGAATCGTGCATTTGCTGTATAAAGACGGGAACTTGCGATATCGGCAAGTTCGTCCTGATGGCACACTGACAGACCCAGAAGGTATAGGGTTTGGTTCTGCGGTGGCCCTGGCTATGGATCCTGCAGGCGTTTTGCACGCATTGGGTAACAAATCGAGCCGTGGACCATCTTACTACTCCCGTCAGCCTTCTGGAGAATGGACGAGGGCGTCGTACCTGCCAGTACCATCCTCAAATGCATTGCAGATGGATGTTGATTTAAGCGGTGGGGTGCACATATCGGTAGTACACTCGGACACCAGCCTCGTGTATTTGTACAAGCCTGCGGGATCCAGCGGGTTTGATATTCACGATGTGGTTGGAAACCCTGCGCCCAGATCCATCACGCCGGTCTTGCCGTCACCCCGGACGGGCGGGTGGCCATGGCCTGGAGCGATATCAACAGCCAGCTTAATGTCGTGCATACGCAAATTGCGGCGGAAAGGCGATCTTCGGCAGCGCGCCAGGTGCTGCAGGTGCCGGCTGGCATGCATGCGCCGACATTATCTTTGCTGTACCGTTTTGCGGGTTTTGATGAGTGGCAGGATTCGAACTTTAACATCCGGTTACAGCCGGCGAGCGGCGATGTGACCACGCTGGTCTCATCCACTCAGGCACTTCCATGGAATCATGTTTGGATGGATTTGTCCGAATGGGCCGGGGAGACGGTCACCCTGACCCTGGAAATGCAGCAAGAATCTGGAGAACCGCGCTTTGGAGTTCGTGGTGGATGAGGTTGCCCTGGGTGCGTGGCTTACACCGGTGATCAACGCCGTTTCTCCCGCCCAAATGGATCCTGGAAGCAATGAGACCTTCACGATCACCGGCGAGAACTTCCTCGACCCGGTAGTTCGACTGGGCAATGTCCAGTTGGATCAGGTCACCTGGCTGGATGAGCATACCCTGCTGGCAAGCCTCCCGGCAACGATCCTGCCCGGGGTGTATGATCTCTGGGTGGTCAATTCTGGCGGGCAGGCCGCGGTGCTGCCGGGCGGCTTTCGGGTGGGGAGGGCGCTGTACCTTCCCGCGGTTGAGCAAATAAGCGGTGATTTTTCGCGGTAATGACCTGCCGGAAACATGATAATCCACCCAATCTCATTGACATTTGGTACAACCCCCTCTAAACTTATCCTATGATTGCCCGTGTGTATTCGTGCGCCGTCATCGGATTGGAGGGGGTTGTCATTGAGGTCGAGATCGATACCGGGCAGGGCCTGCCGGGGATGACGATCGTCGGCCTGCCGGACGCTGCGGTTCAGGAGAGCCGCGAGCGTGTGCAGGCCGCCTTGAAGAACGCCGGGATCGAATTTCCCCGCAAGCGGATTGTGGTCAACCTGGCGCCTGCCTCGGTGCGCAAGGAAGGGCCGGCTTACGACCTGCCGATTGCGGTGGGGGTGCTGGTGATGAGCGGGCGTGTGCCGCAGGATGCGGTGGACGGCTCGCTGGTGGTGGGCGAGCTTTCCCTGGACGGTGTGGTGCGCCACGCCCGTGGCGTGCTGCCCATGGCTGCCACCGCCCGCCAGCAAGGTTACCGGCGCATCTTTGTGCCCGAAGCCGACGCCGCCGAGGCCGCCCTGATCCCCGATCTGGAAGTCATCGCCGTCTCTTCGCTGGCGGGGTTGTACGCCCACCTGACCGGGCGGCAGGTTCTGCCCCGGCAGCCAGCCATCACCCCCGATCAGTTGAGCCTGCCCCCGCTCACCGATTTCAGTGAGATCAAAGGCCAGGAGCATGTCAAGCGCGCCCTTGAAGTGGCCGCCAGCGGTGGTCACAACGTGCTGATGATCGGCCCCCCGGGCGCCGGGAAGACCCTGCTGGCGCGCGCCATGCCGGGCATCCTGCCGGGGATGAGCATCGACGAGGCGCTGGACGTGACGCGCATTTACTCGGTGGCCGACCTGCTGCCGCCGG
Organism: uncultured Chloroflexia bacterium; assembly: GCA_963705155.1. Taxonomy (GTDB): domain Bacteria; phylum Chloroflexota; class Anaerolineae; order Anaerolineales; family UBA4823; genus CAVPJC01. The sequence continues at coordinate 244,030 of CAVPJC010000001.1, read as the reverse complement.
AAACGCCGCTGATCCGCAGCCGGCCGTTCCGCTCGCCGCACCACACCATCAGCCATGCCGGGTTGGTGGGCGGCGGCAACCAGCCCCACCCGGGTGAGATTTCGCTGGCGCACCGCGGCGTGCTCTTCCTGGACGAGCTGCCCGAATTTGGGATGCGCGTCCTGGAGGTGATGCGCCAGCCGATGGAAGATAAAGTCGTCACCATCAGCCGGGCCCAGGGCTCGCTGACCTTCCCCGCCAATTTTCAATTGATCGGGGCGATGAACCCCTGCCCGTGCGGGTATTACGGCGACCCGGTGAAAGCGTGCACCTGTTCGCCGGGTACGGTGACCAAGTACCAGAAGCGCATCTCAGGCCCGCTGCTCGACCGCATCGATATTCACGTCGAAGTGCCGCGGGTGGAGTACGATAAACTCAGCGACCGGCGCATGGGGGAAGCATCGGATGCAATTCGCCGGCGGGTGGAGGCGGCGCGTGAAATCCAAAGGGGGAGGTTCGCGTTGAAGGCGCAGAGCCACGCGCCATTACAAACCGGTCTGGCTTGCAACGCCGATATGCGCCCGGCGGAGGTGCGCCAGCACTGCACGCTGGACGAGACCAGCCTGGCGCTGATGAAGACCGCCATGAGCCAGCTGCAGCTCTCGGCGCGGGCTTACCACCGCATCCTCAAGCTGGCGCGCACGATTGCAGATCTGGCGGGAGTTGAACGCATCCAGCCCCAGCACCTGGCGGAGGCGCTGCAGTACCGGCCGAGAGTGATGATGGAGTAAAGCATGATTTACCTGTTGAAAGTCAAAGCAAAGCCTGCTCAGGTCCGAGCCATGCTGGAAGAATATCGCCGTATTGATCAAGATCTCCATAGATATTCGACCTAATGTTCTGGCTGGTGGCAGCGAAATGCACGCAGATTGCGAACAAATGTTATTGGAGGATGGGAGCGAACAAGACGATATCTGAGGCGCAAACTTGTATCCGGCCGAGCAGCGTCTTGAATTTGAAGCCCTGATCAATATCCGGCCCGTGCAGGGAAATCGAGGCATGGTCATCCAGGATGAGAATATCCGGCGCAAGGTGGATCTTATTACACGTCAAATACTGGGGAACGTGCAATGATTAAAACCGCGAGCGAAAACGAGAAAGATATTTGCGCGATGCGCTGCCGGTGCGCCTGGCGGGTCTGGCGGCTGACCTGGCGCGGGTATCCTCGTCAGCCCGGCATGCCGCCGGGAGCGAGTTTGTTGCCCAGATGCTGGAAGAGAGCCAGTATTTCATCGAGTGGACGGCTGCCGAAGCTGAGCCTGAAGTCGCCGCTGAACTAGTGGATATCCAAAGGATGATTGCCTTGTGGCGAAGTGCCTGGCCTGAAGCCCAAAACAGCCTGGCACAGCGGACGCTGCTCTCCGTGCAGGCCAAGAAATGGTCAGATCAGGTGCTGCGATATTCTGGAATTTTGGAGTGAATGGTGTACTTTTAACCGGCCTCCAGGCACCCGGCAACGCCGCGCAGCCGGCCGTTCCGCTCGCCGCGCCACACCACCAGCCACACCGGATTGGCGGGGCGGTGGAAACCAGCCCCACCCAGGTGAGCCAGTTGCAGCTCTCGGCGCGGGCTTACCACCGCATCCTGTCGATTGGATGGTTCAGAAAAAAATAAGACCCACTATCCAACCGGGCAAAAATATCGTTGGCTGATGGCTCACGCGCGCAGGTACACACAGAGACGTGATCACCTGACCAACTAACCAGGTTCAGGTCTGATCGTTTGACCAGTCTCAACCCCCCCGTTCGCCGATGTGAGCGGGGGGATTTTCATTTACACTGTTAGGCGAAATACATCCATGCTGATCTATCAGGAGCAATCAAATTGAAAACAAAAACACTAATCCCCTACCTGGCGCTGTGTTTTGGCCTGACCTGGGGACTCGGAGCGCTGCTCTTCTTGTTCTACGACCAGATCGTCGCCATTTTTGGTGAGGTCAATTCGACCAACCCGCTGTTTATCCTGGCGGTGTATTCACCCGGCTTTGCCGGCGTATTCCTGGTCTGGCGTCATTATGGCCTCAAGGGCCTGGGCAGCTTCTTCCAGCGCCTGACTTTATGGCGCGCCCCGCGCTTGTGGTGGCTGTTTATAATCCTGGGCATTCCGCTGTGTGTTTACGCCGGAGCGGCAGTGAAGGGATCGATCAGCGATCCGTTTCCCTTCTCACCCTGGTACCAGGTATTTCCTGCGATGGCGGTCGCCTTGTTTCTCGGCCCCATCGAGGAATTCGGTTGGCGGGGTCTTGCTCTGCCTTTGTTACAGCGCAGGTTCTCTCCGTTCTGGGCTGGTTCGATCCTGGGCGGCATTTGGGGCGCCTGGCACATTCCTTCTTTCTTGATCGGTGGGACGCCGCAGAGCGCCTGGGATTTCGGGCCTTATTTTATCGGTGTGGTTGCCATTTCCATTATTCTGACGCCCTTGTTCAACGCCGCCCGAGGCAGCCTGCTGATCTCTGCCTTGTTTCACTTCCAGATGATGAACCCCGCTTTTCCCGACGCCCAGCCCTGGGACATTCTCATCTTCATTATTGCTGCGATCGTTGTCGTCTGGTTAAACCGCCGGCAGATGTTCCAACACGGGGAAGGGGTCACTGAGGTGCTTATGCCAGAGTAGAGCGGCGGGTTACGCTCTCAAGGATTCTGGCCTCAGGCTTGCTGGTTCAGATCGGCGTGGAGGGCAAACTGCGGCGGCTTGCGCACCTGTGTGGCTTGTTCAAAGGCAAAAGCCAGTTTTATCAACACCGGCTCTTTCCATGCTCTGGCGATGAATGAAATCCCAACAGGCAGCCCAAAGATATAACCTGCGGGCACGGTAATATGTGGATACCCCGCCACGGCGGCCATCGAAGTGCTTTCGACGTCATCACTGGATGGATCGCCGTTCACCAGGTCAATCAAGCGCGCCGGCCCGTCAGATGGCACGACAATCGCATCCAGGCGGTGCACCTTCATGGGTATGTCAATCCCTTCCCGACGTGACAGCCGGCGGTTTTTAGCCAACGCCTCTCGATACGGCTTGCTTGACAGGGTTCCTTTCTCCTGCGCGGTGGTCATGCGCTCCTGGCCAAAGTACGGCATCACGCGTTCCTTGTGGTCTTCATTGAACTTGATCACATCTTCCAATGTTCGCACCCGCGCCTTTGGCCCCAGCGACGAGAGATACTTGTTCAAATCTGCTTTGAACTCGTAATGCAGCACTTCCAGTTCGGTCTCGCCGATCTCATTGAAATTTGGCACCTCGACCGGGTCAATAACCACCGCGCCCAGCTGTTTCATCACATCCAGGCAATCATCCAGGATTTTGTGCAGGCGCGGGTTCGACCCTGCCATGCTGCGCGCCACGCCAATCCGCGCGCCCCGGAGGCCCTTCGGATCCAGGAATTGGGCGTAATCCTTCAATGCGTGTTTCTCGCTGGATCGGGTGGCTGGATCACGGTCATCCACGCCTGCCAGTATTCCAAGCAAAAGCGCTGCGTCGGCAACCGTGCGCGCCATGGGCCCGGCCGTATCCTGGCTGTGGGCGATCGGGATAATCCCACTGCGACTGATCAGCCCGAGTGTGGGTTTGATCCCGACGATGCCGCAGGTTTGCGAGGGGCCGATGACCGACCCATCGGTTTCGGTGCCAACCGCGACCGCGCACAGGTTAGCGGCGACAGCCGCACCTGAACCCGACGACGAGCCGCTGGCAGTCCGATCCAGCGCGTAAGGATTGCGCGTAAGCCCGCCCCGGCTCGACCAACCGCTCACCGAACGTTTGCCGCGAAAGTTTGCCCACTCGCTCAAGTTGGTCTTGCCTAAAATGACTGCGCCGGCCTCCCTGAGACGTTTCACAATGAACGCATCGCGCCGGGCAATCGAGCCTTCCAGCGCCAGAGAACCCGCAGTGGTCTGCATGCGATCGTGGGTGTCGATATTGTCTTTAATCAGGATGGGGACGCCGTGCAATGGCCCGCGCATCTTGTCAGCCTGGCGCTCCTCATCGAGAGCAGCGGCTATGGCGAGTGCATCGGGGTTGAGCTCGATGACCGCATGGATGCCGGGGTCCTGCCTGTCGATCTCTCCAATGCGCTCGAGGTAGCTCAGCGAAAGGCCGTGAGCCGTCAATTCGCCCGAGCTCATTTTCCCCTGAATTTCTAAGGATGGTCATTTCTTCCATCGACTGGTCTCCTGCTTAATATCTGGATTTGTGCGGAAGCCGCCCAACAGTCCGGCTCAGCGGGGGGACTGGCAAGCCTTTTTCCCATTTACCACGATTTTTGGCGCGCAAAAGAAAGCTGAATGATATTATACAGGCTATCAATAGCAGGTGGACGCCCCTGGAATTCTAAGATAAATATCACATTTCAAGCTTTATAATTAGCCATCTGCTTTTGCGTATCCTCACCGCAGGCAGAACTGCCTCATGTATCTTAGAAAATTCCTCGTTTGGTTTACCCTCATCGTTTTTCTCTGCGGATTTCTGGTCCCTGCAGAGAACGCCCGAGCGCAGCCTGCTCACACCGAACTTCTCCAACAAGGCCAGGTGACAGCATTTGACCTGATCCTCGCCATAAACACCTTGCGCACATCTTACGGCCTGCCGGCATTAATCGAAGACCCCATCGTTAATGCAGTCGCCCAATCCACCGCCGAAATCATGGCAGCCAACCAGATGTCCGGGCATATCGGGGATGTGCGCGGACGGATCGCCGCCGCCGGTTACGGAGGCGGCGCCACGGTGTGGGCGACAGAAAATTTCGCCGTGGGCAATATGGGCATCGACGAGATCATGGTGGCGTGGTCGGATCCCGATCACATGCGCCCGGCAGTAAACCCGGCTTACTGCCATGTGGGGGCTGGGGTGGCGAGGTCATCCACCGGGATGACTTACTATATCTTGCAGGCCGCGTACACCTCCGCCAATGCTTGCGGGCCTTATGTCCCCCCTGCCGGAGCGCCCGCCCCTCAACCCGGGGTGAACCCGGTATCGCAGCTGATCGTCCCGGTGAAAATCGCCACACCCGACGCAGAAGGGAAAATCATTCACGTGGTCGAGCCCGGGCAGTCTTTCTGGGCGATCGCCGTGGCATATCAGATCACCATTCGCGATATCGAGTTTTGGAACAACCTTACCAGAGACATGAAGCTGCGCATCGGGCAGCGCCTGCTAATCCCAGGCCCGGGCACCCAGGGGTATGCCACGCCGACACCGGTGGGGATGATCGTACCCAGCACGCCGGATGCCAGCGGCAAAATCATTCATACCGTGCAGGCATACAATACGCTGATCACCATCGCGGAGGCCTACCAGGTGACGGTGGATACGATTTTGGCCCTGAATGGGATCCAGCCAGAATGGCCGCTGCAGATCGGGCAGAAGCTGCTGATCTCTCCCGGTTCGGCCACACCCAGCGCGACTCCGAAACCGCTGACACCGATTGAAAAGCTGACCCCTGCCGGCGATGGCAAATACTATCATACCGTTCAGAGCGGCGAGAGCCTCTCCTGGATCGCCGGGCTGTATGAAATCTCCGTGGCTGAGCTGATGGCCTGGAACGGGCTTAATGATTCTACGATCATCCACCCGGGCGACCAGCTGCTGTTACAGGTTACACCGCCTGCCACCATCACCCCCACTCCAGGCCCTCCAAGCCTGACCCCCACGCTTACGCCCACGCAGCGACCGTCAACACCCACGCCGGCTCCCGCCCTCAGCCCGACAGCCACCTCCACACCCGCCCCACAGGCGACTGACCTCGGGATGATCGTACCCATATTAGTATTCCTGGCAGCCGGCGGATTGATCTTGATCGGGTTGTTTTCTCGTAGGAGATTTCTGATTGCGCTTTCTATCGGGGCCGAGGATGGACTTACAGCGGTATAATTGGCTCATACCTGGTCTCGTCAGTGGGTATCGATCCTGTTTGAAAGCATTTTAGGAAAATAAAATGGAACAAAAACAACCTCCGAAGCAGCAAGAGAAAATGGAGCAGCGGCAAGAGCAGCAGCGCCAACTGGAGCAACAACAGGAGCAGCAGCGGCTGGAGCAACAACAAGAGCTGCAGAAACTGGAGCGGCAGCAGGAGCAGCAGCGGCTGGAACAAAAACAGGGGCGCCAACAATTAGATCAGGACCAGGTAGAGAAACAAAAACGACGCCTACAGGAGCGGCTGCAATTGGATCAGGAGCAAGAACAGAAGCGAAAACTACGCCAATTGGAACAGCAGCAACTGGAACAAAAGCTGGAAGAGAAACGAAAACTGCGGCAACAAGAGCAGCAAAAGAAGTAGAAGAAATCTTTACCTTTGATGTTTCAACCGCTCAACTCAGCCCTCAACTGGTGAAATAAGCAGCCTGAGCCTGGGGGGAAAGAGATCAGCCTGTGGAGCGCGATTGTGAAAGCATCCAGGCAGCCTCAGGCTGGCTTGTCTTCTGCCAGAGCGCGGCGCAGACCGGCAGCCCAATCTCGAATAAAGACCTCATTGTGCGAGCCGCCCGGCTGCGCCTGGATGACGAGCATCACAAAGAGCACCTGCCACCATTTCAACCGGTAAAGCTCGAGCCTGCCGCCAAAGAAGCCCACTGAGATGGGCTTGACCAACCTGGCAGCCCGGAGTACCGGCTGGCAGATAATTTGTCACGGTTGCGTAGCGCTCTCTAAAACTCAAGCGGGCGGCGTTCCTGGGCGGTTTGGCCAGGATTGGATCGATTTGAATTGGGATGCCGCCGAGGTCTGTCACCCCGGTGTCGGTCAGGCTTTTGGCCGTGAAGAAGTAGGCCACAGGCAGGCGGCTCAAGGCTTGTTGGTGTTTTTTTACAAATTTCGTGGCGGCTTTGTGCCATCCCATGATCATTGGCGCGCCGACAACGACCGCCGTATACGGATCGAGGCTGGTCACTTCTTCTAGACGCCGCACCTCGACCTGCACGCCATCTACGCCCAGTTCCGACCCAATCATCTGGGCAACATCGGCAGTGGTGCCGGCATTTGTAGCGTAGGCGACCAAAATTTTTGACTGTTGCACTTTAGCACCTCTTTTGTTCCAGTTTCGCGCTGGAGAATCAACTTGGCTGGAGTTTTATTAATATTCTAAGGGTAGACTTCAAAAGACGCGCCTGTCCTTTGGAGAGTTTCAAGCTATCCGGGTGGACAGTGGAGATGCATGGGTTCAGTGATGAATTAAACATTATTAACTGAAACGCAACAAATTCTTAAAATTGATTTTAGATGGATGCCATATAATAAACATTGGGAACAGTCGTCTCGGTTGGTATTGAGCAGCGGATTAGATGCTATGGACGCAATGATCCGCAGAAAACCGGAGGTTACAAGGCATGAAATCTTCTCGTTTCCCAATCCTGTTATTGGCGGGTATATTCGTGCTGGCATCCATCAGCTGCAGCCTGGCTGGCGGGTTGCAGGCGTCGCCAGCCTCTCAAGAACTGACGCCTGAACTCGAGGCCGAAAACCCGAATGTAGTTGAGCCTACCCTCGCGCCCACACTCGTGCCCGAAGCGCAAGCTCCCGAAGCGGCAGCGGAGACACCTGCGCCTCCCGCAGCGCAGGAAGCGCCGCCTGCTGAAGCCGGCGGATGTTCTGAGGCGGTGTGCATCCAGGAAGGCACCTTTCTGCTGGCGCGCCCCATCGGGCCAGAGGGGAGGAATGACATTGATACCTCGTCGTGGTACGGGACGCTCAATAAGAAAACCCGCGAGATGTACCACGGTGTCCAATTCCTCAATTCCACGGGAACGGCCGTCCTGGCCGCGGCAGATGGCGAGGTGGTGGTAGCCGGCGATGACAGTAAAACATTGTACGGTCTCGGCCTCAATTCCCTGGGCAACCTGGTCATCCTGAGGCATTCTCTACCTGGAATTTCTGAGCCTGTCTACACTTTGTATGCCCACCTGTCTGAATTATCTGTCAAGGTTGATGATGTTGTCAGCGCTGGGCAGCAAATCGGGCTGGTTGGAATGAGCGGGTCGGTGAGCGGCAGCACGATGTATTTTGAAGTCCGGCTGGGGGAAAATTCTTACGATGCAACCCGCAACCCCGAGCTCTGGATGTCACTTTTGCCTGATGCCACGGGCGCGCCCACAGGTGCGTTGATCGGGCGGGTGCTTGATCGAGACGGCAAATACCTTGGGATATCCAATATTCTCATCGAGCCAGTCCAAAAGTCCGTCCAGGCCTTGATTAGACGCAATATCTGAAGACCTATCTTGAAAAGAATGCACGTGGGTTATCTCCGTGGCAAGAGTCCTTCGCCGCCGCCAATTTGCCGGAAGGCTCGTACCAGATTTCCTTTTATTCCGATTCAAAACTGTACCAGCGTGTGGTGGAGGTGCAGCCGGGCCTTGTGACCCGGGTGACATTCGATCTTAAATGATGGTTTTTGATATACTGGAAGTGTGCAAACCTTCTTTGCCTACGATTACAGCGGCGCGCCGTTTGAACAATTAGGCGCAGCGCACATCACCGCGCTGCTGGTGATCTTTGGGCTTGTGCTGGGGTTATGGCAGGCACGGCCAGGCCCGCGGCCGCGCCGGGCGGTGCGTCTTACCCTGGCGGTTGTGCTGGTGGTCAACGAGCTGTTCTGGCACGCCTGGCATGCCTATTACGGGTTGTGGTCGGTGCAAACCCTGCTGCCGCTGAATATTTGCAACCTGATGGTCTTTGCCAGCGCCTGGACGCTGATAACCAAAAATCAAACCGGTTATGAGTTCATCTACCTGCTTGGCATACCTGCCGCCGGTCAGGTGCTGGTGACTCCGGCCCTGGGGATCTACGGCTTCCCGCATGTGCTCTTTTTCCAGATCTTCATTTCACACGGCGGTGTGGTGCTGGCGGCTCTGTATCTGACCCTGGTAGAAGGCATGCGCCCGGCTTCCTGGCGCGCTGTGGGCCGCGTGGCAGGCTGGACCACCTTGTATGCTCTGGCGATCTTTTTCTTGAACCAAATTCTGGGCAGCAACTACCTGTTCCTGGCCTACAAGCCGCCGGCGGCTACTCTGTTGGATTATCTGGGCCCCTGGCCTTGGTATTTCCTGTCTATGGAGGCCATCGGACTGGCGCTTGTGGTATTACTTTACCTGCCGTTCTACCGGGCAAAATCGCTTTAATTCCTGCCGCCGCAAAGCCTGGGCGGCAGTTGGTGATCATTCTCTGGCACATTTAAGGATAAGCTATCAACGCACCATTCTATATCAAGCTTTATCTCGCCACCCTGGCGGCATTCCTGGCGATTGATCTGCTCTGGCTGGGGGTTATAGCACGCGGTTTTTACCGGGTGCACCTGGGGTTTCTCATGAGCCCCAGTCCGAATTGGGCTGCGGCGATTCTCTTTTATTCGCTGTTTATTGTTGGCCTGCTCTACTTTGCGGTGATCCCCGCTCTGCAGGCCGGTTCACCCGGCAAGGCGCTGCTGGCAGGTGCGCTGTTTGGGCTGTTCACATACGCCACTTATGACCTGACCAACCTGGCAACTCTCAAGGATTGGCCGGTGCTGCTGACGATTGTGGATATCGTGTGGGGGATTGTGCTCTCGACGGCTGTTGCCTGGATTGCTTACTGGGTGGGGGCGCGTCTTGGGTAAGCTCTGAGCCGGCCGGCGGCATGCAGGCGCGCCCGGGCAATGCGCTGCTGGATCGTGCCCACCGTCACCCCCTGAACAAAAGCAGCTTCGCTGTAACTTAAATCCAGGGTTTCTACCAGAAAGACGGCCTCCTGGTTCTCGGGCGGCAAACCCTGCAGGCAGGGTTGGGCTGCGGCGGGGGGGAGGTGACCGCTGGCTGGCGGGCGGAACGCTTTCTCGCGGCAGGCGCGGGTTGCGGTGCGCAGCAACCAGGCGCGAAATGAGCCGCCCGGATACTGAGAAAGCTCCTGGTAAGCCTGGATAAACGCTTTTTGCGTGGCAGCCTCGGCCGAAGAGGTGTCTTTGAGCAGCCAGCAGACCCAGTTATAAACATCCTCCTGGTAGAACTGCACCAACCGGTTGAAGGCTTCCAGGCTGCCGCGGCAGGCGGCTTTGATCGTCTCGATTTCTTTGATCATGGTAGCATCTCGTTCTCGCTGCCTGTGGATTGCGCTCCAGAGATCGTCAGGGCCGGTCTGGCGGCCGGGCGGCGGGATACACCAGCTCGACGGCGTCATCTTGCTCAGCCAGGGTCAGGCGCAGCGGCTCGCCACCCGCCAGCGAGGCCAGGTAGAGGGCAGACCAGCCGGAATCGGACCGGGCGCCGGGCGCAGGCCAGGCCTGCACCAGCAGGTGCTGGCTGCCGGGAAGCCACAGGATGGATGGGAAGGCCGGCCATTCGAAGACCTGCTGCAGGCCGCTGCCATCGGGGTGGATGACGTACACCTGGCTGGCCTCATTCTGGGTGACGATGAAGGCTATCCACTGTCCATCTGGCGACCAGGCCGGCATGACGCCATTGACGCCCAATGATTGGATGCGCTGCCCGTCCAGGCTCATGATGACCAGGGCGGTGCCCCCATCCAGCGGCATCTGCAAAGCCAGGTTTTGTCCATCGGGTGAGATGGCCGGGTAGCTGTTCAGCCATGCGCTGTCACCCCGGGCGGGAACTTCGGTCCAGGAACCATCGTCCAGGTTGATCCGGGCGATGACCGGATCGATCGGCCCGGCTTCGGAGCCTTTGGGGACCACGCGGTTCGACAGCACCAGGAAGCTGCGCGCATCGGGCCAGCCCAGGGGGATTTGCATGCCGCCCAGGCCGGGCGCCAGCGCCTGCGATCCGCTGCCATCGGCCCGCACCAGAGTAGCCAGGCTGGCATCCGAGTCTCCTGCTTGCAGGGTGACCACAAAGGAGCGGCTGTCGGCCGACCAGGCTGCGATATCCATGGTGGCAGAGGCTCCATCCAGGACCGTGCGCCATTCGCCGCCCAGGCGGTCGTAGATCATGATGCGGCTGTCCTGATGATCGATCCACACCGCCTGGGTTCCGTCTGGCGACCAGGTGATGGGAGCGTCCCCCATCTGCTGCGCGGCGGGCACAACCTCGGCCGGGCAAGACCGGCTGCTTTGCAGGCAGTCCAGGGCAACCCGTGTGAGCACGCGGCTGATGGGGGCGCCCAGGCTGCGCTGGATAAAGTACAGTTCGCCATTCTGCGAGCCTTGCAGGTTGCCGGCTGGATCGGACGACTGTGCGCTGACCGAGAGCAGGATGAGGTCGCTGGTGGGGACGGGTGTTTCGCCGGGCTGCGCCGGCTCCGACGATTGCGGCGTTTCCGTAGGCAGGATGGAGGGGGATGGTTCGGCGGTGGGAGGCGCTTCGGGTGTGGCGTTGGCCTCCTCAGGTGTGGGTGAAGCCGCCTCAGGCGGGTTCTCATCTGGCAGGAAGCGGGCATTTTCCAGGCCGCTGACCTGAGCGGACCACTCGGGCAGTGGGATATCATATTCCACTTTCAGCAGGCCGGCCTCGAAGGGCTGTCCGTTTTCGTCAGTAGTCTGGCGGCGCAGCACAAGCCCGCTGGCCGGATCCAGCCAGAGCCTGTTTGCGGCCCAATCCACCACCAGCACAGGTCGTCCATCCAGGGTAGTCTCTTCAAGGATCTGCGGCTGAGAGCTGCGTTCAACGAACATGGCGGGCAGCACGGTGGCGAGCACCGGGTCGGCGCCTTCCAGCGGATGGTAAAACCAGGTGCGCTCAACCGGCGAGGATGCGCCTGTTCCCATATCAAAATTGATCAATTGTTGGCCGTCTGAGGCCCATACCTGGCTCACCAGCGCACCGGCATCCAGACCCGTTCCTGCGGGGAGCGGGGCGCTGATGAGGGCGCGTCCGCGGCCATCGCGTCCCAGCCAGGCCTGAACGTAACGGTCCACCTGCTCGCCGGTCGTCAGGGTCTGGCGGGCATAACCCGTGATGGTCAGCGTGCTCCAGGTGGGGTTCATGATGCGCAGGCGCACATCATCCGGGCTGGAAGCGCTACCCAGGATGCCCTGTGGGGTGGGGCTGTTCGCCGGCGTGGAGGTGACCTCAACCAGGCCAGCCGGGACAGCGGGAACGGCGGGCGGTACGTTCACTTTTATGATCCAGGACAATACGAGGATCATGGCAGTCGCCAGGGCTACCCAGGAAAGCTCGCGAGCGCCAGAAAGCAGGCGCTGCCGGGTGCGGCGGCTGGCGGCTTTTTCAAGGAGCTCAGCCTGGCGGCGGGCTTCTTCGTGCGGAGACATTCCCGGGTAAGGAAACGCGCCGGGCAGATCGGATGCCAGCCTTCCGATGAAGGCGGCATAGGTCTGGCAGGTTGTGCAGGCCTCCAGGTGGGTTCGCAAGGCGGTTTGTTGTTTTGCATTCAGCCCGGGAGCAGAATGCAGCCAGTTTTGGGCTTGCCGGTGAGAGATGGTTTGCATGGTCAGCCTCTCTCCATCAGATCAAAAGCTGCCGGCGTCAGGCTGCTACTCAGGCTGGCCTGCAATTTGCGGATGGCGTAATGCAGCCGGGAGTGAACCGTACCTTCATTGACTTCGAGGGCCTGGGCAATCTCGCTCACCGCCATGCCATGGACAAAGCGCAGGATCACCGGAAAGCGATGCTTCTCATCTAAATCGTTGACAGCCTGCCACAACTGGGTGCGGGTTTCGGTTTCCAATACGGTTTTTTCAGGCGACTCCTGGCGGTTTGGAAACAGCCCGGACCACCCTAAAAGTGTTTGCAGGCGTTGTCGCGCCGCCCGCCGCCGCAGCAGATCGTGGGCAATGTTCACGGTAATAATGGACAACCAGCTTTTCATTTTGGTTTCTGCCTGCAGCCGATCCAGGTTTTGCAGGGCGCGCAAAATCGATTCCTGAGCGGCATCATCTGCTTCCTGATCGTCGCCCAGGATGGAAAAAGCCAGGCGATGCAGGTAAGCATAGTACTGCTGGATGAGCGCTTCGATCATTGCCGGGTCGCCGGCAGAGGCGGTGCGCCCGGAACGTTCGATGTTTGACGTGCGATGCGTCATTCTATAGATTAAACGCAGCTCGGGGCAAAAACCTTCAAATTTGGTTCATTATAAGCCACAGAACGAGAAAACCATGCCGCCGTGCGTTTCGGCGGCATGAAGTGATGGCAGCGGGCGGCGCGGCGACGCCTGCGATTAGAGTTTACTGGCGTCAGATTGGCGCAGATACAGGCCTTCGGCGCTGCGGTTGGTTGGGCAGTCCACCACAAAATAAAATCGAAAACCGCCGGTGCCCAGGACGACGCCATCTCCAGTATCCTTGTCGCCGGCTTTGTGCGTGGCAGATACGCTGACCTGGGTCCCCGAGAACAACTGGATGCGCGGCTCGTGAATTTCCATGATGGGCTTGCCGGCGGCATCTTTACGGGTGAATTCAAACATGTTTGTCTTGGGAACTTTGATCTGCACCAGAATGCCCTTTTCTTTCTCGGGCGCGGCGGGAGTTTCCTCTACCACAGGTGGGATTTCTCCGCCGGGGGTCATGTGGACGTTGATATGAACTTCTGGCGTGATGCCAGCGGATTTAAGTTCGTTGTTGAGGGCAATAATTTGCTGGGCATCCGGGTTTTGAGCAGGGAGGGTGATTTGCACCCGGGGAGTGATGCCAGAGGTCTTGAGCTGGTTCAAAAGCGTGATAAGGTCCTGCATCTCGATTTCCTCCGTATTTCGGGTTATAATTGAAATTGTACCACTATACTCTAAATATTTCTCTCAATCAGGTTTAGCCCTGACGTATCCATCAATGCTGCGTGGGGCAAGTTGGCATTAAATCATTGGCATCATGATGACAGGTGAGGAGGTTAAAAAATCATGGTTCAAGCGCTTTCCCAGGATGAAAAGATCAAACGAGGCGCCGAGGATTCGGGGCAGTACTTCAAGTACATGTCGGAGTATGTGGGGTTCACCGCTGAAGATGCTCAGGCGATCCACGAATCGGGCCTGATCATTGAGAAGTATATCCCCAATATTGTTGCCGATTTCTATTCCCAATTGCTGCGTTATGCCCCCACGCGCAAATATTTTCTACGTAAAGATGGCAGCATTGATCAAGATTACCTGCAGCTGCGCATGCACCACCTGACCAATTTCTGGCGGCGCACCGCCCAGGGTGTTTATGATGACACTTATGCCCGCTACGTGGATTACGTGGGGCGCTCGCACACCTCCCATGGAGCTGACCCAAACATCTTCATCCATGAGCGTTATGTCATTGGCCAGGTTGGTTTTGTTTCGCATGCCATCCGGACTGCCATCTACAATGAGCTGAGTGATATTGATTCGGAGTGGGAAGAGCGCGCCCAGTCGGCCTGGACCAAGCTGATGATGGTGATTTTGGAAATGCTGGCGCGCGCCTACGGCGTGGAACGCGATGACGACACCTATGCACCGCGCGGCGAAGTCAACCATGAAGCATTACACAGCCTGGCGGTATATACCTATGAATCTGGACTGGGCATGCACGCAGCCACCGAGGAAGAAGAGGTTTTGGTGGGGCGTGAACAGGAGCTACCGGATGGCCAACGCAAGATCATCCAGTTTGGCGACCTATCCATCGGTGTGTTTCATCATAAAGGCGGTTGGTACGCACTGCGGAACAGCTGCCTGCACCGCGGCGGTCCGGTGTGCACCGGCCCGCTCAAAGATGACATCCTGATCTGTCCGTGGCATGGCTACCAGTACAGCGTCATCAATGGCAAGCTTTTGGTAGATCCCAGCACGGCGCTGGCGATGTACCCGGTGGAGCTGCGCGACGGGAATGTTTATGTCCGTTTACCAGTCTCGGAAAAAGAGCTGTTTGACCTGACCGTTGTAGAGAAAAAGGAGCAACCCGTGGAGAAGCGTGTCTTGCTGGACAACGAGTTTATGCTCAGCGATGTGCCGCCAGGCAAGATCCACCTGGTTTCTGTGGACGACGAAGATGTGGCGGTGTGCAACCTCGGCGGTACTTACTATGCATTTCACAATGCCTGCACGCACGCGGAGGGGCCTTTGAATGAGGGCAGCCTGGATGGATCGAGTGTAGTATGCCCGTGGCACGACTCGGTCTTTGATGTCACCAGCGGGGCTGTGCTGCGCGGCCCGGCAGAGGATCCGGTGCGGACGTACCGCGTGACTGTTGAAGGTGAGATCGGGCGGGTGGAATAGCGCCGGAAGCTCAGATAACCAGGCGATTGTACAGGCGCAGCACCTGCCGCAGATCTTCGTGCGGGAGGGCAGCGATGGACAAACCGGCGCGCCCGCTCATCGACTCGGCGGCGACCAGGGTGTTGATAATGGCCTCCTCTGTGGCGTATATGGCTGCCCAGAAGAGCGGGTCTATCTGATCATTGGTCAGGGCTTCCAGGTTGGCCAGTGTGGAAGCTGGCCTGGCTGCGCCCGGGTTGGCGGTTGAAAAAGCCAGGAAAATGTCGCCAGACCCGTTGCCCGACATGCCCCCCGTGCGCGCCATGCCCAGTGAAGCGCGCCGGGCAATGCGCTTGAGCTGGTGGGGCAGCAGAGGGGCATCGGTAGCCAGGATGACGATGAGCGACCCCTGCTCGTGGAAGGGATGCTCACCCCGGGTGAAGGGCGCCTCGGCGGTGAGGTGCTGGCCCACCGGCGCGCCGGCAATCGTAAGCTGGAAGCGCCGTCCGAAATTAGCCTGCACCAGGGCGCCCATTGTGTAACCGCCGTACTTTTCGGGCAGCTGGCGGGAGGCCGTCCCGGTACCTCCCTTGAATTCATAGCAGATCATGCCGGTTCCCCCGCCCACATTACCCTCGGCCAGCGGGCCGCTTTGAGCGCCTTCCAATGCCGTCCAGACATGCTCCGGGCGAACATGAAACCCATTCATGTCATTCAGCCAGCCATCGGCGGTTTCGGTGACCAGTGGGCATGACCACATGTGGAAGAGGGCTTCAGTCTTAACCTGCCAGTCGATGATCGTATCGCGCACCACGCCTACACTGTGGGTATTGGTGATGCCCAGGGGTCCCTCCAGGAAACCGCCTTCATCCACCCAGGCTGAGCCGGTCATTTCCCCGTTACCGTTTAATGGGAACCAGCCCGCGAGAACCGGGTCATGGTTGGTCTTGCCGTGCGGGTGAATAATGGTTACCCCGGTGCGGATGGTTTCGCCCTCGATCAAGGTGGAATAGCCCACTTCCACGCCGTGGATGTCGGTGATGGCATTGTGCGTTCCGGGTTGCCCGTCGAAAGGGATGCCCAGGTCGCGGGCGCGGGGTTTGTGCATGGCTGCCTCCTTTTCGATTGATTATACAGGTTTTCCAGTTAGCGGCCCGGCGTAAGTTTTTGAGCAGGAGGATTTCCGGTATAATCGGAGTTCTTGGAGGTAATTATGGATAATCAAGCATCGTTTCAGGGAAATGCAGGCGGTCTCGAAACTGCCACGCTGGCCGGCGGCTGCTTTTGGTGCCTGGAGGCCGTGTACGACCAGTTGCAGGGTGTAACCGACGTGGTCTCCGGTTACACCGGCGGCGAGATGGAACGCCCCACCTACCAACAGGTCTGTTCGGGTCTCACCGGGCATGCCGAGGCGGTGCAGGTGACCTTTGACCCGCAGCAGATCAGCTTTCTGGAAATTTTAGAGGTGTTTTTCAGCATTCACGATCCCACAACGCTGAACCGCCAGGGGGCTGATGTGGGCACCCAGTACCGCTCGGCAATTTTTTATCACAGCGAGGCGCAGGAAGCTGCTGCCAGGAAGTTGATCGGCGAGCTGGAAGCCGGGCAGGTTTTCGACAACCCGATTGTGACCCAGGTAGCCCCTCTGCCGGCATTTTACCCGGCAGAGGATTATCACCAGGAATATTTTCAGCGCAACCCCGGGCAGGGCTACTGCCAGTTTGTGATATCGCCCAAAGTGGCCAAATTCCGCAAAAAGTTTAGCCAGCGGCTAAAATCCTGACAGGCGAGCGGGTGCGGCTGCCTGGAGGCGGTTGTGCTTACCCGTGGTTCAACGCCCGTGACGATTACTCACATTCTGTAGGGTGAGGGAGGGGATGTAAAGATGATAGGTCACAGCTGGTTGAGACTGCCATAACCAGTGAGCGGTTGAATTGGCTTTGAAAAAATCCATCAGCAGATCAACGACCTTTTGCTCCCCGTAGGAAGAAGGGTGGACGCAGTCGCCCACCATATCTTGCTGCAGCCAGACCAACCCATCGGAGCGGGGGTTTTCGCCGTCAGCCCACAAATACGCGCTCCAGGTCAGGTAGGGGGCAACCACCGGCCCTCTGGCGGGGTTGTAATTCAATGCGGCATCGCCATTGATCTGGCTCTCGATCAGCCATTTTACGGCCAGGCCGGTCTCGAACGCATTTGGCTCGGGGTTCAAACCATGCCAGGTGGTGTAAGAACGTGTCCGGCTGGATAAATAAACGATCTTGATGTTGGGGTAGTTTATTTTTAGATTGTGAGTTATGGTGATCAGATTATCCTGCAGGGTCCGGGCAAACTCAGGGAAATCGCCTGAGGTCGGGTCGCTGGGATAGAGCAAACGGGTCTGTTTGACCCAGGCAGTTTGCACCTGCTGCGGGGTGACGTTGTTGTTGGCGAGGCGGGTATTGACGAGCTGCCAGGTGGCTGCGTCAGGGTCCAGCCACGACTGAGCTGTCATCATGGGCTGGGCGCCGTTGACGATGACCACGTGCGGGTTCAATTCGGGGTCCGCCAGGGCGGCGGTCTTGAATTCGATGAACTCCTGGCTGGCATTGGACATACCCACCGAGATCATCACGATTTTACCGTTGTCAGGGTCGGGACTCCCGTTTGTGTCCAGCGGCTGGATCTGGTTGGCAATGGTCACACCGGCGGCTTCGTGCCCGGCCGGGCGCTGGTTGCTGCCGCCAGGGTACAACCCGCCGGTGACGCCGGTGTGCTGTCCATCCATGCGGATGTATTCGTTAACGCCCAGATCATTCAGCGGTGTGGCTACAGGCTGAAAAGGCAGACCGCAGTACGTTTCCTGGGATATGCGTCTTTGAGGTTCCGCCGCCAGAATGATCTCTGGTTTCAACAGAGAAAGCGGCAGGCTCTGAAATGCCAGTGCGATGGTAAAAATCAGCAGCAATCGAAAACCTAATTTGGATGTAGTTAGTGGTATTTGCATGCGGTGATTGTACCACCACAATAAACCTGATTTAGATTATGGCTTTTTGCAGAGCGCCGATGGCTTCAACTTCAATATCGTGGATCTTCATCACATGGGCGCGCAGGTTGTGGCGCATGTCGCCGACCTGGGAAGGGGTGAGCGGAAAATCGGCAGCGGCTGCGGTTTGGATTTCGTGCAACCGCCGGTCGATCTGGCGGATGTCCGGCAGGGCCGCGCCGCCCTGATCCAGGAACTGCCTGTGGCGGCGCAGCATAAGCTGCCGGGTTTCACTCAACAGCGGGAATTCATCCGGCAGCAGAGCATCTGCCAACGTGTTCCAGGCTTTTCCGCTGGCCCGGAATAACTCTGCTGCCTGTTGTAGAGCAGGCCTATCCAAAACCTGGCTGGCTTCATCCAGGAAGCGGGCATACACATCGCGCTCAGCGCTGCCATCTTTGCCAAAAGTCATCACGTCGGTAAACACCGAGGTCAGACCGGCGAACATTTTTGCTCCGCGTGGGAATTCGTGTTCCCAGCTCATGCGAAGACCCGGCTTCACCAGCAGGTCAGCCCACCAACGGTAAGCGGCAAAACCAAAATTGTTGCGCGAACCCTTTGGAGGGGCTTCGGTGTAGAGCTTGATGCAGTCCCAGATGCCCTTTTTGATGGCGGCTGGCAGTTTATCGGCGATGGGCGGGTCCAGGGTGAGCAGGCGGTAGCGGTTGGCCTTGGTGCGCCCGCGCGCCGCAGCCAGCTCGCCGGGGGTGATTTCCAACGGCAGGCGGGCGCGGTCGGCAATCCACACCCGGTTGGCGGCTTCATCGTAACCGTAGACCACCACCGGCATCATGGCCCACATACCGGCGTCCTGCGGGAAATTGTTGTAAGGCAGGCTGAATAGATCAACCCAGGTGATCGCCGGCAGGCCTTCTGCGAGGGTGTGCACCAGGTTGGCAACGCCCGTGGACGGGGAATTCGTTTGCATAATATTCTGCACCACGCCCAGGCGTTCCAAAAGGGTATCCAGCGGGTTGAAGGTGTTACGGGTGAGGATGCGCGCCTGAGGGTCATAGCCCTGGTAGGCAAAGGAAAAATATCCCATCACAGCGCCGCCACTGATGCCCATCAGCATGGCTTCACTGTAGGGGCGTCCGGTGTGCGGAGCGCGCACCCCCCGATAGGCATAGAAATTGTGGACGCTGCCGGTTTCCCAGTGCAGCCCGTCAAACTGGTTGAAATCTTTAAGTACTGGCATCGCGTTGCTCCTTTCTACCGGTATTTTTAAAAGATGATACCAAAAAATATCTCAGATTTACACAGGGAGAGACATAGTCTGCAATCAAAAAGCGTTTCCTGTTGATGGCTGAGGTAAAATAGAGTTGTGGAATATCGCAAACCGTCACGTCGACTGAGGAGTTCAATCTATGAATACGAGTAAAAGGCTTCCTGCACATCCAGTTCCAGAACTCATCGTTATGCTTACATATAATGACGAGACCGTAAAAAATGCCCGGACATTATTTGATGAATTAAAAGATACTCCGGTTGTGTGCTGGGGTTTTAAAGACGTGGGCCTGCCAAAAGACGAGATGGCTGCGCTGGTCAAATCCATGCGAGATGCCGGAAAGACGACCTTTTTGGAGGTTGTCAGCCTGACCGAAGAAGAAGGCCTGTCCGGAGCAAAGATTGCAGTTGAGGCTGGTTTTGACATTCTGATGGGGACAGTCTTTTTTGACTCGATTAACGCATACCTGAGCGACAAGCCGGTGAAATACTATCCATTCCCGGGGCATGTGTACGGGCATCCATCCATATTGGATGGTTCCATAGAAGAGATTGCCAACCACACGCGCTGGCTGCAAGCCAAAGGTGTGCAGGGTATGGATCTACTGACTTACCGCTATGTGGGTGACGCCCCGGCGCTGCTGCGCGAGGTGGTCAAAGCCACCGATCTGCCGGTGGTCTCGGCTGGCAGCATTGCCACCTTCGAGCGAATCCAGGAAGTCTGGGAGACGGGCGCCTGGGGTTTCACGATCGGCACGGCCTTTTTTGAGAAAACATTCATCCCAACCGGCACTTTTCGGGAGAACATGATGGCTGTGTGGGACTGGCTGCAAAGCAAGTCTGCAGAACAGGCGGCGGTTGCCAGGTAACCTGCGCCTTGTGCGGTAAAGTGCGGCGCTTGTGAGGTATCACAGGCAGTGAACAGGATGACGCTTTCGCTTACTGGCAGTCGGTAAGCTGGAGGTGGGTAAACCCATGGGCACCGGCCGGAAAACCAGTCTCGGTCTGCAGCAGCGCGCCGCGCACGTTCTGCCGCTGGGGGTGAATTCCAATACGCGGTATTGGGGAGAAAACAAAAACCTCTACATTGAAAAAGCCCGGGGGGCCTATGTATGGGACGTGGATGGCAACCGCTATATCGATTACCGCCTGGCATTTGGCCCGGTGATCCTGGGCTATGCGTATGATGAAGTTGACGAGGAGGTCATCAAGGCCTTGCGCCGCGGTGTGACGGTGGGCCTGACGCACGAGCTCGAGATTTGCGCGGCGGAAAAAGTGGCGGCGATGTGCCCGGCGGTGGAGCTGGTGCGTTTTGTCAATTCGGGCACCGAGGCGGTAATGCACTCTCTGCGGCTTGCCAGAGCTTTCACCGGCAGGGAGAAGGTGGTCAAGTTTGAGGGGGGGTATCATGGCTCGCTGGATTACCTTTTGTATTCCACGTATGCGCCCCCGGAAGCCTATGGAAGCCGTTTCAACCCAATCCCCATGCCAGCCAGCTCGGGTATCCCTGCGGCGCTGCGGAACCTGGTGGTCACGCTTCCCTTTAACGACCCGGAAGCCCTGGAAAAAACCCTTTCCAGTATTGGACACCAGACTGCTGCCATCATCACCGAACCCATGCTGGGGAATTACGGTTCGGTGGATCCCCATCCGGGCTTTCTGGCTTTTTTGCGTCAAAAATGCGATCAATACGGGATCGTGTTGATTTTTGACGAGATCAAAACCGGCTTCCGGATTGCGCCGGGAGGCGCGCAGGAGGTGTATGCGGTCATGCCCGACCTGACAGCCTATGCCAAATCGATTGGAAACGGCTATCCTGTGGCGGCCTATGGAGGGCGAAGGGAGATCAATGGCGCTGTTGGGCTGCGGCGTTTCCCAGGGCGGCACTTATGCCGGGCATGCCATCGGCGCGGCCGCGGTGAATGCAACCCTGGGCATTTTACAGACCCAGCCGGTGCATACAACCATCCGGGCGCTTGGCGGAAGGCTGCAGGAAGGTTTGAAAGCGATCTGCGAGCGGGCCGGCATCCAGGCGCATATCAGCCGGCATCCGGAAATTTTCTCGATCAGCTTTGGTGTGGGGCAGGTGAAGGATGGGCGCGAATGGGCCAGGAGCGACCGGGAATTTTACAGCTGTTTTGCGGCGGCGCTTCTGGATGCGGGCGTTTTAATCGATCAGGACCCCAGGGAACCATGGTGCCTGTGTTATTCTCACTCGCCAGCCGACATTGAACGAACACTGGAGATCGCGGAGTCGGCGCTGCTGGCCTTAAAGTGAACGGCCAGCAGCCCGGCAGGGTCCCCAGACATGCGGGAGTGGGTATCCAGGCTCTACGGAAAAGAGACTGAGCGGAGCTATTCCGGTTTCAGGATCACCATTGCCAGGCTGCGAGCATAATCTTCCAGCTCAGCCCGGGAGGGTCGAGCTGGAAGCCCTTCGGATTTGAGGATAGCGCCCACCATGCGGGGGTGGCGCTCCAGGCGCAGCTCCAGAAAATCGGCAATGCGTTTTGGATCGGTGATCGTTTCAGCACAGACGGCGAAGCGGCGGGATTTCAGGCGTACAATGGCATGGGGGTTGGCGAGCAGGTTGCGGAACCAGTCGGCCCTAACACCCCGCGCCGAGGCGATGTAAATAACGCCACCCACCTGTTCGTACTGCAGAGGCGTTGTGTGCGGCAGGCCAGATTTGCGCCCGGTGGTGGTTAACAACAGGATCAACCGGCCCACCACGGGGCCCAGGCCAAGGTTATACAGGGTCTGGATCAAGTTGGCGGGCGGAGGGCGGAACGGTCTGGCAGGCATGCTGCACTAATTTTCGCCGATTTGCCCGGGTTTGTCATGTGTCATTAATCACCTTTTTAGATCGGAACAGCGCCAATCAGGGATTTTTGAACAGTCCCGCGTGTAGGCCGCAATTAAGGTTACGATCCAGACATGCACAGCTCAAAAGAAAATCCATGGGTAAGCTGGTTGCTGCGTCTGGCGCTGTTTGGCCTGCTGCTGGCCGGGATTTGGGGCTGGCGCCGGCCTGATTCTGTGCGTGCCCAGGAAGGTCGTCTGTGTACACTGCCATTCGAGCCGGTCAGCCTGCCGCTGACCGAGCTGGGTAACACCCCTTATGTTCGCATGGATGGACAGCAAACGGACTTCATGGGCGGGTTGTATCCCGGCGGAAGCAACCAGCGCCCGGCCGCTCATGAAGCTGCCGGGCTGGCCGCGGCTGCGCGCATTCAACCATTAAATCAAAATGGAAACCCCGACCCCGTTAATGGGAAAATTGTGCTGCTGTCTGTGGGTATGTCTAACGCGCGCATGGAATTTGAGCAGTTTATCCAGACCGCTGGGCAGGAGCCGGGGATTAACCCGCATATGGTGCTGGTCAACGGGGCGCAAAACGGCCAGGTAGCGCCCCAGTGGGTGGACGCCAACGCGCCCACCTGGGTACTGGCAGACCTGCGCCTGAAACAGGCGGGCGTGACCCCGTTACAGGTGCAGGCAGCCTGGGTCAAGCAAACGCGGGCTGGGCGGGGGCGACTTCCCAATTCATACGGAAGGCCTGCAAAGCGACCTGGAAACCATCGCCCATAATCTGAAATCGCGCTATCCCAACCTCCAGATCGCTTATTTCTCCAGCCGGACGCGCTCCTACACCACCTGGCGCGGCATCAGTCCGGAACCTCAGGCTTTCGAGACCGGTTTTGCAGTCAAATGGTTGATCGAGAAACAGATCCAGGGCGACCCGCAGCTCAATTTCGACGCGAGGCGGGGTGAGGTGAGAGCGCCCTACCTGGCCTGGGGACCTTACCTGTGGGTGGATGGAATGAACCCGCGGGCAGATGGCATGGTGTGGGCGGCTGATGACATGGTCGTCGATTGCACTCACCCTTCAGACAGCGGGGTGGCCAAGGTGGTGGAGATGCTCATGCAGTTTTTTATGAGCGATACCACTGCCACAACCTGGTTCCTGGAGGATGCATCACGGGCGCTAGCGCCGTCTCCAACGCCCGAATTGCCCGTAAGCACTCACCTGGCGCCCACGACCGCTGCGGAGCCCACATTTACACCGGTGACCGTCACCCTTGCAGCGGCGCTCACACCCACGCTTCTGGCCGTGCAAGCAACTCCGGCGCAAGCAACTCTGGCACAGGCTGCTCCAACCCGGCAAACCCCGACTGCCGCGGCGCTTCCACCCGCAGGCGCTCCCGCAGCGCTGGCGGTGGGTGGAATACTCCTGCTTGCTGTTGTTTTGGTGGGGCTGCTGGTTTACTGGCTGCGCCGGGGGCGGCGGTAAGCCATTCAGGCGGCCGCGTTCAGGCCGGTGAGAAGATCATTCTCCTGTTCGCCAGTTTCGGGCAGAGGGTAGGCGCGCATAAAATAATCGTGCTGCCCGAAGAGCACCTGCACCCAGCGCATGGGGCCGCGGCGCAGGCCGGCGCCATCCAACTGGCTGGCATGGCACAGCGAGGCGGCGTCTTTCACACTTGATACCGCGCCGTAATTGATTTTTGCGTGGACCGGAAAGTTTCCCTCTTCAACCAGTTCGGCCAGATCAATATCGCCGTTGCGGCCAAAGTGGTGCGGGTCTTTGCCGAACAGGCGCATCAAACGCACCCCGAAGCGCAACAACCCCTTGGGTATGATGTGGTAATACAATTTTGCCGCCTGGTAGGGCGCATCGCCGGTGACAAAGGCCGGGTCGGCGGCTAAAGCAAAAGCCTGCACGGTGGCCTTGTGGATGGCGATGTGATCGGGGTGTTTATAACCGCCGATCGGGTCAAAGGTCAGCACTACCTGCGGCTGCAACCGGCGGATGTAGCCTGCAATGATACCGGCCAATTCTTCCTGAGGCGCATTGATCAGGGCTTGCGGATGCGCGTTATCGGAGGCGCCTGGCATGCCGGAATCGCGGTAATCCAGAAAATAAACCCCGGCCAGGCCCAGATTGCCGGCCGCGCAGCGCAGCTCATTCTCACGCCGCTCGGCTATCGAGCTAAATCCTTCCAGATATTTCGGGTCAACGCCGCCGGCTTCGCCACGTGTGCCGCACACCAGGTGTACGGCCGCGCCGCGGCGAGCATACAACGCCAGGGTGCCGCCCATGCCGAAGAACTCGTCATCAGGGTGGGCCAGGACTGAAAGGATGGTTGGGGTGGGACGTGAATTACTGTTTGCCATTTTTTTTCTTTGCCAGATTTCAGCCTGCCTAATAGATCGGAAGCGAGGGGTCCACTTCGCGCGCCCAGGCGTTGATGCCGCCTTTGAGATTTTTGATTTTGCGGAAGCCAGCCGAGACGAGCAGCTCCAGAGCGCGGGTCGAACGCGGGCCAGCCTTGCAGAACAGAACTATCTCTTCAGCGCTGTCCAGCTCTGAGAGGCGGGCAGCCAGCTGACCCAATGGGATTAACTGGGCGCCTTCGATATGGGAAATCTCCAGCTCATGCGGCTCGCGCACATCGATCAGGCGCAGATGGTTACCCTGCTGCATGCGAGCCTTCAGCTCAGGGGCGGTGATATCCCATCCTGCGCCAGCCGAGCCATCATCATGATCGTGACCGGGCACCCCGCAGAAGGCTTCATAATCGATCGGCTCGGTGATCTCGGGATTTTCTCCGCACACCTTGCACTTTGGGTTCTTGCGCAGCTTGACGAAGTCGAAAGACATATCCAGGGCGTTATAGAGCATCAGCTTGCCGATCAGCGGCTCGCCAATCCCCAGGATGAGCTTGAGCGCCTCGGTGGCCTGCAAGGTGCCAATCGTGCCGGGCAGCACGCCCAACACGCCGCCTTCGGCGCAAGAGGGCACCAGCCCGGGCGGGGGTGGTTCGGGGAACAGGCAGCGGTAGCACGGGACCTTCTTTGGGCATGGAAAACGCTCACCTGACCATCGAAGCGGTAGATGGAGCCATAGACGTTGGGCTTGCCCAGAAAAACGCACACATCGTTGGTCAGGTAGCGGGTGGGGAAGTTATCGGTGCCGTCGATCAGGATATCGTAATCGGCGGCGATGCGCATGGCGTTGGCTGAGGTGAACGGCTCGTTGTAGACCTCCACTTCGATGTCGGGGTTCAGGTCGAGCATGCGGTCACGGGCCGAATCGACTTTGAGCTGGTCGATGGTGGAAGTGCCGTGGATCACCTGGCGCTGCAGGTTGGAAAAATCCACCACATCGTAATCCACCAGCCCGATGCGCCCCACGCCTGCCGCGGCCAGGTACAGCGCCACCGGCGAGCCCAGCCCACCGGTGCCGATCACCAGGACGGAGGCGGCTTTGAGCTTGCGCTGCCCTTCCAGGCCCACCTCAGGGATCAGCAGGTGGCGTGAATAACGCAGGATTTCTTCATGGTTCAAAGAAGGGTACATAATTCCTCAAGAAATTCGTAGATCATTCGTTGGTCGAGGTTGGTTGGATCCCCGGCAGCGAATTGCACCGCAGTTCTCATCCACCAGCGATGGATGGGATCAACATCAGGCGGTCATTTTCGGTCAGCGGTGTTTCCAGGCCCTGCAGGTCTTTGATGTTTTCTTCGTTGATAAACAGGTTGACGAAAGGCCTGAGCTGGGCTTCGCCGTTGAACAGGTGCGGGCGCAGAGTGGGGAACTGGCTCACCAGGTCTTGCATGGCATCTGCAACGGTGCCGCCGCTGACAGGCACCTCGCTCTGGCCGCTGGTATAAGAACGGAGGGGGGTTGGAATTCGGATGGTAGACATGACTTCTTTCTCGTAATGATTATATTCGAGACTCGACCATAGAGCCCTGCAGTTTCCAGGTGAATCGCTGGTCGAGCCTCACTGGTTTGGTTAATCAGCATCCGGCGCGCTCAACCACCACTTCGCAGGATGAAGCGGGGGTGATTTCCACCGGGCCAGCCATGGAAAAGGGCTGCATAAAGTTTTCCACCTTGCTCTTATCCTCCGCTTCGGCGATCAGCACCAGGGTGTGCATGCCGTCCAGGACGGCATCGCCCTGGATGTGCACGCCAAACTTGCGGGCATTCATGGGGCTGAGGTGGGTGAGCAGCATGGCGCCCATCTCCGGGTTTTTAGCCGGGCAGGTATCAGCGTTGTGCTGGTGGCGAACAAAGTACAGTGACATTCGTTACTCCTTTGGGTTGAGAAAATGGATGTGTGCCCAGCGCGAAGGCCGTGCCTTATGCCGCGCTGGTCACCTGGATGGTTTCTTCGGTGAACGACGACCGGTCTTCGAGCAGCCGCCACGAGCGGCAAGCGACGGCGCGGCCTGAATCTACGCTGGTGATAACGTAGGAAAACCAGGGCATGGCCCATTCACGGTCAAACTCCGACGGGCGGTTGGGATGGTCGGGGTGGGAATGGAATACTCCCAACAAATCCAGCCCCAGGCGGGCGGCCTCCTGCTCGCCGCGCAGGTAATCGCCTGCGGTGAGCAGGTAGCGGTTATGCCGGGCAGCATCTTCCCGGGCATTGTGGACCGGCAGGATGGCCCGCACCAGGCGTTCATCGCCATGGATCTGTCCGAGCAGGAATCCGGCGCCTTCATCGGGATAGGCGGCTTCGCCGTGAGCATGGATTTGCGTCAGGATGTGGTTCTAATAAGTTAAGCATCATTGTCGCATCTATGTCTCTGTCTTATTCCCACAGCGCCTTGTCGCTGAGGTATTTATAACCGGCATCCGGGAACACGGTGACCACGACACCCTGAGAAAGCCCGCCAGCTATTTGAACCGCGGCGGCTGCGGCTGCGCCAGAAGAAATGCCCACAAACAGACCTTCCTCACGCGCCAGACTGGCGCACCATGGCGTGGGCTCTCTCTGTGGGCATTTCCAGGACACGGTCTGCCAGGGCTGGGATCGTAGATGCCCGGCTGGATGGCGCTGGGCATGTGCTTCAGCCCTTCCAGCCCATGGAAAGGGGAATCGGGCTGCAGGGCGATGATTTGTACGTCGGGGTTGTACTGGCGCAGGTAGCGCGCCACGCCGGTGAGCGTGCCCGAGGTGCCCAGCCCGGCGATGAAATGGGTGATGCGCCCGCCGGTTTGCTGCACAATTTCCGGGCCTGTGGACAGGTAATGCGCCTGCCAGTTGGCAGGGTTATCATACTGGTTGGCGTAGAAATAACGCTCGGGCTGTTCGGCAGCCATCTGTCGGGCGACGCGCAGGGCGCCATCTGAGCCTTCCAGCGGGTCGGTGAGGATCAGCTCGGCTCCCAGGGCGCGCAGGATGGTGAATCGCTCCGGGCTGGCATTGGCGGGCACCGCCAGGGTGACGGGTATGCCCAGCGCCGCCCCGAAAGTGGCATAGGCGATGCCCATGTTCCCCGAGGTGGAATCGAGCAGGCGTTTGCCGGGTGTAAGGTGCCCCTCGGCGATGGCGTTGCGCAGAATGTTGAGGGCCGGGCGGTCTTTAATGGAACCGCCAGGGTTGAACCATTCGGCTTTGGCAAAAACCTGCACGCTGAGGCGGCGTTCTTGATCACACGGCGCAGCGGCAGCAGGGGTGTATTGCCCACCTGGGCATCCAGCCCGCTGGCGGGAAAACGCCGCTTGAAATTGTGTCCCAGGTAAACTGGTCAGGATAGCCATCCGTACTCCTAAATATCTTAAAAAAATACAGCCAACAGGCAACAAAAAAGGTGGCGGACTCGCTGCAAGGCGAAACGCATTGCGTATGCGGGGTCGCAACCACCTGCCGGATATCTGTTGACCGTATGAGGTTTACAGGTTATGGTGTGGCGAGGCGGTAGTTACGAACCCCGCCCCAGACACATGCAAGTTTTCATCACCAAGAATGCTCCAATACCGGATTATTATGAGAAACTTAGTAGTAATTATAGATCAAGACCCGGATATGTCAAGGCAATCTGGATTAATATTTCATATGAAATGAGGATCAATCTTTCTTTTCGCCCGGGCCAATTCCCAGCGGATCCATTTGCGCTCGTCTTTCAAGCGGTGCTGGATTCCGCCGCGATCATGCAGATCATCAAAGCCTTCGGGTTTGATGAACATCTGCTCGCCATCCAGCAAACCGTTAATGCCCGCCTGCCCGGGTTCGAGGCGCTTTTCACCTTTGTATTTGGCTGCATCGCTGGGCAGGTAATCGGTTGGCTCCTCGTAGGTGGTGATGTAGCCTTCATAATTGCGCAGGATAATTTTGTGATCCGACATGCTGATCAGGTAGTTGGGCATCACCGGGATTTTACCGCCGCCGCCCGGGGCATCGATGATGTACTGCGGCACGGCATAACCGGAGGTATGGCCGCGCAGACCTTCCATGATCTCAATGCCCTTTGCCACCGGGGTGCGGAAATGCCCGGCGCCTTCCACCAGGTCGCACTGGTACAGATAATAAGGCCGCACGCGAATGCGCACCAGCTCTTGGACCAGCTGGCGCTGGATATGCACATTGTCGTTCACGCCCGCCAGCAGCACGGACTGGTTGCCCAGCGGGATGCCGGCGCGGGTCAAGCGGTCGCAGGCCTGGGCCAGCTCGCTGCTGATCTCATTGGAATGGTTGACGTGAATATTCATCCACAAGGGGTGGTACTTTTGCAGCATATCGCGTCAGTTCATCGGTGATACGCATGGGCAGGAACACCGGCACGCGCGAGCCAATGCGCACGATCTCGATATGGGGGATTTCACGCAGGCGGCTGAGAATCTCTTCCAGGATTTTTGGCGCCAGCACCAGCGGGTCGCCGCCTGAGAGAAGCACATCCCGCACCTGGGGAGTGCGTTTGAGATATTCGATCTGCATCTCAAATTCGGCCGCGTGAGAAGGTAGCCGAGGGATCGCCCACGATGCGCGAACGCGTGCAGTACCGGCAGTATGAGGCGCATTGGGTGGTCACCAACATCAACACCCGGTCTGGGTAGCGGTGCACCAACCCCGGCACCGGAGAATGGCGGTCTTCAGCCAGGGAATCCTCCATCATGGAGGTAAAGGGCACCATTTCGGCGTCGGTGGGGATCACCTGCTTGCGGATCGGATCATTGGGATCATCGGGATCGATCAGGGAGATGAAATAAGGGGTGATATCCACCCGGAACAGGCCTGGCGCAGAGAGCGCTTTGCGCTCGCTGTCCGTCAAGGGAATGATTTTTTCAAATTCATCCACCGTATTGATGCGGTTGCTGAACTGCCAGCGCCAGTTGTTCCATTTGTCATCCGGCACATCTGCATAAATCGGGGCTCGTTTGGAAGTGAAGGGACGGTTGGCCATGAGGAATTCTCCTTTTACCTGTAATGATCAGCGGATAAAAATATTAGCCAGGAGAAGGGCGCCTGGCGGATTGTGGCCTGTGCACAAAACTCCAGCGGGCTTTCACCATTGGGCCTGCGGATTCAGTGAGGGCCATCTGTCTAAGGTCCAATCATAATCTCGCGGCTGGAGAGATGGATGACATCGTTGATGTTAGCCGCTCCCATGGTCACCACCAGGAGCACGCTGGTGGGATTGGTTATATTATAAGGGACTTCGACCGCAAATGTGCTGTAACCGCCGTCGGCCGGGGTGATGCTGGCCAAGCGTGCGCCCACTTCGCTGCCTTTCGTGGTGAGCAGCCGCACCATCAGCGGCTGGTCGCTCTCGGGCCGCACCAAACCGGTTACCAGGACCTTGCCGCCCTGAACAAGCGCTTTTCTTCCCGGCTGCTGGATGATCAACGGCGCCTGAGCGTCGACCGGGGGATTGATATCGGCTTCGCCGATTGAAAGCAGGATCAACGGCACCGTGTTGAGTGCAATGACCCGCCCGTATTCGTCGTCCACACTGAGCTGCAAACGGCCCGATTCGGCCACGGCAGAGATTTCAAAGTCAACATCCAGCACCAGGAACACCCAGGCCCCTGGCGCAACGCTGGTGATCGGGCGGATGTTGCGATAGAGCATGCGCCCGTCTTCGCCCAACAACTCTATGCGAAGTTTGCCGCTGCCTCCCGACTTGAAGTAAGTTTGCACCGAAATGGGAGAAACTACCCTGGAAAGCGGCCCCAGATTGCGGAATTCAATTTCGGCATACGGAATTTCGGGCGTGCGGGTAGGTGAGGGGGTTGGCGAAGGCTTCCGGGTGGGGGTAACGGTTCCGCCCGGCGTGGCCGTAAGGGTGGGTTCGGGGGGCGCAGGCGTGGGGCCGGCAGCCGTGGCGGTTGCCGGGATGGGTGTGTCAATTGCCGGTGTAGGGGTATTGCTACCGGCAGCCGCAGCCGGGGGAGGCTCTGTTCTGCCGGCTTGCAGGGTCAGGGCGATTACGGTGGGGATGAATTCACTGGGAAGCGGAGTTGGCCCTGGCGGCGGCAAGAGAGGCGAGCAGCCAGACAGGACTACCGCCAGCAAGCAAAACAGCAGCCAGGCGGCAGCAATGTTGAATTTACGGATGGGCGGGGGGAATGACCTGCCTGCCATGTTGCAATGCGCCATGACATTTCCCGGACGGTCACCCGGCGGTGTGCTTTTCGAGAATATCGAGCAGGGTTTGCAAGCGGATGGGTTTATTCAGGTAGGCCGTTGCTCCGGCGGCGCGGGTGCGCTCCACGGCATCAACAATTGGACTGGCCGAGAGGATATACATGGGGATGTGGGCAGTTTTCTCCAATTTCTTCAGCTCGCGCACCAGGCTGGCGCCGTCTGTATCTGGCAGCTGCATATCTGTGAAGATCACATCGGGTGCTTCTTCAAGCGCCAGGCGGGTGGCTTCCTCACCGGTACCCGCGACCATCGCCTGGTGACCCAACAACTGGGCCGCCCTGGTAAGTGTTTCGAGCGTGAAGGGATCATCATCGATGAAAAGAACGCGCGTCATATGCTCCCCAGAGTGAATAGAGAACCGCAAAAAGCATTTTACCATAGAAAGTCTGGCGCCTTTTGCACCGCAAGTGATCTCTTAATAAAAAAGCTGTCAGCATCCTGTGCTGGCAGCTTTGAAATCGATCTTATTCGTCGCTGGCGCTTACAAACCGTAGATCTCGGTGTATTTGGTTTGCAGGTAGCGCATATAAGGAGCTGGATCAATCTTTGAGCCGGTAATGCGCTCCACCAGCACTTGCGGCTCGAACTTGGCGCCGTGCCGGTGAATTTTTTCTCGTAGCCAGCCCAACAATGCAGAAAATTCGCCCCGGCGGAACTGATCGGAAAGGTCTGGAATGTCGGCGTTGATTTTCTCCCACAGCTGCACCGAAACCAGGTTGCCCAGTGCATAGGTTGGGAAATAACCGATGTAGCCGGCAGACCAGTGGATATCTTGCATTACCCCCAGTGCGTCGTCGGGAGGCGTCTGGCCCAGGTATTCTTGCATCCGGCTGTTCCAGGCTTCGGGCAGATCTTTGGCTTCCAGGCTGCCTTCCATTAATGCGATTTCAAGTTCCAGGCGGAGCATGATATGCAGGTTATAGGTGGCTTCATCGGCTTCCACACGCACGAGGGAAGGCTCGACCTTGTTAATGCCACGATAGAATTTCTCCAGGCTTACGCCGCTCAACTGGGCAGGGAAATATTTTTTCAGCACGGGGTAAAAATACTCCCAGAAAGGCAATGAGCGCCCCACCAAATTCTCCCACATGCGCGACTGCAACTCGTGCAGCGCCATCGATGCGCCATCGGCCAGGGGCGTGCGCGCCAGGGCCGGGTGTACGCCCTGCTCGTACATGGCATGTCCGGCTTCGTGCATGGTGCTGAACAACCCCGAAGCGGCCTGGTCGGCCAGGAAGCGGGTAGTGATGCGCACATCGTTGATGCCAAACGTGGTCGTAAAGGGATGGGCCGATTTATCCTGCCGGCCGCGCTGCCAGTCGTAACCAAATTTGGTCGCCACTTCGACGCCAAAATCCCATTGACCCTGTTCGGGAAAATCCAGGTGCAGGAAGGCGTCATCCACCTGGGGGCGTTCTTTGATCGCCTGAATGAGGGCCACCTGCTGTGGGCGCAGGGCGGCAAAGATGGCTTTGACCTCGGGAGTTTTCATGCCGGGCTCAAAATCATCCAGCAGGGGATCATAGACATGATCGTAAGGGGCGAAAAAGGCGGCATATTCGCGGCGCATGGCTACAATTTTTTCCAGGTGCGGCCTGAACCTGGAAAAGTCATTTTCGGCACGCGCTTCCTGCCAGACTTGCTGGGCGACCGCGGTCGCCTGGGCAAATTCGGCCACATGCTCGACAGGCACACGCGTCTGTTTTTCAAACCCACGGCGGGCCACCTTTACCAGGCAGGCGTCATCCGAATCGGGGTCCAGGCTGTTCACCAGGGGCTGTAGATCGTCGAGCAGTTTCCCCAGCCGGGCGGAGGTCGCTGCTTCGTGGTGAATCTTGCGCACCGTAGATAAAAGATAGCCGCGGTCTTCGGCGCCGCCGACAGGCATATAAGTCTGCAGATCCCATTCCAGCAGTAGGGCGGTGCGAAGGAGATCATCGATTTCACCCAGGGTCATTTTTAACTCATTCAGTTTATCTTCCATATCCTTATCCTTATCTCGTGAAGTTCAAACAATTTTCCAGCGCAGCGGCTCGCCGCGCAGAGCAGCCAGTATTTCCAGGGCAATATCTTCGGCAGCCCGGGCCTGGGCTTCAACCGTCTGGGCGCTGATGTGAGGCGTGGCGACCACCCTGGGGTGGGCCACCAGGGCGCTCAGGCCGGGAGGTTCTTTGGCAAACACATCCAGACCGGCGCCAGCCACCTGCCCGGTTTCCAAGGCGCCCAGAAGGGCGGTTTCATCAATCACGCCGCCGCGAGCGGTGCATATCAGGCGCACGCCGGGTTTCATCATGCCAATTGCCTGCCCATTGATCAGATGGCGCGTATCCGGGGTCAGCGGCACGTGCAGGCTGATGAAATCGGCGCGGGCAAAAAGCTCATTGAGCGCCACCGGTTGGGCGCCTCGCTGGCGGATGGTCTCGGCAGCGACGACCGTGTCGTAGCCCAGCACCTGCATACCCAGCGCGGCAGCCCGCTGCGCCACCGCGCCGCCGATATTGCCCATACCGATTATACCGAGCACCCTGCCTTTGAGTTCAACCCCTTCCAGCTCTTTTTTTAACCACAATCCGGATTTCATGCCTGTGTCGGCCTGTGGAATGTTCCGGGCCAGGGCGAACAGCAGAGCCAGGGTGTGCTCGGCAACCGCCAGGTTGGTGGATAGGGGGGCGTTGATCACCGTCACTTTGCGCGCCGAGGCGGCTGCCAGATCGATGTTATCCACGCCCGAACCGGCACGGCCGACCACCTTGAGCTGCGCTGCGGCGGCAAGGAGAGGCGCGGTCACCCTGGTACGGCTGCGCACAATCAGGGCCTGGTAGGCAGGGATAACCTGGAGCAAGTCGGCGGCGGAGATGCCGGTGCAGTCATCCACCTGCGCTGCGAGGCGCAAATGGGCCTGGCCTTTTTCGCTCAGACCATCAGTGATCAAAATCTTCCAATCGGGCATGCGGGCTCCACAGATGTGCCTGGGGTGGGGTGCGGTATAGATTTTACCGCATTATCCACCCAGGTTTACACCGATCAGCCGCCCGATCAAATAGGTGGCGGCGGCGGCGGCCAGGCCGAAAAACACCTGGCGAGAGCCTGAAAACCAGATGCTGCGCCCGGTAAACAGGGTGATGCCCGAACCGATGATGAACAATCCCAGTGTACTGAACAGAGCGCTGGTGATCACAGCCGGCAGGCCGTTGAGGAAGGTAAAGGGGATGACCGGGATCACGGCGCCCAGGGCGAAGAGCACAAACGACGTAATCGCCGCTTCACCGGCAGAGCCGCCCAGCTCGGAGGGGTTCACACTCAATTCCTCACGCGCCAGCGTTTCCAGGGCGTTGGCCGGATCGGTCATCAGGCGGTTCGCCATGCGTTGCGCTTCCTCAGCAGGCATGCCGCGCGATTGGTAAATCAAGGCCAGCTCTTCGGCTTCTTCTTCCGGCGCGCTGGCAATTTCGGCCTTCTCAATGCTGATCTGGTGCTGGTACAGTTCACGCGAGCTTTGCACCGAAAGCCATTCACCCAGCGCCATTGAAAATGCGCCTGCCAGCAGCCCGGCGAAACCGGTGATCAGGATGGCAGAGCCGGAAAGCTCGGCGCCCGCCACACCCATCACCAGGCTGAGGTTGGAGACCAGCCCGTCGTTGGCGCCCAGCACCGCAGCGCGCAGGGCATTGCCCCCGGCGGCGCGGTGACGTCCCTCGATTTGCGCCAGTGCGCTGCCGCCCATGCCGCCGTGCGTGCTCTGGTTGATCATTTGCAGCAGGCGCGAGTGTGAGTTTTCGTCGGCAGCCATTCCGGCTTCAGCCTGCGCGCTGTATTTGTGGCTGTCCTTTTGCTCAAAACCGGTGATGCTGGGCAGCACCAGGGTGGTGCCGAAGCGCCTTGCCAGCCAGATCAGCGTCCTGGTGCGTCCGGTGAGCCGCAATGGCGGCACGCTGACACCATTGGTCTCCAGCCGTTCACTCCAGGCCCGGGCATGTCGTTCTTCGGAAGCTGCCATGCGCCGGTAAACCTCGGCAATACTCGGGTCTTTTTCGGCGTCGGCCAGCGCCTGGTAGAGTGCCACCCCGTTGCGCTCGTCTTGCAAGTAAGATATGATCTCGTTGGTATGTTTTGGGTTCATTTTTATTCTTCTTTTGTAACTACTCAGCCAGTATCAATCTTACAGACTTTTGAAAATAAGCAGTAGGAATTAATCCCACCACACCGATAATATAAGCTTTTCGTTTTTCTCGATATCCTTCTTCCAATAGCCTAACATTTCTAACGACTGTTCGCCGCTAATCCATGTTACCTCATCGGCTTTAAACCTTTTCGCCAGGTTTTCAAGAACCGCTTCCTGCCCCTCTTCAGGCAAAATATAGAGTGTGTCGGCTGACCAATCTCCATCTTCCATATCACGCAGCGGGAAAAGACTTTTGTTTGGCATGATTGCGGCGCGCCATAGATGACGGTTATCACGCAGCAGTTTCGCTACTTTCTTACCTCTGCAATTATTTCTATCTACCAGTTCAATAAGCTCAAGCTGCAATTCTTGAACCCTGGTACTTCTTGGCTCGGAATGGTCTGGTTCTGGATTGCTCTGTTGTGATCGACTGTCCATTGTTAATCTCCTGTCACACAATTATTTCGGTCATTCGCATAAAGCAGCTTAATGATTAATTCTACAGCCATGAAGCCTATCGACCATTAATATTGTCAAAATCGAGAAACGCGGGCACAATTAGGCAATGGAACCGATCCACCTACCCAGCGATGAAGAAATTCGAGCCGCCTACCGACAGGGAGAGGAAGCCGTCATTGCACTGATCCATCAAACGGTCGGGCAGTTAGCCGCACGTTACAAGCCTTGGAAGATCGGGTTTCCAAAAACAGCCGGAATAGTGGCAAACCGCCCTCTAGTGATGGGCTGGCCAAACCGGCCCCTAAGAGCCTGCGGAAACGACATGGGAAAAAGAGTGGTGGTCAGCCAGGACATGAGGGGCATACCCTGAAAGCCGTACGCCAACCGGATCATATCCAGGTGCATAGGGTGAAGACGTGCCAACATTGCCAGGCATCCCTGGAGCAAGTGACCGTGAGCGATATCGAAAAGCGTCAGATGTTTGATTTACCGCCCATGCAGGTGGAAGTGACCGAACATCAGGCAGAAATCAAGTGCTGTCCACACTGCGGGGCGGAAAACCATGCCAGCTTTCCCCCCGACGTCACCCAGCCCGTGCAGTATGGGCCCCAGATCCAAGCCCTGGCGGCGTACCTGAACCAGTACCAGATGATCCCGCTGGAACGGGTCAGCGAAACCTTTGCGGACGTGTTCGAGCATCCGCTGGCGGAAGGCACGATCTTGGCGGCGGGCCAGATGGTGGCGAAGCAAGTCGCGCCGGTCAATACAGCCATCAAAAAGCACTTGACCGAGCAGGAAGCGGTGGTCCATTTTGATGAGACCGGGATGCACATCAATGGGAAAATGCATTGGCTCCACTCGACCGGTACCGCGCTACTAACTTACTACGCCTGTCATGCCAAACGCGGGCATGAAGCCACCGACTTCATCGACATTTTGCCCAAGCTGCACGGTCGGGCCATGCACGATGGCTGGAAATCCTACTTCTTCTACACGGACCGGCTGCATGGGTTGTGTAATGCCCATCACCTGCGCGAGCTGACCTTTTTACAGGAACGCTACCCGCAGGATTGGGAGAGCGCACTGATGGAACTTCTCCTGGAGATTAAAACCAGCGTGGATGCGGTACGGGAAAAGCAGCCTCAACTACCCAAGGAACGGTTAACCGACTTTGAACAGCGCTATGATCGACTGATCGAACAGGGCTTACAGGCCAACCCGCTGCCTAAACGGCCAGAAGATCAGCCCCCAAAACGGGGACGAACGGCTAAAAGCCCACCCAGGAACCTGTTAGAGCGGCTGCGAGATCACAAAGACTCTGTGCTGGCGTTTATGTACGATTTTAAGGTGCCGTTTGACAACAATCAGGCGGAACGTGATCTCCGCATGATGAAAGTCAAAATGAAAATATCCGGTGGTTTTCGCTCTACCGATGGCGCCGAGACGTTTTGTGCCGTCCGCGCTTACCTCTCGACCGCTCGCAAGAATGGTCAGCGCATGCTGGATGTTCTGCGTCTGGCCTTGGCAGGAAAACCCTACTGCCCTCCTTTCGTCTCCCTATCCGCCTGAGTAGTTACCTTCTTTTTATATTATGATCCATGCCTTTTCAATGTGATTCTACTCCGGCTCTTCAGAATTCGCACAATGAAAGATACAATTATGTAGACGAGCCAGCAGGATCAACGCATAATTTGACCGGAGTTGGATCGATAAGGAGACCGCATGATTTATGACTTTGACGCCATCCACGAGCGACGTTCCACAGAGAGCGGTAAATGGAAATATTACGATGCCGATGTGCTGCCCTTATGGGTGGCCGATATGGATTTCGTCTCGCCTGAGCCGGTGATCCAGGCCTTGCGCCAACGGGTGGAGCACGGAATTTTTGGTTACCCGAGCGGGATAGCCGGCGCAAACTGGGTGCCAGAGCTTACCCAGGCCATCATCGATTGGATGGCCGAGCGGCACGCCTGGCATGTGCATCCCGAAGACTTGCTGCTGCTGCCCGGGGTGGTGCCCGGTGTTAACCTGGCCTGCCATGCTTTTGCTGTTCCCGGGGGTGTGCTGGTGCAGACGCCCGTCTATGAGCCGATCTTGCGTGCAGCCCTGACCACCGGAGCGCGGCCGCATGCCATGGAGCTCACCCGCCAACCGGACGGCAGTTACAGCATCGATTTTGATGCCTTTGAGGCGGCCATTCACCCGGGGGTAAGGCTGTTCATCCTGTGCAGCCCGCATAACCCGGTGGGGCAAGTCTTCCGGCGCGATGAGCTGGAGCGCATGGCCGAGATTTGCCTGCGCAAAGGTGTGTTGATGGTCTCGGATGAGATCCATGCCGACCTGGTGTTTTCCGGGCAGCACCACATCCCCATGGCGTCGCTCGATCCCGAAATCGCCTGCCGCACTGTCACCCTGATGGCTCCCAGCAAGACCTTCAATATAGCCGGTCTGCAGTGCGCATTCGCTGTCATCCCCGACCCGGCCCTGCGCAGGCAATTTCAGCAGGCCAACCCCGGGCTGATGGGATGGGTGAACCTGATGGGCCTGACCGCCGCCCAGGCTGCTTACAGTGGCGGCAGGGAGTGGCTCGATCAGGTCTTGACCTACCTGGAGGCGAACCGAGACTACCTGTTCGAAAGCGTAATTCGCGAATTGCCTGGCATTCACATGGCGAAGCCGGAGGGCACCTACCTGGCCTGGCTGGACTGCCGCGAGGCTGCCAACCCGCAGGCTGCCGTGGATCCTTACCATTTCTTCCTGGAAAAAGCGCGCGTGGCATTGAATGACGGCGCCAGCTTTGGCCAGGGCGGCAAGGGATTTGTGCGGCTCAATTTCGGCTGCCCGCGGGCCCTGTTGATGGAGGCTCTGGAGCGAATGAAGATGGCGCTCTCCGAGCCATAAACTCTTATTGGTACGATTTCTGCAACCACCTGCCTTGAGGGATGAAAGGAGGCAGGTATGGCGAAGAAAACGGCTCTGGTTCTCAGCGGCGGCGGAGCGCGCGGCGCCTTCCAATGCGGCGCGGAGAAGTACGCCCGCGAGGTGAAAGGTTACCACTGGGATGTGATCGCCGGGGTGTCGGTGGGCGCCCTCAACGGCGCCATGCTGGCGATGGGCAAATACGCCCGCCTGTTTGAAGTCTGGAACACCATCTCCAGCGACCAGGTGTACACCGGCGGGTTCAACCTGCTCTCCATCCTCAAGCTGCTTTTCGGGGCAAGGTCTTTCTACGACAACCAGCCCCTGCAGCGCATGCTGGCGCAGGAATTCGACGCCGGTATGGTCCAGACCGATCTGCGCGTCGGTGCGGTTTCGCTGGTGAGCGGCGAGTACGTTGAGTTCCGCTCGGGCGATCCAGACCTGCAAAAGGCTGTGCTGGCCTCCACCGTGATGCCCATCATCTGGACTCCAGTGGATGTCTCACCTGCCTATCCGGCTATGGTGGATGGCGGAGTGCGCAATATCAGCCCGATTGGCGATGTGCTGGATGCGCAGCCGGATGAGGTGGTGATTATCAACTGTGGTTTGCAGGCGCCGGAGGTGCTCACAGGCCAGCCGGGTGATGTTGTCAAGATCGGTATGCGCACCCTCGACCTGCTGCTCAATGAGCTGTTTCAGGGCGACGTGCGCGAGTTCGTGCGCATCAATCACCTGGTCAAGCAGGCCGCCGAGAGACGCGTTACACTCTTCCACCCGGTGAGCGGCCGCCCGTTGAAGTATTACGAATGCAAGATCATCGAACCGGCTGCGCCGCTGGGTGATGTGCTGGATTTCTCGCAGGTCACAGTGCAGGCATCCTTAAAGGCAGGGATGGAGAGAGCCCGCCAGGCGCTGGATAGCGTCAGGCGGTCGGATCATTAGATTTGCCTCTTGACATTCCCGCTCTAGAAACCTATAATCAGTCCTGACTAGTCAATATTGACTAGTCAGGACTGATTATTTTGACCTGCTGGAAGAGAAACCCATGGATCACAAACTGCTTCTGTTAGGCCTGCTGCGCCGCCAGGGTATGCACGGTTACCAGCTCTTTGAGTTTATCGACCGCGACATGGCTGTCTGCACCGATCTCAAAAAACCCACAGCCTACTATCTGTTAAACAAGATGGCGGAAGATGGGTGGATTGCGGAAACGCTGGAGCAGGAGGGCAATCGCCCGCCGCGGCGAGTTTACCGCCTGACACCGCGGGGTGAGACCGAATTTCAACGGTTGCTGCACGCCAACCTGGCTTCTAACCCGCCGGTGTACTTCCCTGGCGATATTGGCCTGGCTTTTCTGGACAGCCTGGATCCATTGCAAGCCCATACCCTTTTGCGCCAACGGCGGCAAACCCTGGCTGGCGAGCTGGAAGGCGCCAAGGATGTGCCCGCCCATGCCGGCAGCTTGCACCTGGTGATCGAACACCGCGCCCGGCATCTGCGCGCCGAGCTGGAATGGCTGGACGAAGTTCTGGCCCGGTTTGAATCTTAAGCCACCTGGATGGATACGGAGTAAACCAAAGTATGAAGCGTTCCAAATCTTCTGAAACAAATATCCCTGCGGGAGATAAGCTGGATTTCAAAAAAATCCTGCCAGTTTTTGTAATTGTCTTGATTGACCTGCTGGGGCTGACGATCATCATCCCGCTAATGCCGTTGTATGCCACCTCCTTTGGAGCCAGCGCCTTCAGCATTGGGTTGCTGGGCGCGGCCTACCCGATGATGCAGTTCGTTGGCGCTCCGCTGCTCGGGCGCCTCTCAGACCGTTTTGGCCGCAAGCCCGTCTTGCTGGTGAGCCAGGTGGGTACGTTGATTGGCTTTATCGTGCTGGGCTTTTCCAACGCGCTCTGGATGCTCTTCCTGGCGCGCATCATTGACGGCCTTTCGGGTGCAAATATCTCCACGGCGCAGGCGGTGATCACCGACAGCACCAATGAAAAGACACGCACCCAGGGGTTGGGCTTGCTGGGGGCTGCCTTTGGGCTGGGTTTTGTGGTTGGGCCGGTGATCGCTTTTGTTTCCCTGGCTTTGAGCGGCAACAATTACCGCGTACCGGCGTTTGTAGCCGCGGCCTTTTCGCTCCTGTCTATCCTGCTCACCTGGTTCTGGCTGCAAGAGACACTGCCTGCAGAGCTGCGCGGGCAGAGCCAGCGCAAGACCGGCTTTTCAATCAACGCCATGTTCCAGGCGCTGCGCCATCCGCAGGTGGGCCTGCTGCTGGTGCTCATGTTTGCCCAGCAAATTGCTTTTGGCGGTTTCGAGCAGCTTCTGGCGTTGTTCACCCTCAACCGCCTGGGTATGAACGCTTCGGGCAATTCGATCATCTTTGTCTTTGTGGGTGTGATCGTGGTGGCGGTGCAGGGAGGTTTTATTGGCCCGTGGAGCCGCAAGTTTGGCGACCGGCGCCTGGTGTACCTGGGGCTGGCGACGCTGGCAGTGGGCCTGGCGTTCACCTCGTTCACGCCGCGCCAGCCGCTGCCGGGTTACTCGCAGGAAAAACTGGCGCAGGAGCTGAGCGCCAGCGGCGACTTCCGCACGCATGAGAACCCCACCACGCGCAACCTGGCCGTGGAACTGCCGCCGGACACCAACAACGGCTGGCTGGGATTGGCCTGGATTCTGGTAGCGATGATCCCGGCTTCCATTGGCGGCGGCATCCTGCAGCCAAGCATCAACAGCCTGATCACCAAGCGCATCGAGCGGGGTGAGGTGGGCGGGATGCTGGGAATTTCGGCGGCGTTCTTAAGCGCCGCCAACGCCGTGGCGCCGCTGATTGGAGGAGCCATCTTTCAGACGCTGGGCTCCACGGGGCCGTTCTTGCTCGGCGGGCTGCTGATGGGTGTGCTGCTGCTGTTCTCTTTGAAAATGATCCGGCCCGGGCGAGAGGAATCGGTTCCGGCGGGGTTGGCGCGCGGCGCGCACTAATCCTGTATAACCGGGCAAAACCCCCGATGGCCAATCACTTCCATCGGGGGTTTTGCTACGGGTTGGCGCGCACGAAATCCAGTGCGTACAGGGCATCCTGGTAATTGGGGTTTTCAGCCAGGGCGGCCTGGAAATTTTCGATGGCGGCGTTGCTGTCGCCCTGTCGGTACAAACCCCAGCCGCGCCACAGCAAGGCTTCCTCAGCGTTGTGGGTGATCTTGAGGGCATACTCAGTGAGCGCCATCAGGTCATCATTGCGGTGGGAATGGAAGTAGGCAAAGAAGGGGGTGAACTGGTAGCGCAGCATGCGCTGGGGCAGGCCGATCTGGCGGGCTGTGTCAAAAGCCTCGGCGGCCTGGCGGTACTCTTCAAAGTAAACCAGGTTGGTGCCCAGGTTGAACCAGGCAAAGGCGTCTTCGGGGCGGGCTTCGGTGTCGGCCCGGGCATCCGCCAGGGCGTTCTGGCGATTGATATCCGGGTCCCAATCTTCACCCAAAATTTCTTTGAGCTCGGCTTCGCGCTCCTGCGGATACACCAGCAGGTAGACCCGGTTGAAGGAGCGCCAGTCTTCATCCAGCCTGGTGTAGGGCACCTTACGGTTGGGGCTTACAAAGCTGTCTTGCACGGTAAAGACGCCGGCGGCGTCATCGTAGCCGGTGAGCAGGTTGTAATGAGCGCCCCACAGGTCGTCATTGGGCCAGTACTGCCGGTCGAAGGTGTAGGTCTCTTCGATGATCACGGGGAACCCGGCAGCCAGCAGGCGTTTGAGCAGAGTGACATCCCCGCCAACGCGGTACTGCACGCCCAGGTAACCGGCGCGCGTGCGCACATAGAAAGCCAGCTCTTCCACGTTCACATTGCGGTCGTCGCGCTGGGGTTTGAGCAGGCTGGCAATCTCGAACTGGTCGCCCTTCCAGCCGTAATAGCGCAGGTACATGGCTAAAGTGGCGGGTCCGCAGTTGTTAATATCCTGTTTTTCCCAGGCGGGGGCGGGCAGCGCAATGGATGCCGGAATGGGCGTGGGTGAAAGCGTGGGGGTGGGTGAGGCGGCGGGTGTGGCAGTAAGCTCTTGCGG
This sequence comes from uncultured Chloroflexia bacterium, assembly GCA_963705155.1. Lineage (GTDB taxonomy): Bacteria > Chloroflexota > Anaerolineae > Anaerolineales > UBA4823 > CAVPJC01. The sequence goes on along the minus strand of CAVPJC010000001.1, from coordinate 201,621 downwards.
CTGCAAGGTGGCAGCCGGAACAGCGGTGGGCGTGGGATGAGAGGTTACCGCAAGGCGCGGTTGGGGCAGGGCGGTGGGGAGTGCACCTACCGGATGGAGGACACCGTTGATATAGGCTTCGGCCAGGAACAGGCGCCAGGACAGGCGCTGTTTCACGGGTGGGAGCTGGGTGAGCAGCGCAACCAGCAGGAGAGCGGCAGCCAGAATCCCCACCGTTTTGATCAGGGTATTTTTACGCATGCGGCGAATTGTACCACCGCCTGGGTGAGCTCCTCGTCGCCAATTTCCACAAGCTGACGGCGCGCTCGCAGCCGGGGGATGGGCAGGGGCGGCTGGCTGCGGCTGGCGATGATCATGTGCATGGATGGAGGCAGATAATCCAGCAGGAGCTCAATGGCCTGGTGCACGATCGGGTCAGAGATGGCATGGTAGCCATCCAGTATGAGGAAAAATCGACGCCATCTTCAGTCACGGCATTGATCAGGTCGATAACAGTCTCCAACGGGCTTCCCGGGCCAGGCGTCCAGGACGGCGTTTGGGTTGGAAGGGGATCTGGCAGGAAGGGCTGCAGGGCGGCGGTGAGACGGTTCAGGAATTGAGCCGGGTGGTTATCAGCAGGCTGCAGCTCCAGCCAGACCAGCGGGTGAACGCCAGGTTGCCGGGCCGCGGCCCAGGCACGCAGCGCCCGGGTTTTGCCTGCGCCAGCCGGAGCCACCAGGAGGGTCAGCCGGCAGTGCAGCCCGGCATCCAGTTTCTGAAAAACAACCTGCTCTGGCGGCGTGAGGCGCCCTGCAGCGCGTGACATGGAATTTCCTTTTATTACGGTTAGCAAAGGGAAGGGGGAGGCATGGCGGGCCTCCCCCGGGGTATTTTATGATTCAGGCCAGGAAGATACCGGCAATATAGGGCACCAGCGCCAGCAGCGCCAGGAGAGGATGGCCGTGGCGGGTGCTGTTTTTGCTATCCCAGCTGAACAGGTAGATCGCCAGAGCGAAGGCCAGCAGAGCACCGGCTGCCACCACCAGAAGAGAGATGGTGGGGTCGAGCAGGGTGGTGGTCTGGAACGCCAGGCCCTGGTAAGCCTGCATGGCGTAGGCGGTGGGCAAAAGACCGGAAACGAAGCGCACCGATTCGGGCAGCACATCGATGGGCATCATCAGCCCGCCCAACATCATGGATGGCAGGAAGATAAGCTGCGACCACAGCACAGTGGAGCGCGCTGAGCCAGAGATGACACCGATCAAAGCCCCGAGAGAGCCAAACAGGAAGGCCACCAGCAGTGTGATCAAGGCAAAGTAACCCCATGAAACCGGTGTGGCTCCATCGAACAGCGAGCCGGCGGTCAGAGAGACGATCACCGCCACGATCAGAGCGTGAAAAATAGTGGTCAGCGCAGGGAAGGAAAGGATGGAAAGTGCTGGCACACCGTTGATCTTGAAGCTGCGGAAAATTCCTGCATCGCGCGATTCCACCAGCGGGCCTGGCAGGCCAAGCAGGTTGGAAGCCATGCAGGCGAAGGTCACCATGGCAGGCATCAGCAGTTCTTTGAAGCCCGGGTTGATCTCGGTCATTACCAGACCCATCAGGGCGTAAAAGCTGAGTGGGAAAAGGTAATTCATCAGGAGAGAAGTTGGGTTGCGAAGCCCGGATTTGAACTCGAATGTGAAGTGCTGCATAAAAGCGGTCATTTCGAAGCTCCTATATTGGTGATTTCCAGAAAACGCTCTTCAAGGGAGGGGCGTTCCACGCGCAGGTCGATCAATTTATCGCCCCGGGCATTGACGTAGTCCAGGACGGCCGAGACGGTAGCCCCGGGGTCTGTGCTGTAATAGATGGCGTATTCTTCGTTGATGGTCTTATGGTTGACTGCCGGGAAGACTTTGCCGTTCTTCTGAAGCAGCGCATCTTCAGTGCGGACGGAAATCTTGGTGTAGCCTGAGCCTGTGGCGGTCAGCTCGATGGGTGTGCCCTGAGCAACCACTTTGCCTTTGAGCAAGATCGCCACGCGGTCGGTCATTTTTTCGGCTTCGGCCATATCGTGGGTTGCCAGAAGGATGGTGGTATTTTGAGCCTTCAGCTCCTGCATCAACGCGTGCAGCTCGGTGCGCGAACCCACATCCAGGCCGGCGGTGGGCTCATCCAGGAAGAGCACCTGAGGGCGATGCGCCACCGCGAGCGCCAGAGCCAACCGGCGCTGCTGGCCGGTGGAGAGCTGGTGATATTCGCTGCGGCGTTTTTCCTGCAAGCCCAGGCGGTCCAGCAGATCGTAGCGGGGGGCCACATGGTGGTAGGCGCAGAAAAAGCGCATGGCTTCCTCAACCGTCATGCTGGCGGGGAGGCCAGAGGTCTGAAGCTGCACACCGATCAAGCTGCTGAGCTTGCGAGGCTCGCGGCCTGGATCGACGCCGAGGATGTTCAGGCTGCCGCCATCACTCCGGCGAATACCCTCCAGACACTCCAATGTGCTGGTTTTTCCGGCGCCATTGGGCCCCAGCAGGCCGAAGATTTCGCCCCGCAGTACATCAAAACTGATATCTGCCACTGCCTGGTAGCTGCCGTACAATTTCTGAAAATTTTTGACGGATAGGACAGTTTCGTTCATTGCGTTCTCCTCATGCACATTCCTTTTGAGCGGGATTTCATTGTGCACAGTATAGCCAGATACCCCGGCGCTGTCGCCACTCGAAAGAGGCATTACGCGGGTGATCTGCCTGCTGGCTGGCTGCCTCACTCAAAAGGGTGAGCAGCGGGTGAGGAGTTGTCTGTGGGTGATGCGGTGGCTGAAGCGAGAGCGGGTTACTGCAACAGGCCCATCTGGCGGGCGCGGTCCACAGCCTGAGTGCGGTTTTCGACGTCCAGATGGCCCAGGATGTTTTTGATGTGGGTTTTAACGGTGTTGAGGGAAATATACAGGCTGGCGGCAATTTGCTGGTTGGTCAGACCTTTGGCCATCAGGAGTAAAACTTCCAGCTCGCGGGCGCTCAATGGCGCAGTGGTGGACGATGGGTGACCGGGGGGCGGCGCCGGAGGGATGGCAAGGACTGGAGGCTGGGGGCTCAGCGCTGAAAGCTGGCGGTTGGCAGCCGAGAGCATTTTTCTTAAGGGCTCGCCTTCATCCAGGAAGACACGCAGGTAACCCTGCGGCTCTGCCAGCTGCAGGGCGCGTTCCAGAGCGGCGGCAGCATGGGTATTTTCTCCCAGGGCAGCCAGCGAAAGCGAGCGCAGGACTAATATAGGGATCACGCGTCCCCAACGCTGCCCGGCTTCTGCCCCGGTCAGGAGCTGTTCCAGCAGGGCATCCGCCTCAGCGTTCCTGCCCAGGTAGAGCAGTACCCGCGCCAGGGTGATGGCTTCGGCTTCCAGCACGTAAGGAATTCCTGCCTGCAGGGCTGCGCCCATGCCGTCGGCCCACCGGGCGGCTGCATGGTTATCGCCCAGCCGGACTGAAACCAACGCCAGTTGGCCTTGAATGGCTCCTTCTGCCCAGGGAAGCTGCAGTTTCTGCCGCAGCGCTTCGAGTTCTTGCAGAAGGGTCAGTGCAGCCTGCAGATTGCCGCGCGCCACCTGGCAGTGCGACAGGCCGAAGTAGCCGGCAGTGAGAATTTCCCAACTGCTCCATTGGCGACCCAGCTCGATGCCTTTATTGAGGCAGGTTTCGGCTTGCGCCAGGTCATTCCATTCGTAATACAGGTTGCCCAGCCCGGTGTAAAGCAGACCCGCCAGGGGTGAGGGGTGTTCAGAAAGATCTAAATCGCGCTGCGCCTCAAGGCAGGTCTCAAAGGCCTGGTGCAGACGTCCCAGGACTGCCAGCAGCGTCGCCTGGTGACTGATCGCCATGGGCAGCAGGTGGTTGTTTTGATCCTGGCGGCTGAGGCGGATCACTTCTCCGAAGGATTGCAATGCCTGCGGCACATTGCCGCTGAATTCGAGCGCCACGGCCAGGTTGAAGGAAGCGATGCTCAACAGGCCAAGGCGGCTCTGGAAGCAGCCCTTATCAACATCCTCCGCCAGGTAGGCGCGCGCGTGCACGCTCAATCGCATGGAGGCAGCAAGATCTCCCAGGTTGAAAGAATGGGAAGCGCGTAAATTGGAAATTTCGGCCAGCACACCGCGGGTTGCAGGCGGAAGGAGCAGCGTTTGGGGGGATCCATCAGCGGTTACGCCCAGGATGCGCTCCATATTCAGGAGAATAGGTTCGACAGCTTCGATATGACCGGTAGCCAGCTGAGCCCAGGCGTAAATCATGTTCAGGCGCAGGTCATCGCGCACGATGTCATCGGGCAGGGCCTGCAGCCACTTGATAATGGTGATCAATTCGCTGCGAATGAACATCTCTTCAGCAGCCTGGCTCAAAAGGGCGGCGGCGTGACCGGGCTGGTGGGCAGCCATGGCATGGCGAAGCGCCTCGCCCAGCAGGCCGTTTTGTTCGTACCAGGCGCAGGCGCGCATATGCAGTGCAGAAACCACCTCAGGTGAGACGGATTGTTCCAGCCGGGTCTGGAGGAAATCGCTGAACAGGTGATGGTAACGATACCAGTGGCGCTGCTGGTCGAGGGGTACGATGAAAAGGTTGGTATGTTCCAGATGTTCCAGAATTGCCTGGCTGCTGGATAAATTTGAACCGGGATTCGAGATCGGAGAAATGCCCTCAGACGACGAATTTTGCGGGGATAATGAATCGCACAGAGAGGCATTCATACGCTCCAGGATTGACGAGCGCAGTAGAAAATCCTGAATGTGGGCCGGCTGGCGGTTCAAGACCTCCTGAGCCAGATAATCGAAGATGTAGCGGTGGCTTCCGGTGAACGCGCCCAGAAAGCCGGAGATATCCTGAACATTGTGCATCGATAGCGCGGCAAGCTGCAGGCCGGCGACCCAGCCCTCGGTCAATTTTTCCAGGCGGCTCACATCTTCCTGGGCGATATTGAGTTTCATGACCTGGTTCAAAAAAGTGGCGGCTTCATCGAGAGTAAAACGCAGGTCGGTCAGGTTCAGCTCCACCAGCTCACGGCGAACGCGCATGCGGTGCATGGGCAGCTCTGGCTCGCTGCGGCTGGCAATAACCAGGTGCATGTGAGGTGACATGTGTTCCAGGAGAAAGCTGAGAGCCTGGTGGATGGCAGTGTTTTCGATGACGTGATAGTCATCCAGGACGAGCACACAGTCATCGGTGGCGAGATCGATGTCATTTAAAATTTCTGTCAGGATGGTTTCAATATCCGGCGGTTGGGGAGATTGCAGCATCGCCAGGGCAATTTTGCCGGCGTCTGGCTGCGTGGTTTGGAGGGCAGCCAAGCAATAGCTCCAGAAGCGGGTTGGATCGTTGTCGCCGGCGTCAAGGGATACCCAGCAGAATTTTTGATTTGTTTGGGAAGATGCCTGGCGATCCAAAATCCATTTGCCAAGCAGGGTGGTCTTGCCAAAACCTGCCGGAGCTGAGACAAGCGTCAGTTTGCAGCGCAGGCCTTCATCCAGGCGGTTTGCCAGCCAGGGACGCGCCACCAGGTCTGGATGGGCGCGGGGAATGAACAGTTTGGTGCGCAGCAAACGTAAAGATTGTGCAGGCTGGGCAGCAGGTGCTTTTGGCATGGAGGTTCTCTTTGTTCTCCTGCCGGGCGGCAGCTTATTGCGCCTGGGGTTCCAGGTCTTCTTTGGCGATGAAGCGCCCCCCTGAGATTTTACGGTCGGTGATGCGGCGGCGCTCATCGAAGTTCATTTCGACCTCAATTTTCTGGAAGCAGCGTTGTTCTCCCATGATGACCTTGCGAGAAAAATAAGTGACCCCGCTCTCGTTGTAGATTGGGCTGAGGTCGTTCAGCAGGTCAACCCGGGCGCGGATCTTCTCGTTACAGCGATTGCATTGCACATAGATGAACAAAGCACGATCTTCAATTGGGGCTGAAACCGTGAACAAGCGGGTAAGTTTTTTCAGGAAACCCATTGCCAGCCTTTCATTCTTTCAAGAACATGAGACGCGATCGATGATGTAAATTGTACCAGAGGTCAGGCAGATAAATGATCGCCTGGCTATTCGTTTGGTATAATCAAAAATTGTCCCGCTGACGGTCATGGTATCTTGTTGATGTTTTTGCGGGTATTGTAAATAAAACATATGTGCTATAATTGAAGTGTGATCATGTCCCAGAATGTAATCCGTGTTGTGGGCGCCCGTGTCCACAACTTAAAGAATATTACCGTAGAAATCCCGCGCGATAAGTTTGTGGTGATCACAGGCTTGTCGGGCTCGGGAAAATCTTCGCTGGCGTTCGATACCATCTTTGCCGAGGGCCAGCGCCGCTACGTTAAATCGCTTTCAGCGTATGCCCGCCAGTTCCTGGGGCAGATGGACAAGCCGGATGTGGATCATATCGAGGGGCTGTCTCCGGCGGTTTCCATTGATCAGAAGGGCGCTTCGCATAACCCGCGCTCCACGGTGGGCACGGTGACCGAAATCTACGATTACCTGCGCCTGCTGTTTGCGCGGGCAGGCATTCCGCACTGCCCGGTGTGCGGGCGGCTGGTGGCCAAACAGAGCGCCCAGGAAATTGTGGAGGCGATCGAAGCCCTGCCAGAAGGCTCGCGGCTGCTGATCCTCTCTCCCCTGGTGCGCGGCCGAAAAGGCACCCACCAGGCCGTGCTGGAAGAAATCCGCAAAGCGGGTTTTGTGCGCGCCCGTGTGGATGGCGAAGTTCACGAGCTGGATGAAGAGATCCAGATGGATCGCTATAAAATCCACACGATCGAGGCGGTGGTGGACCGCATCATCATCCGGCATCCGGAAAATGAGGAAGATTTGCAATCCTTCCAAACACGCCTGACCAACTCGGTGGAAACCGCCCTGAAGTTTGGAGATGGCTACCTGACGGTGTACCTGACCCCGGCTGGAGAGAGGGGCGCTTCGGATTCGCTGGATCTGCATTTTTCGGAGCACCTGGCCTGCCCGGAGCACGGCTCGCTGCTGCCCGAAATTGAACCGCGCACCTTTTCTTTCAACACGCCGCACGGCGCCTGCCCCGACTGCCAGGGCCTGGGCGGCAAGCTGGAGATCAGCCCGGATTTGCTCATCCCAGACACTGACGCCTCGCTAAAGGAGGGCGCCATTGCCGTATCGGAGTGGAGCGGCCCCAAAGAGGAGGGCGGTTATTACTGGCAAACCCTGGAGGCCGCCGCCCAGGAATACCACATTGACCTGAACGCCCCGGTGAGCTCACTCTCCAGGGAAAAACTGGATGTCATCCTGTACGGCACCAATGGAAAAGAGGTCACCGTTCACTATCACAACCGGGATGGCCGCCGGGCGACCTTCAACACTCCATTTGAAGGCGTGATCCCCAATCTCCAGCGCCGTTACAATGACACAAACTCCGAGTATATGCGTGAAAAGATCTCGGAATTCATGAGCGAGCGCATCTGCCCGACCTGCAACGGCGCCCGGCTGCGCAAGGAAGCCCTGGCGATCACCGTGGATGATACCCATATTATCGAAGTCACACAATGGCCGGTGCTGCGCACGCTGCAGTGGGTGTTGAAATTGATGGGATTGGGTACCCCGCTCACCACCCGCCAGCAGGCTATTGCCGAGCGAATTTTGAAAGAGATCCAGGCGCGCCTGGGTTTTCTGGTGGATGTGGGCCTGGATTACCTGACGCTGCAGCGTTCGGCGGCGTCCCTGTCTGGCGGCGAAGCGCAGCGCATCCGCCTGGCAACTCAAATTGGCTCACGCTTGATGGGTGTGCTGTACGTGCTGGATGAACCTTCGATTGGCCTGCACCCGCGCGATAACGCCCGCCTGCTGAATACATTGAAGAGCCTGCGCGACCTGGGGAACTCGGTTCTGGTGGTGGAGCATGATGAAGAGACGATCCGCTCTGCCGATTGGGTGCTCGACCTGGGGCCCGGAGCGGGTGAACACGGCGGGCGTGTGGTGGGAGAGGGGACGGTGGAGGATATCCTGGCCAACCCCAATTCGCTCACAGGCGCTTACCTCTCCGGGCGGTTGAAGGTGCCCATTCCCGAAAAGCGGCGCAACGGCAACGGTAAGGCGATCAAGATCATCGGGGCGCGCGAGAATAACTTAAAAAATATCGATGTGCGCATTCCGCTGGGCCGGCTGGTGTGCATCACGGGTGTTTCCGGTTCGGGTAAATCGACGCTGATGGTGGAAATTCTATACAAAGCCCTGGCGCGCTATCTGCATGGGTCGCGCGGCCTGCCGGGTGAGCACGACAGCATCGAAGGCCTGGAACACATCGATAAGATCATCAATATCGACCAGTCGCCCATCGGACGCACACCGCGCTCCAATCCTGGAACCTACACCGGGCTGTTTGACCAAATTCGCAGCCTGTTTGCTGAAATGCCTGAGAGCAAAATCCGCGGGTATAAGCCGGGACGCTTCTCGTTCAATGTGCACGGCGGGCGCTGTGAAGCCTGCCAGGGACAGGGCCAGCTGCGCATCGAGATGCAGTTCCTGCCGGATGTGTACGTGCCCTGCGATGTCTGTCACGGGGCACGCTTTAACCGGGAGACGCTGCAGGTGAAGTTCAAGGATTTCAGCATCGCCGAGGTGCTGGATATGACCGTGGATCATGCCCTGGAGGTGTTTGAAGCCTTCCCGGGGATGCTCAACCGCCTGCTGACGCTGCGGGATGTGGGCCTGGGCTATGTGCGCATTGGCCAGCCGGCGCCCACCCTTTCAGGCGGTGAAGCGCAGCGCGTCAAACTGGCCAAAGAGCTTTCCCGCCGGGCCACCGGGCGGACGCTGTACGTGCTGGATGAACCGTCGGTGGGCCTGCACGCCGCCGACGTGCACAAGCTGATTGAAGTGCTGCAGCGCCTGGTGGACAGCGGCAACAGCGTCTTGATCATCGAGCACAACCTGGACATCATCAAGGTCGCCGATTACATCATCGACCTGGGGCCCGAGGGCGGCGACCGCGGCGGCTCTGCTGGTGGCCGAAGGCACGCCGGAACAGGTGTGCGCGCAGGATGATTCGTACACCGGCCAGTATTTGAGGCCGTTTATCTGTGACCGCTAAATGGTGATTTATTTAACACGGTTATTTCCGGTCGATCTTGCCCCACATGTTGCCGTAAATGTATTCGTTGCCCGGGATGAAATTGTGGGGAAAGCCCAGCTCGATCTGGCTGGCTTCATCCAGGCGCTGGAGCTGTTCGGGGCTTAGTTTCCACTCCAGGGCGGCGAGGTTGTCTTGCAGGTGGGCGGCGCTGCGCGCTCCAAGGATGGGGATGATCTGGGCGCGCTCCTGCTGGGCCAGCACCCAGTTGACTGCCACCTGGGCGGGGGAGTGGCCGGCCTCGCTCTGCGACGGCCTGCACCGTTGCGGCGATCGCCCGGGTGCGCTCTGAAATCTGCGCCCGGTCGCCCATGCGTTTGGGTTCTTTGGATGCGCCGGCGTACTTGCCGGTCAAAACGCCGGCCCCCAGGATGCCCCAGGGGGTGACTGCCAGCCCGAGATCTTTGGCCATGGGCAGTATTTCGCGCTCGAGGTCGCGCTCGACCAGGGAATAAGGCGCCTGGACGGCGATAAACGGCGACCAGCCGCGCAGCTCTGCCAGCATATTGGCACGGGCGATGACATAGGCGGGCGTGTCTGAAACGCCAACGTACAGCACCTTGCCCGCCCGCACCACGTCGTCCAGGGCGCGCATGACTTCCTCGACCGGGGTTAAGTAATCCCAGGCGTGCAGCCAGAGCAGATCGATGTAACTGGTTTGCAGATGTTTGAGGCTGGTTTCCAGCGAGCCAACCAGGTTTTTACGCGAGTTGCCAAAGGCATTGGGATCATCCCAGTTGCGCGAGAGACTGTATTTGGTAGCCAGGACAAAGTAATCCCGCCGGGTACGGATCAGCTCGCCGACGATTTTTTCGCTGGAACCGTTGGTGTAATTGACGGATGTGTCGATGAAATTGCCGCCCGCCTCAACAAAGGCCTCCAGCATTTTCCCGCATTCCTCGCTGGTGGCGCCCCAGCCCCAGTCTGTGCCGAAGGTCATGGTCCCCAGGGCCAGCTCGGAAACCCGCAAACCGCTTCTGCCAAAAACTTTATATCGCATATCATCCTCCTGGTTTACCTGCTCTAAAAGCGTCGAAAGGCGTTATTTTAAGCCAAATCTCTTCTAAACTCATATTGCTGCTATTCTATGCCGGTTTGAGATGCCTGCGGTGGAAAAACCAGGCGCCGATGGCAAAGTAACCTGCTGAAAGCAGCGTCAGAGCAACCAGCTCAAAGGCAACCGCGCGGATGCCGGCTCCCTGGGTGAAGATTTTATTGAGCGCCGTTACGGCATGGGTGGCGGGCAGGAGATCAAACAAAGCCAGCTGGCGCCCGCCGATGGTAAAAAGCACCAGAGGCGGCACAGGGAAGGCCGAACCGGAGAAAAACATCATCAATCCGAGGGGAAAATTGGCAATCACAAACGCCTGGCTGACCGTGCGCGAGAAACTGGCCACAATCAAGCCGACCCCGATAACAGAGATGTTGGCGAGCAGCCCGATGAGCAGGGCCGCCCACAGCGACCCCTGGCTGTGAAAACCCAGCGCCCAGGCGGTGAGGTAGGTGAGCAGGATGGAGAAAGCGCCCACCACGGTGAGGGCGGCGGTGATGCCGCCCAGATAATCCTTTGCGGTCATGCAGGTGATCTGCAGGCGGCGCAGCGCGCCCAATTCGATATCGCGAGCGACCGTCATGGATGCCAGGAAGATGAGCAGAATCACAGCGAAAACCATCAGGCCGGGAACATAGACTTCAAACTCGGTGCGCGCCGCCGATGCGCCCAGGGCCTCTTCGACCACCCGGATAGGGCTGCTTTGGTGCGTGGCAGATTGGATATATTGTTCCAGAGCGCCGTTAGCCAATACGGCTGCCACGGCATAATACGGGTTAGTGAGATCACCAACAAAGGTAACGGTGGCGCTGGCTGGCGAGACGGATTGGATGGCGGCGGTGAAATTTTCGGGCAGGATGAGCAGCACTTCGGCGCTGCGATCTACCAGGCGCTGTTCTCCGGCGGCCCGGTCTGTGATCTCCACAGCCACCAGCAACGGGCTTTGATCGCTATACGTGACGGCGCGCAGCGCTTCGATGAGCTGGCTGCTGGCAAAGAAACGCGCACCATCAGACTGAATAAACCCCTCATCCCGGTTGAGCACCAATACATCGTAGGTGGTTGACCCGCTGGGGAAAAGCAGCCAGTACAGGAATACAAAAAAGGGCGCAAAGACCAGGCTGAGGCCCAGCGTCCAGGGATCGCGGCTCTGTTCCAGGAAACTCTTGCGGAATACGCTCAGGAATTTCATTCGCGCAGCTTCCGTCCGGTCAGGTGGATAAAAACGTCTTCCAGGCTGTTGGGGCGGATGCTGACCTCACCCGGCTGAAAGCCGGCCGCGAGCAGCGTTTCAATGATGTGAGGCAGCAGCCCCACAGCCTGCAGGGCGCGTACTTGCAGGCGTCCCGATTGGCTGTCCAGGCTCACATCCTGGGCAATATCTTGTAAGACCCGCGTCGCCAGGCTCTCGTCGCCCAAACCGCCCAGAAGCTGAATATCGATAACGTCACCGCTGCCCAGGCGCTGCTTTAGCTCCTGGGGTGTGTCTTGCACCAGCAGCTCTCCGTGGTCTATGATGGCTACCCGGTCGGCCACGCGCTCCACTTCATCCATATTGTGGCTGGTCAAGATAATAGTGCGCTGGTGTTCAGCAGGATCGGACTGCGCCAGCGAGCGGAGGTACTCACGAATGGTTACCCGGCTCTGCGGGTCCAGCCCGGCTTCCGGTTCATCCAGCACAATGATTTCGGGATCGTGCACCAGGGCCATGGCCAGGTTCAGCCGGCGTTTCATCCCTCCTGACAGAGTGCGCGCCAGGCTGCTGCGTTTTTCCAACAACCCCAGCGCATCCAACAGCTTTTGCCCGCGCCGGCGGCCTTCACGGCGCGGCACCCCGTACATCTCGCCGATAAATTCCAATTGTTCAAGGCAGGTCAGGCCATCCCAAAGGACAATTTCCTGTGGGCAAACGCCGATGCGCCGGCGTATTTTCACATCGCCCGCTGAGATCGGGACGCCGTGCACCAGCACATTCCCGGCGTCGGGTTTGAGCAGACCACACATCATGTTGAGGGTGGTGGTCTTGCCGGCGCCATTTGGACCTAAAAAACCGAAGATCTCACCGCCAAAAACATCCAGGGTGAGGTCTTTCACCGCGGTCAGGCTGCCAAAGTGTTTGGTCAGGCCGATGGTTTGCAGAACGGTGTCGGGCATGCCGCTCAATTCAGGAGCTGGCGCAAGGCGACTGCCAGTTGCACCATGCTGATGCACAGCAAAGAAAGCCCCAACCCCAGCAGCGGCAGGAGCAGGCCGGCCTGCCCCATGGTGGGGCGCCAATATTTCAGGCGGGGCAGAATGCCCTGATCGGAGGGCACCAGCTCCAATCGGGGTCTGTTGTGCATGCCGGCGCGCTGGTTGGAAACAACGCCAGAAACTGTCACCGTTTGCCCCAGGCGCAGCTCCCACAGGGTGCAGTTGCGATTTTTCCAGGAGGCGGGATCTTCGCCCATGAACCGCAGCGCGCTTTCCAGGTGAGACCAGGTGGGTTGGAGGCCAGGGCCAAGGCAGTCGCCCACGGGATTTTCAGGGAATACCCAGACCGAGCTGGTTGAATCCTGCAAACGGAAGGCTGAAGCGCTTATTTTGGATGGAAAGAGAGTCGTGCCCTGGCGGGTCGTCTCTTCAGAATCGATGCGCAAAACGGCCAGGGATGGTTTTTTGCCGGCGGAGGTCTTGCCGTCCAGCGGAGCCTCGATCTCCACGATTGTACCGGCCAGGCGCACGCGCCCCTGACCGGGGCGCAACGATTTAACCGGCACCAGCGGAGCAGCAGACGGAGAACCGTCGGCCTGACGGGCGATGAAGGTGAGCCTTTCTTCGGTGACGTTGCCCTGGACCGCCAGCACTGCGCCGGAACGCAGATCGTAAACCCGGTAATGGTAGGTGCTGGCAGGCGATAATTGTTCCAGAATTGGGTCATCGACCAGCTCTTTGAAATCAGCCAGGCTCAACTCTTGCGCAGGCAGGTCGAGAGCCAGCAGGTTCGGATCGGGACGGATCCAGATATCCCCATAGTTGTCCTGCAGGCGAAAATCAGACACGAACCATTGCTCAAAAATGACCACCCGGTTGAAATGCGGGTCAACTTCTTCAATCACCGCCCGGCGCAGGGCCAGGGGATGATCGGGGTTGTCGTCCAGGGGTTCCAAAACAGCGGAGATGCGGCCCTGTATCGTTACGGCCTGTTGCTCCGGGCGCAGGGCGGCGGTGGCCAACGAGGTCTGACTGTTATCGGCGACCTTGATACGGGTGGGAAGCAGGTGCGGACGTCTCCAGGGGCTGCCGGTGAGGGCTGCCATCTGACCGCTGGTGATCTGCCAGAGGGTGAAGCGGTACTGGTCAGCGTTCGCCTGCAGGTCTTCCAGACCCAGCAGCGGCAGGAGGGTCTCCAATTGGGTTTTGGATGGGCGGATCGGGTCTCCCGTCAGCGCCAGGCCGGCGGGAGCACCTTCCACAAGGATGCTGCCGGAGCGATCTTCGAGCAGGAATGTGGAAGCAGTTCCGGTTTCCTTGATCACCGCCCAGGCGCTGTTGGTGGTTTTTTCCACACGCAGGTAAACTGCCGCAACACCTGCATCCCAGGGGAGATCAAGGGGTGTGTTTACCCGGGCTACCTTGCCGCGTATTTCCACCTCTGGCATGCCGGCATGCAGCTGGGCGACCGGCAGCGGGGGACTGGTCTTCAAAGAGCTGCGCAGCATACCGTGCAGGAGAGCCAGGCTGGCGATCAGCAGGACAATGCTGGCGGTGCATGTCAGGAGGATGAACACAAAGGGCCAGATGTCAAACCGGCCGGTTTCGGCGGTGTCCCGGGGGTTTACCAGCCGGTCATCCAGCCACTTCTGAATGACGTTCAGCATCTGCGGCTCGCCAGCCAGCAGATAAGTGCCGTGTTCCTGCGTGGGCACGGTCTTCAGGGTGACCTGCCCGGAGGCCAGCGTCTGCATCCTGGCGGGCCAGTCGCCGGAAATTGGATCGCTTTCTCCGCTGATAACCAGGATCGTGCGCTGACCCAGCTTTGGTAATGCATCGTTGGTGGTGACCCCCATGAAGTTGAGATGGGGCGAGATCAGAACGGCTGTGCGCACCTGGGGCAGGGCCACGGCAGCATTCAAGGCGATATTGGCGCCATTGCTGGAGCCGATGAAGGCGGTGCGGCTGCGATCCACATTCTTGTGCTGGGAGAAGCTCTCCCAAACGCGCTGGACATCGGCAATGGATTGTACCCAGTCGGGTTTGCCGCCAGATTTGCCCTGGCCGCGCAAATCCAGCGTAAGCACCGCGTAGCCGCCTTCCACCAGCAGGCGGGCGGATTTGTCCCAGGCCTGGCGCGTTTCCACAACCATTGGCAGGATGATTATGCCTGGAAGACCGGCTTTGGCCTCACCGGGGAGATAAAAGGTGCCCTCCAGGGCGATGCCGTCTGCTGTTTGGAAGGTGACGTTTTCGACAACAGCTTTTTCTTTGGGCCGGGGAGTTGGGAAGGGCGTGGAGGTGTCGCGCTGGCTGGGTGGGTTCTATTGCGGTGGGCTGCTCGGGTTCGGTGGAAGGCAGGAATGCGGCCGGAGGCACCAGGGAGGCGGTGGCGGTGGGTGGAACGGGTGTGGCGGAAGATTGCTGATCTGGCGCAGATTTTGCCTGGGTGGCTTCGGGTTGAGGCGCGGCGGGTTTTACGCCTGCCACGCGGGTCTTCTCGGTACTGGGCAGCGGGGGAGCATTGCCGCCGCCAGCCCCAGGTGTGACAGGGCTTCCACCGGTGGTTGGCGCTGGCCCACAGGCCGCCAATACCAGGATGATCAGCCAGATCCACTTAACCATTTTCTTGGTTCTCACTTCACCCCCGGTTCAGGAACCCTGGCGTCTTCGCAAATAAAATACTTCGCTGCCAGCCAGATTTGCATGGAGCGGGGCAGCATGGTGGGGCATGACACGGCTGTTGGCAAAAAAAGCAAAATCGAAGTTCGTCGGATCGCCGGTGACCTTGCCCGGTATGGGCATCAGGCGGGCGGTAAGCGGCTTTTGCAGGCGTTGAGCCAGCACAGCCACATCCAGCAGGATGGCAGACAGCTCTTCAGATGAAATGTCTCCGGGGAGGGGCACGGTATCCAGCCCGGCGCCGCACACGGCCGAGTAGAGCAGCAGATCCCGGATGGTGAGGCTGCCCTCGGCGGCGCGCGCAGCCAGCACGGCGTCTTCGAGGACAGGGAGAAATAAGCCGCTGAAGCCTGTGCGCAGAAAGCGCGCCCGGTCCAGCGTGTCTGCCAGGAAGGCTGCGCTGGCGAGTGAGCCTGCCTGGCCAACGGCGGTCAGGCCCAGGCCTTCCAGTGCAGCGCCCAGGGATCTGGCCTGCTCAGGAAAGGGCGCCAGCGAGAAATCGATGCCGCCGAAGCGCAGGTTGTGTTCGCTTTCCAGGCTGCGGGCGATCACTGTGAGCCGCTCAGCATGGCTCTGGACGGCTTCGATCAGGTTGCGGCGCGCCTCATCCAGGCTGCCGGCCCGGGTGCAGGCTTCGACCGCCAGGGCAGCCGATTCGGTTGCCAGAGCAAAAGCCGGCCGTCCCGGAGCGTGGTAGGCAGCCGGAAAGAAGGGCGAGCCGGGGCGCACATTTGCCAGGGCAGCGAAGCGCAGGTTGGCAAAGCCATCGGGTGAGATGCCGGCATTTTGGTGAATGACCGCGCCGCAGGCCTGCACAGCAGGCAGCGAGACGCCGCCGCGCGGCGTGGTCATCATCCCTGAAAGAAAAACGCTGGTTGTGGCAGCCAGCACCTCGGGGATGACCGCGTAGCTGCGCATGGCGCCGGGCAATGCTGGGCCGATCGAAACATAACCGAACCCGCGCGCCAGGGCAGCCGCTTCGAGGGCACGCGCAAGGTAGATGGCTTCATCGGTGAAGTTCACCATCCGCGACCCGGGATGGCTGCGCAGCAGGCGCGGGAAGGGAATAGTGGCGAGGCGCACGGTTTGCACCTCGTAGCCGCCGGTTTCAAAAGCCTGCTGGGCGGTGTGGACGAACGCGCCAGCCTGGTCTAAAAGCTGTTCGTCCAATGGCCAGCGTGGATGCAAAAAACAGGTGATCGAGCGAATTTTTAGCGAAGGCGGGTTTTGATCCATGGCTCTTTTGCCGGCTTAGAGGCCGCGCTGGCGAACAACTTCATACAGGATTATTGCCGCCGCTGCGGCTGCGTTCAAGGACTCCATACCCCCCGGCATGGGGATGCTCAATCGTTCTTCAGCCAAGAGCCGGGCAGATTGGCCCGCTCCGCTGGCTTCGCTGCCAACCACCAACGCCAGCGGCTGGCGCAGGTCGGCCTGTGTGTAAGTTATTGCCCCGGCAGCATCGGCCAGGTAGACCTTCAAACGGGCTTGCCGGACCAGGGCACTGATCGTTTCCCAGCTTGCCGCCTGCACCGGAATGTGAAAGTGAGCGCCCATGGCAGACCGCACTACTTTGGGCGAGTAGATATCCACGCTGTCTTCCGGCACCAGCACGGCATCCACCCCGGCACCGGCAGCGCTGCGCAGCACGCTGCCCAGATTGCCAGGGTCTCGCATGCCGTCGGGGATCAGCACAAAATCCAGGTGTTCGGGCAAGACCGGCGCTGGCAGCGCCATCACAATCAGAATGCCCTGGGGCGTCTGCGTGTCACTGGCAGCTCGCATGACCTGAGGGGTGACCTGCTCGATGGGGATCTGCCGTCCCGCAAAGCCAGACACAATTTCGAGCCCGCGTGGGTTGAGATCGCCGGTGAATAACAACAGCCTGGCAGCCCACCCGGCTGCCAGGGCTTCACCTGCCAGGCGCACGCCTTCAATGACAAAGGCCTGCTCTTCCCGGCGGGTGCGGTTCTGGGTCTGAAGCTCGCGAACCCATTTGATTCTGGCATTTTGCGCCGAGGTGATCATGAGTTGATCCGCTCATCCTGAATTGGAATATGGGCCTGGCGCAAGTACATCTTATCACCGCCTCGCTAACGATTGTACATGCACTTGGTTGTTCAGTCAACGCGCTGGTTATGAAATATCCTGTAAGGTATAATCTTCGCTGAGACCAGCACCGATGGAGAATGAATTGTCACCCAACGCCTCACTGCCCGGCCCGATCCGGGCCATTATTTTTGATTTTGACGGTCTGATCCTGGACACCGAGTGGCCAATTTTTCAATCCTGGCAAGAACTGTACAAGTCGTACGGCGGAGAGGTGGATCTGGTGGGCTGGCAAACCGTCATCGGAACCGTCTCCAATGAGATGGATCATTTTGAAGGCCTGGAGCAGCAGATCGGGCGGGGCCTCGATAAAGCTGTGCTTGCCCCGCAGCGCCGCCAGCGCGAGTACGAGCTGATCCAGGTCCAGCCGGCGCAGCCGGGTGTGGAAGGATATTTGCGGGATGCGCGCAGGCTGGGGATCAAGATCGGCCTGGCTTCCAGCTCTCCCTGTGAGTGGGTCACCGGACACCTTACCCGCCTCGGGCTGATTGATTATTTTGATTGCATCCTCGCCCGGGATGATGTCAGCCAGGTAAAACCCGATCCTGAGCTGTACCTGACCGTGGTGCGAGACCTGGAAGTGCAGCCGCACGAGGTGATTGTGCTGGAAGATTCACCGATCGGCGTGACCGCCGCCCGCCGCGCCGGGTTGTTCTGCGTGGCAGTGCCCAACCTGCTCACCAGCCAGATGCCGCTGGAGCATGCCAGTATGATCGTGAACTCGCTGGATGAATTGCCGCTGGAAGAATTGATCCGGCGGGTGACGGCGGGCAACGGCCAGATCGTACACCGCCAGGACCAGGCGGCTGCTCTCAAGGGGCCTTGATGCGGCCTGACCGCCACCGAGGCGCCTAGTACCGACGTCCTGTTTGTACTATTGGCACTTTCTGCGCCGGGCTCTATAATCTCTTTTATGAACACAATCGACAAATACCTTCCCAGGCTGTGGCGAGCCGCCGTAGTGCTGCTCGCATTGGCCCTGCCGCTGGCGGGTTTGCAGGCCCGCGCCAGCCAGGCGCCGGCGGTCATCACCAATCCGGTATGGGGGAGAAAGCCGGTGCTGCATTACTTTCTATTCACAGGCGATCTGCCGCGCATCCTGCAGCGCGAGGTGGGGTTGAGCGACGCCCAGTTTGAAAATGTGAAACAGGCTGCGCAGGCAGAAGCCGACCGGCTGCGCAGCCTGGATGAGGCCAGCCGCTGTGATTTTGGCGGACGAGAACCTGAAGGCAGCCGAAAAGCGCGAGCAGATCGCCCTCAGTGGTTACAACCAGCAGGTGGAACTGGCGATGCAAGACACCCGCCAGGCGTTGGAGAACGCCCTGGACGAAGAAACTTATGCACGGCTGGTGACCTGGATAGAGAGGCTCTGGGTTGCGGAGCGCGATTTGCACGGCGCACCGGCGGCGCCCAACGCGGCGCGCACGTACAGCGTTTACGCCACACGTTATGACTCGGGCGGTGTCTATACGGTAGCCCTGCCCGATAAGTGCGTCAAACTAGCCAACGGGGGCAATTCGATCTGCAATGACAGCGGTTATGACACGGGTGAGAACTACTCAGTGCGGCTGCATTATGAAGACACGGTCACCGTCAGGGTGCGTGAATCTGGCCCGTGGAACGCGGATGACAACTACTGGTCTGGTTTGAGCGATCCGCAGCCGCGGCGGCTGTTTCCCGATCTGCCGGTGGGCATGCCGGAAGCGCAGGCAGCCTATTTCGATGACTACAACAACGGGCGTGACCAGTTTGACCGGATTGTCACCGCGCCGTTTGGCATCGACCTGGCGTGGGATGTCAGCATTGATATCGGATTGCAGCCGGGGGTCAACGATTGGATCGATGTGACCTTCCTGTGGACGGATGGCTGGGATGAGGCACAGGTGGATGTGGTGACCCTGTTTGAGCCTACCACGCTCATCCCCGCCTATACCGGGGATATGTGTGTGACTGCCTGGCATCGCATCAACGGGTATGGCGACCATGCATACCTGACCCTGAATGTCAACAGCGCCGCCCAATCCACCAACTCCGGGGAATGGAAGCCCAACATTCCGGTGGCAGGCCGCTATGAGGTGTGGGCGTTTGTCCCCGACCATGCGCCCATCGAATGGCAGTGCCCAAACCAGACGGTAGAGCGCGATAGCGCGGATGCGCGCTACACCATCACGTACTCCGGCGGGCAGAGAACCGTTTCCCGGAACCAGGGACCGCTATCCAACATGTGGACGAACCTGGGAACCTACGAGTTCACCGCGGGGAGGAATGGCAAGGTGAGCCTGGCAGACCTGAACGGCGAGGCCAACCTGTCGCACACCGTGGCCTTTTCTGGCATGCAGTTTCGGCGGGTGATGCCCCCTGCGCCCACGCCAACGCCCACATTTACACCTACCCCAACAGCAACCCCTACCCCCACGCCCACCCCTTCTCCATTTGGCTACGCGGGGATCGGTGTGGTGCAAGCCGGAGACAACATCACCCTGCCGGTGGGGATGCGCTATCTCCAGCCGCCGGGCGTGGGAAATGCCGTGCTGGATCTTACCTACGATCCGGCGGTGGTCAGCCCGCTGGGCTGCACGGCAGACCCGTACGGAGCTTTCGATGCCGGGGTTTGCACGCTGGATGCGGTGATCAGTGACACCCTGCATTTGAGCCTGTCTTCCAGTACAGGGGTCTCGGGCAATCCGCTTCTGGCGCTGCTCAGCTTTCAGGCGCTGGGACCGCCGGGCTCGTACACCTGGCTGGATTTTGAGGCAAGCACGCTCTTTAACCCTGCCGGGGTGCCGCTGGCAGCTCCCTTTCGTTCCGGGGCGATTTGTATCCTGCCCTGTTTAAATCTGACCTATTTTCCGATTGTGGGCAGATAGCAGCGCAGACCAGGCTGTATGGTGTTCGAGCAAGCGGAACGGTGACCTGCCCGGCAGGCCGGTGCGGCGCGGCCTGGTCCAGCGCGCCCACCGGCAAGAGCGGCATCGCTCCGATGCGGGTATAATCTCTGTACCGCAAGGGAGGTGAAACTTGCAACCCAACCCCATCTTAAAAAAACTCGGCTTTGCCGCCGCCGACCGGCTGGTCATCCTTCACGCCGACGATATCGGCATGTGCCAGGCGTCTGTGGCGGCTTTTTCAGACCTGGTGGATTTTGGTTTGGTCTCATGCGGGGCTGTCATGGCGCCCTGTCCCTGGTTTCTGCATGCGGCAGCCTGCTGCCGTGACCACCCAGAGGTAGATATGGGCGTGCACCTGACTCTCAACTGCGAGTGGGAGACCTACCGCTGGGGGCCGCTCTCCACGCGCGACCCCGCCAGCGGCTTGCTGGACGAGCAGGGGTATTTCCACCGCGACCCCGCAATCACCCAGACACGCGCTGACCTGGCAGCGGTGCAGCTTGAGCTGCAGACCCAGCTCCAATGGGCGCTGCAAGCTGGCATCGCAGTGACACACGTGGACACCCACATGTTCACCCTGGCGTACCCAAAATTTATCCCTGCCTATGTTCAGCTCGCCCTGCAGCACCGCCTTCCTTTGTTGTTTCCCCGCCAGGTTGAGGCAGGTTACCGCTATCTGGGGCTGGATGCCGAAAGCGCAGCGGCTGCCGCACAATTTGCCCGCCAGCTGGTAGAAATGGGGTTACCGCTGATGGATTGCATCACCGGCATCCCTCTGGCGCAGCCCGAAGCGCGCCTGGAGCAGGCCAAAAAGATTTTTGCAGATCTGCCTGCCGGGATCACCTGCTTCATTCTCCATCCGTCGATTGATACCCCCGAACTGCGCGCCATCGCCCCCGACTGGCGCAGCCGGGTGGGCGACTACCAGACGTTCCGTAGCGAAGCGCTGCGCGATTACCTGCGCGACCAGGGCATTCAAGTCATCGGTTACCGGGCGCTGCAAGAAAGTATGGCAGCTTAAAGCCGCTCGCACTGTGTGGACTATGCAATAAATTCGAGATTGCTTCGCGAAGAGCGCTCGCAAAGACAGCTCGAATGTTAAGGAGAGTATATGGATACTCAACCGCGTTCTCTGCTCAATGTTCGTGCGCCGATGCGCGATGGTGTGCGCCTGGCGGCAAATGTGCATCTGCCGGAAGGCGAAGGACCATTTCCGGTTTTACTCAACCGTACCCCCTATATTAAGGATACGAGCGTGCGTTACAAGCGCGCCCAGGCGTACACCAAAGCCGGTTATGCCGTGGTATTGATGGATGTGCGCGGGCGCGGCGACAGCGAAGGTGTTTTCAACCCCTACTTTCAGGAGATCGAAGACGGCTACGACAGCCTGGAATGGTGCGGTGTGCAGTCCTGGAGCAACGGCAGCGTGGGGACTTTTGGCGGTTCCTACGAGGGCTGGACGCAGATTTACCCCACCCGGCTGCAGTCCAAATACCACAAGGCTGCCTTCCTGATGTGCACCCCCTCCATGCACCCGTTCCACGAGGGGCCGTACTGGTCGGGTGTGCCCATTCCCATCATGGGTATGTGGACCTTGTTTACCTCGGGCAGAACTGCCAAGGAACACATCTCGGAGCTGGAGTGGGAAAAGGTGGTGGACGTGCGCCCGCTGAAAGACCTGACCCGCCGCCTGGGTCTGGCGGATACCTACCTGGACGAGAACCTCAAGCACGAGACGATGGATGATTACTACCGGCGGCTGTGGTTCGACGGTGTGCTCGACCTGACGATCACACCCTGCTACCACGTTACGGGCTGGTTCGACGATGACCAGAAAGGCACCCTGGAGCACTTCCCGGCCCTGGCGCTGCAGCATCCCGACCCGCACGTGCGCCGGGCGCAGAAGCTGCTGATCGGCCCCTGGCCCCACCGTCTTTCCATCGACTCCAGCAAGCTTGGCGACTTTGACTACGGCCCGCATTCGATGGCGCCCCTGCAAAAAGAGGCGATCCGCTGGTTCGACTACTGGCTGAAGGGCATCCAGAACGGCATTCTGGATGAACCGCGCTGCCGGATGTACCTGATGGGCGCCAACCGCTGGATCGAGAGCGATACTTTCCCGCTGGAGGAGGGGCGCAGACGCAGTTTCTACCTGGGGGCGAGCGGCCCGGCCAACAGTTTGTTGGGGCAGGGCTGCCTGGTGGAAGAGGGCGAAATCATCGCTGGAGCGACCCCATCCAGCGCCTTCACCTATAACCCGCAGCGCCCGGCGCCCACCCCCTTCTGGAAGGAGAACTTCCAGAACGGCACCAATGAAGACCTGCGCCCCATCCAGCGCCGGGATGATGTGCTCGTGTTCACCAGCGCCCCGCTGGATGAACCGCTTAATGTGGTGGGCATGCTCGCCGCCGAGCTGTACGTAAGCACCAGCGCCGTGGATACTGATTTTGTGGCGCGCCTGTCGGATGTTTCACCCGATGGTTACGCCCAGCGCCTGAATGCCGGCATCCTGCGCCTGCGCTACCGGGACGGCTACGAGCGGATCAAGCTGTTGGAGCCGGGCGAGGTGGTGCGCATCGAGGTCGATCTGTGGGCCACCGGGCACCAGTTCCAGAGCGGTCACCGCCTGCGCCTGGAGGTCACATCCAGCGCCTTCCCCACCTGGGCGCCGAATTACAATACCGGCGGCAGTGTGTGGGAAGAGACCATCCCGGTCATCGCCGAAAACAGCGTGCACCATTCGAGGCGCTACCCGTCCCGGCTGCTGGTGACCGAGCTTCCGGAGCCGCGCTTTGTGAATGCGTGGCCCGAGAGCCGCTGGGAAGTGGGTGTGGCTTGAGCGGGCTGGTTATGATTGAAACGGGGTATGAATTGAGCTTTTTGACCGCCAACGGCATCTGCCTGCACCTCGTCCAGGCCGGGCCGGCCGATGGCCCGCTGGTACTCCTGCTGCATGGCTTTCCAGAGTTCTGGTATGGATGGCGGAACCAGATCGCGCCGCTGGCTGAAGCGGGTTTTCGCGTTGTGGTCCCCGACCAGCGCGGCTATAACCTGAGTGACAAACCAAAAGGCGTTGCCAGCTACGACCTGGAACACCTGACCGCGGATGTCACCGGGCTGCTGGACGCCCTGGGGCGTGAGAAATGTTACCTGGCAGGCCATGACTGGGGCGCGGCGGTGGCCTGGGAAACTGCCCTGCGTTACCCTGAGCGCATCGAGAAACTTGCCATCCTCAACGTGCCGCACCCCGATGTAATGAAGCGCTACCTGCTGAGCAGCTTCAAGCAGCTCAGAAAATCCTGGTATATCTACTTCTTTCAAATTCCGGGCTATCCGGAGCGGGTGCTGGGCCAGGACGGTTTTGCCAACCTGCGGCGCATGATGAAGGGCAGCCGGCGGAGAGGAGAAAACCCGACCTTCAGCCGCGCCGACCTGGATGAATATGCCCTGGCATGGGGCCAGCCCGAGGCGCTGACCGGGATGATCCACTGGTACCGGGCGATTTTCAGGCGCACGCTGCGCCGCATGTGGAACCCGGCCGCAAACCGCCCTCGCCGGGTGCAGATACCCACTCTGATGCTGTGGGGCAAAAACGACGTGGCCCTCAGTTACGAGATGGCGCAGCCCAGCATCGACCTGTGCGACCAGGGCCGGCTGGTGTTCTTCGAGAATGCCACCCACTGGGTGCAGCACGATGAGGCCAGAGCTGTGACGCAAGAGCTGCTGGAGTTTTTTACAGACGGGTAACCGTACCGGTTATCCGGAAAACTATTCAGGCGCTGAATAACTGTTATTCACACTTTGAATAGCTTTAGATTGTTTGCCCGGTGTACTGCCAGAGTTGGATTTTTCCTGGATGCGCTCCGGCGCTGCACGCGCTGCTCAACGCGCAGGCCTGGCAGCCATCCGAACAGGCGGGCGCATACGGCTGGATCATCCCGAGGCGCTGCAGGTGCTCTAACATAGCCTGCACCATCGCCGGGGAGGCGCCCAGGCGGGCTGCCAGAGCCTGGGTTTCGAGAGTGCCTCCGGCACGGATCGCTTGCATCAGTTGTTCAAGCATGTTCAATACCCCAGGAAGCGAGCCAGGTGGTAGACGGCGCTGCCGGCGCCGATGGACAGCGCCAGGAACATGGCTACATCGGCCAGCGTCCAGCGCCACGAACCGGTCTCCTGGCGGATGACCGCCACCGTGGCCATGCAGGGGATGAAGAGCATGGTGACCACCAGGAACGAGAGCGCTGAAGCCGTGGAAAAGGACGCCGCCAGGGTCTGGGCCAGGCCGCCTTCGGGATTACTGCCAAAGAGCACGCCCAGCGTGGCGATGGCGTTTTCTTTGGCGGGGAAGCTGGTGATGAGAGCGACCGTCAGGCGCCAATCGAGACCCATCCAGCTCCCCACCGGCGAGAGGAACTGTCCAAAGCGGGCCAGGAAGCTGGTTTGCAGATCCCCATTGGGCAGCACCGAGAGCGCCCAGACGAGCAGCGCCATCGCCAGGATGGCCGTCCCGGCTTTCTTGACGAAAGCCATGGCCCTCTGCCAGACCAGCAGGCCGATCGTGCGGGCGTTGGGCAGGTGGTAGAGCGGCATTTCCATGATGAAGGCTGAGCGCTGGCCTTTGAAAATGACCTGGTTGAGCAGCATACCGCTCAAGACCAGCGCCAGCAGCGAAAGCAGCACCAACCCCCAGGCGACGAACAGGGCGTTTGCGCCGAAGAAGGCCGGCGCCAGGAAGGCCACCACCGCCATGCGGGCGGTGCAGGGCACCAGCGGGGCAATCAGGATGGTCAGCAGGCGCGCCTGCCACGAGTTCGATCACGCGCGTGCCCAGGATGGCGGGAACGTTGCAGCCAAAACCAAGGAAGAGCGGCAGGAAGGACTTGCCATGCAGCCCCAGCAGGTGCATCAGGTTGTCCATCACATAGGCGGCGCGGGCCATGTAGCCCACATCTTCCAATAGAGCGAAAACGGCAAAGAAAATGACCATGATGGGCAGGAAGGTGATGACCGAGCCAACGCCGCCGATGACGCCATCCACCACAAAACCCCGCACCCAGAAGGGCGTGCCCGACAGTAAGGGGCCCGCCAGCAGGCGGCCTGCCAGACTGGCCAGACCGCCAACCACCCGTTCATCCAGCCAGGCTTGAACCGGCGCGCCGATGCTGAACGTCAACCCGAAAATAAGCCCGAGAATGCCGGCTAAAATCGCCAGTCCCCAGACGGGGTGCGCCGCCCAGCGGTCGAGGCGCTCCGTCAGGCTGACCTGACCCAGCCTGGGGCGGACGACGGCGGCGCGCACCATGCGCCCGATCCACTCGTAACGACCCGAAGCAACAGCCAAAAAAGCGTCGTCATGGGCGGTCAGCACCTGGTGAACGCCTTCCCACTCAGCCCTGGGCAGGGCGGCCTGCATCCGGCGGGTGATCTCGGCGTCGCCTTCCAGCAGCTTGAGGGCTGCCCAGGCGCACGGATAGGGCTGCGGGACATGCCCGGCAATGCGGGTGGTGATTTCTTGCAGGGCCTGGCGGTGGTCGGAGCGGATTTCCGGGAGGCGCGGCATGGGAACCCGGCGCCCATCCAGCGTTTCCTGAATGACTTGCAGAAGCTCGCCGATCCCGGCACAACGTGAAGCGGTTATCGGGACAACCGGCACGCCCAGGGCGGCCTCCAGCACCTCGGGCTCGACGTGGATGCCCTCCTGCGCGGCGACATCCATCATATTGAGCGCCACCACCAGGGGTGTGGGCAGGGCGATCAGCTCGGCGACCAGGTAAAGACTGCGCTCCAGGTTGGCTGCGCTGACCAGCGCCACCACCAGGTCGGGATGTTCGCGCAGGATGAACTCACGCGCGATCACTTCCTCCGGCGAGTTGGCCGTCAGGCTGTAGGTGCCGGGCAGGTCCACCAGGTGGCATTCGCTGCCAGCCAGGACAAACCGGCCCTCCCGGCGCTCCACCGTTTTGCCCGGCCAGTTGCCCACATGCTGGTGCAAGCCGGTGAGCAGGTTGAACAGGGTGGATTTACCCATGTTGGGCTGGCCGGCCAGGGCGATCAGGGGAATTTTATCTGCTGTGAGACCGGGCGGCGGGGCGAGGACTGCGGAAGAGGTGTGGCGATCGCTCATAGGGGTTTGCGACGCACCATAATCTTGGCTGCTTCGCCGCGCCCGAGCGCCACGCGCGTGCCGCGCACGGTGACGATCAGCGGGCCATGCCCGTAGTTCTGGGTCATATCCAGCTCCACGCCGGGGGTAAACCCGAGAGAGGCCAGGCGGTGGGTGACCAGGCGCCCGCCTGAAAAGGATTGGACGGTGGCATGTTCGCCAACGGCGAGCGCATCCAGCGGGATTTGATCGAAATCAGGCGGCATAACAGCTCCTGTACAAGCCGGTGGGTTGAGGGGTGGCGAGAGCCGGCTTACATTCATTAGTATATGCTAATTCTATTTATTATTATAGAATAATAATCAAGAATATTGCATGACAAATGTCACCCGGCAGATTACAAAAATGCGCGTTTAAGCGTTGGGGGGAAGGCTCCCCCCAAACCCCCCTCATCTGAGAGATTTAGAGCCCCAGAGAACCAGAGACTTCAGAGCCCAGAGACCAATGGGGAGACCACCACCCGAAAACCGAGGCAGGAGTACCTGGAGTACGGGTAGTAGCGGTAGCGGCAGGCGCAGCGCACGAACCTGGCATTATTGCTGAAAGCGCCGCCCCGCAGCACGCGGGGAGTATTATTCGAAGCGCCCAAATCTTCGCGCTCTGGCCAGTTCTTTGCCCTTTTCCGGGTAGGGATATTTTTCGTAAAGGCTGCGCGTCCACTCCCAGACATTGCCGCTCAATTCCTGCACGCCGTAGGGGCTGGCGCCGCCGGGGAAGCAGCCCAGCGCGCTGGTCGATCCAATGGTACTTTTCCGCGTTGGCGCAATCCGGGTCGAAGCTCTCGCCCCAGGGAAAGCGGCGGGCAGGCGCCGGGTTGGGGATCAGCTCGATTTCACCGGGCTGCCACCCGGGCGCGGCCTGGCTGGCGGCGGCGATCAGCGGAGATCGAGGGATCTCCAGCCCGCCGCGGGCGGCTTTTTCCCACTGCGGTTCGCCGGGCAAGTGCACCTGCCAGCCATCCGGCAGCATGCCCAAGCCACGCCAGCGCTCGCCCAGCCAGCGGGTAAAGGCCAGGGCCTCATACCATGTGATCCCCACCACCGGATGGTTGGGTAGGGTGAAAGGTCTGCCATAATCGGCTGGGGCGTTTCTTGATTTCTTTGGCCCAATCCAGGTGAATTTTTCCATTCTGCCATATCTTTGCGGCCCGGGCTTCTAGCCAGTACTGCTCTTCCCGGTAACCGCCGGCACGCACAAATTCAGAGTACTGGGCGTTGGTCACCGGGTAGCGCGCTATCCAGTAGGCGCCGGTCGCGACCTTCATGTTGTGGATTTTCATCACTCATAAGCGTTCTTTATCTTTGGCTGGATCGTTCCCATCAGAAATTTACCAGCCGGGATATAGCAGAACTGCATCTCTTCCAGGGTGCTGGTTTCCGGGCGCGGGTCGCCCAGGATGCCCAGCACGCGGCCGGCCTCAGCCCGTTCGATGGCAGGCAAACGGCTGGCAGGCAGCCTGGCCAGGTAAGGCAGCAGACGTTTCAGGTAGGCCGGTCCGTCTCCCTCTTTATCGAGTTCGATGGCCTGCCGCCCGGCCAGAACGCTTATATTTCCCGACCAGAGCAGCGCCCGCTGGTTTTGTTCGCCGGATGGCTCCCGGCACAAGCGGTAAGCCAAATCCAGCACATCTTTCAGGTTGCGGCGGTTGTAATACAGCTCTTCGGCCCCCAGTTGGGCAGCCAGCGCCCAGGCGTCGCCCTGCCCGGCGCGGGTATAGAACTCCCGCTGGTAATCGCGCAGCCCGGCCATGTGACAGCCGGCCAGGTACTCCTGAAAGGTGCGGTGGGGAAAACTGTAGGTCTCAGGCCGGCCGGGTTCGCCGCCGCGCCCCAGTAGCAGCCCGGAGCGCTGGTCGACATAATCCAGAAATTCGGCTGCCAGCCCGGTCTGTCCCAGGTATTCCGGCGCTTCCAGCACGGTCAGGGCCAGACCGCGCGGCAGGTCTGACAGCGCATCTTTACCCTGGCGGGACTTGTGCGCCTCGTATGCCAGACGCTCCATCGCACGGCGCAGGCGCAAGTCATCCTTGAGAAAATCACGCATTTCTGGCGAAGGCGCCAGCCCACCTTCGCCAGTCTTGGCTTTCTGCCAGCGGCGCAGCAGCACATCCACCACCAGGCTATACAAACGCACGCGCTCGTTGGGCAGGCCGATCTCCTTCTGGTGGATGATGGCCATGGCGGTCAGCATCATCGGGTTGGAAGAAAGCTCACGCAGATCACCAGTAAGAGCAGCGTGGCCCAAATCACCAGCCCGCTCGCCTGCCTGGGTGCTGTTCAACCGGCCCAATTCTTCCTGCGCCCGGTACCAGGCCCGTGCGAACTGCTGCACCTTTTCCGGAGAAAAAGGCGCCAGGGTGTGGGTCTGGAAATCCGGTAAGACGGCCTCGCCGGTGTAGGAGCGCACCCGGCAGGTGAGGATCACACGCTGGATTTGATATTCCCCCAGCAGAGCGGCGACCGCCAGGCGCACGCCGCGGCGCAGCTCGCCGGGGACTTCATCCAGCCCGTCCAGCGCCAGCAGGCATCTTCCGTCTTGCAAGGCCTCGAGCAGGCTGCCGGCAAAGAGCGGCGCACCCAGGTATTCCAGGTCTTGCAGGATAAGCTCTTTGAGCGCTTTGAGCACTGCCTGGCGTTGTTTGGGCATGGAGAGCGCCTCAATCCCGGCCAGGCGCGGCGCCAGGTCGCGCAGCAGTATAAATACAGGCAGCAGATCGCCGGAAATCCCCTCGGGCGCTTCCGTTTCGCCCAGCAGGGCGGCCGCCTGCCAGGCCAGCAGGTTGCGCACAAAGGTGCTCTTTCCAGCGCCGGGGTCGCCCAAAAGGGCCAGGCGCGGCAGGTTTTGCGCCGCTTCCAGGGCAGGCAGTGGGCGAGTTTTATCTTCCTGTGGCAGACCGGGGCGTTTTCCTTCGCGCCGTTGGAGCTCTTGTTCAGTCAATTCGACCCGGGTGGCAGTATCCAGCTCGATGTAGACCCGGTCGAGGGTGATGTCTTCGTCTTTGCCTTCATCGCCGCCCAGGGCTGCCAGAGGCAGCACCTGGCAGTTGCGTCGCAGGCGTTCCAGGTAGCGGCGGCGGGCACGCTCGGCTTCGTCGGCTGCCGCCTGGCGTGGGTCGGGGGCGTGAAAGTGCTGGACGGTTTTTGTCCCGGTGATAATATCCCCGTTGGCGTTTCCTTGGACAACCACCCCGCCAGTTCCTACTGCAATGGCATCTGATCCCTGGGCGATCACGCCGCCATTCGTGGCGGTCGCCAGGTAAGTGTTGGCATCGCCAAAGATCTGCACACTGACCTGTTTGACCAGCGAACGGTCATCCGCAGGCTGCCCCCGGGCTGCCAGAGCCTGCTGCACATCCTGGCGGTAGCGCAGCTCCTGATAGCGTTCCAGGACGGGTCCCCAGATCTCATCTGCCAGGATGGCATTCTGCAGGGCATTGAAAAAGCGCCGCAGGGCCAGCGCATGCCGGGGCAGGCGCTCTTCCCAATCGTGTGCAGCAGCCTGGATATCGAAGCCGCCGATGGGGTCGACGAGACCGCTGACGACTTCTTCTTGAAACGGGCGGTGTTCGAGCAGCTCGCGGAACTCCAGGCTGTCTGCGGCGGTCAGAGCCGCCTGCCAGGCGTTGTTCAGAGCCGACAGGCGCTTCTTTTCATCCGTCTTCAGCAGGCGGTCGCGCAGTTGGCGGGCGGCATCGCCAAAACCCGCCTCGGCGATCAGACCCAGCCCGGCTTCCAGTGTGGCAGCGAGAAGTATTTCCCAGCTCATCTGTCATCTCCTCGGTGTGGTTTGATGATCATTGACCTCAGTACAGCCCTGCGTAATCCGGTTGTATTGGCATAGCGGCGTGGTTGCCCCAGCCCTGAACGCTGGCCGAGACCTTTTCCAGGGTACTTTTCCCTGGCGGTAAGCCCGCAGCAAGGCGCGCAGCTTTCTTTGATAGTATATCCCTTTTCTGCGTTTCAGGCGGCGTTTCTGCGGGAAGACGACAAAGCCCAGGAAAGGAATGCCCTCGGTCACCGGCCGTGGGTGCGCCCCGGATGGATGGTCAGCCGCAGGCCGGCCAGGCGCGTCTGCGATGGCGCCTTTCCAGCGCCAGAGCGTCATCTTTATCATCGCGCGAAAAGCAGGAAATCGTCCACATAGCGCAGGTAGGCCGGGCAGCGCAGCTGGCGCTTGACGAAATGATCGAAGGGGTTCAGGTAGCATTCGCCCAGAACTGGCTGGTCAGGTTGCCGATGGGCAGGCCGCGCGGGCGCAGGCTGCAAACAGGTCATCGCCAGGGAAATAGACCATCTCGTATTCTTCGCTCAGCACGCCCTGCCGCTCGCCAGGATGCGCGTCGACCAGCCACAGCACGCCGGGATCGTGCGATCTTGCGGGCCAGCAGCTCTGCAGGATGGCGTGGTCGATGCTGGGAAAGAACTGGCGCACATCGCACTGCAGGACATAGGGGTAGCGGCGGGCAAACTCCTGGGCGCGGTCCAGGGCGCGGTGGGTGCCTTTGCCGACCCGGTTGGCGTACGAATCAGCGATGAAGCTGCGCTCGAAGACCGGCTCGATCAGGTTGCACAGGGCGTGGTGGACGACCCGGTCGCGGAACGGGGCGGCAGAGATCAGGCGGCGCTTGGGTTCGTGGATATAAAAGCTGTGTATAGGCGCCGGGCCGGTAGCGTAAATGTCAGCAGTTCGTCCTGCAGGGCCAGCAGGTTATCTTCCAGGTGGTGTTCGAAGGCGGCCACGTTGGGATGGCCGCGCTTGCCCTTGCTGGCCTTGCGGTAGGCCAGCAGCAGATTGTCCCAGGAGCACAGCTGCGTCGTACATGGTCAGTACTCGGCTAAGAAAGGTTCGCCCCGCGCCAGGGGAAGCCCCAGGGCGCGGGGCGGTTGCTATTCGCCCGGCCGCGATTGCAAATGGCAGCGGCGCGGCCAGGAACAGGCCCCGCCATTTTTCAGCCTCGGCGCCGAAGCCCGACAGCCGCAGCGCAATTCCGGCAGTACGCTGAGGTCGAAAAATGTGGAGACCACCACCCGAAAACCGATGTTGTTGTTCCTGTTGTTCGGGTTGTTCCTGTTGCGGTAGGCGCAGCGGACGTTCCTGTGCATTGTTGTTGAACGCGCCGCCCCGCAGCACACGGGTGGTCTTTGGGTCGTGTCCCCGCAAAGCGGCCGCACCGCGGTTGCCGATCTAGCCACGGTGTTACCTTCTGCCGTGTGACCTTCTTCCAGCCGCCCAGCAATCGGCCGATCTCGGTCACCATCCCGGCGGCGTGCTGGTACTGCCCGGCTGCAGCCAGTTCCAGCGCGCCGCCAGGCGCAGGTAGAGGCGCACCCGTCCAGGGCTTCGTCGGCCAGTCGAGCCAGCGCCAGGCGCTCCTCGCCCATGCGGTGGTTGGCGCTTCCAGCTGCTCGCGCAGGTCGAAAGCGGCGTCCAGCAGGCGCTGGGTGAAGGTGTGGCGGTGGGCGCGTGGGAAGTGGTTGGTGGCCGGCAGCAGCCAGGTGAGGAAGTCGAAGGTGCGGGTGAAGATGGGCATCTCGGGCTGGGTCATAGACTCGATCCATGCAAGAACGCTGCCATTTGAAGAACGCGTTAATCGGGGGGAAGTGCCCCCCCAACCCCCCATAGAGATTCAGAGCCCCAGAGAACCAGAGACGCTCAGAGCCCAGAGACAAATGGGGAGACCACCACCCGAAAACCGAGGTTGTTGTCCCTGAGGTCTGGGATGTGCCTGTAGCGGCAGGCGCAGCGCCGAGCCCGGCATTATCGCTGAAAGCGCCGCCCCGCAGCACGCGGTAGGATTATCCGAGGCCTTTAAATCTTCACGCTCGGCCAGTTTCCTGCATTTTTCCGGGTATGGATATTTTTCGCTATAGGCTGCGTGTCCACTCCCAGACATTGCCGCTCATCTCTTCCACCCCGTAGGGGCTGGCGCCGCCGGGAAAGCAGCCCACCGCACTGGTTTTACCAATGCCTGCTATCATCGTATTCGCTCTGATCCGGATCGAAGCCGTCTCCCCAGGGATAGATGCGCCCGTCCGCGCCGCGGCGCCGCCCTCTCCCATTCGGCTTCGCTGGGAAGCGCAACCGACAGCGTTCCATCAGCTAATCCACTGCCAGAATGCGTTCCCGGTTTCCGATCTGCTTTTGGCCAGCCATTTCCCGGCTGATCGCCTTCAGCTTTGCATCCAGCCAGCGGCAGTAGGCCAGGGCGTCATGCCAACTGACCCAGACGACCGGGTGATTGGATAGCCCGCCCAGGCTGTCTGCATTGCGGGTTTTATACCGGCTGTGCTCGACAAAAGCCTGATACTGCGCCACGGTGACCGGATAGCGCCCCAGGTAGTAATCAGGCAGGATCTCCAGGATATGCCGGGGTTGTTCATCATTATATGCATTCGGATCCGCCCTGGATCGCTGCCCATCCGAACGGTGCCGGCCGGGATGCGGACAAAACCCAGACAGTCATCTGAGGCAGGCGCCAGTGATCGCGGTCAAAGCGCGGGTCGCCCAGGGCAGCCAGCGTATCCCCGGCGCGGGCCCGCAGCGCAGGGGTTGTCTTGCGGGTGGTGTCCCGGATCGCATCCAGTAAGCGCTCCGCCTGTGCGCTGCGCAGGCCGGGGCCGGGCGCTCGATTTCAAGGATGGCCGCCGCCGCCAGCTCCAGCCCGCCCAGGCGCTGTTCATCCGGCGAGAGCGAACCGAGCCAGGCCAGGTACTGGTCTGCAAAGGGGCGGTAATCATCCTTGGCAAACCATACATCAGCAAACACACTTCCCGCCACCAGGGATCGGAGCACGCTCGGCGCGCAGGATTTCAAGCCGTCCGACCGCTGCTTGACCAGCAGGCGCGCCGCCAGAAATTCTTGAAAGGTGAGATGGGCGAACTGGAACAACTCGGCGCGCTCCTCAAACAACCCGCCGCGCAGGCGCACAGCCTGTACGAACGTATCCAGTTTTTCCTGGCTCATCCCCGGATAGGCTGGAAAGGATTTCCCGCAGGCGTTCTTCGGGGATCACCGCGCCCTCGCGGCCGCTATGCTGCATATTCAGGGCCAGGGTTGCCAGCCATTCGCGCTCGCTCATCCCAGGCGCCGCCCCAGCTCACCAGCTCCTGCTGGGCTTCGTCATTTTCCAGATACTGGGCTTGCAGGATGACTTTGACGGCGGCTTCGTACAACCTGGCGCGCTCGCGTGGCAGCTCGTTCTCGCCCCATTTGACGCTCACCACCATGGTGGTCATCAGGGGTGTGCTGACCAGGGGCGGCAGGCTCTGGCTCTGATAGCGCTGGTTGATGTTGCCAATCGCGGCCAGGATTTCGCCGGTCTGTGTTTCCACAGCTTCCGGGTAAAGCTGGCGGCACCAGTTGCCCACCAGGACTTCTATCTGTCCATCGTTCAGGGGTTGCACGTCCAGCCGGGCGAAATCATCACCAAACACGGCGTCTTCCCGGTAGCCCGATTTTCGCGCGGTCACCAGGAGCAGATTTCCGGGATAGATATCGTTGGCAATATTTTCCACCTGGGCGTGCACCCGCCCGCGTTCGGCGCGGTTGGCAACCTCGTCCAGCCCATCCAGCACCAGCAGGCAGCCGCCGCCCAGCAGCATGCGGTCGAAGAAATCTTCCGAAAGCTCCAGCGCCGGACTGCGCCGGCGCAAATACCAGGGGATCAACCCCGCCAGGGTACCCGGCGCGGGGTTTTTCACCCGGTCCCCAGGAGATCGGAGCAGATGCGCTGGTACTCGCGGTAGTAGCGCAATGGAATCACCACCGGCAGCAGTTGTTTACGCCCTTTTGGCAGCGTGAATGGCGCTTCACCGCCTGCAAGGGCGGCTCCAGCCAGGCATGCCGCCAGATAGGCTGCCAGGGTGCTTTTGCCGCTGCCGGCGCTGCCGATGACTGCCAGGCGGTCTTGGACGGTGAGCAGCTTTTTTATGGTAATTTCGGCGCCGTCTTCACGGCGCTTCTCCACCGCTTGCAGGTAAGCGCGCTGGTATGCCAGCGGATCACCTTTCCGCCCTTCAGCGAGTTGTTCAATTTCATCCCTGCGGGGTGGGGAAAAACGCCGCAGGCTGAGCGGGACAAAGACATCCGCAAGCTGGCGGCGGGGTTGTTCACGCGTGGTGCGCATGCTTTCCAGCCCGTACAGCCGCGCTTTGCCGTATGCCTTCACCACCCAGTTCAGGTACTCGCGCAGGATACGCTCAAAGTCGGATTTAGAAAGCTTCTCTTTGCCGGAGGGTGTTTGATACTGGGTGAAGAATAGATTCAGCGTGCCGGTATTGAGCAGGCTGTCGCTGACATTGCCCCCAACGCTGGCAGCCTGCTGTCCCAGGGCAGTGCTACCTTGCTGCGCAATCGCCCCGGAGCCTTTCATCTCGGCCTGGATATTGACCAGCCTTGCGCGAAGTAGTTCAAGCGTCGATTTTATCTGCTCGTCTAGCAAACCGTCCTGCCGAAGCAGAGCTTCCTGGGCACGGATGGCGTTTTCGATTTTGCGCTGCTCATCGAATGTGTCCATGGACATTTACTTTAACGTATTACTGTTGCCAATGATGATATCGCCATTAACGTCACCTCCGACCATAATGCCACCCGCCCCGACGACTTTGTTGTGAGACCCCTGGACGACCGTCCCATCGCCATCAACGCTGGCTTGATAGGATATCGATGGCTGTTCCGGAGGCAGCAGCTCCCTGATTCGTCTGGCAAAATCTGCGTCTTGTCCAAGCAGCTTTTCCATCTGCAGCTTGAAGCTAGTTTGAAAGGCCGGGTTGTCTGGTTTGGAGAGCAGATCAGCCAGCGCTTCTTTTGCCGCTTCTTTGGCATCGAAACGGGTCCGGATGGCGCCCCACAGCTTGCCCATGCGGCGGGCAGCTCGGAGCCAAGCTTCTCGGCGGTTTTAGTGGCGAGAGGCAGATTAAGGCTGCAGGGCAGTCAGCGCCGCAGCCGCCGTGACGGAGAAAGAGACCGGTCCATGAGGCCACTCCTTTTGAAATAGTGTATACCATGTGTGGGTGGAAGTCCAGCAATCCCGGGGGACGCCCTCACCCGCCGGGGGCTGTCTAGAAAGAACGGCTAGACAGCCCCAAAAAGAGCCCAAAAGGGCAAAAAGGGAAAAGACAAAAAAACTGGCGGATCACCCCGCCAGTTTTCGCATATTATGGGCAATACAAACCAGACCCCACTCGGTTTTCACCTTTTCTAGCCCCCGTAAATGGAATCTGCGGAAGTGCATATTGTGTTTGACCTGGCCGAAAAAAGTTTCGACCTCCACATTGCGCTGCACCCGCAATTTTGCCTTGTTCAGAAAGCAAGTTGGTTTTGGCTTGCTCTCGGAAGCGTCGCAAGCGGAAGCTGACGCGGATATGGCGATTGCCTTTGGCCTGGGTACACTCAGGCTTGAAGGGGCAAGCATTACAATCAGCTGCCTCGTAATGGCGGGTCTCGATCGGGTAGCCATTGTCGGACTTCTCATGCCCGGTGTAGCGATAGGTCAGGCGCTTTCCAGCCGGGCAGGTGAAATCATCGGTTTGTTCGTCATAGGGGAAATTCTCGGATCGAAAGATGGCTTTGCGGATGAGCTTCGGGTCTCGATGCTTTTGCTGTTCACGGTGAAAGGTATTGTATTTGACATAATTGCCCAGCTTGTGTTCTTCAAGTAAACATAGTTCTCTTCGCTGCCGTATCCAGCATCCGCCGAGATATTGCGGGGTAGACAGCGCATGCTCGTTCGTCTTCTCCCTTGGGAAGTAATTCCGGCTTTCGCCTGGCAATCGCAGCCAGGTTGGCTTTGACCCCTTCCAGATGCGGGATCAGGCAGGTCGTGTCTCCGCTGCGTTGGTGCAGGCTGAAACCGACCACAAACTGCCCTTCCGTTCCAGTCTGAATGTTGTAGGCTGGTTTGGGCAGCGGCTCTTTGGCGCCCCGGTCTTCTTTCATCCGCATGAAAGTCGCATCTTCATCTGTCTTCGAGTAGCTGTTGCGCCCGGCCAGTTTGCGCTCCTGCTCCTCATACCGTTTCTGCCGTGGCAGGTAATCCGTCTCCATCTTCTTTACCGCTTTGGCCAGCTTCTTGTTTTCCGGCTGCTCTTTCAGACGTTGGTTCAATTCAGCGATCTTTTTCTCCAGTTTCTCCGCGTCTATCCCACCACCTTCCGCCCATTTCCTCCAGATCTTTGTCCCCATATTCGGCATTCTCAGCTTCATTCTCCGCATCGATCTCTTTCAGCAGTTCCCTCACTTTTTCCCGCAAGCGCCCCTCGTATTTCGCCCGGCTCTTCGCCCACACCACCTTGTGCCGGTTCGCATCCGCTTCGATCTTCGTCCCATCCACAAAGTAGTTCTCCAGCTTCACATACCCCTCTTCCACCAGCATTTCCAGTACCAGCGTGAACACTTCCTCGATCGCTCCTTTCATCTTCTCCCCTCGAAAGTCGTTGATCGTCCGAAAGTCCGGCTGGTTCCCACCACTCAACCACAGAAAGTTTACGTTTTCTCGCATTGCCTTGGCGATCTGCCGTGACGAGTAGATCCGCTGTGTGTAGGCGTACACCAATATCTTCAGCAACATCGCCGGATGGTAGCTGCTTGTTCCACCACCTTTGTACTTCCTCAACAGTGGTTCCAGATTGATGCTCTCGATCGCCCGGTTCACCACTCTCACGATGTGGTCGGCCGGAATCAGTTCATCCCAACTCGGTGGGATCAGGCTTGGTTGCGCCATGTATATGGCTTGAAGACGGGGGCGGCTGGTTTTCTTATTTCATGCCCCCTATTGAATCATACTTTCCTTAAATCGCGAAGGGGGCTGCCCAGTTCTTTTTGGACAGCCCCAAAACACCATCACCCGCCGGCAGCCTTACCGCCGCGGCTTCGGCCGGGTGAAGCAATCTCCGGCTTTCGCGGGGGCTGCCGCGCCGCTAAGACCGCGCGCGCTCGCAGCGGCACATGCTTCAGTCTGCTTTCTCCCGCGGGAGAGCGCCCCGGTCTTCTCGCCGGCTGAGGTAATGCAGGCGCAGGATCTTCAGGTCATCGTAGCTGACCGCCCCGTCCAACTGGTCGAAGACGGGTTTCAGGTACTCGGTTCCCAGGGCTTCGAAGGCTTGCAGGGCGGCGGCCTGTTCCCGGTCGGTCAGGTCGAGCAGGCTGAGTAAATCATCCCCGCTGCGCAGCGGGTGGCCTTCCAGGGCGTATTTGGCCAGGTGATCGAGGATGGTGAGGCGCTGCACCTGGAAGCGCTTCATCAACGCCTCAATCGTTTCCCCCTGGTTGTAAGCTTCGCCCACCATGCGGTGGCGCGGGTTGAGAGCCATCTGCCCGGCGGGCGGCTGGCTGCGGGCTTTTTGGTTTTTCGTGCAGGCCGCGCTCTGCGCAGTAGCCGCGGATCAACTCCATGAAGATCTCGCCATAACGCTCCAGTTTGACCTTTCCCACACCGTTGATCTTCACCAGGCTGGCGGGCTGCATCGGGTAGAAAGCCGCCATCTCCACCAGGGTGCGGTCGGAGAAGATGACATAAGGCGGCACGCCGGCGGCGTCGGCCAGCTCTTTGCGCTTCTGGCGCAGCAGGTCAAACAGGGCGCGGTCGTGTTCGATCCCGCCTGCCTTTTTGGAACGGGCCGGGGCGGCTTCTTCGAGCAGCAGCCCCTGGATGGGCGTGCGGTTCCTGAGGGCCTCGTAGGCGAGCGGCGTGAGCTTCAACACACGGAACATATCATGGCCCTGCTCCAGCAGCCCCTGCTGCACAAGCTGGTCGGCCAGGTGCAGCCATTGCTTGCGGGTCAGGTCTTTGCCGATGCCGTAGGTGGAGAGGTTCTGGTGGCCGTATTTGAGCACTTTTTCGTTTTCGACGCCCAGCAGCATGTGGACGATGTGGGTGGCGGCAAAGCGCTCGCCGGTGCGCTTGACGCAGGAGAGGAATTTCTGGGCGGGGATGGTGATATCCACCTGGGTGACGTCGCACCGTCATGGCAGTTATCGCACATCGCGCAGTTTTCGGTGGTGTACTTTTCGCCAAAATAGGCCAGCAGCGGCACGCGCCGGCAGGCATCGCTCTCGGCATAGCGGGATGAGGGCGTGCAGGTGCTGCATCGGCCACCTGGCGCTCGGTCCCTTCCTTCTGATCGATGAAGTATCGCAGCTTGGCCACATCGGCATAGCTGTACAGCAGCAGGCAGTGGGCCGGCAGGCCGTCCCGCCCGGCGCGCCCGATCTCCTGGTAATAGCCTTCGATGCTCTTGGGCAGGTCGTAATGCATGATAAAGCGCACGTTGGGTTTGTTGATGCCCATGCCAAAGGCGATGGTGGCGACGATGATCTGGACATCGTCGCGGATGAACAGCTCCTGGTTCTCTTTGCGGTCGTCGTCCTCCAGCCCGGCGTGGTAGGGGCGGG
The DNA here is from genome assembly GCA_963705155.1 of uncultured Chloroflexia bacterium. Taxonomy (GTDB): domain Bacteria; phylum Chloroflexota; class Anaerolineae; order Anaerolineales; family UBA4823; genus CAVPJC01. The sequence continues at coordinate 163,068 of CAVPJC010000001.1, read as the reverse complement.
CGGAATAGCCCTTGCTCGCCAGGAAGCCGGCCAGGTCGTCCACCTGCTTGCGCGAGAAGCAGTAGATGATGCCCGGATTGGTCGGGGAAGCGCTCGCAGGAAACGCCAGGTCTGGGCGGCCGGGTCGCTCTTGGGATCCACTTCGATGAACAGGTTGGGCGCGGTTGAAGCTGGCGATGAACTCGTTGGACGTCCTGGAAACCCAGGCTGGCTTTGATATCCTGGCGCACACGGGGCGTGGCGGTGGCGGTCAGCGCCAGGCAGACGGCCTGTGGGAAGCGCTGGCGCACAGCCGACCAGCTGGCGGTATTCGGGGCGGAAATCGTGGCCCCATTCGGAGATGCAGTGGGCCTCGTCGATGGTCAGGCAGTCGAGCGGCAGGCTGTCCAGCAGGCTGAACAGGCGCGGGGTGAGCAGCGTTTCGGGGGCCACGTAGAGCAGCTTGATCTCCCCGCTGCGCACACGCTGCCATGTTGGCCTGGTATTCTTCGATGGATAAGCGAGCTGTTCAGGAACAGCGCCGGGACGCCCAGCGCGTCGCAGCTGCTCCACCTGGTCTTTCATCAGGGCGATCAGCGGCGAGACCACCACGGTCAGGCCCGGGAAGATCAGGGCCGGGATCTGGTAGCACAGCGATTTGCCCCCGCCGGTGGGCATGATCGCCAGCGTATCCCGCTTTTTGAGCACATTGGCGATGATTTCACCCTGCAGCGGGCGGTACTGGTCGTAACCGAAGACGGTTTTCAGGATGGATTTGGGTGTTGGGCTGGAGGGCATGTTGATATTATAAATCTATCGCAATTAAGGTGTAAGCATGTACAATTAACCGAATGGATATGCAGCCGCCCCTCGTCCTGATCGTCACCGGGCCGCCGTGCAGCGGCAAGACCACCCTGGGCAAACGCCTGGCGGCGGAGCTGCGCCTGCCGTTTTTCCACAAAGACGGCTTCAAAGAGCTGCTTTTTGAGCGCCTGGGTGTGGGAGAGCGCCTCTGGTCCCGCCGGTTGAGCCTGGCGAGCTTTGATCTGCTGTTTTACGTGCTGGAGGCGCAGCTTCAGGCCGGAGGCTCTCTGGTCATTGAAGGCAATTTCAATGCCGAGGCGGATACGCCGCGTTTTATCGCATTGTTGGAGAAATACCCTTTCTTACCATTTCAGGTGGTATGCCGCGCCCGGGGTGAGACGCTGCTGCAGCGCTTCCGGGCCAGGGCGGCTTCCGGCGAGCGCCACCCCGGTCACCTGGATCACCTGCTGGCAGACGAGCTCCGCCAGGCGCTGCTGCGGGGGGCTACGCCGCCGCTGGATCTACCGGGGCAGCGGGTGGAGATTGACACAACTGACTTTGATGCGATAGACTATCCTGATCTGTTGTCTACCTTGAAATCTACGCTGGAAACCGCTGCCTGAAATAAAATGTTCACAAATTCCCGGCATGCGCCGGGCAGGACCTGACTGAAAAGAGGTTGCTATGCTGCGCTCGCTGTACATGACGCTGGACAACGCCCCGCGCACCGAACTGAAGGTGGAAGATTACCTGCAGCTGATGAAAGAACCCAGGGGTTTGCTGTGGGTAGATTTTGAGAACACGCCTCCTGAAGATGATGCGCCTATTCTGTTGGATACCTTCGGTTTCCATCCCCTGGCAGTGGATGATGCCCTGCAAGAAAGCCACGTACCCAAGTTGGATGACTGGGGTGAGTACCTGTACATTGTGCTGCATGCCATGGTTTTTGATGTTGAGAAGAGCGCAGAGTTGGATACGCTGGAATTGGACATCTTCCTGGGTCAAAACTACATTGTGACCCATCACGATATGCCCATCCCTGCCTTGGATAAAGTCTGGGCTGATTGCCAGCGCGACCAGCGCGTGCTCAAAAATGGCGCCGACCACCTGCTTTACCGGCTGGTGGATGAGGTGGTGGCGAGCGCCATGCCGGTGGTGGACCAAATGGATGATGCCATCGACCTGGCCGAAGACCAGATCTTCAACCGGCCCACCCCTGAGATGCTCGAGCGAATTTTCTCGCTCAAACGGGCTGTGCTGCGCCTGCGCCGCATCATCGGCCCGCAGCGCGAGGTGCTCAACAAGCTGGCGCGCGATGATTACCAGGTGATCGATGCCCGGGCGCGGGTTTACTTCCGGGATGTTTACGATCATTTGGTGCGGTTGTACGATATCGCTGAAAGCATCCGTGACCTGGTGGGTGGGACGTTGGATACCTATCTCTCGGTGATCAACAACCGCATGAATGAAATCATGAAAACTTTTACCATCATCACCACCCTGTTTATGCCGATCTCGTTTATTACCGGCTTTTTTGGTATGAACTTCTTCGCACCGGTGACAAATCTGGCGACGTGGACAGACCGCCCGGCTTTTTTTGTGATGCTGGCGGTGGTGCTGATAACGCCGGTGGGTATGTATATGTGGATCCGCCGCAGAGGCTGGATGTAAGCAGGCGCCTGGTAAGATGACAAACCATTCCGAGACCGGAGGCATCGAAATCCGCACCCTGCGGGCGCTCAGCCCGGAGGATATCCGCCAACTGAATGTTGGCTACACCTCAACGGCGGTCTACCGGGCGCACAAATCTGAAACCCCCGGGCGCATGGTCATCAAGCTGGAATTGGCGGAGCTGGAGCAGCCGCTTTAACAAACACTGGGACACCGACGATGAAGAGCTGGCCTTGCTGCAGCAGGCCGTGCAGGCGGGCTTCTCGCTGGCGGCCTATGACGGCGACCAGATGGTGGGCATCGCCATCACCGAGCAGCGCCGGTGGAACCGCAGTCTGTGGGTGTGGGAATTCCACGTGGCTGAAGCCTACCGCGGTCGGGGGATTGGCACACGGCTGATGCAGGCGGTGATTGAAACAGCCCGGCAGGCCGGGCTGCGCGTGGTAGCGCTGGAGACGCAAAGCTCGAATGTGCCCGCCATCCGCTTTTACCGCAAGTGCGGTTTTGTCATCGATGGACTGGACCTCTCTTTCTACACAAACGATGACGTGCAGAAAGATGAAGTGGCTGTATTTATGAAGAATAAATTGTGAGGAGAGGAATCATGCCGGAAGAGCTGAGCCCCAGCGCACGCAAAGTTCAGCAGGCCCTGGAAAGCCTGGGTTTTACGCTGCAGGTGGTGGAGCTGCCTGCTTCCACCCGCACAGCCGTAGAGGCGGCGCAAGCCGTGGGCTGCCAGGTGGGGCAGATTGTAAAGTCGCTCATTTTTAAGGGCAAGCGCAGCGAGCGGCCCATCCTGGTGGTGGCAAGCGGGGCGAACCGTGTGAACGAGAAGCGCATCGAAGCATACATCGGCGAGCCGCTGGGCAAGGCTGATGCCGACTACGTGCGCCAGCACACCGGTTTTGTCATCGGCGGCGTGCCGCCGCTGGGACATGCCGAGCCGTTGGAGACGTTTATCGACCGCGACCTGCTCCAGTATGCCGAAGATCTGGGCCGCAGCCGGTACCCCCAATGCCGTCTTTCGGCTGGCGCCCGGCGACCTGGAGAAGATGACCGGCGGGCGCGTCGTCGAGATTGTGTGATCAGACTTTTTGCTGCTCACGCTTTCACGGGTTTGTACAGTCCGGCGTGATTGACCACCAGCATACCCGCCCGGTAGCTCAGCGGATCGGTCAGGGTGAGCTCCGCCGACGTGGCAGGGCTGATCAGGGGGATGTGATGGAGTTTCCAAAGGCGCTGTTCCACGGCATCGGCTCCGCTGTCGCTCCACAGCCAGGCGGCTGAATCCAGGCGGGCCAGGTTGAAAGGGCGGGTATAAGCGCGCAGGGTTTTGACCCCATCCACGTTGAAGAATACTTCGAAATAGGAAAGCACCAGCTCGCGCAGGGTGCGGAAGACGGGTTCACGCGAGCGCAAACCCACAAAGTTGGATTTTGCCAGAGCGCCGTAGCAGCCATTGCGCTGGTAAATGACGAGCACATGGTCATCGTCGATACCAGGTTCGGGGAGCAGATCGATCACAAGCGGCGGGTAGCCCAGCCGGCGCATGGCTGCGGCAGCCATCAGAGCGCCATCCAGGCAGTGCGCCAGGCCGTCGTTCATCACATTCAGCGGGCAGCGGTTGCGGTTTTCAGGGCTGTAAACCAGGCTGTCGAGATAGGTCTGAATGGCAGCCGGAGAATCAAGGCCGATGAACGTTTGGCGTTGTTCATCGCTCAGTATGGATGTGAATTTTTCAAAAGCGGCATCGCTGGAAGCCATACTCAAATCTCCTGCATGATTTCAATCCGGTTCCCGAAGGGATCAAACACGTGCGCCCGGCGATAACCATCCAGCGCGGGCTGGCTGGTATCCAGCTCACAGCCGTCGCAGACGCAGGCTTGCAGCAGCTCCTCCAGGTCATCCACCAACAGGGCGGGGTGAGCTTTGCGCGCCGGGTGGAATTCTACTTCCACACCCAGGTGGATCTTAACAATGCCTGCTTCAAACCAGGCTCCGCCGCGCCCTGCCAGTTCAGGCGGTTTGGGCGTTTCTGCCAGCCCCAGGACGCCCTGATAGAAGGCGCGGGCGCGCTCTTCTTCGCCGGGCGGCATGGCAATCTGGATGTGGTCAAACGCAAGGATCTGCATAGAATTTCCTGGATAAGATGTCAGCTTGAATTCTTCAAGTAGATGGCATCTTCCGAGCTGGCAATCCGGCGGCCTTCCTCCACATTGACCCGTGTCAGCAGGTAGCCGCCAACGACAAAAAAGACAACGATGCTGAGCACCGCCGGGCGGCTGCTGCCAAAGTTGGCTGCAGCAAAGGCAAAGATCAACGGGCCAAGGATGGCAGAGAATTTTTCCATCACGCCAAACAGTCCGAAGAACTCGCCGCTTTTGGCCGCCGGGGACATGCTGGCAAACATGCTGCGGCTGAGCGCCTGGCTGCCGCCCTGTACCACCGCTACCATCCAGGCCAGGAACCAGAATTCAATCACCGAGTTCAGGAAGAAACCCCACACGGAAATAACCATATACACCGACAGGGCCAGCAGGATGCCGCGGCGGGTGTCGATGGTATCCGCCAGTTTCGAAAAGAGCGGTTTTCCCAGCAGCCAGGCCAGCAGTAAACCCAGCGCTTCCACGGCGGCGATCAAGCCGATGATCACCCCCAGGTTGCTCTGGCGATCGGGAGGCAGCACCTGGATGGCTGCCAGGCCAAGCTGTGTGCCCTGGCTTTCGGGGGCTTTCTCGCCGCGGTTGACCAGGCTGAGGGTGTGCTCGCCCGGGGCGGCGGCGCGAAACGTAGCGCTCTCACCGTAACGGATGGTGGGGTGGTAAGCGTCCAGGTTGAGCGGCGCGCCGGTGTCCTCATCCATCAGAGGCTGTCCATCGATGAGCACCGCCCAGGTTCCGCCCTGCGGCCCGCTGGCGTAGGTCAGGTCGACCGCCTGACCATTGAAGCGAAAATCCACTTGATCACCGGGAGTTTCTGCAAAGGTGTAGGTGGCGCCGGTTTCGCTGCCCAGTGTTTCGGCGGAGAGCGCCTGCTGGCTCCATGCGCCGCTGTAAGCCAGCAGGGAATTTTCAGATGGGTAAACGCCTTCCCCGGCAGCCGTGGCGGTGCTGGCATAGGGAGCCGGCGGCATGCCGGTGAGCGACTGTGGCAGCAGGCGTGCGCCGGCAATGCCAGCCAGCGGCAGCGCCAGCATATTGAAGAGCACAAAGGCCAGGTAAAACGGGCGGCGGTGATCCTGGCGGCTGGGCAGCCGGCCGAAGATCAGGCTGTAGGGGATGCCGACGAACTGCACCAGCAGCAGCGCCAGGATCAGCTCGAGGCTGCCAAAACCAAGCTCGGCGCCGTAGATGGCAGCCACACCGATGATCGTGCCGATCCCATCATTGTAAATCAGGAAGCCCACCAGGTATTTGAATAACTCGCGGTACTGGCGGATATCTTTGATGGTTTCGCCCAGGCGTTTGAAGCTGGCGGTGAGCACGTTCTCGCCCGGGCTGAGGCGGGCGGTGGCGGCAGGCGGCTCGGGGACATGCCGGAACAAGGGGATGGAAAAGACCGCCCACCAGATCGCCACGCTGAGGAAGGAGAGCCGTGCTCCCCAGGTGCCGGGCAGAAGCTGGATCATGACAATATTGATGGCGAGGAGCAACCCGCCGCCCAGGTAGCCCATGGCATACCCGCGCGCCGAGACGGCATCCCGGTCTTCTTCGCGGGCCACGTGAGGAAGCAAGCGCGTCGTAAAAGGAGTTGGCCCCGTTGAAGCCGATCCGTCCTAAGATGCCCAGGATGGAAGCCAGCACCCAGTCTCCGGTATCCACCAGCACCAGCAGCGCGGTGGCGAGGATGCCAATTCCGGCAAAAACCGCCAGGAACGGCTTTTTGCCGCGCATGATGTCGGTGATGGTGCCAAGAATGGGTGAAAGGAAAGCAACGATCAGCAGGGAGATGCTTAGCCCGGCGCTCCAGTAGGCGGTGGCGATGGTGGAGCTGGGCAGGGTGGCGCCTGCCACCTGGCTGAAGTAAACCGGCAGCACGGCAGCCAGGATGGTGGTGGCAAAGGCCGAGTTGGCCCAATCGTACATTGTCCAGGCCCAGATGCGGCGCTTGTATCGTTTTTGATCCATGTCTGGGGAAGCGGTTATGCCGGATGCTGTCATATCCCTCTCCTGGCGCACAGAATGCGGCAATTATAGTTGTCTTTACGTAGTTCGGGGGAAATTGGAGGGTGGTTGGACGGGCGTAGCCCGTCCAACCACCCTCCATCTTACCGCCAACTGTGCAAGTCCTTTGTTGTTGAGATTGCCAGATTAGACGAAGATGTTAATCTGCAAAAACACCAGCCAAGGAGTGGTTTTTGATTTATAATTAAGAACCCCGCAAATTCATTTCATTATTTCCCTTGCGAGGGCTAATTTATTTTTTTATTATCCTTGTCTGTTCATTCTGCCGGAATTGTTCTACCTGTTATCAGGATCACCGTAAATTTTTTGATCTGGAGGGCGCTTCACCTGTGTAATCTGCACCTGACCTCGCTGTGAGAGCGAGAGAAGCCATAACCATTGCATCTGGCATCTTAATCGCCCGGTGTGTGAGGCGGCTCTCAGGACCCTGAAGCGCAACCCACCTGGAACAAGAACAACCGGAGCCTGCAGTCCTTTGGACATATGCGGGCTTATGGAATGAGCGCAGGCAATCCGCGCTCTTTTTTGTTCTTATCAGGAGAGGATGATGAGTATAGAATTTATTTTCCGGTTATTGGGTATGGTTGTCTTTGCAATATCGGGGGTGTATGCCGGGGCGTATCTGGGAGGAGTTTCCCAGGGTCCGGGCGATTTGTATGCCGTGCTTTTGGGGCTGGTTGGGGCGCTGATGGGATTGGTGCTGACACCCTTTTTAACGACGCGCCCGGCGCGCGCTCTGCGCGCGGTGCTGGCCCGCGTCTCGGCGCAAACCCTGGTCTCGGGCCTGGTGGGGCTGATGGCCGGACTGATTGTGGCTGCCTTGCTGGCATTTCCACTTTCGCTGCTGCCTGAACCATTTCGCAGCATTTTACCTTTCTTCGGTGTGCTCTTATTCAGCTATTTTGGCGTCACCATTTTTGTGATGCGCCAGAACGATATTTTTTCTGTGCTGCGTATCAATCTGCCCGGCAGCCGGCAGGCCGGCGATGAGGCTGCACCCGCGCAGGATGGTGGTCGCACCATCCTGCTGGATACCAGCGTCATCATCGATGGGCGCATCGCTGATATTGCCCGTACAGGGTTTGCCGTGGGTACGCTGCTTATCCCGCGCTTTGTGTTGAATGAGCTCCAGTATATTGCCGACTCGGCCGACAGCCTGCGCCGCCAGCGTGGCCGGCGCGGAATGGAGGTGCTGTCACAGCTCCAGAAAGACACGACCATGCCGGTGCGCATCAGCGATATCGATGTCGAAGGTGTGCGTGAGGTGGACGATAAGCTGGTTATTCTGGCGCGGCAACTACGCTGCCCGATCCTGACCAACGATTACAACCTCAACCGGGTGGCCGAGCTGCAGGGCGTGGCGGTGCTGAATGTCAATGAGCTGGCCAACGCGGTTAAATCGGTGCTGCTGCCGGGCGAGTCGCTCAGTGTGAACATCATCCAGGAAGGCAAAGAGATTGGCCAGGGAGTGGGTTATCTGGATGACGGCACGATGGTGGTGGTGGAAGACGGGCGTGAAATGTTGAATGCCAAGGTCAATGTGATGGTGACCAAGGTGCTCCAGACCGCAGCCGGCAGGATGATATTCGCCCGGCTGGGCAGTCGGGATGAGAGCAACGAGCGCTGAGCGCAGCCGCCATGCGTGAGTGGATTTCAGGCCGGAACCCGGTTTATGAAACCCTGCGGTCCGGCCGGCGCACAGCCTTCCGTCTTCAGGTGGCGCAGGGGGTGCTGGAAAAAGGCCGCCTGCTGGAAATTTTGATCGCCGCTCGCCGTAAAAAGCTGCCGGTTGAAACCGTGACGCGTGCCCAACTGGACGGCAAATACCCCAACAACCAGGGCGTGGCTCTGGAAGTGAGCGATTACCCGTACTGCGCCCTGCCGGATATCCTGGAACGGGCCGAGCAGCGCGGCGAAGCCCCTTTTGTGCTGGTGCTGGATACGCTGCAGGACCCGCAGAACCTGGGCACGCTCCTGCGCACTGCTGAGATTGTGGGTGTGCACGGCGTGCTGCTGCCTTTCCGCCGCACAGCCACCGTCACGCCGGCGGTGGTGCATGCCTCATCAGGCGCCAGCGAGCATTTGCTGGTCGCCCAGGCCAACCTGGCGCAGGCAATTGAGGTCCTGAAAAAAGAGGGTCTGTGGGCGATCGGTCTGGAGGGCAGCCCGCAGGCCCAAACGCCCGACCAACTGCGCCTGGACGGCCCGCTGGCGCTGGTGGTGGGTTCTGAAGGCGAGGGCATGCGCTCGCTGGTGCGTTCGTCGTGTGACGCCTTGCTGCGCCTGCCCATGCGCGGGCAAATCGAATCGCTTAACGCGGCTGTCGCCGGATCGGTGGCGTTGTATCTGGCCTGGCAAGCGCGTGGTTTCAAGATCTGAAAGGCTTCGTCCCGGGCCGGATCCCCCAGCAAATCATTGTTCATTCACCTGCGCGCTCATTCCTGCTATTCTTTTCTGGAAGGCCTGGCTTCTCCCAGGGAGCTGGCCCAGGCTGCGGCGGCGCACGGCATGCCGGCCCTGGCGCTGACCGACCATACCAGCCTGACCGGCGCGGTGGAGTTTGTGGACGCCTGCCGTGAGGCGGGGGTACGACCGATCCTGGGCCTGGAGCTGGATGTTGCCCCGCCTGTGGAGCTTTCTGCCATCCCTTACCCGAGCGGACGGCTGGCGCTGCTGGCGATGGATCTGGACGGGTGGTCCAGCCTGTGCCGTTTGAGCAGCGCCGTCCTGGGCAGGGCCGAGCCAGGGGAGCCGTCAGTGCTGCCATTTGAGCAGCTGGCGCTGCACACCCGGGGGGTGCTGTGTTTGAGCGGCGGGTGGCGCGGCCTGGCGTACCGCCTGGTGAAGACCGGTCAGGAGCGCGAAGCCTCAGCCCTTCTGGAGCGTTTGAGTGCGATTTATCCTGGGAGCACCTATGTGGAACTGCAAAAAAGCACCCCCGCCGACCACCTGCCGGCAGCTCGTTTGAGCGAGCTGGCGCGCCTGCTGCGGCTGCCGGTGGCAGCCACGCATGAGATCTGGTATCTGCAGGCCGGGCAAGATCACCTGCAGCGGGTGGTGAGCGCCATCCGCTTGAACCGCCCGGTGGAAGATACGCCATCCGAAGCAGCCGCCCCGCCTGAGGCGCATTTCATCGCGTCCCAGGAAGCTGCGGGGCGCTTCCAGGATTTGCCGCAAGCTCTGGCAGGCATCGATGAGATTGTCGATCGCTGCCGGCTGGAACTGCCGTTGGGTTTGCCAAATTTTCCGACCGTGGTATCCCGGCCGGGTGTTTCGGCAGACCAGTCTCTGCGTGAAAGGGCCGACGCCGGGGCGATCAACCTGTATGGTGAGATCACACCCATCCTGCGCCAGCGGCTGGATCATGAGCTGGCTGTGATCGCAGAATGCGGTTATGCAGCCTTGTTCCTGGTGATGGAAGACATTTTGCAGTTTGCCCGCCGGAGCGGTGTGCCATACTCATCGCGCGGCTCAGCGGCTTCATCCCTTGTGGCTCACTGCCTGGGGATCACCTCACCGGACCCCATCAAACTGAACCTTTACTTTGAACGTTTTCTGAACCCGGCACGCGCTACCCCGCCGGATATCGACACCGATCTGTGCTCGCGCCGGCGGGATGAGGTCATCCGCTACGTTTACCAGCACTATGGGGATGAGCGTGTGGCTATGGTGTGCACCATCAATCGCTACCGCCGCCGCTCGGCCTTGCGCGATGTGGCCAAAGCCTACGGCCTGCCGGCTGCGCAGATCAGCCAGATGGCCGATCGACTGCCTCAGCGCTGGTACGGGCCGGCCTCACGCAAGCAGAACGAGGAACACCCTTATGCTGAGCTGCAGGAGCAGTACCGCAGCCACCAGCACGCGGCGATCTTCCGGGATGCGGCAGACCTCATCGGGCTGCCCCGCCACCTGTCCATCCACCCGGGAGGGGTGGTCATCTCCCCCGGGAACCTGGCAGACCTTGCCCCCCTGCAGATGGCAGCCAAAGGTGTTGTGATTACCCAGTTTGACCTGGATTCAGTTGAGCGGCTGGGCCTGGTCAAGATCGATTTACTGGGTATTCGCGGCCTGACGGTGTTGGGAGACGTTGCGGAGGCGATCTGCAAACAGCGAGGAGAGACGGGCTGCCCGGATACCCCGCTGCAGGCGCTGGAAAGCATTCCGGAAGACGACGCGCTCACCAGCGATCTGGTGCAAAACGGGCGCACCATCGGCTGCTTCCAGATCGAAAGCCCGGGGATGCGCGCCACGCTCAAAGAGATCCATGCCCGCAGCGTGGATGATCTGATGGTAGCCCTGGCGCTGTACCGTCCGGGGCCGCTTACCGGCGGGCTGAAGGATGCTTTTGTGCGCCGCCACCGCGGCGAGGAGACCGCCGCTCACCTTCACCCGGCGTTGCAGCCCCTGCTGGAAGACACCTACGGCGTGATCCTGTACCAGGAGCAGGTGCTGCGCATTGCTCACGAACTGGCAGGGCTGAGCCTGGCAGACGCCGACTTGCTGCGCCGCGCCATGAGCCATTTTGACCCCGGCAAACAGATGCAAACGCTCAAAGAGAAGTTTATGGCAGGGGCATGGGAGCGTCATGCCGTCCCTGACGGGGTTTCGGAGCGCATCTGGGAATTGATGGCAGCTTTTGCAGGCTATGGTTTTCCCAAAGCGCATGCCGCCTCTTATGCGCAGATTGCCTGGCGGGCGGCCTGGTGCAAAGTGCACTATCCGGCGGAATTTATGGCGGCGGTGCTGGCAAACTGGGGCGGTTATTACAGCCAGCGGGTGTACCTGATGGAGGCGCGCCGCCTGGGGCTGGCAATCCGCCCGCCGCATGTCAACCATGCCCGGCGGGAGTTCAGCGTAAGCTACCTGGAGGGAAAGCCGGTGTTGTTTATGGGTTTGGATCAGGTGCGCGACCTGACCCGCCGCACACAGGAGCGCATTCTGAAAGCCAGGCCTTTCAGCTCCCTGGACGATTTCCTGGCACGCGCCGATCCCCGGCCGGGCGAGGCTGAAAACCTGGCGCGGGTGGGCGCACTGGATGGGTTTGGCACGCAGACCGGGCTGCTGCGGCAAATCGAGCGCGGCGGTTGGAAAGGCGGGCAGCTTTCATTCTTTGGCTTGCAGGCAGAAGAGGGGGAAATGTGGAGCCGGGCAGAACGCGCTGCCGCACAGGAGGCCGTGCTGGGCCTGGGCGTCGATGCTCACCCCCTCGAGCTGGTTGCAGAGCAGGTTGCCGCCGCCGGGGCGCTCTCAACGGTGGAAGCTGCTGCCCGCCCGGGGCAGCGTGTGCGCGTGGCGGGTGTGCGCCAGATCTGGCGGCGCAGCCGGACAGGCGGCGGCGAGGCCCTTTATTTCATGTCCTTGGAAGATCTGGAAGGCGTGCTCGAAGTGGTCATCAGCGCTGAGGTTTACCGCCGTTACCGCGGCCAGCTTTCCGGGCCGGGGCCGTACATTATCGAGGGGCTGGTCGATCTGGACTCAGAAAACGCCGAGGCGTACATCCGGGCAGAGGTGATCACCGCTATCAAGCGATAGCCCGGCTTTAGCCTTTCAGGTTGGCAGCCAGGAAATCCAGCATCTCATTCCAGGCATTCAGAGCAGGGCCGGGGGTCTGGATGGTATCGTAATGGACGAAGGCGTGTCCCACGCCGGGATAAACGCTGATTTTGTTGCTGATACCGCGGGCGTTCAAAGCCTGCTCGAAGCCCTGCACCTGCTCCAACGGGATGCCCCCATCCTTTTCCCCATAAATGCCGAGCACCGGACCGCTCTCGCCCATCACCCCCAGGGCTGCCGGGTCTGTAATCGGCCCGTTGCCGTAATAGATGACCGTTGCCCGCAGGGCGGGGTTGCGGGTTGCCATGTGCATGACCTGCGTGCCGCCGAAGCAAAACCCCACCGCTCCAATGCGGTTTGCGTCCACGCCTGGCTGACCGGCCAGGTAATTGAAGCCGGCTGCGATATCGGCCTGGATTTGCTCACGCGGGGTGCTGACCACCAGCCAGATGGCGCGCGGGATGCGCCGGCTGGTCTGGCCGCGATAGGCATCCACCGCCAGCACGGTGTAGCCCTGGCCGGCCAGCAGGTCGGCCTTTTTGATGATATCGGCGTTGATCCCGTAGAATTCGTGGATCATGAGCACGGCGGGGGACGTTTCCTGGTTTTTGGGCTGCGCCAGGTAGGCGTGCAGGGTTACACCGTCTGCCCCGGGGTAGGTGACATTGGTGAAATCGGTGACGCGCTGCGAAGGGAAGGCAATATCGTAAGCGATCAGCGCGGCGACAGACAAAACTGCGAGCGCCAGGACAGCTGTTAAACCGAGCAGGAACCGGGTAAAAATTTTCTTCATGGGTTCACCGTGGTGTTCTCAATCGTGTACCAGCTTGAGCAGCGATGTGAAATTGGGATCCGTGATCGCTGGACGGGAGAGGCTGAAAGATTGGATATCGTAGGCAGTTTCGCCATCCACCGCCAGGTCGCTGAGGATGCGCCCGATCAGGGAGGCGAATTTAAAGGCATGCCCGGCGCCGATCGCCACGGAAATCTGCGGCAGCCCGGGGATGGTGTCGAGGATAAAACCACGGTCGGGAGGCATGGTGTACATGCACGGTTTGGTATAAAGGATGGGACCCAGAGACCCGGGGATGCGCCCTTCCAGGAATCGCACCAGTCGCCCCAACGGGCGCGGGTTAGGCTGGTTGAGGCGGGTTTCCACCGTCACCGCGTCGCCGCCCAGGTCCTGTCCGGCCTTGGTCGCCACCTCACCGTAGACCGGGAAGCCGTAGAAACAGTCTTCGCCGTGCCAGATCCAGACCGGGAAACGGTCGGGGGCAAACTGCCGCAGGTTGGGTGTGGCGAAATAGGTGACCTGTTCTTCGGTAACGGTGAGCGGCAGCCGGATGCCGGCGCCAGCCAGCACATTGTTGGTCCACGCGCCGGAAGCCAAGACCAGGCGGCGGCATTCAAAAGGACCGGCGCTGGTTTCCAGGCGCACGCCTGCTCCCGTGGGCTGGATGTTGAGCACGGTGGTGTTTTCCAGGATGGTCGCTCCCCGCCCCCGCGCCAGGATGGCATGTACGGCGGTGGCTTTAGCGGGGTCCACGAACCCGCTGTAAGACTGGTAGAGCACTTCGTCATCATCCTGCAGGGTGAACTGGGGGAAGCGGCGCATGGTTTCAGCGGGGGTGAGGGCCTCAAAGGGAATCCCCGAGCGGGTCATGGCAGCCGCATAGCGCTGCACTTCACTGTTATCACCCATACCGCCCGGGCCGAAGATGATGCCGCCGGTCTGAAAGACCACCTGCACCCCCAATTCGGCTTCCAGCTCTTTCCAGGCGATGTAGGCATAAGGGGTCAGGGCGGCATAGGCGGGGTCATCGTAAGAAAGGCGGATGATGCGGGAGTGATCCTGGGAGGCGCCGTTGGCGTGACCCACGGAGAATTGTTCGATACCGAGCACATCGCTGCCGAGGCGGCGCGCAAGCCAGTAAAGGGCCGCGCTGCCAAGCCCGCCGCAGCCCAGGACGATCGTTTCAAATGAGCGCTTCATGCTTTATCTTCTCGCAGTCTGGAATGTGGGCAATTGTACTCCAAATTGGAACAGTCCACAACCAGGAGCAATAATGCCGCTCGCACTTCGTGGAACGCGGAAAAAACCGGGTGCTTCCCTTCGCTCCACTCTGGGCAGGCAGCGAGGATCGCTCGCAAAGACATACCGAATAAATCAGAAGTGATAGCCTATCGAAGACAGGCTATCTGAAGCCCTGGAGAAGCAGCAGGGCGGCCATGCCTACCAGGATGGTGAGCACAATATTTTTGGTGCGCCAGGCCACCAGAATTGCCAGCAATCCAGCCAGCATGCGGTTGTTGTCCAGGCTCACATCGAGCGTTCCACCGGGCATAAATAGCTCCGGGAAAATGATGGCGGTCAGAACGGCGGGCGGCACAAAGCGCAGGGCGCGGCGCAGCGTGGTGGGTATCTCCATGTGTTCAAAGAGCAGGATGAAGGAGAGCCGGATGGCAAAAGTGATCAGCCCGGCGGCGATCATGATCAGCCAGATTTCCATGATCTACCTTCCATCCACAGTCCGGCGAGGATACCCGCCACGCCGCCAGCACCAGGCCCAGCTTGTAGGGTAGCGCCGATGCCGCCACAGCCACCAGACCGGCTGCCAGGGCAGCCGCGACCCCAGGGCGGTCTTTCAGGTTGGGCACCACCAGGGCGATGAAGGTAAGCGACAGGGTGAAATCCAGCGACCAGGATTCCGGCACCTGCGCGCCAATGAAGATGCCTACCGCCGTGCTGATCTGCCAGGTGCTCCACAGCGCCAGCCCGGCGCCCAGGAAATACCAGTGAGCGTGCGCCGGGGTCGGGGCCTGATCTCTGCGCTGGTAGCGCGTGATGGTCACGGCGTAGGCCTCGTCGGTCAGCAGGTAAGCCAGCAGCCATTTCCAGCCGGGGCGCAGTTTTTGCACGTAAGGCGCTACCGACGCGCTGTACAGGGCGTGGCGCAGGTTGACGATGGCAGCCGTCAGGATGATGACCAGAGCCGGCGTACCGTGACCTACAAGCTGGGCCGTGATAAACTGCGACGATCCGGCGAAGAGCACAGCCGACATGGCCTGGGCCGCTGCCGGTGGGATACCGGCGGAAAGGGCCAGCACGCCGTAGATCATGCCAAATGGAATCACACCCAGCAGAATAGGCAACTCAGCCTGGACGCCTGCCAAAAACTCACGCCTGGGAGTGTTCATGATTTATGATAAAACCCTTCGGCAGTCAAAATACCCCTCAGGGCCTGGCGGGCATCTGCCAGAGCTTTCTCGCGCCAGCGAGCTTCAGATGGATAGAACAATTCGCGGTACTCTGCCCGGATGCGGGCGCGCGGATCATCGTTCGTAGCGCCGTGCTGGTGCAGACGGTTTTCAAAGATTGTGGCGCGCAGGCTGCGCAGCATGGCGGGGAGCGAATTGCCAAAAGTGCCGAATTCAAAAGCAGTGGCATACAGGCGGCACCGGGTGTAGTCTCTTGTACATAGTGGTAGACCCAATCCACCATGTCGCCCTGGATGGGGTAGAACTCGGCGGCATTGGTCTTTACGACCAGTGGGTAGCCAAAATTCCTGGCGAAATCAACCGAAGAGCGGCTTTCCAGGGCCGAATTGACCAGGCTCATCTGGTAGCGCGGGCCGTAGCCGGTGTGCATGTCCAGGTGCAAAATGTGGTCACAGGAGCGGGTGTGCTGCTCGTACAGCTCCATCAGCATGCGCGTTTCGGGCTGCAGCTGGCTGCCGCCGTAGTAGACGCCGGAGGGGGTGTGATACTGCCCCATCAGGGCAGCATTTTTAAACCGGCTGGCGCCATACTTCAGCTGCGCCTCCAGCAGCCGGAGCGCAAAGATTGTGGTGGCTGAGGGGATGCTCTTCACCGCGCCGGCAGGGTTCAACATGCCTTGCAGCAGGCGGTAATCGGGGTTGGAGTTCTGATCCGGGCCGCCCGGCCCCCAGATGAAATTGCGATTCAAGTCCACGTTGTTGCAGTTCACGCGGCGCCAGTTGTGCATGCCCCAGGGGTTGATGGCATGCACCAGCAGCAGGCCGGTGCGGCGGGCATCCAGAGATCCCAAAAATTCTTCCAGGAAGAGCTGCAGGATAGCCGAGCCAACGAAGCCTTCCACGCCATGTTCACCGGTGGTGAAGATCACCTGGCGGCGTTTATCTTCCATGGCGTCTGCGCAGATCCAATCGATGGTCAGGTCTTCATCCGGGTTGATGGTGTGATGTTCCAGGCGTGCTGTGGGCCAATAGCGCTGGACGCGCGACAGGTTTTGCCGGAAGCGGGCACGCGAGGCCTGATAACTTGCAGGAAAGTAATGGAGTGACATACCGTTTGAGAGTCAGAATGGGCCGTAGCCAACAGCTACGCCAATGCCCAGGAACAGGAGGGTGATTACCAGCACCCAGGCCCACAACCCCAATGTCCAGCGCAGCCATTTGGGGTAGCTGACAACGGTGAGCCCCAGGGCAATCAACAGGACGGGGTTGGTGGGGTACGCCAGGTTGGAAAAACCGTCGCCAAAGCAGTAAGCGGTCACGGCTACCTGGCGGGTGACTCCCACCAGGTCTGCCAGCGGGAGCAAAATGGGCATCATTAAGAAAGCCTTGGCGGAGCCGGAACCGATGAAAAACTCGATGAGAAGGGCCAGGAAATAAATGGCCACAGCCGCCGCGAAGGGGCTCGCCCCGGAAAACGCTCCCGAAGCGTTGTGCAGAATAGTATCGAGAATGGCGCCCTGGGCAATAATGTGCTTGATGCTGGCAGCCATGAGGATGAGGGGGATGGCAGGGGCAATCCCGGCAGCGCCCTCCACCACCGAGCGCAGCACTTCCCTGCGGCTGGAGCCTGATAGCAGGCCTGCACCCACGCCGGCGATGAAGAACAACAGGCCCACGAGCGGCAGGCTCAGCGATGAGATGGCAGGGATGAACGGCCCCACTACCAGCATGATCAGGATGAGCGCCAGGAACACTCCCAGCCAGAGCAGGGCGCGCCCCATGTGTTCCTGCTTTGCGTTAAACCCACCCGGCTGCAGGTGAGCGTATTTGCTGCGCTCGTTTTGCTCCTCGGCAAACACGGGGGAGCGGTGCGGGTCGCGCTCCACCTTGCGGGCATAGCGCACCAGGAACACGGCAAAGACGATGTAGATGCTGATAAAAATGGGAATGCGCAGCCAGGCGCCGGAAAAAAGCGGCAGACCGGCGATTTTCTGCGCCACACCGATGGTGAAGGGGTTGGTGATGGCTGCCGAGAAACCCAGGTTAGTCGCCAGGATGCTCATCCCAAGGCCTACCAGGGCATCCCAGCCCAGGGTGTAAGACAGGGCGATCATCAAGGGGACGAGCGGCACCACTTCTTCAAAGATGCCAAAAAAAGCGCCCAGCAGCATAAAAAACAACGAGATCACCAACAGCAGCCAGTATTTGCGGCCCCCGAACACAGCCACCATGCGCCCGATCGCCGCCTGGAGGATGCCGCTTTTATCCAGTATGGCAAAGGAAACCCCCACCAGCAGCAGGAAAACGATGATGACGATGATGGTGGCGCCATCTGGCCCGCCAAGCACTTCCAGCGGAGCGGCGAACCAGCGCCACACAGGGTAGTCGGGGCGCTCCACCAACGCGAACGAAGATGGGTCGATCACTTCCCGGCCGGCCTGCTCTAAACGGGCATAGCTGCCGGATGGGATGAGCCGGGTCAGGGCGCCGGCAGCCAGCATCAGGACGAACAGGATGAGCAAAGATTGGATAAAGGCTCGTGTGCTGATTTGCGCGCCGGCTTTTGGCTGCATGTTAGTCTCCTTACCAGGGAGGTGTTAGATTTCAGAACCGGAGATTAACCGGCGCGGTGGATGCTCCTCTGGGGATCGAAGCCGTCCGGGTAGCGTTTCATCAATTTTTCCACGTTTTGACGGGCGATATCTCCCAGGTCGAGGCCGCTGGCGGCTGCCGCCTCGGCGATGTACCAGAGCACATCGCCAAGCTCGTCGGCCAAAGCCTCGGGGCCGATGCTGTGCCCATGGGCGGTGAGCTTCTTGACCAGGTTGGCAAACTCACCGGCTTCGCCCGCCAGTCCCAGGGCGGCTACCATCAGGCGGCGCTCGCCGCTGCCGCCGGCTCCCGAGGTGCGCTGCGCCAGATGCTGGTAATCCTGCAGGGTCAGGGGATTATCATCCAAGTTTTGGGGGTCTCCAGGGCTGAATTGTATCAGAAAAGACCGCCCTGGAGATTTTTTCAGGCGCTCTCACGGCTGAACTGGGTCTCATACAGGCTGGCGTACAGCCCGCCCAGATCCAGAAGCTCGTGGTGGGTGCCGCGTTCCACGATGCGGCCGCGGTCGAACACCAGGATCTGGTCGGCGGCCAGGATGGTGCTCAGGCGGTGGGCGATGACAATGCTGGTGCGGCCTGCCATCACACGCTTGAGCGCTTCCTGGATGAGCAGCTCCGATTCGCTATCCAGGTGGCTGGTGGCTTCGTCAAGCACCAGGATGCGCGGATTTTTCAGAATGACGCGCGCCAGGGCAATGCGTTGTTTCTCGCCGCCGCTCAGCCGGTAGCCGCGCTCTCCGACGATTGTATCGTAGCCATCGGGCAGCTCCATGATGAAATCGTGAATGTTGGCGGCGCGGGCGGCGTTTTCCAGCTCTTCCTGGGTGGCATCCAGCCTGGCATACAGCAGGTTGGTGCGGATGGTGTCGTGGAAGAGGTGCGTTTCCTGCGTCACCATGCCGATCTGGGCGGTGAGCGAACTCCAGGCTGACCGCGCGCAGATCAATCCCATCCACCAGGATGCGCCCCGCAGATGGGTCATACAGGCGCGGGATCAGGTAGGTGAGGGTGGTCTTGCCGGCGCCGCTGGGCCCCACCAGGGCCACAAGCTGTCCGGGCAGCACATGAAAGCTCACATCTTCGAGGGCCACCTCGCGCGCCTGGCTGCGCGGAGCGCTGTCGCTCTCACCGGCGCCATTGCCGGGGTGCCGTGCGGGTTTTTCGCCGGAGAGCACGGCGGTAACACTGTCCATTTGCCCGTAGCGGCGCACCTCGCTGAGCTGCGTGCGCGGATCAACACCGTATTGGAAGGATACCTGCTCAAAGACAAGCTCGCCAGAGAATCTTTTCATGCACGCGCGCGGCAGGCTGCTCCTGGATATCCAGCGGCAGGTCGATGACTTCAAAGACACGCTCGAAGCTCACCATGGAGGTGGCAAATTCCACCGGGGCATTGGCCAGACCTGCCAGCGAGGAGTACAGGCTGGTGAGGTAGGCGCCAAAGGCCACGATGGTGCCGATGGTGAAGGCTTTCTGGATGACCAGGTAGCCGCCGATCCCATAGACCAGGGCTGTGCCCACGGCGCTGATCAGGCCGATGATGACGAACAGGGAGGCGCCCATGACGGCCCGGCGCACGCCCACATCTCTCACCTGGCAGGAGCGCTGCTTAAAGCGCTGCACCTCCACCGGGGCGCGCCCGAAGAGCTTGACCAGCAGCGCCCCGCCAATGTTGAGCGTCTCGTTCATCATGGCGTTCATCTGGGCGTTGAGATCCATCGCCTCGCGGGCAATATCGCGCAGCCTGCCGCCCATGCGGCGAGCCGCCAGGATGAAGAGCGGCAGGATGGCAACGCTGATCAAGGTCAGGCGCCATTCCAGGGTGAGCATCACCCCCAACACGGCGGCTGTTTGCACCAGGTTGGTGAGGATGCTCACCAAGTGTTGCTGATGGCATTCTGGGCGCCGATCACATCGTTATTCAGGCGGCTCATCAGCTCGCCGGTCTTTGTATTGGTGAAAAAGCGCAGCGACATGCGCTGCAGGTGGGTGTAAAGGGCCAGGCGCAAATCAAAAATCACGCCTTCGCCAATGCTGGCGTTCAGGCGGCGCTGAATGACATTGAAGCCGCCTCCTACCGCAGGGATCAGGAGCAGCCCGAGCACATAGAATACCAGCAGGCGCACATCACCGGCAGGTAAGACACGGTCGATCAGGCTGCGCATGATCAGCGGGGTGATCAGGGTCAGGCCGCTGTTGATTAAGATGAAGAACAACATGCCGGCAATTTGCCGGCGGTAGGGCAGGGAGTAGCGCAGAACGCGTTTTAACAGATCCCTGGTGACTTTTGGTTTTTCGCTGGTGGCATTCATCATGCCCCACCAGCCGCCGTGGAAGCCCATCGGTAGCCTCACTTCCTTTTATTGGGATGGTTCTTATCATGATTGTATCGCCAAAGAACACTTATGACCACCACAACTGCCCTGGAAATTCGTCCAGGTTATGCCCATACTTTGAGCGAGTAACCGCTCTCCCCGGGGAGCAAGCTCCCAGATTTCGCTGGAAAAGCCCTCGATGAAATACCGGTCGTGGGTGACAGCCAGCACGGTGCCTTCAAAGGCAGCCAGGGCCTGTTCGAAGCGCGCCCGGGAGGGAATATCCAGGTGGTTGACAGGCTCATCCAGCAGCAGCAGGTTGCAGCCGCGCGCCACCAGGCAGGCCAGTGAGAGGCGGGTGCGCTCGCCGTAGGAGAGCCGCCCGACCGGCACAAAGACATCATCGCCGCCGAAGAGGAACAGGTGCAGGAAGGCGCGGGCGTCCGTTTCGGAGAGCGGCGCCAGGCTGCGGATGGTGGTAAAGGCATCCAGGGCGGGGTCCAGGTCTTCCTGTTCCTGGGCCATATAGCCAATCCGGACATTGGTTCCGATGCGCACAGCGCCAGCCAGGGGCGGCAGCGTGCCGGCAATAGTGCGCAGCAGGGTGGTTTTCCCGGCGCCGTTGGGGCCAAGAATGGCCACCCGTGCGCCAAAACGCACCTGCTGGTTCAGCCCGGTTAACAGCGGTTGGTGCGTCGTAACCAACCGACAGGTCTTCCAGACTGAGCACGGCGCGTCCGCTTGGAGGGCAGCGCCAAAATCCAGCTTCATCTGCCAGTCTTTCTGGGGTTTGTTGATATGCCCCTCGGTCTGCAGGTATTCCAGGCGGCGTTCCAGGTTTTTGGCGCGGGCAATGGTGCCCTTGGTGCGGTTGGCAAAGAAGCCTTTGGCAAATTTGTCGCCGCTGTCGCCCTTGCCGCCTTTTTTAAAACGGGCCACGCCGCGCACCAGGGCGGCCGAGCGCGCCAGGCGGGTGATTTCCTGCTGCTGGTCGGTGTATTCCTGCCACTGGCGGTCGATCTCGCCCAGCTTTTGCTCCAGGTAGGCGGTGTAATTGCCCGGGTAAGCGCGGGTGGTGTGGGTGGCGCAGATCCATCTCCAGGATGCCGGTTGTGGTTCCATCCAGGAAGGCCCGGTCGTGGGAGACGATCAGCGCCGCGCCGCGGAACGACGCCAGCCAGTTTTCGAGCCACTCCAGCATACCCAGGTCGAGGTGGTTGGTGGGTTCATCCAACAGCAGGAGCTGAGGGTTGGAGAGCAGCACGCCTGCCAGCGCCAGGCGGGTTTTTTGCCCGCCCGAGAGGTGCGCCACCGGCGTGCCGGTTGGGAAGGATGCCAGTCCCAGGGCAGCCAGGGTGGAGGGAATGCGCACGGCGCTCTCGGATGCGGCTTCCAGCTGGGCCAGGACGCGGTCGTATTCCTGTGAGAGCGAGACCTGATGGTGTGCTCCCGCCAGGTGGGCGGCCAGCTCTTCCAGCCGGGCGCTCAGGCGAATGGGATCACCCTGGCGGCGCATCAGAAATGATTGGATGCTTTCTCCCGGCAGGCTGAAATCGGGGGAGAGGGCCAGGCCCTGCGGCAGATAGCCGGCTTGCAGGCCGGGCGGGTCAAAACTCCACCGGCCGGCGTCGGCTTTCTCCAGGCCGGCGAGAATGCGAAGCAGTGTGGTCTTGCCACAACCGTTGGGTCCGATCAGGCCCAGGCGTTCGCCGGGGTTGAGATTGAAGGAGACGCCCTGGAAAACCAGCTCGGCGTCGTAGGATTTGGTAAGATTTGAAACGGTAAGCATCGATCATCAGCCTCAGGTACTCGAGAACAAAAAACCAGGGGCAAGCGCCCCCGGTTTAATACAGTCATCGACCCGCGAAAAACTGGCGGGACCCGGAAACGTTTCCCAGAAAAGACGGAATTAGAAGCTGCTGAGATGCATTCGGAACACTCCCTGGTAACTACTGCGCTTATTATACCAAATTGGCTATTGATTGATCCATGAAGCTGGAGAGCGGCGGCCAGGGCTTTCACAAGGTCCAGATGTCATTGCGAGAAGGGCGTTCTTCGCCCGACGAAGCAATCCCAGGATGGTCGGAGATTGCTTCACCCGGCAGAAAACCCACTTCAGGGCAGGCCGGGTTCGCAATGACATGCTTGTAATAGGTTGGCTGTCAAGCTACTATGTGAAAACCCTGGAGCGGCGACCTGGCGCCGGCGTTTGGGAGGCGGGTGATTACTGCGGCAAGACGCCGGACGGGTCTTCGGGGCGCCCGGGTTCCAATTCTACAGCCGGTTTTTCAGCGGTCTGGTTTTGTTCCTGCATGGCTTGCCAGAGCTCTTTGCGCAGGATGGTGACTTCACGCGGCGCGCTGATGCCGATTTTGACTTTCTCGCCCTCGATTGCCAATATTGTGATAATGATGTTTTCGCCGATGACCAGACTTTCATCCGTTCGCCGCGTTAGGACTAGCATGAGACACCTGTCAATTGAGCAGATCTGGAGAGCAGGTTTTTTATTTCACCGGTAATTTATTATATCCCAGTGTACCAGAAATTAGTTCTGTGTTGGCGCCGGGGAGTGGCTAAAATGGAGGATCAAGTAAAAGCCTTAACAGGCCCACGTCCACCCGCCCGGCGTAGTCGAAGCTCAGGGTCACCGAGGCTCCGCCGTGGGCAGCGATCTGGAGCTGATTGAGGGTATTGTAGGTGTAGGCCACGGATGGAATGATCGGGCTGGCGTCGTTATTCCCGTTGAGAGAGATGACACCCACACTCCGGCTAGGTGGCGCGTGGTGTTTCTGAGGGCGTCATGGGGTGTTTGGGGCGCTTCTTATGGTATGGATTTTGTACTTTTGGTCCGATAGCTGAGAATATTTCCGCAGAATTTTACGCGTTGCTATCGTTGTTTTTGTCATGTGCGCGTTGCGGCCGTGAAAAACCCCGGTGTGACACAGATGAAAAACCGATTTTTCACAGAGGATCATAAGATTTGTGTTCATCAATATCCGGGCCTTGTCGCGCCGGGAGGTGGAGCGGAAGGGCTTCTACAAAAATCAATATTTTGTTGACCCAGCGTGGACAGGCGGCGACCGCAGAAAATACCACGAGCAACGGATAGACGTAACAGAAATACGTCTGCTACCCGGTTTCACTGACGCCTATTTTCTATTATGGATTTAGAATTCTACCGCTACTTGAGCGGTTGCTCTTTCGCCTTTTTTTCTAATATCCTACTCCACACGAACCCCGCGGGTCCAAATGCTAAGGAGATAGATACTCCCACCGCATACAATTTCAAGTGAGTCCCCACCTCGAATAGATATGACGATGGCATATGTAAGAAATGGACCAAGGATCATTATCAATCCAGCAATCTTTGATGAAATTAATCCAAAATGTATCTGTGAGGGCAAGATAATATCAAAACCGCGATTACACTACCTATGACTATTTCTGGTAAATTCATAACCCCTCTAAGTGGTTCTCTCGCTAAATAGCAAGATTATCTGACCGAAGCTCGACACCGAAACTGCCTAGTGCAACACCGAAACAGATATTTGGGAAAGTGGTATAGTAAGCGGTATGCGAAAACCGATATTTGTACGGTTCCTGACTGAAGAGGAACGCCAGAAGCTTGAAACAGGCTTGCGTTCAAAAGAGCCATTCGTAGCAAGACGGAGCCAAATCCTCCTGGCAAGTTCTCGTGGAGAAAGGGCTCCGCGCATCGCCGAATTCATGGGTTGTGATGACCAGACCGTGCGCAATGTAATCGTGGCCTTTAATGAGCGCGGGGTGGCGGCCTTGGCAATGGGTTCGCGGCGGCCGAAGACCGCCCAACCGATCTTCACAGCCGAACGCCAGGAGCAATTGAAAGCGCTGCTCCACCGCAGCCCACGTGATTTTGGGAAAGGGACCAGTGTTTGGACACTGGAACTAGCAGCTGAAGTCAGTTTTGCCGAAGGCATCACCCCCCGCTTGGTCAGCGGGGATAGTGTCCGCTTGGCTTTGAAACGCTTGAAGATCTCCTGGAAGCGAGCCAAACACTGGATCACCAGTCCTGATCCAGCATACGAGCGTAAAAAAAGTCGCGTGACCGATTGATCGCCTTGGCCGAGAAGTATGGTTGGATTTGGGGCTTCCAAGATGAAACTTGGTGGAGCCGGTTTGCTCAACCGAACCTGTCGAGTTGGTGTGATGAGCAACAACCGCTGCGCCTGGTGGAACAAACCAAACAGAAAGAAGACCCTGACCCGAAAGCGCTGGCTTGTTATGGCATGCTGCTGCGCTGGATGGCCGCAGATGAACTCGCCATGGAAAAAATGCTCTTGCGTTTCGTGGATGGCCGACCGGTGAGTGCCATCACCATTCAGTTCCTGGAATGGGCCTGTCAGGAAGTCGAGCAGCTGGGTCATGCGGTGCTGGCGATGGTTTGGGATAATGCGAGTTGGCATGTCAGTCAAATCGTGCGGGCCTGGGTTCGTGAACATAATCGCGCCGTCAAACGATCCGGGAATGGCGTTCGCCTCCTGGTTTGTTTCCTGCCGGTAAAAAGCCCCTGGCTCAATCCAATTGAACCCAAATGGGTTCATGGCAAACGCCGCATTGTCGAGCCGAATGCTACTCTTTCCAGACAGAACCTGGCTGACAGGGTTTGCGCTGCTTTCAACTGCCAACATCTTGATCATCTCGCCATTCCCGAAAATGTCCTCATGATTATGCACTAGGAGCGTCACTTGATTTTGAGGTCGTTTTTTCCAGCAATACGGATGACGATGTTTGTTCCAGTAATCCACACCATCATTCAGGGCCTGGGTGAGTTCATCCAGGGTTTCAAAGCGGCGCCCTTTCAATGCCAGGGATCGCAACTGCTTCCACCACGGCTCGATCAAGTTCAACCAGCAAGCATATTTGGGAATAAACTGCAATTGCATTTCTGGCCAGGCTGCCAGGGCCAATTTGACAGATCGACTGACATGGATGGACAAGTTATCCTCGATGATCAACCAACGATCCGCTGGGAATGCAACCATAATCTTTTCCAGCAGTTGCACATGGCTGGCGCTATCGCGCCCTGGGCTGGTCAAGATCACCGCCTGCCCGGTGGCGGGTTCAAACCCACCATGCACCCACAGCTTGCCACGTCGCCCATAATCTGGTTCAAAAGTCGCCCGGTTCGGACCAGGTTTCCATTCTTCTCCAGGATAGGTTTTTACCGCAATCGGTCCCATTTCATCTACACAGATCACCCGGGTGCGTGGTGGAGGAGCAGATAGGCCGTTACGATGCTCCCCTTTTTTCCACGAACTCCGGATCATGTTTCTCGGCTTCGTGGAACCAACTCTGCTGGCGTTTCCATTTGAACCCTTCCCCTTCGACCCATTCCCAGATCGTTGAATCCGAGAGGTGGACCCCTTCCCGCTCCTTGAATGCGGTTTGTA
This sequence comes from uncultured Chloroflexia bacterium, assembly GCA_963705155.1. Classification (GTDB taxonomy): domain Bacteria; phylum Chloroflexota; class Anaerolineae; order Anaerolineales; family UBA4823; genus CAVPJC01. The sequence goes on along the minus strand of CAVPJC010000001.1, from coordinate 137,303 downwards.
AACGCTCCAAAGTCCACAGCTTGAATGGATATCCCAAGCTGTCCGGTTTTTGTTTGGCCAAGCCAATTAGCGCACTTCGAACACTTTGGGCGTGGGTCGGCGGTCGTCCTGCTTTCGGTTTGTCTTCCAATCCAGCGATCCCTTCTGCATTGAAACGCTTGACCCAGGTGATGCCGGATTGGATACCCTTGAACCCGGCCTGCTGCCCAGCCAGGGTGGCGTGGAGTTTTGGGTTATCCAGCATAGCCACGATTACGCTTGCTCGTTGTACCAGCCGATGGGCTGCTTTACGTGAGGCTGCCAGTCGGCGAATTTCGGCTTCTTCTTCGGTTGTTAAAGATCGTAGTTTTACTGCTTTTCGCATTTCTTTCTCCTGTTCGGTGCAGGAGAATTATACTCTAATCATTTGACGAGAAAACCACTAAGTCACACCAGTTGTATACAAGGTTGGGTTGGTGTGCTGGGAGCTTTGGGTTGTTTACGCTCAGGCGCGCCCACCAAGCCAACATCTTTTGCTTAAGGCCGGATGACAGGTTGGGTTGAGCGCCAGCGAAATCCAACCTGCGAACTAACCCGAGGTTTCCGTGAACTTGCCCGGCGAGCGGAAGAGCATATCCACGTTTCCGGCCGCGGCGGCTTCGGCAACGGCGGGCAGACCGTCGGTGTATTGTGAGATCTTCTCCTGACCAAGCAGCCTGAAGAGCAGCACGGGCAGGCTGAAGTGCGCTTCGACCTGCGCCTGTGAAAAGTGGGATTTTGCCAGCACGTTTTGAATAAAGACGGCGTGGCTTTCAACCAGGGTCATCATGGTGCGGATCTCTTTGAGGGTCTGGATGAATTCATGCAGGCTCAAGCTGCCAGGCGATTGAAAATACGCACACAGCGCAAGCCGCGTAAGGTGGTCGATCTGCTCAAAAAGCTTGGGATGGTTGACATGCTGGGCGCGGTGCACCAGCTCGTGCGGCCAGCACCAGTCGCAGGCCATCCAGGTTGCTGTCGTCCAGATTTTCCCGCACCACCAGCAATTCCTGGCTGGCAGGCAGATAAGCCGCCAGCAGGCTGCCTTCTATGACGTAGGCCATAAAGCGATCCGCCAGGCTGTCTTTATCGTTGAAGCAGTGCTCTGCGCCCAGGGCCTGCAGGCGCGCCATGACAATTTCTTCAAAGCCGCGATTTTTTGGCACCACGCGTGCGCAAATCCGCGGGCTTCAAATCCCAGCCGGTGGCCTGCGCCACCAGCGGCGCAATCTGCTCGATCAAGTCGGCAATCAGCCTGTCAGTGATTTCCAGTTGAGGCATAAGTATCCTGATCGGGGTAAGCCGGAATCAAAAAAGTAGGCAGCCTGCTTAGTTGGAAATGCGCAGGCTGAGGGTCAGGATGAGTCATGGTCTTTGGTGCTGCGCTGCAGCTTGTGGGAGCGGGCGACGTGCATCTTGGCCGCGGCCGGGCTGGCAGCCATCACGTTCAGCGTTCCCTGCACTTCCCTGATTTCATATTCGGCGCGTTCATCGCCCAGTTTGGCGGCGTACTCGCGCAAACGCTCCAGCTCCAGTTGAGATTGCCGGGCGCCATCGGCCGGGTCTTTGGCCATGGCGCGCGAAACTCCCAGGACATTGGCAGCCTTAATCTGGCTCAAAACCCGCTCGGCGACCGGGGCCACCACGCCATCGCGCAGCTGGAAGGAAGCGCCTTCGATGAAACGAACGGTAACGCGATTGAGCTGCACGGTCAGGCTGTGTCCCGCGGGGGATACGAAGCTCAGCGAGCCATCCAGGGCGACCTTTGCCCCGGCTGGCTGGCCCGGCAGCGACAGGCGCAGCGGAATTTCCAGCTCGGTGTCGCCGGGCAGATCGCCAATGGTTACACTGGCCTGACCGCCCCCTTGCTGGGCAGGATAGGCCAGCGAGAGAGGCATGATGGTGGCGCCATCAGGGATGCTGAGCTGGATAACCGCCTGGCGGGCAGCCAGGTTGGCTGCCTCACCCAGCTCTCCGGTAAGGTAAACGGGGATTTGTCCGGCGTTCTGCAGATGATAGAAACGCCCGCCGCCCTGGGATGCAATCTCGACCATCAGGGCTTCGTTGTAGTCGTTGCCCACCCCCAGGGTGGAAACCGTGACGCCCAGCTTGCGAGCGTTGGCGGCGCGCATCCCCACCTTTTCCAGGTCGGTTTCGCCTACGTTCGCCTGCCCATCACTCAACAGCAGCGCCAGGTTGGTGTCCTGGCGGTGGGCGGCGGTCTTTTCCAACCCCATTTCAAGACCGGCGCACAGGGCGGTCATACCGCCGGCCTGGACCTCTTGAATGGCGCTTTCCACAACCCGGCGGTTGGCGGTGTTCAATGCGGCCGGCTCGAAGAGACAGCGCACCTGGTCTGAAAAGGTCACCAGCGAGAAGAGATCGCCGTCTCGCAGATGCTGCAGCGCCTGCCGTGCCGCCTCTCTGGCTTTGGCGATTTTTTCACCCTGCATCGAGCCGGAAACATCCAGGATGGTTGAGAAATTTAAGGCCGGTCGCTGACCGTGGGCAGTCGCGGCATGCTCTTTTGGCACTTCGCGTGGTGTTCTCAGCGTGATAAGCAGATAACGGTCGCAGTTGCGCCCGCTGGGAGCCGATACCTGGTCCAGCTCCATTTGAGCCTGGATATAAGCCGCGGTCCCTTTCTGGCGCAGGCTGCTCTCAAAGGCGAGCTCTCCGCCGCAGCGGGCGCACTCCTTGACACCTGCAGGTTCATCTTGCAGTAAGCCGCAATACTGGCAGCGCATCAGGGTTGGCATCATGATCTCTCCTGAATCTTCTCGCACTGGTGGCGTCCGGACGTATTTCCAGGTACGTGCATAGATTATAAAAAATTATCAACGTGCATTGCAAGTGTCAAAATACATAATTCTCACACCAACTGCATAATTCCTGCTATTGACAAGAAGGTGATTTTCCTGTAATATGTCGTTAGACGACATATCTTTGGAGCTTGCCAGGATGCAAATGCCATCCAAGATTGAAGAACCATTAACCGAGGCCACCTTTTATATCCTGTTGAGCATGGCGCGTGAACCCAGGCACGGATACGCCATCTTGAAGGAAGTCCAGCGTTTGAGCAGCGGCAATATCCTGCTCAGCACCGGGACGCTCTATGGAGCCATCAAGCGCCTGTTGGACCTGGAGTGGATCCAACGGGTAGAAATTGAGACGGGAGAAAATCATCGCGGCAAGGAACGCAGAACCTATCAGCTAACCGGACGCGGGCGCCGGGTGCTGGAGGCCGAGCTTGCCCGGCTGAAGCACCTGGTCAGACACGGCTCAACTGCATCTTTTGGGAGAGACGCAGTGAACAACCGCTTGCGCCTCGCATCCGCCGTCTATGGGGTGGTGACCGGTCTGTATCCGCGCCGGTTTCGCCAGGCTTTTGGCAGTGAAATGCAGGCGGTCTTCACGGATCGAGCTTTGGATGCAGCCCGGCAGGGGGGACGGCAGTTTCTTGCCGTATGCCTGAACGAGCTGTGGGACCTCCCGGGCAGCCTGCTGCGGGAATACAGGGCGGAGCATATAGAAAGGAAGGCGATGATGGACAAGCGAGCTGAGACCGGATTGTTTGCAGAACCGCAGAAACCCCTGGCAGGCGGGGGCGCGACGGGCGGCACCTGGAAGGATGTATTTCTGGCCGGTCTGCCGTACGTGCTGATTGCTTTGTTTGTTCTAGACGCCGGTTGCATTTAACAGCCTGGGTCTGGGACTGCCCGAAACCTTTATCAATGTGACTGGGTTTGCCGGTCTGGGAGCGGAGGCGGTGCTTTTGTTGTTTGCCTGGCGGCGCGGCTGGCCGCGCTGGTCGGCAAGTGTGTATGGATTTGTCATTCCGATGGCATTGATGATCCCCATGATCGCTGCTCAGCATATGGGCGGGATGAACGCCGCCAGCTTTGAAAATATATACACGTACGTGGTATTGCCATTCCTGATAGCCGTTTTCTTTTATATTATCGCTCAGCGCGATCCGGTACGGGGCATGCTGGCTTTGCTGCCCTCGATGCTGCTTCTCTGGCAGCCCGTGCTGGAGTTTGTGCCGACCCGCGTGGATAGCTGGGTGCTGATATGGATGATGCTTGCGGCGGCAATCGTTGCTGCCCTAATTATTCGGCTGGGTAAAACAGGCGGAGGGGTGTGGCTTTTGTTGGGTTATATTCTGGTTGCTGGCCTGCCTGCGGCCTATGTGCGCACCTACCTCAACGACCTTCCACCGGAGCATGCCAGCCCTGCATCGCTGGGGGAGCTGTTCTATAACCTGGTGCCTCCGCTGTTTGGATGTGCAGGCATGATCATTGGCCCCTTATTGGCCTGGTCTGCCCGGCAGGTGGCGCGCGCAGGCGGGCGCGCCGAAATCACCGGATACCGGTTGGTTGTGGCCGGTCTGTTTCTAAACCTGGGCGGGAATCTGGCGGCTTTTCTGCTTTTGGGGATCGGAGATTTGCGCGTGTTCTGGAGCATAGGGACAGACGGAATGATTGCTGCCACCAACCCCGTCATCTTTCTGGGCCTGTTGCTGGCCATATGTGGCGCGGTGTTGTTCGTGCTGGCGGCCTACCGGAGAGGGCCCTGGAGAACGCACTTCAAGCGCTGCTGGTGGTGCTTTATCCGCTGGCGCTGCCATTGATGGTCATGTCGCCCCTGCTCTTTGGCTTCCGCTACAACCCGGTCAGCCTGCCTTTCGGATTGTATGACATGTCCACACCTCAGGCCGTGGCGGTTTATACCTTTGGGTTCGTCTGGATTCTGCTGGGCGGCTGGCTGGTGACCCGGTTAGGCCGTACCCCGCCTGAAAGCCGGCAGGCGAGCCTGGATGGCGCCGGGCTGGCGCTGGCCCGGTAAAACACGGATGGAAGGCCCGGAAAACCTGCGCGTTGTCCGCTTTGAGCCTGCCTGGCGGGAAGACTTTTTCCGCCTGCACCAATCTCACCCTGGCGGCGGGTGGTGCTACTGCATTGCGTGGTGGGTGCCCACCTGGGATGGCTGGGGAGAGCGCAGCGCAGAACAAAATCTGGCTTTGCGGGAAGCGCTGCTGCAGGCCGGCGAATATGACGGCTACCTGGCCTATGATGGCAGCGATCCGGTGGGCTGGTGCCAGGCCGGCAGGCGCGACCGGCTTGAGAAGCTGGTGCGGCAATTTGAGCTTATACCTGACGCCAACACGTGGGCCATTACCTGCTTTTTTATTTTGCCAGCCTATCGCCGGCAGGGACTGGCGGAGCGGCTGCTGCAGGCGGTTCTGATCGATTTGCGCCAGAGGGGTGTGCAGCGCGTAGAGGCTTTTCCCAGGCGCGGGGAAAGCCTGGATGTGGACGATCTTTGGAATGGGCCGGAGGCCATGTTCCTGGCCGCCGGGTTCAGCGTCTGGCGTGAGCATCCGGTTCGCCCGGTGCTGGCCCTGGAATTGTAATCGCCTGCATCCGATTCCAGTTTTTGTCCGCACCTATCCAAAATACCCGCCCTCTGATAAGATAAAAGGCTGTGTAGATGGGGAGACACACCCATCCGCAGCGTATTTTGGTTTGGGTAAGGACTGTAAGGCATATGAAAGTTGAACGCAACGAGCTGAGAAATATTGCCATCATCGCTCACGTTGACCACGGAAAGACAACCCTGGTGGACGGTTTGCTGCGCCAGGCGCGCGTTTTTCGTGATAACCAGCAGGTCGCCGAGCGTGTGATGGATTCGAACGACCTGGAACGCGAACGCGGCATCACCATCCTGGCAAAAAACACCTCCATCAGCATCTGGGATGCAGTTGCCCAGAAAAATGTAAAAATTAACATTGTCGATACGCCCGGTCACGCCGATTTTGGCGGCGAGGTGGAGCGGGTGATGAACATGGTGGATGGCGTGCTGCTGCTGGTGGATGCCGCCGAAGGGCCGATGCCGCAAACGCGCTTTGTGCTGAAAAAGGCCCTGGAAATTGGTCACAAGGCCATTGTGGTGGTCAATAAGGTGGATCGTAAAGACGCCGAGCCGCAGCGCGTGCTCAACCAGACTTTTGACCTGTTCATCGAGCTGGGGGCAGATGAGGAGCAGGCCAGCTTCCCGGTGGTGTACACCAATGCCGTCACGGCCCGCGCCGGAATGACCCCCGATCTGGGCCCCGATTTGCAGCCGCTGTTCCAGGCTATTTTGCGCCACATCCCCGCGCCAAAAGTGGATGTGGACGCCCCCTTGCAGGTGCTGGTGACCACATTGGGCTATGACGACTATCGGGGTGTCACGGCAGTGGGACGCGTATTTGCCGGTAAAATTCAGGCCGGCCAGGCGCTGGCGCGCCTGACGCTGGATGGGCGCGTGCTGCCCGAACGCGCCCGCTACCTGTACGTTCACCAGGGGCTGGCGCGCACCGAAGTGGATTTGGCCGAGGCAGGGGAAATCGTCGCTCTCGCCGGGCTGGAGGGGATTGCCATTGGCGAAACCCTGGCAGACCCGGAGAACGCCGTGGCGCTGCCACCCATCAAGGTGGAAGAGCCAACGGTGCGGATGACTTTTGGGGTCAACACGTCGCCCTTCAGCGGTCGTGAGGGACGCTGGGGCACCTCGCGCAAGCTGCGCGAGCGCCTGTTTGAAGAGCTGCGCTCCAATGTGGCCCTGCGGGTTGTCGAGACCGAAGCGGCGGACACTTTCATCGTCTCAGGGCGCGGCGAGCTGCACCTGGCGATCCTGATCGAAACCATGCGCCGCGAAGGATACGAGTTTCAGGTATCCCGCCCGGAAGTCATTTTGCGTGAGAATGAAGCCGGCGAACTGCTGGAGCCATTTGAAGAAGTGCACATCGACACCAGCCCCGAAACGGTGGGTGTGGTGGTGGAAATGCTGGGCGCCCGGCGCGGCCAGATGCTGGAGATGGAAAACACCAGCGATGGCAATGTGCGCCTGGTTTATATATCGCCCACGCGCGGCCTGCTGGGTTTCCGCTACCAGTTCCTCACCGCCACGCGCGGCAACGGCGTGATGCACACCCTGTTCCATGATTACATGCCCATGGTGGGCGAAATCACCTCGCGCGAACGCGGTTCGATGATGGCATGGGAGAACGGCGTGACAACGACCTTTGGCCTGAAAAACGCTGAAGAGCGTGGTGTGCTGTTTCTGGGACCGGGGGTGGAAGTTTATGAGGGCATGGTGGTGGGTGAACACGCCAAACCCATGGACATTTCTGTGAATGTGTGCAAGCAGAAGCACCTCACCAATATGCGCGCCGCCCGGGCAGATACCACCGTGCGTTTGACCCCGCCGCTGCAGATGAGCCTGGACGAGTGCATCGAATATCTGAATGAAGACGAGCTTCTGGAAGTGACGCCGTTGAACTACCGTATTCGCAAGCGCATTTTGAATACCGAAGATCGGGGCAAACAGACCAAGAAAGCCAAAGAATTCAGCGAAGGTTAAATAACAAGAGCGGGCTGCAAAACCCGCTCTTGCTTTTTACGAAGTTTTCTTAGCTTTGCAGCTCGACAACCAGCGTGTCGTAATATGTGCCTGCGCCGAAACCATCCATCATGACATGGTCGCCGGGTTTGAGGGCAGGCAGTTGGCGCAGGAAGGCGATCATGTTGGAAGCTGCGCTGACGTTGCCGAACTCGCTCACCAGCCAGGGCATTGGCAGGAAGATGCCCTCCTTCTGCAGGTTTTTCTCTTTCAACTTGTTGATTTTGAAATTAGCGTGGTGAACAATCGCAGCCGCAATGGATTTTCCGGTTGCGCCCATTTCTGCCAGGCGCACCTGGTAGGATTTGTACACATCCTGAACCACCTGGACGCCCGTGCGAACAAACAGCTTGACCATGCCCATTGGGCCAGCCATGACAACGTTGGAACCATCCTGAGGCTCGTGCATCAGCCCTGCCACACGGATGTGCTCACGATCGGTCTGGGTAACCTCGACCAGGGATGAGTTGTCTGCGCCGCGGCCAGCGTGCGGGTAAGTCATTCGCACCTGCAGCACGCCTTCTTCATCAAACACATTGCGGCTCTTCCCTGCCAGGAACTTCATCGTTTGTCCGGGAATGACACCGATGACGCCGGCTCCGTTGCCAAAAAGCTGGTGGGCGTTGGTGTCTTTGGATGTATCCAAAAACCGGCTCAACGCCTCGATGCCGCCGACCAGGATTTTTTTGCCGTAGAGCGTTTCTGCCAGATTCAGGGATAGATGTTCGTTTTCCGGCAAAGCGGGGTTCAAAGCCAGGTGCAGACTACCCACAGAACTGTCGCAAGCTTTATGCACGCTCACTTTCAGGGCGCTTGCAGGGATGCCGGCGGCGCAGGCGATTGTTTCGATGTAATCCGCGCTCAGCGGCGCGCTCAAGCCAATCAAAACACCCTGCACCTCGGATGTTTCCCATCCGCAGGCTCCGGCGGCCTCGCGGAGAAACCGGGCGCCAACCTCGATCTCGAGTTGGTTGTTATCTTCTTCAGATAATCCGCTCACGTGATGGCGGCTGGTGAACCCGAGCTCGGCCAGGTTGAGCATCTCCGTTTCAGGCAGCGGGCTTCCCAGGCGCGCCTCCACCAAACCGGGCAGGGTCTGGTTATCGAAACTCTCGCCCCAGGTGCCATAGGCGCCGCCAATACCTACCTGGGCGTTAAAAACTCGTTCAATTCCGATGCGCACACCTCGCCAGATTGTGGCTAACTCTGTGCGAGGGCGTTCGAAAAAAGATTGAAACGGAACTGGAGCAGCATCATGATCTACCATCGGTCATTACCTCCTAAACGATTTCCAGACCACTTATACCATAATTGCAGCCTGGTGATATTAAAAACCCCGTTTCGTCCGCGGCGGTTCGGAGGACAAAAAATCGCTTGCATCCAGACTGATGGTGAAAGTCGCCCCCTGACCCGGAGAACTTTCGACCGCGATGGAGCCCCCATGAGCTTCTATGATGGATTTTGCAATTGCCAGGCCCAGACCTGATTTGCCGTTCTGCAGGCGGGCTTTATCACCCCGGTAGAAGCGGTCAAAAATATGCGGCAAATCTTCGGGTGCGATGCCGCTGCCGGCATCCCGCACTTGCAGCCGCACTTTTTTGCCGGATGCGCTGGCAGCCAGGATCACCTCTCCACCATGTGGCGTGTACCGGAAGGCGTTCATGATCAAATTATCCAATACCTGGGCCATGCGTTCCGGATCGACGTTCAGTGATGGAAGATTCTGCTCCACCACCATGCGCAGCGAAAGGCCTCGCTGCTCGGCGGTCACCGCGTGACGGGCGGCCTCTCGCTCCAGGATGGTTGCGGGATGGATGGTCTGGCGGTTCAGGGTAAGCTCGCCGGCATCTGCCAGGGAGAGCGTGCGCAAATCTTCCACCAGGTGGCTCAAGTGCTGGGTTTCCTGGTGCAAAATGTGGTAAATCTCGGGTGTGCCGGGTAGTTTTCCATCACTCAGGGCCTCGGCATAGCCTGAGATGACGCTCAGCGGCGAGCGCAGGTCATGGGCAATATCGGCAGTCATCTGGCGGCGGGCGGACGTGGCTTGCTCGAGATCCAGACTCATTTTGTTAATGAAGTCGCCAGCTCGCCGAGCTCGTCTTTGGAGCGAACCTTCACCTGCTGACCCAGTTTGCCTCCGGCGATGGCCACGGTGGCTTCGGTCATCTCGCGCAGCGAGCGGGTGAGTGTAAAGGCCAACAGCCCGCCAAGGATCAGCGCCAGGCCGGCTGCCACCAGGGCGCTGACCAGGGTGGCTGAGGTGATATTGCGTAAGAACAGCGCTTCAGGCGAGGTGGGAACCCAATCTCGCTGAACCGGGGCCAATAACAACCAGCCGACCGTCTTACCATCCGATTCAATTGGAACGGCTCGTTTCAGCTCGCTGGCGCTGGCTTTTTTGCCGATCTGTTCTGGCTGCAGGCTGTAAGCCACGCTGCCATCGGCCCCAACCAGTGTGAAACCCTTCCAATCGCGCCGGAAATCTTTGCCGTCGTCAAAACCGCGTGAAGGCGGCGTGTTGTTTAACATCGGAAGCGTTGTCCCGACATGATCCCAGCTGCCGTAAGTGGCATAGTGCTGGGACAGGTTGTTTACGAGCGCCTGCTGTTCCCGGCTGACAATAAACTGGTCAAAGGCGGAGGCGGTGCGCAGCAGGGAAATGGCAGCCACCAGGATCGATCCGGTTAAGCCAACCAGAAGGAACGCAATTGTGAGCTTGAAAGAAATGGAGCGCATAATTCTACCTGGGGCTATTCCCGGATGGAAAACCGGTAACCGGCTCCGTAAACGGTTTCGATGTAACGCGGGTGGGCGGGGTCGGGTTCGATCTTGATGCGCAGGTTGCGGATGTGCACATCGATGGTGCGCTCGTAGCCTTCGTAAGCGGCGCCTTGCAGGCGGTCGAGGAGCTCAAGGCGAGAGAAAACCCGCCCCGGTGTAGCCATGAGGGTGGAGAGCAAATCGAATTCGGAGGGGGTCAGGTCCACCGCCTGCCCGAGCACGGTGGTGATGCGCCCTCCCCGGTCGAGGGTGATGTTTCCAGCCCGCAACATATCCTGGGTGGGCGCCTGTTTTTCCAGCCGGCGCAGCACTGCCCGCACACGGGCGGTCAATTCGCGCGGGCTGAAAGGTTTGGTCACGTAATCATCTGCGCCCAACTCCAGGCCGAGAACCTTGTCGTTCTCGTCCAGCCGGGCGGTGAGCAAAATAATGGGGGTGTCTGCTTCACGGTTGTAAGAGCGCATGAAGTCATATCCGCTCATTTCGGGCATCATCAAATCGAGGATGATCAGGTCGGGTTTTTCATGGCGGGCCACATACAGGGCTTCCTGCCCGTTGGCGGCCTGGACTACATCGAAACCCTCCTGGCTCAGGTAGGACTTTAACAAGGTGCGCAGTTCCGGTTTATCATCTACAACCAGTATTTTCTTGGCCATCATCTCTCGCTTTGTTTGAGCTGCGCCCGGCATGGAATGGACCTGGTTCCGCAGCGCTTGCTTATTATAAGACGGATCAGCGAGTTCTTCCGGCGCGAATAACCCTTTGAGTTCCCGGGCGATGTCGTGGCCCGGGAACTCAATCATAAGGGTTAGTTCACTTCAGCACAGGTTAGCCGCTTGTTCCGCTGGGCGCCGTAGAAGGCGCCGCTGGTTGTACAGGTAAGCCAGGGACCGCATTCCACCCGCCGCCGTGGTGATCAAACCCGCCGCGGCGGCCAAAATCACCACCGCCGGGTCCGAAAAATCCAGGGAAACCTTTGCCATTGGTCTGATTCTGCAAAATCAGGTCAGCCTGGGCCTGGGTGATGACCCCATCCGAAACGGCCTGCTGCACGGCAGCTTCATAGGCAGACTGAAGCGCAGTCTGGAAGCTCTCGCTGTGGGAGAGCGCATACTGGCCTTTCATCAGGTCGGCCTGCTCCTGCGTAAGGTTGCCGTCTGTGACCGCCTGGTCGATGCGGGTATTGTATGCTGTGGCGTATGCAGCCTGGAGATCGTCTACGCTGATGCCCAGGGCATCGGCCAGCAGGGCTTCAAAGTCGATTCCGCTCTGATCGAACCACCCACCCCCACGTCCACCGAAGGGAAAAGCCTGCCCCCGCGAGCGCAGCTCGTCGGCCTGAGCCTGAGTAATCAGGCCCGCATCAACGGCCTTGACCAGGGCAGCTTCATTGGCCGTCTGGTAGGCGGTGGTCAGCTCGTCTGTCGTAGATTCCGAGGGCGCTGGCCAGGTCTTCATTGCTGCTGGCGCCGCCAAAACCCCTGTCAAAACCTCGGTGGCCGGGGCCTTTCTCAGATGGAGCGGTGGTGGAGGGCGCCGCAGGTGTGGATGATTGAGCGTTGGCTTTGCTGTAAACAGCCACGCCAAAGGCGGCTGCCAGCACCAGTGCACTCACGGATAAGATAACCAGCGTTCTTTTGATGTTCATCGTACTTGTTAACTCCTTGTCATGTGTTGGTTAATCGAGAGATCGATTATTTGATCCACCGTGGATCTATTGACAAGGATAGCAGGCACATGTTCAGAAATTGTTAAGAAGTGATTTGAAAAATGTGTGCGTTTGCTGAGCCGCTGATGAATGCACCCATCGATTTTCAGCCGTCCCGCCGGAACGGTACAATCCTCATGGTTGTCTCTGTCAGGTGTTGATGAAGATGACCGGTCTCCAGGCCGGTTTTTTGCATGGCGAGCACTACACCACCCACCACCGGAGGCGCCGCCAGCCGTACCAGGTGGGCGTCCGGGGCGGTTTTATGAATGGTCTCGCGCAGCGGGTCGGTGTACAGGTCTCCACCATCGAAAACACTTCCGACCAGGACGACATCGAAGGTTTCTTTTTCGATGCCAAGCTGGCGAATGACGGCGCAAGCTGATTTGCCCAGCTCGCGGGCAGACCAGGCAATCACCGCCTGCGCAACCGGATCGCCTGAACGCGCCGCCTGAAAGACAGCCAGCGCCCAGCCTGCCTCTGGCGTGTAGCGCTGCAGATCAATGCCTTCGATCAGGTCTGACAGGCTTTCGGCCCCTGCCAGATGCATGAACAGCCCGGTCAGAGCCGTGTGGGGACCGCGCAATGTCCAGGCATGCGCCACCGACTGGATGGCCTTGAAGACGATCTCCCCACCGCCGCCAAATTCACCAAACCGGATGCCTTCGCCGGTAATCCGGCCTTCGCGGCCGCGGCGGTCACGGCCCCGGCAGTTGTTGCCCGTGCCGGCGATGACCACCACGCCCCAACCTTGAGGCGCCCCGGCGAGCAGACCTATGATGGAGTTGTTGGTCAGCTCCAGCGGGCAGGCGAACCCCAGCGGGGCCAGAGCATCGAGATGCGCCTGGCGCTGAGAAGGCCAATCGTAGCCGGCAATGCCAAAGCCTGCCGCGCTCGATTTGTTCCAGACGCAATCCGGCAGAACGCAGCGCTTGCCGGATGACCCGGCGGGACACGGCCTGCAGGCCGTCGTAACCAACCTCCTGCCAGTTGCCCGCTCCTCCCGCCCCGAAGCCCAGCGCCAGCCCGGTTTCATCGGCCACCAGGGCATGAGTTTTACTGCCGCCAATATCCAGGCCCAGAAAATACTTCATTTGAAGAATTGCGGCAGCCACGCCCGGTTGGTTTCGAGCATGTCGTCTAAAACTGCCTGCACCTGGTCGGCCATGGGACCAAGCGGATGAGCCAGCAAGGCCTGGTAAGCCGCCTGGCGGTCGCCATTTACGGCGGCTTCGACGGTCAGGAGCTCGTACATCTTGACCTGTGCCACCAGGCCAAAACAGGCCGGAGGCAGGGGGTCCGCGGGCAGGGGATGGACGCCGCTCCGATCTACCCGGGCGGGCATTTCCAGCACCCAATCGGCAGGCCAATCTTTGACCGCCCCGCTGTTGGGAACATTGACGACGTGCACCTGCCCGAGGTTGTTGTAATGCGAGTTGATAAGCTGCGTGGCAAGCGTGGAGTAATACGCTCCGCCGCGTTTCATCAAGTCGGCGGGAGGCTCGATGAGGTTGGGGTCGGCGTATTGGCGCAGTAAATCTTTTTCGATTTCCATGACCTCCTCGGCGCGCGATGGGGGCCACTTTTCCTGCGCTTTGAGTTTTTTACCGGTGTAGTAGAAATACTGCAAATAATAATTGGGGATCATCCCGAGCGACTCGAGCGTGTGCAAATCCCACTCGGGATCTTCCGGGTCCTGTTCGGCCAGGTAAGCCCGGAAAATTTGAGGCCACATTTCTTCGCCATCCACCGTGAAACCGCGGTGCCAGGTGAGGTGGTTCAGCCCGAGGGTATTCAAGACTGCCCGGCGGTCATCAATCTGTGCGCCAAGCGTCTGTTCAAGCCCCTTCAGAATTTTCATTTTGGCCGTAATGCCCACATTGCACACGCCCACCGCCGGCACACCGGCTGCGTGGCGGCTCAGCGCCTCGGTAACAAGCCCGGCAGGGTTGGTGAAATTTGCCAGCAGAGCGCCGGGCGCAGTCGCGCGCATATCTCTGGCGATGTCAAGAATCACGGGGATGGTGCGCAAGGCCTTCGCCATACCCCCGATGCCGGTCGTTTCCTGACCAATCAAACCGTGGCGCAGACCGAGGTACTCGTCCTCCCGCCGGGCAGGATTCTGGCCGACGCGCAACTGGGTGATCACGTACGCAGCACCGGCGATGGCCTGGCGCTGGTTGGTACTCAGAATCACCTTGAAGGGCGCACCTTTGGCCCGGGCCATGCGGCGGGCAAACCCGCCGACGACCGCCAGCCGGTCTTCGTCGATATCCATCAACCAGAGTTCTTTGAGCGGCAGCGAATCCACCCGGGCAAGAAATCCACTCACCAGTTCGGGAGTGTAGGTTGAGCCGCCGCCGATGACTGTGATTTTCATCTTTGCATCTGCTCCTTATTGATGCGAAATGTCTTGTGAGTAACTCCACAGTGCCAAAGCGCCCTTCCCTCCAGAGGAAACTGTCGTTGCTATTTGCGAGGCGGGTGCTCTTCCCGCCGAAGCAATCCCCCGGATAGCCGCAATCCCCTCACCGTTCAGGGGGCTGCTTCGCTCGCTGAAGTGCGCTCGCTTGCAGCGACAGCCGGTTTCTTAGGAGCCGGGATGTTCAACGAGCTGCCTTTCCTGGCTGCGACGGCGAAAAATTGTTGTGATGCTGTGTGTGGTGATGGTGGCCATTGTATCTTTCGCACTCACACGGGTCGACGTGGACGGTGATATCCAGCAGCGCGGGCAGCGCATGGAAGAGGGCGTGGCGCACCTCTTCGGCGATGTGATGAGACTCGCGCGTAGGCAGACCGCAGTCCACGGTGATGTGCAGCTCGGCGCGCTGGCGGTGTCCCACCCAGCGGATGGCAGTGTCGTGCACCGACATCACGCCATCCACTTCTCCTGCCTCGTGTTCGACCAGGGCGGTCACTTCGGGGTCCACGGCATCCATCATGCGCAGCCAGATATCGCGACCCGAATTCCACACGATGACCAGGATGGCGGCGCCGATCCCCAACCCGATGATCGGATCAAGCAATGGGTAGCCCAGCCACACTCCGATGGCGCCCCCCAGCACTGCCAGCGATGTGAAGCCATCGGTGCGGGCATGGTAGCCATCGGCAACCAGAGCAGCAGAGCCGATCTCCTTGCCGGTGCGTATGCGAAAGACAGCCACCAGCTCGTTGCCAATAAAACCGGTGATGGCGGCCACCGCCACCCATCCCAGGTTGGTGATGGGCTGCGGATGGATGATCTTGTCGATGGACTGGTAGATGGCTTCCACCGCGTCGAAGGCGATCATCAGCACGATCACCACCCCGGCAATGTCCTCGGCCCGGCCGTAACCATAGGTGTAGCTTTTATTGCGAGAGCGGCGCGAGAGCCAGAAGGCCAGG
The DNA here is from genome assembly GCA_963705155.1 of uncultured Chloroflexia bacterium. GTDB lineage: Bacteria > Chloroflexota > Anaerolineae > Anaerolineales > UBA4823 > CAVPJC01. The sequence goes on along the minus strand of CAVPJC010000001.1, from coordinate 121,966 downwards.
CCCAGAGGGATGGCGGTGAGCGCATCGGAAAAATTGTGGATTGTGTCGGACAGCAAGGCGACACTGCCGCTGATGAGGACGATGACGACCTGGAAGATGGCGGTAGCCAGCAGTGCAATAAGGGAAATTTTCAGCGCCCGGATGCCGCGGTCGGTGGCCAGGTTGGGGTCAAGCGCGGCTGTCTGGTGCCCGTGGCTGTGAGGCTTGAACTGGTGCTGCAGCCAGGCAATCAGGGGGTTGGCGGAGTGGGCATGCTCCCCCTCGTGCTCGCCGTCATGCGCATAGGCGTGATCGTGGTCCTGGTCGTGCGGGGGATGTTCATCTGCAGGTTTGTTATGTTGATGCTGCATGTGCACCTCAAAATTGAAATCATTTCCAGAACTGGGGCAAATGCTCCCGGTAAGTCAGCAGATAATCATCCAGGATTTGTCTGGCGGTCTCAATATCCGTGATCATCGGGTCCAGTAAAAGACTTTGCAAGGCCTTCTGGCGCGAGCCTTCCACCACTGCATCCACACACAATTGGGTCACCACCAACTCACGGCGGCAGAGCTCGGCAATCGGTTCGGGCAGCGCGCCAACATGGACGGGATGAATACCGGCTCCATCCACAAATACGGGCGTCTCAACGATCGCCCCGGCGGGCAGATTGGCGATTTGACCCACGTTGGGCAGGTTGGCAGCCAGGTGATAATGGTTGCCTGCACCGGCAATGTTCTCGATCATTTCCAGCGCCCCTTCCGAATCGCGGTTGGCTAACGACTCTACGGGCAGTTTATCGATTGCCATGAGATCCAGGCGTTCCAGGCTGAGATCGCGCTTGCGCGCCCAATGCTCCCAGTCGTACAGGCGAATGTGGTATTTCTCCCATGGCCTGGTGACGGGGTCGGTCACCCAGGGCAGGTATTCGCACAGGTGGGTGTCGCCAGGGACGGGGAACAGGCCAAACGCCTCGAAAAGGCGCCGGGTCAGAGGCTCAAAGTCTGGATCGAGGGCGTTGAAGCGCTGGCGAAAGAGCGGGTAAAGGTCTTCCCCGGTCTGTTTGTGATGGATGGAGAGGATCCAGGTGAAATGGTTGGTGCCCGCGGCGCGAATCTCGATCAGCGGCAGCGCCTGGCGCACAACACGGGCGCGCAGATCATTTTCCACCGGATCGGAGTGCATCCCGGTGATGCCATCCGGCACCTGGATGCCGAGATCTTCGCCCAGGGCGATGCCGGCAAAACAGTAACCCGCCAGAAGCTGGTGGCAGAGACCCACAGATTTGATGCGGCTGTGGCGGTTGACCAGGTCGCAGACGCGCACCATCGGGTTGGTGAAGTTGATAAACCACGCCTCAGGGCAGGCCTGTTCCATATCCCGGACGATTTCCAGGATCGGGTTCACATTGCGGGCGGTGTGGGCAAAACCGCCCGGGCCGCCGTTTTCAGCATAGGGCTGGCGCAGGCCGTATTTTTGTGTGATCTCAAAATCTTTGCGCCACAACTCTTCACGCGGGCCCACTTCCACCGCCGATACCACGAAGTCAGCGCCATCCAGCGCATCCCGGTGGTGGGTGTGGGTGGTGATGGTGAAACCCGCCTGCCATGCGTCGTTCAGCCGGTTTGCCAGGCGCTGGACGATGCCGAGACTGCGCTCGTTGCGATCCACCAGGTGCAGCGTGGAGCCTTTGAGGCGCGGTGAGCGCAGGATGGCGGCGAGGGTGTTTTCGCCAAAGGAGGCGCTGCCGGCGCCAATGACGGTGATGGTGGTGGGGAGGGTCATTTTGGAATTTTCGCTTTCCATTGTGGTTGAACGGCAGGATGTGGTTGTTCAGGCAATTATACCCTCCACGACTTGGACACAGGCGGCAATGGGTTGGGGGATAGTGTAGGATTTTATCAGCGTTTACCACATTACGTCTGATGTGAAATCAATGGAGAGTTCACGAAAAGCAGTAGTTTTTTCAAGATCACGGTGCTAACCTAAGAAAAGCTATTACCTTCCGTCGCCAATTCCGATCCATTGGTAATCCATCTGATCAGATCCCCACCTTCCGTTTCTCAACTGATCGGGATGATCCAACGATTGAACGGCGAGATCGTGCAGCGAAACGTAGTACAGACCCTGGCTGGCGATGAAGAAAAAGCCGCCTGAATCCGGGCGCCAAATCACTTGAGTGGGAGTCAAGTTGAACACTTTGACCGCTGGTTTCCCTGTGCTTTCCACCCAAAGCCCTTCTTTTGTGATAGCGCACCATTGAACATCGGGCGAAGGGTAATCGACCACCGGTGAGGTTTCGGTTGACAAAAATGCGGGCGCGCAATGCCACCTGCCTTTTGAATTGAAAGCCAGGGACCCCTGCTGGCCATTCTGGCAAGGGTCACTCGTAACAAACAGGCGCAAGCCCTCATCCCAGTAAGTATTGTAGATGCCTGCCGTTCCAACTGGTGCAATTTTTTGTGGTGTAGGCTCTGCCGCCGGGACCAGGTAAACCCCATCCTCGTATTGAGAGTTGTAAACCGCAACAATCATCCCAACAATACCAGTCTGGTGGTCCAAATCGGCCCTTAAGAAACCATCGCCGAACACGGTCTTTTCATTATTTGAACGAATATCCAGCATGCGGAGATTGTAAGCACCCGCAGTCACAACTCTTTGGAGTCTCCCGCTGTAAAAGAGAAATCTGTTTTCATCTAGCCAATCCAGGAGATCTACGTCACCTAAATAATCCTCAACTGTAGATAACTGGCGAGCATTCTCGCTGGCGATCGGCACCGCCCAGAACGATTCTAAGAAAAAATCACCGCCTGGTGACACACCGAGTAATATATTTGTCCCGCCGGGCGACCACCAGATCCTGCTAACCTGTCCCTGGACACTGGCCAATTGTCGGGTTGCGCCATTATGCGCGTCATAAAGATACAGATCTGATCTGGCGCTATCCAGGATCACCGGAAAAATCAGGTAGCGCCCGCTGGGATCCCACTGTGCTACCCATTCCCCTGATTCGGTGTCGAAACTGCACACCTGCCCAGGTTTGGAACACGGGGGAATAGGAAAAGCGCTGCGTAGCTTCCCTTCTGGTAGCTCGAAAACACGCAGCTCCGCCGCAGCCATTTCACGATTTATAGTCGCCAGTAGGCCGCCCGCCGCACTCCCTGAAAATTTTGTTCTACAATCAGGAGAAATGGACTGCACTACAGAACTTCCCAAGTTGATGAGAATGATTTTTTCGTTCAGCATCATCAGGCGATTGGCAGAATCCTCTACGATTGAAACAGGTGCGCTGATTTCGCAGTCCGGTCCATTGAGAATCCGGATGCCCGAGCCACCCTGATTGGATACAAAAAGAATCCTCCGAAAAGCCGCCTTCTGAGTGTAGCAGAATTCGCTGGTATAGCAGCCAATCTCCCCCAGCGGTAAGCGGAACCGGTGAAGTCGTTGCAGAGAGTTTCAGGCTGGGTGTTATGCTGGGCTTAGGGGTCCTCGACGGCGATAATACAGTCGGCGAAGTTCTTGCGAAGGTTGGGGTAGCCGGCAGAGTAGAAGTAGTGGTTGGGAGAACGGTCGTGGCAGTTGGCGTTGGGGAAACATCCACCTGGCAGGCGCAGACGAAGATTATCAAAAAAAGCAGCGGGAAGATCGCGGTGATCGCTATGTGTGATCTCGATAGCTTCATCTTTGTTTCCTGCACAGTTATCATTTGCCAAATTTTACTTCATCCAGTATCTGTTGAAAGCCAATTTCACGCAAGTTCGCAGGCTACCAGTGGCAATTTCGAACGCTTATTGGTAAATGGTTTTGGTTTCACGGCAAAGGTGATCTCGAAGATGACGGGGCGCATTTTTTTCCAAGTCCTGTGGATTGATTTTGGTGTCAAAGTATAAACCTGTGAAGTGGTTTCCGCTAAATTATCTTTTGGACACCAAACCTGTTCTGGTGATGGGCTACAAACGCCAAAAAGGAAACAGCGATTTTGCCGGAAGCGCCATCTACGGCAAATGTGCCAACGCAATTTCTGCAAAACACGCAGCGTCTGGATCGGTGGATAAGTAGCCTCTAGGAGCGTATCGAAGGCGCTTTTCACGAAATCCAGAACACCGATCGCAATATTGAGCGTTTGCCAACCAAAACAGTTGTCAGTCTATGCACCCGAGTGATCGCTAAGATGACCAGTCATCTCTTGCGCCATTTGATGCTGGTCGATTTCGGTGTAAATGTTCTAATTTTCGAAGTGATTGCTTTGTCGTAGCCATATCACGTCAGACGTACATTATCTTATCAGGGCAGCAGGTCGAGGATTTTAAAAATAAGAGAGCAAGCTGCCAGACTTGCTCTTGTTCCTGAGGCGACGACGGGATTTGAACCCGTGATCAGGGTTTTGCAGACCCTTGCCTTACCACTTGGCCACGTCGCCATTTGTTTACAATTTGCAGATCGAAGACTTAGATAAAGATTGCTGATTGGAATTTCAATCAGCAATCAAGCATCACCAATCTTCAATCTTCAGAGCGGGCAACGGGACTCGAACCCGTGACCTTCTCCTTGGCAAGGAGGTGTTCTACCAACTGAACTATGCCCGCATAAGCTGCCGGATTGCTGCAGCATTCACAGCCGTTTGGCCGAGAGTGCCGAGAGCCAGGCTCGAACTGGCGACACCGCAATTTTCAGTCGCGTGCTCTACCTACTGAGCTATCTCGGCTAAAACGTGCTGCTTCTTTTAGGAAGCCCCACTATTTTACCCACGTGCTGTACGCTTGTCAAGCTTAACTCGTGAAAAATTTCCACCATTTTCCTCTTGACACAGAACGAATGTTCGGTTATATTTATTCTTAGCACAAATGAACGAGTTATCGGAAGCTGTTAACACAACTGCCCACAGGCGGTTGTGGAACAAAGGAGAGATTGCTATGATGGCCAGGCACCGTGCAAAAGGCTTAACCGAGCGGCAGAAACGCATTCTTGAAGCGGTGGAACGATTTCAAAACCAGAACGGTTACCCGCCTTCGATCCGCGAAATCTGCGAGAAGACGAACATTTCATCCACTTCGGTGGTCAATTACTATCTCAACCAGTTGGAAGAATTGGGCTATATCGAGCGCGATGGGCGCGTCTCGCGCGGCATCCGCCTGATGAAACCCCTGGGCGAGCTCACCGCCGGAGCGGCTGCCGCGGTCAAGCAATCGGCCCAGGCTGTGACCCAAGTGATGGATGAGCTGCTGCGTATCCCGGTGCTCGGGCGCATCGCTGCCGGTCTGCCGCTGCCTGTGCCTTCTTCGGACTTCTCTTATTATGATGCAGACAGCATGGTGGATGTCGCCAGCAGCCTGCTCCCCGGCCGCGAAAAAGGCGATAAAGATCTGTTTGCCCTTGAAGTTCAGGGTGATTTGATGATCGACGCCATGGTCAACGATGGCGACATTGTCATCATGAAACCTGCCCGTGAGGCTCGCAATGGAGAAATGGTGGCAGTCTGGCTGAACGACCGCGATGAAACCACGCTGAAGTACTTCTACCTGGAAAACGGGCGTGTCCGGCTGCAGCCAGCCAACCCGACCATGCTGCCGATCTATATTGAAGATCCTGCCACCGTTCAGATCCAGGGCAAGGTGGTGATGGTCATTCGCCAGGTTGGCGGGCTGCCTTCCTGATCGAATTTCGCTATCGGTACCAGTGTGATTTACCACCAGCAGGAGGCCGCCTCCTGCTGGTTTTGTTTTAATGGCTATCATCGCCAGACAGGGCGCGAGGCCCACCTTGCGTGGCGAGCGAATTACGGGCAACCGGTAAAGTAATCACCAGTAACCTGCGTGCCCGGCGAGTACAATGCGCCTCCCGAACCGGCGGCCTGGCTGTGCAGAACCCAGGTTTCCCCGGTCAAATCCGGCAGGCGGGTCAGGGATTGGTCTTCTTCGCCCTCCGCACCATAGCTCACTGTAGCCACGTTGTTCCCAGCGGCGTCCAGGAGCTGGATGGTATCGGCGCGGTTGATCAGCTCGAGCGACCCGCTGGAAGCGGTTTGGACCAGCATGTGGCCGAAATCGCCAGCCGGCGTACCCCCGCCGAAGACGACCACGCCGCAGCCATTTGCCAGGTGGGTGCCCGGCGAAAAAATGTGGCGAACGCCAATAATATTCCTGATCTGCCAGCCGCTCAGGTCTGCCGCCGCCCCGGTGATATTCACGATTTCAATGAACTCGTCTCCAAGAAGGCTCACCAGCCCATCGCCGTTGGCATCCCCCAGGCTGGGGTGCGGGTCGGCCTGGAATTCATTGATGACGAGCGCCGGCAGGGGTGTTTTGGTGGGCGTGTTGGTGGGCGTGAGGGTTATCGTCGGCGTGGGGGTGAGTGTCGGGGTGCGTGTGGGGAGGGGTGTACGTGTGGGAGTGGGTGTAGGTGGGGGGATGATGACCAGGCGGGGCGAAGGAACGGTCTGTTCGCGCCAGTCGGAGGCGGCGTTGCTGTCCCGGTTCCCGGGGTAGCGCTCCAGCGAACTGCCTTCGTGCACATCCATGGCTGGCGGGTAGAAAATTACGTTGGAGCTGCCCCAGCTCACGCCATCTACGATCTGATCGTTTTCGTTCAGCAGGATCACTTCATCGCCGCTGTTTGAAAGCACGATGGCCTCGTCTGACCAGGCCAGATATTTGCGCAGGGTAGTCACCCGTGAAGTGGACTTGCCCAGCTCATAATCCGGTGAGAAACCGTAAACCAGCTCAAATTCGAGGGCGTAGTTCGCCACCACACGCGCCTCTCCAGCCTGCAAGGTGAGATTATCTGGTAAGCGGAACATGCCTTCGCCCTGGCGTGATGCCACCGCGTCGCCAATCTTGTAGTTATTGATCGTCAACGGCAGATCACCGCCGTTAAAGATCTCGATCCATTCGCCCTGGGGCTCCCTGCCAATCGGGTCATACATCACCTCTGAGATAAGCAGCCGTCCGGGTGATGGGGTAGCGGTTGGGGGAGGCCAGTGCCTGGCGATGTAAGGAAAATAACGGTTTTCATCATCAGCGACGGAGCGCGCCTGGCCAGCAGTCAGATTGAGGATATAAGCCGCAGCGAGAACAGCCGCCAGGGCGAGGAGCGATAATTTAGTCGTCGCCACCGCCGCCTTCCCCTTCCTCTTTTTGACCGGTTGCGTGGCAGCGCACACAGTCGTTGAAGTCAGAAATGCCTTCTTCGCGGTGTTCGCCGGCGATGTTGGCCTGGGTGTGCTCGTGACAACCATAGCAGGTGTAGGCCGAAAGCATCGTGGGGTGGCACACCTGGCATGAATTTCTGCTATCCCCGTGGTTGATTGGGAAGCGGTGGGGTTCATCGTAAGCTGCGGGGACCCACGCGCCGGTGTTGTGGCAGTTTTCGCAGTTGCTGCCAAACAGGTCACGGTGGTATTCCGGGTCAGCATGGCATGCGGAACAGGCGGTCGGGGTGCCCTGGAATACCTGGTTGGTATGGCATTGAGCGCACTCCACCTGGATGTGCGCGCCCGTCAGCGCAAATGACGCTAATGTATGGTCAAAGGAGGCTGCTTCCCAGCCGGTGGTGGTGTGGCAGGCGGCGCAGTCCGGCCCGAACTGACCGTTGTGTTTGTCATCCTGACTGTGGCAGGAAGCACAGTCTTGTGGAGTCCCTTTGAATATGCCGTCCTGGTGGCAGGTTTCGCAATCGGCGTTCTGGTGTTTGCCCGTCAGAGGGAAGGCAGAAGCCGCATGGTCAAAGGCTACCTGTTCCCAATCTTCGGGGTTATGACAGGCAGCGCACCGGGTTCCGAACTGCCCGTTATGCTCATCGTCTTTGGCATGGCAGGCATAACAATCCTGAGAAGTGTCACGCAAATCTGCCAGGCTGCGTGCGCCTGCGTGGCACGCGGCGCAGCCAGCGCCGGCATGCACCCCCGCCAGTTGGAAGCCTGTCTGGTTGTGGTCAAATTTCTTGCCGATGGTTTCTTTGCCATCGTGACAATCCAGGCAGCCATTTCCAAAGGCCGTCCGGTGGGCGTCTGTGCGTGCCTTATCCAGCCTGCCGTGACATTCTCCACAGGCAGCCAGCTCAAAGTGGGCAATCTCATCTCCGTGGCAGTCGGCACAGGTAAACGCCGAGCCGCCGGGATTTACCTGGTGTGCCTGGAGCGAGAACCCGGCAGCATCCAAATGCGGGAATTGCTCCATGTCCGCCAAGGTCAGCGAGAAATCGGCGCCGCGATGATCGGTGTGGCAGTGCAGACAAGAAACTTCCTGGCCCTGGGCCAGCATCACGCTGTGAAAATCCTGACCATCTTGCAGCAGGTTGAGGTGACAGACCAGGCAGCGATCTGCCATGCTGGCGCGTTCCCAGATGGCAGTGTGGCAGGCCGAGCAGCGCCCGTTCGTTTCGGCGTGCGAAAACACCCCCCCAAGCGCCTGAGACCCGGCCCGGGCATTCAGTGGGCCGGGACTGAACATGACCCCGCCATTGAGCAGCCACACCCCGCCCAGGATCATCAGCGTGAGCCATCCTGAGATGATTCCGGTACCTGAGAGGCAGCCGAGCTGTTTGGTTTGCATGCTTGCGATCCCCACCCAACCTTACATGGTCATTTTTTTAACGGAGGAGTGTAGCGTAATAAATGGCGGCGATGATGTGAATGAAAGCCGCTGTAAACAGGGCCATACCGATCGGGATATGCACGGCATGCCACAATGCCAGCAGGCGGCGGGCCATCGCCAATGACTGGATCTGGCTGTTGAGCAGCCTGCGGCGGCGCAGCACCCTTTCCAACTGTTCCAGTTGGGTGCGGGTTCTGGCGTCCATGCGGCTGCTCTCAGACCACCACTTCAGGCGGTAACCCCACTCTGAAAAGGAGCGCCCCAACAATACCCGCAGGGACCCCCCGGATCGTTGGGGCAGCCCTGCCAGGTTTTGGGCCAGTGTACGTGCAGGGAGGTTCTGCTGCCCTGCCAGCCAGCGCTGCAGCTCAGCATCCAGCGTTTTCATCTGGTTTTCCAGCGCAGCGGCCTCAATCTCAACCCCATCTGCGGTGCGCGGAACTGCCGTATAAATATACCGTCCGATGAACCCGCTGGCTACCACGATGGCGGTCAGCAGGGTCACCACCCCGGCCAGGCCATTGAATTTCCAGGAGGAATGCAGCAGGACCATAAATGGCCCTACCAGACCGGTGAAGATGTGAAAATCCAGCCAGGCAGACATACGCCCCCAGCGGGCACTGCGACTGCGTTTGCGCAAGGTGTACAGCACCTCGGTCATCAACATCAAGATGAAACCCAGGATACCGATGCTGTGCCCGAAAAAATCACTGGCATGTGGGATGCCATTGATCCAGGTAACGACAAAAATGTACGCAATACTGATCAGTACAATGGCTGTAAAAGATAACCAGAGCTCACGATTGCTGCGCTGCAGTTGCATGGCTACTCGTCCATGTTGTCCAGAAGTCGGCGATGATGTCCGCGAGGGGTGCGTTGGATTGCAAAAGCTCCTGGCGGATGTCTGTGATATCGACCCGTTTGGCTACCAGGTGCTGCAGAGGCCGGGAAAGGGTTTGATCGCCCATCACAATCGCACCCTGTATGGTGTTTTCCCCCAACAGAATCCGCAGGCGGTGAATATCCGAATGGCTTTGGGCAGCAATTGCATCTGGCAGCTGCCTCCAGGTTTCGCTGTCTCCCCGGGCTATGCTCAGCATGTCTTCGTCTGTTCCACTTCCCACCGTGCCGATGATCGTTGTGGTCAGGCCGGCCAGGCGGGTGACGTTGAAGGGGACAAGCTTGTAATAAGGCGTCGGCAACCCCGCCATATTCAAACCTGCAACTGTGCCCTGGTCTCGGGCGGGTCCCCACAAACTATCCAATACCGATTTGCCGCTGAAGGGGTCGTATATCTGGGCAATGTCGCCAGCGGCATACACATCCACTGCGCTGGTCTGCAGGTATTCATTCACCAGCACACCCCGGTCCACCTGGATGCCGGATGACTGCGCCAGCTCCTTGCGGGGCCGGATCCCGATTGCAATCCCCACCAGATCGCAGCGTAGCTCCTTACCATCTTTGGTGCGAACGCCCGCCACATGCTTGCCGCGTTCCAGGATTTCTGCCAGCTCGGTGTGATAATGGATGACCACACCTTCTTCTTGCAGGCGGTGCTCAATGATGCGCGATTCAATCTCATCCAGCACATTGCTCCAGTAGCGGTCGCCGCGCAGGAAGTAATGCACCTTGACGGCTCGCTTTACCAGGCCCTCGACGATTTCCAATGCGGTGATCCCGCCCCCTACCACCACGGCGGTTTTAGCTTTACGGGCAGCGTGGATGATACGCCGGGCGTCGTCCAGGTTGTCTAATTTGAGCACACCCTCGAGATCGATGCCAGGCACCCTGGTCATGGCGGCTTCGGCGCCCACTGCCACCAGCAGACGGTCATAGCTGAGCGTCTGGCCATCGTGAAGACGAACGGTATGCGCATCCGGGTGGATGCGCACCACCCGCCCGTGATGCATACGGATATTCAGTTTGCGGAAGTGCTGATCGGGCAGCGGATGAATGTGCTGTTCGGAAAGCTCGCCGGTCAGGTAGTAAGCCAGGGCAGGACGCGAGTAAAAACCGTGCGTCTCATCGCCGATGATGATAATCTCTGCACGGTGGTCCTGGCTGCGGATGGCTTCTGCGGCTGCCACGCTGGACACGCCGCTCCCGATCATCACATAGCGCGGCATATCAGTCTCCTGCCAGGCCCGGTATTTCAGTTGCGAACAGGTTGGTGCGCTCAAACTGGAGCACACCCCGCGGACAGCGGGCCACACATTCGCCGCAGGTCAGGCAGTGGCTGTCTTTTACCGGAATACCCATCCAGGCGTGATGGCGCACATCGATGTTGATTGGACAGTTAAAGGAACAGATGCCGCACTGCACGCAGCGGGATGATTCAGGCACAACAAAACCCTGGACCAGCGCCTGCCGGCGTTTGGAATTTCTGCTTGAACAAACCTTTTAAACCCATTGAAACCTTTTATAAATCGGCAGCTCTAATATGCGGGAGGCTCTGCAATCCAGCCTGCCGTGTGATGACCTTCATCATCATTGTAGTGTGAGTTGCTTCCCAGATCAAGAGGATGGCCAAAGATTCAGGCAGGAAAATTATCCTGGTTCAGTTATTCCCATCTGGGTGGCATTCCGCACAGCGGTTGGCGATATCGAAAATATTGTGTTCAGCGTGATCGGCTTCCGTTTCACCCCGATTGTGGCAGTTATAACACGTGTAATTGGGGGTGTTATTGTTGTGGCAGCGCGAGCAGACACCATCGGCGCCTTTATGGTTCATCGGGAAGCTGTGCCCGTTGACATGTATGCTGCCCCAGCCGTTGGTGTTATGGCATTGTGAGCATTGCCCGCTCCAATGCCCGCCAGGGCGGTTGTGGCAGCTCTGGCAGTCGTTTTGGCCGCTGTGATCGAAGGTTGCGTTGCCCCAGTTGTTGGTGTTGTGGCAGTTGGAACACTGCCCGCTGAAGTGCCCGCTGGGGCGATTGTGGCAGCTCTGGCAGTCGTTTTGACCGCTGTGATCGAAGGTTGCGTTGGCCCAATCGTTGGTGTTGTGGCAGTTGGAGCACTGCCCGCTGAAGTGCCCGCTAGGGCGGTTGTGGCAGCTCTGGCAGTCGTTTTGGCCGCTGTGATCGAAGGTGGCATTGCCCCAGCTGTTGGTGTTGTGGCAGTTGGAACACTGCCCGCTGAAGTGCCCGCTGGGGCGGTTGTGGCAGCTCTGGCAGTCGGTCTGGCCCACATGGCTGAAGGTGGCTCCCCCCAGCCATTGGTGTTATGGCAGGCGGAGCACTGCCCGCTGAAGTGCCCGCTGGGGCGGTTGTGGCAGCTCTGGCAGTCGGTCTGGCCCACATGGCTGAAGGTGGCTCCTCCCCAGCCGTTGGTGTTATGGCAGGCGGAGCACTGCCCGCTGAAGTGCCCGCTGGGGCGGTTGTGGCAGCTCTGGCAGTCGGTCTGGCCCACGTGGCTGAAGGTGGCATCTCCCCAATCGTTGGTGTTATGGCAGGTAGAGCACTGCCCGCTGAAGTGCCCGCTGGGGCGGTTGTGACAGCTCTGGCAGTCGGTCTGGCCCACATGGCTGAAGGTGGCATTTCCCCAATCGTTGGTGTTATGGCAGGTAGAGCACTGCCCGCTGAAGTGCCCGCTGGGGCGGTTGTGACAGCTCTGGCAGTCGGTTCGTCCGGTATGGTCGAAGCCAGCCGGTTTCCAGGCACGTGTATTGTGACAGGTGGAGCACTGCCCGCTGAAGTGATTGGCAGGCTTTTTGTTATTATGACAGCTCTGGCAGTCAGTCAATCCGGTGTGGTCAATGCCGGCAGGTTTCCAGGCATTGGTGCCGTGACAGCCGGAACACTGCCCGCTGAAGTGGTTGGCGGGTTTATTCTTGCTATGGCAGCTCTGGCAGTCGGTCAATCCGGTGTGATCAAACCGGGCAGGTTTCCAGGCATTGGTGCTGTGACAGGCGGAGCACTGCCCGCTGAAGTGGTTGGCGGGCTTTTTGTTGTTATGACAGCTCTGGCAGTCGGTGGCGCGCGGCCGCCTGATGGTTAAAGTTGGCGGGTCTCCAGGCCTGAACGTTGTGGCAGGCGGAGCATTGCCCGCTGTAATGTTTGGCAGGTTTGTCGGTGGTGTGGCAAGTCAGGCAATCCCGCGCCCCGGCGGCGGCGTGGTCAAATTTTACGTCCTGCCAGGAGACTGCATTATGGCACGCTGCTGCACTCCGCTGTGAAGTGATTGGCCGGCTTGTCCATGCTGTGGCAGGCCGAGCAGGCCTCGGCGGTGCCGGCAAACTGCCCGTTCACGTGGCAGCTCTCGCAGGCCAGGGTGCTGTGTGCGCCCAGCAGGGGGAAAAATGCGTGCTCGGCGCCCGCAGAACCCGGCGGAAAACTCACTGTATGGGGATCCAGCATAAAGTCAGGGCCGATACCGGCAGGCAAATCGTTGGCGCTGGCGATCATCGGGAACAACAGAAGTATTCTGGCCTTTTGCAGCGCGTTCTGACTCAGTTTGGTTTCTAGCATCAGGCTGCGCAGTGTACTCACCCGGGCTTGCACCAGAGCGTATGTCTCTGGCGCTTCGAGTGGCGCCAGGCTGAGCCCGCGCATGACTGCCTCCGTTCGTTCGATGATTGCTGACATGCGCAATTTCAAGACATCGCTATCATTTGCCGGAGCGGCTGCCTGGGCTGCTTCAGCGCCATCCAGCGCATCGCCCAGAGCTATCAACCCGGGAATTTCCCGTTGTGTACCGCTTGCCAGGGCCAGGTCGGTGATGCGGCGCTCGGCCAGAGAAAAATAGTATAAAGCTTTCTCGGTCTGGTTGAATATGAGCAGGCCGCGCTTCTCTTCGGCAAAGTGCTGCAGTGGGAAGAACGTGCTGCCCGGGGAGAAAGGTGCACGAACCACCAGCGCCAGCCCCAGGCCAGCGCCCAGGATGGTCAGGATAAACACAATCAATGCAGCTAAAGGTAAAAATTTCTTCATGGCAGTCTCCTCCAGAGAACGGATGTCTCGCTCACGCCTTTCGGGCGGCCTCACCAGTGCCAGGGTTGAAGCATTGAGCGGATCTTATCCGTTCTATCAGGGCCGGGGCTCGTTCTCCATTCCGGCAGGATGGCATTTGGTGCAGTCTGGCAGCTCTTCAGCAGAGATTTTGGCTTTCGTATGGCTTTCGATAATTGCTTCAGGCTGGTGATCGTGGCATCCATAACAAGTGTATTCCACGTAACGCCGGGTGTGGCATAGCTTGCATTCTGAATTTGGCAGGGCTGCCGTGGTTGAGCGGGAAGGAGTGGATGCGCAGCCGGGCAGGCGCCCAGGCGCGGTCGCCATGGCAGCTCTGGCACTGCACGCCAAAGAACCCGGCGTGCAGCTGGGGTTCTTCATGGCATTGAACGCATTCTTTGGGCGTACCGGCGAACTTTTTGTTGCTGTGGCAATCCTCACAGTTAATTTCAGCATGGCGCCCTCCCAGGATGAAGAAACTGGAATGGTCAAAGTTTTCCATACGATCCATGCCATCATGGCATTCCAGACAATTCTGGCTGTAATCTTCCTGATGTTGAGCCATGAAGTCGGGATTGCGCCTGTCGAGGGTATGGCAGGTGATACAGCTTTGCTGGTCAAAATCCTTCAAACTGCCCCGGTGGCAATCCGCGCACACCAGAGATTGGCCGTCAAAGTCGTCCTGGTGCCGCCGCAGGCTGAAGCCGGTGCGGCTCATGTGTTCAAAGGGTTGGCCTTCCAGCACGGCAGGCGACCAGGACTGGGGATTGTGGCAGGCAGCGCAATCGGTATCGAACATACCCCTGTGTGTCTCGGGTTCTGCATGGCAGCTGACGCAGGCCGAAGATGTACTCGCAAACAGACCGGCAGACATTTGCCCACCGCCGCGGCCACCCGGTTGGACATCCAGGGCGTGGCAGTCGGCGCATTCGGCCTGGTTGTGCCGGCCCGTCAGGGCAAAAGCCGTTTGTTGGTGATCGAACCTGACCATGCGGTCGTGGCCATCGTGGCAGGCGGTGCAGTTTTCACCATAATTCCTGACATGCAAAGAAATGTAATCCTGATCTTCGGCAGCATGGCACCCGGCGCAGCCGGAATTCTCGACCAGAAATTCGCCATGATCTGTATGACAGGCTAGACAGGTCATTGGCGACGTATCGTAATTCACCTGGTGCCATGCCAGGCTGAAGTGTGTCAGCGAGTGGTCAAAGTGCTTGAAGGCTGTCTGCAGCATGTCAAAATTGCGTCCCTGGTGATCCGAGTGGCACAGCGCGCACTGGTTCACGTTGTCAATGTGGCCGTGTGTGCCATTCTTTTGCAAAATTTGCTCGGCGACCTGTTTGTGGCAGTCATTGCATAATACATCCTGTGTCGTATTCAACGGCTGGTGGCACAAACTGCACTGGTCTTCAAATTCAGCATGCGACGAATAGCCAGAGAGTTCCAAACCCAGGCGGCTTATGGAGCTCAGTGCGCCCGGGCTGAAAGCCTGGCTGCCATTGAAATAAAGCATCAGGCCTAACCCGGCCAGCATAGCGGCAGTGGAAATCCAGCTAAATAAGGTCGAAATAGGAAAAGGCCTCTGCATGTCTAGTAATTAGTATCTGTTGTACCTGTAAAGTTACGGCAGGACGTGAAAACCATAACGATACCTTAACGATATTTAAGAGCCGTCTGAAAATCCGGATAGAGTTTGCCAAAAATAATAAATCCCGGAATGCAGCAATGTGCATTCCGGGAATATTTTGGTTGGCCAGGAGTTGTGACGTGGGCTGCGAGCGGTCTAATCGTGCGGGCTTACGCCGGCTGGTTTAGTCAGGTGGCAAACGGTACAGGTGTCCAGCGTACCTGCATGGCCTTGCAGATTGATAAATTTGATTGCGTCGCGTGACTGGCTGCTTTCGGCTATGGCATGGGTGCTGTCATGGCAAGCCTCGCAGTAGATTCCACCGTGCCCTTTGGATCTGCGGTAGAGCGGCTGATCCTGGGAGTATTTCGCATCAGTGTGGCAGCTATCGCAGCGCGGCTCGTTGAGCCAGGGATTGGGATTTTCTTTTACCTGCTCCATCGTACCATGGCAGTCGGTGCAGCCCATGCCCTGTTGAGACATAACATCCCGCAGGCATTTGGTGGATGGCCCGGGGTGGCACATATAACAGCCCGAGGTACTGTTGGGAACTTCATCAGCATGCTTGCTGTGCATGGCCTTTGAAAGATTGGGCACGCCTGGCGCGCCCAGGGCTCCGAGTGCATTGGAGGCGTGGCACTCGGCGCACAAAACAGGACGTCGCGCCATCAACGCTCCACTGTGCCCGGGGGGATATTCATCCTGGTTCTCCTCATCGTGCAGGGTGAGGATATTTTGTTCGACCACCCCGGTGCTGATGCCCTCGATCCCACCATCATAATGGCAGTTATCGCAGCGCATTTCTGTGGATACGGGGGCCACAACCTGGTTGCTGGCCAGTTCTTTACCGGTCAGGTCTGTGGCTACGATGCTGGCAAGCTGGTATGGCTGACGGGTATTATGGTCATTATCGTTATATTCGGTAAGCGGGATGCCTTCTGCGCTGAAATGATCGCTGTGGACATCCATTTCCCCTGCCAGGCCTTTGCCTGTGAGCCCAATATTGGCCTGAAGGTCAACACCAAACAACTGCAAGTCATAATCCCAAAAATTGGATTTGCCAACAGAATATGTGTTTTCGGGAAAGCTGTAGCTCACCTTAATCCCTGAGGTCACAATTTCCGGCGGGTCGCCGCGCTTCACCACCTGCACCCATAAATTGTTATACGGCGGCAATACAGCCAGGTCTTTGAAATCGCGGTTGTAACAGTGCATGCCGAGGTCATTCCAGCCCAGCAGGATATACTCGCCCAACACAGGTCGACCAGACGCCCCCAGAAAATTGAGCGGTAAATAGAGCCTGGAATTCTCAGCAGGGCGGACGGTTTGGGCTGCCGTTTCGAGAGGTTTTGTGAGCAAAAAAACTCCAATAGCCAAAACACAAAGCAGCAAGAGAACCGTTCCGATGCGGACGAATTTCTTTGTGTAAGAGTTGAAAGGCTTCATGCATCATCCCTCCCAGCAAGTCATTTTTGACCCTGCCAAATGCCTGGATGAAAAATGATTTAATATGATAAGATTTTATTGCTTTGCCGTAATTATTACCCCGTGCCTGTTATATGATAACAGAGACATCCCGATATTGACCTTGCGAGATTTGGTGAATTACGTAGCTGCATAGTACAGATCGAACCGGCAGCGTCGGGGTTTATCTGGAGGTGGAAATTGACCCGTATTTTACTTGTCGATGATGAAACCTTGATTACCGATTCACTCGCTTACAGTTTGCGCCGCGAGGGGTATGATGTCCACGCGGTGGGCGATGGACTGGTTGCTCTTCAGGAGGTTCAGGAATACGCGCCAGACCTGGTGGTCCTGGATATCATGCTGCCTGGCATCACCGGATTGGAAGTCTGCCGTCGGCTGCGCACACAGAGCACCATACCGGTCATCATGCTCACCGCCCGTGGAGAAGAGATTGACCGGGTGCTGGGTCTGGAAGTAGGCGCAGATGATTACCTGGCCAAACCATTCTCGTTTCGCGAGCTGCTCGCCCGCATCCGCTCCATCCTGCGCCGGGTCGAGTTGGACCGCCAGTCGACCCACTTGCAAACTCTGGTGCTGGGAAATCTCACCCTGGACCCCGTCGCCCGGCGCGTTTTAAGGGTGATGTCGAAATCCAGCTTTCCACCCGTGAATTTGACTTGCTTTCCATTCTGATGAAGAATGCTGGCCGCGCTTTGAGCCGTGAGGAGCTCCTGGCAGAAGTGTGGGGGAATGATTGGATCGGTGACCCGCGCACCCTGGATGTGCATGTGCGCTGGCTGCGTTTGAAGGTGGAAGAAGATCCTGCCAGCCCAAAGTACATCCAGACTGTGCGCGGGCACGGCTACCGCTTTGCCGGACCGGAAGAGTTGGTTTGATCGCCTGGCTTTAGTTTCTGGCAGGCGCCAACCTGCGCAAGCCCGCACATGAAATTCCCCCTGCCGCGCACGATCCAAGCCCGCCTCATCCTCTCGCATCTCTTCGTCTCGCTGGTGAGCATTGCCCTGATTTCACTGTATGCAGGGCAGGTCTTGTACGGCGCTGTGCGCCAGCAGGTGGAGCACCACTATGAAGACCTGGCTTTTGCCGCCGCTAACGACGTAGAGCAATCCTTCATAGCCTACTTGAATAATACAGCATCCGAAGAGGATATCCTTGCAATATTGGCGCGCACTTTCTCCAATGTCCCCCGGGCGCGCTACACCATCTACCTGCCGGATGGCGCCCCTGTTGTGGACAGCAGCGGCACACTGCCTCCCCCGGCAGATCGCGCCAGCCTTCCGGAAATCTGGGAAGCCCTTGATCGCAAAGTTGGCGAGGGTGAGTATTTCAGACGCAACCCGGACACCGGCGAGGGTCTGTACCTGGCCGTGCGCATTGAGCATGATGAGCAGATTTATGGCATCCTGCACCTGATCGTACCATTGGCAGAAACGCTGCATACCGCCCGGCAGTCTCTGCTGCTGCTGGTCGCTTCTGCTTTGCTGGTAGGCCTGGGTATGGGGGTGATCGGTTTTTACCTGGCGCGCGGCCTGGCAGGTCCCATACAGAACATGACCCGGACGGCGGAGATCCTGGCGCGAGGTGAGATGGGCGCCCGGGTGCTGCCACCCACAGATCCTCAAGAAATTTACCGCCTGGCTGAGGCGTTCAACAATATGGCCGGGCGTCTTCAAGGCCACGTGGATGAGCTGCGCAGTTTTGTTGCCAATGCCAGCCATGAACTGCGCACGCCTCTGACATCGATCAAGCTGCGCGTGGAAGCCTTGCGCACCGGCGCTCTGGATGACCCCGTTGTGAGTGAGAAATTCCTGGCAGAAATCGAGAGTGAAGTTGACCGGTTGAGCAGCATGGTCAACGATTTGCTGGATCTCTCCCGAATTGAAGCCGGGATGGAAGCCTCCAAGCGCCTGCCAGTGGATTTGAGCATTGTGGCCAATGAGGTGTATGAAGCATTCAAGGTCAGGGCAGAGCGAGCCAGCATTGGGTTCTCGGCCCGTGTGGCCCCCAATCTACGGCCGGTGCTTGGCAATGAAGATCAGCTCCGCCGGATGCTGTATAACCTGGTGGACAATGCGTTAAAGTACACACCTCACGGCGGCCAGGTGGAAATTTCATTGGAGGCTGGCGAGCATCTGGGTTGGATGGTATTGATGGTGAAAGATACCGGTTTTGGCATCGCCGCCGCTCAACTCCCCCATATTTTTGAGCGTTTTTACCGTGTTGAAGCCACCCGGCCGCGTTTCGGCCCATCTCAGGGCAGCGGGCTGGGCCTGCCGATAGCCAAATCGATTGCCGAGGCCCACGGCGGCCAAATCGGCGTCACCAGCCAGGTGGGTAAAGGCACCACCTTCTGGGTCGAACTGCCGATGCAAAGCGTCCGCAAATGAGCGGTTCGAAAGAAATGGGATCAGGCGCCTGACAGTTGGATGGCCTGGCAGGCGCCCACAAACTGTTTAAAATTTATTTGGACCCAATACCGTACAGGCCAAAAACGCGCACCCGGCAGCCCAGGGCGCTTGTACCACCATCCCTCACCTCGAAGGTGCCGCAATCCTTCCACTCCTTTGTCCAGGTGTCATAGAAGTAAACGGCCAGTTTACCCTCGTCCCAGGCGCGTACTTCTGCCCGGCGCACCTTGAAGTAGATGTACACAGCCCCCATCGGGTGGGTTACTCGCTCGTTCTTTTTATTGGTCAGACGCACATCCAGCATTGGTTTGGTGAAATCAGGGTGATCTTCTCCGAGGTTTTTGGTGGAGGTCGGGCGGGCAATTTTGACAGTGCCGCTGTACTGGCTTTTGATAAAAGTCACCCCGGCGCGTCCATTGGTGAACTCCACCGTTTCACCACTTTTGACCGAATAAATCTTGGTAGCAAAACTGCTGGCAGCTACCAGTGACAGGGCCAGAACGAGCGCAAACATGGTTATGAGCAACTTCTTAAGTTTCACGGTCGGTCTCCTTTCTGTGATTGCTTCAGGTGGTGATCCATTAGTGGCGCGATAGTACTCAAGATTCCTTGTTTTTATTGTACCTGTGAAAGATAAATTGTCAACAGGTTGTTGCCGGTCATTCTTTATATTGCAAGGCGCGTGCCAATCCTGACTTGACAGGTAAAATCCAGGCCCCAATCTTACAGGCTTGCATCTGCCCTGCGGACAGCGTAGCAACGGCCGCAGTCAGCAGATGAGCATAAAAGGGCGAGGGGGTCGTGGTGGATAAGATTGCAGACCGTCAACACCAGGTCTGGAACCGGCACAGCCTGGATGGTTGCCGCGCCGGCGCTGGTTGTGCGGGTTACCCCACTCAAAGACGGCGCAACTGCCTGAAAGCCCTCGGAACAGCCTGGAAAACCCGGGCACTCCACAACACCCCGCGGGGTAAGCGCCCAGCGCAGGAACTGCCGGCGTCCGGCCAGTCTTTCGGCATAATGGATGCAGGTGTTCACGGTGTGGTTTACGCCCATCAGGAGCACCCAGCCTTCGAGTGCGTTCAAAACCCGGAATGGGGCCAGCGGCTCAGCCAGCGATTGTGCATCCAGGGCGGCGGAGCTGTTGATCCCTGCAAAAGAAAGAATGGGATGCAAAGAGCGGCGAGCTTCGGAATGGCGGCGAAGTGTTTCTGCTGTAGCCCCCATCAGCCGGTCTGCCGGCAGGGTTGGCCGAAAAAATTCAGCCATACGGTTCACCTGTTTACCGCTGCCGTACTGCATGGCATTATCCGCCGGGCCTGCCTCGGGGATGAGCATGGTTTTATAAGTGAAGGTGGGCGTCATGACCGAGCGGAAGGTGGAAATCAGCGCGCCAACCAGGGTTTCAGCGCCGCCATTGACCTGTCCAAAAGCAGACAGGGAGGCGTGAACGATGACCGGGGTGTCCCGGTCGATCTCCAGGCGGCGCAGGGCAACCACGATTTCACGCATATTCAGCATAATTCCTGGCCTATTCTCCTTTCCAGTGGGGTGAGCGCTTCTCGGAGAAAGCCGCCATCCCTTCTTTCTGGTCTGTTGAAGCGAACAAAAGGTAAAAGGCGCGCCGTTCATCCGCCAGTCCATCGGCAAGGAAAAATTCAAAAGCATGGCTCACGGCTTCTTTCCCCAGGCGTACAGCCAGCGGGGCGCGGGCAGCGATCTCGGTTGCGAGTGCAAGCGCCTCATCCAGGGTGCGTTCCGGCGGCACCACGCGGTTGACCAGCCCAAAGCGCAGAGCTTCTTCGGCATTCAGCGTGCGGTTGTTCAGCACCATTTCCATGGCAACCGCTTTGCCCACTGCGCGGGTCAGACGCTGCGTGCCGCCAGCACCCGGGATCACGCCAATATTGATCTCCGGCTGTCCAAAGCGAGCGGTTTCAGATGCCACGATCATATCGCAGGACATCGCCAGCTCATTCCCGCCGCCCAAACACCAGCCTGAAACGGCGGCAATCACAGGCTTTTTGATCTGTAAAATCCGGTCAAAGACGGAAATCTGATCGCGCATCATCATCTCGACTGCGCTGGCATCCGCCATTTCCTTGATATCAGCACCCGCGGCAAAAGCGCGTTCGTTGCCAGTGATGACCATCGCGCCAATCGCGGCATCCTGGTCAAAGGCTGCCAGGGCATGCATTAACTCGCGAATCAGAGCATGGCTCAGCGCATTCAAAGCTTTGGGACGGTTGAGGCGCACCAGACCCACCTTGTCGTGAACTTCAGTCAAGATATTCTCGTAGGTTTGCATGACAGCTCCACTGGATTTAATATCTGGGTGAATTATTGTTTTTGGGTGGATTCTACGCCGGAAAGCCGGGGGGGTTACACCGGCGTTCCGGGCGCTCGCTTTTTAGCTTTGAGCTCCTGAATGGCCTGTTTAGCCAGTAAATCTACCCGTTCGTTGTCGCGGTTGCCGGTGTGGCCGCGCACCCAGCGCCAGGTGATCTGGTGCTCGCCGATAGCGGCATCCAGCGCCTGCCACAGATCGACATTGGCCAGGACGCCTTGCTTACGCCGCCAACCACGGGCGCGCCAGCGGGGCAGCCATTCGGTGATGCCGCGCTTCAGGTACTCGGAGTCGGTGAAGATCTCCACCTGGCAGGGGCGTTTCAGCGCATGCAGGGCCTGGATGGGGGCAGTTAGCTCCATGCGGTTGTTGGTGGAAACCCATTCTCCGCCGCTCAGGGTTTTTTCCTCGCCACCATACCGCATCAAAACGGCCCATCCCCCTGGGCCGGGGTTGGGATCGCACGATCCATCCGTATAGATGATCACGTGTGAAAGTTCTTCTGGCATGCTCTGCCCTCCGTACGACCTGTCTGGACGGTCATGGATCAAGGGTATGAAAATCGGCGGCGGTATCGTCCAGCAGCTCCAGCATGGGACGCAGTTGTTCCAGCGTAAAGTAAGAGCGGAAGAGCTGCGAGGCTGCGTCAGATACCGCCCAGCGCACCACCTTCCAGGATGGGTGTACCGGCTCGCTGTGCGACTGACCCAGCATTTCGGCTGCGCTTTGCCATTGAGGATAAGTCTTTGGCAATGTGCCCAGCTGCTCAAAGCTCGTCGTGCGCACCGGGAACCAGGCGCTGGCTTGAGCCAGGCGCGCCTGGTTTTCAGGCGCGGTCATCCACTGGATGAACAACCAGGCGGCAAGCTGGCGGGCAGGCTGGCTCTTGAAGATGTGGAAAGCTGGTCCATATAATTCCATCACACCGGGGCCGCGGGCTGCGGGGTAGGCAATGACCGTCCATTCATCTTTGCTGCCCAGGTCGGCAAAAGCCGCTTCTTGATTGGGGATATTCGCCAGGCTCCCGGAGGCGAACAACCCCTGCCTGCCGGCAAACTCACCCTCCGGATAACGGTCTTCCGGCAGCCAGGCGCAGCCCTGTTCATACAGCTCGCGCAGGAAACGGAAGGCTGCCTGCACGGCCGGGGTGTCAAAGGCATACCCAGCGGATGATGCCGGCGTGATTTCGGCGTCAAAGGCGTGCAGCCAGCCCAACACGGCTGAATACTCTGTGGAAATCATCCAGCCGCCGGTGCCATCATTTTCACGTACATCATCGCTCATGGCTGCCTGGGCAGCGGCGCAGGCCTGCGTTCTGAAATCGGCAGGTGTCACCGGGGGAGTCTCGAAGCCCAGCTCTTGCGCCCAGGTCAGGTTGTAATACAGCATTTGCGCCGAGTAAAGCCCCGGTACGCTGTACAATTTCCCTGTCTCCCTGGAATTAATCTGGAACTGCGGGATAAAATCGGCCAACTCGGTTTCATCCCAGCCCCAAACCGGGTCATCCAGATATTCATGTAGATCGATGAGCCGCTGGCGGGGCCGGTTCCACTCTGCCGCCTGGTAAGGATAAGCCACCACAACATCGGGGGGTGATCCATTCTCGATCGCCCCAAGAACCGCTTCCATCACCTGGTCATAATCGCCGTAATTTTCGGCCCGGGCTTGAATACCCCATTCGTTGCTGCGGTTAAACTCGTTAATCAGCGCCTGAACAGCCGGATTGGCCGGCGCAGGCAGGGCGTGCCAGAGGGTAATTTCGATGCCATTCAGCTCACTGGCCGTAACTTTGAAGCGGCTGGGGCGGGGTGTGGCCGTGGGGATGGGCGTGGCCGATGGCCTCGGGTTTGCGCCGCTTTCACCGGAGGAAGAACCGGCGCCGGGTGTCTCGTTACCGGCTGGCGCTGGTCTGCTCACCGGGCCGCATGCCGCCACCAGGAAAAAGATCAGAATTGCTCTGAGCCGCCACGATTGGCTTTTAGGATGGGGTTGATTTAACATAGTTGCTTCGTTTGCCTGCGATTTGTAAGGTTAAGTTTATCATCACTTTTTTCGATTTGCCATTTTCTGATTTATAATGGCGCGGTTCGGACGTTCTGCGTTAGATCGTTCCGAGCCCCTTCCGTTCCCCAGGTAAAAACACTTTCATAAGCCGGTGAATGAACCTAACACACAAGGAGAAGAGAAAATGATCAGTAAGAAAAATATTGCCCGTGTGATCGCAATTCTGGTGATTGCCAGTTTTGTGCTCGCTGCCTGCCAGCCGGCCGCCACGCCGGCACCAACCGAGGTAGCTCCCCAGGCCCCGGCGACCGAAGCTCCCAAGCCCACCGTGGCGCCCACGGAGACCCCGGTTCCACCCACGCCTACCACCGAGCCTTCACCCACGCCCGAAGTGATCGGCACGGCGGATCACCCGATCAAAGTATTGTTTGTGCCCTCGGTGGATGCCAATGTGATCACGACCGGCGGTGAGGTGATGGCCGCTGCACTCAAAGCAGCGACAGGCCTGGAATTTGTGGTTTCTGTCCCCACCTCTTACGCCGCCACGATTGAAGAAATGTGCGCATCTCCCAAGGATACCATGGGCTTCATCCCCGGCCTGGGTTACGTGCTGGCCAACCAGTTGTGCGGTGTGGACGTAGCCTTCAAGGCCGTGCGCTTTGGTTGGGATGTCTACTGGGCGGAGATCCTGGTACCGAGCGACAGCCCGGCGAAGACCCTGGCTGACCTGAATGGTAAAAAATGGGCCTACCCCGATGCTGGTTCCACCTCTGGTTACCTGGCTATTCTGCCCATGCTCAAGGAAGCCGGTGTAACGGCGGGCGAAACCGTTGAAGCCGGTGGTCACACCGGTGCGGTGCGCGCCGTGTACCAGGGTGAAGCCGATTTTGCGACTGTCTTCTTCAGCCCGCCCCTCAAGCCCGAAGGCGAAGAAGCCTGGAAAGTTGGCGATGATCCCGAAATCCCGGCCGACCTGATTCCCTCCTGCGCTCCGAACGAAGACAAGTCGAAACTGATGTGCAGCGGATGGCGTGTCCTGGATGCCCGCGCTGGCCTGCGTGAAGAAGCTCCGGATGTCATTCAAAAGGTGCGCATCCTGGCCATCTCGCCGGAAATCCCCAATGATACCCTATCGTTTGGCCCTGAATTTCCTGCTGATCTGCGCGCCAAGATCTCCGAGGCCCTGGTATCTTTCTCCTCGACGGAAGCCTGGGAGGCCTCGATCGGCAGCCAGGATTTCTACGGATGGACCGGTATCAACCCCGCCAAGGACGAAGAGTATGATGTCGTCCGCCAGATGGTGGAACTTGCCGGCCTGACCCTCGAAGGCCTGGGCCAGTAAGAGCCACCCCGGGTATTTAGATCCCGGCTTTTTCCTGGTAAGGGAAGAATTACCGGGTGTGGCAAACAGGCTTTACGGCCTTGCCGCACCCGGTTTTTGTTCCCATTTGGAGAGATCCATGACCGATCTGACAGGATCAATTCTTCAACAGCTTACCCGGTTTCGTTTGCCAGAGCTGGAATTGCCCGGTGGGATGGTTTACCCGGCTTATCAGGGTCTATCCATCCTGAATATTCCGTCTGCTGTGTGCCGTGTGCTGGGCGCGCCCGGATTGGGCGCTCTTGAACTGGACGGGCAGTACCTCACACCCCTGGCAGGGGAAGTACAGCGGGTCATATTCATCCTGATGGATGGATTGGCCCTGCACCGTTTACAGCGATGGATTGCGGAAGGAGATGCGCCAGTTTGGAATCACTTGCTGCAAGATGGCCTGTTGGCTCCGCTGACTTCTATCGTCCCCAGCACCACCTCGGCTGCACTCACCAGCCTGTGGACCGGGCGCAGCCCGGCAGAGCACGGTGTACTGGGGTATGAGATGTGGTTAAAGGAGTACGGGGTTGTCGCCAATACGATCAAGCACTCCCCCAGCGCCTTCGAAGGAGATGCCGGCAGCCTCACCCGGGCGGGTTTTACACCAGAAAAATTCCTGCCGCTGCCCACGTTGGGGCAACACCTGGCTCTTCACGGGGTTAAGACCCACGCTTTTCAACATCTCAATATCACCCGTTCTGGCCTCTCGCAAATGCTGCTGCGAGATGTGAATGTGCATGCCTTTGCCACTTCCACCGATCTGTGGGTCAACCTGCGACACTCGGTTGAGCAGCATCCCCGTGAGCGCAGTTACAACTACGTTTACTGGGATGCGCTGGATACTTTCTCACACCGCTACGGTCCTGATGACGAGCGACCGGCGGCCGAATTTGCCAGTTTCAGCGCAGCTTTCGAGCGTTCATTCCTGTCCAGGCTTTCTCCGGCCCTGCGTCAGGGGACCCTGGTCATTCTCACAGCCGATCACGGACAAATATTTACCCAACCTGATCCGTATTATGATCTGCGCCATCACCCTGCTCTCACCCGGCGGCTGCACATCCAGCCCACCGGCGAGAACCGCCTGGCGTTCCTGTTCGTGCGACCGGGTCAGACCGAGGCGGTGCGTGAGTACCTGGAACGCACCTGGCCCAACCAGTTTGTAATTCTGGATGCACCCTACGCCGCCTCAGCCGGTCTTTTTGGGCCGGGGGAGCCGCACCCAAATCTGGCGGACCGCATGGGCGAGTATCTTGTGGCAGCGTGTGGCAGCGCCTATCTGTGGTGGCCTGAAAAGGAGAATCTGCTGCTTGGCCGGCACGGGGGACTGCATCCGGAAGAAATGCTGGTGCCGTTCCTGGCTGCACGGCTTTAGCTTGAGAATTTCACCTGGCAGTGCCGGGCGACTGCCCTTTACGCGATACAATTATCTCATTCAATCTCCAATGTATGCCGGATTTCAGAATTACCGTGTCGTCTTTTGAATCAGACCGGGAGGTGTAAGGCTATGGTGGATTTTTTTACAGGCCGGGCCGGTTCTAAAACCCGGTGGCTTTTGGCTTTGTGCTGCGCGGCAGCTGGTTTCCTGGTGGGCTGCACGTCGGCAGCCCCAACACCCTCGCTGCAGGCAGGCGCTGCCCGCTGGCAGTGGCCGGAAACCAGCCCTGAGGAGCAAGGCATCGATTCCAGCCGGCTGAAGGCTTTGCTGGATGAGATCGAAAGCACCGGGCTGCCGCTTCACAGCGTGCTGGTCATCCGGCACGGCTTCCTTGTACAGGAGACGTATTTCTCGGGGTATGACCGGGACAGCCTGCACGAGCAGTATTCGGTGACCAAGAGCTTTATCTCTACACTGATCGGCATTGCGATCGACCAGGGCAAAATCCGTGGGGTAGATGAGAAAGTGCTGTCCTTTTTTCCGGATGAAAATTTTGAAAACCTGGATGCCCGGAAAGAGTCACTCACCCTGGAGCAAATCCTGAGCATGTCTTCGGGTCTGGACTGGGGGGAGAGCGAAAACGATTTCTCGACTCTGGTGCAGAGCTCTAACTGGGCAAAATTTATGCTTGATAAACCCATTTTAGAGGAGCCTGGCAGCCACTTCAATTACTGCTCGGGGTGCTCGCATATCCTCTCGGCGATCCTGCACGCAGCGCTGGGTTCAGATGTGCTGGAGTACGCCCGCCAGGAGCTCTTCCAGCCGCTTGGCATCACCGATTTCACCTGGGAAACCGATGCCCAGGGCCTGCCCGTGGGCGGCTGGGGCTTGAAGCTCACCCCGCGTGATATGGCCAGGTTTGGCTACCTGTTCCTCCACGAGGGAACCTGGGACGGGCAGACGGTGGTTTCGCCAGCCTGGGTCAAGGCCGCCACCCAAAAATCGATCTTTGCCGAAGAGAATTGGGATTATGGCTATCATTGGTGGATCTACCCGACCCTGAAGGCCTATTCTGCCATCGGGCGCGGCGGGCAGACGGTGGTGGTGATACCCGACCTGGATTTGATCGTCGTCACCACGGCGGCCCTGCCCAATTCTGATCCGGTTTTTGATCTGATTGAGCGCTATGTGATCCCGGCGGTTAAACCCTGAGGCAACAACGCCGGGAAAATTCGTTCAGGAAAACAAGGGGAATGCTATGAGAAAAAACAGGCTGCCGCTGTTTGTGCTCGTGCTGGCCGTGCTGGCCTGCCAGGTGGGTGCGCCAAATACGCCCGCAGCCTCCCCGGCCGCGCCTTTGACCCCGCAGGCCGCTGAATCTGAGCCTGCCGCAAGCCCGCTCCCTCCGCCCGGGGATGCTCCTCCAACGCCGCCGGCGGCGCCAACCGGCGCGCCTTCTGCCGCGCCCGGGGAGCCTTTGCCGCCGTTTGAAGTGGATCTGTCGCAACAGTTTGCCGGACCGGTTGATCTGGCTGTTTGGACGCCAGGCGCTTATGCAGGTGTGGATGCATCCTTGCCCGTGAACCTGGATACGGTCGCCAACCTGCCCGTTCTGGAAAACCTCACCCCTGATCAGCGGGCGTTCCTGGCTGCCAACGGTTTTGTTGTTATCCACAGCCAGGAACCCCAGTTCGCCGATATCCGCACCAGGGTCAGCGAAGTGCATGGACAGCCGTATTTCCTCACCAGCGATGCTGCCTACCACGCGCTGCACCTGCTTTTTGATGAGATGCTCAAAGCCATCGAGCGGCAGTGGCTGCGCCCGGCGATGATTGTGATGACCCGCGCCGTTCTGGATGAGGTGATCGCTTCCCTGGCGCTTGTGCAGGGCAGCGCGCTGCACGGCGAAACCGAACAGGCTGCCGCTTACCTCTCGGTGGCGCTCAAATTGTTCGATCCGCAGGCGGCGCTTGACGCGTCAGTCGTCGAATTTGCCTCTGCACAGGTGGAGCAGATCCTGCTGGCTGCCGGAAGGGAACGCTCGGTTCTCTTTCCCGAGTTCGAAGACGATTACGGCGCTTACAAACCGGTCGGCCACTATGCCGGCGACCCCGAACTGGAGAACTACTTCCGCGGCATGACGTGGTACGGGCGGGTGCATTTCCAGTTGAAGGATGCCCAAAACCCGGCTTTCAAGCCCAGCCGCGTGCCGTTGATCATCACCCTGGCTTTGCGCCGGGCGCGCCTGGGCGGGAGTTCCGGCTTCGGATGCCTGGGGGGAGATGCACCGGGCCTTGAATTTCATCGTCGGCCCCAGCGATGACGGCGGGCCGCTGGAATACGCCGCTTTGATGGATCAGGTGTACGGCAATGCACCTGGCGTTGGCAGGTCTGGCTGACGAAGCCCTGTGGGCCGAGTTTGTCCGGCGCAGCGACCAGCTCCCGGCTCCGCAGATCAATTCCACCTTCGCCAGCTTTTCCTCTGACCTGGCAGTTGAAAAAGGCTGGCGTTTTATGGGACAGCGCTTCACCCTGGATGCGTCGATCTTCCAGAATTTGGTGTTCGACAAAGTTGAACCCCGGCCCGGTGGTGAGAGACGGCTGTTTCCTTCTGGCCTGGATGTCATGGCGGCTTTCGGATCGGACCCCGCCCTGGAGGCGCTGGCTGCTATGAATGCCGTCGATTACCCCAATTATGCTGAGCAGATGGCCGGTTTGCGCCAGGCGGTGCAGGCGCAGCCTGACGAGCAGTGGCTGGGAAGGTTTTATGATGGCTGGCTGTACTCCTTCTTTCCACTCCTGCAGGCGAAAAATGAGACCTACCCGGCTTTTATGCGCAGCCCGGCCTGGGCGTACAAGGACCTCAACACGGCCCTCGGAAGCTGGGCTGAGCTGAAGCACGACACGGTGTTGTATTCCAAGATGCCCGAAGCCCTGGGAGGCGGCGGCCCGCCCAGCTCAGGCCCGGCGCCTGCCTATGTGGAGCCAAACCCGGTCGTCTTCTACCGGCTGGCTTACATAGCAACTTCGCTGGCGCAGGGAATATCCTTGCGTGTACCAGACCCGTATGGCGGCGGGGAAACCACTGGCCCATCGCTGGGTGAGTACCTGGCCGGTATGCAATCTTTAAGCGAGCTTTTCCGGGCTTTTGGGGATATGGCCGCCCGCCAGCTGGCAGGTGAGCCCCTGACCGAAGATGATTTTTACCGCATCCAGTCGTGCCTGGGGATGATCGAATGTATGAACGAGGAGACCCCCTACCGGGTTCCGGAAACAAAGATGCCCCCGCCGCCCGTCATCGCCGCTGTGGCGGGAGCTGAAAACCAGGTGCTGCAGGTGGGTGTTGGCTATATTGATCGCATCTATGTCCTGGCGCCGCTGGAAGGCAAGCTGCAGGCTGCCCAGGGAGGCGTATTCTCGTACTACGAATTTCTCCAACCGCGCTCCGACCGGTTGACCGATGAGCAGTGGCGCGAACGCCTGGCATCTGCCCAGCCCCCGGCGCTGCCGCCCTGGGCTGAAAACTTTGCCTTCGCTGGCGGTGGGCCGGTCGATTGGCTGGCCTTCCGCGTGGGCGATGTTTATCTCATAACCGCCGAAGGAGACAAACTCAACGTGCGGGCGGCGCCTTCGCGCTCGGCTAAAGTGGCGGGGCAGTTTCACACCAGCGATTATGTCGAGATCCTGGAAGGGCCGGTCGTGGCGGATGGCTACACCTGGTGGAAACTGGCCTGCTCGAGCTGTTTTGGAGAAGGCGATGCCCTGACCGGTTGGGCGGTGGAACAGCAGGAGTGGTACGAGCGCGCTCACGGGCAGTAGGGGCGGCTGCGAGCGCCGGATGCCTGCTGGCAGATTACCCCAACCACGCCACCGTCACTATGTCTGCTACGAATTGAAATTCCGGGTCGCCGGTCAGAATCACGGCATGTTCACGCTGGGCTGCCGCTACTACAAATGCATCTGCATAGGAAAGCGCGTGATCTGGCTTTAATATGCGCCGCGTCCAGCACCAGATCGCGGCTGGCATCCAACAGCTCCACCGGCAGGCGCTCAACCAGCGCCAGAACAATCTGGGCGGCGCTCAGGCCGCGGTGTCGCTCGGTGATGTAGAGCACTTCCCCCAGGTTGATCAGGCACATCAGGGCGCGGCACTGGCGATTCTCAGCCTGCGTCAGCACTTCCAACACACGCTCTTGACCCGGCTCGGCATTCAGATACGCCAGCATGGCGTAACTATCCAGCAGGTAGACGGGCTGATCAGGACTTACGCTCGCGTTCCTTGCGGTGCTCATCCACAATGGCTTGCGTAAGCGAATCGCTGCCTTTCAGCATTCCCGCCCCATCTTTCACCGGATCTGCGGTGGCTGGCACAATTGCCAGTACGCCGCCATAATCCACCACCTGTAATTGGGCGCCAGGTTTCAGCCCATACTTCAGGCGCAGCGCAGCCGGGATGACAATCCAGCCTTTCTGCGAAAGTATCACATTCATTGGTTGCCTCGCTTTGTTATACAAATTACCGGATAAGTATAACATCGTTTCATCCGGGGGAGATGAATTTGCGGCCCTCACGGTTGTGGACCTGACCGGTCTGACGCTTAAATGGAAGGCCCCACGGCTACTGCCATGGGACCCTCGATCGGCGTGGTGGGCGCGGAGGGGCTCGAACCCCCGAACCTCACGGATGTGAACCGTGCGCTCTAACCGGCTGAGCTACGCGCCCGTTTAAGTTGCGCGGGCTATTATAACTGAATGACAGCACAAGCGCAAGATATTTTCTGTATAATCAAATCATACAGAAAAGCCGTAGGAGCGAACAGCGTTCGCCCGCCACGCAAAAAACCGAGATTGCTTCGCGAACATCGCTCGCAAAGACATTTCGAATAAATAAGGAGTTTGCCTGTGAAATCCCTCCGCTCTCCCGCCTGGTTGATCCTTCCCATCGCCGCCGGCATGCTGGCTGTTTTGGCCTGGCTGGGCTTTGCATTGCCGCGCACCGTCCGGGCGGGGAGCGAGGCGCGGCTGGCCCTGACCGTCTTCATTAACGAAATCCATTACGATAACGCCGGTACAGACAGCGGCGAAGGCGTGGAGATTGCCGGTCCGGCCGGGACAGACCTCACCGGCTGGAGCCTGGTGCTCTACGACGGTGTGGGTGGCGCGGTTTACAATACCCGGGCGTTGAGCGGCAGCCTTCCAGATCTGCAAAACGGTTTCGGGGTGCTCTTTTTTGCCTATTCCACCAACGGCCTGCGGAATGGGCCGGTTGGCATCGCGCTGGTGGATTCTTCCAACGCGGTGGTGCAGTTCCTCAGCTACGCAGGGCGCCTTCACCGCCCTCAACGGTCCGGCTGCCGGGATGGTCAGCAGCGATATCGGCGTGGTTGAAGCCGGCGCCGACCCGGTGGGCGCCTCGCTGCAGTTGCAGGGCAGCGGGCAGGTTTATGCCGATTTTTCCTGGGCCGGGCCGGCCGCCAGCACCAGCGGCGGCATCAACACCCTGCAGCACTTCCTCGCCAACAATGACCTGACCCTGGCAAAAACCGGCCCGCAAACAGCCGTACCGGGCGCCCCGCTGCGCTATACCCTGGTGATCACCAACACGGGCATCCCCATTGCCACGGGTCTGCTGCTCACCGACACGCTTCCTTTGAGCACGACCTACCTTTCACAGGACAGCCCCTACCCGTTCAGCAGCCCCGCGCCGGGTCTGCTGGTCTGGGAGGTGGGCCAGGTGCCGTCCGGAACACAGGTCACCATTCACCTGACCGCCACGGCAGGCGCCGGCCTGCTCCCCGGGGATTTGCTCACCAACAACCTCAGCCTGAGCAGCGCCCCGGGCGACGACCCGGCCAACAACCTGGCCTCCTGGACCACCGTTCTGCGGGCGGCCTCACCCACGCCTTTGATTAACAAAACCGCCCCGCTGCGCGTCGATCCCGGCAGCCTGTTCACTTACACGCTCACCATCCAGAATGATTTCGACCAGGCCCTCACCGGGGTTGTCATCACCGACCTCCTGCCGGCCCAGGCGGTCTTTGCCCGCGCTTCGGCCGGAGGCAGCTATTCGGATGGGGAAGTGCGCTGGGATGCAGCCGCGCTGCCCGCCTATGCCAGTCTGCAGGTCAGCGTCGCGGTCACTGCCACCCAGGCGGTCACTTATCTTTACAACACGCGCTATGCCGTCTCGACTGCCAACTTCCCGGCGCTCACTTTTGGCCCACCGCTGGTCACACTGGTCAGCCCCGACCTGCATATCCGCCATATCCAGGGACGGGCGCACCGTTCACCCCTGGTTGGGAGGCAGGTGGTGGGCCTGCTGGGCGTGGTAACAGCCCGGCGCAGCAACGGTTTTTATATCCAGGATACAGCCCCGGATGGCGATGAGGCCACCTCTGAAGGCATCTTTGTTTACGTGGGTCAGCCACCCGTGGTGCAGGTGGGCGACGGGGTGAGCGTGGCAGGCCTGGTGGAAGAGGTTTATCCAGGCGGCGCTGACCTGGGCGGGCTGCCGCTCACGCGCGTTCAGAGCACCAATGCCTCGGTCACCGTCTGGGCAAACGGTTTGCTGCTCCCGCCGCCGGTGCGCATCGGAGCGGGTGGGCGCCTTCCACCTGCCGGGGTGATTGAAGACGATGCCGGCGGCAGTGTGGAAACCGGCGGCGTCTTCGACCCGTCCATGGACGGCCTGGATTTTTATGAGAGCCTGGAAGGGATGCGCGTCTCGCTGGCGGACGGCCTGGCCGTGGCCGGGACGGACAAAGAGGGCGAGATTGCCCTGGTTGGCGATGCCGGGGCCAGCGCCGGCGTCTTTTCGGCGCGCGGCGCACTCGTGGTGCAGCCGGGAGATTACAACCCGGAGCGCATCCATGTGGATGACGCCATTATCAACAGCGAGCCGCAGGTGAGCACCGGTGCTATCTTTGCGGGCGTCATCACCGGTGTGCTGGATTACAGCGCCAACAACTTCAAGTTGATCAATACCGTGCCTCTGCCGCCCTTCAGCGGCGGGGTGATCTCGGAAACGGCGCCCACGGCGCTGCCCGGCCAGCTCAGCGTGGCGGCCTTCAACCTGGAAAACCTCGACCCATCGGACCCGCCAGCCAAGTTTGCCGCCCTGGCGACCCAGATTGTGCAGCATTTGCATGCGCCGGACATCCTGGCGGTCGAAGAAATCCAGGATGACAGCGGCACCCTCAATGACGGTGTGGTCGAGC
This sequence comes from uncultured Chloroflexia bacterium, assembly GCA_963705155.1. Lineage (GTDB taxonomy): Bacteria > Chloroflexota > Anaerolineae > Anaerolineales > UBA4823 > CAVPJC01. Next base: position 88,609 of record CAVPJC010000001.1, on the reverse strand, counting down.
GCGGCGCAGACTTACCAGACCCTGCTGGCTGCCATCCAGGCGGCAGGCGGCCCGCTTTACGATTACCGCAGCATCGACCCGTTGGACAACCGGGATGGCGGCGACCCGGGCGGAAACATCCGCGTGGGGCTGCTCTTCCGCCCCGAGCGGGTGAGCTTTGTCGATCGCCCCGGCGGCGATGCTCTTACTGCGGTGGGTGTGGTGCAGGGGGCAAGCGGCCCTGAGCTGACCCTCAGCCCAGGGCGCATTGACCCAACCAACCCGGTTTTTCAAAACAGCCGTAAACCCCTGGCAGGTGAATTTATATACAACGGGCAGAAGCTGTTTGTTATCGTCTGCCACCTCAATTCCAAGATCGGCGATGGCCCGCTCTTCGGCCGCTTGCAGCCGCCTCCGCTGCCTTCAGAAGCCGACCGCATCGCCCAGGCCTCCGTGATTAACGCCTTTGCCGGGCAAATTCTTGCGGTGCAGCCATCTGCGGCTGTGGTCGTGTTGGGCGATATGAACGACTTTGCTTTCTCACCACCCCTCAACACATTGAAAGGCAGCCAGTTGTTCAACCTGGTGGAAAGCCTGCCCCCGCAGGAGCGTTACAGCTACATTTTCGATGGCAACGCCCAGGTGATCGACCACATCCTGGTCAGCGATTTCCTTTTCAACCAGCCAGCGCCCTTTTTCGATATCGTGCACGTCAATGCCGAGTTCCCCCCCGCCCTGCGCCCCACCGACCATGAGCCTGTGCTGGCGCGTTTTAGCATCCAGCCTGGTGTGGATCTTTCGTTTTTCGCCTACCTGCCCATTGTGCCGGCTGGTCCTTAAATTGGGCTGCCCGTTTGGCCGGTCTTTCGATTAGAATTGGGGCTATTGTGGCGCGCCCTTTGGCCCGCTGCTACGTAGAGTAATCAATATCTGCAGCTTCGCTAAACATTTTATTGAGGAGGAAAACAATGAAGACCCAACCCAGACAGCTGATCGTCTCAGCCTTGTTGATCGGCGTGGCGGTCGTGGTGGTACTGAGCCTGTTGTCCTTTGGCAGCCGCTTCTTTTACCTGTTTGCCCGCGTGGATCAAAACGAGGTGGGTGTGCAGTTTCGCAGCGGCAAGATCTACAATATCGTCGGCCCGGGCGTCTACAGTGATGTTGGCCTGTTTGTTGAGATGCAGCGCGTTTCCAGCCAGGCAGTGTCGTTCAGCGTGCGGGACGAGGAGATCATCACCAGCGACAAGCAGCGCATTGGTGTGGTGGTCAGCGGCGACATCTTCCGGCCCAACCTGGCCCGCAAGGATATCATTCTATCCAACTGGGCGGCTTACAGCGGCATCTTTCTGAACGATGAGCTCGCCCGCAGCCGCGTTGGCGACCTGGCCCGCCAGGCGATGAAGGTGTGTGTGGGTGAGCGCCCCTTCGATGATTCGATCATTGGTACGGCGCGCGATACCCTGCGCTCCTGTGTGGATGATGAGTTGAGCAAGCTGGCGGAAAACTTCGGCCTGGAGATCCAGAACGTGGTTGTGCCTGAGGTGGTGCTCTCACCTGAAGTGCAAACTGCGCTGGACGCCATCGTGCAATCCCGCCTGTCCACCGAAAAAGCCGCTCAGGATAAGCTGAAAGCCGATGCCGAAGCGCGGGCCGAACAAGCCCGGCAGGAAGGCGAAATCCGCGTTGAGCAGAGCCGTATTCAGGAGCAGACCCGCCAACAGACCATCCTGGCCCAGCTGGACCAGCAAAGGCTGGCTGCCCAGCGCGCCGTGATTGAGGCGCAGAAGGCCAACGATCTGCTGGCTGCCAAGCAGGATCTGGAAATCAACCGCGCCCAGGCCCTGGCGGCTGCCGAAAGGGTCAAGGTGGAACTTGCCCAGCAGATTGCGCTGGCCCAGCTGTATGCCGATAACCCGGAATACCTGCGCCTGCAGCTGGCCCTGGCAAACGCCAGCGCTTTGAAGGAAACGGACAAAATCATCTTCACCCTCGAAGGGATGACCCCCACCCTGGTGCTGCCAGGTCCGGGGATTGTCCCCACTGTGGAAACCGGCGCGGCACCAGCGCCTCAGTAAAACAAAAAGCCGGGGTGTTTGGGCGGGTTATGCCAGCCCAAACACCCCGGCTTTCATTGGATGGGTTAACCGCCCAGATCGGTTTGGGCGGGTTCCTCCTCTTTCGCGCCCAGATCCACATGCTCTTCCATGCGGATTTGGCCGCGCAAAAAAGCCCCCTCCTCAGTTGCAAAAGAGGCTGCCACCACATCGCCCCAGACGCGCCCCGTGCTGCGAATTTCAAGTTTCTCGGCGGTGATGTTGCCGCGCACTGCCCCGGCCACGATGACATAATTGGCGCGCAGGTTCTCGCAGGTCACCCGGCCGGTTTCACCCACCACCAGCAGACCGCGCAGCGAGATTTCGCCTTCGAAAGCGCCCTCAATGCGCACCCCGCCGGCTCCGCTGAGGGTGCCACTGCACACAATGCCGCTGCCCATCACCGAAGTGACCCGGTCGGTGGGCACCGGCTGGGTGGGCGGCATGATGGAGTCTTCTCGCCTGCGGAACATGGCGGGCTACTCCACCAGCTCTGGGATACCCAGGATGTTGTAACCCGAGTCTACGTACAGCACTTCACCGGTGGTTTTGGCTGCCAGATCGGAGCACAGGAAAACCGCCGCGCCGCCCACATCTTCAATGGTCACGTTCTCGTGCAATGGGGCGATCTCGGCAAAATGACGGTACATGGATTTAAAACCCGAAACGCCCGCCGCCGCCAGGGTGCGGATCGGCCCGGCTGAAATGGCATTGACGCGCACCTGCTGCTTACCCAGGTCGTACGCCAGGTAGCGCACCGAGGCTTCCAGGGCTGCTTTAGCAACGCCCATGACATTGTATTTTGGCGATACCTTCTGCGCTCCGTAGTAAGACAGGGTCAGAAGCGAGCCGCCCGGTCTGAGGATGGGCTGAAAAGCTTTGGCCAGGGCGGTGAAGGAATACACGCTGATATCCATAGCCAGGTGGAAACCCGCCCGGCTTGTGTTGTAATACGGCCCGTTGAGCTCATCGCGGTTGGCGAAAGCGATGGCGTGCACCAGGATATCCACCTGCCCGAAGGCTGCTGCGGCCTTATCAGCGGTGAGCTGGATCTGCTCGTCGCTGGTCACATCACACGACTCCACAAAGCTGATGCCGAGCTGTTCTGCCAGCGGCCTCACCCGCCGCTCGAGGACTTCACCCGCATAGCTCACACCCAGCGTGGCACCGTGTTCGTGAAATGCTTTAAGAATGCCCCAGGCAATGGAGCGGTCGTTGGCAAGGCCAAACACCAGCGCGGTTTTACCTGTAAGAATACCCATTGTTTCCTCCTCAAATGATTATTCGTTCAAAGAAAACAGAGAATCGAGATCCGAGATTAGAGAACTGTGATACGAGATTGGATGATTTGTTACGGATACTGGTTCATCGAATAACTGCTCACTTAATTCCTTGTTTATTCGAAATGTCTTTGCGAGCGCTCTTCGCGGGGAAGCAATCTCGGTTTATTGCGTGATCCACGAAGTGCGAGCCGCTTTTTACGTCCAGCGATAGCGCCAGGGGATTGACTTCCATGGCTCTGACACACTATATAACCCCACACGCGGCCCGGTAGTCACGCTGGCATCGGCAACGATTTCGCCGCGTTCCACGAAAATTTCTGCTCCAGGTGCGCACAGGTCGAGGCCGTTCTGCCTGCCATCGATATTCAGGGCCTGGCACACTTTGGCGGGTCCATCCGTCCAGCGTTCGGGGGGCTGTGGGCGCCTGCGTCCCGCGATCACATCGAGGCCTTCGACAGGCCGGATGGCGCGCACTAAAACGGCTGCCGGGAAGCCCTGCGTTTCAGTGACAAAGTTTAACATCCAATGCATGCCATAGGTAAAGTAAATATAGGCATGTCCCGGCGGACCGTACATAGGGCGGGTGCGCCCGGTCAACCCGGCGCGGGCGTGGCAGCCCAGGTCTTCCTCGCCCCGGTAGGCCTCAGTTTCGGTGATCAGACCCGCCAGGCGCTGACCGTTCTCCATCCGCACCAGGCGCATTCCCAGTACCTGCCGCGCCACGACCAACGTGTTTTGCGCAAAGAAAGCGCGGTGCAGGGGCTGCGGGTTAGCGGTCACCGATTGATGGGCCGGGTGGGCAGGTCTTTGCTGAAGCGTGCATCGCGTTCCAGGGTCAGGCGCAGGCCCTCTGGCAGTGAAAAGCGGGGCTGGTAACCCAGTTTTTCGCGCGCCAGGGTCAGGTCGGCGCACATGCGCGAGACGCCCGGGTCGGTGCGCGGGTTGAAAAGCGCTTCTGATTTGCTGCTGGTGGTTTCCTGTACCAGCCGCACCAGCTCGCGCACGCTGGTTTCTGTACCGCTGCCCACGTTGATGGTGGCATGGTTGAGCCCCGGCGCGGTGGCGGCAGCCACCATGCAGCGCACCACATCATCCACAAAGACATAATCGCGGGTTTGTGTTCCCTGGCTGTGCACCACCAGGGAGCCGCCGCGCACCGCCTGGCGCAGAAAATTGGGGATCACCGGCGGGTTGGAGGCGGGCAGGTGCTGCCCCGGTCCGTAGGCGTTGAAAACCCGCAGGCTGACGGTTTCGATCTTCCACTGGTCGCCGATGGTGCGCACGTAATATTCGGCAGCCAGCTTGGACACGGCATAGGGTGAGGTGGGGTTGGGTGTGGCGGTTTCCTTGAGCGGTTGTTCGCCCTGATCGCCGTACACTGCACCGGATGAAATGAAGACCACGCGGTGCACGCCCACATCCCGCATGGCTTCCATCAGGCTCACCGTGCCGCCCACGTTCACGGCGTTGTACTCGCGCGGGTAGAGCACCGATTCGGGCACCGAAATGCGCGCCGCCAGGTGGTAAACGCAGTCCACCTCCTGCAGCAGCGTCCACAGCTTGGGCCGGTCGTTTACATCGCCGCGCGTGAAAAGCACGTCGGGCGAGAGCACCTTGGGATCGCCCGCCGAAAGGTCATCGATGCCGCGCACCTGGTGGCCTTCGCGGGCCAGGTAATTGGCAAGGGAAGAGCCCAGGAAACCGGCTGCGCCGGTGATCAGAAAATTCATCGTGGTGCGCATTATAGCATGAGAGCGGCAAAAGGTTACACGCCATTCGCTTTCATTGACTCCAGGCGGCTGTGGCATTATCATCTCGGCATGGTTTTGAAACGCTTGAGCAATATAACTTTCAGCATCCTGGTCTCCATGCTGCTTTTAGGCAGCAGCAGCCTGCCGCCTGGCGACGGCACCGAACGGGTGCGCGCCTTTACCCGCGAGATCGAATTCGATTACATTGCCTGGACTCTGAATGCGCTGGAGATCAAACTGAACCAGTTAAGCCTGGGGGCCGTCGATTACCTGCCTCCCGGTCAGCGCCCGGCGCTGGTGCGCGATTATCTGGAGCTGGTGGCGCAAATCCAGCAGGGGGAGGGTCGTCTCAGCGCCATATTCTCCGATCCTGCGGTCGCCGACCCACAGGCTGCATCCACAGACCTGCGGCAGGAGCTGCAGGGCCTGTATGCCCGCCGCCGCCGGTTGGGGCCGCTGGCCGAATCGGTGCTGCAGGCCCAGGTATCGGCAGTGGTCGCCGGTGTGGGGCTGTCGGCGATGGGGCAGCCCCTGCCGCCGGTGCTCTATCACAGCACCCCCTTGCCCATGGCGCTCATCGTTTCGCCGCGCAAGGTCATCCGCCAGGACAGCAACATCTCCCTGCTGCCTGACCTGACGGTGGACCAGCAATCGGCCCTGGAAGCGCGAGTGGATCGCGGCCTGGATGTTTCGTCGCTGGTGGTGGGGATTGGCGGGGTGGGCGTCTATCCCACCATGGTAATGCAAACCACCGATCTGAACTGGCTGAGCGAGGTGGTAGCGCATGAGTGGATCCACAATTTTTTGACCCTGCGCCCGCTGGGTGTGAGCTATTTGAACAGCCCCGAGCTGCGCACCATGAATGAAACGGCAGCCTCGATCGCCGGCAAGGAGATCGGGCAGATTTTGATGCAAACCTACTATCCGGACCTGGCCCCGCCGCCGCGCGCCGCCGCCCTCCTCGCCATCTCAACCGGCCGTGGAGCCGGAGCCCCCTGCCTTTGATTTCCGGGCGGAGATGCGCATCACGCGCGTGACTGTCGATCAGCTCCTGGCTGAAGGCCAGGTGGAACAGGCCGAGGCCTACATGGAAGCCCGGCGTGTGTTTTTCTGGGAGAACGGCTACCGCATCCGCAAGCTGAACCAGGCCTACTTCGCTTTCTACGGCGCCTATGCCGACCAACCTGGCGGGGCCGCCGGAACCGACCCGGTGGGCGCCGCCGTGCGAAGCCTGCGCCTCTCCAGCCCCAGCCTGGCTGATTTTATCCGGCGCATTTCCTGGATGTCCACCTACGACCAGCTTCAGAAAGCGATTGATGAATCCCAATGAACGCGATGCTGGTAAAATTGCTGGATAATCTGTAACCAGGGTTTTTGGAGCGTATATGCGAAAAATTCTACTCATCGGGTTGATCCTGACGGCAGCGCTGGCAGCCGGCTGCAGGGCAAATACGGCAACCCCGGATGCCTCCACGCCGCAGGCAACCGCACCCGCCGCGTACGACCACACCCGAGGCCGTCAAGGCTGCCACGCCGGGAGCCGCGCTTGAGCTGACCGACGAGCCGGCGCCGCCGCCGGGCTGCACGGTCGTCAGCCCGCGGCCCACACCCGGCCCCACCGAAGCCTCCATCTTCCCGCCGGTGGCTGCCGGCGATTGGCAGTACGGTCTGGAGGGGGCGTCGGTCACCTTTGTGGAATATGGCGATTTTCAATGACCAGGCTGTTCTGGGCTCGCGCCCGTGTTGGCGCGACTTCAAACTGAATACCCGGAAGATGTGCGTGTGGTTTACCGACACTTTCCATTGACTTCCATTCATGATAAAGCCGCCCTCAGCACCCAGGCCGCCGAGGCCGCCGGGCTGCAGGGAAAATTTTGGGAGATGCACGATTTGTTGTTTGAGCGCCAGGCCGAATGGGTGCAGTTGCCGGTCGAAGAGTTTCAGGCATATGTGATCGAGCGCGCCGTCGAATTGGGCCTGGATAAGGATCAATTTACTACAGATATGCTCAGTGATGCGCTGGTAGCCAAAGCCCAGGCCGCCTGGGATAAGGGCGTCGCTATCGGTATGCCCGGCACGCCTTTCCTGCTGATCAACGGCCGGATCTGGCCCGAAAACCTGCCGATGAGCCCTGCCAATATCAAAGCCATTGTTGAGCTGGAGCTGTTGACCAAACGGCAGTTTACCACCTGTCCGCCTATGACGGTGGATGCCTCCAAACAGTACGTTGCCACCCTGAAAACGGAGAAGGGTGATATCGTCCTGGAGCTGTACCCCGACGTGGCGCCGCTGGCGGTGAATAACTTCATTTTTCTGGCCAAAAGCGGCTGGTATGACGGTGTCACTTTCCACCGCGTGCTGGCAAATTTCATGGCGCAGGCCGGCGACCCGAGCGGCACCGGCTTCGGCGGCCCGGGCTACGCTTTTTCCAGCGAAATCTCGCCGGATCTGAAGTTTGATAAGGCGGGCATCCTGGCGATGGCCAATGCCGGTCCGGATACCAACGGCAGCCAGTTCTTTATCACCCTGGGGCCGGCGGCGCACCTGGACGGCGGTTACACCATTTTCGGCCAGGTCATCAGCGGCATGGAAGTGGTGCAAAGCATCACGCTGCGCGACCCGTCACAGGGTTTTGACCTCGCGCCCGGCGATAAAATCCTGGGCGTGACGATCGAAGAGAAATAACTTGAAGGCATTTCACTGGCCAACGGCGGCGCAATTCGGCTTTTCGATATTTGCACTGCTCAATTTGCTGGGGCTGGCCTTTGGGGCGGCCCTGCTCGGACTGGTGCAGCTAATCCAGGGGGAGGCGGCCAGCAACGCCCTGCAGTTATTGCTGCTGGCTGCCGGCGCGGCGGGCGTGGGCCTGGTCGTGCTGCCATCCGCCGGTTATTCGTTTTTGCGCCTGATCGGCCGTCCGGCCGCCCGGCAGATCCCGCTGCCGGGTTGGATGCGTCCCACGCTGCTCATCCTGGCCCTGCCGCTGGTGATGGCTGCCGGGTACTTTGTGTCCCGTTCCGAACGTTTCTCCTGGCTGGCGCTGCCTCCACTGCACCTCCTGGCGGTGGGGCTGCCGGTGCTCTGGCTGGTGTACCTGGCGCTGCGCGACCTGCCCACGGGTTCCCCGCAGCGTGTCTGGGGTCTGTTTGGCAGCGGGGCGGTTCTGGCCCCTGTGCTGGCCTTCACGGCCGAAATCCTCCTGCTCCTGGCCGGCATCCTGGCGCTGGGTGTGTGGGTTTCAACCCAGCCCGGGCTGGCGCAAGAATTTAGAGAACTGGCTGCCCGGCTGCAGCAGGCAGGGACATCGCCCGCCGTTCTCGAGCACATCCTGGCGCCCTACCTCGCCCGGCCTGCCGTGTGGTTTGTAGTCTTTGCTTATGTCGGCCTGCTGGTGCCCATGCTCGAAGAGCTGATCAAACCGGTGGGCGTCTGGCTGTTGGCAGGTCGCGGGCTGAGCCCGGCTGAGGGCTGGGCGGCCGGTATTTTGAGCGGGGCCGGTTTTGCCCTGGCCGAGAGCCTGATGCTGGCCAGCCGCGGCGAGGATTGGGCCTTCCTGGTGTTTGCCCGCATCGGCACGGGCGTCATCCATGCCCTGACCGCCGGCATGCTGGGCTGGGCGCTGGCGGTTGCCTGGCGCGACGGTCGCTACGGGCGGCTGGGAGGCGTTTACCTGGCTTCGGTGGGGGTGCATGCCCTGTGGAACGCCCTGACGATCGCCAGCACAGCCTCCGTCCTGGCCGCCCAGGGGATACAGTTTGTCCCCGATTGGGCTTTGCAAATGAGCCGGGCCTTCCCCTATGTTCTGGGCGGCCTGGCGTTTACCGCGCTGCTGGCTTTGCTGGCAGCCAATACTTTATTACTGCGTGATGTACGAAAGGTGAAAAATGGAGTTGATATCTTACCTGATTGACCTGTTCCTGCACCTGGATAAGCACCTCAGCCAGGTGATCCAGACCTATGGCGTGTGGACCTACCTGCTGCTGTTTCTGATCATCTTCATGGAAACCGGGCTGGTGGTGACCCCATTCCTGCCCGGCGATTCGCTACTGTTTGCCGCCGGCGCTTTTGCCGGTCTGGGTTCGCTGAATGTGTGGCTGCTGTTTGTGCTGCTTTCCATCGCCGCCATTGCGGGCGATACGGTAAATTACTGGATCGGCCATTATATCGGCCCGCGCGCTTTCAGCGGCGAGATTCGCTTTCTCAAAAAAGAATACATGGACCGCACCCACGCCTTCTATGAAAAACACGGCGGTAAAACCATCATCCTGGCCCGCTTTGTGCCCATCGTGCGCACCTTTGCGCCCTTTGTGGCCGGCGTGGGCGCCATGACCTACGGCAAGTTCATCAGCTACAATGTGATAGGCGGTTTGCTGTGGGTGGCCCTGTTCACCTTCGGCGGCTATTTCTTCGGGAATCTGCCATTCGTTCAGGATAACTTCACCTTCGTCGTCCTGGCGATAATCCTGATCTCAGTTCTTCCGGCAGTCTACGAATTTTTGAAAGAGCGTTCCAGGTCGGGGCGCAAAGCCGAAGCAAGCTGACGGATTACGGCCTGCCTGCGGCAGGCGCGGGTGGGATGGATAGATATGAGAGCTGCGCGGGGTATTCTTCTCTCGATGGGTCTGTGGCTGGCCGTGCTGGGTGGGAGCACGGCCCGGCCTGTTTCAGCGCCAGCCGGCGGCGGATGATTTTCGCTATTTCCTGCCGGCGGTATTTTCGCAGCCCATGCCGCGCTGGATCGGCCCGGATGGGGGCGTCATCGTCGCCCTGGCGGTTGACCCGCTAAACTCCATGAATGTCTACGCCGGTTCGTGGGGCGGCGGCGTTTACAAAAGCACAGACGGCGGCAATTATTGGTTTCGTTCCAGCGACGGCCTGGGCAGCCTGGTGGTCAACGCCCTGGGGATCGACCCGCAGAACCCGGATGTCGTTTACGCCGGCACCTACAAAGGCAAGATGTACAAAAGCGTGGATGGGGGCAAGAACTGGGTTTTCTCCAGCCAGGGCATCCAGGAAGAGGCCATCGTCTACTCCATCGTGGTCGATCCGGTGAACACCAACGTCGTCTACATTGCCACGCGCGGCATTTCGACCAACACCGACCGCCCCTGGAACGGCGTGGTCTACAAAAGCAGCGACGGCGGGGCGAGTTGGTCGCCTTCGCTCTACAACCTGGGCGGCAGCAGCTACCAGGATTGGGTGTATGCCCTCACCATCCACCCCGACCAGCATGAGGTGCTCTTCGCTGCCACGCACGAGCACGGCCCGATGCGCTCCACCAATTCCGGGCGCACCTGGCAGATCATCACGGACGGCATCACCAACTTCTCGACGCGCGCCATTGGCGTGCAGCCGGGCACATCGCCGGGCGTGGTTTACACCGGCGTGTGGACCAAAGACGGCGTGTTCAAGTCCAGCGACGGCGGCGACACCTGGCAGCTCAAGAGCAGCGGGCTGAGCGGCGCCAACATTTACGGCATGTCGATCGACCCGCAGTCGCCGCGCACGATTTACCTGGCGGCCTACAACATGGGGGTGATGAAGACCACCAGCGGCGGCAATACCTGGTTCAACGCCGGTTTGCCCAGCAGCCCGGTGGGCGTGGTGGCGGTCAATCCCGGCAATCACGATGTGGTTTTTGCCGGCACCTCGGGCGAGGGCTGTACGCCAGCCGCGACCAGGGCCAGACCTGGCAGCCCAGCCAGGCCGGGCTCAAGGCCAGCTCGGCGGTGGGGCTGGCGTTTGACCCTCAGGATGCCAGTACGCTTTATGCCGGGACGTACGGCGGCGGCGTGGCCCGCTCCACGGATGGCGGCGGGACCTGGGAGGATTACTCCAGCGGCCTGGGGGATCGTTACATCCATAGCCTCATCCGCCAGCCCGGCAGCCGGGTTTTGTACGCCATCACCCACGATCACGGCCTGTACCGCCGCGATTTGGACAGCGCCGGCGGCTGGCAGGAGACAGGCGCCAACCTGCCGGATGCCCCGCTGCCAGAAGGCGCCGCCCCGGCCTGGGATGACGTGATTGACCCGTTTGCGGGTCCTGCCGCGGCGCCAGCCCCGGCAGATGCCGCATCTCCGGCTGCGCCGCTCGGCACGCGCCTGCTCACCATGATCTATGCGCCGTCCAACCCGTCCATGGCTTACATTGGCAGCGATGGCTCGGGCGTTTACCGCAGCCAGGATGGCGGCGAGCACTGGACGAGCGCCGGGCTTTCGGGCCAGGTGGTTTGGAGCCTGGCGGTCGACCCGCTTGATCCGCTGCACCTGTATGCCGCCACATCGCAAGCCGGGGCGGTCAAGACCAGCTCGAACGGCGGCGCCTCCTGGAGCGATCTCAGCCTGCCCGGCGAGACGATCTACAGCCTGGCGCTGGCGGGCGGCGGAATGCTTTATGCCGCCGCCGGGAGGGGCGTTTACCGCTACGATGGCGCCGCCTGGCAGCCTGCCGGGCTGAGCGGCACGCCCGCCGGTCTGATTGCCGTCGATCCGGTTAACCCGGCGAGGCTGTATGCCGCCGGCGCCACGGGCGCCTATTATTCGATCGATGCGGGCCTCGCCTGGCAGCCGGTTCTGAGCGAGCTGCAGGGCATCGCCGTCCAATCCATCCAGTTCAACCCCGCCGAGCCGGGGGTGGTTTATTTCGGCACCAAAACCCACGGCGTTCTGCGGGTGGATGCGACTGCCCTCCGGCCTTAACAAAAGGAGTTGGGTTGGTTGGCAGGCTGTTTCAGCGAGAGGTCCATCGTATTTTGCCCACCAACTCAACTTACAACTCAATGAAATTAAAAAAACAAAGACGATGATAGACAAGGATGAATTCCCCCAGGTTAATTTCTCCAGAAATTACGTATTAATACTTGCTTTTGTCATTCCGATGACTTTCAATAGGTGTATTTTTCTTGGGGATTTTCACGATTCCGATGATTACATCATTGATTAATGGTCTCAAACTCACCAGTGTTGAGGTATGGAGTGGGGTCATTGTAAATAGTCTCGTAGTGGGGTTGGTGCTTTTTGCGTGGGTAATGGGATATACAGAAAGTTCAATCGAATTTACAGAAATATGTGTTCGAAAGAAGGGGGTTTTCCAACCAAAGACCATTAGATGGTCTGAGGTGATCTCTATTTATATGGTTGGGTCAAGGATTACAATCCAATCTCAAAACAAAAAGATACAAATAAACACAGTTTATTATCATGAGCCCGAAAAGTTATTAGAATTTATCAGAAAGCAATACAAACAGCAGGATGGACATACACTTTAGCCTGGTAGGTTGGGTCGAGTGGGTCTGTCCGGGCATCTATCCGGTATTACCTGAACGAGACCCAACAATTTACCCGGCGGATTGGGGAGCGGAATGTTGTTTGGGTCAGGAAATTGGCATGGAACAGATGTTGGGTTGGTGGGCGCGCCTGAGCCATAAGCACTCCTGAGATCCCAGCCCACCAACCCAACCAACAACTCAACCATTAACCCAAGAAGTCATGCAAGAAAAGCAAGTCACTCAATTTCAGGAGCAATGGAAAGCATCAGGATACAAAGTTCCGTTCTCCGCAAGTACTACTGTCGATAACCGAGATGGTTCATTTTATGGAATGATAAAGTTCTGGCTCGGGTTTTGTTAAAGCACAAATTGATCTTGGATTATCGCTTTTTGGGTGGGGTTCACATGATCCCATCGGTGATATAGACGCCGTAGAGGGTACCTTAGGTTCGTTTGACGCTATCTCAGCTCTAGATGCAGGTAAAAATTCGTCAGGTAATTCGATTGCGAAAATCGTAGCGTATAACTCCACAGGTAGAGCTTCATTCACTCGAATACCAGGAACGGATTTTACTATCCTTCAAAATGTCCCATGGGGACAAGGATGGGGGGAACTATATATCAAGAATATTATTGGTATGAAACGAAGCCAGAGGAGAATCAATAAAAAATTATGAGGAAAAAATTATTAGCTTTATATACGATTGCCTCAATGGCTTGTATTCTATTTTTGTGTATAGTAATAAGGCTGACAAGCAATGTTTTGTCTCTCGAAAATCCGCCAGATGAATTTGATCAGAGCGAATTATATGGGGTATGGACCGCCCAATACGAAGGTAATAGTGATAATCTCTGTATCTATGAAGATGGCTCATTCGAACAGTCTTATAACCAACCACCCAATTATCAATTTGCGTCGGACAAAGGTACATGGTATCTTGAACGATTTCCCAGATGGTAGGATACAGATACATTTGACAGGAGCGCGCTATTATCGCGCGTGGAGCTTCGTTTTTTGAGCATTATGGGTATACAAGGCCATTCTATGATCCTTTTTCCAAAAATTCTCTAATAATGGATAATGAGCTTATCTTGGAATTGGTATATCAAAATTCTGGGCAACTAGTATTGCGCCACATGCTTCTCGGTCGCGATGAAGGTTTTCCTTTGTTGGATAATGGAAAGGGCTATTTTGAAAAATCGCCTGCGAAATAATAAACAGTAGTTTTGCAGATTTAACAATTGGCCGATGAAACGGGCAGAGCAGGAGTTGAAAACTCCAGAATATGCCGAACATTTGCCCCAGCGTTTACTTGGTGGCAAATCCACTTCAGCAGAAGCTGAGTGTTTCGCTCACGTAGCCATATGAGCGTTTCTCCAAGAGTAAAGTCTTGTGGATACATTTTCTTCAATCGGTGGTGCAAGCTGTCCAAATATTGATACAGACATAACCCGAGCGCCCAAAAGCGAATGATCGCTTCGGCAGAATGCAGTTGATACTGATCGCTGCCCATCAGTTCGTAGGATGGGTTGAGCGCCGGCGAAACCCACCCTCCTCCTATTCACAACCACTCGAACCTTAAAAACTAAAAACCCTCCCATAAACTGCTAACGGCGGCGAGCACTACGTATGGCTCGAACTTAAGGGCTGCCAGCCTGGGGCGCCAACCCGGTGCTGCTGAACAACGCCGATTTCTACGCCTGGAACACCCAGGGCGGGCGGCTGCGCTACCTGCAAAGCGGAACATATGCCAGCCAGACCTCGCTGCAGAACTTCGAGTACTCGTACGATGACGTGGGCAATATTTCCTGGATCAAGGACTACAGAGCCGGCAGCCCGCAATTGCAGACTTTTGGCTACGACAACCTGGATCGCCTGACCTGCGCCGGGGCGACAGGTGAGACGGGCGGCAACGGGGATTACAGCGAGAGCTGTAACTACAAAGCTGCCAGCGGCACCCTCACTGTGATCACGGATATCGATTCGGGGAACCGGCATGGATTATATGTTGGGTTGGTGGGCAGGCTGTCACGCGAAAAGACAGTCGTTCTTAGCCTACCAGCCCAACTGGCAACAAAAACCCCTCTCCAGCAGGGAGAGGGGGCGGCAGCTTCGCTGCCGACGGGGTGAGGGCGGCGTTATTCTTCCAGGGTGCTTTTATCGCCTTCGGGCAGGCCCAGCGCCCGCGCTTTGAGCAGGCGGCGCATGATCTTGCCGCTGCGCGTCTTGGGCAGGCTATCCATAAAGGTGATATCTTCGGGCTTGGCAATCGGGCCGATCTCGTGGGCCACGTGGTTGCGCAGCTCTTCGGCCAGCCTGTCGCTCTTCTCCACGCCGGCCCGCAGGATCACATAAGCGTGGATGGCGTTGCCTTTCAGCTCGTGGGGCAGGCCGATGGCGGCGGCTTCGGCCACGGCCTGGTGGCTGACCAGGGCGCTCTCCACCTCGGCGGTGCCCAGGCGGTAGCCGCTGACCTTGATGACGTCGTCCATGCGGCCGATGACCCAGATGTAGCCGTCTTTGTCTTTGCGGGCCGAGTCGCCGGCCTGGTACATGTTGCCAAACTTGCCCCAGTACTGGGTTTTGTAGCGCTCGGGGTCTTTGAGGATGGTGCGCAGCATGCCGGGCCAGGGCTTTTTGATCACCAGGTAGCCCTCCTCGCCGGCAGGCACGGGCTTGCCACCTTCATCCACCACATCGGCCTCGATGCCAAAGAGCGGCTTCGTGGCGGAACCGGGCTTGAGCGGCGTGATGGGCAGGGGTGAGATCATAAAGCCGCCCGTCTCGGTCTGCCACCAGGTATCCATGATCGGGCAGCGCTCCTTGCCGATGACGGTGTAGTACCAGCGCCAGGCCTCGGGGTTGATCGGCTCGCCGACGCTGCCCAGCAGGCGCAGGCTGCTCAGGTCGTGGCGGTTGGGCCAGGCGTCGCCAAAGCGCATCAGGCCGCGGATGGCGGTGGGGGCGGTGTACAGGATGGTGATGCCGTAATTTTCCACCAGGCGCCACCAGCGGTTGGGGTAGGGATGGTTGGGGGCGCCCTCGTACATAAAGCTGGTGGCGCCGTTGATCAGCGGGGCGTACACGATGTAGCTGTGCCCGGTGACCCAGCCAGGGTCGGCGGCGCACCAGTAGCGGTCTTCATCCTTCAGGTCGAAGACGTATTTGAGCGTGGCGTAGGTGAAAACCATGTACCCCCCGTGGGTGTGGACCACACCCTTGGGGCGTCCGGTTGTGCCGGAAGTGTACAGGATAAAGAGCGGGTCTTCGGCGTCCACCGGCTCGGTGTAGCACGAGTTGTTGGCAATCGGCAGGCTCATCAGGTCGTGGTACCAGTAATCGCGCCCGGCCTCCATATAAATGCTCTGGGCGGTGCGTTTGACCACGATGCAGCTTTCGATGGTGGGCTGGCGGGCGATGGCCTCATCGGCGATGTCTTTCAGCCCGACGATTTTGCCGCGCAGCCAGCCGCCGTCCGCCGTGACCAGCACGCGGCTCTGGGCGTCTTCGATGCGCTCGGCCAGGGCTTCGACGCTGAAACCGCCGTACACCACGCTGTGCGGGGCGCCGATCTTGGCGCAGGCCAGCATGGCGATCACCATTTCGGGAATGCGCGGCATGTAAATGGTGACGATATCACCCTTCTTGACGCCCATGCTGCGCAGCACGTTGGCAAACTTGCACACCTCGCGATTCAGGGAAAAATAGGAAAAGGTGCGCGTATCCCCCGGCTCGCCTTCCCAGATCAGGGCCAGCTTGTTTTTGCGATAGGTCTTGAGGTGCCGGTCGATTGCGTTGTGGACGATGTTGGTCTTACCGCCCACAAACCACTTGAAGAAGGGGGGATTGCTGTCATCCAACACCTTGTCCCACTTTTGATACCATTCCAGCTCTTCAGCCCGCTCGCCCCAAAAGCCCTGCGGGTCTTCGATGGAATAGCGGTAGAGCGCATCGTACTCCTGGATAATGGCTGCATTGACCACATCTGGCGAAGGATAGTACACATCGCCTTCCAGGTCTGGTTGACTTCCGGCTGGCTGAACCATGTTTCTCTCCTTTGGGGAAAATAATAACTGGCGTCGGGGTGGCGGGCCCCGGGTTATGGGGGAGATTTTACGAGTATGAAAGCCGCTTGTCAATGCCTGATTAAAAATCACTTCTTGACAAATTTGGTTGAATATACTAAAATATAATTTAGGTTAGACTAAATTCAAGAAGATTGATTATGAAATTATCGGTGAGGTGAGACGAATGAACAAGACCCTTTCACGACGACAATTTATGCGGGCCGGCGCGATGACGCTGCTGGGCGGCGCCGGGGCGGCAGCCCTGGCGGCGGGCGGCAGACAGGCCAGCGCCGCCCCACCCATGCAGATGGATCACGGGGCGCACGGCATGCCCGGCACGACCGGCGAGGTGGACCACACCCGCAACGGCTTCAACCCCAGCGATGTCCTGACCGATTTCGATTACGGCGAAGTCTCCACCCTGCCCAACGGACAGACCCTGCGCGAGTACAACATTGTGGCGGTGAACAAAACCATCGAGGTTGTACCCGGGATTGAATACCCGGCCTGGAGCTACAACGGGCGCATTCCGGGTCCCACCATCCGGGCGACGGAGGGCGACCGCATCCGCATCCACTTTACCAACGGCAGCCCGCACCCGCACAGCATGCACTTTCACGGCATCCACCCATCCGAGATGGACGGCGTGCCTTCCAGCGGGCCGGGCGTGATCCAGCCCGGGCAGACTTTCACCTACGAATTTGACGCCGAGCCGTTCGGGCTGCACCTGTATCACTGCCATGCCTTCCCGCTGGCCCGGCACATTGCCAAAGGGCTGTACGGCGCTTTTATCATCGACCCCCAGGGCGGGCGGCCTGCGGTGGACCGCGAGCTGATCATGGTGATGAACGGCTTCGATGTGGATTTCGATAACGCCAATGATTTTTACGCCGTCAACACCATCCCGTTTCACTTTGATAAGCACCCCATCCAGATCCGCGTGGGTGAAAAGATCCGCATCTACCTGGTGAACATCCTGGAGTACGACCTGATCAACTCCTTCCATCTGCACGCCAACCTGTTCTATTATTACCCGACCGGCACGAGCCTGACGCCCGGCGAGTACACCGATGTGGTCATGCAAACCCAGGCGCAGCGCGGCATCCTGGAATTCAGCTACAAATTTCCGGGGCTGTACATGTTTCACGCCCACAACACCGAGTTTGCCGAGCTGGGCTGGACGGGCCACTTTGAAGTCTTGCCCTGACGTGGCTGGAACCCGATATTTTAGAGGTGTGATATGAGCGAACAAACGCTGCAAGAGCCCAAACCAAAATCAATCCGCCTCACTACGGCGGTGCTGTTGATCCTGCCGCTGCTGGCGCTGGGCGGGGTGATTGCGCTTTTTCTGCGCACGGGCGGCGGGTTGAGCTTTAGCTCGCCTGCTCCGCTGGAAGATCTGACCATCGAGCGCACGGTGTTTAAACCGGACAGCATCGACATCCTGGTGCGCAACGCCGGGCGGGAAGACATCCGCATCGCCCAGGTGATCATCAACGACGCCGTCTGGCCGGCTTCAACCACGCCGGCGGCGGTCATTCCGCGCTTGAATAAGGCCGTCATCCACCTGGATTACCCCTGGGTGCATGGCGAGGCCTACGCCATTACCCTGTTCACCACGCAATTCCATTCCGTTCGTGGTCGATATCCCGGTGGCCTTTAACACGCCGCAGCCCGGCGGGCGCACCTTTGGCAGCTTCACCTTGATCGGGCTGTACGTGGGCGTGATCCCGGTTTACCTGGGCCTGTTCTGGTTTCCGGCCCTGCGCAAGCTGGGCCGCCGCTGGATGGTCTTCCTGCTGGCGGTGACCGCCGGGCTGCTGGTATTCCTGGGGTTGGACACCCTGGCGGAGGCCCTGGATCAGGCCAACCGCGTGCCGGCGCCTTTTCAGGGCATCGGCTTGATCGGCATCGGCGCGGTGGCAACTTTCTTCCTGCTGGATGCGATCTCGCGGCGGCAGGCAGCCACCGGCAGAAGCGAGGCAGACCAGCGCCTGTCGCTGGCCTATATGATTGCCATTGGGATCGGCCTGCACAACCTGGGCGAGGGGCTGGCGATTGGGGCGGCCTACAACGTGGGTGAGATCGCCCTGGGCGCCTTCCTGGTGGTGGGCTTTATCATCCAGAACATCACCGAGGGCCTGGGAATCATCGCTCCGGTGCTGCGTGACCGGCCTTCCGTCGGCTCACTGGCGTTGATGGGTCTGGTGGGCGGCGGACCGGCGGTGGTGGGCGCCTGGATTGGCGGTTTTTCGCCCTCGGCAACCCTGGCTGTGCTCTTTCTGGCGGTGGGTACCGGCGCCATCTTCGAGGTGGTCTACGAGATCGCCAAGCTGATCCAGAAAGATACGGCACGGCAGCCGATGCCCTTCACGGTGTTTTCGGGCATCGTTGGCGGTATGCTGCTGCTGTGGGTGACCGGATTATTAATCAAGTAAAGCAACCGGGGCAAACCGGTATGGAGCATTGAAATGAACCAGGAAAGCGTATTTCACTTATTGGCAGTCCTCCTTCTGCTACCGGCACTCTCCATCTCGATCTACTACCGCCGCAAGGCCGCGCAAACGGGAGAACGTATCTCCACCCGGGAGGAAGGCTCGCTCATCCTCAACCTGCGGCGGATATTTGGACTGCTGGGCTGGTTGGGCGCGCTGGCCTACCTGATCAACCCGGGCTGGATGGCCTGGTCCAGCCTGCCGCTGCCGGCCTGGCTGCGCTGGGCGGGAGCTGCGCTGATGGTAGCCTGTCTGCCGTTGGTTTACTGGATTTTCAGCAGCCTGGGGAAAAACGTTACCCCCACGGTGGTGACACGCCAGGCCCATAGCCTGGTGACGCACGGGCCTTACCGTTGGGTGCGCCACCCGCTGTACACGGTTGGCACTGTGCTCTTCATCGGTTTCAGCCTGCTGGCAGCCAACTGGTTTACCCTGACCATGTTGTCATTGGCGATGGCTGTCCTTGCCATGCGGACACCCATTGAGGAAGCACGGCTGATCGACCGTTTTGGCGATGAGTACCGCCAATATATGCAAACCACCGGGCGTTACCTGCCCAGATTGAAGTAGAAAGGGTTTAAAATATGAACGACACATTTTTTCACCTGTTTTTTGTGGGGATGTTCCTGGCTTTTACCGGGATACGCGCCTACTACCACCGGCTGGCGGTGAGCACAGGCGGGAAAGTTGAATACAAGGAGGGCCGGCTGCACACGGGGCTGCGCCTGCTTGTTGGCATACCGTTCATGCTCTCTTTTGCCGTCTACCTGGTCCTGCCGGGCTGGTTTTCGTGGGCTGCCCTGCCGCTTCCCGGTTGGGCGCAATGGAGCGGTGTTTTCCTGGGAGCCGCCAGCCTGGTGCTGATCGGCTGGGTGCAGCGGGCGCTGGGCAGCAATTTCTCCACCACGCTGCACGTGCGTGAAGAGCACACCCTGATTTCCCACGGGCCGTACCGCTGGGTGCGCCATCCGATGTACACGGTGCTGTTTGTTCACTTGCTTGCCATCCTGCTGCTGACCGCCAACTGGTACATTGGCGGAGTGCCTTTGGCGGCGTTGGCGCTGATTGTGGCGCTGCGCCTGAAAAACGAAGAGAACACCATGCTGGAGAAGTTTGGTGATGGGTACCGCGAGTATATGCAGCGCACGGGGCGGTTCCTGCCGCGTTTGGGCGCCCTACAGCGGTGATCTTAGGAGCACACCCGAAAGACCAGGCGGTGGCGATGGGTAGATCTGTGAAATCACGACAGAGGGAGATTGAGAAATGGATATGACATCTGCAGTGCGCTGGACCGGGCTGCTGGCAATCCTTGGAGCGCTGATCTATGCGGTTGGTGATGTCTTGCTGCTGGCTGCCAAAGTCGATTTAGCCGATTTCCCCAGGCTGCAGCCGCATGCAAAAACGCTTTCGGATGCGGAGAAGATGGTGGTTTTACCGTGGTGGCGGCTGGCATGGGGCGGTCTGCTGGGCGTCTTCTCCACACCGCTGCTGTTGGCGGGCTTCTGGCAGGTTTACCAGGGCCTGGCGCCTGCCGGCAGCGGGGCCGCCCTGCCGCCGGTGGTTTTGTTTGCCTGCGCTTCGGTGGTGGGCACTTTCGTCCACGGCACGTTTATCTACATGGGTGAGTACGTGCAGGCGCTCAACCGCGTCAGCGACGACTCTCAGGCTGTGCTGGTGGGGATGATCCAGCGCCACCGCAAAATATTGATCATCACCTACGGGTTTTTGATGGCATGCATCCTGGCGGCCTCCATCTGGTACACTGTGGTGGTGGCGGGAGGCGGAACAGGCTTTCCCGCGCTGGATGGCTGCGGTGAACCCGGTGACGGCGTTGATTGCCTGGATGCTGGCGAAGAAGCTCCTGCCGGCGCGGGTGCGCGATCTGACCGAAGGGGCCGGCTTCAACGTGGCTTACCTGATTTTCTTTATTTTTACCACCGCCACGTTGTGGCAGGCAAGTTAGACCTTGGCAAGGATGAGCTAGTCACATGTGAAGAATGCAAACCAATCTGACCGACGCAGTTGAAGACTACCTCAAAGTGATCTATGAACTGACCCAGGAGGAATACCCGGCCAGCACCAATGCGATTGCAGAACGGTTGGGCGTGGCTCCGGCCTCGGTTACCGGGATGCTGAAGCGCCTGGCGGCTGGTGAGCCGCCGCTGTTGGAGTACACCCGCCACCACGGCGCCACGCTCACGGCTGAAGGCCGGCAGGCAGCGCTGGAGGTGATCCGCCATCACAGGCTGCTGGAGCTTTTCCTGCAGGAAAAGCTGGGTTATTCCTGGGATAAAGTGCACGCAGAGGCTGACCGCCTCGAGCATGTGATTTCTGAAGAATTTGAGGAAAGCATTGCCGCAGCGCCCTGGGTGAACCCTTGCACGATCCGCACGGCGATCCCATCCCAACGCGTGAGCTGAGCCTGCCCCCGCAAACAGAAATCCGATTGAATGAGCTGCGCGGCGGACAGCGAGCGGTCATCCGGCGGGTGAGGAATGATGATCCCGAGCTGCTGCGCTACCTGCAGACCAACGGCCTGGTTCCCCAGGCCGGGGTGGAAATTCTGGAATATTCGGCCTTTGATGACAACCTGCGCTTGCAGGTGGACGAGCATGAACTTGTCCTCGGTCCGCGCGTGACGGGGCAGATTTATGTGGAGGTTTTATGAATACAGCCTCGATTATCTTTTTGAGCCTGTTTTTTGCCCTGCTGCTGGCAGTGCTCTTTCATCCGCAGCGGGGGATTCTGGTGCGCCTGCGCTTTCGCAGCGCAGCAGGCCAGCGTGAGCTGGTGGAAGATGCGCTTAAATACCTGTGGAACCAGGAACAGAGCCGGCGTTACGCCTCGCACGAGGCCCTGGCAGGGGCGCTGCACCTGACCGGAGCCGACGTGCTGCGCTTGATGGCGCGCATGGAATCGCAGGGTTTGCTGGACAGCCGCACGGGCGGGCTGCAGCTCACGCCCGAGGGGAGGCGCTGGGCGCTGCAGGTGGTGCGCGCCCACCGTCTTTTGGAGCGCTACCTGGCGGACGAAGCCCGGCTGCCCCTGGATCAGGTGCATGCGGAGGCCGAGCGCCGTGAGCACAGCCTGACGCCTGCGCCAGGTGGAAGAACTGGATGCCTCGCTGGGGTACCCGGAACAGGACCCGCACGGCGATCCCATCCCCACCCGCTCGGGGGAGTATAACCCGGAAAGCGGGGTGGCACTGACCTCCTGGACGAAAGACCTGCCCGGTCGAATCGTCCACCTGGAAGACGAGCCGCCGCTGGCTTTTGCCCAGATCCTGGCGGAAGGCCTGCACCTGGGGCAGGTGGTGCGCGTATTGGAATCCACGCCGGAGCGGCTGCTGTTGAGCGATGGTGAGAACGAGTACCGGCTTGCACCGGTGGTGGCAGCCAATGTTTTCCTCAGCCCGATCCCGGAAGCCATGCAGTTTCAGGCCGGGGTCATGCCGCTCTCTGATCTTCCCGATAAGACCCGGGCCGAAATCATTTCTCTGGATAACGCCTGCCAGGGGTACACCCGGCGGCGCCTGCTGGATTTGGGGATGACCCCCGGAGTAGCCATTTTCCCGGAAATGCGCAACTTTGCTGGCGACCCACGCGCTTACCGGGTTCGCGGCACGCTGATCGCACTGCGCCGTGAACAGGCCTCCCAGATCTGGGTGAAGGCCTCTAAAAGCCGCTGCACTCGTGGGCCACGCAAAAGACCAGATGTTCACGAAGAGTGCTCGCAAAGACATCTCGAATAAATAAGGAGCACAAAATGACCGATTGCGAGACCTGCCCCGCCAATGCCCAACTGGCGCAGATGGGGCTCAAGCTGGATAATTTTGACCGGGTGGTGGCCCTGGCGGGCAACCCGAATACCGGCAAATCGACCCTGTTCAACTCGCTGACCGGGCTGAAACAGCACACCGGCAACTGGCCCGGCAAGACGGTGACCCGCGCCGAAGGCGGCTTTGAGTTCAACAACGTGCGCTATAAGCTGGTCGATCTGCCCGGCACCTATTCGCTGCTTTCGGCCTCGCAGGATGAGGAAGTGGCGCGCAATTTCATCCTGTTCGGCCAGCCGGACTGCACCATCGTGGTCACCGATGCCACCGCGCTGGAGCGCAATCTGAACCTGGTCCTGCAGGTGATGGAGATCACCGATAAGGTGGTGGTGGCGGTCAACCTGATGGACGAGGCCCGCCGCAAGGGCCTGGAGGTGGACACGCGCAGCCTGGCGCGCGACCTGGGCGTGCCGGCGATCCCGATCGTGGCGCGCACCGGCGAAGGCATGCAGACCCTGCTGAGCACGATGGAAGGGGTGATCAGCGGCGAGATCGCCCACCCAGCCGCGCCGTGTGGAAGGCACACCGGAATTCCAGCGCGCCGTGGACGAGCTGGTGCCGATGATCGAGAACGTGGCCCCGGGCGTGCCCAACCCGCGCTGGCTCGCCATCCGCCTGCTGGACGGCGATGCCCGGGTGCAGCAAGCGCTGCTCACCGGCGAGCTGGCAGACCTGGTGGCTCGCCAGCGGCAGATGGTCCGCTTCAGCCGCAAGATTGCGCTGGAAGGAGCGCCAGTAGAAGTGTGAGGTAGCTCCAGCGAAGATCATATTGATGGATAACTCACAACCAACCCAACTGCAGCCCGACGATATCCTGGCGCGCGCCGAATGCCCTGCGCCACAGCCTGGGCGACGACTTTCGGGATGAGATGGTCAAGTCGCTTTACAGCGAGGCCGAGCGCATTGCCAGCGGGCCGTGCAACCACAGACGAGCGCCGCTACGACCTGGACCAGCGCATCGACCGCCTGGTCACCTCGCCCGATCTTCGGCCTGCCCATCATGCTGCTGCTGCTGGCGGCGGTGTTCTGGCTCACCATTGTGGCGGCCAATGTGCCCTCGCAGATGCTCGCAACTGCCCTGTTCTGGGTCGAAGAGCAGGCCAGCGGCTGTTCGACCGCGCTGGGCGTGCCGTGGTGGATCACCGGCTTCATCTGGCACGGCGTCTACCGCGGGCTGGCCTGGGTGGTCGCGTGATGCTGCCGCCGATGGCGATCTTCTTCCCGCATCTTCACCATCCTGGAAGACCTGGGCTACCTGCCGCGCGTGGCTTTCAACCTGGACTTCCTGTTCAAAAAAGCCGGCGCGCACGGCAAGCAGTCGCTGACCATGGCGATGGGCTTTGGCTGCAACGCCGCCGGGGTGATCGCCACGCGGGTGATCGACTCGCCGCGCGAGCGGCTGATCGCCATCCTGACCAACAACTTTGTGCCGTGCAACGGGCGCTTCCCCACCCTGATCATGCTGGCGACGGTGTTCGTGGCGGCGGCTTTCCCGCCGGCGTTTGCTTCGTTTGCGGCGGCCGGCTCGGTGGTGGGCGTGGTGCTGATCGGCGTCGTGCTTCACCTTGCTGGTCTCCTGGGTGCTTTCGCGCACCATCCTGAAAGGCGAGGCCTCGGCCTTTACCCTGGAGCTGCCGCCCTACCGCCGCGCCAAATATCGGGCGCATCCTGTACACCTCGCTGATCGACCGGACGCTCTTCGTGCTGTGGCGGGCGATGCATGACCGCGGCGCCGGCGGGCGCGGTGATCTGGATGCTGGGCAATATCTCTGTCAGCGGCGACCAGCCTGGCGCAGCACATCGGCGAACTTCTTGAACCCGCTGGGCGTGCTGATCGGGCTGGATGGCGTGATCCTGCTGGCGTACATCATCGCCATCCCCGCCAACGAGATCGTGGTGCCGACGATGCTGATGGTCTACATGGGCACCGGCATGATGACCGATATCCCTGTCCCTAGCCGGGCTGCGCAAGCTGCTGGTCGGCGCAGCACGGCTGGACGATGCTGACGGCGGTCAACCTGATGCTGTTTTCGCTGCTGCACAACCCGTGCGCCACGACCATCATGACGATCTACAAAGAGACCGGCAGCCGCAAATGGGCCACCATAGGGGCTTTGATGCCGCTTTCGATTGCGTTTATCGTGACCTTTATCACTGCCAGCCTGGCAAGGTTGTTGGGTCGGTTAAGCGTTCACCTGGAGGCCATCATGGAATTCCAACGAACATATTCCGGCGCGCCGTGGGAGGCAAAGGTGGGTTACTGCCGTGCTCTGCGTGCCGGGGACCATATTTACGTCACCGGGACCGCCCCTGTGGATGAAAATGGGGGCTGCTTTGCGCCGGGGGATGCCTATGCCCAGGCGCAGCGCTGTTTTGAGATCATGCGAGGCGCCCTGCAGAACCTGGGCGCCGACCTGAACGACGTGGTGCGCACGCGCATGTTTGTCACCGATATCAGCCGCTGGCAGGAATACGGGCGTGCGCATGGCGAAATCTTTGCCAGCCACCCGCCGGCGACAACCATGGTGGAAGTCAAAGCGCTGATCGACCCGCAAATGTTGATTGAAATTGAGGCGGATGCCATCTGCCTTGAAAGACAGAATTGATTGCACTCCCTACCTGTGGGATAATCAGGAAGGCAGCCTCCAAAAGGTCGTAGCCCCAACCATCAAAAACAGAAGGAGAAGCCTGAATGCAGATTCTCGGAATTGATATCGGCGGGACAGGAATAAAAGGCGCGCCTGTGAATATCGAGAGCGGGGAAATGACCGCCCCGCGCTTTCGTTTGCCAACCCCGGTTCCAGCCCGGCCAAACGCGGTTGCAGAGACCGTGGCGGAGGTTGTGCGCCACTTCGAATGGAAGGGAGCGGTGGGGGTCGGCTTCCCGGGGGTGGTGAGCAACGGGTTCACCCGGAGCGCTGCCAATGTGCATAAGAAATGGATCAATTTGAATGCCCAGGAATTGTTGACCAAAGCCACGGGCTGTCCGGTGGTGATGGTCAATGATGCCGATGCAGCCGGGCTGGCCGAGATGACTTTTGGGGCAGGCAAGGACCGCGGCGGTGTGGTGATGATGATAACGATTGGCACCGGGTTGGGTTCAGCGTTGTTTGTTGATGGTCATTTGGTGCCCAATACAGAGCTGGGGCATCTGGAGATGGATGGGCAGGACGCCGAGTTGAGTGCATCGGACGCAGCCCGCAAGCGCGATAAGCTTTCATGGGATAAATGGGCGCGCCGGTTCAATAAATATCTCAGGCTTCTTGAAAAGCTCTTCTCACCCGATTTGTTCATTCTTGGCGGCGGTGTGAGCAAAAACCATGACAAATTTATGCCTCTGCTGACCTTACAGGCTGAGGTCGTACCGGCCCAAATGCTTAATCAGGCGGGTATCATCGGCGCAGCCATGGCAGCCAGCCTGGCACAGAAATAAAGATAGAGGTGGAACATGGAAGACGCCATGTTCTATATTTCTGCAACATCCACCCAACCGGAACTCGACGCTGCCCTGGATGACCTGGCGAACCAGCTGCACCAGCAGCTCCAGGAGCATGCAGCGGATACGGCCGAACATAGGCAGATTGACCTGGCATGGGTATTCATGTCATCACATTTCACCCTGTCGGCGCGTAAATTGGTGGAGAGCCTGCGCAAGACACTCAACGCCCGGGTAATACTGGGTTGTTCGGCGGAGGGGGTAATTGGTAAGACACAGGAAATTGAAAATCAGCCGGCCATAACTCTGGCGGCGGCCCACATGCCGGGTGTCCATATCACGCCATTTCTGCTGCAGCCAGCCAATAATGACTGGCATCGCATCTTGCTGGATCAGGACGAGTTTCACCGGGTGGTGGGTGCAGCGGAGGACGTGCGTGTGTTTATTGTGCTGGCCGATCCATTCTCCACGCCAATGGATGATGTGCTTCTGGCATTTAATACCAATTATCCCGGCATACCTGCGGCAGGGGGGATGGCCAGCGGCGCGCTGCGCCCGAAAGGGAATGTCCTGTTTTTGAACGACGAGGTCGTCCATGAAGGCGTGGTGGGTGTGGCGCTTGCGGGTGCGCTGGATGTAGAGGTGGTGGTGTCTCAGGGGTGCCGTCCGATCTGGCGTCCGTTTAAGGTGGACAGCGCCCACCGCAACGTGATTTTTAACCTGGAGGGCCGTTCTCCTCTGGCATGGCTGCAAGACCTGATCCCCGAGCTGCCCGAAGATGACCGGGCGCTGCTTCAAAACGGCCTGTTTGTGGGCCGGGCGATCAAACCCGGGCAGGAATTGATGGGGCGCGGCGATTTTTTGATCCGCGGCGTGATGGGGATTGACCAGAACAGCGGCGCCGTTGCCATCGGCGATTCGATCATGGAAGGCGAGGTCATCCAGTTTCATTTGCGCGATTCCCTGACTGCCCAGGAAGATCTGGAAATGATGTTGATCCCGCAAATGTTCCGGCATCCGCCGTGTGGGGCGCTGCTTTTCTCGTGCAACGGGCGCGGCACGCGCCTGTATGAATTCCCCAATGGTGATATCAATGTGATCAACCAGAATATCGGCGAGGCAGGCCTGGCGGGTTTCTTCTGCGCCGGGGAGATTGGACCGGTGAGCGGCGCCAACTTTCTGCACGGGCACACCGCCAGCCTGGTGCTGTTCCGACCTATGCCCGAGGCATCACCCTTTTAGCGCTGGCGGTATGCGCTGCTTATGGCCTGGTTGCGCTGCTTGCTTTGGTGCAACCGGGGCCGCGCCCGGCGCTGAGCCGGGGTATCGCTATGCCTGCCCTGGCAGCCGGAGTCTGGATGGCGGCTCAGGCGGCCTGGTACCAGGGCTGGCTGCCCGAGCGGTGGGATGGTTTTAACGCCCGGCTGCCAATTTTTAGCTTGTTGGTGCTGGCAATACTATTTTCCGCCTGGGTGTACGCCTACCTGGACATCAAGGTAAACTTTTGGCAGCCTGCCGGGCTGCTGCTGGTTGCCGGGCTGCTCTGGCTGGATGCCAATCCCGCCCGGCTGCCGGACGTACTGTGGAGCAACACCCGATGGCAGCTGCAGCGTATCGATTTCATTCTGGCAGCGCTCACCTGCATCTGGGCTTTTATGCTGGGTCAGGCAGCGTTGGCGGCGCTGCGCCTCTACCGGCGCACAACCCAACCTTTTGCACGCAACCGCGTCAAATATCTTGCGCCGGTTATGGGGTTGGTGGTTTTGGGTCAGGTGTTTTTCCTGGCCCGTTACTGGGCGCTCGGCAGCTTGATCCACCTGGCTGGTTTTCTGCTGGCAGCCTACGCCGTGCTGAACAAACGCCTGCCATCGCTGCGCCGGGTTTTTATGCGCGGGGTCAGCGCCCTGCTCACCGGCGGTATCGCCGTGACCGTTTTTGCGGGAGTCTTCTGGTTGGCGCAGTTGGTTTTTCGCAGCGCCAGCGGGCTGCCAGATTGGTTCATCAGCAGCGCGCTGGCAGTCCTTGTGGTTTTGCTAGTATTGCCGGTATTGAACCGCCTGATGCAAACTGTTCATCGGCGAGTTGAAGGGGTCAGCCACGACCCCACACTCCTGCTGCGCCGTTACAGCCAGAGCATCAGCAACATTCTGGATATCCGCCTGCTGGCGGCAACGGCCATCAGCCTGATTGATGAGACGCTGGGGGCCCAAAAAGGCGATCTCTTTCTGGTGGATCCGGAAAAAACCGCTGCCGGCCTGAATGGTTACCGTGTGCGCAGCCTGCTGCAGAAAGATCCAGACGAGACAGGTTCCTATTATCTGGCTGGAGATCACCCGGCTGTTGTGTACTTCAATGAGCAGCGCGCGCCGTTGACCCGCCAGGAGTACCAGGCGCTGCCCGGCTTTCACTCCATGCCCACCCTGAGCAGCGATATCTTCAACACCCCGCACCTGGATATTTACCTGCCTGTTCACGCCAAAGGTGAGTGGATCGGTTTACTGGGGTTGGGGCCAAAGTCTTCGGGAGAGCCCTACTGGGACGATGACCGCTCTGTGTTGAGCACACTGGCTGACCAGACCGCGGTGGCGTTGGAGAACGCCCGCCTGGTGGAAAGCCTGATGCGCCTGAACAACGAATTCCGCCGCGCCATTGAAGCCTTGAACCAGGCTAACCGGAATCTCGAGCGGTTGGACCGGGCGAAAACAGATTTCATCAGCATTGCCTCCCACGAGCTGTTGACACCGCTGACCGTGCTGAGCGGTTATGGGCAAATGCTCCAGGAAGATGCAAAACTTGCCAGCAGCCCGCAATACGGCAAAATCATCAGCGGCATTTATAACGGTACACAGCGCCTGAATGAAATTGTGGAGGGTATGCTGGATCTGGCAAAAATCGATCTGCACGAGCTGCAACTGGATCCACGGCCGGTGTCGCTGGAGGCGTTGGTCCGGTCGTTGGTTGAAGAGCTGCGCCCGGCTCTGGATGAACGCCAGCAGTCGTTCGAACAACAAAATCTCCAGGAGCTGCCGGCAGTAGAAGCGGATAAAGGAGCGCTGCGCAAGGTGTTCTATCATCTGCTCGTGAATGCCATCAAAAACACCCCGGACGGCGGCAGGATCACGCTGACCGGGCGGGCTATACAACCTCTTTCCATCGAGTTCCCCAAAGGGGGCGTGCAGGTCACCATTCGCGATACAGGGGTAGGGATTGACCCTGCCGTACAGGAATTGATCTTTACCAAGTTTTACCAGACGGGGGACCTGGCGCTGCACTCCAGCGGCAAGACCAAATACAAAGGGTCTGGGCCGGGGTTGGGATTAGCGATCACAAGGGGGATTGTGGAAGCGCACGGCGGCCGGGTGTGGGTTGAAAGCCCGGGCTATGACGAGAAAACCTGCCCGGGAAGCCAGTTTCATGTGCTGTTACCGCTCTATCAGGAACGCAGGGAAGCGCCGGTTTCGAGGATAGCTGCTTAAAACCAAACTGCGCTCAAGGAAGGCCTGGCAACCTTTGATCTTAAGCGCAGTTTTGAGTGAGGAGAATGCAATTACTATTATATTCACCCAGCTAAAGAGAGCATGAAGGGAAGATAAAAGTTTTGTGAGAATAGTTGATCCGGGGGAGGCAAGCGATCAAGCCAGCGCGGAAAGGATTTCTTCCAGTGTAATCGGGCCGGAGCGCAAGATCACCGGCCGGGCAGCGGTGCAGTCAACCACGGTGGAGGGAGCGCCGCCGGGGCTTTGGCCGCCGTCCAGCACAAGCGGGATGCGCCCGGCGAGCTGATCCAGGACTTCCCGGGCGGTGGCGGTGTTGGGGGCACCCGAAAGATTGGCGGAAGTCACCGCCATGGGGCCGGCAAGGTGCAGCAACCTCAGGGCAACCGGGTGGTCGGGCATGCGCACACCCAGGGTTGGCCCGGCAGATAAATTCGACGGCAGGGCCGGGTTTCTGGGCATGACCAGAGTGAGCGGGCCAGGCCAGAACTTCTGCGCCAGGCGCAGCGCCCAGGGAGCGGCATTGGCGACCACACGAGGCAGTTCTTCGAGGCTGCCCAATAAAACCGGGATAGCCTTGTCGGCGTTCCGCCCTTTGACAATGTACAACTGCTCGATGGCCTGTGGGTCGTGGGCCAGGGCGCCGACACCGTAAACTGTATCGGTGGGGAACGCCACCAGTCCACCATCCTGCAGTGTCGCCAGAGCGGTAGTCAGGGCAAGCGGTGCGTCTGCGGGTAGGACGATGGTCTGCATTGTTTTACACCTTTTTGACCGGTTCCTGACGGGTGTTCTTATCCATGGCGCGGTAGGCCCCATCGATTAGTTCGGGCACGGCAGCGCTGCAATCGAGCGCGGCTGCAAGGAGCACATCAGGCCGCCGCCCTTTCTCAACCAGCTCCCGCCCGGATGCGCAGGCGAGCAGTGCTGCCAACGGGTCCTTGCAAATCAGCTGATAAGCCGCCCGGGCAGCTTTGGCTTCAGGCGACAGGCTGCCGCGCAGGTGCGCCGCCAGCGCGCCGGCGCCGAGCCAGTCTTCCAGGGCCGGGCGCAGGCTGCTATCGCCCCAGCGCTCGCCCGCGGGGATCAGGCCAACGCGCCCGCTCATGGCCTGCGCCTGTGCGGCGACCGCCCCGGCGTTGCGCAGGCAGGCTGTCAGCATGATGGGAGCGTGCGCCTCCAGGCTCAGCGTAGCCCCGTTGGGCGATGCCAGAACCAGGCGTGTTCCAGACGGGATATCTAACAGCGATGCGGGTGAGAGTGAATAGCGGCTGCCATAAGCCGGATCGGCGGCTTCAGCATGCAAGCTCCGGGCGTATTCTGCCAGCCGGCTATCTTTGAAAAGGTAAGGGTAGATCACTGCTCCCCTGCTGGTGGCGATCTCCACGCTGGTTGAGAAAGACAGCACATCGATGATGACCAGCACCCGGCAGACCGGCGCCAGGTGGCGGATACCCGCCAGGCCCCATTCGCACAGGACATCAAAATCGCCGGGAGTGACCGGATCTGCAGGCATATCAGGCTGCCCGGGCACACGCCAGCCGCGCCAGTCCCGGCCCCATACGGGTTACGGTGGTTTCGAGCTGCAGTCCCGCAGCCGAGAGCAGCAGGCGTAAATCGCTCTCTGACCAGCGGGCATGTGTTTCGGCGCGCTCCGCCCACCCCAACAAGCTCTGGCGTGCCAGGCCGTTCAAACCATGGGTTTCCGCCAGGCGGGCGGCAGCAGCCTGGTTCAGGTGCTCCGATGGATTGAGCAGGCAGATTTGACCCCCGTCAGCCAGGACGCGGCGCATCTCCTGCAGCGCCGCCAGGGGGTCTGGCAGCAGAAACAGCAGGTTGCTGGCGGTGACCAGGTGGAAAGCGCCAGCTGGAAAGGGAAGCCGCAGGGCGTCTGCCTGTGTCAGGGCCGGGTGCAGGCGCGCCTGGGAGAACATCTTAATGTCCACATCAATGCCAAATGTGCGGCAGCCCTGGCGCATCAGCAGGGCGGGCAGCAATCCAGGCCCGCAGCCCACGTCGAGTGCTAAATCACCGGGCCGGGGTGCGCACCAGGCGGCAAAACGCTCCAGGGTGCGGCCCCAGCCGGTAGCGGTCTGCAATTCCAAAAATTCGACGGCGACTTGCGGTGTACCCATTCGTTTCACTGGCCCCGGTTCATCTCCCAGATGAAGCGCAAGCCATCCAGGGTGAGCCAGGGAGCGATGATCTGGATGATATCCGTTTCGCGGGCGATGATTTCAGCCAGGCCGCCGGTGGCGATGACCTTCATCTCCGGGCCCAGCTCTTTGCTGAAGCGCGCCACCATGCCTTCAACCAGGGCCACATAGCCAAAGAGCAAGCCCGACTGCATGGCGTGGGTGGTGTTGCGGCCGATGGCAGCCGGCGGGCGCTGCAGATCCACGCGCGGCAGCTTGGCGGTGCGCAGGAACAGCGCCTCAGCGGCAATGCCGATGCCGGGTGCGATGGCCCCGCCCAGATAGTCACCCTCGGTGTTGATGCCGTCAAAGGTGGTGGCTGTGCCAAAATCGACCACGCAGGCCGGTCCCCCATACAGGCGCTGGACAGCAGCGGCATCGGCAATGCGGTCGGCGCCGACGGCGCGCGGGTCTTCGTAACGGATGCGCACACCGGTCTTGACGCCGGCATCCAATACGAACGGAACGCATTTCAGGTAGGTGCGGCAGGCTTCGACCATCCGGCCGGTCAGGGGTGGGACAACCGAGGCGAGCGAAATACCGGTGAGATCGGCGGGTGTGCGCCCGGCGTGCGTCATCAGGCCCAACAGCTGCAGGCCGTATTCATCGGGCATGCGCTCGTGGTCGGTTGCCAGCCGCCAGCGCGGGCCAAGTGTTTCGCCGTCATACAACCCGATGGTGATATTGGTGTTGCCAATGTCAATGGTCAGTAGCATATCTGTTAACCCATCGATGGAAAGAGGCCTCAGGAAAGGATGGTGTTATCGATCAGGCGGGTTCTACCAAAATAGACCGCCATGGAGAGCAGGGCGCGCTCCACCGCGCCTTCCAGCTCCTGCAGGGTATCCGGGTGGGCGCAGGAGACGTACTGCAAACGGGCGAGCGGTTCGGCGTTGACCGTGGCAGAAAGATCGCACGCAGGCGGTTTGCATCACGCTCTCCGGCCTGGAAGGCGATCCTGGCAGCCTGCAGAGCGCGCCAAAGCACCACGGCAGCGCGGCGCTCTTCCGGGCTGAGGTAGACATTGCGGCTGGACATTGCCAGGCCGTCTGGCTCGCGTTGGATCGGGCAGATGACAATTTCGATGGGAAAATCCAGGTCACGGCTCATCTGGCGGATGACGGCAGCCTGTTGGGCGTCTTTTTGTCCAAAATAAGCGTACTGCGGCTGTACGGCGTTGAACAGCTTGGCAACCACGGTGGCTACGCCACGGAAATGCCCCGGGCGCATGGCGCCTTCCAGCGGTTTGGTCACCTCTTCCACGGTCACCCAGGTCTGGTAGCCGGGCGGGTAAACGATCTCAGGGGTGGGGGTCCAGACCAGGTCGACGCCGGCGGCTTCCAGCAATGCCAGGTCGCGCGGCAGATCACGCGGGTAAGCAGCCAGGTCTTCATTGGGGCCGAACTGGGTCGGGTTGACAAAGATAGTGGCGACCACACTGGCGCAGGCGAGGCGGGCTGCCCGCACCAACGAGAGGTGACCTTCATGCAGGAAACCCATCGTGGGAACCAGACCCACCGGCGCGGGCAGGGCAGCGCGGGCGGTGCGCAGGTCAGCGAGTGTTGTGACAATGATCATGATTTATTCTAATGGATGAATGACACGCATGCCGAGATATTGTTCGAAAGGATCAAAGTCACTGGCTGCTATTCGAGCGCCTTGATGAGCTGCCAGAGGGTGCGGTTGACCGGCGTGGGCACGCCGGTTTGCTCGCCGGCAGTCACGATCGCGCCGCAGATGGCGTCGACTTCGGTGGGAGCATGGCGCTGGACGTCCTGCAGCATCGATGAGCGGTTGGCAGCCGTGCGGCGGGCGATAGTCTCAGTGGCAACGACCGGATCGGGGTAGGGAAGGCGCACGCCCTGGGCCACTGCCACCGCCGCGGCTTCGCGGGCGGCAGCCACCATCAGGCGAGCGGGCTGTGGGGCGAGACAGAATCTCGCCATTGGGCACATTCAGCAGGGCGGTGAGCGGGTTGATGGCGGCGTTGATAACCAGCTTACCCCACAACAGGGCATCCGGGTCGGGGACATTCTCCACCAGGAAAGCAGCCGTTCGCAGCATCTCAGCCAGCGGGCCAAGCCGGGAGTGCACACTGAGGGAAATAACCCCCTCGCCGGCGGAGCGCACCAACCCCGGCCCCAGCAGGTTGGCGCCCAGGGTGGTGACGCCCAGGGCCACCCGCTGAGCTCCCAGGAACTGAGCCAGTTTTTCGCGGTTGCCCATGCCGTTTTGCAGGGTGAGGGCCACCCCGTCCGGGTCGAGGCAGGCGCCGAGTTGGGCAGCGGCGCGGGCGGTCTGCCAGGATTTGACCAGCACCAGGGCGAAGAGCGCTCCGCTGCAGGAGGCGGGGTCACCGGTGACAGTCACAGAGTAGCTCTGCCGGCGGTCATCGGCTTCGACCAGGGTGACCCCGCGGGTGCGCAAGACCTCCAGTCCGTCAGGCCAACCGCCCAGCATGGTCACGGCTATGCCGGCGGCAGATAGCCGGGCGGCAAACAGGCAAGCCATGGCCCCCGTTCCAAGGATGAGGATGGACGGTGACGATGAACTCATGTGCCCATTCGCTCCAGAAAGCTCTCCCATTCTTCGTCGGGCATATCGATGGTGTGGGTTTCGGCGGGGAAGGCGTGGGTCTGAACCTCCTCGATGTAGGCGGCGAAGGCGCGCTGCATCTCGCTGTGCAGATCGGCATAGCGTTTAACAAATTTGGGAGTAAAACGCTCGAAGAGGCCCAGCACATCGTGGGTCACCAGCACCTGCCCATCGCAGCCAGCACCGGCGCCGATGCCGATGGTGGGGATTTCTATATGTTGGGAAATGTAGAGCGCCAGGCGGGCAGGGATCGATTCCAGAACCAGGCTGAAGCAGCCGGCATCCTGCAGGCGCAGGGCTTCATCGTAAAGACGCAGCGCGGCTGAGCCATCGCGGGCCTGGGGACGGAAACCGCCCAACTGGTGGATGCTCTGCGGGGTGAGACCCAGGTGCCCCATGACGGGGATGCCCGCAGACACGATGGCCTGGATGGCTTCGATGCGCTCACTTCCGCCCTCCAGCTTGACGGCGTCCATACCGGCTTCCTGCAAGAAACGCCCGGCATTGCGCACGGCTTCCTGGATGGAGACCTGGTAAGACATGAACGGCATATCTCCGATCAGCAGGGCGGTTTTTGCGCCGCGTGACACCGCCTTGGAGTGATGGAGCATATCTTCCATGGTGACGGGCAGAGTGTTGGGATAGCCCAACACGACCATGCCGAGTGAATTGCCCACCAGGATGGCATCCACACCCGCCTGGTCCATTGCCAGGGCGGTGGGGTAATCGTAGGCGGTGAGCATGGAAATGACCTCGCCGCGCTGCTTTTTGCGCCGCAAGGTTTGCGTGGTTATTTTTTTACGTTCTCCGATGGACGGAGCAACAGGGGCCTGGGTGGACATGGTACTCTCCTTTCTCCGGTAGAGGCCAGTTAGAAGCTGACAGCCGCTGTCAGCCGCTGTCAGCCATCGGCTTCAGCTCTCACAAGGGGGGAATGTCTCAGTCGGTAAACGATCTGAGCGTGAGATGATTATCACCGAAATTGTGGGAATTGGCAAGGATCAATGAATAAAATTCACAGATTTGGGCTTGCCGGCCCGGATGCAGGCTTTTGGATTATTCGGGATACCCCATTTTTTGCAGGAAGGGGCCAAATTTCTGCGCGAGGATTTGTTGTTCTTCGGGGGTCATGCGCTCACGAAAACGGCCGGTTTTGCCTTTGTTAAAATGGATGCCCTGTTGCCCCTGGCGGGCTTTTTCGGGGCGGTAGCGCTCCAATACAGCCTGGACGGCAGGGACGGCGCAGTCGAGACCCAGGAAAGCCGCCAGGCGAGCTGTTTCTACGTCGTAATCGTCTTTCAGGCTCTCGTAGCGGGTGGCAAGCACCTGCGAAATAGCCAGCCAGGCCTCGGAAATGCCCACATATTCCTGCATGAACTCCAGAGATTTGTTGAAATCGGTGAGGTGCGAGAATGCGTTGGGGCGGCCTTTTTCGATGGCGCGCTGGCCATTATCGAAGGCGGAAAGCATGGCGTCGCGCGGATCGCGGTAGATGTAGGCAACTCTCATCCAGTTCCGGCGCATGAAGAGGCGTGCCAGGGAGGTGGGCCCGGCATGGGCCTTGATCACGAAAGTGTTGCCCTGCAAAGAAGGGATGAGCACCCCCAGCAGGCGGCGCAAGGTGAGAGCGCCAATATTGCAGTTCACTTCGGTGAGGATGCCCTGCAGATGGTACTGCTGCCGTATCTGGCGGGCGTCTTGCCCGCCGGCGGCAGTGACCAGATCGTGCATGATGTTGTAATACCAGCCGGAGCCGGCGCGGGGCATACCCACCGAGAGAATGATCATCGTGCCCAATTATACAGCCAAAAAAGACCTGCCGGGCTGTTGAAACCCGGCAGGCACAAAACAAAAGGCAGGAAAAGGATCAGTTACCGCATGGCGAGACGTTACGCCAGTTGGGGGTGAAGTCGTTCACCGTCTGGACACCGGTGGCGCCATAGGACAGGGTGAGCTGACGGTTGGCTATCTCTGCGCAGGCATCGCCTTTCTCCACGTAATCCCATGAACCCAGGGTATATTTGTATTCGATCTGGGTGGTTTCCAGGCCGGAAAAGGTGATCGTCCAGTGGGTGGCATCCACACGGGTGAGGGCCACGCCTGCCGGATCCCACTGCGGCAGCCCACCAAAAAGGCGATCCAGGAATCCGGCAATGTAAACCGTGCGCCCGGTGGCGTCTGTGGTGGCAGGAACGGTCAGGTTAAAGACCAGCGTGACGGTGCGAAGCTCGGCTGTGGCCTGAACTTCGGCTGAATCGGCCGACCGGTTGAACGAGCCGTCCACCGCGCGGATCACATAGTAGTAGGTGGCGCTTTGCACTACAGCAGTATCCATAAAGGATTTGCCGGTAACCAGGGCCAGGGTGGTGTAGGGGCCGCCCGGCGCATCGCTGCGGCGAACCTCATAGCCGTAGAGCGTGGGGTCGCCCGCGAGCGCATTCCAGGCCAACTCAATCCCGCCGGGAGAAGCTGAAACCACGTGCAAGCCGTCCGGGGTAGCAGGCGAGGTGAGATCGCCGCTGGTTTCGACCGTGAGGCGTCCCGGGTTGGGCGGCAGGGTTCCGGCAGAGAAGGGGCCGTTCTGGTCAGCGTA
The DNA here is from genome assembly GCA_963705155.1 of uncultured Chloroflexia bacterium. Taxonomy (GTDB): domain Bacteria; phylum Chloroflexota; class Anaerolineae; order Anaerolineales; family UBA4823; genus CAVPJC01. The sequence continues at coordinate 51,522 of CAVPJC010000001.1, read as the reverse complement.
GAGCCACTCACGCCCATTGGTGGTGGAGTAACGATAGACGTAGTCAAATAAGCCGGTAGTTTCGGGGAGCAGGCTGGCCATGAACTCATCGTTGTTGCCGGCGTCCACGTTGAAGGATGCATCTGTCCAGAGCCAGGCCGAGTCGCCGGCCGGGTCGGTGCCTGCCGGTCCAAAGCCGAGCTGGGCGCGCAGTCCGGCGGTAGGGCCGGCAGCGCTGGTGGCGCCGTCGATCCACACCTGACCATATGCATTATCGGTGCGGTCTGTGGCGCTGATGGTGTGAACCATGTTGGGCGGCCACTGCAGGTTGGCCCAGCCGATGGTGTAATGCGGCAAGGCGTAGACCTGGGCAGAGAAACCGCTCTCGTTGCCGCGCGCATCCAGAGCGGTGATGACGTAGTAGTAGGTGCGGGCGTTGGTCAGACCGGTATCTGTGAAGCTGTTGCCGGTGATGGGGTCAGCATTGGCGCGTTCCCAACCGCCGCCGGAGAGCGGACTGCGGTACACGTTGTAAGCGGCAGCATCTCTGGCGCTTGTCCAGCTCAGGCTGACCTGCTGGCTGCCTTCCTGGGTGACCACCAGACCGGTGGGAACCCTGGGAGGCAGCAGATCGATGCCTGCCGTGGTCAGCAGGTAAGCGCTCATTGGCTCCAGGTTCACCTGCAGGCGCCCGGCGTTGACCGTGTAGCTGGAACTGTCAATGCCGCCCGCGCCGATGCGGCGGGAAAGCAGGGTACCGTCTGGCAGGTAACCTGCCATGGAAATATCGAGGAACTGGGGCTGGGCGCTGCGGTTGATGACCACGATCCCGGCATAAGCAGTTGTTTTGCGCCCATAGGCCAGGGTGCCGGCGGCATCATCGGTGAGCAGGATCTTGAGGTCTCCATTCACCAGGGCGGGGTTGTTCCGGCGGATGCCAGCCAGCATGCCGTAATAGCCCTGGGTCAGCTTATCCGCGCGAACGCCGGTATCCGACCAGGGGAAGGTGCGGCGGTCATCGGGGTCGTCATCGCCGGTGAGGCCGGCTTCATCGCCGTAGTAGACGGTGGGGGCGCCGGGCATGGTGAACTGGATGAGAGCAGCGATCTGCTGGCGGCGCTTGCCTTCTGCCAGGTTGGCAGCGTTCTGCTCTTTTTCGGCGGTGGTTTCGGCGCCAGGGGTGAGGGCCCACAGCAGGCGTTCGGTGTCGTGGCTGCCGAGCAGGTTCATCAGCGAATAGTAAGCCGCGTCGGGATAGTCTTCACGAATTGACTCGACCCGTGAGGCAAATTCAGACGGCAGGATAATGCGGCCGCTGTCGCCAAAGCCCTTTGAATCAAAGGGGCCGGGCGTGAGCAGGCCCAGGACGGCATCACGCAAGCGGTAGTTCATGGTGGTGTCGGCGCGGTCGCCGCGCAGGAAGCGCAGCAGCGTGCTGTCCTTCTGCCACAGTTCACCGATGATGATTGAATTGGGGCTTGTGCTCTTGGCAACCTGGCGGAAGGTTTCCCAGTAGCCATCGGGGAAGGAGGCATCGCCCATGACATCCTGGCGCCAGCCGGCTGTGCCTTTCTCCAGCCAGAAACGAGACACGCTGTCTGAGGCGGTCAGGAAGTATTCCTGCACGGCGGGGTTATCTTTGCGGATAACCGGGATGCTGTCAAAACCAAACCAGCCATCATAAGTGGCCGAATCGGGCCCGCCGGCGCCAGCGCAGAAACCCGTGCCAGGGGTCACTTCTGTAAAGTAGAACCAATCGCGATAGGGCGAATCCAGCGCTTCGCAAGCGCCCACGCTGGCATAGTGGTGGTAGCGATCGAAAATCGGGCTGTCGGAGGAAAGGTGATTGAAAACGCCATCCAGGATGATCTGAATGCCGTATTGGCGGGCTTTGGCGACCAGCGATTTAAAGTCCTGCAGGGTGCCCAGCGCCGGGTCGATCTGGTAGTAATCGGCGGTATCGTATCGATGGTTGGATTTGGCAGCAAAGATGGGGTTGAAGTAGATTGTGGTGACGCCCAGACCTTTGAGATAAGGCAGCTGCTGCTCAACACCTTTCAGGTCGCCGCCAAAATAATCGCGCCCGCGCGCCCCCTCTTTGGTGGGGCTCCAGTCAGGCGGGGTGTCATCAAAGCGCCACGGGCAGTTGGTGCTGCCATCGGCATAGTTGCGGCAGTAACCCTCCGGCAGGGTATTCCAGGGCAGCGCCAGGGCGGGATCGTCGTAGCGCACATCGCCGGTCTGGGGATCATTGCTGAGGTCGCCGTTGCGGAAACGGTCGGGGAAGATCTGGTAAATGACCGCTGAGCGGGCCCAATCAGGGGAGTGGAAGGCCGGGTCATAAACCATCAGAGCGAAGGAATTATCCACGGCTTCATCCGTAACCGCCCCCTTGCCGCCATCCAGGGCACGCGTGTCGTCGCCGTAGAAGTCTGTATCGGTGCCATCGGTGACGATAAAGCGGTACCAGAGATTATTGGGAACCGGGTTCGCCAGGGTGGTCTCCCAGAAATCACAGGTGCGCGCTTCCAGACCCGGTTGGTAGCAGGAGATGCCGGTTGCGGCAGGGAGCATTTCGTAGAAGGTTTGGCCGTTGGTGTTGAGGTCAAAGACCCGCAGGCGAACGGAGGTGACGTCGTTGTGGAAAGTGCGCAGGCGCAGGGTTACACCGGTGCCGGCTGGCACTGCCCCGCCGGGTGTGCGGTAGGCGCTGTCGCGTGAGTTGTGCCGGACGCCATCCCACTCAACGTTGTTATCGGGGAAGGACTGGTTGAGGGCAACTACCGTGAGCAGCGACGGAGGGTAGAAGCTGAAGATCATGAGGGTGTTGTCAGCCGGGACGGTGAAGACGATGTTCGGGCCATTCTGCACGCCACCCACACCGTAATTGATATCCCAGCTCTCATTGAGGGTCAACTTGGTCTCGTAGGTTCCGGCGGGCAGGGCCGTGGTGGAGAAGCCGTAGATGCCGTCGCCATCCGGATCCTGTAACCAGGAGCGCAGGCAGCTCGGGTCCCAGTCGCTGCCGCAGCCCAGCTCCGATTGGAAGCTGCCGGGCGCAGTGGCGATGACAGAATTCTGGTTGTCGGTGATCCAGTGGGTTTCGTGGTCGTAATAGAATTTGACAGAGGTATCGGCGGCCAGGTTAAGGGCCAGGTTGGCGCCATCACGCTGGGCGTTGGCGCCGTAATTTTCATCCCAGGAATTGTTGAGGGCGGTTTTGTACTCATAGCTGCCGGCAGGCACGGGGAAAACACCCTGCCATTTATCATCGCCGGCATCGTAGGCGAGATGGGTGGCCGCGCACTCAGGCTGCCAATCGCCGGGACAGCCCAGCTCAGACTGCAGGCTGCCCACCAGGGTCACGCTGGCGGGGTTGGGGGTGTCACTGGCAGCCACGCGAGCGGCAGGCGCCAGGGGTGAGAAAAAGCCCAGGGCCATGGCCAGCAAGCCCAGGATCGAAGGAAAGATTCTTTGCCTGGATGGTTTGTGCATACGATGTCTCCCTTTTTTATCTGGTGGGTAATACAACCCGTGTGCGGTTTTGGATACTTTTCGAGCAGGCCCAATTTCCTGACCCTGTCTGATTTTAGACTAAAGCAGTCTAAATCACAAGGGGGCGGCCGGCTTGGGCCAGACAAACTTTATACAACCTTTGTAGCACAGTTTGTATGCCAGCGAAAGAGGCTCTGACCAAGAATCCACTTTTTGTCAGGTTTATTCTTAACAATGAATTCCAGATCAGGCCGCTTAAGAATTGGTTTGTTCCCCGCTAACATAATGCCCATCCTGTACCTCGGCGAACGAGGCTTTGAGCGCTTTTCTCTCTGCATCCGTCAGGAAAGCCGCCTCCAGGGCGTTGCGCTGGCACTGGCGAATCTGCTGCGGAGTGAGACCGGCAGCAGGGGCGGCGATATTGTACTCATAAGCCAGGTCGATGCCGCTGATGGCGGGGTCGTCGGTGTTCAGGGTGGCGAGCAGGCCGTGGCGCAGGAAGAGGCGGATGGGGTGGGATGGGTAATCGGAGACGGTGCTGGTCTGCACGTTGGAGGTCAGGTTGGCTTCGATGCCGGTGCGCCGGTCACGCAGGGCATCCATGAGAGCAAGGTCTTGAGGGGCATGCACGGCGTGGCCGATGCGTTCGGCGCCCAGATCATTCAGCGCCTGCCAGATACTGTGCGGACCGGCAGACTCGCCGGCGTGTACGGTGATATGCCAACCGGCGTCGCGGGCCATTTTGATATGATCCACGAACAACTCGCCGGGGAAGTTTGCCTCGTCGCCGGCCAGATCCAGAGCGGTGATATGCTGGTGGTGAGCGAGCAGTGCCAGCAGCTCCATCCAGGCAGCCTGCGGGCCGTAGGTACGGCTGAGGATACCAATGAGCTTGACGGGCGTTTGGGTGAGGCGGGAAGCCGCCGTCACACCGTCGATCACTGCCTCGACAACAGCCTCCGGGTGCAGGCTGTGCGGGTGGGCCATGAATAACGGGCTGAAACGCAGCTCGGCATAATGGATGCCGCCGGCATGGATATCTTCCACGTTCTCATAAGCGATCCGCCGCACAGCCGCGTAATCGACCATGACGCCGGTACACCATTTGAATTTTTCAATGAAAGCCATAACGCCGGGCTGGGGAGTGGTCACCTGGATGTGCGGGCGCAGGGCATCCAGATCCCGGGCAGGCAGGGCCAGGTTGTGCTGGCGGGCCAAATCCAGGATGGTTTGAGGACGGATACACCCTTCAAGATGCCTGTGCAGATCGATGAGGGGTAAATCAGGGGATATCATGCTGTATAATTAGCAGGGCGCGTCTTTTTTGATGATTTACGTATATTCCTTTAGATCATAAACCACGCTGTCTGAACTGACAAGGAGGATTGATATGAGACGGTTCTTGAGCTTCATTTCTGGCGCAATGGTGGGCGCACTGGTGGGAGCCACACTGGCAATTCTGTTGGCGCCAGCCTCTGGCGATGAAGTGCGCGGCCAGCTTCAAGAGCGAGCGCAATCGCTGCGCAATGAAGTGCAGAAAGCCGCTGCAGAGCGGCGCGCTGAGCTGGAAGAACAACTGGCAAGCCTGCGGGCACCGCAGAGATAACCTTAAACAACAAACGGGCGAGAGATCGCCCGTTTGTTGTTTAAGCAGTCACTCATGGCAGGAACGTGAGCGTGTATGTGGCGGGCTGGCGGGTGTAGCGCGTGGTGCCAGAAACCACCAGGATATACTCATCCAGCCTGCCTTCGAACCTGAGCGGGATCTCGACCGTATTCTCGGGGGAGAGGCTGAGATACTGGACCGTGGTCTGCCGGTCCCGGGCGATTAAGAGATTCGGAAAGTCTGCGGCAGCACGTTCTGGATACGGGCAAAACCGGCAGGCTCCCAGCCGCCAGCATCGGCCTCGAAATCGGTGAAGTAGCCAATCTCGGGAATGGAAACATCATCAATCATGAAGCCCTCCCCATTGACGGCGGCATCGGTGATGTACTCAAAGCGCAGCTGCACAACTTTTCCGGCGTACTGCGAGATGTCGACCGTTTCCTGAATCCATTCGGGGCTGCCGCCGCTAACGCCGGTGTAGCCCCAGCCGTAGTTTGAGCCGACAGGGTTGTAATCGGTGCCGGAGGAGGATAGAGCATCTGCCAGTTCTCATCATCATCAGATGCGAGGACATACAGGTAATCGTAGTCTTTTTCAATGTCGTACCAGGTCCAATAGCTGAGGCTGAGCGGGCCGGTGACAGAAGTGAAATCGAAAGTCTGGGTGAGGGTCATATCCGACTCATCACCTTTGTTTGACCAGAACCCGTACGCCCCGGAGAAGGGATCGGCGGGGATGACGCCCACCTGGCGGTTGCCTTCAAAGCGCAGGGTCACATCACCGTCACAGCGGATGGAAATATAATCGACGCCGTACTGGCGAACATCAGTCGAAAGGGCTTCGCCGCCGCAAGAATTAATCGTGTCTGTTTCACCAGGCCGGGGGGCATCGGAGTAGTTGCTATAAGTATAGCGCCCATCGGCGATATCATTATCCTGCAGGAAAGAAGCCAGGACCCAATCGCTGAAGACATCATCGGCGTTGACGGGCGCGCCGCGCAGGGTGTCGGTGGTGTTGGACTCCTGTAAGACTTTATCAATGCCTTCGAGTCCGTTTTCTGCGTGACCGACGAGGGCCTGGGTGACCTGTTCGCCGAAACGGTCCAGGAAATAGGTGACAAACAGGAAGGAAGCGCCATAATGCGGGGTTGTTTGTGAAGGATCGTTGGGCCAATCGTTGAGCTGGATATCGGGATCGAGTGCGTAGAGATAGTCATGCCCGCCGATATCATATTGGTTCAGGAACATGGCAAGATCGGAGAAGCCTTCATTGAGCCAGGTGCTTTCATTTCGGTCGTGGTACCAGTGGATCATGTGCTGAAATTCGTGCGCCAGGACGCCATAGGTAAAATCTTCATCCAGGGTCACAGAATCGGCATTTAAGAAGAACATCTCGTGCCCGTTCGAATAAGGCTGAAGAGCCGGGTTGATGGAATCGGCGGAAGAAAACATACCAGCAATGCTATCACCTACACCCTCGAGATAAAGAATATACAGGTGAGGGTCGCCATCCACGCCGGGGTTCCATTCTGAGCCGAAGAACTCGCGGTTGGTTGGGTATATTTTATTCTCGAAGGTCTCGGCCAGGTTCCTGAGGTCTCGATTACTATAGCGCACATTATCGTCTATCCAGAAATAGGCGTGTTCGGTGATATAACGCAGCGTGGCATCTACCTGGAAGTTCTCATTGGTGTCGGTGTTGAGCGCCCAGAAGGTCTTTTTATCGCCGACCTGGGGGAAAACAAGCGGCGGCTCAAGGGTGAGTGGGATATTCACTTTGCCCTGCAGGCGGCGTGCTAAATCGGCAGCATCGTTAAGCGGAATGTTAATCTCACCTAACGTTTTGAGGGTTTCTTCGGCTTCACCGGGATCGGCGATCACCGTGGGCGTGGGCAGCGGCTGTGGATCCGGGATTTGCCCGCTATCCTCGGTAGGTGCAAGGGGAGCTACGCGCGTGTTTTGGGGAGCTTGGGTGGGGCGGGAAGCCTGCGGGGCAACTGTAATCTGCTCAACACTGACTTCACTGGTACCTTCAGAGGTCCGTATGCTCAGCAAGTAGAATGCTCCGGCGCCAGCCGTTACAATTAAACACAGACAACATACCAGCATAAATACACCCACGCCAATGGCGGTGGGAACTACCCAGGAACGGTTCATTTTTCACCTTGTAAATTTGTGTCTCCACGGCGGGAGAAGCTCCATGCGGCTGCAGTGGTCAGGCCAAAGACGACCCACATGTTCGGGATGGCAAAAGAGTCAAATGACAGAGAAGATGTGAGAAAAGCGATCAGCCCCAGCAAGCCCGCGCTGCCCCAGAATTTTTGGTCGGGGTCAGGTGAGAGCCATAAATACAGACCGCAGCCCAAAATGGCAGCCAGAAATGCCAGGAAAGCAGCCGCGCCCAGCAAGCCAGTTTCGGCCAGTATGCGGAAGTAAAAATTCTTGGGCGTGATGAGGCGGTCGCGGCCATCATCAGGCAGGATAATGCGCAGAAGCTCGGGCGTAGCTGCCAGAGGCTGGTCGGGGAGCATCTTGGGGAAATAAAAAGCATAGTTGCCCAGGCCCACGCCCAGAAAGGGGTTGGATTCGTAGGTACGGAAGGCCGCTTCGCCATAGGTGAAGCGAGCACCGAAGCCAATATAGTCAAAATATTCGGACAGCGTGCGCTGATTTGCCTGGTTCCAGTAATCCCACATCCGGGAAAAGAAGGAGTTATTGCTGCCTGCCACGTAGATGACGCCCACCAGAATCGCAACCACAGTGGCAGCCTCTAACAGGCGGCGGGGCAGGCTGCGCAGAATGGAGCGACTGCCACGGGCAGCCGCCCGGGCGGGGCGGAAGAACAGGAAAGCCAAAAAAGCCAGGATAAACAGGTTGGCGATACCTGCCCGGGAGAAGGTGAAAGCCAGGACAACGATACCCCAGGCTGCCAGCAGCCATTCAATGGTGAGGAAGCGCCAGCGCCAGCGAAAAACGCTATATCCCGACAGTATGGAAGCAAATAACCAGGGTAGAAGGAGCGAGCTGATCTGAACGGCAAACCAGTTGGGTTCGTAGGTTATCCCGGAGATGCGCGTGGTGAAGAGCTTTCGGGTGGATACGAAATCTTGTAACGAAGAAAGCAGTTTGTAGTAATCTGGATTGAAGCGAAGCACATACACTGCCTGAAGAGAGCCCCACAGCAGGGCGATGCTGAAGCCGGCATACAGCCAGCGAAGGGCGCCGCGTAAATCATCGTGGGAGGTCGGAAAAAGTGCGACCGTGTAAAAAATCGCAGCGCCGATCGCCAGAGTGATGACGGCGCGCAGGACACGATTGGCTACGCTGACACCAAACACCGGGTCGATCCCGCGCAGCATGGAGATGATGGAGACACCCACCGCCACCAGCGCAAACGGTAGAAGGCTGCGCAGTGCGCCTGGCACCGGGCGGCTGAACAAGCGCGGCAGGGTGAACAGGGCCAGCAAGACGACCAGCGGGTAGATGGCCAGCGGGCGCACAAGTGCGCTGCCGCCAAAAGCCTTTGGAAAGTAGGGGAAACTGGTCACCGGCAAACTGACCAGGAGGAAGGCCCATGCAAACCGGTTGGCGATCTGCACAGCCCTGGAGAAAGGCGAGGCCGACGTGGATATCATGGCTGTGTCTTTCTCCTGGCGCCGGTCAGCCACCAGAAAGCTCCGCCCAGCAGACCCAGCAGGCCGCCAATCAAGGCAAGTGAGGCCGTTATGCGAACAGGTTCTCCCTTCGGTGTAATATCGGCAATTTGCTCCACGTACAGGTCGGCGGTCAGGTTGCGAGAGGTTCCAGAAGCCGCCTCCCACTGACGGGTAAGTTCTTCGCGGCGCTGGGCGAGCTCGGCTTCCTGCCCTTGTAGATTGGTCTGCTCATCTGCAACGGTCTGGCTGAGGAGGTCTGCCCAGGGGATAACCTCCTGAACCGGGGCATCTGCCGGTGGATATTGGGTTAATAAGATTTGAGCGGCGGGGTTCAGATCAGAGAAACCAGCAGCCAGGGACTGCAAGCGCCAACGCTCCAGGACATCCAGGGGTCGATCGGAAGCAGTCAGGGAAGCCGCGCTTTTCCAGTCGATCAGGGCGCGGGAAATTCCCGCCAGCCGAGCAATTCGCTGGGCAAGCTGCGCCTCCTCCCTGGACAGGGCGCGGATGCGGTCGCCCAGCTCCATCGCCAGCCGGCCCTGCTCCACAGCCTGGCGGGTGTTTTCAACCACGGCCGCGCCCCAGGCAGAGGCAATCTGCGCCGCCCTTTCGGGCTGGTCCCACTCGGCCACAAGCCGCCACTTGCCGGCATTGCGCCAGTAGGTATGCAGAGCGGGACGGATCTCGGTTACAGAGAAATCGTTCCAGTAGGCATCCGTCTGGCGGAGGCGATCCAGGGCAGAAGCGAGCATATCATCGGAATAGATGTAAATTTCCAGTTCGCTCAGTTGCCAGTTTTTGTAGTCATCCGAGTTGCGGTAAATCCGGTCGCCGTTGTAGGCCACATACAGCTCAAATTCGGCGCGGTAAGGGGATGGGACCAGCCATCCGGCTCCCCAGCCCAGCAGGCTGCCCAGCAAGAATACCAGAAACACCAGGGGCCAGCGGTGAAGCAGGTCATAAATCTCTGAGCGGATATTCCAGGCATTGTTCATGTAGTGTTGCATCTTCCAAAAGTCTCCGGGCAAAGCGGTTAGCCTGCCCGATCCAGGTAAAACAAGGATACCGCCCCGGCAGCTACTGCCAGAGCAAACACGCTGTTGGCCAGCAGGGGAGGCAGGTTCAAGACAAGGATGGCAAGGCAGCCAGAAAACAAAGCCGCCACCTGCATCGTCATCACAGCGCGGTTTGGTTCAATACCTAATGTTACCAGACGATGGTAGGTATGATCCAGAGCAGATTTGTAAATTGGCCGGCCGTGGCGGGTACGTGTAAACACCACCAACGTGGTATCGAATACCGGTACTCCCAGGATCATGATGGGCGCAAACCAGGAGGAAGTCTGGAAGGCACCCCGCGGGGTGTAGATGATAGCCAGGGCTGCCAGCCAGAAGCCGAGCATCTGCGCCCCGGAATCACCCAGGAAGAGCCGCGCCGGCGGGGCATTGAAGTAGTACAGGCCGATGCAGGCGCCCAACAGCAGGACGCACAATTGGGCGAGCTGCTCCTGGCCTGAATTGATCGATGCCAGAACGAAAAACGCGGCTGAAATGCCGGCCAGCGCAGATGCAAGGCCATCCATGCTGTCCACAAAATTGAAGGCGTTGGTGATGCCCACGATCCAGATCAGGGTCAGGAGCCAATCCAGCCACACGTAGACGCCGCCCTGCCCGTGGATAAAGAACTCGGGTGATTCAAAGATACGGATATAGACCCCCTGCCAGATTAACAGGAGCGCGGCTGCGCCCTGCCCAAGCAGTTTCGCCCCGGGGGGCAGCTCACGCAGATCGTCCCATAAGCCGGTCAGGAAAATGACGATGCTGCTGGCGAATATGGCTAGCATACCAGGGTCTTGCCACGAGCCTGAGAAAAAAAAGAGATACTTAATGACGACACCAGAGCCATTCCGCCCGCCAGAGGTGTCGGCAGGGTGTGCTGCTTGTGGGGGGCGCTGCCGGGGAGGTCCAGGAAGTTCCAGCGGCGGGCCAAACGAATCGCAATGATCGCTGCAGACAGGGTGAGCGCCATCGAAAAGAGCAGGCTTTGCAGGATGGAGGAAATGAAGGGTGCGTTCATTGTGATTGGCGGGTGGGAGAAAACTTACCCAGCCGCAAGAGGTTGGCGAGCAAGGCTGCCCCCATCTTGGCAAGCATTGCCATGTAATAGAACCAATTAAAGAGAAAAAAGTAATCGGATGCCAGGTTCTTACGATAATAAAGCCAATAAGAACGGTGCCATTGATAAATGGAGCGATACGGTTGAACCCGCGAGCCGCCCTGCCCGCCGAAATGCGTGACGCGGGCTGCGGCAACGTAATACACCTGCCAGCCGGCCTGGCGCGTCCGGAAGCAATAATCGGCATCTTCCTGGTAGGCAAAAAAGCGTTCATCCAGGAAACCGATTTGTTGAACCAGCTCACGCCGGATGAGCATGCACGAGCCCGAGACGCCATCTACGGCGTGGTTCTCATTCTCGTCCAGGTAGTTGAGCAAATAGCCGCCAAACAGCTTGCTGTCCGGAAAAAGCCGCGACAACCCCAGAAAGTAAGAAAAAACTGCCCAGGGGCGAGATTCGCCGCGCCGGCAGGGCTTCTGCAGAGAACCATCAGCGTTCAAAACACGCGGACCGCAAATTCCAACTGCAGCGTGGGAACCGAGAAACTCGAGCAAGGTATCCAGAGCGCCAGGGTGAACCAGTGTATCGGGGTTGAGCAGCAGCAGGTACGCGCCAGATGCGCTCTGCATAGCCTGATTGGTTGGCGCGGTAAAGCCCCGGTTATCGGGGTTGGCGATAACTTTAACCGATGGAAAATCGGCGGCGAGCATCTCGAGTGTGCCATCGGTGGAGTGGTTATCTACCACGATGATCTCATAGCCAACCGAAGGCGGGTTTGATGCTATTGACTGCAAACAGTTGCGCAGGTATTGCCGCGCCTGGCAGGTCACGATGCAAATTGAGAGTACAATCTCTTGTGTGTCGGTCATGGCGCTTTACGGTATGGAAAGAACGGCGCCAGCATGCGGCGAAAGTAGACCCAGATTTGTTTGAGCAAAGTGCTGATCTCCCGATGGCGGAGGGTGTACAGCGCCATCTGCGCCAGCGTGGGCCGGTCCTCGATCTCCACACCAATCCTGATCTGAGGTTCCGGGCTCGAGATGACCGGGTGAGGCGCCGCCTGGATCATGGTTTCCCGGAAAGTATGTGATCGCAGGCGGGTGTATATCTGATCGAGGGTATCCAGCAATTGAGCGGCGCGCACCTGCGGGTGGTAGTGGTCGAGCACATCCTGGTGGGCGTTCGCACCCATGCCCTGGCGCAACTCAGCCTGCTCAACCAGTGTGGCGAGCGCTTCGGCCCATTCCTGGTCGTTGCCAGCCAGGAGGCCGTTTTGCGATGGGCGTATAGCGAATGAATAGGCCTCGGTGGGGCTGGCAATGGTAGGCAAGGACACCAATCCAGCCTCCATATATTTTATTTCACTTTTCGACTGAGCGAAAGGATTGCGCCTGACCAACGGGGCCAGGTTAATATCCATCTGGGCCAGGATTTCAGGCAGCTTTCGCCACGGCACCAGAGGTTGGCGGCGAATGTGGGTTTGCAGGCTGCCCCAGTTGCTGCCCGGTTCGAGTGGTCCGACCAGCCACAACTCTGCCTGAGGGTATTGCAACAGAACCTGCCTCAAAGCAGGCGCCGCCTCTTGAAAATCACGATCGTGGGTGGGAGTGCCGCTGGCGTAACCAATGATTACTTTGCCAGCGGTGGGCTGGCGGACAAGGTGAGCCTGCTTTGCAAGCGCTAACATTTCCAGGCTGAAGGCGTTGCGGTGCACCCAGGCGGACTTGCCCAAAGCGCCGGCTTGCTGGGCCAGAAACTCGGTGGAGGCGATGACCGCATCACATGCCAGGAGGGTGTCCTTGTGGCGGCGCATCTCATCTTTGTAGAGGGCGGCGCGCATGGGGTCCTGGAAGTCAGGGCTGTCAATCCAATCGAAGGCTTCGAGATCAAAAACTAGATCATCCACATCCAGCAGCACCAGGCCGCCTCGACGGTGGACGGACTCGATCAGGCGTGCAACGTATGCATCCATAGCCGTGCGATGGAAGATGACCAGATCAGAGCGATCCATTTTAGCAGGCAGCCCGGGATCGGTGATATGCGAAAGCAGGCACTCCACCCCGGCAAGCCGGAACTGTTCGTAGAGGTGGAAGCTGCGGTAGCGCCGGGTATCACCTCTGACCCCACTTAAAACAGTAATCAACATGGAGATAGTTATATCATACCTGGCAAACGCTGCACTCTAGCTTTTTACAGCACTTGACATAACCCGGATAAACACGATAATTGAAAAACGATGGAAACCGCGGTCAACAAGAAAAGCGAGGTTTATTACAGCGGCAAGTACTGGAATGATTATCCCCAGGTGCTGCAGTATATGTGTGAAAACTTTACGGGGGATAAAAATAAATGGTGGGTGCAGGATTTCAAAGATCGATTTGCAAACCAACCATTTGAACGCGGGTTGTTCTTGAACTGCGGGAATGGTTGGGTGGAAAGAGATTTTATCGATAAAAATATCGTCCGCCATGCGATCGGTTTCGATTACGCCCATGATTTATTGATGGCGGCGCAGCGAGAGAAAGGGGACCGTTCTATCGATTATTTTCAGACAGATGTTAATAAAATCGATTTTGCCGGGGAGCCATTTGATTTGGTTGTCAACGTCGCGGCGCTGCATCATGTGCAGTATATCAACCGGTTGTGCCAGATCTTGTGCGAAACCATCCAGCCGAACGGTTTGTTCGTCCATTTTGATTATATCGGCCCGCGCCGCAACCAGTATTCATTATTGCACTGGTTGATCCTGAAGAGTGTTAACAACGGGTTACCTGACACTATTCGCAAAAATTCTTTTCAACGCCCACACCTGCCCACCATGCTGGTAAATGATCCCACCGAGGCCATTCACTCCGACATCATTTTTGAAACGGTGGAGCGTTATTTTGAGATTATGGAACGCCATGACACCGGCGGTGGGATAGCCTACGAGATCATGACGCATAACCAGAACATGCAATCTTGCGCAACTCAAGAGCTGGAGCCAGCGATTGCGTATTTGCTGGAGCTGGATCGCAAATTCAGCCGGGACAAATTTGTCCCCCCGCTTTTCTCTTATTTCATTGCAAAGCCACGCAAAACTGTTCTAAGGGACGGGGCTGCCCTCCGTCATTTTCAGGAGCGTGAGAACCAGCGCGAGCGCATTGCTGCCCGGAGAGGGGGTGTTTATTCATGGAGAGAATTTCTGGCGCTTAAAATTTTGTCCAATCCCAGACCGCTCCACCAGCGTGTTCTGCGCTGGATGGCGAAAATGATGCGCGCGGTGTTCAGGAGGGCGGGGAGAGTTTTCAACCGCCTTACCTGATACTCAAGCTTGTGGAGCCGGGTGCAAATTTGCGTGGGATTTGATCCGGCTTATCGCTTGGCGCTAATGGACAGTGAGAGGCAGATGAATGTAGTAAACATCATTTACCCTGACCATGTTCACCGGTAAACTTGCTGGTTGCGCCTCTCCACCGGATATGGTGATCGTGGTGGATTGAGTGGTGCTTTCCACAAGTGACGCCTCAATGCTAATAAGCAAATAATCGCCAGACACACCGCTCTGCTGGTGGCTGTTACCGCCGCCCAGGAAAAGCCAATTGGCGCTGGTCACAGCCGTCCATATGGCTGCCGGATCGGGCAGGATCACCTGGATCAGGCGGGTGTAGTCCGCCGAGCCGCTGACCAGGGCGTTCACAAGACTGGTCCCTACCGCAATGGATTGTAAGGAAAATTCGTCAGCGCCGATGTCCGGGTAGCTGCTCACCGGGCGTGCTTCTCCATCCACATCCAGGTTGAGGTTACTGCCCTGGGCCTGGTCGATGGCAGGCGAGTTGGACTGGAGATGGTAGTTGTAATTTGGATTTCCCGGAGAGACGAACGAAATCGAGTCTACCGTTTGGGTAGTGCTCATGCCGGTAATGGTCCCCACGGGAAGCGGCAGGCCGTTGCTATTGGTGTTGTTGGTATTCCCTGCGAACATCACCCGGGTCAGGTTGGCAGTGCTGTTCCGGGCTACTGTGAGAGCAGAAGTGTTTGCCGTGTAGGGTTGGACGTGGTTGGCAATCACCGTGTAGCGAATATTTGCGGTTGAAGGGGTGCCGCTCTCTCCGTTGAGGCCGTGGACGATGAGAGCCTGCCCGGATTTTACATCGCCAACAAAATAGTTGCGGGCAAAAGTGGAGTGGTTGATGGTGGCGTATATTGCCTGGATGACCAGGCCAGCTCCACCCCCACCCACACTGGCGCCGGGGCTGCCCACTTCAATGCGGTTATCGGCGAAGATGGTGTTCACGATGGTTGCATCGCGCTGGACGCCATCGAAATTGGTCAGGTAGGCGCCGCCGCCGCTGGGTGCGCCAGCATAGCCCCCATTGAGAGATGCGCCGGAAATGGCGGCATTTTGAATGGCAACGACGCGATCAAAAGATACATCGCCCGAATCGGTCATCAGTCCGCCGCCAAATGCAACCCCGCCCGTGGCAGCCCTGCCGCCTACAGCCTGGTTGTCCCTGGCGGTGACGTTAACCAGGGTCAGTGGAGACTTCTCGGCATGCAAGAAGCCACCAAAGCCGCCGCCAGCGATCGCGCCCGAGCCCGTACCGGCATCACCACCGAGAGCTTTGTTACCCTGCGCCTCGATGTTTGTCAGGGACACCGAGCTGTCGATGGAAAAGGCAGCTCCACCGCCGAGGGCATCTGCCCGTAATCCATGGGTGGTGTCGGTGCCAACACCAGAAGAATCGCCAGCAATGGCCTGGTTGGACATGAAGGTCAGACCGGTGGCGATCACTGCAGATTGGAAAGTATACAGACCGCCGCCCAGGGCAACGCCGCCGCGCCGGACACCTGTGCCGCCCTGGGCCAAATTGTTCTCGAAAAACACGTTTTCCAGCACCGAGGTCACCCCGCCGGGCGCCTGAACGGCAAGGCCGCCGCCCCCGCTGCCACCGCCATATTGAGAGCTGGTATTGCCGCCGGCAGACCGGTTGTTACGAAAGATCATGTTGCGCAGTGTTACCGTACCCAACTGGGCCCACATTCCCCCGCCATAAGCGCTGATTTCAAAATCATTACCGCTGCCTTTGCCCTGGGCCAGGCCGTTCTGGATGGTGAAGCCTTCCATCAGCAGGCTGGCGGTGCTGTTGTAGGCAATGATAGCCACGCCCCGGCTGGAGCCGGAACCATCGATGACCGTTGGATAGGCGCTTGGGTTGGGGTTTGACCAGGAGCCGGGTGCGTACCCACCCAGGATCGTAAGATGTTTATCAACAAAACACGCCACTGCCCGGGTGATGAGAAATGAGCAGGTATCTGCGTTGGGATTATAGGTATAGGTACCGGCTGCAACCAGGATGGTATCGCCTGTGGCGGATTTATTCAGAGCATATTGGATGCTCCGGCAGGGAGTAGTAGTAGAGCCGCAGGAGGAGGTGTCGCTGCCTGTGGTAGCCACCCGGTAAGTGGCGGCTTCGCCCTCAGCGAAAGCCTTGCCGTTGGTCGGCGCTAAAATGCCAAAACTCCCCAGGATCATGGTGATGATCAGAGTTATTCTCAAAAAGCGGAGCAAGTTTGGTTTGGCGAATTTCATCTCATTGCACAAAAAAATAAAAAGCGGACCGGTGTATGCAGGTCCGCCTCGGGCAAGAAAGAAGAAACGTGATGTTGATCGGCGGCCTGGCAGCCATAATCGTTCTTGCGAACGACCTTAGACCCATAGCTTTGCGCCACCGGCTTTCACCGGTTTTGCCTTTATCGGATTAAAAACATTGTAGCAAATTCAGGCGCAATGTCAATATTACAACCGGGTCTGGAGAGCTTAGAGTATTGTAAGGTGGATACTGAAACTTCTTAAAAAGTCTAACATCACCAGGCTGTTCCTGCAATGATCGTGAAGTAAAGAACAAATTAAGATTTGATTATGGACATGGAGCCTCAGCCTGAAAAGCCCATTTGCAGCAAGAGACTGTCTACGCGGTCATTAAAATGCTGCCGGTCATATTGACGGCTGTCGGCGAGGGCGGCAGTCGAAATTGCCTGACGCAGAAGAGGGTCATTGACCAGCCGCAGGGTGTATGCCTTGAGCTCATCCAGCGTGTGCCACAGGTAGCCGTTATGATCGTGTTTCACGATCTCCGGCTGCCCGCCTTTGCCAATCACTACCGGGGCGCAGCCGGCAGCCATAGCTTCCACCGTGGTGATACCAAAGTGTTCGAATTTTTCAGGCTCTCGCCGCTCATCTTCCCCGTAACCGCTGGCGTGCCAGTAAATGCTGCTTTGCTTGTATAAACCAGAAAGCTCTTGAAATGAGATATCCGGGTGGATATGGATAGGATAGCCCCGGGCCGCCTGGTAGATGTTATCCAGATAGACGTCGTGTTCGTGGCCTTTCATCTGCCCGCCCGCCAGGTGAAGCTCCCAGCCCTGTAAACCGGCGTCAACCAAATCCTTGAAAGCCTGCACCAAAACCAGGTGCTTTTTATTGTGCTGGCCCGCAAAAAAGCGGCCCACATTCAGGATCTGGTTGCACTTTTTAACCGGTTTGAAGTCTTCCACATTCACCAGGGGATACAACACCTGAGCAGGGCGCTTCCAGTAGGTCTGGATCCAGCGCCGGGTGAATTCCGAATTAGCCCAGATGTGCGTGTACGTATCCAGGTAATCCAGCAGAGAGGCGCCGGGCGGGTAATATTGCAAGCGGATGGCTATGCCGGTGAGCCAGCGCTCCAAAAAGGCGTGATACAGGCGGTACTGGGGCAAATCCAGCCAGAGGTGAGAGAGTTCAAATTTGGCGGCTCCATCGGGGCTAGCAATACCCGGCGCGGTGAGGGTAAGCTCGCAAGAACCTGAACTGGCCGGGATGGCGACCTCGCATGGTAAAGCCGTTCCATCTAAAGGCAACTGCAATTTGATCCCCGGGGAATGATCCAGTTCCAGGGTGGCGGCAGCGACGCGAGGATCCAGCGATCGAAGCTGGAATGAGAACCGGTAAGGTGCAGCGCTGGCGGGCAGGCGGATCTTCACGACAGGGTCTGTCAACCAACGGAAGACACGGCCCTCGGGTTGAAAGGCATGGATGCCGACAAGCACGGCAGGCAGCTTGAGTACGCGGCGCAGCCAGAGCTTGAGCTGCCGCCCCCACGATTTTCTTTGATCCAGATTGGCCGGGAAATAAATAAGCGTGGCGCTGTGCCGGGCAAAGCAGGGAAAAAAATCCTGGTAAGAGGTGTTGATGAAGAGATCGTAATCCGAAGTGAGCAGGGAAATATCCAGGGCAGGGCGGTCTGGGATGAAAGTGAACTGCACCCGGGAGAGATCCAGGCTGAGGCGTTCAGCAGCCAGGTCTTTTGAAACCGGCTGGTGGCTGATAACTTCAACCTCATGGCGCTGGCTGATGTATTCTGCAATTGCCAGACTGTGTTTTTCGCCGCCGCCGAGGGTGGCGAGCCAGCGGTTGTAGATGCCAACCCGCAGAGGGCTCATTGGGTAAACCAGCTTTCCAGGCTGCCGGGCGAAACCCGGGCGCTGCGTTGTATTTGCATGCGTTTGCGCCATAGAGCCGGCTGCCAGGTCACCAGCGTGGCGAGCACACGCAGGTGGATGCGCAGCTGCCCTGCATGCCAGCGCCAGCCAGAGCGGGCCAGCAAGAGGCGACCCAGGGCGTGCAGACCAGTTGTAAAGACTTTAAGCAGGTACCCGCCCCATACACGCAGCACCTGGCGAGATGAGCCGTTTTTGAAGACCATCGCCAGCCGGTTGCGTTCAGTAAGGTACAAAAAAAACGGCGACCATTCTTTGGTAGTTCCGCGTGGATATGGCGGATGTGAGCCTCCGCTGCGTAGATCACATTCCAACCACGCAGGCGGGCGCGCCAGCACAGGTCGGTGTCTTCATAATACATAAACAGGTCGCCATCCAACTCGCCCACTTCGTCCAGCATGGCACGGGTCAGCAGCAAGCTGGCGCCGCAGCCGGCGAAGACCTCTTCGGTGCGGCTGTACTGGCCCTCATCGATTTCGTAGAAAACTTCGTCGTTGAGCACGTAGGTGCCGCGGTCTCGCCCGGCGCCGCTGTAGAAGACGATCGAGCCGGTGTTCTGCTCCAGGGGTTTTGCCAGAGAACGGGTGCCGGCGGGCAGGGTTAGCGCAAAGAGGGTTGGCTCACCGGGTGGAACGTGCCACTCTGCCAGCAGGCTGCCCTGCAATAAAATCCGCACGGGTGCGGCGCGGCCATCTGGACGGCCAGACGAAAGCGCCAGACGCAGGGTCCACCCGGAGTCCCCCTGGGGCACGGGGACACCCAGCCGGGCGCGAGGCTGCGCCCAGCGAAAGGAGCGCCCGCCAGGCGCGGCTTCGTACCCATGAAAACCCTGCAGATACTGGGTCACCGAGCGCGGGGCGCCGCTGTCCACATCGAAGACCTGCACGCCCAGCGAGCGTGGATCGCCTGGAGCGGAAAAGCTCTCGGTTTCCAGCTCCAATTCCAGTTGGTCGTAAAATAATTGAAGGTGGCCTGTGACGATCCCCACCTGTGGGTCGGCCCGGGAGACAGCCAGCATGTTTTCCAGCCAGGTGGGGGTGGGAGCGGTATCGTTATTGAGGAGCAGCATGTGGCGGCCGCGGGCGGCTTTGAAGGCCACGTTGTTGCCGGCAGCAAAACCCAGGTTGCGCCCGTTTTCCAGCACCATCACCCAGGGGTAGTCCCGGCGCATCAGCTCCAGCGATCCGTCTGTAGAGCCATTGTCTGAGACAATGACCTCGAAATCCTGTGCCGGGCAGGTCTGGTGGTGGAGCGCATCCAGGCAGGCGGGCAGGTAATGGGCGCCGTTGTAGTTGACGATGATAATGCTGACCAGCGGATTCTTCATTCTGGTTGCCCGACCAACCGTTTCAAGGCCCGGTAAATCCGCAGAGGCAGCATCGAGCGATAGCGCTCAATCTGGGCATCTTTTTCCTGCACTGCCTCTTCCATCCAGGCATCTTTATCGCGGATTACCTGCTCCATAAAGGCGTCCTTGTCCCGTATCACCTGCTCCAGGAAGGCGTCTTTATCCCGGATAACAAGCTGCAAAAATGCATCTTTATCCCGGCTGATACGCTCCAATTCGGTGAGGTAACGGCCCTGATCGGAAGCCCTGGCGGGATGCTCGCAGAAATGCAGCAGGGGTTTAACAACTGCATCCCAGCGCAGGCGGGCGCGCAGGTTTTCAAAAGAGCCCTGAAAGGCAGCCCGCCCTCCGGCAGCCAGAACCTCCTGGATTGCAGTTGACATGGCGGGCGCATCTCCGGTGGGGATCACACGGCCCAGGTTTTCAGCCTGGACCCAATCGGCCATGGCGTCGCCGGCGGTGGCGATGATAGGCAAACCGGCCCAGATGCAATCGAGCACGCGCGTGCGGAAGGAAAAACGCGTCTCAATATGCTCTGGGTGAGAAACAACCGCCAGATCGGCCTCCATCAGGTAATTTTCGCGCCCCTGGTAAGGAACCCAATCGCCGAAGAAGATGGATTTATCCAGCAGGCCCAGCTCACGGCTGAGGGCGATGGCGCGCTCGGGCATCTGCATGCCCGATACCACCGGGTCGGGATGGCGAGTGCCCATAAAATACAGTTTGAGATCGGGGCGCTGTGGAGCAATCAGGGCCATGGCGCGGATGAGCGTCAGCGGGTCCAGCCAATCCCATAGCCCTCCCGACCAGAGGATGAGCTGATCAGCACGAGCGATGCCGGGGTGGGCGCCTTTGAGCACGGGCGTGGTGTGCTGTGGAACGCCGGCAGGCAGGCCAAACGGAACCACATCGATCAGGGCGCGCAGAGAGGGGTCCTGGTTGTAGGTGTGGGGGTTGATGCGCTTCTGGGCATGCAGCCAGCCCAGCCAGTAATCACGCTGGCGCTCGCTGGCGCAAAAGAAGAAATCCCCGGCGCGCAGCAATTCCAGCTGCAGGCGCAGGTATTCTTCATAGGCCGGAACCCAGTCTTCGATCTGGTCGTGAGCGTGCCAGACCAGGCTCTCCAGCAAGTTGGGTACATATAAATCCACCGCCAGGGGCAGGCCAGATTCACGCAGATAGGGGTGAAAATGCAGGACGGACCCGTGGAGCACCACAACGTCAGATTGAGCGAGCAAGGGGCGCAAATCGCCGTGCTGCAGGTCAAAAGATACCAGCTTCACACGCTCGGAAGACAAACCGGCAGGGTTGGGAATGGCGAGCGTAACGCTGCAGCCATCTGCCAGGGCGTGAGCCAGTTCCCAGTTGCGCACACCCACGCCCCCCATGTTGCTGTTAACGACATCCGCGCTGACGATCAAAACACGGTTCATGGCTTGCTCCCACCGGTTGCATATTGCAGAATGTGTTCCAGACGGCTGATCGGGGTCTCTTCCCCGGGCCGGCAAAGAGAGGGGATCTTCACGGAGGTCGAGAGGTTGGGATTGTAAAATGGATCGCCGTGCTGCACAATTTCTTTGAAATGTTCATACCCCAGGCGCAGGTCTTCCCGGGGCATATAGAGCGCCCGTGTACGGCCTTCATAATGGCGCAGGCGGGCATGCGGGGTATAAACAACGCGGTAACCCCTGCCAAGGGCGCGCAGGCAAATCTCGATATCGCTGAATACCAGGCTGTAAGCCTCATCGAAGCCACCCAGGGTTTCGAATATTTCCCGGCGCATCAGCATACAGGCGCCTGTAACCGCTGAATAATTGCGGTACCAGTCTGGCGAGCCGAAAGGACCTGAGACATCCGCGTGGGATCCGGCGAAGACATGACCGGCGTGGCCCTGCATCCCGATGACGATACCGGCGTGCTGGATCGTTCCGTCGGGGTAGAGCAGCCTGGCGCCAACCATAGCCACCCCGGGCAGGCAGGCCCAACGCGCCAGCTCATCCAGCCATCCGGCGTGCAGGGCTTCGGTGTCATTGTTGAGAAAGAGCAGTAAATCGCCGCTGGCATGGCGGGCGCCTGTGTTGAGGGCCGCAGAGAAATTAAAGGGGCCGCTAAATTCAACCAAGCGGATATTTGGGTGGGCCTGCAATCCGGCGTAATAGGCTTGCGTGGCAGGTTCCCGGCTGCCGCTGTCTACCAGGATAATCTCGAAAGGTGTGTCCTGGCTGAATTTGTAGATCGACTGGATGCAGCGTTGCAAGTAATCGGCATGATCGCGGGTGGGGATAATAATCGAGACCAGATGCGGCTCCCCCGGGACCGATGGCTGCTTTTTCTGCCGGGGATTGGGAAGTTCCATGCCGGCGGGGATATGGACGAGCATCCGGGGGATATGCCCGACTCGGGGCGCATAATCCAGCGATTGGTAGATCAAATCCTGGTAATCGGGCGGGTCCGCCCCTTGAAAAGCAGAGATGCTTTTCAACAGCAGTGCGCGGCGGAAGGCGGCATGGGCGATATAGTTAACCGACTGCATCAGCTCGGGAGACCAATCGGGTTTGAAGAAAGGCGAATGGCGGGTTACTCCATCCTGCCCAAGCTGATCTTCATCACTGTAAAGGATTTCCCATTCGGGATGGGCGTGCAAACCCCGGGCAAATTCATTCAGGGCATGCGGCGCAAGCGTTGAGCCGCTGCTGAGAGCGATGACAATCTCCCCGTGGGCGGCGGCAATGGCATCCGGCCAATTTTGATTGCCTGTCATCCGGAAAGGCAGGAAGCGAGAATCGTTCTCGGGCCAACCCGGCGGGCGGGACTGGCCGGGAGCAGAGCTGACCAGGTGCGCTTCCCAGTCGGGGTAGCTCTGGCCGGCGATGGAGTTCGAGGGTGAGGGCAAGGTCTCCCCGGTTTGGGGACGGATGGACCACCAGCAGGCTGAAGTGGAGCGGGTGGGCAGACCGGTCGGGCTGGGATATGAGCGCAGGTTTCTCAAAATCTCGCATCCAGCGCTGGTAGGTGTACAGGCCAAAGCGGTCTTCCAGCGCCAGACGGGTCTTGTGCATGGCGGTTTGCGTTTTCCAGAGGGCGGAACGCAGGGCGAACCCGGGCCCAAAGCGGACCGTTTGAAATACCAGACCCGAAAGGAAGTTTACGAAGTTTTGCATGCGGTCCGGGTGAAATCAACGCTCAACCGAGGCGCCAGACGCCATCCAAAACCAGCATACCGTAGCGCTCGTTGACGGCGCGCCCGTGATTATCAACGCGGAAAGAGTAGAGACGCTCGTGGTAATCGAACAGCTCTGTGTCATCGCGGTTGGTGGCAGCCAGGGTGAACATGTAACGGCCCTCCAGCAGCGGCAGGCTGGGCAGGGTGTAAGTGATTTTTCCGGCGCCCTGCACCAGGCCCAGCTCCAACCCGGCAAAAGCTGTATTGGGACCGGTGATGTGAACCCCATCCTGGCGGTAGATGGCGAGGCCGAAGATGGGCGATTCAACCGGCTCGTGCGCCAGGTAGTCCAATTCGAGCACCAGGGTTTGCCCGGTGTGGAAAATATTTTCCTCTTTCATCTGCCCGTTCAGAATGTGTACGCCGGTGATCTCAATCTTCTGCGTACCCCAGCGCAGGGCGGGTTGGGCCGGCGCCTCGTGAACCAGGCGGTTGGATTCGCCTTCACGCACCCGCTCCAGGTACTGGTTCACCACAGGGCGGGCCTGGCCCACGCAAACCACCTGACCGTGATCCAGCCAGGCGGCACGCTCGCACATGGTTTCGATCTGCCCCAGATTGTGTGAGACCAGCAGAATGGTGGCGCCCCTTTCGCGAAAGGTATCGATGCGCTCAGCGCTCTTGCGCTGAAAGGCCTCATCACCCACCGAGAGGATTTCATCAACGATCAAAATATCGGGGTCAACATCCGTCGCCACCGCAAAACCCAGGCGCGCCCACATGCCAGAGGAGTAGGTGCGCAGCGGGGCATCGATGAAATCCCAAAGCTCGGCAAAATCGACGATATCCTTAAACTTGGCCTCCATCTCGGCGCGTGAAAAGCCGAGCATAGCGCCGTTCAGGTAAATGTTTTCACGCCCGGTCAGCTCGGGATGGAACCCCGCGCCCACTTCGAGCAAGGGGGCCACCCGCCCGCGCACCCAGACACGTCCACGGCTGGGACGCAGGACCCGGGCGATGATCTTGAGCAGGGTGGATTTTCCGGCCCCGTTCTGCCCGATCAGGCCAAAAACCTCGCCGCGCTGGATGGTGAGATCCAGGTCGCGCAGGGCCCAGAAGGTGTTGTGTTGCACCTTACCCTGCAGCCAGCGGATCATGTATTCCTTAAACGTGCCAATCCGCTCCTGAGGCGCACGGTAGCGCACAGAGACATTTTCCAGGCGAATGGCCACCCCGGGCGCATCCGTCCCGCTGGCAGGCGTGGTTTCAGATACGATAGGAAAATTCATCAGATTTTCGCGAAAAAATCCACCAACCAAACACCAGCGACAGCAAAGCGATGCCAAGCGCCGGCAGCAGCTCGATTAGGGTGGGGAAACGGCCTTCATAGACCGGGATGCGGTAGAGCTTTACCAGGTAATACATGGGATTGACCCGCGTGATCCAAAAGCGGTAGGTCGCCGGGAGTACCTCTTCCGGGTAGATGATGGGGGTGAGGTACATCCAGGCGGTCAGGGCGATCTGGTACATCTCGGCCACATCCGGGAAATAGACCGCCAGGGTCGAGATAAGCAGGCCAATCCCCAGCGAAAAACAGCCCAGCACCAGCAGCGGCACAGGCAGGTAAACCAGCGATATCCCCAGCGGCACACCGGTGAAGAACATCACCAGCAGCAGGGGAATGGTGGCCAGAATGATGTTGATCAGCCCGGTGCCCACGGCTGCCAGGGCAAAGCTGGCGCGCGGAATATAAATCCGGTTGAGCAGCCCGCCGCCCCACACCAGGTTGACCATGGCGGCGGTGGTGGTTTGTGAGAAGAAAGTCCAGGCCAGCAGGCCGCTGAGAACATAGGCGGGGTAGCTCTTGAGATCGCCAAAACGAAAGATGTGTGAAAACGCCAGGGTGAGCACCAGCGTCATCCCCAGTGGGTTGAGCAGCGTCCAGCCGATGCCCAGGATGGAGCGTTTGTAGCGGGTAAGCACGTCGCGGCGCACCAACTGGAAAATGAGATTGCGGTAGTTAAACGCCTGGCGCAGCTCATCCAGGGCAGGGTGCCCACGGCGGGCGCTGTCGTAGATCATGCCGGGCTCTCCATTGCCAGTTTGAGGGCAGCCTGCCAGGGGGGGAGCTGCAGGCCGAATGTTTTCGTAAAAAGATCGCAGTTAAGGGCAGAATGCAGCGGACGCCGGGCGGGAGATGGGAAATCGGCGGTCAGGGCGGACTGGAGACGGGTGGTCACCTGCTCGTCGCGGTGTGGATCAGATTCCAGGATAGCCTGCGCCCACTCCAGGCGGCTGGCGCGGCCGCTGCCCGCCAGGTGGTAAAGACCGCTGCGTTCAGCCAGCCCACCATACGGGTCTGCGCCGGCCCGGGCCAGCAGCAAGGCAGAGACCTGGGCCAGCAGGCGGCACCAGGTGGGATTGCCCACCTGGTCGGTTACCAGGCGCAATTCCGGCTGCTGGCGAGACCCACTGCAGCACCTTGGTCACAAAGCTGTCGCGGCGCAAGCTGTAAACCCAGCTCGTGCGCAAAATCAGGTAGGCGCCGCCCTGCGATTGAACGGCCTGCTCGCCTTCCAGCTTGCTGCGCCCGTAAGCTCCCAGCGGGTTGGGGATATCCGTCTCCAGGTAATCGCTGCCTTTTGAGCCGTCAAAAACATAATCAGTGGAGTAATGGATCAGGGCGGCGCGGGCATCCCGGGCTTCTTGCGCCAGCCAGCCGGGGGCGCGGGCGTTGATGGCGAAGGCCAATTCGGCTTCATTTTCGGCGCGGTCGACGGCAGTGTAGGCTGTGGCATTGAAGATAACCTGAGGGCGGGCAGTGCGCACAATCTGGCGGGCGCTCTCCTCAGAGGCGAGGTTAATCTCGGGGTAATCGAGCGCCAGCACATCGCCCAGCGGCGCCAGCGCCCGGTGCAGCTCCCAACCCAGTTGACCGAATTTACCCAACAAAAGAATACGCATCAGGTTCAACTCGAAAACGGCCAGTTCTCATCGGCCATGCGCAGCAGGTACTTGCCGTATTCATTGCTGTCCATGGTGCGCGCCTGGCGTCGAAGGGCATCGATATCGATGTACCCCATGCGGTAGGCGATCTCTTCCGGGCAGGATATCATCATGCCCTGGCGTTCTTCAACGGCCTGGACGAAGTTGGCGGCCTGGAGCAGTGATTCGTGGGTTCCGGCATCCAGCCAGGCCACGCCACGGCCGATCTGCTCAACGCGCAGCTCTCCCCGGGCCAGGTAGACCCGGTTCAAGTCGGTAATTTCAATTTCGCCGCGAGGGGATGGCTCCAGCTCGCTGGCAAGCTGAACAACCTGACTGTCATAAAAGTACAGGCCGGGCACTGCAAATTGCGAGCGCGGCTTGAGCGGCTTTTCTTCGATGCTGAGAGCCTTTCCATTCTCGTCGAACTCCACCACACCGTAACGCTCCGGATCACGCACAGGGTAGGCGAAGATCAGGGCGCCGTTGGTGAGCTGCGCCGCAGATTGCAGCTTTTCAGGCAGCCCATGCCCGAAAAAGATGTTATCACCCAGGATCAGGCAGACGGGCTCTCCGGCAATAAACTCGGGACGCACCAGAAAAGCATCCGCCAGGCCGCGCGGAACAGCCTGCTCGGCATAGGTGAAGCTCAGGCCCCATTGAGCGCCATCCTGAAGGAGGGCTTTAAAGGTTGGCAGCGCCTCCGGTGTGCTGATGACCAGGATCTCGCGAATGCCTGCCAGCATCAGCATGGAGAGCGGGTAATAAATCATGGGTTTATCATATACCGGCAGGATCTGCTTGCTCAACCCGATGGTGAGCGGGTAAAGGCGGGTGCCGCGGCCGCCAGCCAGGATGATTCCTTTCATCGGTCAGCCTCCTCGCTTCTCATAATTGCGCTGCAGCCAGGTCTGATACTCCTGCTGTTGGCGGACAGCCTCGATCCACTCGGGGTGCTGCAAATACCAATTGACGGTGTTTAACAACCCGCTGGAAAGCGACTGGCGTGGCTGCCAGCCCAGCTCCTGTCGGATTTTGGTGATATCCATGGCATAGCGGCGGTCGTGTCCGGGGCGGTCGGCGACATAACGGATAAGCGTTTCATGGGGGGTATGAGGTGAGGCCGGGCGGCACTCATCCATGATCTCGCACAGCGTGCGCACCACCGTGATATTGGTGGGCTGGTTGCCAGCGCCGATGTTATAGGTTTCGCCTGGCTTGCCGCGCTGGATGACAGCCCAGATGGCCTCGCAGTGGTCTTCTACATACAGCCAATCGCGGACCTGACCACCATCGCCGTATACCGGAAGCGGGCGACCTTCGAGAGCGTTGGAAATCATCAACGGGATGAGCTTTTCCGGAAACTGGCGCGGGCCGTAATTGTTGGTGCAGTTGGTAATGCTGACCGGTAGGCCGTAGGTGCGGTGGTAAGCGCGCACCAGGTGGTCGCTGGATGCTTTTGATGCCGAATAGGGCGAACTGGGATCGTAAGGGGTCGAACTCGGTCCAGGCAGGATCATCGGGGGAGAGGGTGCCATAGACCTCGTCGGTGGAAACATGGTGAAAGCGAACCCGTTCCACCGGGAAGGCTTTCTCAACCAGCCAGAACTGGCGGACTGCCTCCAGCAGGGTGAATGTGCCCATGATATTGGTGTGGACAAACGGCCCGGGATCCAGAATGGAACGGTCTACATGGGTTTCGGCAGCAAAGTGAGCGATAGCATCAATCTGATAGCGGCGCAGCAGATCGTCCACCAGAGTGCGGTTGCAGATATCTCCCTGAACAAAGATGTGGCGAGAAGCATCCGGCAGGTCTTTGAGGTTCTCCTGGCTGCCGGCATAGGTGAGGATATCCAGATTGACGACATGCACCTGCGGCTCGGTCTGGAGGAGAAAGCGCACAAAATTCGAGCCGATGAATCCGGCCCCGCCGGTGACAAGTATATTTTGCATTCGATCTCCCTCTAATCGAAAAGCTCAATCTGGTCCAGCGGCAAGCCCTGGGCGTCTTTGGGTGAAATCACCGGCGGCTGCCCGTCCAGCAGAGGCCAGCGAACGCCCACCCGGGGGTCGTTCCACAGCAGGGTGCGCTCCCACTGGGGGGCGTAATAATCGCTGGCTTTGTACACCAGCTCAGCCCACTCGCTGACCACGTAAAAGCCATGTGCAAAGCCTGGCGGTACCCATAACTGCAAATGGTTTTGAGCCGAGAGCACGACCCCTTCCCAGCGCCCAAAGGTGGGTGAGCCACGGCGTATATCCACGGCGACATCGAAGATTTCACCGGCAACCACCCGCAGCAGTTTGCCCTGCGGCTGGCGAATCTGGTAGTGCAAGCCGCGCAGGGTGCCGCGCCGTGAGCCAGAATGATTATCTTGCACAAAGTGAGCGTGAATTCCGGCGGCCTCATAAAGGTCGGCGCGGTAAGTCTCTTTGAAGAAACCGCGCTCATCACCGAAGAGACGCGGCTCGATCAAAATCAGCTCGGGGATGGAAGTGGGGATAAACTTCATATCAAATCAGATCTCATCAAAACCTGCCCCATTTTAATCCATTATGGACAGGCGTAGATATTGAAGTTACCAGCAATATCGTATTGTTCTGCCGCGAAGTGCTCGACGACGTGACATGCATCGTTCTTGCCGATTGAGCGCCGCAGGTCATCAAAGTCGCCTTTTCGAATTACGAGATAATCTGGCTGGTAGTGTTCGACAGCGTATTGGGCGGCAATATCGTAGGTGCCTCCGGGGGTGAGGCGGGAGGCTACATCTGGATGCAGCAATCCGGCAAAATCGATCATGGTGCGTTGCGCGTAGTATCCAATAATGCCTACCTCCAGCGATGCCACGCTGGCCTCAGCCGGGGTATTGGCTTGCAGCCAGGCGCCGATGGCGGTGTAAACAGCCGCCCGTGTATCTTTGAAACCGCGCAGCCCCCACAGCGTGTTGGCCTGCGCCAGCGACACGGTCAAGAGCAATACGACGATCACAGGTTGAGCCAGGCGTGAACGCAAGGCCAGGTATTTGCATATCGCATGAACGCCCAGACCAGTTACAGCCACCATCGCGGGCACAAGAGGCGCGTAATACCAAAAATAGCGCGTCACGCCCAGGAGTGAATAAGCGGCAAAGTAGGCGGCTGACCAGATCACCAGCAGCCCCCAGCGCCCTGGGCGGCGGACCCAGGCGGCTGCTCCCAGCAGGAAGAGAGCCAACTGGATACCATGGTACCACTGGTTTGTGTAGGTGCGCAGGATCATGAGCAAACCGGAGGCAAAGGGCTGGCTGATCGCCAGGGCGCCCTGATGCTGTTTGGCAGCCAGGGTGACCGGCAAAGGCGAGCCAAAGTAGATCCAGGCAAAAATCAGCCAGGGCAGGGTCAGGCCCAGGTAAACCAGGGCCGCACGCCAGGGGATGGGCTTGCGCACCAGGAATATGTAATCGGCAGCCAGGACGGCTGCCAGCAAGATGCCATCCGGCCGGGTCAGGGCTGCCAGGGCAGAAAGAGCGGCAGCCAGATGGTAGCGCCGGCGAAGATAAAATGCGATTGCCGCCAGGCACAATGCCAGATACAGGGGTGTTTCAGAGCCCAGGGTGAAAAGCAGCAGGCTGAAGGTGGGATAAAGGAATAAACTGGCCCATCCGGCGAGCGGCGTTTTCCAGCTGCGGGCAATGTCCCACAGGAGCAGGCCACCGGCAGCCAGGCTGATCGCACCAATCAGAATTGCCAGACGCGGCAGATCGGGCCACACACTGCCTGCCAGGGCCAGCAGCAGGGTAAACAGAGGCGTGGTGGTGCTCTGGATCCGCTCACCGGGATTATATACATATCCCAATCCATCCCGCAGGTTACGCGCATAACGATAGGTGATGAAGGGATCGTCATAAGCATAGTGCGAGAGGCTCGTGTAGCACAGCCCGCCAATGACAAATATGTAGATGAGACCCAGGACGTATGGGTAACGGGCGAGGCGGTGGGTCAGCCTGTTGATCATGGCGAAAAAGACACCCAGTTAGGGTACTTGAAACGAAAGAACTGCAGGCCTTGCAAACAGACCGGGAGCTCCTGGCCTTTGATAAAGCGGATATCGCCGTAAACCCACAGGCGGGAGATTTCACCCAGGCGGGCATCTGCACAGGTGACAGATCGGGTTCCGCCCGGCTGCACGCCAGGCGGCTGCACCCTCAGCAATGCCAGGGAGCCATCAGGTGATCGTTCCAGCCCCCACACTTCGGTCTCAGCCGGGCGGTAATAGAAAGCCAGTGGAGCATCATAAGTGTGCTCCAGCAAAATCGCACCGGTCTGCTTCACCCCGGGCAGGCTGGAAAAAGCCAGGTCCGCATCTGTTTTCTGCCAGGCAGAGTAATAAGGGAACAATGTCACCAGCGAGATCAAAAGAACACCAGATGCAACCGCGCCGCGAACCAGAGGTTTGGTTGTCGAGAGTCCTACCCCGGCCCACAGGTAACTTAAACAAGCCATCCCCAGGAACGGCTTGAAGGCCCACTGCGGCCGCGCCGTGAGGGCGGCGTAAGCAGCAACACATACCGGCAAAACCAGGAAAACCAGGGCCAATAATGCCTGCAAGCGCTCCAGGCCGCCCGCTTGCCAGGCGCGGCGCAGCCCGAGGAAGACAAACAACCCCCAGGTAAGGATACTGAGCAGCACCCAAACCCACTGGGGCAAGCCTGCAAAGGCCGGCATGACCAGGTGGCTACCATCCAGAAAAGGCACGCGCGCCGAGGCGACGCCGCTGCCGGTGAGAGTGTACAGGCCGAGCAGATCGGCGGCGGAGGGCATCCAGGACCCGCCAGCGCCGCTGTCTTTAACGCTGAATAACTTCGAGGCAATTGGAAGCATACCGATCCCGGCAGAAAGGGCGGCAAACAGGGAAAATTTTGGCAGTGCAGGCAGGCCCCTGGTAAATCGGCTAAAAAGCCACAGGCAGGTCAGAAAGGCCAGGTGAACACCGGCGAAGAGCAGGCCGTAGAGATGCGTCCAGGACATCAGCAAGAGAGCGACAGCCCAGGCGGCCCAATGAACGGGTTTGCCTTGCAGCGCTTCAAACAGGGTGACATAAGCCAGGAGGAACAGCAGGCTGAGCAAGGCGTACATGCGCGTCTCCTGGGCGTAATAGATATCAAAGGAGGAAAACGCCAGCCACCAGCCGGCCAACCAGGCGGCGGCGTCCCCGTACAACCGCCGGGTGATGACGACCAGCACCAGGACACTGGCCAGCGATAAGAGGACACTCAAACCGCGTAAACCAGCCGGCGTGGCTGGAAAAAAGGCTAACCAGGCTTTCAGGAGGGAAAAGTAAACCGGCGGGTGAAAATCTACCTGCATTTGGTCCAGGATGCCGGAGATTGGCAGGAGCGTGGTGGCCCAGGACCAGGCTTCATCCAAAAAGAGGCCCTGGCTGCCCAGGTGGAATAAGCGCAAGCCGGCGGCGATACCCACTACCAGAAATGCGGCAACAGCAGGCGCCCATGTAGAGCGACTGGATGAGGAGGATGGAGTGGCCAAAGATTATCTCTGTAACAGGGGGAGAAGCAGACGGTAGGGCGGGTCGCCGATATACGGCCTGGGAGGGTAATAGAACCTGTCCCATTTCAGAGGTGCAATCGAAACCGCGTAGGAGGTCAGGTAGGATGTGAAAGACGTGTCCGCCTCTCCAGACCAGACTTCGTGCGCCCAACCGGGAGTGATGGCAAAATCACACGACCAGGGGCCGCCCGGACTGGCCCCCACGCGCACTCGTTCACCATCTACGATGTGATTGTAGAGCAGGTAGAACAGGCCCTCATGGATAAAGACCATGGGGCTCTCGGCATGTCCGCTGGAGGCAGGGAGTTGGAGTGTGGCACCCCAATCGTACCAGGGACCAACCGGCGATGGTGAAGTAGCCATGCCGATGATGGGGCCACCCAGGTCTTCGCCGGTGTAGTAGAGATAATACAACTCGCCTGCTTTGAGTACAACCGCATCGCGGTTGTTGGCCCATTGATCCTCCTGCCAGATCATGTTGGGGTGACTGGGCTGAAAGATCATGCCCTGTCGATTCCAGGAGGCGGGCTCGTCAGGATCTGTGAAGGTAACCAGCATGATGCTCTGCGTGAAATTGCGGGTTACGCCGGTGTAGTAGAGATAAAAAACCCCATTCTCTTCCAGAACAAAAGGCGCCCAGATGGAGGCCTCGTCCCAGTCACCCGGCGTGCGACCGGTGAGCACAGGACCGAGGTCTTCCCAGGTACACAGATCGGGCGAGCGGCCGTAAGCGAAGTAGCTGTCATCGGGCACGTTGATCGAGATCAGATAGTAGTAGCCATTGTGGTAAAAAACGGAGTGGTCTTTAAGGCCGAACCGGGTTGGAAACCAACCCGGTTGATCGCAAGTAATTTGCGATGAGGAAGCAGCTGGGGCGCTTGCCTGTGCAAAAAAACCTGGTGCGGCGATGAAACAGCACCATGCGCCCAGCGCAATCATAAGAATCGAGCGTGTGGCGGCTGGCAGGCGGCGTGGCAACATGGGCAGTGGATATCAGGGCGCCCGCACGATGTACACCGGACTGTATGAAAGCGGCACCTGATAGAAACCACTCACCAGGGGCGGTACGGGCATCAGAGATCCATCGAGCAGGTAGGCATTGATGAATTTCGCCTGCGGAACGGCGGCAGTCAAGCCCTGTACATCAGCCACCGTCCAGGCCACCTGCACCAGGTCGCCTTCCTTGCGGAACTGGTAAGCTTCTACGCCAGCGCCAAAATTAACCACGCCCAGGTAATTGGCATGGTGGAGCTGCTGGGACATTATCTGGTAAGCAGAATAGGAGGGCCGGGGTAGTTGGTTTTCGTCCAACAAAGCAGAATCGCGCCAGCCAGGGCCTGAAAGGGTGTACCAGACGAAGCCAGCCACTTGCTGACTTTAAGGAACGCGTCATAGCCCGCACGAGATGCTCGGCCTGCATTTTGAAGAAATCTGCCCCGGGTGGATCGCATGGCCCACTGGAGGCCTCAATGCAGCCAAAACCAGTTTCGTTGAGATAGAGAGGCTTGGAGACGCCAAATTCGGCCATGAGCTGGCGCAAATAACGCGCCTTGCCTATCGTGCCGCCGCCCCACGCACCCGACCAGGTGTTGAAGAACAGGTCATAGTCAGTTCCCGGACCATAATAGGATGGATGCCAGTGATACGGCACCACGTCAAAATGGGGCGCAGCGCCAGCGGCCAGGATGCCGCGCAAGAAGTTTTCAGGCTTGCCATTGGTAGAATTAGGCGAATCGAGCAGCAGACCGCCAATCCAGATACGCACGGCGAAATCCTGGGCGCGCATGGCAGGCCCAACCACTTTGAGCATTTCGCCATAAGCGCGACCGCCATAGTAATTCAGATCATCCAGGTCACCCCAGCAGCCATAGCCTGATCCGACAGGCACCAAAGCAGGATCAACATCGGGCTCATTCCCCAATTCCCAATCATGCACATTGTAGGGAGACATGCTGTAGAATTTCACCATTGCGCTCACAAAGTTAGCAAAGGCCGCGTATTTATCTGGCCGGATTGCGCTGCAGGGTACAGTCAGGATCGGTGCCAGCCCAGGCAGGTGTAGCTGTTGATGGTCACAACAGGTTTAATTCCGGCAGAATTTAACGCCAGGAGCTCGCTGTTGAAAACGGCCAATAGTGTGGCAAAATCCAGCGTGGCGGGGTCATTTTCTACCGGCTGTAAGACCCTCCAGGAAATCTGGATGCCCATGCGGGTCCAGCCGGCGTTCATGTCAATGGCCCGGGTGAGCATGACGCTGCCGGGGGTGACGGCGCTGTGAGCTTCAAAACCGAAGGGCGAAGACCAGGGGCTGTTATCCAGCATCACGGGCAGGTGGACTTTGTAATCCAAAGTAGTTTGAGCCGCGCCAGACTCTGCATTTTTTGCAGCGGCAGGCAAGCCGCCTTGAACGGCAAATACCAGGGTCACGATAACCAGTAAGGCAAATAGATAGCGGGCCTTACGTTGAACTCGCTGTAAACTCATCTTGCTCTCCTATTTACGATCATTTCTGACATTGTTTTCATTCTGCCACACACAAAAATGCTTGTCAAGCCATGTGTCTGTAAGGTTAAGAAGCCTTAAAGTCTGCGCAGCTGCCGCCGAATCCACAGGCGCGTGCGCAAAGGCAGCCAGGCGAACACCAGGGGGCGAATTTTGGCTTTAAAAACCAGGGGTGAACACCAACTCCCACCTTCGCGATAATGAACACGCAGCATTTCAGGCCAACAGCGGTCATCGGCGGTCACCGATTTTCCATGGCTGTGCAGGCGAAAGTTAGCCCACAGGCGCGGGTGATACTGCAGCGGAGCCAGCTTTGCCAGCCGTACCCACAGGTCATAATCCATGGCGAAATAAAAGGTCGGATCCAGCGGTCCAACCTGCCGCCACAGACCGGCCCTGAAGAAGGCAGACTGCTGGGGAATATGGACAAATCCCCTGCGCAGGCGGCGGTAATCCGTCTGGCGGGCGGGGAAACGTCCGATCACCTGGCCGGTTTCATCCACCAGGTTGGTGTCGCCGTACACCATTCCAGCCTCGGGATGTGCCTGCAAGAAGGCAACCGCTTCTCCAATAGCACCGGGTTGGTAGGTGTCATCCGAGTTGAGCCAGGCCAGCACCTGGCCGCGCGCCCGGGCAAAGCCTTTATTGATGGCATCCGTCTGGCCGCGGTCAGTCTCGGAAACCCACCAGGCCAGCCGGGAGGCATAACGCTGGATGATCTCCAGGCTGCCATCTGTCGAGCCGCCATCCACCAGGATGTACTCCAGGTTGGGGTAATTCTGCCCCAGCACCGATTGGATAGTTTCTTCGAGGAAGCGAGCCTGGTTGTAGGAAGGGGTGATGATGGAAACCAGGGGAAGGCTGGATTGAGTCTGGTTGTTGGGTGTGTCTTGGTTGAGATTCACGGGTTCGAAGGGCGCGGATGATCCAGATCGCGATGTACTGTAAATGCTCAATCCCAACCGATATCCGGGTAATAACGCCCGGCAACATCAGCGGTTATCTGGCGGATACGGGCGATGTCGGTTGGTTGCAGGCGGCGCTTCCAGTTGTGCAGGTTGGCGCGGCTGTCCAGCCGGATCGCATGAATCGCATTGCGCGAGATTTCTTTGGGGTTCTCGGAACTGGATGAGCTCAGGATCACATCACTGGCATGGCGGGTGAAGCTCAGATCCAGAGCGTGGTACAGGGTGTGGTAACCGCCAAGGGGATCCAGCGAAAGATCTTCGTGATGCACGGTGCACACCCGGGTGGGGTAGCGTTGTTGCAGTTCTTCCACAACAATATAGACCATCTTCCACAGCAAGCTGGCGCGGGTGATGATATCTTCCGGCGGGATGCCGGTTATCTCTGATCGAAAAGGCTCCAGCCAATCGCGCATCAGGAGGGGTTGGGCGAGTAAATCTTCCAGTTGAAAAGACCAGCCCAGGCGTTTGAGGCTGCTGGCAAAAGCTGCCGGGTGGCGCACGGTGACAACTACCTGGCAATTCAATCGTTCCACAAACCAGGGAATGGAAAACACAGCAAAAGGGTCTTTCAGCAGGGGCCTCTGGCGGCGCAGCCGGCCGAGGGTAAAGATGTTCCAATCGCGTGCCATGCGCACCAGATCGTGGCGGGAGCGAATGTTGCGCAGCTCTGCCAGTGGATGGTAACGCAGGCGCAAGGTATCACCCCAGGCGGGTAAATAATCTGCTTCGTTTTCTGTGCAGATATAGGGGTACCAGCATTTCAGGAGTTTGCTGAAAACACCTGGGCGATGCTCCAGGTTGAGTGGTTCACTGATGTAGGCGGTTTCTCCGCTGGCGGAGAGCATTTTGCCCACCCAGGTGGTTCCGGTGCGGTGGGCGCCGGTAACGAGGATCGGCCTGAGATTTTCAGGTATGGATGTTTTCAATGTTTTTCTCGGATGTTTCTTCGATGCTATTTGGCCGGTAAATATCCCCGCGGGAGCGCTCGTAGAGGCGGCGGACGAGGCGGCCCCCCACCAGGCTGGCGAGGGCAAAGAGCATGCGGTGGGCATGTTGGAGGGTGAATGCTGGATTGCGCACCAGAGCTTTCAGATAAGATTTCAAGGCCGGGCCGGGTTGGTCGCCGTCCAACAAATAGCGGGCGTTCAGGCGGTAAGCGCCGGCCTGGATGCGGCGGCGGTTACTTGCGGCAAGCGGGGCAAATTGGGGGTCGGTCTTCAGCCATTCCAGCACCTGCAGGGCTTCCCGGCCAAAACCCGGCGCCTGCGACATATTTTTTGCCCCGGGGTGGTGGCGGGCAGCGGCCAGCACCTGCGCAATATGCTGGATCGGTGCAAGACGGGCCATGCGCAGCCACAGGTGGTGATCGAGCATGAAATGATAGTTCAAATCCAGGTATCCAGCACGCTCCAGAATGCTGCGACGCATAAAGACCGCCGGCTGGCAAATGATGCGGAACTCCATCAGATCATTGAG
Source organism: uncultured Chloroflexia bacterium (assembly GCA_963705155.1). Lineage (GTDB taxonomy): Bacteria > Chloroflexota > Anaerolineae > Anaerolineales > UBA4823 > CAVPJC01. The sequence continues at coordinate 15,162 of CAVPJC010000001.1, read as the reverse complement.
ACCCCAATCCTCAAATGCCAGTGTTTTCAGGCGGTGGCCATGCGGATCGATGGTGATAGCATCTCCAAAGACAAAACCGGCTTGCGGGTGAGCCTGCAGGGCTGCCAGCGCCCGGGAGGCTGCACCGGGCAGGTAAAGGTCATCAGAGTTTAACCAGGCCACATACTCTCCGCGTGCTCGTCGTAAGCCCTTGTTGATGGCATCCGCCTGACCGGCATCGGCTTCAGACACCCACCAGGCCAGCCGTCCGGCATAGCGTTGGATGATCTCCTGGCTGCCGTCGGTAGAGGCGCCGTCCACGATGATGTATTCCAGATCAACCGATTCCTGACCAAGCACCGACTGGATGGTCTGCTCCAGGTAGGCGGCCTGGTTGAAGGACGGGGTCACGATGGAGAGCATGAGAAGATGGAAAAGAGCGGATTACGGATTGAGATTGGGATGCGCCAGGTCGTAGATCAGGTAACCGTCGCCCTGAGCGATGAGCGGGTAATGATCGGCCAGCATCTGCTTCAGGTCGGGCTGGTCGTTGAACTGGCCAAAAGCGGTGATCAGGAAGTAATCCTTGCCCTCCGTACGCTTGCCGAAGTAGTTCTCGAATTCCTTAACGCTGCCGCGCAGGCTGGAAAGGGTGCGTTCGCCGCGAGTGGGCCACAGGGAGACCTTGCGCCAGCCGTAATATTCCAATCGGAAACCGTAATCCTGGGTGAGGGCGATGATTTTTCCGTCGGTAGGGAGGTAGGATGCGATTTCCTGCCAGTAGGCCGGCTCGCCCCGGTTATCTTCGCGGTTTTGCTCTGCCATGGAAACCCAGCCTGAGTACAACAGACCAACCAGCAGGATGGCGGCGAAGAGGACGCGCCACCGGCGGGGTTGGCGCACGACCTGTTCCCAGATCGCCTGTCCCACCGGCGCTAGCGAGAGGGCCACGATGGGGACAAGCTGCAGGTGGTAGTAGCTGTGAGTATACATCTGGTAGGGCAGGGTCAGTCCGTAGATTGCGTAGCCGGCCCACAGACCCAGCAGCAGGCTGCGCGCTCGCGGCGCGGCGATGAGCACGCCTACCAGCCCGAGCAACAGAGCTGAAAGGCCCATCAGGTTCTGCACCAGGCTCAACCAGCGCACATAGAAGGATGGCTCCAGCAGGAGATGCGAGAGGGAAATGGTCCAGCTCTCGATGTAATCGGTGGCGCGGCCCTGTCGGGTGGAATAATAAACCAGGGAGGGTGTGATCATCAGGGCAGCCATGAGGTACACCTGGGGTTCCCGCCAAAAACGACGCAGGCCCAGGGTGAAGAGCACTACTGCTACAGCCGCCATACCGACGATGTAACCCGCCACCACCTTGGTGAGCACGGCCACACCACAAAGGGCTCCGGCGAGGATAGCCCATTTCCAGGCCGGGCGCTCGCCCCAGCGGTAGAGGGCATAGACCCCCAAGATGATCCACATGACCATGCCAGGATCTGGCTGGAAGGAGCGCGACGCCTGCACGGCAAAGGGCAGGATCAGGTAGTAACCCAATGCCAGGAGCGCGCCTCTGCCCGTAAGCATGCGCTGTGATAGAGCAAAAAGAGCTAATCCACCCACAATCCAGAAGAAAGATGTGACAATACGGGAAACCCATAAATTTTCGCTGCCCATCAGCAGGTAAATGCGGGCAACCACGTACTCTACAATGGATGGTTCGTACTGACCGGTGGAGCTGCCGAAAGCAATCGCCAGCTCGCGTTGGTCTGGGTCGGCGCTTGGGAGCATTTGATAGTACATACCGCGGGCGATGAGGGCGCCGCGCAGCTGGCGGGTGGGGTGAAAATCAATGGGCTGGTCGGTCAGGTCGTACAGGCGCAGGGCAAAGCCGAGCACCAGCAGCACCAGGGCCAACAGCCATTGAACTGAATTTGCTCTACCAGAATTGCCGCTAGCCGCGGATTGAAGCGAAGAGGGATTGGGGGTCATGTGGATCAGCGGGATTAAAACAAAGAGTTGTATGGAACTTTTGGGAATACCGTCAGCTTACCGCCCACGGTGGCGTCCAGGACTTCACGCCCGGCTTGTTGGTAAGCCCGGCGCGCCAAGGTGTACGAACGTTCAGAGGTATCCAGGTCGGGGAGCTGCCAGCGGAAACCTTTGCCAAAGTAGCCAGCATGGAAGTGATCTCTATCTTCACCCTGCGAGACGATGGTGGTGTTAGGCTTGCCCTGGGTGTTGAAGCTGTGATCCACACCGATCAGGACGACCTGCTGGAAACCCATGTGAAAGGCCAGCTGCAATGCAACGTAGGTTACCGTGGCGCCTTCCCAGAGCCGCCCACGCGCATCGCGGGCAAACCTGGGGCCTGTGTAGGTCGTATGCAGATAAATGGGGGCGGCAGGCAGGTCCACCGGCTCGGCTCCAGCAGGTATTAACAGGTCGTGCGAGCGCCACGAGACGAATTTGGGAATCGGCAGCGCCAGGATATCGGCAGCGCACTGTTCAATGACCAGGCTGTTAACCGAGAGGTAATAGCTGGTTCTGAAACCCAGTTCGGGATAGGCCAGGTAAAAGCGGTTCATGCCAAAAGTGAGCTCATCCTGCAAACGCGAAAGATCAGTTTGCTTCAGGCTGGGGCCGTTGCCGATGATAAAACAGCGCTGGCCGCGATGTTTGTCTTTTAACTCTGCCAGGCGGGCGATGCTGTTCCGCCGCAAGGGGTGAAAAGTGGCAGCAGGCCACTGTGCAGCACGATTGAATGCGTAGCGGGCCTCACTGGCAGCGCGCCACAGCGTTGGCGGGACGGCCCGCTTGAGGGTTTGTTTGTTCATTCGTTTAACAGCCCAGGATGGTGTGGAGAGAAAAATAAATTCATTCGGTGCTGAGACGGGCGGTCGCACCGCCGTCGACGATCATGGCCTGACCGGTCATAAAGGAAGACTGGGTATCGTCGGCCAAAAAGTAAATGGCGTGAGCAATTTCAGCGGGCTGCCCGACGCGGCCGTTGACGGTCTTGCGCGCCAGGTTGTCCAGTCGCTCGGTGATGTCGCTGCCGCCCACGTGGCCGCGGTCCAGACCGGCGCGCAGCATGGGGGTATCCACCGCGCCGGGGAGGATGGCGTTGGCGCGGATATTATCGAGGGCGAACTCGATCGCCAGGGCGCGGGTAAAAGCCAGCAGGCCGCCCTTGCTGGCGGCATAGGCGGCAATGTTTGCCGAGGTAGCCACAGCGTGCACGGAAGAAACATTGACAATGGCGCCGCCACCGGCAGCTTTAAACAAAGGGTAGGCCAGTTTGACCGCCAGGAACACCGAGCGCAGGTTTGAGGCCATGACGGCGTCCCACTCTTCCACGCTGGTTTGCAGCAGGGGTTTGGCCACCTGGACGGCGGCATTGTTGACCAGGGCGTGCAGGGAACCGGTAAACGCGTGCGCCTGCGCAAAGATCGACTCGAGGTTTTCGCCAACGGAGATATCGGACTGCACGTACAGACCATCTGCTGGAAAAGCCTCGCCAAAAGGCGAGCGGTCCACGCCGATGACACGCCAGCCCTGGGCGGCGAAGTGTTGGACGGTAGCGCGCCCGATGCCGCCAGCAGCGCCCGTGATCATTACAGTTCTTGGAGAGACAGACCAATTGTCCTTCATGCGAAAATATTCTCCCTCAAACTCAGCGCCCATTCCAGACGGTCGGTGCACAAGCGTGAGATATTTAAATCCGCCACCGTTTGCACGGCAGGTCCATCGTTGACATCCCAGGCGTGGATCTCAATTCCCTGAGAGCGGATCACATCAACGACCTGCGGGGCGAGTTGGGTAGGGTGCAAATGGACGGCACGGGCGCCGGCGAGCCTGGCGCGGTGGAGGGCGGTATAAGCTACCACATCCAGGCCCATCCAGGGTTCGGAACGGGGAAAAAGCAGGTCAACCGGCAAACCAGGGCATAACTCCCTGATTCTGCAGAGTAACGCCGGCTCATAGGATGTTACCTCAAGCGTGGGCCACAGTTTTTTGTGGCGTTGGAGGACAGCGGCTGTCACCGGTGCAGCTTCAGGCTCAGGACCTTTGATCTCGATCTCCATGCCAATGCGCCCGCCCAATTCTTCCAGCACCTCATCGAGCAGGGGGATGGGCTGGCCCGCTGCCTGGCTGCGCTCTTGAAGCTCCCTGGCGGTCAGGGAAAACACCGGACCGCTCAAGCCGGGTATCTTGTCCAGGTAAAAGTAATGGAAGACCACCAGCTTGCGATCTGCAGAAAGGCGCACATCCAGCTCAATATAGTCTGCCCCCAGTTCCCGGGCTTTATGGAAAGCAGCCAGGGTGTTTTCAGGGGCATGTTGGGTAGCGCCGCGGTGGGCAACGATCTCAATCATCGGGCGGGACATGGTACTCGATCCCCAATCCTTCCAACAGGTTGCGGATGGTGTTCCAATGGACGCGTTCCCAGGCTGCCGGGGAGGAATTGGCGTTGTGCGGCGCCAGCATGACGTTATCCATCTTGAGCAGGGGGTTATCGAGCGGCAGGGGTTCAGTCTCGTAGACATCCAGGGCTGCGCCGGCGATGATATGGTTGTGCAGCGCCGCTTCCAGGGCAGGCTGATCGACGATCGGGCCGCGGGCGGTATTGATCAGCACAGCGCCGGGTTTCATCAGCCCCAGGGTGCGGGCATTCATCAGGTGGTAAGAGGTGGGGTTGAGGTCGCAGTTGAGGCTGACGAAATCGGCGCGGGCCAGCAGATCTTCGAGCAAGGTCATCTCGACGCCGTTTTCCAGAAGGAAATCAGGGCCGATTTCAATGATGTCGGCGCCGAGCAGCCGCATGCCAAAAGCTCGCGCCCGGCGCAGCACGGCCTTGCCGCAGTTGCCCACGCCCACCACGCCCAGGGTGGTTTCGCTCAGCGAGCGCCCGGGGATCTTCTGCCACACGCCAGATTTCATAGCGCGGTCCATCCAGGGTTGGCGGCGGGCAAATGCCAGGATGTAGCCAAGCACAGTGTCGGCGACGGGCAGTGTGAACGCATTGGGTGTGCGCCCGATCTTGACGCCCAGGCGGGCGGCGGCTTGCTGGTCGATCGAATCGATGCCGGTGCCCCACTTGGAGATGATTTTGAGGCGCGGGACGCACGCTTCCAGGACACGGGCGGTGTATCTGTCATCGCCGCACAGGGCGCCATCGAATTGGCCGGCATATGCTAGAATCTGCTCTTCTTCCAAACGCTCGAAGACGGGCGCAACGATCGTGTCCAGACCGCAGCGATCGAAGACCGGCTGGAAGCGCTCCAGGTAAGGGGTCATATATGGGGCAGAAATTAATACGGTAAAGCGCCTGTCAGGTGAGGTGGTCATAGGTTTGGCGTGAATAATATTACAGGATGTGGAGGCAGCGTTACGCTGATTCCATGTGTTTCATCAGAAAATCAACAAGTGCGAAATCCAGCTCTTCATCGATGTCCCAGGCTTCAGCGGCGGGGATCTCGAACAGCATCGGGCGTTCACCCAGCCGGTTGCGGCGCGCCAGCAGCGCGGCGCGGGTGAAGAGGTAGATGCAGGAGTTTTCTTCGTACACAGGCGGCAGGTCCTGGGTTTGCAGCAGAATGGCAGGGTTGTGATTGATGGCGCGGCCGAGCTGGTCCCACAGGCGGGTCTGCAGACGGGTGACCGAAAAGAGCGAATCGTAGGCCGGGTAGACCGCCAGCAAGCTTTGAACGGCGCGTGTGATAGTTTCGGAACGCAGCAGCGGGTTGGTGGAATGGGTTTGCAGGTAAAACTCGGCTTCCACCTGGGATGTGTCGTAAGCCAGGATCTCATTCATGGGGATGCTGTCAGCGCGCAGGTGCTCGGGGCGTTCAATGACGAGCACTTGCGGGAAGGCGGCGCGCAAACCATCGATGATTGGCGGACTGTCAGTATCCACCACCACTTTGGAAATCTCCGGGCAGGCCAGCAAGCTGGCGAGGATATGCTGGTAGAGCGGTTTACCCGCCAGCGGGCGGTAGTTTTTGCCGGGTACGCGCTGGGAGTGATGGCGCATGGGAACAAGGGCGGCGATCTTCATAGATTAATTTCCAACCCCATCCGGATAATATTCCGAAGATCCCTGCAAATCCTTAATGCTTGGCGGGCAATATCTTTGTCAGCCGATTGTCCGGGGTAGCGGAATTCAACGGCGAAAGCTGATAAAATCCGCAGTTGAGGGCGCATTGGGTCCCACAATGGCTCAGCCGGAATTACCATATCGAGCAGTGTAACCAGGTCATGGGTTTTTCCAAAAGCAATGCCAGCTTCCTGAAGGCGAGCTTTCAGATATTTTTCAATGCATTGCTGAGCATGAAAGCACGCTGCATCATAATTTGGGGACTTTCTCGCCCGTAATTCACGTTGCGCACTGGCAAAGTCACCTTCTGCTTTGTCAATCCACTCACGAGTTAGCGGATTCATATAAAACCTTGCCTTTTTCAATGATCTCATGGATAAAAAAATCGCCAAGGTCAAGACGCGCGCGTACTTCCTGAGGTGTACGCGCCAGTAAATCTACCGGAAAGCGGGGATTTATTCTATTTAGAATTTCGGCGGATTTCAGTGCGCTTTTCCCAGTAAACGGAAGGATTACTAAAATATCGACATCTGATTCGGCAGTTGGAGAGCCATAAGCATAAGAACCGAAAAGGACGATTTTCACGGGTTTATACTTTTCAACCAGTTTGTCTTTGAAATCTTGAATAACGCTTATTTCTACCATTTATGCTCCAGGTAATCGTCACCTTCCGCAGGACTTTCCGGAATTATTTTTCTTTTTCATTATACTGGATCGGCTCGATATTTCGTTCTACGGGTTGTCCGCTTGCTTTGGACCCGCGGGTAGTAGAAGGTCTGGCGAAGCTGCCAGGTGAGCGGGCCGGACTGGCGGTAGCCCTGGTAGGTGCCCCAGAACTGCATCCAGCGGAACCAGAAAATGCTCCACAGGCTGGCGCTCAGAACGCTCTGGCGGCTGGCGTGCCACATGTCACTGGCGATATTGGTGATCACCAGCTTAAACAGGTGGCGGAGGAGAAAGCGCTCGTTGGGGAAGATGCGCCGGAAGGCCATCGCCTCGCGGCGGTAGCGGTTGTAGACTCCCCGGGGCGTTTCATCATGGACATGCACAATCTCTGCCTCGGCAACGTAAGCCAGGCGCAGGCCCTGGGCAATCGCCCAGTTGGCCCAGGCCAAATCTTCCAAACCGCTGAGGGTTTCATCGTAGGGGTGCTGCTGCCATAAAGCGCGTCGAATAGCGGCATTGGCGTTGTTGCAAAAGGGGTGCACCTGGCGCAAATCGGTCTGATCGGGGAACCAGCGGGCAAAGATCTGCTGCTCGGAGAATTTCGCCTGACTGCCGCCCTCTGTTTGCCATAGGCGAGGGCCACCTGCGGGTCGGCAAGCGGGGCGATCAGGTGCTCAAGCCAATCGGGGTAGACCGGGTAAATGTGGGCGCTGGCGATGACCACAACTTCGCCGGAGGCATTGGCGATGCCCAGGTTCAAGGAGCGCCCGAAGGTGAACTCATCCGGGTGGATGTGAACCACACGCACCGGATACCGCCCCGCAACCTGCAGGGTGCCGTCGGTGGAGCCTGAAATAAACCAGGATGATCTCCACATCCCGAAGAGTCTGCCGGGCGATGCCATCCAGCAGGCGGCTGAGATGAGCTTCTTCGTTGAAGGCGCGGATGACAATCGAACAGGACATTGTGAATCAGAAATTCGAGAATAGAGATCCGTAAATTGGCGCTACCAGTCGTTGTGTGGTTCGTAGCCCAGGCGGATCAGCAGGTCGCCGGTAGTGTCTTTGAAGAGCTTTTTATTTTCGTCGCTGAACTTGTCTTTCCAACCACCGACCTTGCCGCTGCGGAAGGTGGGCGAGCGCTGCGGGTTGATGCTGGCCTCTAAAAGTCCCAGGGCGTGCTGGCGCTCCACCAGGAGCGGGAAACCGCGCTGTTCGGCGTGGAACAGCACGCGCTCGAGGGCCTGCGCCCGGTCGAGGATGAAATCCTCAAAACGCAGGGTGAGCACCTGCGGGTAATCCAGCCAGCCCAGGTAAGGCTCAAAGCGGAGGCGGATATCGGGGAAGGGAATATTCGGGTGCGGCAGTCCCAGGATGCTGGTGCGCAAGCGCTCGTCAAAGGTGAGCAGCTCCACGGCATAATGATGGTGGTGAATGTGATCGGGTTCCATCTCGGTGATGTAATGCACGTGTGAAACGACCACGTCGCGCGGATCACGCAGGATGAAATAAGCGACATATCCATCCCTGCAGAGCAGGTCAAGCGGGCCGGGCAGGGCATGCACATGACCGTAACCGGTATCACCCGGCAGCAGACGGCGCAGGTCGGCCAGGATCTCGGCCTCCGGGCGGCCGCGGCCGGTGTCGCCTTCAAAGGTGACCACGGCGGGCAGGCCGCTGTCAACTGCCGGGCCGATGTTGGGAAAGCCCTGCAGCACCTGAGTGAGCAGATGGGTGCCGCTCTTGGGAAAGGAATTAGCAAACAACACCGGTACGCCGCGCAGGGTCAGGCGGCGCCAGCGGGCCATCTGGGCCAGGCGGCGGAATGCCCGGCGAACCAGGCGAAGTTGTGATCTGGGAAAAGCAGGCTGTTTCACGCTAAAAACGCCCAGGAGTGGGTCAAAACGGCTGGAAGCGATGTCTCTATGGATGTTTGGTCGCAGGATTGCCGAACGTGTTGTCTATTACACCCGGCAGCAAGGTATAGATTGACCTGCCCAGCAGATGGTCAAATTCGTCGCGGATGGCGAAGAAGGCCTGCCACTTTTGAACGGTGAACTGGCTGAACCCGTAACGCATGACGACATCCACCAGGCGTTTTTCCATCAGGCAGAAGCCGGTGGGCAGGGCCAGAGAATCGCACAACTGGATCAGGCGGTCGTAGAGATTGTATTCGATGCCCTGCAGGTAAGTGTCGATAAAATTGTACTCGGCCGGTGTGCCATCCCAGGCGGATGAGCCGAAGCCGGCGCTCCGGACGGGGTAGGAATGGGTCAGGCAGATGCGGGCAGCGTCTGCATAGCCCAGGTCGTGCAGGTAACGGTAGCCGTCGATGGCATGGCGCATGCCGAAAACGCCCTGCCTGCGGCCGATATCGTGCAGCAGGCCCAGGATGTATGCGGCGTCTGCATCCATAGCCGGGATGGCGGCGGCGATGGCCTGCGCCCCCAGGGCGACATGGCGTGAATGGTCAATCCACGGACCCGGATTAAGTGCGGCGGCCTCTGCCAGCATGTCTTCGGCCTGATGAAGGGATGGGATTGTTCACCAATCACCATTTTTTTCATACCCCAGCCGCATGAGCAGGTCGCCGGTGCACTCCTTGAATAGAGCGATATTGCCACCGGTGAAATGCTCGCGCCAGTTGCCGGGCTTGCCTTTGCGGAAGGTGCCGGACTTTTTGGGGGCAATGGCCTGCGCCAGAATTTCCATTGCCTGCGGGCGCGGGGTCTTGGAGTGAAGCCGCGCCGCGGCCAGGTAATCCAGCAGACGGCCGAATGCCGCCTGCCGCTCCAGGATCAGGTCTTCGAAGCGCAGGCTGAGCACAGCCGGCTGCTCCAGCCAGCCCAGGTAGCCCTCGTAGCGCCGGCGGATGTGGGTGAGCTCCGAGCCGGGTTCTTCCACACCCCGGATGGCGGCATCGATGCGCTCTTCCATGGTGTGTGAGTTTTCGGTGTAGTAACGGTGCATCCAGTGCCCTTCGTGCATTTCGGTGGCATAGAAGACGTGCGAAATGATCATATCGCGGGGTCGCGGTAGACGAAGACAGTGGCCAGCCCGGGGGCAGTCAGGGCGCGCAGGAAGGGCTGGCTGGCGCTGATATAGCCGTAGGCAATATCGCCGGGGCGCATGCGCGGATGTTGGCCAGGATGGCGGCATCAGCTCAGCTTGCGGTTGTCTTCGGTGCGGTTGACCGGCGGGAAACCGGGGTTGACGAATGGGCCCAGCGGGTCAGCCCCTGCAGCACCTGGATGATCAGGTGCGAGCCCGATTTGGGCATGGCGTTGCCCAGCACGGCCGGGAGCCTGCTGCAGCGCACCAGGCCCCCAGCGCAGGGCAGCTGCCGCCCGGCGCGCCTGCCAGCGGAGCGAGCTTTCAGGTCATGCTTGATCGGAAGATACAGACCGATTTCATTGACTAGGTTCTTCGCGGGGATCTGGTCGGTCGACAGGGCGTGCGGCTCAGCTAACCAGTTCCTTTGCTCTTGCAGCAGAGCGACCACTTCCCACACCGCCTGGAAGGAAATGCCCAGCTCGTCGGCGATATCGGCCACGGTGCGCTCGCCATCGCAGCGTTCCATGATCTCGAACAGGCGGCGGTGACCTTCCGGGTTGATCCGGTAATCGATCCAGATGCCGTAGCCCGAGCAAAAGATCTCGCCTTTGAAGCGATTGACCACGTACTGGTTGCGTTCCCAGGCCTTGATCAAGCCCAGTACCACATCGCGGGAGGCTTCCAGGCGCTCCTGGGTGACGATCGCCGGGCGTATCCAGGCTGGAATGATATTCGCGGTAAGGCCGGGTTGGCCGCCTTGGGCGGCTCGACCCGCGAGAGCGAGAGCATGGGCACACGCACGCCGGGAGCATTGAACTGGCGCTCGTCGTTGTCGATGATGCGCCGGTAGGGTGCGCTGTAGCCCTGCGGGTCCAGGTCGGGCAGGGCCGCGCGCAGGCATCGGTCGGCCTGGCTGTCGGGCTGGAACGAACCCTGCAAGGCATGCGGCGAGTCGTTGCCCAGCATTTCCAGGAACAGCCCGCCGGCCATGATCGGGATCAGGTGCTCGTGATGGCTCAGGTAAGCCACCGAGCCGATCGTCTCGGGCAAGATCAACAAGCGATAGGTGTAATGGAGGCGATCCTGCGCCGGTTACGCAGCAGCATGGCGCACGCCCTCCAACCCCACCACCACCCCGGTCAGGTCGTCGTTGACCATAGCCGGGTGGCACAGGTGCGCCACCAGCACAAAGGTCTCCTCGCTTTGCGCCGGGGATGACCACCTCGCCCACTTTCAACGTACCTGGCTCAAAGGTGGTGCGGATGACCACCCGGTAAGCGCTCGTCGCTCAGGCTAGTCGCGCAGCGTTTGCGAGGCGCACAGGCCCCAATCGCGGTCGTAATATTTGAAAACAAAGGGGATGGCATCCGGCAGGCGCGGGTGGACGTGCAGGTGGCGCAGCAGCTCATCCCGGGCTACCACGCCTTCGAAGGGCAGCGAGTAGGAGACCACGTGCAGGGGGTGGTCGGCGTAATCCAGCAGGCGGCGACCATCCAGGGTTTCCAGGTAAGCTTCGTGGCAGGTCCACTTTCTCGGGTACGCGCCAGGTCCAGGCCTGCATACCGGTGGGGTACTGGTGGATGGTCATGGGGAGCTCACGCGCCAGGCGCTGCAGCGCCCGGTCGAAGCCATCCGAGACGATATCGCGGGGCAGAAACCAGAGTTCGTTGATGAGATCGAGCATGGAAGACATATACAATTTTTAGCCGAAAACTTAGCAGCTAAAGCCGCCACTACGAGGGGTATTGTAGTAACTGCTTTAGCCGTTGAAGGACTCAGATTTAATCACTAATACACTTTCCAATAGACAGTTAGCGGCTAAAGCCGCCACTACGAGGAAGAGTCTTGGTAGTAACGGCTTTAGCCGTTAAGTTACTCTTGAAACTCATCTGACATTGCATGATCTGGCGGATGTGCCTTCCATTGCTGTTGCAACCATTCGCGACCTTTATCTTCAAAATAATTGTGTAAGCTTGTCCATGGCCACTCATATGGATCAGACACGTATTGGTGTTTGACAGGATTGAAGTGAATGTAATTCAAAGCCCTGAGGTAGTGGTGCTTTCATAATCATTTGCCGGTCAAAGAATTTGTACCACACCTTGCGTTTGCCCGTTAGCCCATCTTCGGAATTCCAGTCGTGGGAAGTTTGTCCGTGTAAATGTTGAAGAACGGTCGAAATTTGATTGAGCGATTGGGTACCAAAACCAGAAAGTGGTAATGATTGGTCAATATCACCCACCCTGCGACATCCCCCCTCAAGATCTATCAGGGCTTTAAGCCACATTAACTCGAAATCGGTGCGGCGTTGCGGTGAGATCCATGATGTGAGCATGTTCATAATTGGCTGCGGAAATGATATAGGTCCCTGCTTCCCGGAACGGGTGCGGAGGCGTGCTAGATATGAATCAGCCAACAAAGTAGGTAGAATGACTTCTCCTGTAGGTATAAATGAAATAGGTAAAATAAGATCTATTTATAACCCAGATGGGACAATAAATATTAAAGGTGCTCCTAATACAGATACACTACTATATAAGTATTTTGCTATACAAGTAGAAACTTCTGGACAAAAAACTATACTACTAGAGGTAGTCAAGTTACTAAAACATCTGTTTGTAATCTAACTATAGCAGGATTACCAATAGACTTAGTTAATCCAATTATAGAAAAAGCTATACAAGATGCTATTGATTCTGAAGTTTTACAAGATCCTCAAAACTTAAAAGAAGAAAAAGATATAGAAAAATACTTAATAGATTCTAGAAAAAGTAGTTCAAGAAGCAACTCAAACTGCTATAGAAATGTACTCTAAATTAAGTCCTGAAGAATTAGAAGAAATTAGTCCTATACAAAAAGTAGTAAATCAACACAATAACTCTTTATTTTATTTAACTCAAATAGGAAAAGAAAGGTTGTTTAAAAAATACAATATTAAAGAAGAAGATGGTTCATATCAAATAACAAATGTTGAAAAGTTTGTAGAGTTGATTAAAACAGAATTAGACCAAAGAGATACTCCTAAAAATATCATAGATGCCATTAAAGCTTCTCCAAATAAAAACGAATTAGAAGTACCTATAGATATGATAGTTGGTGGAGAAAAATTAGAATCTCTTTTAATGTCTGTTATAGATAAATCTATAGCTTCTCCGAAACTTTTAGGAGGGGGTAAACCTCAAGCAGCTTCTACTTTATTTGAAAAAAATAAGAGAAATCTTGTAATGAAAACCCCAGAAGGTTGGGTTAAAGTAGAAGATTATAGTAAACTTACTCCTAAAGAAAAAGAAAGTGTTAAAATTACTTCTAATGATTTACATTTCTATACACCAAAAAAACCTTGGATAGAAGTCTTTCCTTATAAATATAAAGATTTAATAGCTAAAAGTTTAGGTAAAGAAGGAGAAATAGATAAAGAATTATTGAAAATGATTGGATTTCGTATTCCAAACCAATCATTAAACTCTACTGAAAACATTAGAGTGAAAGGTTTTTTACCAGAATCCTATGGGGATATGATTGTAGTTCCTTCAGCTATTGTAACTAAAGCAGGTTCGGATTTTGATATTGATAAATTAAATATGTATATGTTTAACTTTTTCTTTAACAAAGATGGAATTGCTAAAAAAATTGAGTTTTTAGATGAGTCTAATTCTACTGTAAAAGAACGATACAATAGATATGTAATGGATAAAGCTAGCAAAGATGAAATTAATTATATCAATTATTTATCTTCTGCTGAATTTGGAAGAATTAAAGGTGAATTTGCAAATCAATTTACAGCTATAAAAAACAATTTATTTAACTTAAAAAAAGTAAGTATAGATGAACAAAGAGATATTTATTTAAATACTACTCAAGATCTTAAAGATATAAGTAATATTGAAAGAAAAAATTATATTACTGACTTAAGATTTATGGGGAAAAGTTTATTTAGAACTTTAAATGAAAATTTAAGACAACAATTATGGGATAACCATCAAAATCATTTATTAAATAGAATTAAAGGTGCGGCAGCTATTACTTCTTACAGAGATTTAGTTTCTAATATGTTATTACAAAAAGAGTATTCAAATGAAAATGAGAAAAATACTCTTTTAAGTATGATTGATCTTTATGATCAAGAATTAAAATTATATGGAAGAAACAATAGTTTTAATATATTTTATCAAAAAGAAAAAGAAGAAGCATTAAAAAAATTCAGAGAAGGTAAGGATATTACGAAATCTGAGTACATAATAAAGTATCAAAAACAAAAAAATACTTTTTCTTATGTAGAAAATCTAGCAAAATCTACTTTAAATGATGAAAAAATTGCTGAATTGGCTAAAATGATAGATTTAAAATCTGAAGATGATTTTAAAGAATTACCTATAGAACTACAAAACACTAAAAAAGCTTTAGAGAACAGATATGTAGAAACATTAATGCAAATTATAGAACTGCCTGAAAACTTTAAACAACTAGTAACTCCAAACTCTGCTAAGATTTTATCTGATAGAGCTGAACATATTAGAGATTTAAAAGGTGAGGCAAAAGAATCTAAATCAAATGGTAACTTCTTAAATCCTGTTTATACAAATAAGACTAGATATTCTTTCCAAATTGGTAAAGATGCTATTGGTATTGCAGCTATTGGTATTACTAATCATGCTTTAAATCAATTATGGAATATCTATCTAAAAAGTAATAATATAGATAGACAAGAAAAACTTAATAGATTTACTGTATTATTTCCTACAAACTCCATCGCTATAACAAAACAAGATGGTACTATAGAAAAAGTATCTTCTCTTTCTTTTATACTAGATGATGAAGGAAACTGGATTTCAGATAACTTATCTGCTTTTGCCAATGCTTATGTGGATGTAGCTAAAGATCCTTTTATCTTTTCTTTAAATGGGAATATGACTACCGCTGGTCCTTATGCTACTGCTAATAAATTAGGTATAGGTATCAATAAACTTACTTTACTTTTCACCCAACCTATTGTAGAAGATTATATAAAACTAGAAGAAAGAAGAAAAGGTTTACTTGGTAAAGCTATTGGTATGACCCAATCTGTAGTAAATAGTATAATAGATTCTAAATATGGTACAGTATCTTCAGAAAAACAAGAAGCTATAACTGAAGAAGAGTTAGAAAATATGATTAAAACTAAGTATAAAGATTTAACCTCATAGAACAAAAACAATTACAAGTAAGTATTCTAGAGTCTTATAAACTACTTAATGATATAAATAACGATATAAGAGATTTTGTTGGAAGTTATAATTATGATACTAGTAATATAGGAAATGTTAGTGCTGTAGATATTAAAAAATATGCACAAGAAAAACTAAACAAAAAGTAGCTAAAGGTGATAGTTTTGTACAA